>NZ_CP041617.1:0-1200000 GCF_014217995.1 Campylobacter vulpis
ATGGACGCAAGTGAAATTTTAAATGCTCTCAAAAAAGACTTAAGAGAGGAAGAGTATCAAAACTACATCACTCATTTAAAATTTAATGAAAAACAAAGTAAGGCAGATAGTTTAATTTTCAATGCTCCAAATGAATTTTTAGCTAAATTTATCCAAAGCAAATATGCCGAAAAAATCGCCTACATCTACGAAGTTCAAAGTGGCAATAAGGCAAAAATTTTTATCCAAAGCCAAACACATAAAAGTAAAAATTCCGCAAAAATAGACATCGCTCACATTAAAATGCAAAGCACCATTTTAAACCCCTCTTTTACCTTTGATAGCTTTGTCGTAGGCGGGTCAAATCAATACGCCTACGCCACTTGCAAAGCCGTAAGTCAAAAAGATAAGCTTGGCAAACTTTACAATCCCATCTTCATCTATGGTCCCACAGGACTTGGTAAAACACACTTACTTCAAGCTGTGGGAAATGTATGCTTAGAAATGGGAAAAAAGGTCATTTATGCTACGAGTGAAAATTTCATTAACGATTTTAATTCTCATATCATCAACAAAACAATGGATAAATTCCAAGAAAAATACCAAAATTGTGATGTTTTACTCATCGATGATGTGCAGTTTTTAGGCAAAACGGATAAAATTCAAGAAAAATTCTTTTTTATTTTTAATGAAATTCGCGACCAATCAGGTCAAATCATAATGACTTCAGATAATCCTCCAAATATGCTAAAAGGCATCACAGATAGGCTAAAATCACGCTTTGCAAATGGTATTATCGCAGATATTACTCCGCCTCAGCTTGAAACAAAAATCGCCATTATCCGTAAAAAATGTGAATTTAATGAAGTCAATTTAAGTAATGAAATCATCAGCTACCTTGCCACCGCTATGGGGGATAATATAAGAGAAATTGAAGGTATGATTACAAATTTAAACGCCTATTCTAGACTTATCAATCAAGAAATAAGCCTCGAATTCGCCAAAGAAATGATGAAAGATCACATTAAAGAAAAAAAAGAAAACATCACCATAGAAGACATTTTAAGCATAGTTAGCAAGGAATTTAATCTCAAAACAAGCGATATAAAATCAACAAAAAGAACACAAAACATCGTTCTAGCAAGACGCATTATTATCTTTTTAGCAAGAGAGCTTACAAGCCTCTCTATGCCGCAACTTGCTGTATATTTTGAAATGAAAGATCACACAGCCATTTCACATAATATAAAAAAAATTAATGAAATAATTGAAGAAGATCACAATCTAAAAAATAAAATCGAGGAATTAAAAAACAAAATTTTAATCAAAAGCCAAAGTTAATGTGAAAAAATGTGAAAAACTATAAAAATTTAAAATGTAATAAAACTATGATAAAATACATTTTCAAAAGAACTTTTCACATTTTCAATAGACTTATTATAATGATGAAAATTTAAGATAATACTGAAAGGAAAACGATGAAAATCAACATTAACAAAAACACCTTAGAAGCTGCTATTCTTTTATGTAATGCTTATGTCGATAAAAAAGACTTAAGCACAATAACTTCTCATTTGTTATTTGAAGCAAATGAAGACAAACTTATCATAAAAGCAAGTGATTATGAAATCGGCATTAATTATAAAATCAAAAAAATTCGCATTGAAAATCCGGGCTTTGCCACAGCAAATGCTAAAAGTATCGCTGATGTGATTAAAAATCTAAATAATGAAGAAATCATACTTGAAACCATTGACAATTTTCTTTTTATAAGGCAAAAAAATACAAAATACAAACTTCCTATGTTTAATCACGAAGATTTTCCAGCTTTTCCAAGTATAGAAAACAAAAACAAATTTGACATTGATTCTAGTGATTTAAGTCGTTCTTTAAAAAAAGTTCTCCCAAGTATTGACACAAACAACCCAAAATATTCTTTAAATGGTGCTTACTTAGACATTAAAGAAAATAAAATTAATTTTGTAAGCTCAGACTCTAAACGCCTTGCTATTTACACATTAAATAAAACAAATAACAATGAATTTCATATTAGTATCCCCAAAAAAGCCATTATGGAAATGCAAAAGCTTTTTTACGAAAAAATCGAAATTTATTATGATGAAAATATACTTATCGCTAAAAATGAGAATTTTGAATTTTTCACTAAACTCATTAATGATAAATTCCCAGATTATGAAAAAGTTATCCCTCAACAATTCAAACAAGAATTCACACTTCAAACAGAAGATTTCATCGACGCACTTAAAAAAATCAGCGTTGTAACTGAAAGTATGAAACTTCATTTCACTAAAAACAAAATCATTTTTGAGGGCATTAGCCTTGATAATATGGAAGCAAAAACCGAGCTTGAAAAAGAGCTTGAAGTTAAAGATGATTTTTCTCTTACCATTAAAATTAAATATTTGCTTGATTTCTTAAATTCCATAGAAGAAAATGAATTTAAAATTAAAATTAACGAACCGAATTTAGCCTTTGTGGTGAGTTCAAACGAACTTGAAGTTGTCATTATGCCTATGATAATTTAAAGGAAAAATATGCAAAAAAACTACGGCGAAAGTAATATTAAGGTTTTAAAAGGTTTAGAAGCGGTTAGAAAACGCCCGGGTATGTATATAGGAGATACAAACATCGGCGGACTTCATCATATGATTTATGAAGTGGTGGATAATTCTATCGATGAAGCTATGGCTGGGCATTGTGATACCATTGATATAGAAATCACCACAGAGGGTAGCTGTATAGTCAGTGATAATGGTCGTGGTATCCCAGTAGGTATGCACCCAACAGAAAATATCCCCACTCTTACCGTTGTTTTAACCGTTCTTCACGCAGGGGGGAAATTCGACCAAGATACTTATAAGGTTTCAGGCGGACTTCACGGCGTGGGTGTTTCAGTTGTTAATGCCTTATCTAAAAAGCTTGTCGCTACCGTGCAAAGAGAGGGGAAAATTTACCGCCAAGAATTCGCTAAAGGGCAAATTGCCAGTGAGTTTGGTATCATAGGCGAGAGTAAAAAAACAGGCACGAGTATAGAATTTTTCCCTGATGAAGAAATTTTTGAAATCACAGAATTTGATTATGAGATTTTAGCAAAGCGTTTTAGAGAATTAGCCTATCTTAATCCTAAAATCACCATAAATTTTAAGGATAATCGTATCGGTAAAAGTGAAAGCTTTCACTTTGATGGAGGAATTTCGCAGTTTGTCAGTGATTTAAATAAAAAACAAGCCCTCACTAAGCCTATATTTTTTAGCATAGATGAAGATAATGTCAATGTCGAAGTTGCCTTGCTTTATAACGATACTTACAACGAAAATTTACTTTCTTTTGTGAATAATATCAAAACCCCAGACGGCGGAACCCACGAAGCAGGTTTTAGAATGGGACTTACACGCGTGATTACCAATTATGTCGAGGCAAATGCGAGTGCAAGAGAAAAGGATAATAAAATCACAGGCGAAGATGTCCGCGAGGGACTTATCGCCATAGTTAGCGTAAAAGTGCCTGAACCGCAATTTGAGGGGCAAACGAAAGGTAAGCTCGGCTCCTCCTATGTGCGTCCTATTGTGAATAAAGCTACTTTTGATTATCTCACAAAGTATTTTGAGGAAAATCCTATCGAGGCTAAGGCGATTATGAACAAAGCCTTAATGGCAGCTAGAGGCAGAGAAGCCGCGAAAAAAGCAAGAGAACTCACGCGTAAAAAAGAAAGCTTAAGCATAGGCACACTACCCGGAAAACTTGCCGATTGTCAAAGCAAGGACCCAAGCGAGAGTGAAATTTACTTAGTCGAGGGCGATAGTGCGGGAGGCTCTGCTAAACAGGGACGCGAGAGAGCTTTTCAGGCGATTTTACCTTTAAGAGGAAAGATACTTAATGTCGAAAAAGCAAGACTTGATAAGATTTTAAAAAGTGAGCAAATTCAAAATATGATTACCGCTTTTGGTTGCGGGATAGGCGAGGACTTTGACCTTTCAAAATTGCGTTATCATAAAATCATTATTATGACAGACGCCGATGTCGATGGCTCTCACATACAAACCTTACTTTTAACCTTTTTCTTCCGCTTTATGAACGAACTTGTAGCAAATGGACACATTTATCTAGCTCAACCCCCACTTTACCGCTATAAAAAGGGACAAAAGCGAGAAATTTACCTTAAAGATGAAAGAGCTTTAAACGAATTTTTGATTGAAGTGGGTATAGAAAATTCAAATTATGAGGGCATAGGACTTAACGACTTAAAAGACTTTTTAAAGATAGTCGCTGCTTACCGCTCTGTTTTAAAAGACCTAGAAAAGCGTTTTAATGTCATTTCAGTCATAAGATATTTGATAGAAAATCCCGATTTCATTAAAAATTCTAATGAAGAGCTTTTTAAAATTATTAAAGCCTTTTTAGAAAAACAAGGGCATAATATTTTAAATTCCTACCTTAGCGAAAACGAGCTTAGAATTTATGTGCAAACTGAAAGCGGACTTGAGGAACTTGTCATTAATGATGATTTATTTTCTCACCCACTTTACACGGAGGCGAGTTATATTTTTGCGAAGATTAAAGAGAGAGAATTAAATTTCGAAAGAGATATTTTAGAAATTCTTGATGAGGTAGAGAAAAATGCCAAAAAGGGTGCATACATACAACGCTACAAAGGCTTAGGCGAGATGAACCCTGAGCAGCTTTGGGAAACGACTATGGACCCTAGCATTAGAAGACTTTTGAAAATTACCATTGAAGACGCCCAGCGCGCAAACGATACCTTTAATCTTTTTATGGGCGATGAGGTTGAGCCAAGGCGTGATTATATCCAAGCCCATGCAAAAGATGTTAAGCATTTAGATGTGTGAAGTTATTGACAACTTCACATTTCAACCCCCATTTATCCACATTTCACAAAAAAAAAAAAAACGATTTTTTGAATTTCTCTTTACTTTTTGTTAATTTTTCTTTATAATTGCGATCATTTTTATCTTAATTACGAAAGGTCTATAATGCAAAAACATCTTATCAACTCTCTTGCGGGGGGGGGGGGGGGACACACAATGCTCTCCTGCAATCAGCAAGGAATTCACAATCTACCAAGTTACTTAAACTCTCATAGTTTTAAAAGTCGTTTAATCCCCTCTTTCTTAGCCTTAAGCGTTATCACTGCTTTATATAGCCCCTTGCAAGCAAACTGGGTGTATAATAAACCTGGTAGCTCACCTGAAAATAGTCAAAATATAACAACTAGTAGCGACGCAACGGTTCAAAATAAAAACTGGATTTTTTATACTTCAAATTCAGGCACTAATGGAAATCTAACTATCAATCATAATCTTAGTGCAAGTGGCACTGGCACTGGAGGTGGGGTCAATGTAAGTAATGGTCGCACCGTTGGCACTATCACAATAGGTAGTGGTGGAAGTCTAAGCACACAACATCATGGGATTAATATAAATAGTAATGCCAATGTTAGTGAGATTAGCATCAATGGAAATTTAAGTGCTAGTGGTAACAATGGACATGGGATTAATATAAATAGTAATGCCAATGTTAGTGAGATTAGCATCAATGGAAATTTAAGTGCTAGTGGTAACAATGGACAAGGGATTAATATAAATAATAATGCCAATGTTGGCACTATTACTTTAGGATCTAATGGTAGCATAAGCTCTCAACACAGAAGAGCCATACTAGTTAATAAAAATGCAACAATCAATCACATCGACATACAAGGAACCATCACTAATGGAAGAGGGGTTTGGAATGATGGAATCATAGGTAGTAATGGTAGTGGTGGGAGTAGTGGAACAACAACACCTGGCATTAAGGTAACAGGTAATATTACTTCAACTAGTGAGAGTGCAGCAGCCTTAGGTAATGGAGGGACTATTAATGGGAGTATTGTTGTAGAAAATAATGCTATTTTGACGGGGGGGCAAAAATTTAATACTAATTTATATTTGGCTATTGTCAATGATGGAACGATAAATGGAGACATTGAAATAAAACAAGGTGCTACTTTAAATGGGGGGATTGGAAATACGAAATTAACTTACGATGGTAAGGTCAATGGAAACATTAAGGTCAATGGAACGGTTAATGGTAATATTGGAAATTATAGTGGGACTATTACAGGTAGTATTGAAATTCAAGAAAATGCTAATGTAACTGGAAACATTCGCCTTGGCACTATTGGTTCAAAAACTGCTGGAAAAGTTGAAGGAGACATCATCGTAAAAGGAACACTCAATGGCGATATAGACAGCTCAGGCACCATAGATGGTAAAATACAAAACAAAGCAAAAAATGCCATTACCATTTACAATAGACCAGGAGCTAGTATCGCAAACGGCATAGAAAACAAAGGCACAGCCACTATCCGTAATCAAGGCAAAATTCAAAGTGGTATCATCAATGATGGTGGAACTTTAACCGTTATCAATGACTTTAGAAGAGATGAAAACGCAGCAGATGGTTATCACACCATAGGAGAGATAGGTAAAACAGCAAGTGGTGTCCATATAGAAAATAAGGGTGGAGGCAAACTTCACATTAATGCTTGGTATTTTAATAAAGAAGATTACGCCACAGCTGAAGAAAGAAAAGCAAATGCCCTACTAGTAGATGGAGATTTTGCAAACATAAGCATAGGAGATTCCTTTATCAACACAAAGGGCTTAGATGTGGATAAAACTTATAATTCTTATTCCCTCATCGCAGATAAAGACGGCAATGCCGTAGGAGATAAGGTCAATAATGGTCAAGGCATAGATGTGAATAAACTCCACTCAGTTTCAGGCATTTATAGCTTTGAAAATTTCGGAGGAGCTGGTCAGTATAGAGCTAATATCAACAGAGATGAGCTAAGTGGTAGAACCCTAGCACAATCGATCATTTATTCTCAAAGAGTAAGAAATGTCAATCTCTCAAGGATACTAAGAGAAGCCACCACTCAAGTCTTTGTTTCAGGTAAAGAAAGTGAAGTTAATGCTAATGGTAAAAGCTTAAGCCAACTAGAACAACTCCACACCAATCACAGAGATGAGAATACAAAAAATCATACCTTTGTGATTCCTTACTATCAAAACTTTAGTGCAGACTTAGGAAGTCATACGGGGAAATTAAAATCAAATTCCTCTGGTATGCTTATCGCTACGCAAAGAGAATTACCAAATGATTATGGAGTCTTTGGAGTATATGCAGGCTTTGAAAATGCTGACCAAAAGGTCGCAGGTCAAAGAATAGAAATGGACGGGAATTCTTACTATGCAGGTTTAACTTATAATCATAGCTTTTATGAAGATGATTTAACAACTTATTTTATGAATCTTACTACTAAGCTTGACTATATAGAAAGAGATGTAGAAAAAACTTATCGTGGTTATATAGGCTCTGCTAGTTCTACTGCAAAGGTATTTGGATATGGGGCAAATGCTAGAGTAGGGTTAAGCCATTATCTTCACAATGATGCGAAAATCACTCCTCAAATAGGCTTTAACTATCTAGGTATGCATAATAAGCCTTTTACTCTTAATCACTTAGGAGGCACAAGAGAGCATTATCTAGCACAAAGTTTTAATTTCATCGATGCAGTTGCGACAATCAAATATGAAACGCCTTGGATTAATCGTTTTAAAACAGCTGTGGCACTAGGAACAATCTTTAATGTCTATAAGGACGCAAAAGGAACCTTACACCTTGATAGCAATGTCTTAAATGCTGAACTTGACATCGCTAGGCTTTATGGAGTGGTGCAAGGGGGAGTTTCGTATGACTTGACTAAGGATTCTGATATTTCTTTAGGATATAGTGGAATTTTCTCTTCAGCTAATACTATAAGATCTCACGCCCTTATGTTTAGATATGCTTGGTGGTGGTGAGAGTTTAACTACTATGTGAGCCTATGGGCTCACGCTTTTGGTTACCATTTAATTCTTTGTTGTATAATTTTTGATTTACAAAGGATAAATATGCGTTATGGTGAGAAAGAAATTAAAGAATTTAATGTCGATAAAGATTTGGAGCTTTGGGAAAACACGGCACAAAATGATTATGTGATTAAAATCACTTTGCCAGAGTTTTGTTGTCTTTGTCCTAGGAGTGGGTATCCTGATTTTGCTACGATTTATGTGGAGTATATGCCTGATAAGCTTGTCGTTGAGCTAAAAGCGATAAAAATTTATATCAATTCTTTTATGAATCGTCATGTTAGCCACGAAGTAAGCATTAATGAAATTTATAGTACTTTAAAAGCTAAGTTAAAACCTAAATGGATAAAGGTCGTTGGGGACTTTAACCCACGCGGAAATGTCCATACTCTCATAGAGTGCCGTAGCGATATGGTTGCGCCTCAATGTTTATAGATAGTGTTAAATTAAGCCTTGCTTCAGGAAATGGTGGCAAAGGAGCGGTGAGCTTTCGCCGTGAAAAGCATGTGCCTTTGGGCGGACCTGATGGAGGAGACGGCGGCAGAGGGGGTGATGTGATTATCATCTGTGATAATAATACCCATACTTTGATGAATTTTAAAGGAAAAAAAGAACTTCGTGCCGAAAATGGAGCCGCTGGAAGTGGGCGTAATAAAAATGGCAAAAAAGGTGCAAATTTAGAACTCATCGTCCCGCAAGGAACGCAAATCATCGACGCAAAAACGGGTGAAATTTTGCTTGATTTAGTGAAAGAGGGGCAAAGGGAAGTTTTTTTAAAAGGCGGTAAGGGAGGGCTTGGCAACACGCATTTTAAAAACTCAACTAATCAACGCCCAGATTACGCACAGCCGGGCGTTAAGGGGGAATTTTGTGAAGTAAGATTTGAGCTAAAACTCATCGCAGATGTGGGCTTGGTAGGCTTTCCAAATGCTGGTAAATCCACTCTTATAAGCGTAGTTTCAAACGCAAAGCCTGAAATTGCCAATTATGAATTCACTACACTGACCCCTAAACTTGGGCTTGTGGAGGTTGATGAGTATCATTCTTTTGTAATGGCGGATATCCCGGGCATTATTGAGGGTGCTAGTGGGGGGAAGGGCTTGGGGCTTTTGTTTTTAAAGCATATAGAGCGAACGAATTTTTTGCTTTTTGTTTTGGATACGATGAGGCAAATGAGCTTAAAAGAGCAATTTATCATCTTAAAAAAAGAGCTTCTTAGCTTTTCTAAGGAGCTAAGTAGTCGTTCTTTTGGAGTGATGATTTCTAAGATTGATAGCGAGAATTTGGGGGAGGGTTTTGCTAAGGAGCTTAAAGAAAACATTAAGGATTTAGAAGACTTTTTACAAAATGAAAAGCCTATGTTTATCTTAAGGGTTTCAAGCCTTGATAAAACGGGACTTAAAGAGCTTAAATTCAAACTTTTAGAACAAGTGAAAAATAAGAACTAAAGGAGCAAAAATGTTTCGCAAAATAAAGCACGAAAATGGCTTAAGAGAAATTTACCTTGGTAAATTAAGAATTGCTAAGTATTTAAAAACTAAGAAGTATTTAGACTATCAATTTGAGCTTTTGCAAAATGCTGTCGTGGGGGGGGGGGGGGTTAAGCACTTCCAACTCCTTTTAAAAAGGGCTGAAATTCGTCTTAAATATCATCATATTTTTTATGATTTTTACCTGCGTTCAAGCAAAGGCGAAGAGGTCGTTTTCATAGACGGCGGAGCGCATGCGGGTGTTTTTAGCGATGTGGTTTTAGCAAGTGGTGGAATTTGCTATGCTTTTGAACCAAATATTTATTTAGCGGCTTTTTTGAAAAATCTTTATAAGGATAATGAAAGATTGATTTTAAAAGAGCAAGCTATCTCACATAAAAATGAAAAAACGATTTTTTATAATATGAACGAAGATCTTGTAAGCTCTGGTAATAGCATTATTTCTATGCCAAAAGCAGAGCAAAAAAGCGCTTATGAGGTGCAGATGATAGATTTTTGTGAATTTATCGCAGAGCTTATTCAAAAACACGGCAAAATAGCCTTTGTAAAGCTTGACATTGAAGGGGCTGAATTTGATGTTTTAGACGCTTTGATTGAAAAAAATTTGTATGAAAATATAGAATACATTATGGTAGAAACGCACGAGAGATTTTTTGACAATCCTGAGGAAAAAATAGGCGCTTTAAAAGAAAAAATCGCAAAAAAGCAGATTAAAAATATCTATTTAGACTGGGTTTAAGGTGGCGAAAGGCTAAAAAGCCTTTCAAATTTAGCTACCTATAATGCCGCCGTCTTTTTTGCGAATTTGCACGATAGTGCTTCTAGGTGTGGAATTTCCTCCATTTGGATAGTGGCTTGGTGCAAGTTTTTCGCCCGGGTGCTGGATACCGACAAACATCGTCTTATAATCACTTGAAAAAGCTATCCCCGTAACTTCTGCCGCGATAGGAGCGGTTAAAAAGCGTTTAATCTCGCCTGTGTTAGGGTTGGCACAAAGCATTTGATTATTTCCCATTCCCTCATAATCACCCTTATTAGAATAATCTCCGTCCGTTTGTATCCAAAGGCGACCAAATTTATCAAATTTCAAGCCGTCAGGGGAGTTAAACATATTATCCTTAGTAATATTGCTCGTTCCTTTGCGTAAGTCATTTGGATATTTAGCAGGATTACCGGCAAGTAAGAATATATCCCAGTTAAATTGTGTGTTTAAATGATTATTTTTACTATAACTCCACCTTATAATTTGCCCATAAATGTTTTTAGTGCGTGGATTTGCGGCGTTTGGAATTTCGCGTTTTTTGTTATTTGTAAGCGTAGCATAGACAAATTCACCTTTTTCATCAGCGGCAATCCACTCCGGGCGGTCCATAGGAGTCGCACCTACTACGCTTCCTGCAAGACGGGCATTGATTAAAACATCAGCTTGAGACTGAAAGCCATTTTTTGCGTCAAGCCCATTTTTACCATAACTTAGCTCTATCCACTCTCCCTTTCCACTTAAATTTTCCCCCTCAAATTTTGCGACATAAAGCGTTCCTTCTTCTAAAAGATTTTTGTTATTTTGTGGATTATTTTTATCAAATTTATTTTTTGAAACGAATTTGTATAAAAACTCATTTGCCTCATCATCTCCCATATAAGCGATGACATAGCCTTCTTTACTAATGACTATTTCTACATTTTCGTGCTTAAAGCGTCCAAGTGCAGTGCGTTTAATTGGCGTAGAATTTGCATCGTAAGGGTCGATTTCCACAACCCAGCCAAAGCGATTTGGTTCATTTGGATTTTTAGCAAGGTCAAATCTAGAATCAAGCTCCCAGCCATAAGTGCTTTTTGTGCCTAGTCCGTAGCGTTTTTCGCTTTCTGTAAATTTGTAGTTTGCATTGCTACTTCCAAAAAAGTCATCAAAATTTTCTTCACAGGTGAGATAAGTCCCCCAAGGAGTTTGCCCATTAGCACAATTATTAATTGTGCCAAGTGCAAGTTCGCCCTTTGTATCTGCCTTTGTTTGCATACTTTTATGTCCTTTTGCCACGCCACTGATTTGCATAGGAGTGTGGGCTGTGATTCTGCGGTTGTATGGGGAGTCTAACACGACTTCAAAGCCGTTTTGACCCTGTTTAATCTCAAAAATGCTTACACCCATAGCATTTTGCTCATAAGCAACCTTTTGAGCGTCCATAGTTTTGCCGTTATCATTAAAAAGAAGCTCTGGGTTAATGTATTCATTATTAACGCACAAAATGGCTCTTTCATCATCAAGTGGGAAAAGCGACATTCCATCTGTATTATCACCGAAAGTTTTTGCGATATTTGCAATAGAATTTGCGTTGATGGTTTTGCTTTCATCAAAAGGCGTGGCGTCTTTAAAAAGCGGATCGCCAAAACTGATGAGAGGCTTAACTTCATAGCCACTTGGGACGATAACCTCATCTTTTGTGCTAGCATTAATCGCCCTAAATCCTAGTAAATTTTGTCCCTTTAAAGAAGTGCCAAAAGCGTTAATTGGTGCTGCTGTAAAAAAGCCTACATAAGAAAGTGCAAGTGAGCTTGCCTTTAAAAAATCGCGTCTTCTCATAAAAATCCTTTTTGTAAATTTGTGGTATTAAATTGTAAAATAAGTCTGTAAAAAACTTAAGAAGACTGCGTAAAATGTATGTAAAATTAACATTTCACGCGTTTGCAAATCACTCATAACAAGCTGTGATTTTTGTATCTTTGATGAGGGGTTAAGTGGAAAGTAAAGTGCTTTTTTCGCCAAATAACTCTTTGCAACTAAATTGAGCCCTCTCATAGCCATTTGTTCACACCTTTAACTTCCCATAGCGACATATTGAGATGAAGCAATAAAATCTTATCGTTTTTAGTAGTGGGGATTTGCCCTATTATCTTGCAATATCTTTCCCAGCCACACGCTGAATCGTAAGGCATATCACGCTTATAGCCCCTTGCATTTCATTTTCATAGTCTTCTTGTATCTCAATAAAGGGGAGTTTATATTGTTTGCATTGTGCTTTTAACGCACTATGTTCTTTTATAAGCTGCTCTTTACTAGCTACATAAGATTCTTTGCGTTTTTCTATGGCATTTTCCTTATTTTGGCGTTAAATACACGCCCTCGAGTATGAGGTTTTGCTCATTGCAAGTCTCATAATGCCTTGCACGATATTCCATAAAAATGCAGTGATTTTAGAATCTTCTTCAACACTAAAAGGCGGATTTTCCACCCCTTTTATAAAGCCCATTTTTAAATGGTCTAAACTCATATAAGGATAGTGATACATTTCAAGCAGTCTTTGTGCTAGAAGTGTTTTGCCTGTATGGCTTTCCCCACCGATTAGAATTATCATAAGTCCTTCTCCACACATTTTGGTATATTTTGTATTATAAAAACAATTCGCATACAAGGGTAAAATTATATCAAAGCTTACAAATTTAGATAGCGGTATGCTTTATATGCTCTCAAATCTTATGGTCTAGGCTACTTGTTAAATCCTAGATTCTAGCTATTTTGACTTTTCACTCCTTGTAAAAGTCATCTGTCTGTGCTTTAGAATCTAGCCTTGTGAGTTTAAAAATCACAGGACGGATTCCATCATTGCACGAGTTTATCGCCACACCGGGCTTTTTAATCCAATCTTTAAAATAAAATACGCTGTCCTTATCGCTATGTGCGAGTGCAAATACATATTGATAAATCGCCTTCCACGCCTCATCACAAAATCCTTGCGGTTTATCAAAGCCAAGCGAGATAAAGCTCTCTCCAACTTTGTGTATAGGACACGCGCCTTCCACGCCATATTCTTTAGCCAACTCTTCATCAAAATGCGTTTTTATCACTTCAATTTTCACTTTATACATTGCTTTTCCTTTAAATTTTTAAGCATACCTATCAGTTTATGCTTAATTTCATCTCATTTAGATTCTAAAATCTATCTATTTTGCACCCCAAGCCCTGCACCCGCCCATAAAGGTATAGAATCTATAATTCTAGCTTTTTTAGAATCTTAGCTGGATTTCCGCCGACAATGACATTTGGCGGGACATCTTTAGTTACCACGCTTCCTGCGGCAATGATTGAATTTTCTCCAATAGTAACTCCCGGGCAAATCGTGGCATTTATCCCTATCCATACCCTATCTTTTATCACAATGGGCTTACAAAAAGTCGCCTTGCGATTATAGGGGTTAAAGTCGTGATTGATTGTGGTGAGACATACCTTTGGGGCGATAAACACATCATCACCGATTGTAATCCCACCCCTATCCATAAAAGTGCAAGAGCTATTCATAAAGAAGTTTTTGCCTACCTTGATATTGCGTCCAAAATCTGTATAAAAGGGTGGGAATATCCAAGTGCTAGAATCCACTTCATAGCCTACAATTTCGCTAAAAACAGCCCTTGCAGAATCTTTATCTAGTGCTTGTGTGTTTAGCTTATGGACTAGCTTTTGCGTGTTTTCTATAACGGCTAAAATCTGTGAAAAATCCTTATCATCTGGACTTATTAGCTCTCCATTTATATCCCGTGTGAAAATGTCTTTGCCTTTGTTGTTTATATCTTGCATAGTTGTATCCTTGTAGGTTTTTATAAAATCTAGTGGCAATCTTGCGATTAAGATTCTACAATAAAAGTATAAAGCCTGACACCTAGTGTTTGTCAAGAGAGGTAGGATTTGCATTCCTTTAATATGTGTTTTGTTTAATTGTAAAAATTTCTTCACAAATTGCAATTAAAATTTTTCAAGCACCCATAAGTATTCAAATACACCATTTTTCTGCACTTTAACATTACTTTTAAATCGCCTATAAGGAATTTCATAAAAACTTACTTTACCAAAGGATTCTAAAAGCTTAAAAATAGAATCCTTTGGCATAATGCCATCGCTATTGTAACTTAACACTAAGTTTTTATAGCAAGGTAATTTTGCAATATTTTCTAGCTGTATTAAAGCAGTTTTTGCATTACAAAATAGGCTTTTTTGCTCCCCCCACTCACGCATTCCAGCCACGCCTTTAATGCTAGGATTATCATATCTTGCAAGGGTTTCTAGTAAATGATAATTTGGGGCGTATTGTCTTTGATTATAAGGTGGGTCAAGATAAAGTATATCAATAGACTTTTTAAAACTTTGCAAAATCTTCACGCTATCCCCGCAAAAGCACTCCCCGCTTATGCCCTGCGAAAACTCAATAGCCTTTAACATAAAAGGCTTTAAAGCTCTTTTATCCCAACTCTTACAAAATGCTGCATACACACCTGCCACATTTGCAAATAAAGACACAGATTCTAAAAGCGTGGCAAGGAGGATAAAATACTCACTCTCGTTGATATGATTTTCACTTTTCCATTGCTCTATTTGCAAACGCATCGCATCTATTTTTTGTGCGTTTTCTTGTGTGAAATACATTCTTGCATTTGTCGGGCTGGGTGCATAATGTGTGCCAATAAAGCCTTGCACACCACGCAAAGAATTTAAAAAATTTAGCACCTTTTCATAAGGAGTGTTAAAAAAAGTGCGACTTTGCAAGGATTGTTTTTCTATAAGTGGCAAAAGCTTTTCAAAAGTTGGAATCCCATACTCCAAATATGCTTTTTGCAAACAATAAGAAAAATACAGCATATCACTACCATACACTTTAAAGCCTTTATACCTAAAGAATTTCCCAACACTCACACTGCCGCTAAAAACATCAAAAAAGCTTTGGTTTTCTGCCTTAACAAGCCCAAGTTTTTGTAAAAAGTCATAAATGATGGGGGCTAATTTTTCTTTATTGCCAATAAAACGCATTATCCGCCTTGTAATTTGTAATGAATACCTCTTGCGTGTGTTGTTTATCCCTATATTTTGCTTGATAATTTGCATTTGTATAGTGTGCTTGTATAGTGTAGATATAAAAATTATGCGTCTCTAACCATTGTTTTAAAAGCTTATTTTCTTGTCCTTTGTGGGTAAGGACATTTGAAAGCCCAAAGAGAATGCCTTTAGAATCTAGTTTGCTAAGAGAGTTTAAAAGCCGTTTTTCTAGGCTTTCATTCCAGCCACTAAAACCCCTTTTACCATCATTATAAGTGCCCTGCGTGATAAGATAGGGTGGGTCGCAATACACAAACAATTCTTTATCTTGCATAGAATCTAAAGTGCTAAAAATTTCACTAAAATCAAGGCTAGAAAATGTGATACTGATTTGTTGTAGGGATTGTATAAAATCAATGAGATTGATTTTCATTTGTGGGTTAAAACTTGAGCGATTTCTGCCAAAAGGGGTATTAAAATGATGTGCGTTATTAAAGCGTATTTGATGATTAAAACTAAAAGCAAGAAGTGCAAGTAATTTTAAAGGATGTTTATATGCATTATAATCCTGTCTTAAAAGTTTATAACCCTCTGCATTTTCTTTGCTTAAATCATAAAAATGTATGATTTGCTCTATTTCTTGCAGTGTTTTCTCTAAAGGATTTTGTTGCAAAAATTCTAAAAGAGCGATAAGATAACTTAAATTATCATTTGCCAAAATTCGCTTAGCATTGACATTGATTGCTACATTACAACCTCCACAAAACACATCTATAAAAGTATCAATTCTTTTAGGAAATAAGGGTAGAATTTGGGGTAAGATTTTGTATTTTCCGCCAATGTAATTAAGCGGTGATTTGATATAGCTTGGTTTTGAGTGTATTATTTTTGTCATTTTGGTTTCCAAAATGCGAGTAAATTTTCTAAGCTTTGTGTAAAAATTTTTGGTGCTTTAATCCCTAAAATCATCTTACCTTTTTCGTTAAGTAAAAAACCTACTTCAATATCTATAATTTCCTCACATAAAGAGCCATAAAGCACAAGAGTGCGGATAATTTTATAATTTTTATAATATTTTGAGATATATTCTGTCTCTATGCAATCATAATTGTTTAATTCTTTGATTCCTTGTTGCTTGTTTATATATTTTTTACCCTCAATATTGATAATTTCAAGGTTTTTAGGGTCAAGTAAAATCAAATCAGGAATAAAAAGCCTTGCCTTTTTATTGCCTTGCTTATAAGATTGCTTATCCTCATATTTTTGTAACGCTATGTAATTACCATCTGCTGTTAAAAAATAGCTTTTTTCACATCCTGCGTGATTTTCAAAAATTCCATAAGCACTGCTAAAATGCTCCACAACAAGATGGATAAAAATTGTCGCAAGTTTCTCGCCTTGTGTTTCATAATGCCAATATGTTTGTGGTAATTTTGCTTTTGGAATTGTAAGTCCATCTAAGTCAATATGTAGCACATTTGCTATTTGTATAAATTTATTATTTTTACCAAGATGTTTTTGTTCTAAGCCGTGATGTGTGATAGTAAGATTCTCTTTAAACCCCAGCTTTCGTAACGCTGCACAAATACCACTTACCGCCCCAATATTTGGGTCGTGAGATAGGGTATTTGCTTTAAAAAGTCTTGCACTTATAAAGATTATATCTTTAACTTTGTGGATGTTGAGTGGAGTATTATTTTTTGGTGGTTTTCTCATTGAATTTTTATAGGCTACCAATTCTTCAATATTTTCAAAAGGTTTTAAAATCTCATTATTTTCTCTAAAATCCTTTCCCATAATCTCCACACCCAAGGTGCGTAAAATCCTTGTGCCAAAAATTGAAGTTTGTGTGGGACTTTTGAGTTCGGTTTTAAGATTGTAAAGCATAATTTTTGTTGTCTGTGGATAAAAATTGTTAAGATAGACAAATTTAGTAATGCGTTGATATACGCCTGTATTTCGGCTTTCACTATCGTTTGTCTTTGTCTCTTCAATCGCATAAAGTGGAATATCTTTAGGAGTAGGCTCATTCTCTTGAAAAAATATAAGATAATCTACAAAACTACCCGTCCCACTCACAATTTTGACATAGATTTTTTCAATCGCCTTGCACGACACGCCTAGAATCTCATAGCTAAAAGTAAAGCAATTTTCTTTAACAATGGGTAAAATCTTAAGAGTATCCACAAAAGCACAAAACTTTTTATCCTGTAAAAATCTTGTGATTATAGTGTGTAAAACCTCTTGTTTTGGTCGCTCTTCTGTGAGAATATAGAGATTCATTGTTTGCCTTTGTGTTTTGCAGGGATTATACCACAGAGTTCTTGCATTATGTAGCCACTCCTTTGCGGAATGTCATAGAAATAATTAAGGTAAATATTTTCTAGCTTAAAATTTTTCTAAATCAAAAGAATCTTGTGTAAAAAAGCCTTGATAAATGATGAAATTTGAATGCAAAAAATCATTAATGATAATTTTATTAAACTCTTTCTTTTTAGCAAAATACTCACTCACAACCCCCGTGCCACTAAACACATCAAAAAAGCTAAGATTTTTCTTATCTCTATAATCAAAGCTTTTTAAAATGCTTGTATCAATAGAATCTAAAAGCTTTGTTTTAGCTCCTGTGTAGCGGCGAGATGAGAGAGAAAACATTTTGGCCTTTCTTTGCGAGTATTAATTTGTAAGCATTAAAAGGCAGAATTATACAATATTTGCGTAAGCGTGGATTATCAGCATAACTTAAGGCAGTGGATTTAGAATCTATCTTTAGGTTTGATTCTTATTTTATCAGCTTTGGGCAGTTTGGAATAAGTCAATGCAAAAAAAGGTTAATGTAAGAAGGAGTAATACAAAAAGGATTAATATAGGAATAAGTCAATAAAAGGTCAATTAACACCGCTTTTCACACTCTTTATAATCTCTGCTTTGTGGGTTAAAGGTATCTACACCCTTTTCTATCATCTCATCATACATTCTAAGTTTTGTCTCTAGTCTTTGTGAAATCTCTTGCAGTGAAGCGATATGTGCTTGTAAATTTGCATAGCTTTTTTGCAATAATGCCCTGCGTTTTGGTGCAGTTTTAATGCCCCCGCTTAACGCCTCCGCATACTCTCTAATTTCTTTCAAGCTCATTCCACACTGCCTAAGCCAGTCTATCCACTTCACCCACTCCATATCGCTTTTTGCAAAGTAACGCACCCCATTTTCATCGCGTTCCACAAAGGGAAATAGCCCCTTATCAAGCCAGAATCTAATCTTTCTTGAAGGGATATTTGTCGCCCTCTCAACTTCTATGATTGTATATGCCATTTGTTTGTCCTTGTGGTATTATTTTGTAAGTTATTTCTATAAAAAAGTCAAATTTGCATCTCTTAGCTTACTTAGTTTATGTCTTAATTTATTATAGATATTTTTCTACAAAATCGCAACATTTTATATAATTATCATAATATAAGCTTTGATTCTGCTTACAAAATTTTTTAAATTCTTGCAGACTTTGTTGAATCTTTTTGCTTAATTTCTTATATGGTTGTTGGCATTCTCTTTTATGTAGCTTGTTGCAAATTAGCTTATCTAGCGTTTCTATGCGATACATATTTGCATAAATTTTTGTTTTAAGATTCTGCAATTCTTGTTTGAATAATCTTTGCATTTCATCATAGCTTAATGGATTTTTTTGCTTATAAGATACGCATAAATGCTGAAAAATACGATAAAACACTAATCCCACAAAATCACTTTGAATCTTTTTGCACTCTATATTTAATGCTATGCTATTACGAATATGAAGTAATGGTAGATTCAAAGCCCTTAGGGTATAGCAATGCAACTCTTTGTGTATAATCGCCCAGTTAAAATCACTACGGCGATTATAACGCTTCTTATTTGGTGTGAAATTTGGTAATTTTAGCAACAAAGGATTATAAATAATGCTATTGCCACCCCTATGAATAGAATCTTTTTGCAAGATTCCTATCTTAGTTTTAGGCATTGCAAGTTTTCTAGTGGCTATGCAGCCTTTTTGAAGTTTTGCTATTATATCTTTTGGAGGCATATCACTAAAGAAAGGGTATTCTAAAAATGTAAAATCCTTACTACTTAAATCATAATAATATTCTTTTGCACAATAATCTTTTTCTTGTGTTATCTTTCGTGCGGGTGTATTTTGATTTTTCACGGCGTAGAATAAATCTAAAAGCTGTGTTCTTAGTGTGCTTAAAAAAGGCAGCGGTGGCTCTCCTACGACTCCACCAAACAAGCAGTCAATGCCACTATATTTATATGCAAAAATATGTGAAAAATAATCTATTTTATATGTGTTTTTTCCATCAAATCCACAAAATCTCAAGTCATCATCAACAATCCAAGTTACAAAATCATTCTCATAATGTTTTATCCCTATTTTATATACAAAATGTTGTAATTTCGTGCGTGAAATAGCAATGCTATCCTTTTTATCCACAATGCTTAAATGAAAGTTAAAAGGGTATTGACTTAATATTTCTTGCATTTTTGTTTCTAGCTTAGTGCTTGTAAGCACACAGATTTTAATACTTAAATTTGATTGCTTGGAAAGTGTGATTTTTATGAAAGATTCTAAAAGCTCTTTTATATTTTTTGTATCAAAACAGGCAAAGGCTAAAATAAGATTTAAAGGTTTTGTAGAATCTTGTTGTGTTAAAGTTTTGTGTTTATTATCTTGTTGTTCTAAAATTTTATAAGAATCTAATGTTTTAAAAGAGTGAAATTTGAAATTAAAAATATTTTTTGCTCTATTCAATGATTTCTCTTGCAATATCAAAGAAAAATCATCTAAATACTTGCGGTAAAACAACTCTAATCCTTTGTGTTTTGCTTCCTTATTTGTCGTAATTCTCTCCCTATCATCATCTGCGAAGTGAGATACTAATGGCTTATTTATAAATTTTGTTTGAATCTTTTTACAAACTTCTATGTATTCTAAATAACGCATAATTAAATCTCTATCTGTCGTGCTAGGCATACTTTCATCAAATCCGCCTATAGCAAAAAATGCTCTCAAAGAGACAAAAAGATTACTTCCTTGTATATAGGGATTTTGCAAGAAAACATTTTCTTTTTGCAAGGTATTTTTATTCGCTTGAAGATTTTTTGTTTCATTACGAGTGCGATAGTAGATTCCACTAGCAATTAAGCCGACATTTTTATTTTTGTATAAAACTTTAAGGCATTCTTGCAAATATGTTATATCCCAGCAGTCATCATCATCCAAAAAGGCAAAATAGCATTTCTTTTTATTCTTGCAAATACTAAGTAAATGAAAAGCGGCACTATTCCACGCTCCTGTGCCAGAATGCTTTTTTGTGCGATTATTATCTATAATTTGTGTTGGAAAATTATCACTAAAACATAATTCATCTCTTATGCTCTTAACTTTATTTTTAACCTTTTCTTTTTGTGCCTCATTAAAATCATCACAAGATATAATAACTCTAATTTTAGGCTTTATTTTAAGGGGTAATTGTTGCTTATAAACACTTTGCAACGCCCTATCAAATAAGCCTTCTATCCTATTGCTACTTAATGCAATAATCACACCAATTTCAAAGTTTCGCAACGCGTCTTCCTATACCATATTGTGAATGTGTATGCCCTATTGAAAGTGCAAATGTAAAGCCAGCTTCCTTTACAAAATCTCGCAATTCTTTATCATTTTTACCCTCTGGATAACACAAAATATCTATTTTTGTATCAAGTAGTTGCTCTAAAATGTGTTTAGATTCTAGAATCTCTTTTTTACTTTGTGCTTTATGTTGAGTAAGGTCGCGATGAAATAGTGCGTGAGAAGCGATTAAGCCATAATTTGCAAGTTCTTTAAGCTCTTTAGAATCTAAGAAAATATGCGATAAATCTGCTTTAAATGTTTCATAAAATTTGCAAAGGTTTTTAGAATCTTGCTTGATATAGTGTTGTTTTAATACCTCTATATTATTAAGAGTGCTTGGTGTTAAATCAAGTTTAAAATATTCAAAAATTTCCTTTATTTCCCCTTTCTCAATTAAGTGATATAATAAATCCATTCCACAAAGCGTATTTCTTAAAGCGTGATTGACATTAATGGAAAAAATCAAAGATTCTTTTTTTGGGTTATATTTGCTTTGCAATATTTTAGCAACTTCTAAATGTTCTTTAAAGCCATCATCAAAACTTAGGCAAAAATACTTCTTAGGCTCTTTTAAGCATTGCATAATACTGCCAAATTTATATCCCCTTTCAAGGTAAGATTCTATATACTGCTCTAATCTTAAATGCCCTATTGCCATTTTTCTTTCAAAATAAATGGGATTTATCGCTTCTTTATATGCAATGCGATGAAAGCATAAAATATGGGGCTTCAAAGCATTATTTCTTAAATTTTTATTAGAATCTCTAACAGATTTTAGGAAGTTTGTTTCATAGCCATACTTAAAACTTTGCGTAATAATCCCATCTAAATCCTTTGGCAGACATTTACCACCAAAGCAGTCATTCTTATCTTCATTCATTATTAAAGTGTGAGTTTTTGTAATGCGTGGGTCTTTTAGCCATAACTCTCTTACACTATCATAATTTGCTCCAAAGGTTTTACAAATCTTTTCAAATTCATTGCAAAAAATAATTTTAGTAGCAAAAAATGAGTTTTCCATATACTTGCATACTTCAGCATTAATGCTTGTTGTTTTTATATATTCTTTTGCTGGTCCGGCTACTTTTTTGAAAAATTGTATAACCGCAGAGCAATCATTATCCCTGCCACCAAAAATAAAATAAGGTGTTTTAACAACTTCTTTATCAAAATCATAAGGTAATGGCAGATAGTAGCTACTTTCTCCAATATATTCAGGACTGCATACAAGTTTAAGATGAGGGTATTTTTGTGATAAAGTTTTAGTGCTTAATGGCGGTATGCTTGATTTAATCAATACAAGCTTTTCTTGTCTAATTTCTCCTAGCGCTTCATGCACCGCACTCATATCTACACACCCATTAGGCAAGGCATTTGTAGGCACACAAACAAGCACTAATGAAACGCTTTCAATAAAATCCATAGAATCTTGCAAATAAGGAAAATCATCTTTTAAGCTAGGATTATTATCATACACAAATACTTCAAAATGATTTTTAAAAAATTCATAAAATGCTCTGCCAACATAGCCATAGCCGATAATGCCAATTTTTTCTTTAGATTTATCCATATCATTCCTTTATAAGACTAAAAAACATAAAATCAGAATTGTAGATTCTATAGGGACTTGTGCTTGTGTCCCCACTTTGAAAAATATTTTCTATCTTAAGATTAAAACGCTTAAAAAGATTCTCATAAAATCCTAAAGGGCGATGAAAGTCAAGCCTATCTCTTTTTGTGGAAAACATTGTTTTTGTAATGGTGTGTTGCGTATCATAAAAGTCGCTACTTTTACGCTCTTGTATATTAGATTTTGCGTTATAAAAAAGTGGATTACAAATCACAATGAAAATATGTTTTTTACTTAAACATACAAGATTATTCATAATAGAATCAATAATTTTTAATGCTTCTTCTTGCGTATTTGCTAGATGATGACATAGTACTAAAGAGCATAAGATAGAATCAAATTGTTCTTTTGTTTGTATAAATTTTTCTAACTCTTTTCCAATAAGAATTTTTTCAAAAGTCCTGTGATATTTATCTTTAATAATATCTTTGCTAATTTCATAACCTACAACACTTTTACCTATTTTGTTTAAGCTATAAGCGATTTCTCCACTTCCAGCACCATAATCAAAAATGCTTTTATATTGTGGATTTTCTCTATAAAAATCTCTTATTAAAGTTTTATGTATCCTAAAAGCCCCAATTTTTGAGAAAAATCTTTGATATTCGCTTAAGAGATTCTCACATTGCAAAAACTTTTCTAACGCACTAAAATCTTCTTGTGTATTAAGTGGGCTAAGAAATTCCTTGATATTATCAATCTCGCATAAATGATTTTGTAGCTTATAAATCGCAAATGCCCTTCTACACATACTCTTAAAAAATGTATCACTATAAGAGACAAAATCCCAGCCAATATCACAAATCACAAGCCTATCATTTTGCACATCAATCAATAAATTTTTAGGTTGTATATCACAACATACAATACCTGCGTAATAAAAATCTGAAAGTAACTCTATATATGCAGTATAAGGCATAGGTTTAAAAGGTTTTGTTTCAAAATATTCATAAGATATAATCAATATATCATTGTTATAATATATCTCAAAAGGCAGGCTAAAACGCGTATCTTTAAGTTGTTTAGAGAGTGGCTCTAGCTGAAAATAAAGCCTTGAAATATAAGGTGAATGCTTGAAAAGTTTATAGACTTTTTTCTTATCTGTGAAAACAAAGCCCTCACTTCCCTGACCTAAAAACTCTAATTCTACTTCAATATCACAATGCGTTTTAATAATATCTCTTGCTTCTTGTTTTGTCATATCCTTTTTGATACCCAAAAAAGCTTTTTGATAAAGAGGCAGTTTCTCTCTCAAAATCTCTATAACCTCATTTGCATTATTTGCAAAATAGATTTTATCTTTTCGTCTAGAATCTAGTGTTCTATTTTTAAACTCACCACCATAGCCATAATTTGAAAGTGCGATAATTAATTTACCAAGCTGCCACGCAAGAGCCATCTCGCTAAGACTCCCACTCTCCCCGCCAATCACTACCATAGCATCACAAACACTTGCCACACACACATTTCTTGCTACATCAAGCCCAAGCGGCAATACCCTATCAATGTAGGGGTTTGCAATGCTTTTATCATAGTTTGGAATGAGTCCTAATATCTTTCCATCTGTATAGTTGTCCGCCCTTCTAGCTCCTAAAGAAACAGCCTCCATTACGCCACCTAGCCCACCATTTACGATGACATAACCCTCTTGTATAAGCTTTTTACCTAAGTCTAGTGCTAAATCTTGTATAATTTGTTTGTCTTTTTCTTCTAAACGCTCTAAGCTTGCATATCCAATAGTAGCAATAATCTTACGCATATAAACTCCGCAGAATTTGAAATAAAAATCGCAGTGTATCGTTTTTTTTTTTTTTGAAGTCAAGCAAAAATGTTGGTAAATTTTAAAATTAAATCTCATTTATAAAATTTAAATATAATCCTTGCAAAAATTTAAGGATATTTTATGCTTCAAACTTGCATTTTTCCCGCTGCGGGCTATGGCACACGCTTTTTACCAGCGACTAAGGCTTTACCTAAGGAGATGCTTCCTATCTTAACCAAGCCTTTAATTCACTATGGAGTCGATGAGGCTTTAGAAGCAGGTATGGATAATATGGGCTTTGTTACAGGGCGTGGGAAGAGAGCTTTGGAGGATTATTTTGACATTTCTTACGAGCTTGAACATCAAATTTCTGGCACGAAAAAAGAGTATTTATTAAGCGAAATTCGCTCTTTGATTAGCCGTTGCACCTTTACTTTCACAAGGCAAAATGAGATGAAAGGTTTGGGCGATGCTGTGTTAAAGGGGCGACCTTTGGCGAGCGATGAAGCTTTTGGGGTGATTTTGGCTGATGATTTGTGTGTCAATGAAAACGGACAAAATGTCATGGCTCAAATGGTAAAAATTTATGAGAAATACCGCTGCACTATTATCGCCGTGATGGAAGTGGAAAAAGAGCAGGTGAGTAATTATGGCGTGATAGCGGGAAACGCTGTGGAGGATAATCTCATAATGGTGCATTCTATGGTGGAAAAACCGAGTGTTGAAGAAGCACCGAGTAATTTGGCTATCATAGGGCGTTATATCTTAACGCCTGATATTTTTGGTATTTTAGAAAATACTAAAGCTGGGAAAAACGGCGAAATTCAGCTTACAGATGCGCTTTTAACCCAAGCAACTAATGGTATGGTTTTAGCCTACAAATTCGAGGGCAAACGCTTTGACTGCGGTAGTGTTGAGGGCTATGTCGAGGCGACAAATTATTTTTATAAGAAAAGTTTATGCTAAAAAATACACTTTTTTTTGAAAAAACAAGTTTAGAAAAAATAGATGCTTACGCTAGACGCATTAATGATGAGCAAGAAAATGGCGATGTGGGCTATTATCATCTACATAAAATGGGTGCGACTTTGATAGAAGAAAGCGTGGAATTCATCTCTCAAAAAACCTGTGTGAAAAAAATCATTTTAGTTGGTATGGGTGGGTCAAGCTGTGGTGTGAAAGCCCTTAAAGACCTGCTCTTTGATGAAAAAGATAATGATAGAGAGCTTTTGATCCTTGATAATACTTCTTCGCATTCTGTAAGTAAAATTTTAAAACAAATCAAGCTTGAAGAAAGCCTTTTCATCATCACAAGTAAAACGGGAAGCACGGTCGAGGTAATAAGCCTTTTTAAACTCATCATTGCACATTTTAATTTAAATTTAAATGAACTTCATAAGTATTTTGTTTTTATCACTGATGAAAATTCGAATTTGCATAAAGAGGGTGAAAATTTGGGGATAAAATGCTTTTTTATCCCGCAAAATGTGGGGGGACGTTTTAGCGTTTTATCTGCTGCGGGTATAGTGCCACTTTGCTTTTGCGGGTATAATGTGAAGGCTTTGCTAGATGGGGCGGAGGCTTGTTTTGAGGATTTTTTCTCGCATAAAAATGATGTGATTTTGCAAAAGGCTTATCATTACTGCACGCATAAAAATGCAAATATTAATGTGCTTTTTTCTTATAGCGATGCTTTTAAGGGTTTTAATGAGTGGTATATCCAGCTCATTGCTGAAAGTCTTGGTAAAAAGCAAGGCTATAAAAGACTAGGTTTAACGCCCATAGCCTTAATCGGTGCTAGAGACCAGCATAGCTTTTTACAACTCATAATGGACGGACCAAAAAATAAAACCATAACTTTTTTAAAAATTAAGGATAGTCAAAAGGCTCCATTTATCCCTGATATTCATTTTAAATTTTTGGATTCTTTGAGTAATGGTGTGAATTTACACGAGCTTTTAAACGCACAATGCGATGCGACTATGCACGCT
This sequence comes from Campylobacter vulpis, assembly GCF_014217995.1. Taxonomy (NCBI): domain Bacteria; kingdom Pseudomonadati; phylum Campylobacterota; class Epsilonproteobacteria; order Campylobacterales; family Campylobacteraceae; genus Campylobacter; species Campylobacter vulpis. The sequence continues at coordinate 26,234 of NZ_CP041617.1, forward strand.
TTGTGTGCGGAAAATTTGAGTGTCGATGTGATAGAGCTTGAAAGGCTTGATGCGTGGCATTGTGGATATTTGATGTATTATTATGAGCTTTTTACTTCGGCGTGTGGGCTTATGCTAGGGATTAATACCTATGACCAGCCTGGAGTTGAGGTAGGGAAGTTGATTTTAAAGAATTTATTAAGGAAATAATTTTTTTTTAATTAATAATAATTATTATTTAAGAATTAAATGTTATAATTTTTAAAATCTTTAAAAAGGAGACAAAATGTCAGTTGCAAAACAATTATTACAATTACAAGCAGATGCACATAGTTTGTGGATTAAATTTCACAATTATCATTGGAATGTTAAGGGACTTCAGTTTTTTTCTATCCACGAATATACTGAAAAAGCTTATGAAGAATTGGCTGAACTTTTTGATGATTGTGCAGAGAGAGCTTTACAACTTGGAGAAAAGGCTATTGTTTGTCCTAAGGTTTTGTTAGAAAATGCTAAAGCTCCAAAAGCAGAAAAAGATAGTTTTACTCCACTTGAAGTTTTAGAACTTGTAAAAAAAGACTATGAATATCTTTTGAATGAATTTCAAAAATTAAATGAATTAGCAGAGAAAGCAGGAGATACCACTACGGCAGCTTTCGCACAAGAAAATATCGCTAAGTATGAAAAAAGCCTTTGGATGCTTGAGGCAAGTTTAACAAAATAAGCGGAGTTTAACTCCGCTTACACAGGCATTACGCGTATATTTGGACTAAGTTCTTCTTGCAAAATGCTTTCTATCGCATAAAGCGTTGCTCCACTCCCGCTAGAACAGCCACTACAAGCCCCTAAATAACGAATATAAATGTCAATCGCCGCACCTTCAGCCTTTTGAATATCGATGATTTCCATATCGCCTCCATCTCCTTGAAGCATAGGGCGAATTTCAGCATCTAATACCGCTTCAACGGCTTTAAGTTGCCCCACCATAGTCATTTCATCAAAAGATACATCACTTTTTGTAGAATTTTTTAAACGCTCCTTATCCATTTCAGCCCTAGTTTGTGCCAAAATATCGACTAAATAATATTCCCTAGCCTCGTGTCCACCGGGCTTTATACAGGATTTACAAAAAGCTCCTGCTTTGGTGTATTGCGTGATTTCTTCGACACTATGAAGGTCATTAAGCTTAATAACTTCTTTAATAGTCCCAAGACTTATCCTAGCACATTCGCAAACTATGATTTGCTCCTCAAAGTCCTCAGGAGACACGCCTTTGTAAGTTGCTGCCGCTTGCTTAATCACATCATAAGCCATAACCGAGCAGTGCATTTTTTGTGGTGGCACGGCAGGGGTATTTGGCTCATCACGCATTGCAAACTCGACATCTAAATTTGTGATTTTGACAGCTTCATCGACTTTTTTACCTATGCAAAGTTCTGCCATAGTATCACTACTTGCAATTGCTGTTCCACAGCCAAAGCTTTTAAATCTCGCATCGATAATAGTGTCGGTTTTTTCATCGACAAGCCAAAAAAGTCTCACAGCATCGCCACAGCTTTCTGCACCAAAATCTGCCACAATCAATTTCGCATTTCTATTTTTTGCGTCTTCTTCATTAAATTCACCCATAAATTTAGGCTGATTCATTCTATCTTGCACTTTTTGGGAGTATTCGTCCCAGATTGAACCACCGATTAGATTATTTTTAGCCATTGTTTTTCCTTATTTATAATTGTTTGGATTGTAAGCATAAGTGCTTGAAATCGCCCTTAGGCGTTTAGCGGCGGCTTTGATTTGAGTCGCTGCGTAGTCAATTTCTTCTTCTGTGTTAAAACGCGATAAAGAAAGTCTTAAAGCTGTGTGAGCGAGGTCATTTTCCGCACCTATGGCTTCCATAATAGGATTACTTTCTAAATCTTCACTCGCACAGGCTGATCCTGTGCTAGCGGCGATGCCATTTTTATTTAAATCCCACAGCATAGCTTCGCCTTCTACGCCCTTAATACTTGCTAAAATAGTATTTGGGACGCGGTTTTTCCTATCTCCCACGACACTGGTATCTTCTATGCTTAAAACAGCGTCTTCAAGCCTATCTCTTAAGCGGCGTATGTGAGAGTCTTCGAAAATTAACATAGAATTTGCTATGCGTAAAGCTTCTGCCATAGCCACGATGTAGGGGACATTGAGCGTTCCGCTACGACGCCCTCCCATATGCTCACCTCCGTGTAAAAGTGGAGTTAGTTTTAAGCCCTTTTTAATGAAAAGTCCGCCAACGCCTTTTGGTCCGTGGAATTTATGTGCTGAAAAGGAGGCAAAATCAACTCCACTTTGTCTTAAATCAACCTTGATTTTTCCTACTGCTTGTGTGGCGTCTGTATGAAAGAGAGCGCCAAATTCGTGGCTAAGTTCTGCCATTTCTTTGATGGGAAAAATCATACCCGTTTCGTTATTTGCCCACATTACGCTTACAAGTGCTGTTTTATCACTTATTACCTCTTTTAAATGCTCTACGTTAGAGACTCCTTCGCTATTAACGGGTAATTCAATGACTTTAACTCCAAGGCTTTTTAGAAAATGTGCCGCCCCAGAAACAGCAGGATGTTCTACGCTTGAAATGATAATCTCATCGCGTTCTTTGTCTAAGATATAGTCAAAATAAGCACTTTTTAACACCCAGTTAATGCTTTCAGTTGCACAGGAAGTGATGATAATGTCATCTAAATCACTTGCTCCAAGTCCTTCATAAAGCTTATCCATAGCATCGCGAAGTGCTGGGTGTGTGGAGCTACCCCATTGGTGCAAACTATTTGGATTCCCATAATTTTCTTTAAGATAAGGCAACATCAGCTCTAAGGCATTATGATCGAGCATTGTTGTTGCGTTATTATCTAAATAAACTTTCATTGAAAATAACTCCTTATTTAGGACATATTAAGTCTTTTTAAAGTGGATAATAGCAAAAATTTATAAAATCTTGTTTAAATTTTGTCTTTGTTGAGGAAATTTTCTTCATAAAATTTGGCAATTTTGGAATCTTCTTTGATTGTATGTTTAAAGACTAGGTCCATTACGACACTTTCTATTTTTTTGGACATAGCATTTAAGATTTTGGCTTCTGTGATGATGATTTCTTCAATTTCTAAGATAATTTTGCGATGAAGTTTTTTGTGTTCGCTTAAATTTGGATAGTTGATTTGTAGCATAAATTCTTCTTCATCGCTAAAATGTCGATTCATAAATAAAAGTAGTTGTCTCAAAAAAGGTTTTAATTCTTTGGAATGCACAAACGATGAATTTAAATGCGTAATTTGCTTGGCGAGTTCGTAAAGCTCCTTGTGCTGTGCGTCTAAAAGTGCATTGTGCATAGTTAAGAGTTCTGGGTTATACACATTTTTCCCTAATTAGAAAGTTGAAAAATGCGGATTATATTTTTACTTTGCTTAAAAATTCATTACATCTAGGTAGGAGCTGGCAATTTTATTAAAATTCGCTATTTTTTGTCGGTGCTCTAAAAAATTCTCCGCTTCTTTAGCTCTTTGCAAATTGATGTTTTCTAAATTTTCATTTTGGCTTTTAAAGTCTTTTGTCATTGCTTCAAAATCCTCTCTCACTCCATCGCTATAAAGCTTAAAAATGGAACTTGAATTTGCAAATTCTCTTAAATTCATCTCTTTTTGATAATTGATGTATTGCTGAAAAAATACAGAAAGTTTATCTTGTGAAGTGGTTTTTTTATCCACTCCATTTACATATAAATATAAATCAAAACTCATTTTTTCTTCGTTATTATCCTTGATAAAATCTTCTGTTTTTAACTCACCTTTTAAAATTTTATATAAATTTTGATGAGAGTTGAGATCTAAATTCGCAGGTTTCATAAAGAAATTTGCTTCTTTTTCGTTTGTTTCTTTGATATTGTGATAAGTAAAATTCATCAAAAGTCCAGCTTTTGAAACCTCGCCATTTTTACTAAGATAAGGCTTTAGAATTTTATTTGATGAGGTATTGTTTAGGGTTTTGTCAAATTGAAAACTTGTGATTTTATTATCCAAAAAGAGAGTATTTAGTGAGCTTATTTCTTTTTGAGCTCTAATAAGTGCTTCTTGATGAGGATATACGCGGATAATTGTATCATTAAATTCCCCACTCATAGTGGAAAATCCAGCTTTTAAAGAAGAAATTTGGGAGCGATTTAAGCTTGTGTTATCTTCGCTTTTAAATTCCTCATTTAAAGCTTTTAAAGCGTTATGATGCTCGTTTAAAAGTTTGGGGAGGTCGATTTGATTATGATGGCTGATTTGATTTGCCTTAATCATTTCTTTAGTAATTAAACGCACACTATTAATATGTATAGCATAATTTTGTGGGATATTAGCGATTTGATTTAAATCTTTTTCAAAAAAACCTTTTTCATCGATTCTAAAGCCAAATTCGCTGCTATAAGTTTGTTTATAATTTGTATGAAAGTTTTGCTCTAATTCTTGCTTTTGCTCTGTTTTCGCCTCCGTTTCTTTTTGTTCTAAATTTGCTAAATTTAGATGAGATGGGACGAAATTTTGGTAATGATTTGTCGAATTAATTATCATTGTTACTCTTTTCAAATTATTGCTTGTAGGAATTAAGCAAAAAATGTGCCAAGTTAAATTTCAAAGCTTAAGCCCAAAAAAAGCAAAGCTTTAGTATAATTCGCCCTTTCATTATGAAAAAAATTAAATCAAAGGAAAGCGTATGCCAAAGATGAAAAGCGTTAAAAGCGCAGTTAAACGCTTCAAAGTAGGTAAAAATAAGATCAAAAGAGGCTCGGCTTTTCGTAATCACATTTTGACCAAAAAACCTGCGAAGAAAATGCGTGATTTAAGAACGGCTAAATATGTGCATAGCACAAATGTAAAAGCTGTGGAGAAAATGCTAGGAATTTAAGTTTTTGACCTAGAGTCATTCAAGCTCCCCTTATTTAAGGGCAAGTTCCAAATTTGGACGCCACTTTATGAAAGGAAATAAAAATGGCAAGAGTAAAAACAGGCGTGGTAAGACGCCGCAGACATAAAAAAGTTTTAAAATTAGCGCGTGGTTTTTATAGCGGACGCCGTAAGCATTTTAGAAAGGCTAAGGAGCAATTAGAAAGAAGCTTAGTTTATGCTTATCGTGATAGACGCCGTAAAAAAAGAGATTTTCGTCGCCTTTGGATTGTGCGTATCAATGCAGCTTGTAGGCTAAATGATTTAAGTTATTCTAAATTTATCAATGGTCTTAAAAAAGCAGGCATTGAGCTTGATAGAAAAATTTTAGCCGATTTGGCTATGAATGACGCAGCAGCTTTTGCTAAGATAGCAGACGCCGTTAAAAAAGCTCTATAATCTTTTATCCAAGTCTAACTTGGATAAATTCTTACAACTTTAATTAACAAAATTAGGTTATAATCATTTTTTAAAATTTTCCTAATAAGGACAAAAAATGGATATGAACGAGCTTTTGCTTCAAAGCGTAGAAAGCTTACCTCCCCTACCAGACACGGTTAATAAGCTTAGAACTTACATTGATGAGGCGGGTGCTGAGATTGAGACGGAAAAAGTTGCGGAGATTATTTCTGGCGACCCACTTTTAATGGCAAAGCTTTTGCAACTTGTCAATTCGCCTTTTTATGGCTTTAAAAGTGAGATAACGACCATTATGCAAGTGATAACCTTACTTGGTATAGGGAATATTAAAAATGTAGTTTTAGCAAATTCTATTAAGGATAATTTTAAAATTGATCTTAGTCCTTATGGTTTAAACACTGAAGATTTTTTAAATTCTTGCAATGAAGAGGTTAATTTCATTACGAATTGGCTTAACGATGAGGATAAAAAACTTTCCTACACTCTCGTGCCTTGCGTGATGCTTTTAAGGCTTGGTATGGTTGTATTTTCTCATTTTCTTATACAAAATAAGAAAGATAAAGAATTTTTAGAAAGGCTTAAAGCGGCTAATTTTTCTAACATTTCTTTGATTGAAAACGAATTTTTAGGTGTGGATAGCCTCTCATTTTTAGGCTTTTTGCTTCATAGATGGAATTTTGATGAGAGTTTAATCGAAAGCGTTTGCTTTATCAATTCTCCTCACGCCGCTTCTGATAATGTGAAAAAATCCGCCTATGTTTTGTCTATTACCGATCATCTTTTCGCACCTTATCACGGCTCTTCGCCTTTTAATGTTGAAACAGCTTTAGCCCTAATGCAAGAGGCAAAAAATAGTGGCGTATCTTTTGATATGGACAATTTCATCGCAAAGCTTCCCGAAAAAGCACGCAAAAATATCAATAAGGACTAGCCGCTTGGCTAGTTTATGATGAAAAGCCTTATTTTACCGCCGAATGAATTTTTAGATCATTATGTTTTAAATGTCGAGTTTTCTCATCTTGCAAATATTTCTAAAAATGCCTATAAATTTTGGAAAAAAGCCGAGATAGGTCGGTATCAAGGCACAAGAATTATTTTTTTGCATAAAAATTGCATTTTAGAAAAGCATCAAAATGCCCTCAAACAATGCACGGATTTAAGCGGCTTTGTGTTAGCGAGTGCTTTTTGTTCTTTTACAACCCTTTCTCCATCTCATTTGGTGGAAAAAAATCATTCCGCTATTTATAAGCTTTTAGAACTTAAAGAAATTTGTGGAGTGAAATTTGTGAATTTAAAGAAATTTTATGATTTTTTAAAGCTTGATTATCATCAGCATATTTATATAGAAAAATGCCATTTTTTCAGCCCCACGCCTTTAGAAAAGCGGATTAAAATCACGCCGAGTTTATGCGTGGGTTATTATTAAAATTTGGCAAGTTTTTTATACATAAAAGCTGTGAAAAGAGCCACTAAGCCTAAAAATAAAATATAAAAGCCAAGAGAAAAACGCAAGGCATTATCCAAATTTTGTAAGGCAAAAGTGTGGAGAAAAAACGCAAGTTGTGGCGTAAATCCTCCAGCTAGAGCATAAGCGAGATTATAACCTAGAGAAAGCCCTGAGAATTTGATTTTAGGGTCAAAAATTTCGCTCATTATCATAGGACAGAGATTCATCACTCCCGCAGAAAAGCAAGCGAGCAAATACCACATTTTTACACTTTCAAGGCTAGAATTTGGCATATAAAGAGCGTTAAAATACAAAAAATTACACGCAATAAGCCCTAAGGCAAATAAAATGCAAGTCCTTATAACGCCTATCTTATCGCCTAAAATTCCGCTAAAAACGCAACCAGCACAGATTGAAACAATGCCTAACATTTGCAAATAGCTTTGTTCGATTTTGTCGATTGTAAGCATAACACTCATATAACTTGGTAAAAGAAGGATTAAAACGACAATGCACCCTGTTAAAACCCAAGTGATAAGCATAGAACAAATTACACTAAGCTTTGCTCGTTTAAAGACTTCTTTGAGTGGAAATTTTTCTAAACTTTGTTCTTTTTTCATTTCTTCAAAGACAGGTGTTTCGCTTAAAAATTTTCTAAGATATACAGAAATGATGCCAAAAATTCCTCCTAAGAAAAATGGCACTCTCCAAGCCCACTCAAAAAGCTCTTCTTGAGTGTAAATTTTATTCATTATCAAAAACACCAAACTACCAAGCAAAATTCCACCTACAACAGAAGCGGTTAAAACACCCAAATATGTGTGTCTTCGATGATGTGGAGCGTGTTCGTAGGTAAAGACCCAAGCACCGGGTAATTCCCCACCTATGGCTATACCTTGTAGAATTCTCACAAGCACTAAAAGCACGATACAAGTATAACCTAGAGTTTCAAAACCCGGGATAAAAGCAAGAGCAAAGGTAGGTATAACCATAAGCAAAATACTTAACATAAACATATTTTTGCGTCCAAATTTATCGCCAAAATGCGCCATAACAATCCCACCCAAAGGACGCGCTAAGTATCCAGCCGCAAAAATGCCGTAAGTATTAAATAATTTCCAAAACTCACTTAAATTTTCAGGAAAAAAATTCTTAGAAATATAAGCAGCAAAAAAGACAAAAATGATGAAATCATAAAATTCTAAAGTCCCACCCAAAGAGGAGAGTGCGAGGGTTTTAAAGTGTTTTCTTTTTAAAGTTTTCATTAGTCTATTTCATAAAATTCATCGTCATTTTCATCGTCAAATTCATAATCATCTTCATCGTAATTATATGAATATTGCGGATTTTCAAATTCTTCTTCATCGTCAAATTCTTCGAAGTTTTCCTCTTCGTCTTCCCAAGCCATTTTTGCTCCTTTGTATTGAAAAAAGCTTATTTTAGCTTAAATTTCGTCATTTTTGTTATAATTTTCAAATTTTTTAAAGGAAAATGATGAAATTAACTCATTTAGATGATAAAAATCGCCCTAAAATGGTTGATGTGAGTGAGAAAAATGACACGCTAAGAATTGCAAAAGCTAGTGGAAAAATTACGATGAGCAAAGAGGCTTTTGAGGCGGTTAGAACAAATAGTGCTAAAAAGGGTCCCGTGCTTCAAACGGCTATTGTAGCGGCGATTATGGGAGCGAAGAAAACAAGTGATTTAATCCCTATGTGCCACCCTTTAATGCTTTCTAAGGTCGAAACTGATATTGTTGAGCTTGAGGAAGAAAGTGCTTTTAGGCTTATTGTGAGTGTAAAATGCGAGGGTAAAACAGGCGTAGAAATGGAAGCTTTAATGGCTGTGAGTGTGGGACTTTTAACGATTTATGATATGGTGAAGGCTATCGATAAAACGATGTGCCTTGATGAAATTATGCTTTTAAGTAAGGAGGGCGGTAAAAGTGGTAAATTTGTGCGATTTTGAGCAAGAGCCTATGATTAATTACCCTACTTTTTGGGATTTTAAGGTCATACTTGAGCGTGAAGTAAGGGCGGGAGAGCTTTTTGAGAGCATTTTAAAGCAGAGGGAATTTAAATATAAGGCTTCAAATTTAAGCAAAAATGGCAAGTATCAAAGCTATTTATTAAGCGTTTATGTGGATAGTAAGGAAGATAGGCTTTCTATCTTTGCAAAACTTAAAGAAAAATCTAAATTTGTTTTATAGGAGGGAAAATGAAAAATACTTTAATGATTTTTGAAAATTCTTTATCAAATTTAAGCCCTGAAAATGTGAAAGAAATTTTGGAGGATTTGAGTTTCAATTTGGTTTATAAGCAAGAAAATCAAAAGGCAAATACTCTAAATGAACTTTTGCTGGGCTTTTTAGATATTTTGAAAAAACTTGGCTTGTTTGATGAAGAAAATGTAACAAAGGTAATTAAGGCTATGATTAGAGCTAGCACTAAGGATGCACAAAATTCGCTTTATGCACTTATAGCGGAGGCGGAGAGGCTTGAGGGGCAAATAGAAAATTATAAAATTTCTTTGAAAAATCAAATTAGCCATCATTTTTTAGAATTTGAAAAATTATTGCAAGAGTCAAATTTTAAAAACGAGTTTGCTAAGGGGCTTGATGGGGCGATTTTATTTGACATTGAGATGCTTGGCATTTTGAAAGAAACAGCCGAAAGTGCCTTTTTAACGACGCTTGAAAAGGGTGAGGATATAGAGCTTACAAGTGAGGAAATTGCTAAAAATTTGGTCTATAACGCCATTTGCGAATCGCATTTCGAAAAAGCAAGAATTTTGCAAATTTCAAGCCTTGTTTTAAATGTGGTGTTTGAACTTGCAAATGAAAGCATTATTTTTGCTAAAGACTTGGTTTTAGGAGCTGTTAGAGGTGTGAGTGATGGCATTAGTTTAGGGATAGAAAAATTTAAAAATTCTCTTACTTTCATCGAATTTGAGGAGGAAATTCGACTTAAAAGCAAAGAATTAATTGGCATTGAGGACGATTTTGTATCCTTGCTAAAAACAGAGGCAAAAAAGCAGAAAAACCCCTCAAAAGAACTAATTGAGCGTTTAATCGAAGAGGAATTTGATAGCATTTTTGCTAAACTTAAACGCTTTGCAAATGAAAATAGAGAGCAAATCAATCTTTTTTTAGTAGAGCTTAAGAAAAATCCTAAAATCAATGACTTTAATGAATTTGCACAAAGAAAAATGAGCGATTTAAATGCGAATTTTTTAAAATTAGAAAAAAGAACAAGCGAAAAATACAAAAATTTAAACACAATCAAAGCTAAAAATTTGGGTTTTAGACTATGGGAGAGGGCGAAAAAATTTATCCATAAAAAAAATTAATATAAAGTAAATAACAAAAAAAATGATATAATGAAGTCAAATTTTACAAGAAAGGAAAATGATGAATTTAACTATACGCACTAAAATGCTTTTTCTAGGTTCTATCGTATTTATTGCTATTTTGGCTATTTTGCTTAATTTTTATATCAATAATGCAAATGGCTTAAAATATGTCGAGCAAGTTACAGAGGACATAGTCGAGGAACAAATCAATGAAAAAATCAAGCTTCTTACTCTATCAATGGCGGAGGGTTTAGGAGGTTTGCTTGAGGGCGTGAAAGATGAAAAAGAGCAAATTGCCATTATTGCAAAGGTGATTGAGAAATTTAGATTTGAAAACGACCAGAGTGGTTATTTTTTCGTCTATAAAAAGACGGTTAATGTCGCTCACCCTGTGAGAAAAGATTTAATAGGCACTGATTTAAAGGATTTTAAAGACGCTAAAGGGGTGCATTATGTAGTTGAGCTTTATAAGCAGGCTAAAAATGGCGGCGGTTTTGTGTTTTATGACTTTACTAAGGGCGGTTCAAATTCCACAGTCGCGCAAAAAAATGCCTACGCAGCCTTGATACCGCACACTGATGATATTTGGATTTCAACAGGCGTTTATGTCGATACTTTAGCTGAAAATGTAGAAAAGGATACAAAAGGAGTGAGGGAATATTTTAGCTCAAGCTTTTTCCAAGCTCTTGTTATTAGCATTGTGTTGTTGATTTTAATCTGTCCTTTTGCCTTTTTATTTTATAAAAGGCTTAATGTGTCCATTGGGACAATCTCTCGGGATTTATTTCACTTTTTTGATTTTATCAATTACAAAACAAATGAAATTAAATTATCAAAAATTGCAGGTAATGATGAGTTGGCTCAAATGGCAGCCGCCATTAACCAAAACATTCAAGCCACCAAAGAAGGCTTAGACCAAGATAAACAAGCTGTTAAAGAAAGTGTTACCACAGTAGGCATAGTTGAAAACGGAGATTTAACAGCAAGAATCACAGCTAATCCTAGAAACCCACAACTCATAGAACTTAAAAGTGTGCTTAATAATCTCCTTGATGTCTTACAAACTAAAGTGGGTAAAGATATGAATAAAATCCACTCTATCTTTGAAGAATTTAAAAGCTTAGATTTTAGAAACAAAATAGAAAATGCCACAGGTAGTGTAGAAGTAACCACTAATGCCCTAGGCGAAGAAATCATCAAAATGCTTAAACAAAGTTCTGATTTTGCAAATTCTTTAGCCAATGAAAGCTCCAAACTTCAAAACGCTGTGCAAAATTTAACTTCAAGCTCAAATTCTCAAGCTGCTTCTTTAGAAGAAACTGCTGCTGCTTTAGAAGAGATTACCTCCTCTATGCAAAATGTCTCTCAAAAAACCAGTGATGTGATTACTCAAAGTGAAGAGATTAAAAATGTTACAGGCATTATAGGTGATATAGCTGATCAAATCAATCTTCTAGCCCTTAATGCTGCCATAGAAGCAGCACGTGCAGGAGAACACGGAAGAGGCTTTGCCGTCGTGGCTGATGAAGTGAGAAAACTAGCTGAAAGAACTCAAAAGTCTTTAAGTGAGATAGAAGCAAATACTAACTTACTTGTTCAATCTATCAATGATATGGCAGAAAGCATTAAGGAACAAACTGCTGGTATCACACAGATTAATGAAAGTGTGGCTAAAATAGACCAAAGCACTAAAGATAACGCTGAAATCGCTAATGAAAGTGCCATCATCTCTAACACAGTAAGCGACATCGCTACAAATATCCTTGAAGATGTGAAGAAGAAGAAGTTTTAGGTTTGCTTTAAATTTGTAAAATTAATTTAAATCATAAAAAGGAGTAAAGATGAAAAAAGTTTTAGTTCCACTTGCGGTAGGCTTTGAGGAAGCAGAATTTATAGGGATAGCAGATGTTTTAAAAAGGGCTAGTGCTATGGGTGGAAATTTAGAACTCATCATCGCTTCTTTAGATAGTGAGCTTTGGGTTAAGGGTGCTAATGGAATTTGCATACAAGCAGATTGCTCTTTAGAAAGTGTCGATACAAAAAACCTTGACGCCATAGCACTGCCCGGTGGTTTTGATGGTATGAATAATCTTAAAAATAATGGCACGATTTTAAGTATCATCAAAAAACTTTATAATGATAAAAGGATCGTAGCCGCCATTTGTGCTTCACCCATTGTGTTAAATGAAGCGGGGGTTTTGAGTGCGGAATTTGCTTGTTATCCGGGTTGTGAGGTTGGACTTAAGGGACAAAGGCTTGAAAAAGCGGTGCTTGTGAGAGATAATGTCATCACAGCGGCAGGTCCTGCAACGGCGATTTTATTTGGCTTAGAACTTGCAAAAGCACTTTGCGGAGAGGAAATTTATAAGGCTTTATATGAGGGTATGCTCGTGCCTTTAAGTAGGGCTTAATGTTGAATTGATAAAGGACGGCTTATACAAACCGCCCTTAATTTTCCTTAACGAGCTTACTAATCTCCCCTACTTCTGGAAAACGCTCTCCATCTTTTAGAGCCTTTTTTGAAAAAATAACTTTTCCATTAAGCTCAACGATAAAGTCTCCCCTACCACCGACTTCAAATGCGACATTGATATCGCTGAAATCTTTTTGTAATTCTTCTGCAACCCTTGCAGCTTGTGGTTTGTAGTTTCAAATTTGGCAGTAATAAATTTTTACTTGCATTTTAGTCCTTTATATTTAAAGTTTGAGGATTTTAACGAAAAAAAGATAAAAATGCTCTTTAAAATTCTTTAAATTCAGCAAGGATTTTTTATAATCTTTTTAAAAAATCTAGCGAGGATTAATAATGAGTCAATTTACACATCTTCACTTACATACAGAATATTCAATGTTAGACGGCGCTAATAAGCTTAAAGAACTTGCCCTTACTTTAAAAGAGCAGGGTGCAACAAGTGTGGCGATGACCGACCACGGAAATATGTTTGGAGCGATTGATTTTTATCAAACGATGAAAGCACACGGGATTAAGCCTATCATCGGGCTTGAGGCGTATTTGCATAATATGGAGGATTTAGGCGATAAAAGCTCACGCCAACGCTTTCACTTATGTCTTTATGCAAAAAATGAGATAGGTTATAAGAATTTAATGTATCTTAGCTCACAAAGCTATATTCAGGGACTTTATTATTATCCGCGTATTAATAAAAAACTTTTAGAAAAGCATAGTGAGGGACTTATCTGCTCTTCAGCTTGTTTGCAAGGTGAAGTGAATTGGCATTTAAATATTTATAATGAAAGAAATATCCGTTTTGGTGCAAAGGGCTACGAGGCAGCGAAAGAAGCAGCTCTTTGGTATAAAGAAGTATTTGGGGAGGATTTTTATTTTGAGATTATGCGGCACGGCATAGGAGATCAAAGGGCTATTGATGATGATATTATAAGGCTTTCTAAGGAGCTTGATATCAAAATCATCGCTACAAATGACACGCATTATACCTTTAAAGAAAGAGCCGAGGCGCACGAAGTTTTTATGTGTATAGGTATGGGAAAAAGACTCAATGACCCGGATAGAATGCGTCATAGTGTTAAGGAATTTTATGTCAAAACAAGTGAGCAAATGAGTGAGCTTTTTGCAGATATCCCTGAAGCTATTTCAAATACGCAAGATTTAGCAAATAAATGTAATTTAGAACTAAAGCTAGGCAACCCAACTCCTCCAAATTTCAAATTTACAAGGGAGTATGCTAAAGAATTTAACATCACTTTACCGCAAGAAAAGTCGGAATTTAGCTTCGAAAATGATGATTTAGTTTTTGAGTATCTTTGCAGAAAGGGGCTTGAAGAAAGACTAAAATTTGTCGATGAAAAGAAGCACGAAGAATATAAAGCAAGGCTAGAAACGGAAATTAAAATTATTAAGAATATGAAATTTTCAGGTTATATGCTCATCGTCCATGATTTTATCAAGGTTGCTAAAGATAAAAATATCCCTGTTGGTCCAGGCAGGGGCTCTGCTGCTGGGAGTTTGGTGGCGTATTCTTTGAAAATTACCGATATTGACCCTCTTCCTTATAATTTGCTTTTTGAGAGATTTTTAAATCCTGAACGCGTGAGTATGCCCGATATTGATGTCGATTTTTGTAGAGATAGACGCGATGAAGTGATTGATTATGTTATTGATAAATATGGTAGCGATAAGGTGGCACAGGTTAGCACTTTTAATAAGCTTTTGGCTAAGGGAGTTATACGCGATGTGGCAAGAGTTTTGGATATAAGTTTGCAAGATGTTGATGAATTTATTAAGCTTGTGCCAGAAGAACTTAAAATCACTCTTGATGAAGCCTACGAAAAAGAGCCTAAAATCAAAGAATTTATAGAAAAACACCCTAAAGGCAAGGAGCTTTGGGAATATGCTAAGGCTTTAGAAGGGCTTAATAGAAATGCAGGTATGCATGCGGCTGGGCTTGTGATTTCAAATGAAAGCTTATGGAATAAAACTCCGCTTTTTAGACAAAGCAAAAATGATGAAAGACACTTAATCACGCAGTATTCTAAGGATCATTTAGAAGATGTAGATTTGATAAAATTTGACTTCTTGGGACTTAAAACGCTAACTCTTATCCACAATGCCATTAAACTCATTAAGGAGCGTTATAATAAAGACATTGTTTGGGAAAGCATTGATGTGAATGATTCTAAGGTTTATAAGACCATACAAAGCGGAAATACGCTTGGAATTTTTCAAATAGAATCTGATGGTATGCAAAGTCTCAATGCGCGTTTAAAGCCTGAAAATTTTGAGGACTTAATCGCTGTTTTGGCTCTGTATCGTCCTGGACCTATGGAATCTGGAATGCTTGATGACTTCATTGACAGAAAGCACGGGCTTAAAAAAATCATTTATCCTTTTGATGTGCTTAAAGAAGTGCTTGAGCCAACTTATGGCGTTATCGTTTATCAAGAGCAAGTGATGCAAATCGTGCAAATCATCGGCGGCTTTTCTTTAGGTGGGGCTGATGTGGTGCGAAGAGCTATGGGTAAGAAAGACCCTGAAAAAATGGCAAAGCTTAAAGATGAATTTGCAAATGGTGCTGAAAAACAGGGCTATAACCGTGCTAAGGCGGAGGATTTGTGGGAACTTATCGTTAAATTTGCGGGCTATGGTTTTAATAAATCTCACTCGGCAGCTTACGGGCTTATCACCTTTCAAACGGCGTATTTAAAGACTTATTATCCTAGTGAATTTATGGCAGCTCTTTTGACAAGTGAGCAAAATAAAATTGAAAATGTTGCTATGTATATCGAAGAGATGAAAAAGATGAATATTAAACTTTTGCCACCGAGGATTAATAAGGCTATAAGTGAATTTAGTGCCATTAAGCAAGAGGACGGCACTGAGGCTATCGTTTATGGTTTAGGAGCGATTAAGAGTGTGGGCAGACCTGCCATAGAAAATGTTTTAGAATTAAGGGCTAAAAATGGGGATTTTAAGGATTTGCACGATTTTTTAAGCAAAATTGACACAGCTAGGATCAATAGGAGAACGCTTGAGGGCTTTATTAAGGCGGGTTCTTTTGATGATTTTGGTTTTACAAGGAAATGTTTATTTAATAATTTGGACCTTTTGGCAGAAAGTGCCAGAAAAATGGCTGAAGTGAGAAAGAATTCCGCTAGTTCGCTTTTTGGTGCGGAGGAATTAAATGCCGACACTAAAATTAATATCGTGATAGATAATAGCGAATTTGAAGCTATGGAAAAACTTGGCTATGAAAAAGAAATTTTAGGAATTTATATCTCAGGACACCCTTTAGACAATTTTTTTGAGGAAATTAATAGCATAGAATACACAAAAAGCATAGATTTTGAAAATCTTAAGGGTGGTGGAGAAATTTTAAGCATAGGTAAGGTGGAAAATTTTAAAAGCTTGATGAGTAAGAGTGGCAAACGCTACGGCATACTTGAAATTTTGGACTTTTATTCTTCTTTTGAGATAACCATTTTTGAGTCGCACATTGAGGAGATAGAAACCATCATCAAAGAGCGTAAAAATGACGCTTTTGGCTTTGTGCTTGGCTTTAGAAATGATGATGCGAGACTCAATTTCACATTAAAAGCGGTTCGCACTTTGGACGAAATTAAAAGTGGCGATTTTAAGGCGGTTAAAAAATATTCTTCTAAAAAATTTGAAAAGAAAAATGACTACACAAAAGAGCCTATGGAATTTGAAAATAACATCATCGAGCTTGATTTAAGCCGCTTAAATAAAGAACTCATTTATGAAATTCACGAAATCGCAAGAAATGCACACAATCCTAATGAAAAAGGAAATAAAAAGCTTGTTTTAAGGGTAAGGAGTGCCGGCTCTTGCCTACTTTATCATACG
Organism: Campylobacter vulpis; assembly: GCF_014217995.1. NCBI lineage: Bacteria > Pseudomonadati > Campylobacterota > Epsilonproteobacteria > Campylobacterales > Campylobacteraceae > Campylobacter > Campylobacter vulpis. The sequence continues at coordinate 42,732 of NZ_CP041617.1, forward strand.
GATTTTATCATCTCCGATAGAGTGAGTGAGAAAATTTTAAGCAAATATGTAGGGTGAAAGTCCCTACTATTTTTTCTTGTAAATTTCGTTTTTGATCTCTACGCACTCAAAGCCCTTTTTATCAAGCCTTATAATGCGTAAAAAGCCTCCATCATCGACCTTACCCTCACATAAAAATACTCTTTTGTTAAGCTTGATGGGGAGTTTGAGGCGATTTCTGTGTCCAAAAATTTGATAAGAATTAAGGGGGTGATTTTGCAAAAATTCTTCCGCCACTTTTAAGCTATCGTCATAATCACCCACGCCGTAAATAAAATCATTACTTGGCACAAAGCTTAAATTTTCACTTTTTTTAGGCAAAAGTGTAATGCCAGCGTGTGAGCAAAAGATTTTTTTTGAGCCGTATTGATACCACAAACATTCTTTTAAATGTGGGTAAAAATTCCTAGCGTCCTTTGGAGTAAGTTTTTCTTTACGAAAATCTTTTAGGGTGTTTTCGCTAAATTCTTTATAATTTACAAGTTCTCCATTTGCCCATTTTATCAAATGTTTTTCGTGATTTCCCTCCAGCAAACAAACATTTTCTTTCTCACAAATTTTAAGTAAAAATTTCAAAACCTTACCATTTTCAATACCTCTGTCTATATAATCGCCTAAAAAAATGTAGTATTCATCGTCTTTTAATTCTTTTAAATATTTTTTAAGCACACTATAACAGCCCTGCACATCGCCGATGTGATGAATTTTTTTATATGCGCTTAAATTAGGCATTTGATATAGGCAATTTTTCCACTCATTTGGCTTTAAAACGGCGTATTTTTTGGGAATTTTTTTAAGTAAATTGTGTGTTTTTTCAAGTAATTTTGTCGGGGTTAAAAAGCCTGTTTTTTGTGCTTCAAGGGCATTTTTTTGCTTACAAATTTCAAGCGAAACATCGCTAAAATCAATCACAAAAAGCTTATAGCGGTAAATTTGTGCTAAATCTTTAAAGGGCTTTAAAGCCTCATTATAAGCATTAATCACACAAAATTCGCCTTTTTGCATTCTTATTTTTAAAAAATAAAGCAAAATGCGGTTAAGTTCATTATCATTTTTATAATTAAGACTTTTTAAGCCATCAAGCGTATTTTTACTCCTAGCACTTAAAAATCTTAACTCATTCATATCAAGAGTATAGTCTTTTAGCTCATTTTGTAGGATAAATTCCTCTTGCCCTGCGTGATAATTTCCTCTTAAAATGAGTAAAATACGCAAAAAAAAATCCTAAATTTTCTTTAAAAATTCAGTCTTTAACACTAAAGTGCCAAATTTATCGACCTTAGCTTCGATTTCGCCGTCCTTATTTGTCAGTTTGATATTTTTAATCGTTGTGCCACGCTTTAGAGTCGTGCTAGCACCCTTGACTTTTAAATCCTTAATCACACTTACGCTATCTCCAGCATTAAGCTCTGTGCCATTTGAATCCTTTGCCATTATTTCTCCTTTCTTTTATTTTTTTTCTTTGCGGCGATGATATTGAGAATTTCTGTCCCAAGAGCAAAGACCATAGCCACATAAATGTAAGCCTTACCAAAGTGAAGTTCTAAACTTTCAGCTACTAAAACCACGCCTATCATAATCAAAAAAGCTAAGGCTAAAATTTTAATGCTAGGGTATTTTTCCACAAAGTCTGCAATGGGCTTAGAAGCAAAAAGCATTACTAAAACCGCTATAATCACCGCTATAATCATAATCTCAATGTCTTGTGCAATCCCTACCGCAGTAATCACACTATCAAGCGAAAAGACAATGTCAATCACAGCGATTTCAGCCACAACAACCCAGAGTTTGGAGCTTATTTTAATATGAGGTTTATCATCATCACTATGCTCACTTAAAATTTCTTCCTTAATTTCTTTTATGGACTTGACAATCAAAAACAAGCCCCCAAAAAATAAAACCAAATCCCTACCAGAAATTTCTCCCCAGTATTTAAGTCCCTCAAAACCTGCTATACCACCACTAAAGAAGGCAAAAAAGCTTAAGCTAAAAAGGGCTGCATTTTTAGCCTCTTCGCTTAAAGCCGTTACATCGCCCACATAAAGAGAAAATAAAGGTGTTATTAGTTTCATCACCCAAAATAGCGAAAGTAAAAGCAAAATTCGCGTAACCATCGCAAAGCCAAGCCCCAAAATTCGCCCCTTATCTCTATGCTCTGGCGGAAGTTTGCTTACTAAAATTGCTAAAAAGATGATATTATCTACACCAAGCACAATCTCAAGCGCACTTAAGGTGATGAGCGTTACCCAAGCATCAGGGCTGAAAATCCATTCAAACATTCTAATCCTTAATCCATTAAAAGGCATAATTTTATAATTTTAAAACAAATTAAGGCTTAAATTCAGCAAAAATACAAAAAAAAAAAAAAAATAGAATACGACTTTATTTTAAATTTAAGGAGTCAAAATGCAGGGTAAAATACTCGCTGATGGTCTTATTGGTGCAAATGATGGTAATCGTTATAGCTTTTCTGTTCAAGATGTAAGAAATTTAGGCAGTAAAACGATGAGTGATGTTATCAATGCCGAAGTGGATTTTGAGATTGACGGGACAAATGCGAAGTCTATATTTATCACAAAAAATTCCATAAGTATTGGAAATATTATGCAGGGGGGCGATAGTATTAGTTCTATCAAAACAAAAGCTTATATTTATGTGGCTGGAATTTTTCTTGGTGTTATACCTGTTGTAGGCTGGATTTTTGGGATTATTGGAAGTGTATTTATGATTTTAGCACTTTTATCGCTTGGTAGAATGTCTAAAGCGCCTTTGCTTAGAAATTTTTGGATTTCTTGGGGGTTGGTTTTGTTGGGAGGAATGATTGTGGGATTTTCCGTTGCTGGAGGTTTTATTATGGGCTTAGACAGCCGCAGTGGATTTAGCTTTGGAATGGTAGCTTTTATTGTGTTTGGTGCGTTGATATGCCTTGGCGGTTTGGTGTTTAGCTATTTTTATTATAGAGACTTGGCTGAAGTTACAAATGAGAAATTCTTTTTATACGCTTTTATATGCCGTGCGGTTGCGATTTTTACACTTTTTATTCCTATTTTGGGCATTATTTTTATAATTGTCGCAAACATTGTTGAGCTTATTGCTTGGATTAAATTTAAAGAAATCAAAAAGAAAGAGGCTTTGTAAATTTGCCACACTTTTAAAGGCAAATATTTTTTGCCTTTACTTCTTTTATTTTTATTATTTTCACAATATTTTGATTTGCAATTTGTTTTTTTTTTTTTTTTGTAAAATCACTTAAATTTATTTTAAGGATTACTATGAATTGTTTTAATCATAATGAAAAAGTCGCTGTTGGTGCTTGCCAAAATTGTAATATAGGGCTTTGTAATGAGTGTATTACAAGTGCTTTTAAAGTGGATAATAAGCCTATTTGTAAGCCTTGTCATTTGACTATGGTGGAAAACTATATTGTGGAGCTTAAAAAAGAATTGAGCCAAATCACACTAAAAAAAATCATTTGGAGCGTGATTTTAGCGATAGGTTGTATAGTTTTGCTATCTCCTTTTGCGGAAGGTATTTCATTTTCAGTTGAGCATTATCTTATCGCTTGTTTTATTTGGGCTTTTGCTGGATTTGCAGAAAGAACTCAAAAAAAATTGGAGTTTGAAAATACTGCCGCTGGAGTAAGAGAAAAATTGGAAGAGAATAGAATGTATGCCGATAATACCATTTGGATTGTTTGGATTTTTAAGTTTGGATTTTTTATCCTTAGGGGTGCATTTTTTCCACTTTTTTATTTAAATTTAATGCTCTTTGGCTCAATAAAACTTCAAAATGAGCTTAAAGAGTGTGAAAAAATTAAAACGGAATTAAACGCTTAAGGCTTTTGATTAAGCTTAAATTTTATAAAATCTAAAATGATGAGAAGAATTTTAGATTTTAAATTTGTTTTTTTGATACTTTTTGTCGATTTAGCTGCTTTGCTTTATGGAATTTCGACTTTAAGCATTAGCGAAGATGAGGCAGAAATCTATTTTAACACTTCAAATTTGCTTTATTATTTTACACATTTTGGGACGCTTTTATTTGGGCAAAATGATTTTGGTTTGCGTTTCGTATTTTTATTTTTTCATTTTTTAAGTTGCATTTTGCTTTTTTTACTTGCTTTAAAATGCACGAAAAAAATGAGCGATAGCATATTTTCCCTTTTGCTTTTCATCTTACTTCCCGGCACCGTGGCAAGTGCCTTGCTTGTCAATGAAGCCTCCTTTGTTATCTTGCTTTCTTTAGCCTTACTCTGTGCGTATGAATATGAGAAAAAATGGCTTTTTTATCCGCTTTTTGTATCTGTTTTATTTGTCGATAAGTCCTTTTCTATCCTTTTTCTTACCTTTTTCTTTTTTGGAATTTATAGGAAAAATGCCTTTTTATCCACTCTTGCTTTAATACTTTTTATTTTGAGTGTTTTTTATTATGGTTTTGACACAGGAGGACGACCTAAAGGCTATTTTTTAGATACTTTAGGGATTTTTGCGGCGTGTTTTTCGCCTTTAGTTTTTGTGTATTTTTTTTATGTGATTTACCGCCTTGCCTTCAAAAAGGATAAAAGTTTGTTGTGGTTTTTAATGACTACGACTTTTCTTTTTTGCTCTTTGCTTTCTTTAAGGCAGAAGCTTTATTTGGAGGATTTTTTGCCATTTTGTGTGATTTGCACTCCTTTGCTTATTAAAACCCTAATGCAAAGTTACAGAGTAAGACTACCCAAATTTAGACTAAAATATAAAATCTTCATCGAATGTGCTGGGATTTTTTTGCTTTTTTGTTATTTTATCATCGTGGCAAATCAACTTTTATATTATATCATCGATGAGCCAAAAAAGCATTTTGCTTACAATTATCATTTAGCAAAGGAATTAAGCCTTGAGCTTAAAAAAGAGGGTATTAATGCTTTAAGGGTTGCACCCGCACTTCAAAAAAGATTGGAATTTTATGGCATTAAAAATAGCGATTTTTATTATCTTAAGGCTTTGAAAAAGGGCGAGAATTTAGACCCTAAGTCTCAAATCATCAAATTCTCTTTTGGCAAACATCAAAAAATTTATCAAATTAAAAGTTTTGAGCGTGAAAAAAGCCTTTAGTTTGCTTGAGCTTGTGCTTGTGATGGTAATTTTAGGGATAATGATAGGTTTCATAGGTTTAAATTTAAGGCAGGATAAATTAAGCGAGGGTGCAAGAAGTATTTTAAATGATATTTTATACACGAGAAATTTAGCCCTTATGCAAAACTCTTTTAGGACAAATGAGCTAAACCACGCTAAAAGAGAGTGGTATAAAAGCAGGTGGCAGCTTTATTTTATCAATTCCGCAGCGACAAATTACGAGCAAACTTATACAATTTTTTTAGATAAAAATGGCGATGGTAATGCAAATTTGGGCAAAACAAATGTGAATTTAGATAGAGAAATTGCCGTCGATATTGTAAATCCTACGAAATTGATGAATTCAGGACAAAGTGGGGTGATTCATAAAGACGATGAAAAAGCGAGTGCGAGGTTTAATATAGAAAGAAGATTTGGCATAGAAAAGGTTGAATTTAAGGGTGCTTGTAGTGGGACTACGCGTATTATTTTTGATGAATTTGGACGACTTTATTCTCCTTTAAGAAGTGCAAAAAATGCCTTTGACAAAAGTCTTGCTAAAAATTCTCCCACTTGTATTTTACGCCTTAGTTCCAAGCATAAAAAGCAAATTTGCATTGTTATAGACACGCTAAGTGGTTATGCTTATATCCCTAAATTTAGCGATTTTAACACGCAATTTGTTTTTTTTAAAAATAAATTGGTTAAATGTGGTAAAATATGATTTTTAATAAAACAATAAGCTTTATAGATTATAATTTCGTTTTATTAAGTAATAAAAATTATCAAAAAAATTATTTTATTAAGAGAGGACAAAAATGTTAAAAAATTTAGGCATTTCGGCTAAACTTTATTTAAGTTTTTCTTTCATTATTGTTATTATGTTGCTGGTTGCATTTTTTTCTATGGCTAAGGTCGATTTTTTAGACGATGCTTTGAGAATGACAACAGATAGAAATGCCCTAATTTCGCGTCAAGCGATAAATTATAGGGGAAGTGTGCATGATAGGTCGATTTTGGTGCGTGATGTGCTTTTAATCGATAATGATAAGGCAGATTTAGAGCGAACTCTAGCAGAAATTAGAAAGCTTGAGGAGGATTATGATAGGGCAGATAAGGTTTTGATAAATATTTTAAATCAAGTCGGCGATGCTAATGAAAAGGCTATGTATGAAGATATTGCTAAGACTAATGCTGCCACAAAAAAGCTTTACGAAGATATTATTAATCAAGTTGTTGCAAAGGATAATAAAGCGGTCGCCGCAGAGCTTTTGCTCGATGAGGCTAGAGCTAAATTTATTTTGTGGTTGGCACAGATTAATAAATTAATCGATTATGAAGAGGCTTCAAGTCAAAAATTAACTAGCGAATCGCTTAAAGCAACAGGCTCTTTTGGAATTATTATGTTAAGCATTGTCGGTGTTGCTTTAGTATTTGCTTTATTGATTGCTTATTTTATTGTTTCTTATATTAAAAAGTCGGTTGGAGGTGAGCCAGATGAGGTTAATCATATCATTAAAGAGGTAGCCAATGGAAATTTAACCCAAAAAATCAATACAAATTATAATGAAAGCATACTTTATGCAGTGGGAAAAATGCAAGAACAATTAAGAAATATAGTTAAGCAAATGCTTTATACTTCAAAAAAATTAAATGAGAAAGTGGATTTAGCGGTAGAGCATTTTGTCGAAACTGAAAAATCCGTAATTATTCAAGGCAAAACCTCAAGAGAATCAGCACAAAAGATTAAAGAGGTTAGTCAAAAAACGCAAAATGTCTCTCAAATTGCTTTAGAAACAGAGCAAAATTCGAAAGATACAACAGAAATTTGTGAAAATAATAAAAAATCTGCCGAAGATACCGCTTCACAAATGGAATTCATCGCAGACAATTCTTCTAAAATTTCTCAACAAATCAACCTGCTTGATGAACACGCCAAAAACATAGGCACAAGCACAGAATTAATTAGCGAGATAACTGAACAAACTAATCTACTCGCTCTTAATGCCGCCATAGAAGCAGCAAGAGCAGGTGAAGTAGGGCGTGGCTTTGCTGTCGTAGCTGATGAAATCCGCAAACTTGCAGAAAAAACAGGCTCAGCAACAGAGCAAATTGCAATGATAAATAAAAAAATTCAAGAAGAAACTTTAGCTACTGTGGGTGCTATTGAAGAATCTATCCCTCTTATTTCTCAAGGTAAAGCTTTAAGTGAGGGTGTTAGAGATAGTGTAGAGATTATTTTTAATCAAGCAAATGATAGTCTTATCAAAGCACAAGAGGTCAATAAAGAAGTTGCAGAACAGGTAAATTTGATGAATGAGATTGAAGAAAAAATTAATTTTGTTGCAAACATTTCAGAGCAAACGCAAAAAGTGGTTGGAGAAAGTAGAAATTCTATGATGGAACTTAAGGACCTTAGCGGTAATCTCCAAAAAGAAATTCAAATTTTCAAATTATAAATTAACATAGAGACTCGAAAAGGGTCTCTATATCTTTTAACTTTAACCTCCCCTTAAGCTTTCTTTACTATAATTTCATTTCTTTTTGTTTTTAATCTCAGCTTTAAGCCTTATTAAAAACCTAAAAAGTTCTGTTCTTTAACATCAATATTGTTATTCAAATCTTATAGTCAATCTTTGAAATCTAAATAAGTGACGATTGAGCCACACTTTATAAATAAAGTGAAATAAACATTAAAAGTTTTAGATTAAAACTTCATATGATTAAACTAAAGATACTAAGGGCAAACCTTAAGCATAGATGATTGTTTTAGGACAATCTTATCTTTAGTCTTACTTCTCTTAATGAGGCTTTGCCTATATTAAAGAAATTAATATGGAGAGTTTGATCCTGGCTCAGAGTGAACGCTGGCGGCGTGCCTAATACATGCAAGTCGAACGATGAAGCTTTTAGCTTGCTAGAAGTGGATTAGTGGCGCACGGGTGAGTAAGGTATAGTTAATCTGCCCTACACTGGGGGACAACACTTAGAAATGAGTGCTAATACCCCATACTCCTATTTAACATAAGTTAGATAGGGAAAGTTTTTCGGTGTAGGATGAGACTATATAGTATCAGCTAGTTGGTAAGGTAAAGGCTTACCAAGGCTATGACGCTTAACTGGTCTGAGAGGATGATCAGTCACACTGGAACTGAGACACGGTCCAGACTCCTACGGGAGGCAGCAGTAGGGAATATTGCGCAATGGGGGAAACCCTGACGCAGCAACGCCGCGTGGAGGATGACACTTTTCGGAGCGTAAACTCCTTTTCTTTGGGAAGAATTTTGACGGTACCAAAGGAATAAGCACCGGCTAACTCCGTGCCAGCAGCCGCGGTAATACGGAGGGTGCAAGCGTTACTCGGAATCACTGGGCGTAAAGGGCGCGTAGGCGGATTATCAAGTCTCTTGTGAAATCTAATGGCTTAACCATTAAACTGCTTGGGAAACTGATAGTCTAGAGTGAGGGAGAGGCAGATGGAATTGGTGGTGTAGGGGTAAAATCCGTAGATATCACCAAGAATACCCATTGCGAAGGCGATCTGCTGGAACTCAACTGACGCTAAGGCGCGAAAGCGTGGGGAGCAAACAGGATTAGATACCCTGGTAGTCCACGCCCTAAACGATGTATGCTAGTTGTTGGGGTGCTAGTCATCTCAGTAATGCAGCTAACGCATTAAGCATACCGCCTGGGGAGTACGGTCGCAAGATTAAAACTCAAAGGAATAGACGGGGACCCGCACAAGCGGTGGAGCATGTGGTTTAATTCGAAGATACGCGAAGAACCTTACCTAGGCTTGATATCCAACAAATTCTGTAGAGATACGGAAGTGCTAGCTTGCTAGAATGTTGAGACAGGTGCTGCACGGCTGTCGTCAGCTCGTGTCGTGAGATGTTGGGTTAAGTCCCGCAACGAGCGCAACCCTCGTCCTTAGTTGCTAACGATTCGGTCGAGCACTCTAAGGAGACTGCCTTCGTAAGGAGGAGGAAGGTGGGGACGACGTCAAGTCATCATGGCCCTTACGCCTAGGGCGACACACGTGCTACAATGGCATATACAATGAGACGCAATACCGCGAGGTGGAGCAAATCTATAAAATATGTCCCAGTTCGGATTGTTCTCTGCAACTCGAGAGCATGAAGCCGGAATCGCTAGTAATCGCAAATCAGCCATGTTGCGGTGAATACGTTCCCGGGTCTTGTACTCACCGCCCGTCACACCATGGGAGTTGATTTCACTCGAAGTGGAAATACTAAACTAGTTATCCCCCACAGTGGAATCAGCGACTGGGGTGAAGTCGTAACAAGGTAACCGTAGGAGAACCTGCGGTTGGATCACCTCCTTTCTAGAGTACAACTTTATCCTTTCGTTAGGATAGAGTATAAAAGTAGCTTTCTCACAAAGCTAACTTATTCAATTGTCCTTGTTTAGATTTTAAAGATTGATAAGCTAATTTTGGGGAATTAGCTCAGCTGGGAGAGCGCCTGCTTTGCACGCAGGAGGTCAGCGGTTCGATCCCGCTATTCTCCACCATTATAAAGGGCCTATAGCTCAGCTGGTTAGAGTGCACCCCTGATAAGGGTGAGGTCACAAGTTCAAGTCTTGTTAGGCCCACCATAAAGATTTGGATAAGATGTTGAGGGTAATCTGTTCTTTTTATTTTTCTTTGGTGTTTTTATCTTTAGTTGCTTTTATCATTTATTCTTTATTTTCTTTGCTGATTTGTTTTTTTGTATATTTAAATGCTATTCTAAATTTAGAATAGAGGAGTTTAAGGGATTAAAATAAGTCGATTTGCCTTTTTTAAAAGGATTTTTTCGTGGGTTTGAGTTTAGTTTGTGTCGCAAATGCAGTAGGGGTTGAGCGTAGGAGTGATAAGGATAGAATATTGATTGATATGAGTGAGATTTTGGTGTTGAAACACCATATAAAAGTGGTAAAGTTAATGGAATTAGAACCATACAAGCGAATGGGGAGTTTAGAATATTTAGTGTTACAATAACTTTTCTAATGGTATCAAAAACGGTAAAGAAGAGTTTTGCGATGAATTGATTGAATATAATGGGTGCTGAACCTAAAGCAATATTAACTATAAAGATAACAAACTTATTTTACCAAATGTGCTGATGAAAAAAGATCTCATCTTATGCGATTTTATGCAAGATTTTTGCTAAATTTATTAACATTATAAAGTAATTTTAAACAAGCCTTTTAAATTTAATTCTCATTTTAAAATATGTGTTATGATTGAAAACTTTATATGATGATATAAAAGATTTTCTCAAAAATGTGTGTAAATTTTTAGGACAGAACTATGGCAAGTGTATTTTTTAAGGGTTTTTTGCTTTCTTTATCCCTCATTGCAGCTATAGGGGCACAAAATGCTTTTATTTTAAAACAAGCTTTATCAAATCACTATATTTTCATTGTTTGTTCCATTTGTTTTTTGTGTGATGTGATTTTGATGAGTGTAGGTATTTTTGGCGTAGGAGAAATTTTTGCGAAAAATAAAATTTTAGCCCTTATTTTAGCCTTTTGCGGTGCGTGTTTTGCTCTATATTATGCTTTTTTATCCTTAAAAGCTATTTTTGTAAGTCCTATGAAAATACAATTAGCAAAAGAAAAGCTTCCTTCATTAAAAAAAGTGATAATTTTGACTCTACTTGTTACCCTTGCTAATCCCCATGTTTATTTGGACACTGTTTTTTTGGTAGGTAGTGCAGCTTTAAATTTTTCTTTTAATGAAAAAATTCTTTTTGCGTTAGGAGCTTTAAGCGCTTCGTTTTTATGGTTTTTTTCTTTGGGTTATGGGGCTAAATTTTTGAGTTTTTATATAGATCGAAAACCAAATATTATTAAAATAATTGATTTGTTTGTATGTTTTATAATGTGTGTGGTTGCGTATTCTTTAAGCTTGTATATTTTGGAAAATTTATCTCACATATCCTAAATAATGTGCAAATTTAATGCGTATATCAAATTTGAAGCTCGAACTTTTTATGGATATCTCGTCCGTGACTAAGATGCCTACTATATATAAGTTTAAAATGTAAGAATTGAGTTATTGTAACTTAAATTTTGTATAATGCCCTTTCATTTTTTACGAAAGGACTTTTATGTATCTATTCACTTCAGAAGTCGTAAGTGCAGGTCATCCTGACAAGTGTGCTGATATAATCGCTGATACAATAGTGGATATACTCTTGAAAAATGACAAAAATTCAAGAGTGGCGAGTGAGGTTTTTGTCGCAGGAAATAAGGTTGTGATAGGAGGCGAAGTTAAGTCAAATCACAAGCTTAGTAAGACTGATTACGATAATTTGGTCAAAGATGTTTTGAAAAAAATAGGCTATGATGGGGCTGGACATTTTAGCAAAGAGCAATGTTTGCACCCTGATGAAGTCGATGTTATGGTATTTTTAAACGAGCAAAGCCCAGACATTAATCAAGGGGTCGATCAAGAGGACGGCGAAACAGGTGCCGGAGATCAGGGCATAATGTTTGGCTTTGCAAGTTGTGAAGCAGAGGAGTATATGCCAGCGGCGATTAGTTATGCTAGAATGCTTTGCGATAAAGTTTATGCTTATGCTAAGGCTAATCCGCACGAGCTTGGAGTAGATATAAAAACGCAGGTTACTATTGATTATGGCACGAAAGCAAATTTTGAAAATTGTGCTCCGCAAAAAATTCATACCATAGTAGTTTCTGCTCCTTGTGTGGAAAGTATGAAAATAGAGGAATTGAGAGCTTTAGTGATGAAGCTTATTTTGGAAACAAAGTTACCTAAAGAGCTTTTTTGTCCTGAAACAACGAGAATTTTAATTAATCCAACGGGTAAATATGTCAATCACAGCTCCTTACACGATAGTGGCTTAACAGGACGCAAACTTATCGTAGATAGTTTTGGCGGCTACTCGCCTATAGGTGGGGGAGCGCAGTCTAGTAAAGACTACACTAAAGTTGATAGAAGCGGACTTTATGCGGCTAGATGGTTAGCTAAAAACATTGTTGCTGCAAAACTTGCAAAAAAATGTATAGTGCAATTAAGTTACGCTATAGGTGTGGCGAAGCCAACTTCTGTAAGTGTGGATTGCATGGGGACAAATTTGGGTAGTGTTGATGATAATAAATTAAGCGAATTTGTAATGGAAAATTTTGCACTAACTCCTAATTGGATTAGAGATAAATTTGCTCTTGATAAGCCAAGCGAAAGCACATTTTTATACGCTGATGTTGCCGCAAGAGGACAGGTAGGGCAGAAAGACTATCCTTGGGAAAAATTAGATGCTTTAGACAAATTTAAAAATTTATTTTAGAATATTAAGCCCCTTTGGGGGCTTAATATTTTTTCATAAAACTTCCCCACATTTCATCTTCCCTTAAGTTTCTTTATGTATAATTTCAACTTTCACTTTCTAAAAAAAAGTCTAAATAAATATTTTAACTCCTTTTAGAAAGGTGTTCTTTAACTTATCATTGTTAAGAGTCACAAGCAAGTTTTAATAAAAACAATTTTACTGAACTTGTTAAAGGATAGAAGAAATTCAAAGTTTAATACACGACTTTAGCTTCACATCATTGACTTTATTTTTCAATATGAAACTAAAGATTAAACACTTTCCGTCTTTATATAAATCATCAAAAATTTATATAGCTCTTTTATCATTAAACTTTAACAAGGAAGTGATGCGTTTTAGAATTAACACAATCAGTTGATTATGTTTAAAACCTGATTTAGTTTAATAAGAAGGAAGTTAGCCTTATCTACTTAGCTTAATTTTACATTAGGCTTGGCGGGGTAGGCCTTTAGTTTGCTTCTTAGTCAAGGCTTTGCCTTGACGCTAAAGAAGGTTGAAAAAAGGTAAGCTACTAAGAGCGAATGGTGGATGCCTTGACTGGTAGAGGCGATGAAGGACGTACTAGACTGCGATAAGCTAGGTGGAGCTGTCAAGAAGCTTTGATGCCTAGATTTCCGAATGGGGCAACCCAATGTATAGAGATATACATTACCATAATGGAGCGAACGAGGGGAATTGAAACATCTTAGTACCCTCAGGAAAAGAAATCAAAAGAGATTGCGTCAGTAGCGGCGAGCGAAAGCGTAAGAGGGCAAACCCAGTGCTTGCACTGGGGGTTGTAGGACTGCAATGTGCAAGAGGAAAGGTTAGCAGAACACTCTGGAAAGTGTAGCCATAGAGGGTGATAGTCCCGTATGCAAAAACCTAACCTTAGCTAGCAGTATCCTGAGTAGGGCGGGACACGAGAAATCCTGTCTGAAGCTGGGTAGACCACTATCCAACCCTAAATACTCCTACCAGATCGATAGCGAACAAGTACCGTGAGGGAAAGGTGAAAAGAACGGCGGTGAGCCGAGTGAAATAGAACCTGAAACCATTTGCTTACAATCATTCAGAGCCCTATGGAGCAATCCAGGGTGATGGACTGCCTTTTGCATAATGAGCCTGCGAGTTGTGGTGTCTGGCAAGGTTAAGCTAACGCGAAGCCGTAGCGAAAGCGAGTCTGAATAGGGCGCTAAGTCAGATGCTGCAGACCCGAAACGAAGTGATCTATCCATGAGCAGGTTGAAGCTAGTGTAAGAACTAGTGGAGGACCGAACCCGCTAGCGTTGAAAAGCTATGGGATGACTTGTGGATAGGGGTGAAAGGCCAATCAAACTTCGTGATAGCTGGTTCTCTCCGAAATATATTTAGGTATAGCGTTGTGTCGTAATATAAGGGGGTAGAGCACTGAATGGGCTAGGGCATACACCAATGTACCAAACCCTATCAAACTCCGAATACCTTATATGTAATCACAGCAGTCAGGCGGCGAGTGATAAAATCCGTCGTCAAGAGGGAAACAACCCAGACTAACAGCTAAGGTCCCCAAATCTTACTTAAGTGGAAAACGATGTGAAGTTACTTAAACAACCAGGAGGTTGGCTTAGAAGCAGCCATCCTTTAAAGAAAGCGTAATAGCTCACTGGTCTAGTGATTTTGCGCGGAAAATATAACGGGGCTAAAGTAAGTACCGAAGCTTTAGACTTGCACACAACTTAGATTATTTAAGTTTAGAATATAGAAACTAAGTTATATTTTTACTGATTTATATAGAGTAAGAATAGAAATAAACTTAGTGAATTTAGTCAAAATATTCTTAGATTAAAAGTTAAGTCATTTAAGTTGTGTGCAAGTGGTAGGAGAGCGTTCTATTTGCGTCGAAGGTATACCGACAAGGAGTGCTGGAGCGAATAGAAGTGAGCATGCAGGCATGAGTAGCGATAATTAATGTGAGAATCATTAACGCCGTAAACCCAAGGTTTCCTACGCGATGCTCGTCATCGTAGGGTTAGTCGGGTCCTAAGCTGAGTCCGAAAGGGGTAAGCGATGGCAAATAGGTTAATATTCCTATACCAACATTAGTGTGCGATGGAAGGACGCTTAGGGCTAAGGGGGCTAGCGGATGGAAGTGCTAGTCTAAGGTCGTAGGTGCTTACACAGGCAAATCCGTGTAAGAATACACCGAGAACTGAAAGGCTTTTCAAAGTCTTCGGACAGCGAGAAGAACCCCTGATGCCGTCGAGCCAAGAAAAGTTTCTAAGTTTAGCTAATGTTGCCCGTACCGTAAACCGACACAGGTGGGTGGGATGAGTATTCTAAGGCGCGTGGAAGAACTCTCTTTAAGGAACTCTGCAAAATAGCACCGTATCTTCGGTATAAGGTGTGCCTCCCTTTGTATTAGGATTTACTCCGAAAGCAAAGAAGGTTACAACAAAGAGTCCCTCCCGACTGTTTACCAAAAACACAGCACTCTGCTAACTCGTAAGAGGATGTATAGGGTGTGACGCCTGCCCGGTGCTCGAAGGTTAATTGATGGGGTTAGCATTAGCGAAGCTCTTGATCGAAGCCCGAGTAAACGGCGGCCGTAACTATAACGGTCCTAAGGTAGCGAAATTCCTTGTCGGTTAAATACCGACCTGCATGAATGGCGTAACGAGATGGGAGCTGTCTCAAAGAGGGATCCAGTGAAATTGTAGTGGAGGTGAAAATTCCTCCTACCCGCGGCAAGACGGAAAGACCCCGTGGACCTTTACTACAGCTTGACACTGCTATTTGGATAAGAATGTGCAGGATAGGTGGGAGGCTTTGAGTATATGACGCCAGTTGTATATGAGCCATTGTTGAGATACCACTCTTTCTTATTTGGGTAGCTAACCAGCTTGAGTTATCCTCAAGTGGGACAATGTCTGGTGGGTAGTTTGACTGGGGCGGTCGCCTCCCAAATAATAACGGAGGCTTACAAAGGTTGGCTCATAGCGGTTGGAAATCGCTAGTAGAGTATAAAGGTATAAGCCAGCTTAACTGCAAGACATACAAGTCAAGCAGAGACGAAAGTCGGTCTTAGTGATCCGGTGGTTCTGTGTGGAAGGGCCATCGCTCAAAGGATAAAAGGTACCCCGGGGATAACAGGCTGATCTCCCCCAAGAGCTCACATCGACGGGGAGGTTTGGCACCTCGATGTCGGCTCATCGCATCCTGGGGCTGGAGCAGGTCCCAAGGGTATGGCTGTTCGCCATTTAAAGCGGTACGCGAGCTGGGTTCAGAACGTCGTGAGACAGTTCGGTCCCTATCTGCCGTGGGCGTAAGAAGATTGAAGAGATTTGACCCTAGTACGAGAGGACCGGGTTGAACAAACCACTGGTGTAGCTGTTGTTCTGCCAAGAGCATCGCAGCGTAGCTAAGTTTGGAAAGGATAAACGCTGAAAGCATCTAAGCGTGAAGCCAACTCTAAGATGAATCTTCTCTAAGCTCTCTAGAAGACTACTAGTTTGATAGGCTGGGTGTGTAATGGATGAAAGTCCTTTAGCTGACCAGTACTAATAGAGCGTTTGGCTTATCTTAAAATATTTGTTATTCTTTTTTGCTTATGTGTCGTTAGAGTTCGCTCACATATTATCAATATGCTACGCTCACTCTGCCTAGCCTAAGACAAAAAATAAAAAACAAATAAGCATCACTTCCTTGTTAAGGTTTAACCTTAATATAAGTGTAAAAAGTTTGATTAAAACTTGCTCTTAACATTGTTTTTTAAGTGTTTTTAGTTCTAAACTAAAGATGAGATTTCATTAAGCTTTATTAGCAAGATATGATTTGATATATTTCATAGCTAGGAATTTATCCTAAATTAAGCTTATCTTTGAAAGTTTAAATAAAATATCCATAAAACATTTAAATAACAATGTCCGTGATTATACAGATGTGGAAACGCCTTGCTCCATCCCGAACCAAGAAGCTAAGCACATCGTGGGTGATGATACTACGCCTTACTGGCAGGGGGAAAGTAGCTCATTGCGGACTTGTTAGTTTCTACAAACTTCCTTTCAAGCCAAGTTATACAATAAACAAATGCCGATATTTTAAGCACTTTTTGTTTGAATGCTCCTTAATTAGTTTTAATGAATTAAAATGACACAAAATTAAATTTTTTAGCACAGGTAAAATAATTTGCAAAATAAAACGACATTAAATGCCACATAACTCATTTGCTAATTTTTCTAAGTATCGATTTAAAATGATGAAAATTGATGAATTTGGAATTATTATTATCTTATATTTGACTACTTTGCATAATATAAATGAGCTATTAAAAAGCTCTTTTTTTAAGCCTATTATTTTTTATTATAATGTCTTCTTGCCGTTGAATTCTTTATGAAAGCCTTAATAAGAACTTAGTTTTTATTGCTTTAAGTTTTTTTAAACTCTCTTAAAAAACCTTATAAAGTCGTATTAAAAAATTTTTGTTTGATTTTTGAAATTTGATTGTTGAAAATTTAGTGTCAAAAAGTTGAAACTAAGTTTTTAATGTTTAATTGCTGTGAGGGTTTGGTTAAAATTCTCTTTTATAAGGAAAATTAAGAAATCTAAATCAAATTTTTTTAGCCTTTAATACTCAAAAATGATATAAAAAAGCTAAATGGTTTAGAGTATTCTTTTTTTCTTGACGAGCTTTTTGAGGATTAAATTTTTAAGCATACTTGTAAAACGATTTAAGTTGTGGAAAATTGTAACAAATTAGATTATATTTTTTATTTCTGTAAAAAATAATTGTATGATTTAAAAATAGAATGTAGAATTTTTAAAATATGATTGTGGAGTTGTGATGAAAAATTTAGAAAATATACTTCTTGAAAAGTGCTTAGAGGATATATTTTTTTATGAGTAAAAATAGGGTTTTTGACTTATTTGACCCTATGAATGATGAGATGCCAAGAAGTATTTTGCGGATTTATCTTATTGAAATTTTACTTTCTATAGAGAGAAATCAATTAGTGAAAAATCAAAAGATATTTAAATTACATTATTTTAAATGATAAATTGGGTGAATGTATTTTAGATGAGATTTATAGGATTATTCTTGAGAAAAATATTTAGAGGCAAGAGAGGTGATTTTGCAATATCTTAATAAAAATCCTAAAGATGTTTATTTGTTTTATGTATGTCATATGATAGAATTTAATTTTGGACTCAAAAGTTTTATGCTTGAAACACTCAATGTTATGAAAGTTAATTTTGCGGATAAATTTTATTCTTATTATGAGGGTATAAAGGCTTTTATACTTAATGAAAATTGCATTTGCAATCAGTCTTTTTCATCAGCAAAATACACATTAAAAAATAATCGAAAGAATATTTATGCTTTTCACGCTTTATGCCATTATTATGATGCAAAAAAATTAATGCAAAATATGTATGTGATTTATGGATAAATAATTATTCGATGAGATTGCATTAACTTGACATTATGCCTTGTTTTTATTTTGCACTCACAATTTAGAAGATATGGAAAAAATTTATCGATTTTTGAGAATAAAAAATGATGAAGGGTTGCAGGATTTAGATGCTAGCTTTTTAGCCTTTAGGTTAAAATTTTATATGATGTAGATTTGATAGAGCTTGATGTAGGGGCATTATTTAAAAGTTGGAATTGTTTTGGGGAATTGAGATTTTACTTTTTTAATGATTTTCACGCATCTTTAGTTTTTGTTTTGGCTGATAAGATGGAATTAATAGATGTTTTAATTAAAAAGACTCGCTCGAGTTTGCCTTTTGGTTTTTATAAAGAAAAAATAAAACTTTTAAAAGCTGTTAAATATTTTTATCTGTGATGAAGTGTTGCAAATGCTTGATAGGGGTATTGATTATACTTTTATAGGAGAAAGTAAGGCATAACGCAACATTATTTATGAAATGTTTGAAAGGGCAAAATTAAAGGAAAATAATGGAAAAATTCGTTTATTAGATCTTTAAAAAAGAGGGTGGATTAGAGAATTTGGCATTAAAATTAGGATACAATCATACAAATATACTTGATAAAATAGAGCTTTTTGAGCTATCAGATCCTATTATTTTATACGCACAAGATGCAGAATTTGACGATTATGAAAATTTTGATAAAAATGAAATTAATTTTGCATTTAAACAAGAAATTATCATTATAAATGCTAAATTTTGCCTCATTGCAAAAAAAGATTCTAAGGTTTGCGTGCAAGTATTTTATAAAAAACAATTTAATAAAATAAATCATACGCAGTTTTTAAGGAAATTAAAGAATTTATCTCTTATTTAAATCCTTACCATCTAGCTTATGAAAAGCGTTATGAAAAAATTTATCAAAATGAGGCTAACATTTGGGAAAGCAACTTTAGCTAATGAATCTTTAATTGCAATTCATAGACAATTTAAAAGCTATTTTAGAGATAAAAAAGTTATTGATTTGGGTTGTGGGGATAGTATATTTTTAAAAAAGAATGGCGTTCATGTCACATAGGTGTGGATATATCTTGCTCTGTTTTAACAAAGGCTAGAGAGCTTTCTAAGGCTCAAAATTTAGACATCGATTTTATAGAGGCAAATGTTCTTTTTAAATGTTTTTGAAGATGAGTATTTTAATACGGCTATTAATATGGGTTGTTTGCATATGATAGTTAATGAGCAAGAGAGAAAAAGCACATTTTTAATGTGCATAGAATTTTAAAAAAGGGAGGAATTTTTATCATCGATCATTGTCAAAGAAATTGGGGAAAAGGATTTTTTTCTTTGCCCCCTCATTTGTATGATAAAAATCAAATGGTTGTTGGAAATATCATAAAGCGGCATATTGGAGCAAAAGATGGAGATAAATTGATAGATTTGGAAGTTATTCCTTATTTGGAAAGAGAAAAGCGAAGCTAATTGAGAAAATTTCTTCTTTTGGTTTTAAGGTGGAGCATTCGTTAAATACCGATACTGAGGCGTTTGGAGACTCTACATTCATTATTTTAAAAAGGATTAAAAATGAAACTCAAATTTGGGGAATTTAAACTTCCAAATGCTAAATTCTTTTTGCTCCAAGATGAAAGCGAGCTAAAATTTGCCATTGCTAAAATAGGCTTTCCCTTAATCATTAAGTCTTATGATTTTGGTGGAAGTGGGGGCGTTTTTCTAGCCTTTAATGAGGCAGAGGCGATAAAGGGCTTAAAGGAGGCAAAAGAACTCATCGCTAAACATAAAGAAAATTTAAAATCCAAGGCGATAAGTATTTGATAGAGGAATATCTAGCCTCTAAAGAGGAGATTTCTGTTGAAGTGCTTTACGGAAAGAATTTTTATAAAACCTTATGCGTGAGTGAAAAATATCTTTTCAATGAGCCTTATTTTAGCAAAATGACACATTTAGTGCCAAGCCATAGGCTTAAAGACAATGCCTTAAACGACCTAGTACATAGAGCTTGTAAGGCTTTAGGCATTGATATGGGTATTGCACATGTGGAGATTAAGATTAAGAATGGAAATTTTTATCTCATAGAGGTGGGCACTAGAACAGGAGGAGATGGGATAATGGACCAGATAGAAAACGCTTTTGACTTCAATCTTTATCATTTACACATTGCCTCTTATTTGGGTGCTAATTTAGAACATTACGAAGTTCCAGAAGCAAAAAGAACCACAAGCATAGCCTTTTTAAAGGCTAAAATAGGCACAATCAAAAGGATTCATCTGCCTCAAAAACTCCCCTCAAGAATTCACCAGCCTTAAAATCACAGCAAATATTGGAGATAAAAGCGTAGAGGCGAAGGACTGGAGTACGAGAGAGGAGGTTGTGGAATTGATTTGGGGCAATCATTTCTTTAAAGAAAAGACAACCTTACCTATCGACTTGGCAAATGCTTTGAGTGAACAGATTTTCGAGCTTGAATGATGTATGTTTATATCTTACTTTCAGGGCTTTACTCCTTAAGTTGCGAGGCTTTAATCCTTGCGATTCACTAGCTTATGGCGACGAAAAATTACTCCTTTTCTTACCTAACGATTTTAGTTGCCTTGACTTTTTTACCCGCTATCTTAGTGCCTTTATCTTACAAAAATAAAACCATGAGTGGCTCAAAACTCACAGCTTATGCACTTTTTGTTTCTTTTTCGACCACTTTGCTCTTATTTTTTACGCAACATCAACTTTTAATCCTTGCCTTAATACTACACTTTGGCTCTTCTTTTTTATTATGGAGTCAAGTTGGGAGGCGTGGTTTCCAGTCTTAGCAAAGACTCATACTAAGGAAAAAATTCTTAAATTGAGCTTCTTATCGATGGGTGCGAATCAAGCAAGTTTAATGCTAGGACCCATTATTGCCACTTTAATTTTAAAGATAAGCCCCAAATGATTATTTTAATAAGCTCTTTGCTTTTCTTATTTGTCTTTTTTATGGTGTTTTTTACCTCACAAAAGCGAGTGAATTAAAAGAGGAAACTTACACAAATGAAAAAAAATAAAAACTTCTAGCATGATCCACCTAGCCCTCTTTAACTTTATGCTCTCTGTGCAAATTACCTTTGAAAAGGGCGATATGACAGAGTTTGGGATTTTAGATGCGACGATGGGTTTGAGTATGATATTCTCAAGCCTTTTGCTTTCTAAAAAGGCATTATATAAGCTTTTCATACTCTATAAACTTAATGTTATCTTACTTATCTTTGCCATTTTGCTTTGGGGATTTTGGTAGGATTTTATCTTTAAAATCTTTTTATTGGGCTTTAAAAATGGGTTTTAAATAGATTGTTTTACTTCGCATACAAAGAGGATACGCGGTGCATTTGAAAATTTACGAGGAAAAGATGAGGACATCTTCCTCATCTTTACGCAGGATAAACGGAGACTTTTTTTCTATCTTTATCTTTTCTTTCAAATTTGACAAAGCCATCAATTAAAGCGAAAATGGTATGATCTTTACCCATTCCCACATTGTTTCCAGCGTGAGTTGCTGTGCCTCTTTGGCGGATGATGATATTTCCTGCACGGACAAATTCGCCACCAAATTTTTTCACACCCAAACGGCGACCTATGGAATCGCGGTTATTTTGCGTTGAGCCTTGACCTTTCTTGTGTGCCATTTTTACTCCTTAAGCTTTGATTTCTTTAACTTTGACGCGTGTGAAAGACCTTCTAAAACCTTTTTTTAGTTTAGAATCTTTTCTGCGTCTTTTTTTATAAATTACGACCTTTTTGTCTCTGCCGTGATTAATCACTTCTAAAACAACCTTTGCGCCTGCTACAAAAGGCGCACCTACCTTTAATTCCTTATCATTGATCGCAAGCACTTCACTTACCTCAATGCTAGATTTCTCTTCAGCTTCAAAGCGGTCTAATTTAAGCTCATCGCCTACGCTAAGCTTATACTGCTTTCCGCTGTGTTTGATAATAGCATACATTGCTCTTTCCTTTAAATGGTAGTCCTACAAAGCACCAAAAATTTGGATTTAAAAGCTCTAGTAGTTATAAAAGGGCTTATTATATAAAAATTAGCTTTAAATTTTATTAAAAACCAAGATTTACACCGCCGCCTTCCTCTACTTTGTAATTTGCATCACGTCCTATTGTATAGCCATTTCCACTTTCATTATGATTTAAGGGACGACATATATCGCCCACCTTAACACTACCTTCTGTGATTTTTGCGTAAGAGAGTTTGGGCGTGGAGCGTGTTACTTCTATGCTACCACTTTTTGTTTCTATTCTGCCTGTTGTTTCTTTTGTGTAAGAGTCTTTTATAACTTTACCAAGAGAAAAGCACTCATAAACATCACCTCGATTTAAAATTTGTGAAAAAATAACCTCATTACTTTCTACACTGACGACCTTTAAGGGATAAATAGCGTTTAAAATATCATTTGAAATTCGGTTAGCAATTTGACTTAAAATCTGCTCATTTGCACTCAAACTATTATCTTTAGGGCTAACTTTCATTGAAAGTGTGTTGGCAAATTTAATTTGTCTTGTTGCAAATAAAAGCACACGATAATCTATCACAACCTCAGCTTCTATTTTACTTTTTCCTGTCAAATTACTTGTTTTTTGCTTCCCATCAAGTGCAGAAATTGAAAAAAGCAAGATGTAATCCGTCCCTAGCACATTTTTAAGCTTGTAAATTTCATCTTTTGCCGCATTGCCGCTTTGAATTAAAGCTTTTTCCATTTCATAGTAGCCATTTGAATCTCTATCTAAGACATTAAATTTCCTACTTTGAAGTAAATTTGTGATGATTTTTTGCTCTAAGGCAGCACCAATTCCTCTTTTTGTGGGGTCTGGTGTGGAGTCAAAGACGCTGATGCTTCTACGATTATCCGCACTAAGTCCAGGTGCTTTATACTTCTTAGTTGTTGTAGTTTTGAAAATTGTAACATTAGCCATATATTTGCCATTTTCATCTTGTTCGACACTATTGATCTCATAGCTATCCACTCTGCCCTTAGTCGCTTTTGAAATTTGCTCACTATAATGATCTTGTATAGTCGTATCTAAGCCATTTGAAAAAACGCTTGAGTTAGACTTTCTAAGGGAATTTATATTAACTCCGCCCATTTTACCGACCGCTTCAATAATGGCATTATTAATCGCCTCTTCTCTTGTCAAGCCCACCCCCTCACCTGTGCTTGATTGAGTGCTAGTTGAAGTTATTACTTTTGCATTAAGGCTTAGACTTAAAAATAAGCTTAAGAAAAAAATTTGAATAATTTTCATTGCTTACTCCTTAAAAATCGTCTATGTTATTGACAATATTAGAGCTTCTTTGCACCTTTTCTCCGCTTGATTTAGAAGTTGTGCCTTGAGAATTTGGCTTTTGATGAAGCATTTCGTTGGTATTTTTAAGATTAGCAAAAGAATAAACTCTCACAACGCCAGTATGCTCCACGCCATTTTCAGCGGTGAAACTCCAGCGTTTTAAAGTGCGAATTCCGCGAATTTTACCACTTGATTTAGTTTTGACTTGTTGATTGATTTTATCAATCACATTTGCCATTGTGCTTTCTATTTCCTCCGTGCTACCATCATTAACGCTAACGCTTTGTTTAATGCTTTGCTCAAAGTTATCTCCCGTAGTTTGCTCATCTTTTAAGCTTACATTAAGATTTATAAATTCAATAATCGCCGCATTAGCTTGATTTAACGCACTTTCTTTAGAGGCGTTCTCTAAGCGATTTGTAATTCTTGCATCGCTTGCATTTGGCACGAAGCCCCAATGCCCATAGCTTAAAATCACAGGCACACCATTTTCATCATAAACAAGGCGAATTCCATATTCATTGGCAAAGCCTGCATTTTCTTTAGGCAAATATTCCATTATATTTTTGCCTTTACCTTTAATGAGGCTTTCTCTACCAAGTGCCATATCGCGGGCGATTTGACGCGTTTTATTGGAGATGACAGCTACAACACCTATGCGGTAAGCACCATTTTTATGTGTTATGATACTTTGCACAGGGACTAAGCCACTCATTTGTCCCGCTGCATTTATTATGATTTTAGTGATAAATTCATCTTTAAGCAATGTTTTCTTACGCTCTTCACTCAATCCCTCAACGCCAACACCTAAATCTTTCAACGCAGCATCAAGTTTTGCACCCACTAATTGCGTCAATTTGCCAAAAATTTGCTCCATAGTCCCGCCCTTAGGAAGTTCTTCAAATTCTTTTGCATTGGTAGAATTGTCCGCATAGTATTTTGAAATTCTTTCTGTCGCACTTCTACCAAAGGCATCTTTTATAAAATTTCTTTGTAAATTTAAAATTGCCCTTTGATAAGCTACTGATAAAGCTTTAGCAAATTCAGGGTCATTTTCTTTCAGCAAAACTTCCGCTTCTCCTGTATAAAAGGTCTTTCCGTCCTTTGTTTGAGAATATTCTATATTATATTTTTGTGCAAATTCATCAAAAAAATCATCTAAGCTTTGAGGGCTAATATCTTTTTGGTTAGCGTCTGAAAGCTCATTTTGTAAATTAATATCATTTTGTGAAATTTCTATGGGTTTTGCGTATAAAAAACCTACGAGAATTAAAGAGTTAATTAATATTTTTTTCATTTTTGTCCTTTGAGTTTATCAAAAGTCTAAGCTTCATCGAAACTTAGACAACTTGAGGTTTAAAGATTTACCAAGTTACACTTTTGCTTGAACCTGTTTTGTCTATCGTTTGCTCATCTTCCCAATACACAAGTCCTGAATTTAAGTCAGTTAATCTTAGTAAAAAGAAGTATTCTACCTGTATTTTGCCATTGCTTAACTTGACATTATCTTGGCGGATTTTACCTGCTAAAGAAAAGTCAGGAGAGACAAGTGTGCCTTTTTTAGCTATGGTATTTTGATTAAACTCGTCATTATCCCTAAGCTCTCTCACATCTTCGCTCATACTATCAAGTGCCCCACCAGCTGCTACGGCTGAAGTTAGCACAAATTTACCCGATTTTCTTAAAGCGGTAGTGATTTTAGCGGTTAATTTTTCCGTGTCTATTCTTTGTGGAGTATCATTAATAACTCTACCAATGGCAATAACCTTTCTAGTTCCAGGCTTAATATTCGCAAAGGCTGGATCGCTAAGCATACTATTTATCATCGTTTCAGCCGCATTTTCAAAATCTTCTCTATCAAGTCCTAAAGTAAGCGCATCGCCCTTTTTTACCTGAGAAGCCTTGCCATCTGTGTAGGTGCTTTGCACACAACCGCCTAAAAACAAAGACCCTGCTAAAAATGCTGTTAAAATTTTTGTTTTTTTCATTGTTTTTCCTTTCGATTAATTTTTTGTTTTCATATCAATTCTAAAATCGACCGCTCTTTTATCAAAAGCAAGTTTTTTTAAAATCACCTCTTGACCTGCTGGAATTCTTATAAACTCATAGTCTTCTTTAACGGAATTTCTAAGCACAAAGCCGTCTTTGTCTAGCCAATTTACCTTATAAAACACATCTTTAGCAAAAGTGCTTTTTAGCACGAGTTCGACCTCTAAAAAGCCATTGTCATTAATGCGTTGTTTTATTTGCTTGACAAGGCTTTTGGGTAAATTTGAGTTCAAATTTACACTAGAAAATTTATTTGTATTTTGTTGTGTGGGAGCACAAGCACATAAAAAAAGCATAGTAAAAAGTAGAAAATATTTTTTCATTTTTAGCCTTTATTTTTCGATGATTTGAACATTGACGGGTAAGACAGGTGAAAAAGAACGCACGATTATAAGAGCATTTTTCTTTTTATCGAGTGTTGTGTTGAAAAGTTCTGCCCCTTGAGGGTTTTTGAGGCTGATTTCGCCTTTATTTTCTACCATAGCTACGGAAATATTTTTTGGTAAGCCTCTCCAGCTTCTTACATCAGCTTTATTGGTCGCCGCTGTGGCAACAGAACTTGCTAAAGTGAGCCAACCGCCTGTGGAGTCGTTATTTGCTACTACAAGATTTAAAGTCGTTTTAAGAATTGTTTGTGCTAAGGCTTTGCTAATCATTGCCGGCATATTGATTTTAAATTCCGTTGCGACAATATTATCTAAATCAACAAATTGAGAAGTTTTTGCTCCATTTACCTTTATAAATTCAAAAGAGCCTTCTCTTTTCTTCAATGTTTGCAAAGCTACGCTCGCACTAATGATTTTGCCCTCAACTAGGAAAGGTAAGGTTAAAGTAAAGTCATCTTTCACCACGCCAAAGCCATTTTCATAAACGACAAAAATGTATTTTTTCTTATTTTTAGAACTCTTGCGTGAAGCATCTTTAAAAAGTTTTGCTTGTTTTGTGATTTCAGCATTTTTAGAATTGATGGCGGCGACCTCTCTAAAAAGTCCTCCTGCCTTTCTAAAATCATTATCCATAAAGAAAAACACGGAAGCTAAATAGCTCGCATAAGGATTGATGAAATTTTTAGTCGTGTCAAAAGCTTCAAATAAATGCTCGTATTCTTTATCAATAATCTTAGCATTTTCGTTCATATTTTGTTGATAATTTGGATCTTCTTTGGCTTTTTTAAGTTCTTCTCTATTTTTTTCTATTTCTTTGGCAAAATATTCTTTGGCTTTATCTTGTCTCATTAAGGCACGATTAAATTCTACTCTAGCATTTGCATAGTCGCTTAAACTCATATAATTTAAGCCCTTATAAACATTAACCATAATTCTTTCATACAAAGAACCCTCATAATCAACTATGGTATCATTAATCAAAGTTGTTGCAACGACCTTAGCACCCTTTTTGCCGACATTTTGTAAATCTACATCATATTTATAAGCCTCTTCAGCCCTATCAAAAAAAACATTGCTTTTATTAAAATCACCGCAATTTCTAGCGATCAAGCCTACATTTAATCCCGTATAAATCACATCATCATTTTTTTCTAATTTTTGCAAATTTGTAGTGTAAATTTCTTCGTTGCAATATTTGTTTATTAAAGCATTTTCAAAAGTTGTATTATTTTTGACACCATTAGAACAAGCACTAAGAAGCAAAGCCCCCAAACTAATAAAAATTAACCAGAATTTGAATTTCATCAAAACTCCTTATAAAATAAATGAAAAATTATAACAAAAATAAATAAAGCAAATAAAAATTCCCGCTCAAGCGGGAATTGAATTAAAATAGTGAGATAACCAAGAAACCTAAAGCCACAGCGATTGCGATAGCTAAAACGCCTGGTAAGAAGAAAGCGTGGTTAAAAATAAATTTACCAATTCTTGTTGAGCCTGTATCGTCCATTTGAACCGCACCAAGCAAAGTTGGATAAGTTGGTAAAACGAAAAGTGCAGAAACCGCCGCAAAACAAGCTACAAGCATACCAGAATCCGCAACAGTTGCTAAACCTAAAGCCGAGATGATAACAGGGGTAATCGCCTTAGCCGTAGCCGCTTGAGAATAAAGAAGCATACTAGCAAAGAAAAATGCTACCGCTAATAGAGCTGGAGTTTGTTTAACCCACTCACCTGCAACATCTTTAATTGCTTGTTCGTGTCCTGCAACGAAAGTATTTCCAAGCCACGCTACACCAAAAACGCACACGCAAGCAGTCATACCACTTTTGAATACGCTAGTATCTAAAATTTTGCCCGGCTCTACCTTACAAAGCCAAGTGATCAAAGCTGCAGCAGTTAGCAAGAAGCTCATAATAGCAGCATCTCTAGGCATAATTACAGGGTCAATCCACTTGATATTATTTGAAATGGCAGTCGCATATAAAACAACGGCTAAAACTGTGAATAGGAAAATTCCCACAGAAAGTTTTGCACCCGGCTTGTCTGTGCCGTGTAGAATTTCACCCGCATCTTTAACCAAACCAGCCTTTAAACGCTCTTGATACACAGGATCTTTACTTAAATCAAGCGGAGTGATAAGACTAACGATGAAAGCAGTTACCATACAAGCAACGAAAGTAGTAACAATCCAAATTCCTATTAGAGTAGGATAATTCCAACCAAAACCCTCTAAAACGCCACTCATATAAACAACAGCCGCACTTACAGGAGAGGCGGTAATGCCGATTTGTGAAGAGACAACCATCAAAGAAAGAGGTGCTGAAGGTCTTATATTTTGAGACTTAGCCACATCTACAACAACAGGCATAAGAGAAAATACTGCATTTCCCGTTCCCGCTAAGATGGTTAGCAACCAACCGCAAGCCGGAGCTAGATAGTTGATAAAGCGAGGATTTGCTCTTAAAAGCTTTTCAACTACACGCACCATATAATCAAGACCACCTGCTTGTTGCATAGCAGAAATCGCCGCAATTGCCGCGGCAATGATGAGGATAACATCCCAAGGAATGCTTCCGGGCTTCATACCTAAAACAAGTGATAAAATCACAACACCAAGACCACCAGCATAGCCAATAGCAATGCCTCCAAGTCTAATACCGACAAAAATCGCCCCCAAAAGAACGATAAGTTCTAAAATAACCATAATATCCATAATTTTCCTTAGTATAAAAAGTTAATTAAGCTTTTCTTTTTTCTTTCATTTGAGGATTGAGCATATTTTCAGGGTCTAAAATTTTGTCAATTTCCTCTTTTGTCAAATAGCCTCTTTCAAGACAAATATCACCTACTGCTTTTCCTGTTTGTAGAGCTTCTTTAGCCATACTTGCCGATTTTTCATAGCCTAGCACAGGATTAAAGGCAGTAACTATGCCAATAGAATTAAGCACGAGTTTTTTGCAAGCTTCAGGATTGGCTTTTAAGCCTTTGATCGCTTTATTTGCTAGAGTTTTCATAGCATTTTCAAGTAAAATTAAAGAATTGAACAAGCCATAAGCAATACCCGGTTCAAAAGCATTAAGCTCAAATTCGCCTCTTTCAGAGCAGAGCATAATGGTAACATCATTACCTATGACTTCATAACACGCTTCACCCACAACTTCACAAATAACAGGATTTACCTTGCCCGGCATAATCGAGCTTCCCGGTTGCATTGCAGGGAGGGTAATTTCGCCAAGCCCACATCTAGGACCTGAATTCATTAATCTCAAGTCGTTTGCAATTTTAGAAAGTCTCACTGCAGCGGTTTTTAAGCAACCACTTACATAAACAAAATCGGCTGTGTCTTGAGTAGCGGCAATTAAATCTTCAGCGGGAGTGAAATTAACACCTGTGATTTCTTTAAGTTTTTTCTCAACGACATTTTTATAATCAGGATGGCAGTTAATACCCGTGCCTATCGCAGTTGCACCCAAATTTAAAACCGCCATAGACTCTCTTGCCTTACTTAATTTTGCAATATCACTTTTAATATAACTTGCAAAAGCATTGAAGGTATTTCCTAAAGTCGTAGGAACAGCGTCTTCAAGCTCTGTTCTACCCATTTTAATCATATCTTTGTATTCTTTTGCTTTAATTTCAAGCTCATTTTTAAGTTCTTCCATAGCCTTAAGTAAATCGCCCAATTTAGCGTGTGTGGCAACCTTAATCGAGCTAGGATAAGTGTCATTTGTAGATTGCCCTAAATTTGTATGGTCATTTGGGTGAAGATATTGATACTCGCCCTTTTTATGTCCCATACTCTCTAATGCGATATTTGTTAAAACTTCATTAACATTCATATTTGTGCTTGTGCCAGCTCCACCTTGAATCATATCAACGACAAACTGGTCTAAAAACTCACCCGCAATAAGTCTATCGCAAGCTTTTGCAAGAGCATCTGCCTTATCAGCGTCTAAAACGCCCACTTCTTTATTTGCTAAAGCTGCTGCCTTTTTCACTTGTGCAAAAGCCTTAATAAAGAAAGGATAGTTTTTTAAACTCCTTCCACTCATATGGAAATTTTCAAGAGCTCTAAAGGTTTGAACCCCGTAATACACATCATCAGCAATTTCAAGCTCGCCGATGAAATCGTGTTCTTTTCTCGTTCCCATTTTGAACCTTTCTAAATAATTTAGATTATTTTATGCAAACTACAATTTGCCTAAAATTGATTAATCATACTCCAAAATACTTAAGAAAAAATTAATGAGATATAATATAACTCATTATTTTTGGGCATTTGAAAGTTATTTTTATATTTACAAAAGATTTAAAATTATATAAAATAATGCGAAATCTCTATAATAAATCATTTAGTAAAGGATATTATGCTAGAAATTAAACTTGATAAGATCAAAATAAGTGCCGACTGGCTAGAATTTTTAAAAGAAGAATTTAAAAAACCTTATTTTTTAGACATTAAAAGGCAGTATATCGAAACTTTAAAAGCTGGAAAAATCATCTATCCCCCCGCAAATTTAACCTTCAATGCTTTTAATCTTACCCCCTTAAATTCCCTTAAAATCGTGCTTTTAGGGCAGGATCCTTATCACAAACAAAATCAAGCTATGGGACTTAGTTTTTCTGTGCCAAAGGGTGTGCCAATTCCTCCAAGTCTTAGAAATATTTTTAAAGAATTAAATGCGGATTTAGGTGTTAAAATCCCTCAAAATGGTGATTTAAGTGCGTGGGCTAGACAAGGCGTTTTGCTTTTAAATGCCATTTTTAGCGTAGAGGAGAATAAGCCCTTAAGTCATAGTTTATGGGGTTGGCAAGAATTTAGCGATAATGTTATTAAAAAACTAAGTCTTGAAAAAGAGGGACTTATTTTCATTTTATGGGGTAAATTCGCTCAAAACAAAAAAGATTTAATTGACACAAAAAAGCATTTTATCCTAGAAGCGGCACACCCAAGCCCTCTTGCTAGGCAGGGTTTTTTGGGGTGCAGACATTTTTCTAAAAGCAATGCTCTCTTGGAAAAAATAGGCAAAGAACCTATAAAATGGGACTTATAAGAACATTGCAATGAAAGTGCCGATGATAAGCAGAGGACCATTATAAAAGATAAAGGTAGGGATACAAGTATCTTTGATATGGTCGTGTTGTTTGTCAGCATTTAGCCCTACGCTCACGCCTAAAGTTGTTTCACTAGCAGGACTTCCCGCATCGCCTAAAGCTCCTGCCACGCCGATGATGAAAATAATCAAACTCGCTGAAAAGCCAAGCTCTAAGCAAATAGGGCAAAATAAAGTCGCTATAATGGGGATAGTTCCAAAAGAAGTGCCTATACCTATGGTGATGATAAGTCCTATAAATAGCATAGCAAAAATGGCTAGAAGCTTATTTCCCTCTACAAAAGGAATGACGGAATTTACAAGCTCCTCTACCGCTCCACTTTGCTTTAAAACCTCGCCATAACCAGCCGCTACAAGCATTACAAAGGCGATAAAACCCATCATTTTAAGCCCATCATCAAAGACTAAATCTACTTTTTTATAGCTAACTCCGCCCAAAACTATCATCAAAATAAAACCTAAAAGCCCAGATAAAGGTAAATTTTGCGTCATAATTTGACACACAAGAGTAAGAATTAGCCCCGCTAAAACGCCCCATTCCCTACGCGTCATTTTGATATTTTCATAATCCATATTTTTAATAGCAATTTCTTGATACTCTCTAGGCTTAGAATAAAAAATGAAAATAGAAAGCAAAAGTCCAAAAAGCATACAAAAAATCGCTAAAAACATCGTGCTTGTTACATCGTTTAAATTCACAGCTACGCCGTTTTGATTTAAATTATCCACGAGTAAATTTTGAAAAATTAGCCCAAAACCCAAAGGTAAAGCCATATAAGGCGTAGTCAGCCCAAAGGTCAAAGCACAAGCAACGCCCCTGCGATCGATTTTAAGTTTATTAAAAAGCGTGAGTAAGGGAGGAATTAAAATCGGCACAAAAGCCACATGGATAGGCACTAAATTTTGCGAAAAACAAGCGATTAGAGCTAAAGAGAATATGAGTAAATATTTTTTATGTGAGATGAAATGGCTGACAATTTTGATTAAAAAAGCCGTTAAATTTGTCTTAGAAATAGCCGCTGCGATAGCACCTAAAAGGATATAACTTAGAGCCGTTTGCAGATTTCCTTTCATACCATTGATGAGAGTATTCATCGTCTCAAGCATAGGAATTTGTGCGACAAGTCCGGCGATTAAAGCAGAAATTAGCACACTTAGCAAAACATTAAAGCGAAGCAAACAAAGGATTATCATCACCAAAACACTGATGATAATGGGATTTGTTAAAAGCATAATTTTCCTTTAAAATCAAAAGAAGTATTGTAGAAAATCTTTCTTAAATTGATGTAAAAATAGCATAAAGTTCGTTTGCAAAATTTGCAATAGACTTTAAATCTTTTAGATTTAATGTCAGCTTAAGATTAACTTGATTGCCCGGATTCATCATCACAAGCTGCTTATCTTTGCCATTAACTTTAATATATTCTTTTCTTAAAGTATGATTATAATAATAATCTTGTTTCTTATCCACAATGTAATAATGCACACTCTGCGTTGTAATGCCTAGTAAAATAATATAATCATAATTATATTTTGGATTGATTCCATTAAATTGAAAAGTGTTATTGTTTAAGCCTTTCCTTGCGGTTTTAACCTCTATCTTTTTACCATTTGATAGTAAGTCAAACTCATCGTGGATAATATCCCCAGGCAATTCATCAAGTGGTAGATTCAAAGCTTTAAACACTTCCTTAACAAATTTTTCGCCAATTTGTCCTATTGCATTTCCTTCAAAATGTAAAATTTTTTCAAAAATTCCGCTTTTTTGCTTCTTTTGCACTTCGTTATATTTTTGCTCTATGAGTTGTAATAAAAGTTTTTCTAAGTCCATTAAAACCCCGACTCGTGCAAAAGCTTAAAAATATGTGATTTGCCAATATGCCTACAACCATTTGTAGCAAGTGAGCTATATTTTGTCCAATCAGCTTTTAAAAACAACTCATCAAGCCTTTCTTTTGGGGCATTGTCGTTATAAATAATTGCCACTCCACTTTTATACTTGACTTGTGAAAAATCTTTTACCACTGCATTTTCTTTAAAAAATGTGCTTGAGAGATAAAAATCTGCCTTTTTATTAAAAATCCACTCTTTGCCACATTCCCTATTTTTTGCTAGAGACACAGTTACTACCTTTAAAATCTCACTAAAGGGCTCTTGCTTTTCTTTTTGGGCATACCAGCTAAACTCTTGTTTTTCGTTCTTATAATTTTTACTCCAAATTTGAAAACAGCACTTCACATCTTTTTCCTTACCATTTTCAAGGTAAAAAGAGTTATGTGGCAAAGATTCTTCGTGAAGCAAATGAAAATCTTTCACACGGTAACGCACTGAACCTTTACCCAAGCTTTGAAAAAACATCGGCAATATAAAACACACAAAATCCGCTTTTTGTGAGTGCTTGATAAATTCTAAGGCTAACACCCCGCGATGCCCAAAAGGTGGATTCCCTATCACAATAAGGGGCTTTTTAGGCAACTCAAACTGCAAATAATCGCCTTGTAAAATATCAAATTTACTTGCATTTATATCAATACCGATTCTATTTTTAGGCAAAAGCGAGTAAAAACACCCATCACCCACACTAGGCTCTAGCCAAGTGTATTTATCTAAATTTTCATATTTTGCTATGATTTTTTTAGTTTTTTCAAAAAGCATTTTCGCAACTTCTGGCTTTGTAAAATAGGCGTCAAAATGATTATTGAGATTTTTTCTCATCACTCCACCATTGACATATTTTAAAGTCATTTTTGTCCTTATATATTTTTCATATTATAGCAAATTTCAAGCTTTCGTCTTAAAAAATTCACATCTTTGACATAAATTTTCTAACCTTTCCCCCCTTTCAAAGCCTTGCTTTAAATCTAAAAATTTTTTTGTTTCTAGCAGATTTTGAAAGGAATTTTCAAGCACATTGCCCAAATTAATCGCCCCACCACTATCCAAACAGCAAGGCACAAGCGTGCCATCGCTTAAAATGCCAATCTGCTCTTTTAAAGCGTGGCAAAAAGGCTAAATTCCTCGTCTGTTTTCAAATCTTTATCTTAAAACAAAGACTTAATTTCATCTTTTGCATTTGCAGTGTTTGATAAATTTATCCAAATCGTTTCAAGTATGCTTCCTTCGTGTTCTGCTAAAACTAATTTTCTATAATTGCCTCTATGAACATCATCTAGGTTTGTGTATTGTTTTAATGTTGTTTTATCAAGTTCTGTTTTATTAAAAGTAAGCTTTGAAATATCTTTTGTAAAAACTA
The DNA here is from genome assembly GCF_014217995.1 of Campylobacter vulpis. Classification (NCBI taxonomy): domain Bacteria; kingdom Pseudomonadati; phylum Campylobacterota; class Epsilonproteobacteria; order Campylobacterales; family Campylobacteraceae; genus Campylobacter; species Campylobacter vulpis. The sequence continues at coordinate 76,761 of NZ_CP041617.1, forward strand.
AAATATACTCACTGACACGACTTAAAAATTTAGCTGAGTTATCTTTCTCCCGTTTTCTATGCCAAGTTATATAACCTACAAAGTTATTCCCTTCCCCATGCACGATTAAATATCTCATCATAAAGCACTTTTAAATAAGCTTGTTCATTATCATCACATTGTATAAATATCACGCCACCTTCACTTAAAAACTCTCTTGTTCTAAAGAACGAAATTTTGTAACGCCTTTCTTGCAAATAGTATATCAACTTCATTTCTTGCTAAAATCTTATTGAAAAATCTTTTGTTTCTCATCATAGCTTTGTGCTAAATTTCTAATATACTTTAAAGTTTCAAAGCGATTTTCTAAATCTTGCAATAATTCATCTTATAACTTCTCCCTGAATCTTAGTCTAGTAAATGAAAGCTAATCGAGCTTTCATTTAGGCGAGATAAAGCGTAATTTCTCCATAAATTCGTTTATGGGCTTTATTTGCTGTTATACGGATACATTGTATAACGCACACTCTCTGCTGTAATGCCTAGCAAAATATAATCATAATCGTATTTTGGATTAATTTTATCAAATTGAAAAGAATTATTTAAACCTTTTCTTGTAGTTTTTATCAAAAAAGAATTTAGAGCGAGTTAGTCCTCACTCTCTTCATCTTTTATTTTTTTCACAACTTTCACTTTCTCAATGGAATTTCCGTCCATTTTTTTCACTTCATAATAGCAAAGTTCGTCCTCTATCCTATCGCCCACCACAGGCAAACGCCCTAAAAGATTAAAGACATAACCGCCTATGGTTACTTGCTCCAAATCCTTATCATAAGTGATGAGTAAAAGCTCCTCAACCTTTTCTATATCGCAACGCCCCGCAAATTCATAAATATTATCGGCAAGTTTTTTGTAATTATCCTCATCATATTCGCTTTTAATCTCGCCGATAATCTCCTCCATAATGTCTTCCATCGTCAAAAGTCCCGCCGTGCCGCCATATTCATCAATCACTAAGGCAGTGTGAGATCTTTCTTTATTCATCATCACAAGCACTTTTGAAATGCTAAGATTTTCAGGCACTAAAATAAGAGGCTTGACAAAATTATCCAACTTTTCACTTTTAGCATTTAATTCATTTTGCACGATGTCTCTTATATGCACCATACCCAAAATCACATCTTTAGAGCCGTCTATATAAGGAAAACGCGTATGTTTATACTCACAAATAATTTGCATATTTTCACTATAAGATTTTTGCTTATTAAGGCAAATCATATCCTTTCTAGGCGTCATTATTTCTTTTGCCACTGTGTCGCTAAAATCCACAGCATTACGGATAATCTCCGTTTCAAATTCATCTAAAACCCCGCCCTTTTGACTCTCACTTGCTATGATTTTAATCTCTTCTTCGCTATGAGTTAGCTCGTGTTCTTTAGCGGGTTTAATACCAAAAATTTTAAGTGTTAAAGCCGCCAAAATATCAAAAATTTTAATACAAGGTAAAAATAAAATCCAAAACCAATGCAAGGGTCTAGCCACCCAAAGCACAGCCTTATCGGCTATGGCTATGGCTATACTTTTAGGGACAAGCTCGCCTAAAACCACATGTAAAAGCGTGATAATGCTAAAGGCGATGATGAAAGCTATGGTGTGGATTAAAACCGGACTTAAGCCCAAATTTAAAAGCGGAGCTTCAAGCATTTTAGCAATGGCAGGTTCTCCTATCCAGCCAAGAGCAAGTGAGCTTAAGGTAATGCCTAATTGACAAGCACTTAGATAGGTGTCAAGCTTTGAGGTTACTTCTAAAGCTTTTTTAGCATTACGCTTTTTTTCCTTAACCATTTCTTCAAGTTTAGAACGGCGAACTTTAACAATGCTAAATTCAGACAAAACGAAAAAACCATTTAAAAAAACCAAAGCAAGTGCAACAAAAATCATAAAGATAGAATAGCTAGTATCAGTAGCGATTTGACTGGGGTCCAATGAAACTCCTTAGAAAATAAATGTGTCATTATACACAAAAACTACAATTTTCACAAAAATTATTAAACAAAAAAAGTTAAAATTGAGGCATTTTTTAAAAAGGATAGCTGATGATAAACACTAAAGAAGATTTTTTGCTTTTGGTAAAGCAAATCGAGCAAAAAGCAAACTACAAAAAGCCCTATGCCTTTGGCATTGCAAGGCTAGATAGAGGACAGCTGAATAAAAATAAAATTTTACAAGCCTCTTTTGCTCTTATTAATTACGAGCAAAATTACGCCTCAGCGGCAATTATGCTTGAGGCTTTTGCAAGGCGGGGTGTGGAGCTTGACTTTAGCAAAAGCGAATTTGTGGAGCTTTTAAAGCTTGAGGATATAGATTTCGCTCTTTCTTGCTTTAAGCCTTTTTTAGAAGAAGAGGGGCATAAAAACATTGACTTGCTTAAGGTTGTTAAAGACAAGTTTAAAGATGATGAATTTGCCTTTGTATGCCTTTTTGAAGATAAAGAGCCTTTGAGTGTGGAGAGTGTGTATCTTAAGCTTTATTTGCTTTCTACTAAAAAAGTGCCCCTAAGAGGGCTTAATCTAAATGGTGCTTTTGGCTTACTTCACAATGTCGCTTGGAGTGAGGATAAGCCTATCGAGCTTGAGTATTTAAGAGAAAATGAAATGCGTCTTAAAATGAGTAAGCAATATCCTAAAATAGACTTTGTCGATAAATTCCCACGCTTTTTAGCTCACATTATCCCCGAGGATAACACGCGTATTTTAGAGAGTTCTAAAGTGCGTATGGGTGCAGCCCTAGCCGCTGGCACGACTATAATGCCCGGTGCTTCTTATGTGAATTTTAACGCGGGCACAACGGGTGCTTGTATGGTTGAGGGGCGTATAAGCTCTAGTGCCATTGTGGGCGAGGGTAGCGATATAGGCGGTGGGGCGTCTATACTGGGCGTTTTAAGCGGCACTAGTGGAAATGCCATAAGCGTGGGTAAGGCTTGTCTTTTAGGTGCGAATTCTGTTACAGGCATACCTTTGGGGGATAATTGCATAGTCGATGCGGGCATTGCAGTGCTTGAGGGGACGAAATTTTTACTCAAAGACAAAGAAGAGCTTCAAAAAGTCAATCTAGGCTTTGATTTTAATAAAGAAATATATAAGGGCATAGAGCTTAAAAACCTTAACGCTTTGCATTTTAGACAAGATAGCATTAGCGGTGCGATGATAGTGGGTTTTAATAAAAAAGCCATAACACTCAATGCCGCCTTGCATTAAGGCAAGCTATGAAAACATATAAATTTGACACGAGGTGGATACTTTCACTCTTTGGCACGGCTGTGGGGGCTGGGATACTCTATTTACCCATTAAAGCTGGGACTGGAGGTGTTTTACCCGTCATAGCGATGTGTTTTATCATCTTTCCTATGGTGTATCTTAGTCATAGGGCTTTAAGTCGCTTTGTTTCCGGGGCAAATGGAGCGGATAGAGACATCACACACGCTGCGGAAGAGTATTTTGGTAGAAAGACGGCTTTATTTATTTCAGTGCTTTATTTTTTTGCGATTTTTCCTATATGCCTTGCCTATTGTGTTGGGATTAGCAATACCTTTGAAAGCTTTATTTATCATCAGTTTATGCCCCTAGCTAGTGAAAATGCAGTCCAATTTATCCAAAGCATTTATAGTGTAAGCACAAGTGAAAATGGCAAAATTATAGCCAACCTTACCCCATTTTATAGAGCTTTGTTAGTATTTATTTTGGTAAGTTCGTTTATGCTAGTAATGCTTCTAAGCGAAGAGCTTATCACAAAAATTTGCGAATGGCTCGTGTATCCTTTATGTTTGATTTTATTTTTATTTTCACTCTATCTTATCCCTCACTGGAATTTAGAAAGCTTTACGCAAATCCCTCATTTTAAAGAATTTATCACCATAGTTTGGCTTACCTTACCCGTTTTAGTTTTTTCTTTCAATCACTCCCCAGCCATTTCAACCTTTACCCTAAGTGTCAAAAGGCACTATAAAGAGCATAAAAGCATAGAAAAAGCAGACCAAATTCTTTTTAAAACTTCTTTAATGCTTCTCATTTTTGTGATGTTTTTTGTCTTTTCTTGTGTGCTTTCCTTAAGCGGCGAAGAATTTAGCGACGCTAGAGCACAAAATATCCCCGTGCTTTCGTATTTTGCAAATAAGCTTGATAATCCTATCATCGCCTATGGTGGTCCTTTGGTTGCGTTTTTAGCGATTACGAGTTCCTTTTTTGGGCATTATTTTGGTGCAAGAGAGGGTGCTTATGGCATAGTGCGTAAGTGCTGTAAAATGGCAGGAATTTTAAATCCTAATCAAAAGCTCATCAGGCTCATTTGCGGAACTACGATGTATATTATTATGCTACTTGTGGGTTTTTATAATCCTAGCGTTTTAGATTTTATAGAAAAGCTTGGCGGTCCTATTATAGCGGCGATTTTATTTTTAATGCCTGTGATTGCGATTTATAGCATTTCAAAGCTTAAGAAATTTCAAAATAAGCCTTTAGATTTGTTTGTCTTTGCGACAGGCTTACTGACTATCATCACGGTAATTTACAGCTTTTAAAGCTGTTCTTTACCATCGACAACAGGCACAAAAAGGCATTCTTCTAAAATTTCTTTTTGTAAATTTGTGCCACTTTTGCTAATTCTTGTGATAAATTGCTTACCATTATGCAAAATAGGTGCGACTAAAATCCCCCCATCACTTAGCTGATCAAGTAAAATTTCAGGGATAGAAGTCGCATAAGCGGAAAATAAAATTCTATCATAAGGCGCATAATTTTTCCAGCCATTTTGTCCATCATCAAAACGGACATTGATATTTAAAAAGCCAAGTTCCCTAAAGGTATTTGCGGCATTTTTAGCAAGTTTTTCTATGCGTTCTATGGTAAAAACGCGTCTTATAATGCGACTTAAAATCGCCGCTTGATACCCACTTCCACAGCCTATTTCTAGCACGCTATCAGCATTTTTGCATTGTAGTGCCATAGTCATCTTAGCCACCGTTAAAGGAGAGCTTATCCACTGCGAATTTGCCAAAGGTAGGGCATTAAGGCTATAAGCGTGGGCTTTAAGTGGAGAAAAAATTTCTCTAGGCACTTGGCAAAAGGCGTTAAAAAGCTCTTCGTTGATAAAGGTTTTTGTAGCGATTTCCTCCGCCATAGCTTGACAGCGTTTTTGCTCAAATGCGTTCATTTTTACTCCTAAAAAGAGAAATTGTAACGAAAAAGGTTAAATTTTTTAGCTATACTTAACGAAAAGGAGAAAAAATGCTTATCAAATTTCAAGGCAAAACGCCTCAACTTAGCGATAATGTCTTCATCGCACAAGGAGCTAAAATCATCGGTGAAGTCGAGCTCGGAGAGGATAGTAGCGTATGGTTTAACTGCGTTTTAAGAGCCGATTTTAACTTCATCAAAATAGGCAAAAGGACCAACATACAGGATTTAACCACTATCCACATTTGGCACAAAGAACCTAATGATAAGGGCTATCCTACCATTATAGGCGATGATGTCAGCATAGGGCATAACTGCGTGATTCACGCTTGTGAGCTTAAGGACCGCGTTTTGATTGGTATGAACTCCACTATAATGGACGGCGTTTGTATAGGAGAGGATAGCATAGTAGGAGCAGGAAGCGTGGTAACAAAGCATAAAAAATTCCCCCCTCGCTCTCTCATACTAGGCAACCCAGCCAAACTTATAAGAGAATTAAGCCAAGAAGAAGTTGCTTTTCTTAAAATATCCGCTCAAAATTATGTCGCGTTTAAAAATGCCTTTTTAGAAGAAAGCTCCATTACTTAAAAGCCTATTTTATAGGCTTTCACAAAAAAAAAAAAAAACGATTTTTTGAATTTCTCTTTACTTTTTGTTAATTTTTCTTTATAATTGCGATCATTTTTATCTTAATTACGAAAGGTCTATAATGCAAAAACATCTTATCAACTCTCTTGCGGGGGGGGGGGGGGGGACACACAATGCTCTCCTGCAATCAGCAAGGAATTCACAATCTACCAAGTTACTTAAACTCTCATAGTTTTAAAAGTCGTTTAATCCCCTCTTTCTTAGCCTTAAGCGTTATCACTGCTTTATATAGCCCCTTGCAAGCAAACTGGGTGTATAATAAACCTGGTAGCTCACCTGAAAATAGTCAAAATATAACAACTAGTAGCAACGCAACGGTTCAAAATAAAAACTGGATTTTTTATACTTCAAATTCAGGCACTAATGGAAATCTAACTATCAATCATAATCTTAGTGCAAGTGGCACTGGCACTGGAGGTGGGGTCAATGTAAGTAATGGTCACACCGTTGGCACTATCACAATAGATAGTGATGGAAGTCTAAGCACACAACATCATGGGATTAATATAAATAGTAATGCCAATGTTAGTGAGATTAGCATCAATGGAAATTTAAGTGCTAGTGGTAACAATGGACAAGGGATTAATATAAATAATAATGCCAATGTTGGCACTATTACTTTAGGATCTAATGGTAGCATAAGCTCTCAACACAGAAGAGCCATACTAGTTAATAAAAATGCAACAATCAATCACATCGACATACAAGGAACCATCACTAATGGAAGAGGGGTTTGGAATGATGGAATCATAGGTAGTAATGGTAGTGGTGGGAGTAGTGGGAGTAGTGGAACAACAACACCTGGCATTAAGGTAACAGGTAATATTACTTCAACTAGTGAGAGTGCAGCAGCCTTAGGTAATGGAGGGACTATTAATGGGAGTATTGTTGTAGAAAGTGGAACTTTAAGTGGAGGAATGAAATATGAGAATAATCCTTTACACGCAGCTCTTGCCAATGAGGGGGTAATTAATGGAGATATTGAAATAAAACAAGGTGCTACTTTAAAAGGAGGGGTTATAAACTGGGATTCGTTTGGCACTACAAATGCTGGTAAGGTAGCTAACATTAAAGTCCATGGAACGGTTAATGGTATGGTTGCGAATTTTGGAGGGGTTATTAGTGGTAGTATTGAGATTGAAAATGGTGCTAATGTGACTGAAAGCATTTTTAATTCTTTTACTTCTCGATTAGCTGGAACAATCCAAGGAGGCATTACCATAAAAGGAACAGTTGGAGGCGGAGTAGATAATAGAGGAAAACTCCAAGGCGACATTAAAGTCGAAAACACAGGAACACTCAATGGCGGTATCCATAACTCAGGCACCATAGGTGGTAAAATACAAAACGAAGCAAAAAATGCCATTACCATTTACAATAGACCAGGAGCTAGTATCGCAAACGGCATAGAAAACAAAGGCACAGCCACTATCCGTAATCAAGGCAAAATTCAAAGTGGTATCATCAATGATGGTGGAACTTTAACCGTTATCAATGACTTTAGAAGAGATGAAAACGCAGCAGATGGTTATCACACCATAGGAGAGATAGGTAAAACAGCAAGTGGTGTCCATATAGAAAATAAGGGTGGAGGCAAACTTCACATTAATGCTTGGTATTTTAATAAAGAAGATTACGCCACAGCTGAAGAAAGAAAAGCAAATGCCCTACTAGTAGATGGAGATTTTGCAAACATAAGCATAGGAGATTCCTTTATCAACACAAAGGGCTTAGATGTGGATAAAACTTATAATTCTTATTCCCTCATCGCAGATAAAGACGGCAATGCCGTAGGAGATAAGGTCAATAATGGTCAAGGCATAGATGTGAATAAACTCCACTCAGTTTCAGGCATTTATAGCTTTGAAAATTTCGGAGGAGCTGGTCAGTATAGAGCTAATATCAACAGAGATGAGCTAAGTGGTAGAACCCTAGCACAATCGATCATTTATTCTCAAAGAGTAAGAAATGTCAATCTCTCAAGGATACTAAGAGAAGCCACCACTCAAGTCTTTGTTTCAGGTAAAGAAAGTGAAGTTAATGCTAATGGTAAAAGCTTAAGCCAACTAGAACAACTCCACACCAATCACAGAGATGAGAATACAAAAAATCATACCTTTGTGATTCCTTACTATCAAAACTTTAGTGCAGACTTAGGAAGTCATACGGGGAAATTAAAATCAAATTCCTCTGGTATGCTTATCGCTACGCAAAGAGAATTACCAAATGATTATGGAGTCTTTGGAGTATATGCAGGCTTTGAAAATGCTGACCAAAAGGTCGCAGGTCAAAGAATAGAAATGGACGGGAATTCTTACTATGCAGGTTTAACTTATAATCATAGCTTTTATGAAGATGATTTAACAACTTATTTTATGAATCTTACTACTAAGCTTGACTATATAGAAAGAGATGTAGAAAAAACTTATCGTGGTTATATAGGCTCTGCTAGTTCTACTGCAAAGGTATTTGGATATGGGGCAAATGCTAGAGTAGGGTTAAGCCATTATCTTCACAATGATGCGAAAATCACTCCTCAAATAGGCTTTAACTATCTAGGTATGCATAATAAGCCTTTTACTCTTAATCACTTAGGAGGCACAAGAGAGCATTATCTAGCACAAAGTTTTAATTTCATCGATGCAGTTGCGACAATCAAATATGAAACGCCTTGGATTAATCGTTTTAAAACAGCTGTGGCACTAGGAACAATCTTTAATGTCTATAAGGACGCAAAAGGAACTTTACACCTTGATAGCAATGTCTTAAATGCTGAACTTGACATCGCTAGACTTTATGGAGTGGTGCAAGGGGGAGTTTCGTATGACTTGACTAAGGATTCTGATATTTCTTTAGGATATAGTGGAATTTTCTCTTCAGCTAATACTATAAGATCTCACGCCCTTATGTTTAGATATGCTTGGTGGTGGTGAGAGTTTAACTACTATGTGAGCCTATGGGCTCACGCTTTTGGTTTCTTCGCATTAAGATAATTGATATTTGACTAGCATTTAAGTTTTACTTAGATAGTGGGTATCGTGGCCGGGAGAAAGGGATTCGAACCCCTGGAGGTGTTACCCTCAACGGTTTTCAAGACCGCCGCTTTCGACCACTCAGCCATCTCCCGTTATGGAGGCGACACCCGGATTCGAACCGGGGATCAGAGCTTTGCAGGCTCGTGCCTTACCACTTGGCTATGTCGCCTCAAAGTCTAAATTTCGTAAGTGTGGTGCCCGAGGCCGGACTTGAACCGGCACGGAAGAAAAATTCCGAGGGATTTTAAGTCCCTTGTGTCTACCAATTCCACCACCCGGGCAGGTGGAGCGGGAAACGAGATTCGAACTCGCGACCCCAACCTTGGCAAGGTTGTGCTCTACCCCTGAGCTATTCCCGCATAAAGTTAAAAGCGAAATTATAGCAAAATAAACTTAAATAGAGTTTATTTTGCTTTAAGTTATTTACAAGTAAAGAGTAAATTTGCTCTAGCGTTTAATTCTTCTTCTTTAGTTAAAGGTAATGACACAGCCTCTTTTTCTAAGCTTTTCGCACTCATCATCACACCTTGAAAATTCCTCGCAATGCCATTTTGATTAAGGTTAAATTCTATCAAAACGCATTTTTTATTAAGTTTAGCAGAATAAATCTTTTCATATTCATAAGCCTTGTTTAAAAGCTCATCGTTTAACTTTTCTTTTGCATTTTGGAGCGTGGTGTTTGAAAAACTTGCCTTTAAAGCGGGGGTTGAAACGCTTATAAACTCACTCTTGGCTACAAGGGCATTAATATCGTTTAAAAAGCTGTTAAAAGCACTTAAATTTCCCTCTTTTATCTCACATTGTAAAGTAGCGTTTAGTCTCTGTCCTTTAGGGATTTTAAGATTATTTTCATAAGAATAATTTGCCTCCAAACTATAAGCTCCGCCTATGCAAAAATGATCTTTCGCACTTCTTGCTAGAATTTCTTTAAAACTTTGTGAAATGTCTGCTTTTTCTTTTTCGCTTAAATCGGGTGTCGTGCTTAATTTTTCATTTGCCCAAAAATTAATTTCAGTCTCGTAAGTATCGGGCTTTAACTTTGTGTAAGCTTCAATTTGTGTGTTAAGTTGCATTGCCTTAGAATTCGCTTCTTTACCCAAAAACTCGACATTAAAAACAACTCCCGCCACAAAAAGCAAGAGACACAAAAATCCTACGCCTAAACCTTTAAAAAATGTTAGCATTTTCTTTCCTTGATATTTATATTTGATGAATTTTAACAAAAAAATGAAAATTTTTGCTATACTTTTGCCCTTATGCAAAAAGAGATGATAGAAAAATTACAAAAAAATTTACTCAAATGGTATGAAAATAACGGACGCAAAACACTTCCTTGGCGGAATTTACAAAATGATACAAATAGGGCTTATAAGGTTTATATCAGCGAAATAATGCTTCAACAAACGCAAGTTGGGGTCGTTTTAGAGAGATTTTATTTCCCTTTTTTGCAACAATTCCCCACGCTTTTAAGCCTCGCAAATGCTAAAGAAGACGCACTTTTAAAGGCTTGGCAGGGACTTGGTTATTACTCAAGGGCTAGAAATTTAAAAAAGGCAGCAAGGCAGTGCGTGGCAGAATTTGAAGGGCTTTTACCGCGTAAAAAAGACGATTTGCTAAAATTGTGCGGAGTGGGAGCTTATACGGCTGGGGCGGTGGCTTGCTTTGGCTATGGTGCGTGTGAGAGCTTTGTCGATGCGAATATTAGCCGTATTTTAAAACGCCTTTTTGCCCTGCAAAATCCTAGTCAAAAGGAGCTTGAACTAAAGGCTAGACTTCTTTTAAACAAAAAAGAGCCTTTTAATCATAATCAAGCCTTGCTTGATGTGGGTGCTTTGCTTTGTCTGTCTAAAAATGCAAAATGTAAGCTTTGCCCCTTAAATGCTTTTTGTAAGGGTAAAAATACGCCTGAACTTTACACAAAAAGCCCTAAAAAATCCTACGAAAATTTAGAATTTGATTTAGTTTTTTTGGAATTTGGAGGTAAATTTGCCCTTGAAAAAAGCACAAAAAAGCTTTATAAGGGACTTTATAATTTTCCTTTTAAAGAGGGCTTAAAACCCTCGGACGCAGTGTTTTTAGGAGAATTTAAGCATACTTATACAAAATATAAATTAAGGATTAAAATTTATCATCAAATCTTACAAAAAGAAAATGTGGAATTTGAGTTTAAAAGCTTAGAAGAAATTGAAAGTTTAGCCCTTTCAAAGCTTTCTTTAAAGGCTTTGCAAATCTTTAAGGCTCAAAATGCGTTTTAAAAAAATTTATATAGAATTAAGCGATATTTGCGGACTTAAATGCGAATTTTGCCCCTCTCAAAAAGCACGAAGAGGCGTTTTGTCCTTGCAAGATTTTGAAAAAATTGCTACGCAAATTTGTGATAAGGCTGAAATTTTTACCTTTCATCTTTTGGGAGACCCTTTGATTTTAGATGATTTAGAGCAGTTTTTAAGCATAGCTAAGGCTTATAAAATGAAACTTGAAATCACAACAAGTGGATTTTATCTCAGTGAGAAAAATCAAAATTTGCTTTTAAATTATGAAAATATCCATCAAATGAATTTTTCTCTTGCTGCTTTTTTTCGCAAAAAAAGCTTGATTTAAACGCCTATTTAAAACCTATCTTAAAGCTTTGCGAAGGGCATTTTGAGCGTAAAAATTCAAGTTTTATCAATTTAAGATTATGGAATTTTAATATGAATTTTAAAGCACCTAAAGAAAATGAAGCGATTTATGAGCTTTTAAGAGGAAATTTTGAGGGGAAATTTAATTTTCAAATGTCAAAAATTCGTCTTCAAAGACATATCATATTGCACCAAGCAAGGCGTTTTACTTGGCCTAGTCTAAACGCCCCTTTTGTTTCTAAAAAGGGTTTTTGCCACGCTTTAAAAGAGCAAATTGGCATTTTAAGCGATGGCACGCTTGTGCCTTGCTGTTTGGATAGTGGTGGGGCGATTAATTTGGGCAATGTGCTTAAAAATTCTTTTCAAAATCTGTTAGAAACAAAAAAATTTTTAGACTTAAAACAAGGCTTTGAAAGGGGGGAAAGGTTAGAAAATTTATGTCAAAGATGTGAATTTTTTAAGGCGAAAAGCCATCATAAAAATTTGCTATAATGCAAAAATATCTAGGAGCAAAATGACTTTAAAATATGTTAATGGCGGAGTGCTCAATAATCATTTTGATGAGTATTTCACAAAGCCAGAGATTGCCAAAATGCTTTTTGAAAAATAAAAGATGAAGAAGGTGAGGACTAAGTTGTGAGTTTTATTGAGCTTATTTTACTTTCTTGTGCGTTGGCGATGGACGCTTTTGCCGTATCTTTATGCAAGGGCTTTAGTGCTAGAACTCTCACGCTAAAACATTATCTTATTGTTGGAATTTATTTTGGTGGATTTCAGGCTTTAATGCCCGCACTTGGTTTTTTAGTTGGTGTGAGTTTTAGTTCTTTTATTCAAAAAATTGACCATTGGATTGCTTTTGTTTTGCTTGTTTTTATTGGTTTTAAAATGATGAAGGAAGGTTTTGAAAAAGAAAGTTGCCCTAGTGATGATGGATTTCATTTTAAAACTATGCTTACTCTTGCTATTGCGACAAGTATCGACGCTTTAGCTGTTGGTGTGAGTTTTGCCTTTTTGCAAGTTTCTCTTACTCTTGCACTTTTTCTTATAGGTGGCATTACTTTCATCTTTTGCGTTGTTGCGTTGAAAATAGGCAAACGCTTTGGCGTTTATCTTAAAAGCAAAGCGGAATTATTAGGTGGAGGTGTGCTAATTTTACTTGGTTTTAAAATACTTATTTCGCATTTATTTTGGGCCTAAATATCTAGCTCTATACCCACAGGAGCGTGGTCAGAGCCAAAAATTTCATCTTTAATGAAAGCATTTTTAAGCTTGGATTTTAACCCTTTGGAGATGAAAAAATAATCAATCCTCCAGCCCACATTTCTCTCCCTAGCCTTCATTCTATAAGACCACCACGAGTATTTTTCCTTAATATCGCCGTTAATTTCTCTAAAACTATCAATAAAACCAAGCTTTAATAAATCATCAATCCACGCTCTTTCTATCGGCAGGAAGCCTGAAGTGTTGGCATTAGCTTTAGGGTGAGTTAAATCTATCTCTTTATGAGCGGTATTGACATCGCCGCAAATGATGATTTCTTTACCCTCTTTTAAAAGCTTGTTTAAATAAATTAAAAAATCCGCATAAAATTTCATTTTATGATTTAAGCGTTCTTCGTCTTTTTGTCCGTTGGGAAAATAGATATTAAAAAGCACGATATTTTCGAAGTTGTGTTCTAAAACCCGCCCCTCATCATCGTCAAAAAATTCGCATTTTTTCGTTTCGCACTCAAAATTACAAAGGCTCATCACGCCAGAATAACCCGCTCTTTTAGCAGAATTAAAATACATGTGTTTAAAAGGGTATTCATAAATTTTTTTAGGAAATTTATCCTCACTTGCTTTAATCTCCTGAAAGCCTATAAAATCAATCTTTTCTTCCTTTATCCATTCTAAAGCACCCTTATCACAAATGGCTCTTAAGCCATTGACATTCCACGAAATGAGTTTCATTTTTATCCTTTCAAAAAGGGCTAATTCTATCAAATTTTGCTAAATATTAATGATAAAAAAATATAATCACGCTCTTTAAACGGACACTAAAAAGGATAAAATTTGAAAATTTCTTGGTTTCAATTTGTATTTTTAAATACATTTTTAATTGTTTTGATGAATTTTAATGGCTTTATTTTTATTTATAAAAATTTATCATCAAATCAATTATGGCTAACCATAGCTATAATCCTAGCTTATGCTTGTTTAGTGCATATCATACTTTGCGTGATTTTCGTAAGGTTTTTAAGCAAATTTTTTTCTATTATTTTTTTAATTACGGCTGGTATGAGTGCTTATTTTATGCAAAGTTATGGGGTTTTAATCGATAGCGATATGCTACGCAATGTTTTTAACACGGATACTAAAGAAGCTTTTGATTTAATTAATATGTCTTTAATTTTGCTTATTTTAGGGCTTTTATTTGTGAGTTTTTTTATTTTAAAAATCACAATTCTTTATCCGTCTTTTAAAAAACAACTTGGTATTAAATTTCTAAACATTTTTTTAGCGTTTGGCATTTTTTGTGCCGTTTTTTTACCACTAACAAAAAGCTTTGTGCCGTTTTTTAGAACTTATAGTGAAATGAGAATGTATAATGTGCCTTTTTATCAATTTTACGCCCTATTTCGCTACTATCAAATTTATTTAGCCCCTAAGGCAGAGCTTAAAATTTTAAGCGATAAAGCTTATAGGGAAAATAATACTACAAAAAGAAACTTAGTGCTTGTCATAGGAGAAACGGCAAGGGCGGCAAATTATTCTCTTGGAGGATATAAAAATCAAACTAATTTGGCAACCCCTCACGAAGACATAATATATTTTGACAAAGTTTCAAGCTGTGGCACTTCTACGGCTGTGAGTTTGCCTTGTATGTTTTCTGCTTCGAAAAAAAATAATTTTTCCAATAAGGCTTATGAGGAAAATTTGTTAGATTTTGTAGATAAGGTGGGCATTAAAACGACTTGGCTGGATAATAATTCAGGCGGTTGTCAAGGTGTTTGTCAAAGGCTTAAACAAACACACATTTTTAAAGAAGAATATGATGGCTTTTTGATTGAAGAGCTTAAAAAAACTCTTGCGAATTTAGATACGGCGAATTTTATCATTGTGCATTTGCAAGGATCACACGGACCAGCTTATTACAAACGCTATCCTAAGGAATTTGAAAAATTTACGCCCACTTGTGATACAAATGAGCTTTCAAAATGCACTTTAGAGCAAATCACTAACACTTATGATAATACCATACTTTACACAGATTATATTGTCGAAGAAATGATTGACGAGCTTAAAATGATTAAAGACTATCAAAACACTCTTATTTACATTTCAGACCACGGCGAAAGTTTAGGAGAAAATGGTATATACCTGCACGGAATGCCCTATGCCATAGCACCCAAAACGCAAACGCAAATTCCTTTCATTTTATGGACAGATGATGAAAATTTAAGGCAAATTGCTTTCAAACATAAAAATATGGAGCTTTCGCACGATAATCTTTTTAGCACGATTTTGGGTTATTTTGAGGTTAAAACACCCTTTTATGAAGAAGCATTTGATCTTTTAAATCTCAAATTTGGAGAGAAAAAGTGAAACCAAAATACTCGCTTTTTTCCAATACACAATATGCCTTACAAGGCTTACTTTCTTTAGTTAAATTTGAAAGTTCTTTTAAAATAGAGCTTAGTATCATCATTCCCGCTTTGATATTAGATTATTTTTTACCCCTTAGCTTAGTGGAGCATTTGTTTTTAGCAGGGGTTTTGGTGCTAATACTTATCGTAGAAGCCTTAAATTCTGCGATTGAAGCCTGTGTGGATTTGATTACAAATGAGTGGCACGAAAAGGCTAAAAGGGCTAAGGATTGTGGGAGTGCGGCTGTGTTTTTTGCCATAGTTTTTGCTCTCTTTTCTTGGGGAGTTGTTTTATTTAAGGTTTTTTATGAATAAAAATTTCAAAAAGGCTTTAGAAAAAATTCTAGGCAAAAAGCGTTTTGAACTTTTAGAATTTCTTTGCGAAAATGCCGATGAAAACGGCTTTGTAATGATTAAAATCAGCGATTTGGAAGAAAAACTTGGACAAAGTAAGCCGACCATTATCGCTACTTTTAAATTTTTAGAAGACAAAAAACTTTTTAAAAGACTTAAAAACGGCTTTTATCAATTAAATTTATAAGTTCTTATCGATAATATTGCAAAGTGTGCCGATTTTTTCAATCTCACAACGCACTTCATCTTTATCTTTTAAAAACTGCGGAGGATTAAGCCCCATACCAACCCCGCTTGGTGTTCCCATTGAGATGATAGTCCCTGCTTTTAGTCTCATTCCAGCACTTAATTCTTCCAAAACATAAGCGATGTCAAAGATGAAATTTTTTGTATTGTCATTTTGCCTTAACTCGCCATTAACATAGCTTTTAAGGCTAAGTTGTGGCGGATAGGCTATTTCATCAACGCTTACTATACAAGGACCCATTATAGTGCTACCCTCCAAACTTTTTGCGCGGTAAAATTGCTTATGCTTAGCTTGTAAATCTCTAGCCGAAATTTCGTTGATGATAGTATAACCAAAGATATAGTTTTTCGCCTCATTAGCTTTGATTTTATAGGCTTCTTTACTTAAAATCACGGCTAATTCGCATTCATAATCAAGCTGTTTTGTTACACTTTGATGTAGAGGGATTTTAGCATAAGGGGCAGTGGCGTCATTAACCCTTTTGCCAAAATAAACGGGGTATTTTCTTTCTTCAAAATTCTCGCCCTTAAATTTCGCTGATTCTTTTGCGTGGTCTAAAAAATTAATCCCAAGGCAAATAATATCTTGCAAGGGTTCAATGATGGGGGCTAAAAACTTTTCAGGCGATAGATCAATGGTAGGGTAACCAGCTAAGTTATTTAAGTTATTTTTAAATTCATCATAGTGGATAATAAATGCGTTCATATCATTTGTTTTAATACCTAAATGCTTAAAGCAAATAACTTTATTTTCAGCATTTAGCACACCCAAATGCCTTTCGCCGTTCCAGTTAAAATGCACAAATTTCATACTTTAAAAGCCTTATCAAGCGGAGGTAAATTTTCTATATAAATGCTTCTACTTGGAAAGGCAAAACTTAGTCCATTTTTCTCTATAATACGCATAAATTCAAGCATTAAAGCTTGTCTAGCATCTCTAAAACCATCTGCTGTAACAGCTTTTGTATAAAAATAAATTTCTATATTAATGCTGCTTTCTCCAAAATCACTAAGCCCCACATAACAAGCATTTTTATAACCCTCAAGGTCGTTAATGGAGACGAGATTTTGCCTATATTTAGCGGAGCTATCGCCGTATTTTAAAGCACTATCTTCAGGGTGAGCAACTAAAGCACTTGTGCTTAAAAGCTCTTTAAGATCTTTAACACAAGATTCTAATTTTTCAGGAGTCGCATCATAGCCCACACCCAAATACATTTTAATATGGCGTCCTATGCGTCTTTTACTCCAGTTTTTGATATTTGCTCCCATAATAACTGAATTTGGTAAAAAAACTAAAGAATTATCAAAGGTTCTAATAGTCGTTTTTCTAAGTCCAGTTTCTACAACCGTTCCTTCCACGCCTGAAACCTCAACCCAATCGCCTTGATTAAAGCTATTATCAAATAAAAGCAAGATGGAGGCAAAGAAATTTGCAATAATGTCTTTTGCTGCTAGAGCCACGGCTAAACCACCTATACCAAGTGAGGCTATAATAGCAGAGATATTAAAACCAAGCTGTGCTAAGATAAATAAAAAGGCGATGACGATGATGACAAAATATAAAATTTTAATGATGAGATTGACAACTTCTTTTTTGCCACTTTTTTGGGCAAGTTTTGAGACTAAAACCATACCATAGCCGTCTAAAATAGTCAAAATAAGCCAAGCGATAAAAATTGCATAAATAATATAAAAAGCATTGCTAAGTGTCAAATTCATAGGTGCTGGATAAAAAGCTATGGTAAGACAAAGGCTAAACGCATAAACAACAAGCAAAAAACCCACGGGCTTTTTGATATTTTCTATAAACATTGTTTTAATGTCATCAACATTTGCTCTGCCACGATAAACAAGCTTCACGAGGAAAAAATATACAATGTGAGAGAAAAATTTCCTAAGCGACATAAAAAAAGCTAAAACAAGCAAGGATATGACAATTTTACCGACATTAAGAAATTCTATATTAAAAAAAGAATTGATTTTATCAATCCAAATTTGAAGACCCAAAGCACTAAAGAGATAATTACTTTCTAACAAATGCGCATTCGTTCTAAGATATTTTAAAATCTCACTATAAGAGCTAAAAGTATTTTTAATAAGTGTTTCTTTTGTATTTATTGTTTCAAGTTGTGCTGTGTTTGTAATTTTATCTTTATAAGGAGAAAAATCTGTATTGATAAGCATTTGCAAATTTTCCATACTTGTGTCAATAAGCTTGGTCATATCCTTACTACTTGCAGCATTTTTAAATAGCTCTTTAAGCTCGGCAAGTGATTTATAAAATTCTTCGATAACTTGTAAATAAAGCAAATCAAGACCAGCATTAATGTAAGTAAAGCTTTGCTTAGGACTTTTATTTTTAAGCTTTTCTAAATCTTCTTTTTTTTGCAAAAAAAGCTTGACATCTTTTTGATCGATTTCTTGTGAGACGATGATTTCTGGGATTCTTGAGAGGATTTTTTGTTTTTCTTCATTTAATTCTTCAATGATTTGCCTATATGTGCTTGAGTTTGTATCGCTTGTTTGAGCATATTCTTTAATCTTAGAATTTAGCTCCACATAACCTTGGACGAGATTAAAAAGACTATTTTCTGTTCTTACATTTTTATTATTTTCTGTTAAGTCGCTACTTAGGGCGAAAGAGACGAAAAGAAAGAGTGCTAAAAAGATTTTTTTCATACATTTCTCCTATTTTGAATTAGGGTAAAAATTTTAGCCTTAAAGTCATATTCATAAATTTCACCCGTTTCGATGATATAATACCACGCATGCACTTCAATTTTGCCTTCTTCCAAAGCCTTTTCAACTCCGGGATAAGTGAGGATATTTTGCAAAGAATTGACCAAATTTAGCTTTTCAGTCAGCCACGCTCTCATTGCCAAATCATTATTAGCGAAAAGCAAAACATCTTTTTTTATAGGCTCTAGCATAGCAAGCCATTTTTTAACATTTGGCACTTTTTCTAGCTCTTCTTCGCTGTTATAAAGTGCATTACAACCCCCACAATTACTATGCCCACAAACGACAATGTTTTTAATTTGCAAACTTGTAAGTGCGTATTCTATCGCTGAGGTTGTAGCTAGGTAATCCTCCCCTACACGGTAAGGCGGGACGATATTTGCAATATTTCTTATGACAAAAAGCTCACCCGGACCTGTATTTGTGATGAGATTAGGGATTACCCTAGAATCAGAACAGCCTATGAAAAGCGTATGAGGATTTTGCTTATTTTTCAAACTTTCAAAAAGTGCAGAATGCTCTTTAAAGTCTTCTTGCATAAATTTAATTGCACCGCTAATAAGATTTTCCATAATTTTCCCTACCTAATAAAACTTGATTATAGTAAATTTGTGTAAAAGAAAGATTAATTTACTATTTTTTAAAAAAAGTATGCTAAATTTCACAATTTAAAATTTAAGGAGTATATAATGAGTCTTTATGATAGAGATTATTCTAAATCTAGCACATTTGAAAACACTCGTTCAAGCGAATTAAGCGTTTTTATTAAGCAAACTTACCAGCTTTTTGCCGCTTCACTTTTGGCAGCGACAGCGGGTGCTTATATAGGAATTTTTGCTTTAGCACAATTTTTTGTGCAGTCTCAAATCACATTTTGGATTCTTTTTGCAGTTGAGTTAGGTTTGCTTTTCGGCTTAATGTATAAGAAAAGAGAAGCTCCGCTTAATCTCATCTTGCTTTTTGCTTTTACTTTTGTTTCAGGACTTACGCTCACGCCTTTACTGATTTCTGTTTTGGCATTACCAGCGGGTGGAGTGATTGTAGCACAGGCTTTTGCTTTGACAACAGTGGCTTTTGGAGGGCTTAGCATTTTTGCGATGAATACTAAAAAAGACTTTACGATGATGGGTAAGGCTTTATTTATTGTTTTAATTGTCGTTGTGGCGGCATCTTTGCTTAATCTTTTCTTTCAAAGTAGTCTTTTAAATTTAGCAGTTTCTGCTGTAGCGGCGATACTCTTTTCATTTTATATCCTCTATGATACACAAAATATCATACGCGGAAATTATGAAACGCCTATTGAGGGTGCAGTGGCACTTTATCTTGACTTTGTCAATCTTTTTGTATCTTTACTTAACATCTTAAGAAGTTTTAATAGTCGATAAAATTTGCGAGTTTTCTCGCAAATTTTGGGATTTCAAACTCTTTTCAAGCTTTTTTGGCTACAATGTAAATTTAAATTTTTTATCTTAGGATTTAGTTATGATGACTCTTTTAATTGTTTTACAATTTGTGATTGTTGTGGTGATTTGTATCGCTGTGTTGCTCCAAAAAAGCTCAAGTATAGGTCTTGGTGCGTATAGTGGAAGTAATGAAAGCCTTTTTGGTGCGAAAGGTCCTGCGGGATTTTTAGCCAAATTTACCTTTATAATGGGACTTTTACTCATAGCAAACACCATAGCTCTAGGCTATCTTTATAATAGTTCTAATAAAAATTCCTTAGCAGAAAAAGTGCAAATCGACTCTAATACAACTTTACCTAATTTACCAGCAGCTATACCTAGTGCGCCAAGCGCTCCACAGCTTCCAAACGAAGTCAATTCAAGCAAATAAGGACTAAAATGCTAAACGAAATTTATGAAAAACAAAAAACTCAAGCGGAAAAAAGTTTAGAAGCTTTAAAAAAAGATTTTACAACGCTAAGAACAGGTAAGGTTAATATCCATATCTTAGATCCTATTCAAGTGGATTATTACGGAAGTGCAACTCCGCTAAATCAAGTCGCTACTGTGTTAGCAAGTGATGCTTCAACCATTAGCATTACCCCTTGGGAAAAGCCTATGTTAAAAGCTATCGAAAGTGCTATTGCGGCAGCAAATATAGGTGTAAATCCAAACAACGATGGCGAAAGCGTTAAGCTTTTTTTTCCTCCTATGACTAAGGAGCAAAGAGAAGAAAATGTCAAACACGCTAAGGCTATGGGAGAAAAGGCTAAGGTTTCTATAAGAAATGGCAGAAAAGATGCAAATGATGCGATTAAAAAACTTGAAAAAGATAAGGCTATTTCAGAAGATGAGGCTAAAAAAGCTTATGATGAAGTGCAAAAATTAACCGACCTTTACACACATAAAATTGACGAAAGCGTTAAAGATAAAGAAACACAACTTTTAAAGGTTTGATAATGAATTTGGAGCAAATTTATAAAGAGTGTGGAGCGTATTTAGAGGGACATTTTTTGTTAAGTTCTGGCAAACACTCGCAGTTTTATCTCCAAAGTGCAAAGGTGCTTGAAAATCCTATTTTAGCGGGAGAATTATGCGAAAAATTAGCTCAAATCATCATAGCTTACGGCGTTGAATTTGAGAGCATTTGCTCTCCTGCTTTGGGCGGAGTTTTAGCAGGGTATGAATTAGCTAGAGCGAGTAAAAAGCGTTTTATTTTCACAGAAAGAGTTGAGGGCGTGATGACTTTAAGACGAGGTTTTGAAGTGAGAAAAGGCGAGAAATTCATCATTTGTGAGGATATTATCACCACAGGTGGTAGCGCTTTAGAGAGTGCGAAGATTATTGAAAGTTTAGGTGGAGAGGTCGTAGCTTACGCAGCTTTGGCAAATCGTGGCTTTTGTGCGGTTAAAAATTTAGCTAACGAAAGAAAAGAAAATGCCAAACTTCCTAGCAATTTACCGCTTTTTGCTTTAGGAAATTTTGACTTTGAAATTTACGAGACACATCAATGTCCTTTTTGTCAGCAAGGAAGTAAAGCAGTTAAACCGGGAAGTCGTGGAAATTGATGAAAACTAAGGCGAGGATTGCGTCAAGGTGGCTTCGATTTCGTGCTTTTTTAATTGATATTTTTTTGATTTATGTGCCGATTTTATACACTTTTTATTTTATTTTAGGCTCAAAAGAAGCTTTTTTGGCTAGTATTTTGATACCGCTTTTTTGCACTTTATTTTTTGGTTTTATACAAGCCTTATTTTTAAGCTTAAAGGCACAAAGCCCAGGTTTAAAAGCGTATGAGTTATATTTGATAGACAAAAAAACGGGTAAAAAAGCAAATTTTTTACGAATTTTTTTAAGATATTTAATTTTTATCGTAAGTTTTGGCTTGTTTTTTGGCTTATTTATAAGCTTTTTAAGAAAAGATACTTTAAATTTGCACGATGTTTTAACACAAACTTGCATCGTTTTGAAAGGATAAAAATGCAAAGAAAAAGAATTTATAATCCAAATTCAAGTGAGAGTTTAAGTGAAAGAAAGATTTTTTCTGGTAATCCGCACGGGATTTTAAATTTCACTAAGGCAAAATATACTTGGGCTTTGAAGTTGTGGGATTTGATGGAGGCAAACACTTGGTTTCCAAAAGAAGTTGATACCACAAGAGATGCTCTTGATTATCGTTGTAATCTAACCACCGCAGAAAAAAGAATGTATGATTTGGTATGGTCTCAACTTATCTCAATGGATAGTTTTCAAACAAATAATCTAGCTGATAATATCAACCCCTACATCACAGCCCCTGAAATTAACGCTGTCTTAGCACGCCAAGCCTACGAGGAAGCAAATCATTCTAAATCCTACGCTGTAATGGTTGAAGCCATTTGTGATAATACGGATTTAATCTACGAAATGGAAAAGCACGATGCGACCTTAAGGGAGAAAAATGACTTTATTTCAAGCATTTATGAGGAATTAGCCGGCGATGTTGATGACAATAAATTACTACTTGCTATGGTGGCAAATCAAATTTTAGAAGGCGTGTATTTTTATAGCGGTTTTACGGCAATTTATGCACTAGCTAGAGCTGGGAAAATGCTAGGCTCTGCACAAATGATTCGCTTCATACAAAGGGACGAAATTACGCATTTATTATTATTTCAAAATATGATTAATTCAGTGCGTAAAGAAAGACCTGATTTGTTTAACGAGCAAAATATCAATAAAATTTATGAAATGTTTAAAAGGGCTGGGGAGCTTGAGATAAAATGGGGTAAATACATCACACAAAATCAAATTATGGGCTTTACAGACGATATTATCGAGGAATATATCCATTATCTTGTGGATTTAAGACTTGTGGCGATTAATTTAGACAAAATTTACAATGCCAAACACCCGATTAAATGGGTTGATGATTTCTCTAAATTCAACGACCAAAAAAGCAATTTTTTTGAAAGCAAGGTTACAAATTATTCTAAAGGCAGCATCAGTTTTGACGACTTTTGATTATCATCTTCTTTGTGATTTTTATGAGCTTACTATGGCTCAAGGCTATTTAAAAGAGGGCTTTGAGGATAGAATTTGTTATTTTGATGTTTTTTTTAGAAAGGTCCCTGATGGGGGGACTTTTGCCATTTTTGCTGGACTTGAAGATATTTTAGATTTTGTGGAAACTTGGCATTTTGATGCGGAGGATATTGAGTTTTTAAGGCAAAAGGGTTTTGAGGAAGAGTTTTTAAATTTTCTAAAAACTTTTAAATTTGAGGGAGAAATTTATTGTGTGCAAGAGGGTGAAGTCGTTTTTGCTAATGAGCCTGTGATGATGATTAAGGCTAGGGCTACCCAAGCACAACTTTTGGAAACTTTTTTGCTTTGCACTCTCAATCATCAAAGCCTCATCGCCACAAAGGCAAGTCGCATTGTAAGAGCAGCCGGAGGGAGAGCTGTTTTAGAATTTGGAGCAAGGAGAGCACACGGCGGCGAAGCAGCACTTAAGGGTGCTAGAGCAGCGATGATAGGCGGATGTAGTGGCACTTCAAATACCCTTGCCGCGAAGCTTTATGGACTTAAAACAAGTGGAACTATGGCACACTCTTGGGTGCAAATGTTTGCGGACGAATATGAGGCTTTTAGGGCTTTTGTGAAGCTTTATCCTGAAAATGCAACCTTGCTTATTGATACTTATGATTGCTTTTTGGGACTTGAAAATGCGATTAAGGTTTTTAAGGAATTTGGTATTGAAAAAGGGGCAGTGAGGATTGATTCTGGGGATTTATGTGAATTAAGCTTTAAAATTCGCAAAAGGCTTGATGAAGTAGGGCTTAAAGAGTGTAAAATCATCGTTTCAAATTCTTTGGACGAAAAAAGTATTGAAGCTTTACTTAAAAATGGTGCAAAAATTGACGGCTTTGGGGTTGGAGAGCGTTTAATCACGGCTTTTAGTGATACGATTTTTGGTTATGTTTATAAGCTTGTGGCGGTAGAACAAAACGGAGATCTTTATCCTAAAATCAAAATTTCTCAAGATCTTCACAAAACGACAATACCGCATTTTAAAAGACTTTTTCGTGTTTATGAGGGGGAAAAGGCTTTGTATGATGAGCTTATAATTTATGATGAAAGCTTAGAAAATTTACCCTCTCATTTGAGGCGTGAAGAACTTTTACAATGTGTCTTTAAAAATGGAAAAAGGCAGGGTAAAAATAAAAGCGTAAAAGAGTTAGCAAAGTTTGCTAACTCTCAACTTTCAAGGCTTGATGAAGATTTATTAAAGGCTAGAAAAACTTATACGATTAAAATTTCAAATGCCCTAAAAGAACTCAAAGAAAGATTAAGCAAAATTTAATTTTTATACAAAATATTTTTTTCAAATTCGCTAAGGCGTTTGTGGATACTTCTAAGCTCTGTGATTTTAGTCCAGTTTGTGATGAAAATACTAAAAGAACTTCGCACTTGGTCAAAAGCATTGTTAATCTGTATCACAACGCCAAGGGAGATAGCTCCGGCAAAAAGTGAGGGTCCCATAATCAAAAACGGCACGATGACAATAATTTGTTCAAACATTATGAGCCAAATATTAAAATAACCATAATGTAAAAATAGTCTTTTGTAATTGAATTTAAGTCCAGTAAAAAGCTCTATCATCGTCTCATTTTTAGCATAATCCTTGCGGTTATCCTCCGCATAAACAAGCTCTTTTCTAAAGGCGGCTTCTGCTTTTTGATTATTATATTCAAGTCCGGGCAGTTTAATGCCTACAAACCACGATACAACAAGCCCTCCAAGTGAGATAAACAAAGCCACATAAACAAGCAGTCCTTGCATATCTTTTAAAAAATAAAAAATGCTATCTTCACTTAAATTTTTAAAAAGAATTTTGGAAACATCTTCACTCAAAGCCCATAAAATAGGGATAAATGCCATTAAAATCATCAAAGATTTCACAAAGGCAAGTCCTAAACTTTCAACAATTTTAGAAAAATTATAAGTATCTTCTTGGATTCTTTGGGAACTTCCTTCGATATTATCATTTTTATTTTTCCAAAATTTAAGGTAAGAAAAGGTCATAGCCTCACGCCATTTAAAGGTATAAACACTTGCAAAATAAATGCTTAAAGTGGCGATAAAAACATAAGGCAAGGCTATACACAAAAACACAGCGATGCTAGAATAAAAATCACTCATCGCATAGGTTTCTTTAGCAGCTATGCTTTTACTAGAAAAAAAGCATTCGTTTAAAAATTGATAGTAAAAAATCGAGCCTTTGTTAATAAAATTTGCATTTTCTAGAGCTTTTTGGGCATTTTCGTTAGCGATTTTGGTCGCATTTGCGTCTAAGATTAAAGGGGCGTTTTGCACATTTGGCTTTTGTAAAATATTATAAAAATCCCTATACCACTCATTTATAGCGACATTAAGGCTTGTTTGCAAATACAAAAAAGCTAAAAGCACAAAAAGTCCCGCATAAGCCCATAAAGCCCATTTTTTAGAGAGAAAAAACGCTGAAAACATTAAAAGCCTTATAAAAAAGATGAGAAATTATAATAAAAATTCGTAATAGTGTTTAGTTTAAATTTGCTACAATAAGCAAAAATTGAATTTAAGGATATAAAATGGCAAATCTTCTCATTATCGGTGCGGGCGGAGTTAGTAGGGTTGCAAGTGTGAAATGTGCGATGAATAGCGATGTTTTCACTAAAATCACCCTCGCAAGTAGGACAAAGAGTAAATGCGATGCCATAGCTTCTTTTATCAAAGATCGTTTGGGCGTGGGTGTGGAGACGGCAGAAGTTGATGCGGATAATGTCGAAGCTGTGGTTGCCCTAATCCAAAAAACGGGGGCAGAAATTTTACTTAATCTTGCTCTGCCCTATCAGGATTTAAGCCTAATGGACGCTTGTTTGAAAACAGGAATTCACTATATTGATACAGCAAATTATGAGCACCCAGACCTAGCTAAATTTGAATATAAAGAACAATGGGCAAAAGATGAAAGCTTTAAAAAAGCGGGGATTTTAGGGCTTTTAGGCAGTGGGTTTGACCCGGGGGTAACGAATGTTTTTTGTGCTTATGCAAAGCAAAATTTATTTGATGAAATTCACTATATTGATATTTTAGATTGTAATGCAGGGGATCACGGCTACCCTTTTGCGACCAATTTTAACCCAGAAATCAACCTTAGAGAAGTTTCAGCTAAGGGGCGATATTTTGAAAATGGGCAGTGGATAGAAACAGAGCCTATGGAGATAAAAATAGAGTGGGATTACCCTGAAGTGGGCGTGAAAGATAGTTATTTGCTTTATCACGAGGAGCTTGAAAGTTTGGTTAAAAATATCCCAAGTTTGAAAAGAATTCGTTTTTTTATGACCTTTGGACAAAGCTATCTCACTCATATGAAATGCCTTGAAAATGTCGGTATGCTAGGCATTAAGCCTATTAAACATAAGGGACAAGAAATCATTCCTATCGAATTTCTTAAGACCCTTTTACCAGACCCAGCATCGCTTGGAGAAAGAACAAAGGGTTATACGAATATAGGTTGCGTGATAAGAGGCGTTAAGGACGGCAAAGATAGACAAGTTTATATCTATAATGTTTGCAATCACGAAGAATGCTTTAAAGAAACAGGGGCACAAGCAGTGAGTTATACCACAGGAGTTCCAGCGATGATAGGTGCAAAACTTATAGCGCGTGGAATTTGGAGTGGAGTGGGAGTTAAAAATATGGAGGAATTCGACGCCAAAGCTTTTATGGACGAGTTAAACACTCAAGGACTTCCTTGGAAAATTTTGGAGATGAAGCCTGATTTAGGTGTTTAATTTTTTGTCTTTTTTTAAACGCCGCACAAGATTTAGAGCCGATGTCTTCATTAGCGTTGGTTTAGGTTGTAAGGTGGCGTTTTATTTGAAAAAATTTAGATTACGCACTTTTTCTTCTCCCTTTGACTGGCTAGGACTTTATACTTTGGAGGATATTAGTCAGTGTTTTGAGGACGATTTTGCAAATTTTTTCAAGGATTATGAAGAAGTTCCTAGCACGACAAATAAGCGTTGGATAAGAGATAGACAAAACGGAATGCGTTCTATGCACGATTTTTCTTTTGAGGAGAGTTTAGAGCAGGGCTATGAGCGTTTTATCACGCAAAAAAGAAGAAGATTTGAAAATTTAAAACGCCACATTAAAGCCTCTAGGCATATTTGTTTTATTTCTTGTAGGCAAGATGATTATGCAGAATTTGAAAAATTTTTAAAACAAATGCAATTTTTTCATCACGCAAAATACACTCTCATTAATATCCGCCACGATGCAAATTGCAAGGATATAAAGCGAGTTGAGTTAGAGTGGGGGGGGGGGGATTTGCATTTAATGGAATATAGCTTTAATGATAAATATCCAAAAGGCGAACAGCACAAAAAAGCTTGGCGTGGCAATACAAAATGTTGGCATAAAATTATGCGTTCTTTAGCTCTAACAAAAAAAGGCATCATAAGCACTTATTTTGTAAAATTGACTTAAAATGCTATAATCAAAGCGGAAGATAAGCGACTCTGGTGAGCGCCACTGACTTCAAATCAGATGAAAGGGTAGCTGGCTATTCTTTGGGGAGTTCGATTCTCTCATCTTCTCGCCATAAAAAAGGAAAACGATGAGTAAGGCTGATATAGTCGTAGGAATTCAATGGGGTGATGAGGGTAAAGGCAAGGTAGTTGATAAATTATGTGAAAATTATGATTTTGTTTGCAGAAGTGCGGGAGGGCATAATGCCGGACATACAATTTGGGTCAATGGAGTCCGCTACGCACTTCACTTAATGCCCTCAGGCGTTTTACATCAAAACTGCATTAACATCATAGGAAATGGCGTGGTTGTTTCACCTGAAGTTCTAATCGCTGAAATGGCACAATTTGATAATCTTAAGGGGCGACTTTACATCAGTGATAGAGCACATTTAAATTTAAAACACCATTCTTTAATAGATATAGCAAAAGAAAAACTCAAGGGTAAAAATGCCATAGGCACGACAGGTAAGGGCATAGGACCTAGCTATGCGGATAAGATTAATCGTGTAGGACACAGAGTTGCCGAGCTTTTAGAGCCTGAAAAATTATGTGAAAATTTAATGAGAGATTTTGAAAATAATCAAACTTTTTTGGAATTTTTGGGTGTGGAAATTCCAAATCAAGATGAACTTTTGGTTGATTTAAAGCGTTTTAGTGAAATTTTAACGCCTTATATTACCGATACGACAAGATTGCTTTGGAGGGCATTAGATGAAGATAAAAGAGTGCTTTTAGAGGGAGCGCAAGGTTCTATGCTAGACATCGACCACGGAACTTATCCTTTTGTAACAAGCTCAAATACCATTTCAGCAGGTGCTTTAACGGGGCTTGGACTAAATCCTAAGGAGGCTGGTTCTATCACGGGTATAGTTAAAGCTTATGCGACTAGGGTGGGAAATGGAGCTTTTCCTAGTGAGGATAAGGGCGAAGAGGGAGAGAAAATCGCAAGGATAGGTAAGGAAATAGGCGTTAGCACTGGGCGTAAAAGAAGATGTGGTTGGTTTGATGCTGTGGCAGTAAGATATACAGCAAGGCTTAATGGGCTTGATCACTTAGCCTTGATGAAACTTGATGTTTTAGACGGCTTTGAGCGAATTAAAATTTGCCGTGCTTATGAATATGAGGGCAGGGAAATTGACTATATGCCAAGCGATTTGGATAAGGTAAAGCCTATTTATGAGGAGATGGAAGGCTGGGATAAGGTCTTTGGGATACGGGACTATGACCTTCTTCCACAAAATGCTAAAAAATACATTGCTAGGCTTGAAGAATTAGTCGGCGTAAAAGTCAAACTCATTTCTACAAGTGCGGAAAGAGATGATACTATCATTTTATGAAAAGCAAATTTAACGCCGTTATCAAAGTTAAAAAGCAGCAGCTTGACAAGGCACAAACGGATTTAAATGCCGCCTTGCAAAGACAAAAAGAAAATGAGAAGCTTTTGGGATTAGCACAGCAGGAGTTGTTAAATTTAGGTTCTTTAAAGGGTCAAATTTCTAGCGAAGAATTAAGGGCAAATGTTTTTATGGAGGGCGTTGCAAGAGAAGCTTTGGCTAGAGCTAAGGAAAAAGTGGAGCTTTCTCATAAAGAGATTAATCATTATCAGTTTTTATATCAAAAAGCACATTTGGATTATGAAAAAATGAAATATTTACAAAGTGAAGAGCTTAAGGTTATGCAAAAGGCTATGCAAAAGGCTGAGGAAAAATTCCTTGACGAACTTGCGGTTAGCCGTTTTTTTAAAAAGGAAAAAAATGAATAAAAAAATTGTAATTTTGGCATTATTTTTTGGAGCTGTTTTTGCGGAGGATTGCCAACAATATTTTGAATCAAGAAAGGGTGAATTAGAAATTCAAACACGCGAATTTGATGAGGCAAGACAGGCTTTGGAGGCTTATAAGGCTTCTTTTGAGAGCTTACAAAAAGAAAAAATAGATGCCTTAAATCAAAAAGAAGCTGAGGTTAATGCGACTTTAGCTAAAATTGAAAGTTTAAGAGAGGAAAATGAAAGGCTTTTAAAGCAAAATGAGGAAATTTTAAATTCTATCAATAGCAAAACAGAAGGTCGCATTAAAGAAATTTATTCTCAAATGAAAGACACAGCCGTAGCAGATGTTTTAAGTCAAATGGACGCAGAAGAAGCAAGCAAGATAATGCTTTCCTTAGAGTCTAGAAAAATTTCGGGCATACTTTCTAAAATGCAGCCACAAAAGGCTAGTGAGCTAACCTTACTATTGCAAAATTTAGATAAAAAAGAGGAAGATAAGGGCGACAATACTACAGAAAATAACGCAAGTAATTAAGGCTTTTATTACCATTTTTTACCGAAAATAAGCTATCATTTCAAATTAAAAATAAAGGTTTAAAAATGCGTATCAAATTCCCACATATCCCCTATATAGCCAATAAAATTATGCTCGATATTAGCCAATCTTCTTTTATAGAGATTAAAGACCAGCTAGAAAAGTTGAATTTATGCGTAAAAAATATTTTAGAAGAGGATTTAAATAAAGAAAAAAAATTAGATGAAAGAGCGAGAGAATTGCTTGAAAAGCAAGAAGATGAAATGGAACTTATGCAAGTCGATAGAAAAAATATGTTTTGGCTTGTGAAGCGAAAGTTGGCTGCTGAATACGATGTGATTTTAGATAAAGAAGAAAGACATAGTCGTCTTTCTCACCAAATTTTAAATGCACTTGTCGAAAATGATTATATTAATTTTATCGTGAGTGAAAATAGGGTCAAAAATCTAATTTTTTCAAGTATTGAGGATTATTTAAGAATTTATGAAAAGCTTGAAGATGAGGTTTATGATAAGATTAGCAATTATAAAAATAAGCCTGTGCCAGGAAGTGAAGAATATGAACTCATCTTTGAAAAACTTTACCAAGAAGAGCTTAGAAAAAAGGGTATGTTTTGAAAGCTTATATTTATTTAGAAAATGATGTTTTTTTAAGTGCTAGGGCTTTTGGCTATGGGGGGACCTTTTTGGGAGAGCTTGTCTTTAATACTTCAATGAGTGGTTATCAAGAAATCATCTCAGACCCCTCTTATGCGGGGCAATTTATAGTCTTTTCTATGCCAGAAATCGGCATAGTCGGCACAAATGAGGACGATAATGAGAGTAAAGAAGTTTTTGCAAGTGGAATTTTTGTGCGTGAGTTTAGTCCCACATTTTCAAATTACAGAGCAAAAGAAAGCTTAGAAACTTATCTTAAAAAACATCAAAAAATAGGAATTTACGACATAGATACGCGTTTTTTAGTTAAACTCATACGCGATAGCGGAAATTTAAGAGCTATTGTTTCAACAGAAATTGCAAGCAAAGAAGAGCTTAAAGAAAGGCTTTTGGCAAGTAAAAAGATTGATGAGATTAATTTCGTTAAAGAAGTTTCAACTAAAAAGCCTTACAAACACGAGCAGGGCGTATGGAACGGCAAAACCTATGATAAACCTAAAAAATCGCAAAAAAAAGTTGCTGTCATTGATTATGGTGTCAAAAAAAATATTTTAAATGAGCTTGTAGATGCAAATTTGGCGGTGGAGGTTTTTCCTTACGATGTCAAAGCACAGGATTTAATCACTCTTTTTAAAAAGGGTGAAATTCACGGCGTTTTTCTTTCAAATGGTCCGGGTGAGCCTAAAATTTTAAAAGATGAAATTGCGGAAATCAAAAAATTAGCCGAAGCTAAAGTGCCTATGCTTGGTATTTGTTTGGGACATCAGCTTTTAAGCAATGCTTTTGGTTATGAAACTTATAAAATGAAATTTGGTCAGCACGGAGCAAATCACCCCGTCATTAATTTAGAAAATAAAAAGGTTGAAATCACCGCTCAAAATCATAATTACAATGTCCCAGAAGAGCTTTGTAAGATCGCTTTTATCACGCATAGAAATTTATTTGGCGATAATGTTGAGGGAGTAAGATATAAAGACTATCCTATCATTTCCGTGCAGCATCACCCTGAAAGCTCCTCAGGTCCTCACGAAAGTAAATATATCTTTAAAGAATTTGCGAATTTACTTTGAGTGAAATCATTAGCATTATATCCATAGCATTTTTATCAAGTTTTAGCCATTGCTACGCGATGTGCGGGGGCTTTAACCTTGCCTTTTTAAAGATAAGCTCTAGAGCTAAAAATCCTTTTTTATTAAATTTATCTTATCATTTATCGCGTATTTTTGCTTATGTTTTGCTTGGAATTTTATGCGGTATATTTGGCTCTTTACTTGCTTTTAATGCAAAAATTCAAAGTTTTAGTTTTTTTGTTTTGGGTGTTTTTGTGAGTCTTTTGGGTTTAGCCTTATTTTTCAAAGGACAGATTTTAAATTTTTTAGAAAGAAATATTTTGTGGGAGCTTTTTTTCTCAAAACTCGCTAAAAAAGCTATCTATTTTAAAGGCCTTAAGGGTGCTTTTATTTTGGGTTTTTGTAATGGTTTTGTGCCTTGCGGTTTGGTTTATTTTTTCTTAGCTAGTGCCTTAAGTCAGTCAAGTATTATCGATTCTGCTTTAATTATGCTTATTTTTGGGGTTTCTACTCTGCCCTCTTTGCTTTTTTTTGCTTATGTTTCAAATTATATTAAAGAGCGTTTTAACCACATTTTTTCAGCTCTTGCGTCCATTTTGATAATAGGATATGGAATTTATCTTGCCTTTATGGGGTTTAAAGGTTTTATATAAGTTTAAAACTTAAGCGATGAAGCTCACAAGTTCCGTATTTTACTATGCTTTCTTTATGCGTTTTTGTGCCGTAGGCTTTATGAATTTCAAAGCCGTATTGTGGATATTTTAAGGCTAAAAATTCCATCACCTTATCTCTGCTAACCTTAGCCAAAATGCTAGCTGCACTAACCTCAGCGATAAGATTATCCGCTTTGATTAAATTTTCTATACCTAAAACACCATAATTTGTATTACCATCAAAAATTTTTCTTTTATTTTCAAAATGTAAATGAATGATTTCAAGTCCTTTTTGCAAACACTTGCTAAGTCCTAGCGTGTCAATTTGGGCATTTGAAAAGGCGAGGATTAGATAATTTGAGTTTGAAATAATCTCTTTATAAAGCTTTTCACGCTTTTTTTCATTAAGTTTTTTAGAGTCTTTAAGCTCATCAAGGGG
Organism: Campylobacter vulpis; assembly: GCF_014217995.1. NCBI lineage: Bacteria > Pseudomonadati > Campylobacterota > Epsilonproteobacteria > Campylobacterales > Campylobacteraceae > Campylobacter > Campylobacter vulpis. Next base: position 109,364 of record NZ_CP041617.1, read on the forward strand.
CTTTAAAAGCTCACAAGCCGCTATAAATAGAGGTCCCGCTAAAGCCCCTCGCCCCGCCTCATCAATGCCAACAAGCATTAGCCTAAAAATTCCCTTTTAAAATACTCTCTTGGAGCTTTACATAAAGGACAGGCTGCTGGAGCTTTTTTGCCACGATGAATATGTCCGCACACTTCGCAAACCCACAATTCTTCAACTTCGCTATTAAAAAATTCCTCTTCTTCAAGCATTTTTTTAAGGGCTAAATACTCCCTTTCGTGTTCTATCTCTACCTTACCTATGGCTGTAAAAAGCCTAGCGATAGCCTTTTTGCCCTCATCTTCTGCGATTTTTGCAAAATTAGGATACATTATGGTATGTTCATAATTTTCCCCATCAGCAGCACAAACGAGATTTTTAGTCGTGATGTCTAAAGCCTTACCATCAACTAATTCGTGATAAGCTTTAAACTGCGCTCTAGCGTGCCATTTCTCATTTTCTGCAGCTTCTCTAAAATGCCTTGCCACAGCGTGCCAACCCTCATCTTCTGCTATATCGGCAAAAAGATCATATTTATTTCTTGCCATTGACTCGCCTGCGAAAGCTTTCATTAAATTCACGGCAGTCAAATCTTTCGTAATGCACTGCATAGGCTCATTACAGCAAGTCAAAGTCCCACCACCTACATTTTGCACCTCAACCTCATTGCCACACTTTTGACATTGATAAGTTTCGTATTGTTTCATTTTGTATCCTTTTTGATTTTCATTTTAATTCTTTTTTGAGAATCAAAAAATTATAGTACAAAAGGTTTTATGTGTCAATAAGTCCTATTTTAGGACTTATTTTTTCATATTAATGGCTTTTTGTATCATTTGATCGCTTGTAGTGATGCTTTTAGAACTTGCATCAAAAGCCTTTTGGGTAACGATTAAATTGGAAAGCTCCATACTTAAATTGACATTTGATTGTTCCAAAAAGCCTCCCTTAAATTTGGCAGTATTGACAATTTCTCCATCTTTCATTATAAAACTTGCCTCACCACTATTTCCTGTGGCTGCGAAGATATTATCTCCCATAGCCATCAAGCCTTGTTCATTGATGAAATTATAAAGAGCTATTTTGCCGACTATGGCATTTTGTCCGTTGCTAAATTGAGCGATTAAATCGCCCCCATCACCGATGCGATATTGTTCAAAAAAGCCCTCCGCTATGCCGTCGTGCCTTGTGATGACATTTTTTTCTTTTCCTGCTTGGACATAAATTCCACTATAACCACTTCCCGCTATATTAGGGTCATAAGGCGTTCCTAAATCGATGTTAATCGTTCCTCCTTCTGGGTTATTAACGCTTTTAATGTCATTACTTAGCAAGGCTCCGTGCTGATTAAAGGTCATACTTCCTTCGGTCGGCTCTCCCACTGCTTCGCCCTTAGCATTATAAATTTGTGCGCTTACTTTATAAACCATAGTATCACCTACTTGAGGTAAAATTCTTTCCAAAGTCAGTCTTAGTGTGCTTTTGCTTCCATCTGCGTTATAAATAGGTGCTTCTAAGATGTCTTTATTTGCCTTTTCTTGCTCTGTGCTAATTTGTGCGGATTCAAGCTTGATAGAGTCAGTATCTAAGCCTTTTAAGTCAAGCTCTTTACTGACGAAATTTAAATCTTTATCCAAGCTCGCTTCAAAGCTTTGTTTGACCCCATCTTTATCGATGAAATTAAGTAAAATTCTATCATTTTCTTTAGCACTAAAAACCTCATTTTTACTTACACTTCCGCTGACTTTAAATTTTCCATCCGCAGTTTTTTCCACCTTAAAATTATTAGGATTTAAATCGATGGTTACCACTTCAGTTTTTGTGTTGGTATTTAAATTTCCCTTCCATTGCACATTTTGCGTAACTTTTGGAGGAAGATACATATTTACAGGCACTTGTAAAGCCCCTTGCGAACCTGTGGTGCCTAGAGTAAATTTGTCATTAGAATTTACCGTAAAGCCGTTATTAACGGGTGTTCCTGTGTTTAAATAATCCCCCATAAGTCCCGCTACCCTATCACTATATGTTATGCCCTGAAAGGCTGGATTCATCGTGCCTAACACAAAATTCCCATAAGAATCGACTAAGTAGCCATTTGCATCGCGTTTAAAAGCTCCATTTCTAGTATAATAAGGCATACCATCTGCACCTAAAACACCAAAAAAACCTTTACCTTGTAAAGCCACATCAAATTCTCCCTCACTTGCCACAGGAGAGCCTTGTTCGAAAACTAGCTTTGAAGAAGCTTGCGTCGAGCCATATCCTCCTTGAGCTGGGTTGGTTGATTGTGAAGTAATGGTGCTATAAAAAATATCCTTAAATTCAGCATTGGAATACTTAAAGCCTGTGGTATTGACATTTGCTATATTATTCGCACTAATGTCAATACCAAAACCACTGGATTTAACTCCGTTAATCCCATTATAAAACGCACCCATCATTGCTTAAGCCTTAGGTTTTTCTTCGGGTTTTGTGTCAGGTTCTGTTGGTTTATTATCTGGTTTTTCTGTGTCTGGTTTTTCGCTGTTTCCACCTGTATTATTGTTTGAACCATTAGAACCCAGACTAAATTTATAATCTGTAATTTCCCCTAAGGCATCAAATGGCACTTCTTGTCCTGCCATTTTTGCATAAGCAACTCCTTCTTTAAAAACAACCCCTTCAATAGGATAAGTTCCATAGCTTGCTGTTATTTTCTCACCTTGTTGATTATTATAGACGATTTTAACCGTATATTCCCCATCGCCTGCATAAACGCCATTGTTATCTCTTCCCGGCCATTCCATAGTAAAGTGTCCTGCTGAAACTTCCTTGCCCTCGCTCGCTTTTTCTGTATAAACTAGCTTATTATCTTTATCATAGACTTCCAGGGTAATTCCATCTTTATTTGCTGCTTCTGGTAAATACATCTTAAGGGCGATGATTTCATCGGATCCTGTTAGCTTAATTTTATTATCCGCGATAGTAGCCATTTTACCAATAGCCCCTAAAGCACCTATACTCTGGCTTGTTCCCATAGCATTTGAAAGCTTTTCCATTGTCGCCACCATTTTCTGCATAGTATTATTAGTATTTTGCTGCATTTCAAGTGCGGCTAACTGCGAAGTTTGAGTAAGCATTTTATCGCTATCCATAGGATCGGTTGGGTCTTGATGCTGCATTTCGATTAAAAGAAGCTTTAAAAAGGCATCTTTATCTAAAACAGCTCCGGGATTACCTTGATCTGCAGTTAAATTATTTCCACTATTTTGTGTGGTGCCGTTTGGTTTGCTTTGTGTATTTTGCCAGTTTAAATTTGGATTCCATTCCGTTGTCATTTTAAGCTCCTTATTTAAAGTCTTTTTGTATAAAAAAGCAAAAATCGTTCCACTTTAGAAATATTTTGCTAAAACAAGTTCTAAATTAATTTTAGGATTACTTTCTTCTTCAATGCTTTCTTCATAATAATGCGTTTTTGATTTCTTTTCTTGGTGTTGCTCTTTTTTACCCTGCTCGCTAAAATTCATTTCAAGTCCTGTAAAACCCATATTTACAAGAGAATTTTTAAATTCGGCTTGATGTTGCAAAAATAAATTCATTGCATTATGATTTGAATTGAAATTAATGTGAAGGTTTGTTCCTCTTTGCACTAAAGTTACCTCAACTTCACCCAAATTTGAAGGATTAAGCGTAATGCTTAGTTTAGTAATGGGTGCTTTATACTGCTGCTCCATCGCTTCTTTTAAATCTTTAGAAAAGTATTGTAAGCTTTCTTTTGGGGAAATGATTTTTTGATTTTGATTTACCCTACTTAAGTCTTTGACAAGATTATTTAAATCATCTACGCTAGATTTTTCTGTATTAGTAGTATTTTCGCTATTTTCTTTAGTGAATAATTCTTTATTTGTTTCTTTGTTTAAAAGCTCACTAAAAAGATTTTCATTTGTTTTATTTTGCACGACTTTTGTAAAATTTTCGCTTGTGATTTTTAATCCCTCATTAGAATGATTTAATTTCATCTCTTTAGGATTTTCTTTAGGACTTTCTTTACTAATTTCTTTTTGTGCGAATTCTTTTTGCATTAAATCTTTAACATTAAGCGTTTCTTTTAAAGTTTCTCTTGGCGTTTCTTTACCCAAAGTGGCATTTAAAACAGCTTCTTTTAAGGGAGATTTAGTTTTTTCTTGCAAATTGACATTTTCATCAGTTTTATTTAAAGGCTCTTTACTTAAATGTGCTGTTTCTTTTAAATCTTCTTTTTGAGTTTTAAAATTTTCTTTTTGAATGCTTAAATTTTCTTTTTGAGTTTTAAAATTTTCTTTTTTAGGTTCTAAATTTGGCTCTTTTATTTCTTCTTTAAAAGTTGGAATTTCTTTGCTTTGTGTTTCTTTTTCTGTGATTTTAGTTTTTTGTGAAAATTTTTCCACAAGCTCATTTAAAACTTCATTTTTACTGGTTTTTGTAGGAGTTTTTATTTCTATCTCCTCATCGTTTTCTTTTTTAGTTTTATCTAACTGATGAGTTTTATCTTCTTTTTTGATAAGAGAGTCTAAATTTTGCAAAGTTTTAGAAAGTAAGGAATTTGCCTCATTTGTTTTTATGGGTGCTTTATTTTGCGTGTGCAAATTTTTATCTAAGTTTTTTTCGATGTGTGCTAATTTGCTGTTTAAAATTTCTTTAAAAACATTATCGATAGCTCCCTTAAAAAAGTCTTTTTTATCTAAATTTGGAAAAGTTGCCTTTAAATCAAGCAGTCTATCTACCTTAATGTCTCTAACTTCAAGCCCCATATCTTTAGCCAAATTCAAAAGCTCTCCTAAGCTATTTGCATTTTTAAGAGCATTAAAATTGTTTTCATTTTTGATGAGTTGTAAAAGGGTATTATTATTTGCAAGATTGGCTAATTTGACATTAGAAAGATCTGTTTTTAATTTGTCAAGCACCGATAAAATTTGCATAAGAGGAGCAGATTCAAAAATACTTATTTTATCTCCCTCATCAAAATTACCGATTTGTAATTTTTGCATCACTTCACCCACAATTTCACTTTCGCTTATCTTCATATGCGTTGGCAAATGCTCATTTGTCTCCTCAATGGAAGCAAGTAAAGAATTTAAAAAGCTCTCCCTTTCATTTTCACTAGCTTTTTCTTCCTTTGGATTATTTTTAATCGTTTTACTAAAAGAAGTTTGGCTAGTTTTACTCGGGGCGAGATTTAAAATCTCGCTTTGTGGGGCTAAATTTGACATTTTTAATCCTTAGTTTATTTTAAAAAATTATCCTTTGTTAAGGTTGGAAATTTTTTTTCTAAGTAAGAATTTTCATAAACTTTTATCATTTTATCTTTTTGTAAATTCACCAAAATATCTAAAAGTTCGTTTAAATCCTTTGCTTTTGAAATTTTTTTGAAATTTTTCTCATTGTCTAAAAGTTCGCTTAATTCGCCTGAAATTCGTGCCATTTTATTATTTTTTTTACTTTTTAAAATTTCTAGTAAATTAAGAACTTGCATCAATGTTTCGCTTTCCCTTGCTTCACACTCTGCGTTAAAAATTTCGCTTAAAAGCACTTCGTTAAGTGGTTTTGACATTTTGTATCCTTTCAAAATTAAGTCTTGTAGCTATAAAAGCAAAAAGTGTTCCAACTTTGCTATAAGCAAATTTTCAATCTTTAAGCAAAGTTTTTATATAATACGCCCTTTTAAATGATTTGGGAGTTACAATGGAAAATATAAGAAATATCGCCGTCATCGCCCACGTTGATCACGGAAAAACAACTATGGTTGATGAGCTTTTAAAGCAATCGGGCACTTTTAGCGAGAGAGAGCAAATCGCAGAACGCGTTATGGATAGTAATGATATAGAGAAAGAAAGAGGCATTACCATACTTTCTAAAAACACAGCCATTAATTATAAAGGCACGAAGATCAATATTATCGATACCCCCGGACACGCTGATTTTGGTGGTGAGGTTGAGCGGGTTTTAAAGATGATTGATGGCGTTTTGCTTTTAGTTGATGCGCAAGAAGGCGTGATGCCGCAAACTAAATTTGTGGTTAAAAAGGCTTTACAGCTTGGTTTAAAACCCATAGTTGTGATTAATAAAATTGATAAACCAGCAGCTGACCCTGAAAGAGTCATTAATGAAATTTTTGACCTTTTTGTCGCTTTGGACGCAAATGACGAGCAACTTGACTTTGCTATTGTTTATGCGGCAGCTAAAAATGGCTATGCAAAACTTGATTTAAACGATACAAGTGATAATATGGAGCCACTTTTTAAGACAATCCTTGAAAGAGTTCCTGCTCCAAGCGGAGATAAACAAAATCCTCTCCAGCTTCAAGTTTTCACGCTAGGTTATGATAATTTTGTCGGCAAAATAGGCATAGCAAGGATTTTTAATGGCGTAGTGAAGAAAAATCAATCCGTGATGTTAGTTAAAGCAGACGGAGAAAAGCTTAATGGTAGAGTCTCAAAACTCATAGGCTTTATGGGCTTAGAAAAAATGGACATTGAGGAAGCAAGCAGTGGAGATATAGTTGCCATTGCAGGTTTTGAAACCTTAGATGTAGGAGATAGTGTCGTATGTCCTAACAATCCTATGCCTTTAGACCCTCTTCACATTGAAGAGCCGACCTTAAGCATTGTTTTTGCAGTGAATGACGGACCTCTGGCAGGAACAGAGGGCAAACATGTAACCTCCAATAAAATCGCCGAACGCCTAGAAGCAGAAATGAAAACCAACATCGCTATGAAATATGAAAGTAGTGGCGAGGGCAAATTTAAAGTTAGCGGCAGGGGTGAGTTGCAAATCACTATTTTAGCAGAAAATATGCGTAGAGAGGGCTTTGAGTTTTGTATGGGGCGACCTGAAGTTATTGTTAAAAACGAAGACGGCGTTAAAACAGAGCCTTTTGAGCATTTAGTTATCGATGTGCCGGAGGAATTTAGCGGGGCAGTCATTGAAAAACTAGGCAAAAGAAAGGCAGAAATGAAAACGATGTCGCCCACAGGAGATGGACAAACAAGGCTTGAATTTGAAATTCCAGCTAGAGGACTCATAGGCTTTAGAAGTCAGTTTTTAACAGATACTAAAGGTGAGGGTGTGATGAATCATAGTTTTTTAGAATTTCGTCCTTTTAGCGGGGCAGTGGAAAAAAGGGCGAATGGTGCTTTGATTAGTATGGAAAATGGCGTGGCTTTGGGCTATTCTTTATTTAATCTGCAAGATAGAGGTGTGCTTTTCATCGAACCACAAACTAAGGTTTATACAGGTATGATTATAGGTGAGCATAGTCGCAGCAACGACCTTGATGTTAATCCTATCAAAGGTAAGAATTTAACAAATGTTAGAGCAAGCGGGAGTGATGATGCGATTAAGCTTGTCCCTCCTAGAAAACTAAGTCTTGAAAGGGCGTTAGAGTGGATAGAAGAAGATGAGCTTGTCGAGGTTACACCGCTTAATGTACGTGTAAGAAAACGCTATCTTGACCCAACTCAAAGAAAGAGAATGGAAAAAAGTAAGTCTTAATGGCAAATTTAGAAAGTCAAAGACTATATATTTTAAAACGCTTAGGAATTTTAAAATTCTTAAGCGTCATTGAAGCCTTACTTGTGGGCTTTTTGACTTTTGTTTTTATTAAAGATGTGATGATTGCTATAATTAGTGCCATTTTTGTGGGCGTATTTTTTTACCGCTTCACTAGTAAAAGACTTATCAAAGCCAAAAAAGAGCTAGAATTTAATGTTTTAAAGCTTTTTTTAACGCACCATAAGGCGTATTTCCCTAAAAAACCCATTTTGCAAAAGGAATTTGCAAGCCTTAATTTGAGTGAAAATTTAAAAGAATTTCAAGCTGGAGAAGGGATAGAATTTAAGAGTTTTACCCTGTATGATGTAAAGTTTAAAGATGAATTAGGACGCTTTTTTTGCGGAATTTGTTTGATTTCTAAGCAGGTGTTAAATGGTGGCGATGAAAATCAAATTTATAAGAAAGTGGTGGGAAAAAATTTCGAACTTTCAAGCTATTTTGCTAAAGACGGAAAAGCCCTAATTGCTTGTTTGGCAAATCCTTTTTTTGTAGATTTAAAAAAGAGCGTGGAGGAAAATCACAAAATAATGCAAGGGAATTTAGAAAAACTAAATTCCCTTTTTAACGTTTAATCGTCAAATTTCTGTCCTAAAACATTACCATTAAAGTCTGTATAAACTTCTATATTATTATTAAATTTAAATTTGTAGCCATTGATTTGCTTTTCGACTTTGAAAATTTGTGCGTTTGGCTGACTAATTTGGACTTTTGCTACAAGAGTGGAAGGTAAAAAGCCAAGCGGAATTGCCTTATATTTACCATCGACTTCTTTCCATTCTCCGTTGATGATAAAATCAATCTCCGTTCCATCTGTCAAAGTTATATCGTAAGAATCTAGGTCTTTTTTTGCAAGTCCTATATTAACACCCTTAAAATGTGTATTTAAAAAGCTTTGCACATTGTTAGGAAGCTGAGCTGGACTTATAACCATATCTTGTGCATAAAGCACAGCCGCACTTAGTAAAGCTGCTAGAGCGATTTTTGTTTTCATTGTTTCTCCTTTAAATTAATAAGAGAACTTTAACATTTTTTTGTGAAGTTAATGTGAAGTTAAAATTGTTTATAGCTTTGCTATGTGCTTAACTGCTTCATAAGCGTTATTTTTGATACAATCGCTATATTTTTGTAGGCTTTCTATACTCTCATAACCACAGCTTAAGGCTATGTGAGAAATCCCTGCCGCCTTAGCCGCTAAAATGTCAAATTGAGTATCACCTATCATAAAAGCGTGAGTTTTGTCTTTATTTAATCTATCTAAAGCTGTTAAAATAGGCTCTGGGTGAGGTTTTGCAAATTGCACATCATTACGCCCTACTATGCTTTTAAAGAAATGTCCCACTCCTAAAAAATCTAGCAAAGGCTTGGTAAATTGCGACCCCTTAGTCGTAACGACAGCTAAATCTGCAAATTCGTTGGCTAATTCTAAAGCTTCCTTGGCTAAAGGCAAAAGCGTGGTTTGATCTAAATAAATCGTGCGGTATTTTTCTCTATAAAAATCAACAAAATCATTTACAAGATAGGCTTTATCTTGGTAAAGCTTAATAAAGGCTTCATCAAGTGGAAGTCCTATCAAGCTCTTAATGTCCTCATCTAAGCTAGGCTTTAAGTTCAGCTTTTCAAAGGCGAAGTGAAAAGAATTTAAGATGGCAGGCGTTGAATCAATCAAAGTGCCATCTAAGTCGAAAAGAAGAGTTTTAGACTTCATTGAGCGAGGAAGAATCTTGCCTCAACTCTTCTATTATCCGCTCTACCTTCTTTAGTGTCGTTGCTTGAGCGTGGTCTATCTTGTCCATAGCCTCTTACTTCAATGCGTTTTTTATCTACACCAAATTTCATAAGCTCATTAGCAACTCTTTGCGCACGGCGTTCAGAAAGCTTTTGATTATAAGCTCTTGAGCCTGTATTATCTGTGTGTCCCTCTAAAATGGTGTTGTATTTTTCATTTTCTTCTAGGACCTTAGCGATGTTTTGAATTTTGCTTTCAAAAGCTGGATTTATAGTTGTTTTGTCAAATTCAAAATGCCCCTCTAAACTAATAGTTTTTCCCTCAAGTGAAGTTTCTTTTGGGGAGCTTTTTTGAGTATTCATTGTTGAGCTATTTTTCGAGCCGCCAAAACCAAAACTTACACCAAATGTAGTAACCCAGTTATGATTTGCTTCGTGGAAGTTTATTTGGTCTCTTGTCTCAAGTCTTAAGGCTAAAGAATCTGTAAGTTTATACTTCATACCCGCACCATAATGTCCAAAGCCACCACTTTCATTGTCAAATTGCTCGTTAGAAAATCTTTCATAACCTCCACCAGCTAAACCATAAAAGTAAAAGCTTTCACCTACATCAATGCCCTTAATCGCACTTAAAAATACTTTCGTAAGATTTGTTCTATCAGTGTTAGAATATTTTACATTAGAATAATGCTCCAAGCCAAGCTCAAGCTGGTCAAGCCAAAAATCATCAAAATGATAGCCAAGTCTCACACCAGGCGCTGCCCTATCATCAAGGTCTAAATTTCCCTCAAATTTATTAAAACTAAAAGTAGGAGTTAGCTCAAATTTGACACTATTATCCGCCGCAAATAAAGCACTTGCTAAACCTAAACATAAAAATATTTTTTTCATAACAAACCTTTCAAAAATGATTTTAAAATCCAAATTAACGCTTAGAAAACTGCGGACTTCTTCTTGCCTTTCTGCGTCCGTATTTCTTACGCTCTACGCTTCTACTATCTCTTGTTAATAAGCCTTGCGGTTTAAGTAAGGCTCTAAAGTCAGCGTCCATAGCAGCTAAAGCCCTTGAAATCCCGTGTCTTAAAGCTTCAGCTTGTGCGGAGTAGCCTCCCCCTAAAGTCGTTGCACGTATATCCATAGAAGTTTCTTGTTTTGTTACAAGTAGAGGTTGCACGACTTTAAGTTTTATCGCCTCGTGTCCGCCAAGCCAAGTGTTTAAATCCACTCCATTGACGCTGATTTTCCCACTACCTGCCTTAACCCAAACCTTAGCGATAGCGGTTTTTCTTTTACCTGTTGCGTATGTTGCTTTTGCCATAATTATTTTCCTTCTTTAGCGATTTGTGCGGTGTGAGGATGCTCACTTCCTGCGTAAATTTTAAGTTTTTTAAGCATAGCTCTACCCAAATTTGTTTTAGGAAGCATACCTCTAACGGCTAATTTATAAAGCTTTGCAGGGTTTTTTTCAAGCAAATCTCCAAATTTTTCACTCTTCACACTTCCAAAATAGCCAGAATGCCTATGATAAAGCTTATCTTCAGCCTTATTTGCTCCAGTGAAAACAGCTTTTGAAGCATTGATGATGACGACATAATCTCCACAATCAACATTTGGTGTATAACAAGGCTTATTTTTACCTCTTAAAATAGTCGCCACCTCTGTTAAAAGACGACCGAAACGCTTTCCCTCAGCGTCTAAAACGATCCATTCGCGTTTGACTTCGTTTGGCTTTGTTATCTTTGTCATTTTCTTACCTTTTGCCAAAAATTTTTAAAATGTGATTATAGTCATTTTATCTTAATTATTACTTAATTTAAGAATATTTAAAGCTTATTCTTTTCCTAAAATCCAAAAATACATATCCATAATTTTCATATCTGGATAATATATATTTTCGTTATATTTTAATGATATCTTTGGAAATTCAAAGCTACTTTTACATCTATCTATCAAGTCCATAATTCCTATATAACTATCTTCACAATATTGTATCGGTATCTTATTGTTGTTTATATTATGCTTTTTTAACCCATTTACAAAAAATCTATCATAAGCAGGGGTGCAGCCAAAAATTCCTAATAAAATTTTTGTGATCAGTGTATTGCTAATTTTATTTTTATTATTTTTATCTTCTTCATTATTCTCATTTTCTTTATTATTTTTATAGAGTAATAATTTTTCTTCTATAATTTCATTTGCTTTGATTATTTGACTCCAATCATGCTTATCCCATAAATTAATATCTAATAGCTCTTTTAGCATTGTTTTATATATTTGATAGTCATAATGCAACAAAAAAGAAGAGCCTCTATACATGCCCCAACTAGCTAAATAAAAAGATAACATCAAAGAAGCATAATCATAATCTACATTTTTCCTATTGATATAAAAATACTCATAGCAATGCTCCCAAGATAAATATCGATGATTATTTATTTTTTTTATTTTATTGTGAAAAAATAAAACATTATTACAAAATTGTTGTTTATTTATACTACACATATATTACCTCCACTTTATCTTTTAAACATATACCAAGTTCAAGTTTAGTTTTCTTTAATTTTTTGGATTAGCACTCTATTAAATTTTTTCTTGCCGTTAATATAGGGTGCGTATTCTTGTTTTAAAAAAATCTCATAACCATACTCTAAAACTCCATTTAAAATTTGCCTTGTAGAAACAGCAAAGGGTCTATCATAATCATTTGGAATATAGCTATTATCCACTAAAAGTGTGCCGCTATCATCATATTGTTGATATACATCAGGGATTTCATTTAAAGGCACAAATTTAAGGCGTTTAATGGCTGGGCGGTCTTTAATGGGGAAATTTGTGAAAAAATGCCCTGCTGCTTGCACGGGAATGCGTTTAGGATTTAAATACCAATCCACTCTTGTGTAACCCGCCCACGCTTTTTTATCTGCAAAATAAGGGATAAAAGAGGGGGTGATAAAATTTGTAATATTTGAGATGACGATAAATTTTTTCTTACTTTTTATTAAAATGTCCCAATATTCTATCGCTTTTGAAAAAGGCGGATTAGTGCAAACGATGTTAGCTTCCTCGTTGAGAATTTTAAGAGAAAGCTCAGAGTCAAAACTCCCCGTATAGTCCTTTGGTGTTTCTATGATTTCATTTGCTCCTTCTTTAGTAAAAATATAGCCTCTAGCTCCTGTTTTTGTGTTAAACAAATCCACCGCTCCGCCATAATGGGTGCAAATAAGCTTTTTAAGTTTAAGTCTAGAAAAATTCTTTAAAAAATACAAAGCAAAGGCTGAAGTATCCACATAATCCCGCCTTTCGCCCACCGCATCATCGCAGTTACAAAAGACGACTTTATCTTTCCATATCTTAGTGGGATACATAGCAAGTTTGGCTTCTATATCTTCTATACGCGTATAAAACTCATCGTCTTTAATGCGTTTCGCTCTTTCTATTAATTCTTTTCGTGTAAATCCTCTTTCTTCCATAGTGGGCTGGGTTTTTGCTTTGACAATGCTAGATTTTTTACTCTCTTTAAAAACAACTTTTTTAATAAAATAGGGACTTGCTCATATGCAATTTACATACATATCAAACAAAGTTGGGTTATAAAAATAAATTTCTCTTTTTTCAAGCTCTCTTAAATTAAAAAATGTTTTTTTAAAGTCTCGTTCTAAAGCTCTCATATCACTCACTTCAGCAGCGAAAAGATAGCTATACGAATTTTCAGCTGAAATTCCTGTAATGGAGTTGTATTCTTTTAAGCGGCGATTAAGGTCGTTTGTAATGCCTATTTTGCATTTGCTAGGCTCTAAGCTTCCTTGTGCGATGTAGAGGTATTGCTTCATCATTTTCTCATTAATTTTCTAAAATTTGAATTTCATTTTGGCAATATATCAAAAAAGCTCTTGTGTTTTGCTTATTTAAAATTTCTTCAATGGCTTGTTTATAAAGTGTGATTTGCTCGGCATTTTTAGCATTAAATTCACCCGTTTTATAATCAATAATCAACGCTTCCTTTTCATCAAAAGCAAGTAAATCAAGCCTTTTTAGCTCACCATTAAAACTAAGCGACTGCTCTTTTAATAATTTTTTGCCTTGTAAAAGGGCTTGAAAATCTTTATTTTGAAGTAGATTTTCCACTTTTTTAAAAAGGGTGTTAAATTCATCTTCGTTTAAGAAATGGCGGAATTTATCCCTTGTTTTTTGCTTGACATTTTCTAAATTTTCTCCCCTTGGAAGTCTTAAGTTTTGCATACAAAAGTGAAAGGCATTGCCAAAATGAAATTCCTCGCTAAGTTTTATTTTTTCGACATTTTGTAGAGGGATTTTAACAAATTCTTTAAGGGCGTTTTGCTCTTTTTGTTCCTCGTTTTTAGGAGCTGTTTGCTCATTAAGAGTGCCTATTTCACAACACTCAAGGTCTAAATAGCCCTTGCCGTTAAAATAGCTTGGATTGTTACCATTAACGCAAAATGGATTTTTTTTAATGACAATAAGACCATTTTTAGCCCTTGTAAGTGCGACATAAAGCTTATTAATATCATCATCTTTTTGAGCTTTTTCTATCCTAGCTAAAAAATTTTGATAGGAGGCATCACGCACGGCTTTGTGAAAAGCATTTTTAATCCTTAGCTCCCAACCCTTTTGAATGTCGTATTCAAGTAAAATTTGCTCATTATCATTTTGACCCTTTGAAAGTCTATCAAGCACGATAACATAGTCAAATTCAAGCCCCTTAGATTTATGCACGGTCATAATGCTAATGCCATAATTTTCCTCACCCATCATCTTTAAAGGACAAGGGCTAAATAAAAGCTCCATAAAATTGCCCTTTTGCTTGGCATATTCTAAAAACTGAAGCAAGGCTATATCGGCTAGGTTAAGCTTTAAATTTCTAATGAGATAAAGCACATTTTCTTCGGCACTTTTAGCCAAATCAAGCTGCAATCTTTCAGGCTCAAAGCCTAAAAATTCCCTCATCACTTCTAAATAAAAAGCATCGCCAAAAATGCAGTATTTTGCATATTCTAACACCAAACGCACGCTAGCCTTATTTTCAAGCAAAATATTACTTTGTGTAAAAGCTGGGATTTTATGCTCTTTTAAATATTCTAAAATTTCATTTGCGTCATTATTTTGCCAACATAAAATGCAAATTTTCTCATACAAAACACCTTTTTGATGTAAAAAATCAAGCTGTTCTTTTAAAACTTTAAGAAGTTCTTGCTTGGTCTTTTTAGCGTCTTTTTCCTCACTTTGCACTATGCGAACAAAGCCTTTATTTTGATTTTGCTCTAAAATCTTTTGAGGGATAAAATTTTCAAATTTATTTTTAAATTGAGTATTGACAAATTCGATTAAATGCCCTAAAGAGCGGTAATTTGTATCAAGGCTTTCTGTTTTAATCTGCGTAAAAGTGTCTCTAAGTAGGTCAAAAAGCTCTTTTTTGCTATTTCTAAAGCGGTAAATGCTTTGCTTTTTATCCCCGACATAAAAAAAGCTGCGATTTTTTTTCACGCCCTCTCCACTCACAAGCTCGGCGATAATAGGCTTTAAAATCTCATATTGCACAACGCTAGTGTCTTGAAATTCATCAATTAAAAGATGACTAATACGCCCATCAAGCCTAAAATAAATCATATCCTTTAAATCACTTCGTATAAGGTCTAAAACTCTTCTACTAATATCACTAAAGCTTAAAATATTTTTATTTTTATGTAAATCATTTTTTGCTTTGATAAAAATCTTTAAAAGCTCCATTAAATTCGCTATTTTAAAGTTCTCTAGCTCTAGGGCATACTGCCTTAGACTTTCTAAAAAACGCTCTCTTTTTGCGGTAAAATTGACATCTTCTTGGGCTAAATCTCGCAAATATTTTTTTTCCTCAAATTGGTCAATAATAGGACTTTTTAAAAATTCTTTAAGATGTAATTTTTCGCTTTTAAAATTGCTTTTTAAATTTTTATTATCAAAATTTAAGCAGTATTTTCTCAAATCATCATAGGCATTTTGAAGCTTGGATAAACCTGGTTGATTTGTTATATTAAGACTTTTAAAATAAGCGTTTTGATAAAGGCTTTCAAGCTCACTAAAAAAATGCTCTTTTTCATCAATTTTTAAAATATAAGTTGCCAGTTTTTTAAGCTCCTCTTTAGAAAGCTTTTTTAAAAAAGTCCTTCTTAGATCTTGAGAATTTTCAACGCTTTCAAAATCACTCATCAAGCCTAAATTTAAAGCAAAGGAGCGTAAAATTTGAGAAAATAAAGCATCAAAGGTATAGATTTTTAGATTTTTTCTTAAAAATTCCTCTTTTTTAGAGTCTCTTAAGCGGATTAACTCCTCTTTATCCTTAGCTAAAAGTTTGCAAAGCTCCTTTGTTTCGGCTTCTTTTTTGTCAAAAGTTAAAAAATTTTCTATCACTCTTTTTTTCATTTCATTTGTAGCTTTTTTAGTAAAGGTAATGGCTAAAATTTCATCAATTTTAGCTCCACTTAAAATCAAAGCAACAAAACGCACACTTAAGGCAAAGGTTTTTCCACTGCCAGCACTTGCCTCTAGGGCTAAAAAAGGCTTAAATTCACTCATTTTAAATCTTTTTCATAAAGTAATTTATACGGACAAAAATCGCTTTTTTCATTTTCAAAAACAATTTCTTTATCCACCTCTTTTAAAAGCTTTTCAAGCTCCTCTTTAAGAGCTAAAACGCTTTTTGTGTCTTTACCCTCTTTAAGCTCAAAATCATTTAAATCATAAAAAGCGGCATCGGCGTTTTCATCATATAAAAGCTTATAAAAAGCGAGTTGGTAGGATTTTTCGGGAATTTTCCCACTTTTATAATCTAAAATCAGCTCTTTAAAACGCTCATTTGAATCAATGCGGTCAATCTTACCTGTAAGCTCTATCTTTTGACCCTCTAAAATAATGCTTTTATCCACATTAAGTTCTAAATGCTTAATATGGTAGCCCTGCTTAAAATGCTCCTGTTCCTTTTTTGCAAATTCTTTAAATTTTATCTTTAAAAGTTCTAAATCAAGAGCGTCAAGTCCCTCTTTTTGCCCCTCTTTTTCAAGCAAGGAAGCAAAAAGCTTTTCATCAAAAAAATCATAATGTTTATAATAAAGCTCCAAAATATAATGGACAAAAATACCTAAATTTTTAAGCCTCTTTCTATCATTTTGCTCTTTTATGTCCATTTTTAGCTCTCTTGGCTCTTTTAAATGCTTGATATATTTATAAAAATAAGTGCGTTTAGACTCTAAAAATAAAGTCAGCCTTGAGTAAGAAAGGGGTGTGGCGAAAAGATTGTGTTTTAATTTGGGCGCTTGAGGCGGCTCTAAGTTGATTTTCTTTGCTTGATAGTTTAATTTTAAGGCATTTAAATACGCCTTTTGACTTAAATCCTTAGCAAAATCAAGTCTAAAATCAAGCTCTTCTAAAAGACGCGATTTGCTTTTTTCCTCATTTTCTACATAAGAAATGCTAATTTTTTTAGCATTTTTAAAAAGCTGTTCATAATAAAATCTTTGCAAATTTTCTCTTTTTTCATAGCTTATAAGCCCCGCTTTGGAACGCACTTCATTATTTAAAAATAGCTCATTAACACTTCTTTTTGGGATAAGATCTTCATTAAAATCCACAACAATCACCCCATCAAAACTAAGTCCCCTACTTTCTAAAATCCCCATAGCAGTAACAGCCCCACCCCCAACATAGCTTTGTTTAAAGGAAGAAATTTGTATGAAAAAAAGCTCTAAAAGTTGCTTTAGGTTTAATTTTTGATTGCTAAGTAAATTTTTGATGAAAAAAAGCTCCTTTTCTACAAAAAGGCTTAATTCGCTATTTTCATTTGCCAAAAATTGCTTAATCAAGGTTTCAAAATAAGAAAATTCACACTCTTTAGTAAAATGCTCCTTAAATTCCTTAAAATCAAGCTTAAAATAATGCAAAAGGCTATTGTGTAGGTCGAAATTTGGTGCTTCATCAAAATAATTTTTGTTTTCATTAAAATAAAAATCGTCCAAATTTGCACTCTCATAAAGACTTCTTAAGCTTTGATAAAATAGGCTTTCTTTGATGCTAATCCCACTTGCATAATTAAGCATATTATTTTGATCCAAAAGGCGTAAGAAATCGCAAAAGCCCTCATCTGGCGTAATGACGACAATATCCTCCGCCCTCAAACCCGCTCTTATAAAAGATGAAATTTCATCGAAAACAAAAGCCGCTTGTAAAATCCTAAGCTCAAATTGCTGAACTTTTATAAAGGAGCTTTTAGGCTTTAAAGGCTCTTGCTTTAATAAAATATTTTGCGTGATGTTAAACTCATAATGATAGTTTTCTTTTAAATTTACATCTTTTAAAAAGGGCAGCTCTTTAAAATAAGCGAGATTAAATTTACTTGTTTTAAAACGCAAAATAAGCTCTTTGTGCTTTGCTATTTGTAAAAGTAAAGAAAGCTCAAAACGACTTAAAAAGCCCTCCAAATCATAAATAATACTTTCATAATCTTCCAAAAAGTCCAAATCAAGAGTGTAAGAAAGAGGTAAAGAAAGATCATCGTATAAATTTTCTCTTTTTAAAAGATTTAGATAATTTTGAAAAACGCAGTCTAAAATTTCTAAATGCTCATTGTAACTCGCATAATAATCACTATTTTGTAAGTCCTTAATGCTCTTATTTTCCAGTGCAAGTTCTCTAAAGAAGGAAAAAAGATATTCATTATTTTTCAAAAAGGAAAAAAATTCGGTTGAAATTCCAAGCTTTTGTTCTAAATCCTTACTTTTTTTACACGCTTCTTGCATAAGTAATAATTGCTCATAAGCACTTGCCTTAAAGCCTTGATTGAGACAAATTTTATCCAAAAATTCCGCCACACTTAAAGCTTGACTAATAAGAGCATTTATATTTTTACTTTGCTGATAATATTCTTTAATCTTTCTTGAAGAGCTAAAAATATAAAGTTTCATTGCACGAAAAATTCAAAGCTTTTAAAGCCCAAAATGTCTTTATTCTCAGCCTTTATTTTAAGTTGCCATCTCCCTTTTGCAAGCGTAGCTAAGCTAAACAAATAAGCCTTTGCTTCATAATTAGTCTCATTATTAGAGAGCTTAATGCTAACATTTTTTTCTAAACCTTGTAAAAACATATCATTTTCACTTGTATGCGGTCTTGTGAGTTTAGCACTTAAATTTATATCTTTTAATTCAATTTTACCTTTTGGTTGTTTGACCAAAAGTAGGATAATATTGTCATCTTTTAAAATATAAGCTTTTTTTGAGCGTTTTTTGTCAATAATTTTTTCTTCGAAATTTGTCTTGCTATCATCAAGTATTAAGGCAAAATTTTCAAAAAATTTTTTTTGTTTAAGTTCAAGCTTATCATAATTGTTTTCCACTTCCTGATAGCTTAAGAAAAAGCTATCATCTTCATAAACGGGATACCCACTTGCAAAAATGATAGTTGCCACACAAGCTAAAACAATGGCAAAAAGAGAGAGTAAAATCCCATAAGGCCAAAAAGTTTTCTTTTTATCCAAAGCGTCTTCTCCTTTTTGTTACTTGATTTTGATACCTCTTTTTCATTCTTCTTTGAGTGTAATAAAGCAAAGCAAAGCAAATAAAACCATAAAGTAAAATACGGAGTATGTTTAGCGTGTCTCTGTTGGCATTACCTATGGAGCTTTCAAGTTTGATGTTAAAATACTTAGCAAGTCTATCAGCTATATCACCATAGCCATTTAAAAGAGCAGCGTTATAAATATCACCTTTTTTAGAAGCTAGTATGGGGAGTATAGTGCCTGTGCCAGCATAGGGGCTTAAAACTGCCTCTTTATCAAAAAAGCTTAAAGTCTCGCTAGAGCCTATTATATCAACTTTGTGTGAATTCTTAGAAAGAACTAGCAAAATGTTGGGTTCTGGAAGTTCTTTTTGTTTTTGAGCCAAGCTTTCAAACGAGCTTTCATTACCTACGGCTAAGGCTAGAAAAATTCCCGTTTTCTCATAGAGTTCTTTGCCGATGAGGTTAATTTCATCACTAACTTTTTGACTTAAAACATTTTCATTATAAATAACCGCATCTAAAGCGAAGCAAGAAAGAGGAGCAAACAAAGATAAAAAGGTGGCTAAAAAGCCACCTTGAAAGAAATTCTTCATCCTATGTTAAGATGATTGAGAGTTAAAACAGACCAAGCTGTAACCACAGCACTAATGATTAAGCCGATAACGATTAAATATTCAAGCGTTTTACTCATTTTACATCCTTTATAATCATATGGTCTTGTTCTTTAGAGCCTATCATTTTAACCGCTTGTGGATTTTCAAGTTTATAAGGCTTTTGCATAACATCTTGCTGTGCCTTAATGCCCCAAATAGTAAGCCCAACTAAAATCGCCAATAATAAAACTGTCGCTATAAGCATACCCGTAACACCCGAAAGTGAAAATACGCAACGATTAGTGTTTTCCATTACTCACCCCTTGAAAGAGAAATGACATATTCGCCAACAGCTTGTTTTTGAATATCGCTTAAAAGATCGCTATTAAATTTAGGCATAGAGCCAATTGCACCATTTTTGCCTCTATTTAAAACTTCAACCACAAATTCAGCAGAGCCATATTTTGTTAAATCAGGAGCCATAACCTCGCCCCCTATAACACCCGTGCCATCTTCGCCGTGGCAAGTTACACAAGTAGCAAACACTTCTTTACCTCTAGCAACTAAGTTTTCATTTGCTGTTTTTTTAATGGCTGAAATTTCTTTTGCTACATAGGCAGCTACGGCTGGGATATCCTCCTCGCTAATACCTAAATCAGCTGCCGGAGCCATTTCTCCCATAAGATATCCCATACCCTTAGAGCCTTTAGTGATGACATCGATAAGCCCTTCTTCTGAACCCCAAAGCGTTAAATCTTGCGCCTTGCCATTAATCCCATCAGCGGTGATTCCGTGGCACTGGGAGCATTGCACTAAGAATAAATTTTGCCCCATAGCAATTTTATCTTCCTTAGAGAGATTTTTAAATTTTTCTTCAAATTTAGCTGTGTGAGCAGCGACTTCCTCATTATATTCGCCTATTCTTGAGTAAGAATTCAAAGGATACCCCCATAAAAAATACCAAATTGCCCAAACAATAGTGAGAAAAAATACAACCGCCCAGCCTATAGGTAGAGGATTTTTATATTCACCTATGCCGTCCCAATTATGCTCACTTAATTCGGCATTGCCTTTTTTTTCTTTCATTTGTTGGAAAATTCTAGCTACCACCACAAGCGTGATTAGGATAATAAGAATCGCACCAATCAAAGACAAAAGATTGATATTATCTTCCAAATTTAACCATTGCATCAAGCACTCCTTTTATTTTCTAAAATACGGTCATCAAGTTCATCATTTAAAGCAAGGTCGGCATATTTTTCATAATTTCTTTCACCTCTTTTTTCGCTTCTATAAAGATGAAACCAATACGCATATAAAACAACGACTAAAAAAACAACAAGGGAGAAAAAGCCATAGCCTTGAAAAATCTCCCATTCGTGTTTTTCTATACCAGATAAATTAAAGCTTAAAAGCTGTCCTATTACGCTAAAAAAAATTTCTAAATCCTGCATACTCTTACTTTAAACTATTTAAATAGGCTATCAAAGCAACGATTTCTTTGATCTCCCCTCTAGCAAAAGCGTCTTTAACCTCTTGATTTTTCATCTGCTCCACAATGACAGCCGCTTGAGCCTTAACTTCCTCTTGTGCTTCTTCCCAAGTGCCAAGCTTTGTTTGCCCCTCTACATCATAAGGGACATTAAAGACTTTTTTTACTGTGAGTGCCTCCGCATAGGCTGTTTCAATGTCGGCATTATTGCTAAACATATGCTTATAAGCTGGCATAATAGAACCAGGCACCACAGAAGTAGGGTCTAGCATATGATTTTCGTGCCAATCTGCTGTTCTATAATTCCCCACTCTTGCTAAATCAGGTCCCGTCCTTTTTGAACCCCATAAAAATGGTCTATCATAGGCAAATTCGCCACTCACAGAATACATTCCATAGCGGTCTGTTTCAGACTTAAATGGACGGATAAGCTGAGAATGGCAAGCATTACAACTATCCTTAATATAAATATGACGCCCAGCAAGTTCTAAAACAGAATAAGGCTTTTTGCTCTCAAGAGGTCTTGCATTATCTGCGAAATTTGGTAAAACTTCAACAATACCCGCATAAGCAATGACGATAAAAACTGCCACAGCAAAAAAGAATGGATTTTTTTCTAACCAAGCAAACATTTTTTCTCCTTTTATGCTGCCATAGGCGAAGCGCTTTTTGGCTCTTTGTCAAGCACTTTTCCACAGCTAATTGATTTGTAAATATTATAAACAAACATAAAGAATCCTAGCAAATATAACAACCCGCCGATTGCTCTTATCCAGTAGTAAGGCATAAGCACTTCAACCGTGTCGATAAAGGTGTAAAGTAGGCTGCCATATTCATCAGTAGCTCTCCACATCATACCTTGAGTAATCCCTGCTATCCACATTGATGAGAAGTAAAGCACAATACCTGTTGTTTGCACCCAAAATTGTGCTTCCATTAAGGATTTGCTATAAAGCTCTCTTTTAAACATTCTAGGTGTCATATGATAAAGTGCCGCCATAGTCATAAAGCCTACCCAGCCCAGTGTGCCATCATGGACATGTCCTGGTATCCAGTCTGTAAAGTGTGCTAGGGCATTGACAGATTTGATAGAAAGAATCGGTCCTTCAAGGGTTGAAAACATATAGAAAGTTGAAGCTAGAATCATAAATTTAATAAGCGGACTTTCTCTTAACTGACTCCACTCCCCTTTCATCGTTAAAAGGATATTAATCGCTGAACCCCAAGAAGGTAAAATTAATACAATAGAGAAAATCGAACCCATAGTTTGCATCCAATCAGGCACGGTCGAATAAATCAAATGATGCCCTCCCGCCCATAAATACACAAACATCAAGCCCCAAAATGCAAATAAAGAAAGCTTATAGGAGAAAATCGGCTGTCCGCTTTCTTTAGGTAAGAAATAATAAATTTGAGCGATGATTCCCACGGTGAAAACAAAGGCAACGGCATTATGTCCATACCACCACTGCACTAAGGCATCGTTTGTCCCAGCATACATAGAAACACTATGCCACCAGTTTCCAAGTCCTGTTACGAAATAAGTCGGCACTGCCATATTGTTGAAAAGATAAAGCATAGCTATACCTAAAAAAGTAGCAATGTAATACCAAAGAGAGATGTAAAGAGTTTTTTCACGGCGAATTCCTACAAGTCCAAAAATACTTACACCCCATAAAACCCACACTAAAACAACTAAAATATCCAAGGGCCACTCAAGCTCGGCATATTCTTTAGAAGTGCTTACGCCTAAAAAGAGGCTAATGACTGCTAAAATCATCGTTATCATATAAAGCCAAAAGTGAAGCTTACCTACTGCCATTAAAAACGCCGATTCCGCCATAGAAACTTTAAGAACCCGTTGTCCTATATAATACCAAGTAGCCCAAATCCCTGAAAGCATAAAACCAAAAATAACGCCTGAAGTATGCAAAGGTCTAAGTCTTGAAAAGGTAGCATACTCACCTGCTAAATAGTTTAAATCAGGATATGCCATTTGAAATGCTATGAGCGTTCCTATCGCCATACCTACAATTCCAAACAATATGGTCGCAAACATAAAGTATTTTGCTACCGTATAGTCGTAGTTCAACACATTACCTGGGTGCATCGACTCTCCTTAAAATTAAATCATAAAAGCCGTATTATAAAATATTATTTGTAGATTTAGCCTTAAAATCTTAAATTTTTTAATTTTTGTTAATAAAACTTTAAAATTTATTTAATTTAGGATTTAAAAAGTCTTATTACATTTTAAATTCTTTAATCAATTTTGAAAATTTTTAGCAATCATTTTTTTTTTTTTGTATAATCCGCAATTTAAATTTTTAATAAGGGAATTAATAATGAAAAAATTTCTATCTTTGAGTGTGTTTTGTGCTATTTATTCTTATGCGGATTATCAAACTAAATTTCCAAATGCTAGCATTACTTTAACGCAAGATG
Organism: Campylobacter vulpis; assembly: GCF_014217995.1. Classification (NCBI taxonomy): domain Bacteria; kingdom Pseudomonadati; phylum Campylobacterota; class Epsilonproteobacteria; order Campylobacterales; family Campylobacteraceae; genus Campylobacter; species Campylobacter vulpis. Next base: position 132,749 of record NZ_CP041617.1, read on the forward strand.
AAACACATCAAGCTCAAGCACAATGTTATAATCAACAATGTGCCTTTAATTATAATGGTAACAATGGAGGCTATGCTTTAACCCTAACGGGCAATCATACTTTAAATATCACAAAGCAAGACCCAGCAGGAGGGATTACCACGCCAAATAAAGACATACCGATTTATTTCGATAGTCTAATTCAAAATCAATCTACTTTCAATATTCAAGGTTTTGATAGCTTTATTGGGCAAAGTATTAGCTTGACAAATCAATCTTCTCTTATATTTACAGGCACAAATAAGGCTAAAAATTCTTTCTCTACGCACGGAAATATCGATATAGACAATAGCAAATTAACGATTAAAAACACGCAGAGTTTTACAACTTCGGGCATTTTTACGGCGAAAAATAGCTCCACCATAGACTTACAAACTAAGGTTCTTTTTAGTCAAGATGCTTTAATTGAAAACAGCACTTTTACCGCAAATTCTTTAACCATACAAGGTATCAATAGGACAATACAGGGCGATGAGCTAAAACTTAGCACACTTACAAATAGAAATAGCACGATACACATCAAAGGTGATGTGAATAATGGATATTTTAACTCAGGTAATGGTAACAAACCAGAATTATGTGCCCAGCTTGGCACTTGTGGTAATGGTAAAATCGTCAATGAGGGAGGTAGCATTACCATAGAGGGAAAGCTGACAAATTCGAGTTTTGACGATAATAAAAATAATACAAATTCGAGCTTATCTATTCAGGGTGGAAGTGTCATTGTAAAAGGCGGTATGGAAAATAAAACAAATTCAACCATAGAATTTGCTCAAAGTGGCGGAGTTTTTGGAAAGCTTGAAGTAGGGGGAAGTGGGCTTCAAAATAATGGCGAAATTAAAGCCGACATTACAGGGATAAATCAGCAAGGAAATTTACAACTTATCACGGGAAATATCAGCGGTAATACAAATATAGCAATCAACGGCGGCACAAATATGACTCAAACCTTATCCTGTCCTGATGGCTCTATCATCGTAGGTATGGTAGGGCAAACGCTTACCTGTCCTAGCTCTGGAGGAGGTGGAGGCTCAGGGGGTGGAGGTTCAGGAGGTGGAAGTGGCGGTGGCTCAAATCCACCTGCTAAAGTCGAGCAACTTGAAAAGCTTGTCTATGGAAATAGTGCAAGTGCTAATGGAAGAGCCTTATTAAGAAGTCTAGCCTTAGGCGACATTGTGGGGATTTCAACGACTAAATTTAGAAAAGCTAAAGCGATAAAAAATTTCTTTGCCGTAAGTTCTTATAATTCTAATATTATGCGAGGCATTTTAGACGATACGGATAAGGGCATTAGAATGAGCTATTTATCTTTACCAAATGCTAGTTTAGATGCTATGCGAGATAGAGAGCTTTTAAATTTTCATAAGGATTATGAACCTTATGAGTTTAGCACCTTTGCTTCAGGCTTTTTAGGAGAGGGTAAGGGCTATACCTTTGGCTTTCATATCAATCACTACAAAGAGGCGTATGACCATCTTTTAAGATTTGAGTTAGATTATGGTTATAGTTCTTTACATAAAAGAGATGATTATCATAAAGCTTCATCAAAGGGCAATTTATTTGGTGTGGGAATTTCGCAACATTATGAATTTGATGATAGATTTTCTACAAATAATAGACTTTATCTTGGTGTAGGACTTTTTGACACTTCTAGGACTATGATTTTCCCAGCTTTTAATCTTAACTCAACGGGGGATTATAATTTTTATCAACTAAGCATGCAAAATTTGCTAAATTATAATTATGTTTATAATAATATGCTTAATATCAAGCCTTATGTGGGTTTGGAGCATTTTTATAATCATAGAAGTAAGATTGCAGAAAAGGGTAACGCCGTGCCTTTGGAAAGTGAAAGTTTAAATGCCTATAATTTAGATGTAGTGAGTGGAGTGGAATTTAGCACTTATTTTGAGAAAAATTATTTAAAGCTTAATGCTGGCTTACAAGGTGCAATCATTAACACAGAGGATTATCAGCACTTTTTAGCAGGGACGACAAAAGAGCCTTTAAGATATAAAGCACCTTATACTTATAAATTTTTCATCAATACAGGTTCTTATTTTTACCTCACGCCTTATTCTGTGGTCGGTTTAGAGGGTTTTTATAAAAATAGTTTTAATAAAGATGAAATAGGCTATTTTGGAGGAAATTTGGTCTTTAAGCTTGTTTTTTAAATTTACCTTTTTGCTTTAGAATTTCATAAATTGTAAAAAGGAGAAAAGCTGATGTCATACAAGATTTTAGAAAATGGTAGGGTGCAAAGTAAGGGCTTTGCGATGTTAAGCAAGGACGCTAAATTTACACCTTTTGACTTCACGCGTCACGCCTTAGGACAAAAGGATATTTTGATTAAAATCCTTTACGCTGGAATTTGTCATAGCGACATACATACGGCAAGGAGTGAGTGGGGAGAGGCTACTTATCCTTGTGTGCCCGGACACGAAATCGCAGGTGAAGTCGTAGCTGTGGGCGAAAAAGTCAGTCAATTTAGAGTAGGTGATTATGCAGGGGTTGGTTGTATGGTAAATTCTTGCGGAGAGTGCGAGGCATGTAAGCAAAGTCAAGAGCAGTTTTGTCAAAGAGGGCAGACCATTTTTACCTACAACAGCAAGGACATCTTTCACGGCGGAGAAAACACTTATGGAGGCTATTCAAATAATATAGTCGTGAGTGAAAATTTTGCGATAAAAGTGCCACAAAATGCCCCATTAGAAAAGGTTGCGCCACTTCTTTGTGCGGGTATTACCACTTATAGTCCTTTGAAATTTAGCAAGGTTAAAGAGGGCTTTAAAGTCGGCGTGGCAGGCTTTGGAGGGCTTGGAGTAATGGCGGTTAAATACGCCTTAAAAATGGGTGCTAGTGTAAGCGTTTTTGCGAGAAATGAGAAGAAAAAAGAAGAAGCACTTAAAATGGGCGTAACAGGCTTTTACACTAGCACAAATATGGCTGATATAGCAGAAAGATTTGATTTAATCCTCTCTACAATCCCAACTTTTTATGATGTGAGTGCGTATTTAGATTTACTCAAATTTGGAGGAGAATTTGCCATAGTAGGACTTCCACCGCACGATACTATGCCAAGCCTTAGCGTAAAAGACTTAGTGTATAAAGCAGGTAAAAAGGTTTATGGCTCACTCATAGGGGGCATTAAAGAAACGCAAGAGATGATGGACTTTTCACTCAAGCACGCAATTTACCCAGAAACAGAGCTTATCAAACCCTCTCAAATCGATGAGGCTTATGAAAAACTCACAAATGGCACAGCAAAATTCCGCTATGTAATTGATATGAGGAATTTAGAGTAGAAGTATGCCCTGCTTAGGCAGGGTTATTTTGCAATTTTATTGCATTTTGTAGGCGATATTGCCTTTATCCGTGTGAAGCTCTACTTTAGAAAATAGATACCTTTTTGCCAAATTTTAAGGTTTTAGAATTTTGTTGATAAAGTTAAGCCAATTTTTAACATATGCACTATTTACCTTACTTTGTGCTAGTTAATCTCATTATTAATTTTGCTCTAGCTTTAAATATTCTTTTGAAAAGCGACGATCGCTACTATAAAAAAATTCTAGGGTAAGTATGACCGCCTAAATTTGAGCTAATTCACTCTCAATTTTTTTAATGTGTAGTGAAGAAGAAGTTTGCATTTTAAAAACTAGATTAGGATTTCCGCCCATACGAGCTATTAATAAAACACATAGTTCTACACTCAATTTAAGTCCTAAATTTTAAAAAATTTAATTAAAACTCCTTGTAAAAAATATTTACAAATTATTTTAGAAAATCAAGTGTAAATATCAAGGAAAAATTGCTTGATTAAAAAATTTAAAAAATGAAAAAAATGTTTCAAAAAGTAACAGCTTATTTTAAAATCACTCTTTAAAACGCATAGTAATATGATAAGTCAAGTTAAGAGTTCTTTAAGAACTCTTATAAAACATTAGCTTTAAGCAGAGGCGGAGTAATAATCATCAAATCTTCGGGCACAATAACCGAAAAAGGATCAAAGGTGCAACGCTTCAGCCCAAAACGCTTTTCTATGGGGACATTAGGATTAAAAAAAGTGCCTATACATTCATTAGAATTTAGCACTAAAGAGCGAATTTGCACCGCCGAAGTGGTTGTAGGCATAATAGAAAAAACCGTCTCTAAAGCTCCTTCTTCTAAGTCCCTTGAGCAAGACTTAGCTCCAAAAAAACCACTAGGCAAAATCGCCATACAAGTATCATCTTGCGTAGGAGTTACAAACTGCACATAGCCAAAGGGTGCTTTGTCTGCCATTTTATCCTTAGCCCTAAGCTGTGAGCTTAAAACAAGCTCTCTTAAACGCCAATTTTGATGTAAAAGCTCCGTGCTATCTCTAAATACGCTTAAAACTATGCCATTTTCTAAACTACGCAAGGAAAAAATTTGCGTAAAATCCTGTAAATCCCCCTCGCCCGGATTTTCTGCAAAAACAAAGCTTGCAAAAAATAAGATTGATATTAAAATTTTTCTCATTTTTACTCCTTAAAATTTCCTAAAATTAACAGGAAAATGGTCAGATACTAAATGCGTTCTTAAATTTGCCAACATCAAAATTGCACTCAAAAGCGGTGCGGTATAAGGCTCTCTTCTGTTTGAATTTCCCGTAACTGCGTAATCAAGAGTTCCTCCACTTACCTGCGTGAAGCTTGATGGAGAGACGATATTAACATGATTAGCCACATCAAAATCGACTAATCTTAAAAGCGTATCAGGTGGTCTGTTAAAATCCCCAGCTATCATCCAGTTAATGTTAGGGCGGTTTCTAAAAAAATTATCCACAGCAGTGATAATAGCACCCGCATCATTACCTCCTCTAGCAAGAGCGTGTATGGAGAAAAAAGCATCATTTCCTATGCGTATGCCTATAATAGGTCGTGAAGCAGTGGTAGGAGGAGGTAAAACAAAGACTTCATCAGCTTGAACGCGGCTTACTATGGCTAAATTCACGCGGTTTGCTCCCACATCAACACGAGAATAATAAATATAAACAGAATTTGGACGCGAATTTGAGCCTAAATTCCAAACATACTCGTGAATGGGAATGCCACCCGGCTGCACCATTCTACCTGTCATCATTGCCGAATTTGGTAAAACTCCTGCTTCTTGCACCATTAAAATATCTAAGGGATTATCACCTGTGATAAGTTGGCGTATGCTCACACTCCATTTGCTTTCGCTTGCTGCTGATGAGCCTTGTAAATTCCAAGTGCCGACATTATATTTTTCCAAATCTGCCCAAAGAAAACTTAGCGTTAAAAACAAAAATATTACAATTTTTTTCATTATCTCTCCCTATATAAAGGTTGTGCCTTAAAAGGCGGAGTGGTAAGATACCACTGCTGGTCTAAATTTTGTTTATTTTGACATTCACTGATAAAAATGCTAAATACCTTAAAATCACCTAAAGGATTATCAATAGGTGCTTGGATACATTTTTGAGTGGCAATATTTTGAATTTGCACGGCTCCATTATCCATAGGTCTTAGTTTCCAAAGCTGAGCAGGATTGCTCGCATCGCAAGAAAAATGCACTATGCCATTTTTATAAGCGTTAAGACAAGTTAAAGTTTTCGCATTTTTAATTAGGACAATATTATCCGGTCTTATGAGTAGCTGCCATACTCTCGCATCGCCAAAACTTTTACTATCGAGTAAAGTATAACCCCAAATCCAATTCCCCTGTGCCAGAGCCCACACGGTCAAAGCCGCCCCGCTAGGTCCTAAAATACTCATAAAATCACTTGTTAAAGGACTATCTCCTGATGAGCCTAAAATAGGGCGTGGTAAGGGGACGACATTAGTTTGTGGGACAAGCTCACGCCCCTCGATGAGAGCGGGAGTTTTCTGTTTGGCTGGAAAGGTAGGATTTGCCCCAAGTTTTAAAGGATCGCTATCATCTTTCGCGCCAAAAGAAGAACCAAGTGGGTTAATTTCCTTTGTCCCACAAGCACTCAGTGCAAATAAGACGAATAATAAAATTCCAAATTTCAGCAACTTTTGCATAAAAACCTTTCTTGTTTTTTGTTTAAGTCTATCATAACATAAAATAAGATAAAATCCCAAACTCAATTTTAGAATTATTAGGAAGTTTTGATGGCTTTGCGTTTTATTTTTAAAATTTTTGATTTTTATAAGGAGGGCTTTAAAAATTTAACTCTGGGCAAAACCCTTTGGAAAATTATCTTTATAAAGCTTTTTGTGATTCTTATTATCCTCAAACTTTTTATTTTCGATGTGAATTTTAAAAGTCTTTATAAGGACGATGTAAGCAAAACAAATTTCGTAATACAAAATCTCATCTCAAAGGAAAATTAATGGGCGAACTAAGTAGCGTGGATTGGTCAAGGGCACAATTTGCTCTTACGGCACTTTATCATTTTTTATTTGTGCCACTAACCTTAGGACTTTCTTTTATCATAGCGATAATGGAAACGATTTATGTGAAAACTGGTAGTGAGCGTTGGAAAAACATCACTAAATTCTGGCTTTCTTTATTTGCCATTAACTTCGCCATAGGTGTGGCTACTGGTATTATAATGGAATTTGAATTTGGAACAAATTGGGCAAATTACAGCTGGTTTGTAGGAGATATTTTTGGTGCACCTTTAGCTGTGGAAGGGATATTTGCTTTCTTTTTGGAGGCAACCTTTTTTGCGGTAATGTTTTTTGGCTGGGATAAGGTTAGTAAGGGCTTTCACCTTATCTCAACTTGGTGTGTGGCGATAGGCTCTAACTTATCGGCATTTTGGATTTTAGTGGCTAATGGCTGGATGCAGTATCCTGTTGGTATGGCGTTTAATCCAGACACTGCAAGAAGTGAAATGCAAAGCTTTTTTGAGGTGGCTCTTTCTCCTGTGGCAGTGGCGAAATTTTTACATACCATAGGAAGTGGTTATGTGATTTCTGCACTTTTTGTGATGGGAATTTCAGCGTGGTTTTTATTGAAAAAAAGACATATTATAGAGGCGAAGAAGTCTTTAGTCGTTGGAGCTAGTTTTGGTTTTATTTGTTCGATTTTCTTATTTTTTAGTGGTGATGAGAGTGCTTATAGGGTTACCCAAACTCAACCGATGAAACTCGCTGCTATGGAGGGAATTTATGAGGGAGAACATAGAGCCGGTATCGTGGCTTTTGGTCTGTTAAATCCTAAAAAAGAAATTGATAATAATGAAAGCGTGTTTTTGTTTGATATAACAATTCCTTATGCTTTGTCTATTTTGGGGAACCGTGATCCACATTCTTTTGTTCCGGGCATTGAAGATATTGTTTATGGTAATGCAGAAAAGGGCATCGAGCCTTTGCAAAACCGTATTGATAGAGGTAAAATCGCCATCAATGCCTTTAAGGATTATCAAAATGCTAAAGAAAATAATAATACAAGCTTAATGCAAACAAGTAGAGCTTTGCTTGAAAGCAATTTTAAAGATTTTGGCTATGGCTATTTAGAAAAGCCAGAAGATGCTGTGCCACCTGTGGCTTTGACCTTTTATAGTTTTCATATTATGGTTGGACTTGGGAGCTTATTTTTTGTATTATTTATTGTAACGCTTTATTTGACTATGGCAAATGATATTGAAAGATTTCGCAAAATTTTATGGCTTTGTGTGCTTTGCATACCGCTTGGTTATGTAGCCGCTGAAGCAGGGTGGATTGTGGCTGAAGTGGGACGCCAACCTTGGGCTATACAGGATTTAATGCCTGTGGGAATTGCGGCAACAGAGCTTGGAAAGCTTAATGTGCAAATTTCATTTTGGATTTTTGCTGTGCTTTTTACAGCCTTACTTTTAGCTGAAATTAAAATTATGCTAACACAGATTAAAAAAGGTTTTACCCAAAAGGAGGCTAAATAATGTTTTTTGGTTTAGAGCTTGAAGCTTTGCAAATTTATTGGTGGGTAATTTTGAGCCTTTTGGGCGGACTTTTGGTATTTATGTTTTTTGTTCAAGGAGGGCAAACCTTAATGGACGAGCTTTCAAACAATCCTTTAGAAAAAACAATGCTTATTAATTCTTTAGGACGCAAATGGGAGCTAGGTTTTACGACTTTGGTGCTTTTTGGTGGGGCGGCTTTTGCGGCTTTTCCACTTTTTTATTCAACTAGTTTTGGGGGAGCTTATTGGGCTTGGCTTGCTATTTTGCTTTGTTTTATACTTCAAGCGGTAAGTTATGAATACCGCTTGAAAGAAAATAATGTCTTTGGTTCAAAAACTTACGAAATTTTTCTTAAAATCAATGGTTTTTTAGGTGTGTTTTTAATCGGTGTGGCGGTAAGTAGCTTTTTTAGCGGTTCGCATTTTACTTTAAATTCGCAAAATTTTGTCCAGTGGCAACATCCTTTAAGAGGACTTGAGCTTTTGCTTAATCCTTACAATTATCTTTTAGGCTTTGCTTTAGTATTTTTAAGCCGAATTTTAGGTGCGGCATATTTTATGAATAATATTGATGATGAAAATATTAAAGCTAAATGTATCGCTAAACTTAAATTAAATAGCCTCTTATTTTTACTTTTTTTCCTAGCGTTTTTGGGGTGGATTTTCCTTAAAGACGGCTTTTTTGTTGATGATAATGGCATTGTAAGCTTACAAGCTAATGTATATTTACAGAATTTTCTTTCTTACCCTATTTTTGCAGTGCTTTTGCTTTTAGGTGTTGTTTTAGTGCTTTTGGGTATGATACAAGGTGCTAAAAAATGCACTAAAGCCATTTGGACTCTAGGTGTAGGGGTAGTTTTGGCGGTTTTTGCCTTGCTTTTAAGTGTAGGAATAGGGCAGAGTGCCTTTTATCCAAGTCTTAGTGATTTGCAAAGTTCGCTAACAATTAAAAACGCAAGTTCGAGCTATTATACTCTTAGCGTTATGGCTTATGTTTCTTTATTTGTGCCTTTTGTTTTAGCTTATATTGCTTATGTATGGAGAGCTATGGATAGGGTTAAAATTACCAAAGAAGAAATCGCAAATGATGAACATGTTTATTAAGGAGAAAAAATGGAAGCTTTATTTTTACTAACTTGGCCCCTAGCAATTTATCTTAGTTATAAATTCATTATGTTAAATATTAATCAACTAGAAAAAGATAAAAAACTATAAAGTATTTTGAAAAATAAACGATATAGTAGATGAATCTTTTCAAAATATTGCAATAAGCCCAGGTTAATTAAAACTTGGGCTTTTTTATTTTCGATATTTTTTATAAGCTAAATGAGTAAATTTTTCTCTTAATTAACTAAAAATTTAAGCAAATTTTTCACAATTGTTTTTTTCAATATCTTGATTAATAAAATTATAGTATATTTGAAAAAAGATAAAATTAAGGAAAATTAGATGAGTAAAATAATGAAAACTATGGACGGCAATGAAGCTGCCGCCTATGCAGCTTATGCTTTTACTGAAGTGGCTGGAATTTACCCTATTACCCCAAGTTCTCCTATGGCTGATTATACCGATATGTGGGCGGCTGCAGGAAAGAAAAATTTATTTGGTATGCCTGTGAAATTAGTCGAAATGCAGAGTGAAGCAGGTGCAGCTGGTTCTGTGCATGGTTCTTTGCAAACAGGAGCTTTAACGACTACTTACACCGCATCTCAGGGTTTATTGCTTAAAATTCCTAATATGTATAAGATAGCGGGACAACTTCTCCCTTGCGTAATTCATGTCGCAGCAAGATCCATTGCCTCTCAAGCCTTATCCATCTTTGGCGACCATCAGGATATTTATGCTGCTAGACAAATAGGCTTTGCTATGCTTTGCTCACACTCCGTGCAAGAGACTATGGACTTAGCAGGAGTGGCACATCTAGCGGCGATTAGGGGGCGTGTGCCATTTTTACATTTTTTTGACGGCTTTAGAACAAGCCACGAAATTCAAAAAATTGAAGTGATGGATTATTCACACTTTGACCGCTTACTTGATAGAGAAGCGGTTTTAGCGTTTAGAAATTCTTCTTTAAATCCTGAAAATCCTAAAACACGCGGCACAGCACAAAATGATGATATTTATTTTCAAACAAGAGAATTGACAAACCGCTTTTACGATGCCTTGCCTGATGTGGTTAATGACTATATGCAAGAAATTTCTAAAATTACAGGTAGAGAGTATAAACCTTTCACTTACTACGGACATAAAGAGCCTGAACGCATTGTGATTGCTATGGGGTCAGTAACGCAGGCTTTAGAGGAGGTTGTGGATTATTTAAGCGCTAAAGGCGAGAAAGTCGGCGTTTTTAAAGTTTATCTTTATCGCCCTTTTAGTCTTAAATACTTCTTTGATGTAATGCCAAAATCTGTCAAAAAAATCGCCGTTTTAGATAGAACAAAAGAACCGGGAAGCTTAGGTGAGCCGCTTTATGTCGATGTTAAAACTGCTTTTTATGGTAGAGAAAATACCCCTATTATCGTGGGTGGTAGGTATGGTTTATCGTCTAAAGATGTCGATCCTGCACAAATGCTTGCCGTTTTTGAAAATCTTAAGCTTGACAGCCCAAAAGACGGCTTTACTGTTGGGATAAATGATGATGTAACGCACACTTCTTTAAAAACAGGTGAAAAAATCGCCCTTGGCGATGAAAGCACGATAGAATGTCTTTTTTATGGACTTGGAGCTGATGGCACTGTGGGAGCAAATAAAAATTCCATTAAAATTATCGGCGACAAGACGGATTTTTACGCACAAGCTTATTTTGCCTATGATTCTAAGAAATCAGGCGGTTACACAAGAAGTCATTTACGCTTTTCTAAAAAACCTATACGCTCAACCTATCTCGTTTCAACACCTCATTTTGTAGCCTGTTCTGTGGCAGCTTATTTGGAAATTTATGATGTTTTAGCCGGAATTCGCAAAGGTGGAACTTTCTTACTTAATAGTATTTGGAATGCCGAAGAGACTATAAGGCAACTTCCTGATTTTGTGAAAAAAACCTTGGCTGAAAAAGAAGTGAATTTTTATATTATCAATGCTACCAAATTAGCTCGCGATATAGGGCTTGGAAATCGCACAAATACTATTATGCAATCAGCTTTTTTTAAACTTGCTAATATTATCCCTTACGAAGATGCACAAAAATTTATGAAGGAGCTTGCTTATAAATCTTATAGTAAAAAAGGCGATGCTATTGTTGAGATGAATTATAAAGCCATAGATATGGGTGCTGATGGACTTGTTAAAGTGGAAGTTAAACCTGAATGGAAAAATTTAGAAATCAAAGAAAAAGAGGAAGTTAATACTTACAAAGGCACGGAATTTGTAGAAAAAATCGTCAAACCTATGAACGCAGCTAAGGGAGATGATTTGCCCGTCTCGGCATTTTTGGGTTATGAAGATGGAAGTTTTGAACACGGCACGACCGAATTTGAAAAAAGGGGTGTAGGCGTTATGGTGCCACGCTGGATAGAGGCAAATTGTATCCAGTGCAATCAATGTGCATCTGTTTGCCCTCACGCTGTTATCCGTCCGTTTTTAATTAATGATGAAGAAATGGCAAAAGCCCCAAGAGGCGTGAAAGAACACGCTTTAGACGCTAAAGGAACTAAGGGAGAGAAATTAAGCTTTAAAATTCAAGTTTCTCCTCTTGATTGCACGGGTTGTGAGCTTTGTGTGCATGAATGCCCTACTAAAGAAAAGTCCTTAGTTATGGTGCCTTTACAAGAAGAAATGGACTTTGGTGAGCAAGAAAATGCGGATTATTTGTTTAAGCAAATTGAGTATAAAGACCATATTTTGAGTAAAGAAAGCGTTAAGGGAGCACAATTTGCACAGCCTTTATTTGAATTTCACGGGGCTTGTCCGGGTTGTGGAGAGACACCTTATATTACACTGATTACAAGGCTTTTTGGTGAGAGAATGATTATTGCAAATGCTACGGGTTGTAGTTCGATTTATGGAGGTTCTGCACCTTCTACGCCTTATAGAAAAAGTGTGAAAAATGGCTACGGACCTGCTTGGGCAAATTCCTTATTTGAGGATAATGCCGAGTTTGGCTTAGGTATGAAGATTGCGACTGAAAATACAAGAGAACGCATAGAAAGTATTATGAATGAAAATATTAATGCTGTTCCAAATGCTCTAAGTGCCTTATTTAAAGAATGGATAGCCAATAAAGACAAGGGCGAGGAATCCTTACAAATCCGTGATAAACTAGTCCCACTATTAGAGCAGCATCAAGATATTAAGGGCGTTAAAGACATTTTAAATTTAAAAAGCTTTTTGATGAAAAAATCACACTGGATTTTCGGCGGGGACGGCTGGGCTTATGATATAGGCTATGGAGGGCTTGATCATGTTTTAGCAAGTGGGGAAAATGTGAATATCTTAGTTATGGATACGGAAGTATATTCTAACACAGGTGGTCAAAGTTCTAAATCTTCACGCACGGGTGCGGTAGCACAATTTGCCGCTGCAGGTAAGCCTGTGCAGAAAAAAGACTTAGGGCAAATTGCTATGACTTATGGTTATATTTTTGTTGCACAAGTAAATTCAAGTGCAAACTATAATCATCTCATTAAGGTTTTAAAAGCTGCGGAGGCTTATGAGGGACCTTCTTTGGTGATAGCTTACTCTCCTTGTATCGCACATGGGATTAAGGGGGGGCTTGGTTATTCTGGTGAGCAAGGTGAATTAGCCACTAAGTGCGGTTACTGGCCTCTTTATACTTTTGATCCACGCCTTGAAGAAGAGGGGAAAAATCCTCTCACTATGGTAAGCAAAGAGCCTAATTGGGAGCTTTATGAATCGTTTTTGATGAATGAAGTGCGTTATAATTCCTTAAAAAAGGCTAATCCACAGCACGCTAGTGAGCTTTTTGAACGTAATAAAAAGGACGCCCAGCGCCGTTATAGACAGCTCAAACGCATCGCTATGGCTGATTATAGTGATGAAAAGCAAGGCGAGTGAGGGGCGTTTTTTGTGCGTGTTTGTTAGGATTTAACTTATACGCACAGGATATGCAAGATAAATTTTCAAATTTGCAAAATCCTTTTTTAAATCCCACTTTGGAACAAATGGCACAATTAGAAATTCAAGCCATTTTTCCACAAAAAGTTAAAATTAATAATCAGTGGTATAAAGAAAACGATATGCTTCACAATGCTATTTTGAGACACATTGATACCAAATTTGTCATTTTTGAATATGATGAGCAAAATATTACTTTAGAGTTTAAGCAAAATGCTAAGATTGCTATTGATTAAATTAATTTTTTGCTTAAGTTCTCTTTATGCTTTAGATTGTCAAAAAAGGCTTTTTGATATTCACATTAAAGAAAGTTTAAGCATAGAAGAGGCACTTGATGAGCTTGCAAGTTACTGCACTTTTAGCATAATTGTTAAAGATGAATTTGCGAAAAATGAACTAAGTAAAATGCAAAAAAGCTTATATATAAGTCAAATGACCTTAGAGGAACTTTTTAGACTTTTGCTAAAAGAAAATAATTTAAATTATGAATTTGATGGCAAAATTTTAAGCATTTGGGGGATTTCAACTCAAATTTTTAAGTTAAGTTACATCACTTCTATTCGTGAAGGGCAAAGCATTATCAAGGCTTCTGTGGATTCTAAACCTAGACAAAATGATATAAGCTTAGACAATGAAAGCGATGAAAATATGATTAAAAGTATGGAAAAATTTGACTTTTGGCAAAATATAGAGAAAGAAATCACCACCCTACTTAATGCCTATGGGGAAGTAAAAACGCCTATTATTAATGCAAATGCTGGTATTATCATCGTTACAGGCACAACTTTACAGCTTAAAAAAGTGGGAGAGTATATTAATAAACTTGAAAATAGGCTTAAAAAGCAAGTGATTATCGATGTTAGCATTATTGCTGTAAATTTAAATGAAAACCATTCAAGTGGGATTAATTGGCAAAATTTCAATATTGATTTTGCTAGCACGACTCAAAATGGGCAAAATTCTTTTATCCAACTTCAAAATGGGCAGGGTTTTGTGAAAAATTTGGGCTTAAGAGCGAATCTTAATTTTAATTCCGTGTTAAATTTTCTTTCACAAAATGGCAAAACTCAAGTTCTCTCAAACCCTAAACTTATGGCTTTAAATAACCAACAAGCCATCATTTCAGTCGGTGATACCATTAATTATCAAGTCAAAGAAAGTTCCAAAGGCACGGAAAATGGCACAACTGTGAGTGAGAGTTTTAGTAATTATTCTATTTTTGTGGGGATATTACTTAGCATTTTGCCTGAAATTTCTGATGATAATAAAATTATGCTTCGCATTAATCCTAGCCTTAGTGATTTTAAATATCCTCAAGATAATCAAAGACAAAATTCTCCTCGCACCATAGCACCTGATACCATACAAAAAAAGCTCTCCACAGTCGTTTCTATGGAAAATAATCAAACCTTGATTTTAGGCGGACTCATCTCGCATAATCAAATCAAAGAAGCAAGTGGGGTCAATTTTCTTTCTAAAATCCCTTTGCTTGGGCTTTTATTTAGCGGAGAGGAGACAAACTCAAATAGCACAGAAATCGTTTTCATCATCACACCTAGCATAGTGGATAAACAAACGGGAAATATGAGCCTTAAGGATATGGGATTTAAGCACTATGAGTGAGTTTGTTTGCATTAAAAATCAAGAGCAGATTTTAAAAAGACTTAATGAGCTTAGTGTGGCAAAAAAGGGCTTAATCTGCCTTTATGGTAAAAGTGGGAGTGGGAAAAGCGTGATTTTAGAGCGTTTTGCAAGGCAAAAAAACACCTTAAAAATCACAGAAATTTTTAAAGATAAAGAGCAATTAAAAGATTTTTTAAGTGCTTTAAAGCTTGAAAAATCAATGCTTTTATTTGATGAAGTGGGTTTGTACGGGGAGGATTTGTTTGAGCTTTTACGCCTTTATAGTGATGAAGCTTTGATTATTTTAAGCTCACACAAAAAACTAAAAATTTTTACAAAAGAGCATTTTAAAAGCAGAATTTTAGTAGAATTTGAACTAAAAAACTTAGAAAAAAAAGAGCTTTTTGACTATGTTAAAGAAAAGCACGGCATAGAATTAGACCAAAAAGAATTACAATTTGTCTTTAAAATTTGTAAGCATAATTTAAGAAATGTCGATAAACTTTTAAAAAGTTTCAAAGAACTTCAAGCTTTTTTGGATAAAAAGCGTTTTTATATTTTAAGGCTTAGTGCCTTGGAAAATCATTTATTGGGTTAATATGCAAGAGCGAATTTATGAGTTAGAAAAAGCATATAAAAGATATTTAAAAAAACTATGGTTTAAACGCATTTTGTTTGCTTTATGTGGAATTTTTTTCGTAGCTTGTGGCATTTTATTTTGGGAAAAATGGCAGGAAAAAAAAGAACTTTCTCTAAAAGCAAGTGCTGAAAAAAGGGCTTTAGAAAGTAAGATAGACCAAGCAAAAATCTTACAAGAAAAGCAAAAATTAAGCACTCAAAAACTTGAAAGGGAAAAAGAAAGCTTAAAAGAGGAATTAGAGCTTTTGCAAAACCCTCCACAAAAATTTATCATCACTTCAAACGCCCTTAATTTGGCAAATTTAAAAAAATCGTTTTATCAAAATCCTAGCCTTGAAAAAGCCTTAAAATTAGCCGAGCTTTATTTGGAGGCAAAAGATTATAAAAAATCGATTTTTTGGTCTTTAAAGGCAAATGAAATGGACACAAATTCTAAGCAAAGTTTGCTTTTATTTGCTAAGGCTAAGGAGGCTTTAGGCGAGGTAATGGAGGCACAAAAAGTATATGAACTTTATGAGGCAAGATAATGGAATTTTTAAAAAATTTAGGCTTTGAGGAGGAGCTAAAAGAGGGCTTTAAAGATGAGAATTTAAGGCATTTTTTGTTTGAGCTGTATTTAAAAAATGAGCTTGATTTAAACGCCCTTTTTTTAAATTTAGGCGTAAAAAGTGAGGATTTTTTGAAGGCTTTAGCTCAGTATTTGCACTTGGAATTTGTGGAATTTGAAACAATTGATGAAAATTTATGTGATTCTTTTGCCTTTTCTTTGCTATGGCAAAATCAAATTCTCCCCCTGCAAAAAGATGACGCAAATCTTTTCATACTTTCTGCTAAACCTCTAAATTTAGAGCTTTTAAATAAGATAGAGCATCTTTTTCGCTCTAAATTTATCAAAAATGCCCTGTGTGATAGCTATCAATTAGAGCAAAACTTAAACAAACTTTATATTAAGCAAAAATTAAAAGAATTAAGTGCGAAGTTAAAACAAGAATTAAACGCAAATTCTAAAGAAAACGAGCAAAGTAGCGTAAGTTTGCTTTTTGATTTTATCCTACAAGAAGCACTCAAATTAAAGGCAAGTGATGTGCATATAGAAAGCCTAGAAAATGGGGCTTTAATCCGCTTTCGTGTGGATGGGGTGTTGCGTGTTTTTTGCCATTTAGAAGAAGAGCTTTACCAAGCCTTAATTTTTCACATTAAACTTTTGGCACACTTAAATGTCGCTGAAAGCAGAAAAGCACAAGATGGAAGTTTTAATAAGAGTTTTGAGAGTGTAGAATTTGACTTTCGTATCTCAACTTTGCCTTTGCAAAAGGGTGAAAGCGTGGTGCTTAGGATATTAAGGCAGGATTTGGAGCTTTTAAGCCTTGAAAATTTGCATTTTTCTAAGCAAAATTTAGCCTTAATTACAAAAAATATTCAAAAACCTTTCGGTATGATCTTGCTTACTGGACCCACAGGTAGTGGAAAAAGCACGACCCTATATGCTTGCTTAAAAAGTCTTGCTTGTGTGGAGAAAAAAATCATCACCGCAGAAGATCCCATAGAATATAAAATGCCTCAAATTCAGCAAATCGCCCTTAATGCCAAGGCCGGGCTTGATTTTAGCAATGCTTTAAGGGCGATTTTAAGGCAGGATCCTGATGTCATTATGATAGGAGAAATCCGCGATGAAGAAAGCCTTGACATAGCCTTAAAAGGCGCACAAACGGGGCATTTAATCCTTAGCACACTTCATACTAATGACGCCCTTTCTACCATAGAACGCTTACTTGATATGAGGGCAAAGCCCTATTTAATAGCCTCTTCGCTTAATCTCATTATCGCTCAACGCCTTGCAAGAAAACTTTGTCCTTATTGTAAAATTCAAAAGTTCAAAAATGAGGAGGTATTTTACGAAGCTAGGGGCTGTGAAAAATGTGATTTTAGCGGCTTTTTGGGGAGAGAATTGTTAAGCGAATGTTTGGAGCTTGATGAGGACTTGAAAGAGCTTATACGCAAAAATGCTAGTAAAAACGAGCTTTTAACTTATGCTAAAAAACGAGGATTTTTAACGATGTATGAACTAGGACTTGAAAAAGCAAGACTTGGAATCATCAGCATAGAGGAACTTATGAGGGTGGTAGGGTGAAAACCTACGAGCTTTATTATCTTAAAAACCAGCAAAAATTAAGGAAAATTTTAAAAGCGAAAAATCTTAACACTGCTCAAGCTATGGCTTTAAGGCAAAATTTACAAATCTTAAGCCTAAAAGAGCTCAAAAAGCAAAATAAGATTAAGATTAGTGATACGCTTTTTTGTGCTTTTTTTAAAGAATTTGCCCTTTTGCTTAATGCGGGATTAAGCATTAAGGAGGCTTTAAGCTTGATGAGTGAAAGTTCTAGTAAAGGTTTAAAAGATGTGGTTAAAGAATTAAATGCAAATTTAAATCTGGGACAGAGTTTAAGTGTGGCATTTAGTAGCTTGGCTTTAAATTTAAGCTTGAGTGAATTAAGCCTTATTAAAATGAGTGAAAAGACAGGAAATTTGGCACATATTTTTTCCCAAATTGCAGAATTAAGAACAAGATTGATTTTAAACAAAAAGCGTTTTAAAAAAGCGATTCATTATCCTTGCTTAGTTCTTTTGGCACTTTTTGGGGCATTTTTATTTTTAATGTTTTTTGTTGTGCCAGAATTTTTAGATATTTTTGAAAGTTTAGGAGCAAATTTACCCTTAATAACACAAATTTTACTTAGCATTTATGTATTTTTAAGTGAGAATTATCTGCTTTTGATTTGCGTTTTTGTAGGTTTTTGTGGAGCATTTGTTTTAAGTTATAAAAGAAGTGTAAAATTTGCTTTTTGGGTGGATTTTATGCTTTTAAAATTTCCTTTTTTCTCGCGTTTTATTCTTTATCATCAAAATTATTATTTTTTTATGATTTTCTCTTTACTTTTGCAAAGTGGCAATGCTCTCACACACGCTTTTCATTTGGCAAGTTCTAGCGTAAAAAATTATTATATCAAAGAGAAATTTAAGCACATTAATACTTCTTTAGAGCAGGGCTTGGAACTTTCTTTAGCCTTTAAAAAAGCGGGGATTTTTGATGAGCTTGTTATTTCTTTGCTGCACAGCGCGATGAAAAGCGGAACTTTAGATACTTTAAGTGCTAAAATCGCCCACTTTTATGAAGAAAAACAAGAAGATTTTATTGAGATATTTTTAAAATTCTTAGAACCTTTGATGACTTTACTTGTAGGAATTTTGGTTTTATTTTTAGCTCTAGGGATTTTCTTGCCGATGTGGGAGCTAAGTGGTGGAGTATAATGGGTGCAAAAAGCACCCATTAAGAATTATTGTAAAAGTTTTAGAACATTTTGTTGAACTTGATTTGCTTGACTCATAGCATAAGATCCACTTTGAGCTAAAATGTTATATTTTGAGAAATTTGCACTCTCAGCGGCGAAATCCACATCGCGTATGGTCGATTCAGCAGCTTTGACATTAACCTGAGTTACGGTAATGTTATTAATCGTAACTTGAAGCTGATTTTGCACAGCACCGATGTCCGCACGAATTTGGTCTAGGTTTATAGTCGCAGTTTCAACGACATCCATTACAGCCATAGCACCTTTGAGTGTGGTTACACCTGCGGTTTGCACTTGACCGATATTTTCAGCCTTAGTCGTTTCTCTTACAACGCCAAGATTAGATAAAACTACACTAAGACCATTTGCTTGAGCCGAACCAATTAAAAGATCGCCTCTAACACTCGAGATTGCATTTACAGCCACAGTATAAACAGTTGAGAAAGCAAGAGCTGAAAGACCGCTTACACCCATAGCAGAGAATGATATGGTGGAGAGCTGTCCAAGTCCAGGTCCTATATCAACCATTAGTCCAACATTTGAAATTTTAGAAGTTACCCATATAGAAAAACCACTACCACCACTATTGACAAGAGTTGTTATAGTACTCATACCTGTTCCTGCAAGCACCGTAAGAGAACTAACGCCTACTTGGATACTTCCTAGTCTTTCCACAGAGTTAAAGCCCATAGCTTCAGCCAAATCTTTAGAAATTTGCCCCTTAGTCTCTCTTAAAGAAACAGAAGATTGAGAGACAAGCTTATCGTGTTCAAAGCCAAAGCCAGTTCCCTCTATTGCTATATCTCTACCATCATTTTTCACTAAGGATAAACGCCCATAGTTTTCCATCATATTAATGGCTATACCAGCACCATTTCCTATGCTACCTGTGATTTTAATCCCACGACCATCAGCTGAAGTGAGGAGAAGTTTTCCATTTTCATCTAGGGCTGCTTGAACACCTGTAGTATCTTTAACAGCATTGATAGCGGCAATTAAAGCACCATTTGAGTCATTATTTTCATAAGAAATTTTGCCAATAATTACACCATTAATTGCGAAATTTTCATTTGTTGTGCCTGCCATAACAGGTCTTGCTCCTACAGTTTGGACATTAAAGCTAGCACGAACACCTGTTTTATCAGCTACCCTGTTAATCTCTTCAGCCAAAGCACCTATACCTGTGCCTACTGAAGTTGAAATTTTGATTTTAGGAAATTTAAAATCTTCTAAGCCATTATAGTTTTTAATAACCATTTCTACTTCACTACTTTTGATGATTTGCTGACCTGTTTCAAATCTCGTAAGACCGATTTTGCTAGATTGTGTTGGTCCTATGGTTGCTTTTATAGTTTGATTAGACTGTGAGCCTATTTGAAACTCTTGATTGATAAAACCACCACTTAATAGCTGCTTTCCGTTAAAGGAAGTTGTATTAGCAATGTTGTCAAGCTCTTCCATAAGTCTATTGATGTCTGCTTGAAGCATTGTTCTTGTTTTAAGACTTTGACCATCTTGAGCTGCTTGAGTTGCCTTAGTTTTGATAGTATCTAAGATTTTAAGCTGCTCGTCCATAGCCTTGTCTGCTGTTTGCAAGATGCCTATAGCATCGTTACCATTATTAATAGCTTGGCCTAAAGTGGCTGCTTGAGAACGCAAAGAATCCGCTATCGCCATCCCTGAAGCATCATCTGCTGCTGAGTTAATCCTAAGACCAGAACTTAGTCTTGATAAAGACTTATCGAGCTGTCCTGCATTAACCACTGAATTCGCGTGAGCGTTTAACGCACCGATATTTGTGTTTATTCTAAAACCCATTTTAAATCCTTTCAAAATATTGCTCGAAAGGGATAAAGCAAGAAGTGTTCCAAGTTTAAATAATGATTTTGTGAGATAAAAGTAAGCTAAGGCACAAGATGTGCCTTAGACTCAAGCCTCAAGATTTAGCGTTTGTCCGCCAAGTTCGTCAATGCGTTTGCTAACCTTTTCTATGGCTTGATTTATGGTGTCTTGGCTTATTTGAGGTAGCTTTCCACCCCACAAATTTTGTGCCTCTTCAAAGCCCTTTTTCATACCCTCTAAGCCCTTTTGAAGCTTTTCAAGGTTGTCTCCAGCACCTTGTATCACAAAGTCTGCGATACGATTTGCCGTATTTGCGACACCGAAAAATCCATTCTCCCCAACAAGCTCTTTAAGCTCATCTTGATTCATAGCCAAAGGGCTTTTACCCATATAGCCAAGCCCTGCAAAATCTATCTTAGAAAGGATAGACTCCGCCGTGCCACCTAATAAATTTGACACTCCAGTTTGTGCGTTAGTATTGCCAAAAATGGCATTCATACTTTGCTGTGCAAACTCCATAAAATAAAGCTGCGACAAGCCTTTTCCGCCGAGAGAATTTAATTTGTCTAAAGTCTCCTCATCCTTTAAATTCGCACTTTGCAAATTCATTGTTTGGGTGTTAGACTCCACATTTGCCTTCTTATTGCTAACCGCGTGCGTTATGCTAGCGACATTTGCGTAAGTATTCACTTGCATTTTTGCTCCTTTACGCGTGGGGTATTCTTAATATCGACTTTTTTTAAAAAAATTTTAGTTTTCTAAGTCCTCATCTTGCAAAAGCTCGTTTAAAATCACTGTCGCATAAGAGCCTTTTTCTAAGAAAAATTCAAAACTAAAATGTGCCTTTTGTGCATCATAGTGATATTTTAAATCCTTTAAATATCCCCACATAAAACGCCTTGAGCCTTGCATTTGATTTTTAAATTCCAAGCCCTCTCTAAAAAACTCTTGCTCCAACTTTTTAGCAAAACCCTCCCCGCACTCAAACGCCCTAAGTCCCACCAAAAGTCCCATAGCACTAAGATCCCTTGCCTTAAATCTTTCAAGCTCTTTTTTTAAATCCTCACACAAAAAACATTTTCCAAAAGGATAATGCCCCAAAACTTCATTATGCAAAAGCTTAAAAAACTGCTTTTGTGCCTTTAAATTTTTTGCTTCTTCTTTAGAAATTTTATAAATTTCGCCCAGCTCACTAAGGCTAAATTCCTTAACAAAATGCGAAATTTCCACTCTTTTACTAAGATAGCGATTAAAAAGCTCACTTTGAAAGGCGGAGATGAGAAAATCTTTCATTTTGACATTTTTCATTTTTTTACCCTGTAAAATGGCAAGTCCCTCTTTATAATTATCTTTAAATTTACCAAAACGCTGATAGCCAAAATAGTTTGCAAAGCCTATTTTGTTAAGATTTTCTAGAGCTTGTTCTAATTTAAGTGCGTCATTTGGAAGCACTTTTTTAAGCCTGATAAAAAAGGAATTTCCCTTTAAATGCCCTATTCTTAGCTTATTATTGTGGATAAAACTTTGCGTGATTTTTATTTTAGGGTGAGAAAAATTTAGCAAATTTTTTTCAAATTTTTTAGGTAAAGAGAGGTGTTGAAAGGTGCAACCTTGCTTATCTTTAAGCCCAGCATAGCCAAAATCACGCATTTTAATCCCGCTAAATTCGCTTAAAATGCGTAAAGCCTCGTGTGTGCTTAAATCCTTTTTACAAATGTGTAAGATTAAATGCTCACCCTCCCCACTAAATTCATAAAGAGGCTTTTCCCTTACGACAAAATCTTCGCTATTTTTACTAAAATACGCATTAATTTTGCTATGCCTTAATACACGCAAGGGCTTAAAAATGGTGTTCTCGTCCTTTAAATTCATATTTTCCTTTCACTGCTTTAGCAAAAATGTTAAGTTTAACCTTATGTTTTTTGGCGATTTTTTTAAGCTCTTTTTTGTGCTTTTTGTCAAAGCCAAATAAAATTTCATATTCTTCCCCACTATAAAGCTCTTTTTTGTTAAATTTTTTCCGCCAAGAAATACCCAAATGATTTGCCTTTAAAAGGCGAGATAAATCCTTGCTTAAGCCGTCTGAAATGTCCATAGCACAAGAGATTTTAGGGGCGATTGCGTAAAAAAATTTATGGCGAAGTTTGGGTTTGATGAATTTGTGATTTTTACTAAGTTTCCCCCTATTTTGTAGGGTTTTAAGCCCCTTTAAGCTTTGACCTAGTTTGCCTGTAAAAGCGAGTAAATGCCCCCTTTTAAGTCCTGTTCTAAACACAGGCTTTTTAACCTTAGAAATTAAAGTAATGCTAATGCCTATTTTATCACTTTGTATTGTGTCCCCGCCTATGATTTTAATGCGGAATTTTTTCGCCGTTTTTAAAAAGCCTTTTTGTAAATTTTTTATCTCTTTTTTGCTTAAATTTGGTAAGCTAAGTCCTAAAAGTGCGTATTTTGGCACGGCGTTCATAGTTATGGCATCTGAAATATTAACTAGCATTGCTTTTGTAGCGATTTGCTCTAAACTTAGCCAAGAGCGTTTAAAATGCACATCTTGGACAAACAAATCCTTACTAAAGCACCATTTTCCAAGCGCAGCACCATCATCTCCGTTAAGCTTATTTTTAAAAGCCTTGATGATAAAATCTTCCTTATTCATAGTTAAATTTTATAGAATTTTCTTTAATTGTTAGTGAAATTTTGTAAAAATTGCTTATAATTTAGCAAAAGGATCAAAATGTATGATTATCTCTCACATCAGCCTTTATTAAAGACTTGTAAGCACGAGCATACTCATCATCACAACCATAATCACGCCGATGTGAGAGCTATGGATAAGAAAATTTTAATCATTTCTTTAACGATGACAGCTTCAATGATGTTTGTGCAATTTGTTTATGCCTTGCTTTCAAATTCCTTAGCCCTTTTAAGTGATACCTTGCATATGTTTTCAGATGTTTTTGCCCTTGCTTTAAGCCTTTTAGCCCTCATTGCCGTGCAAAAGTGGCAAAACGAGCAAAAAACCTTTGGCTATTTTCGTCTTGAAGTTTTAGTCGCCTTTGTCAATGCTTTAAGTATTATCGTATCGGCGATTTTTATCATTTATGAGAGCATTTATAAGCTTTTTTATCCTGAAGAAATCGACGCTAAGACTATGATTATCGTGGCTTTTTTGGGGCTTTTAGTCAATGCCTTTAACGCTTTTTTGATGTTTAAAAATGCAAATTTAGATAATCTTAACATCAAATCTGCCTTTTACCATATGATGAGTGATTTACTAGGCTCTGTTGTGGTTGTGGTAGGTGGAGTGGCTGTGTATTTGAGTGGAATTTTTTACATCGATAGTCTTTTAGCACTTATTTTAGCTTTTTTACTTTTGCGTTGGGCTGTGATTTTACTCAAACAAAGCACAAATATACTCCTTGAAAGCTCTCCTGTGGATATTAACGCCGTTAGGGCTATGATTTTAGAAGATGAAAGAGTTGAAGAGGTATTTGATTTGCACATTACACAAATTACTAATGAAATGCTAGTGGCGACTATGCATATCAAAACGCCTCTTGTTAGCCTTGATGAATTCGAGCTTTTATCGCAAGATTTAGCAAAAAATTTACTTGAAAACTTTCGCATAGGACATTCAACCATACAAGCTTTAAGGAGTAAAAATGAAATTTAAAGTCGCTAATGTAAATTGCATTAATTGCGTTAATCTCATCAAAAATTCGCTAGAAGACACTTTTGGTGCGATTGAAATTGACCTTGAGGCTAAAATTTTAAGCGTCAATTTACAAGAAAAAGATAAAGAAAATTTTGAAAAAGAATTAAGCGAACTAG
Source organism: Campylobacter vulpis (assembly GCF_014217995.1). Taxonomy (NCBI): domain Bacteria; kingdom Pseudomonadati; phylum Campylobacterota; class Epsilonproteobacteria; order Campylobacterales; family Campylobacteraceae; genus Campylobacter; species Campylobacter vulpis. The sequence continues at coordinate 157,042 of NZ_CP041617.1, forward strand.
GTTTTGAAATTTTAGAGCAAATTCAATGAGAGAATTTAGACTTAAAATCGGCAAAATGAGTTGCGTAAATTGTGCAAATGCCATAGAAAGAGCCGTGAAAAAAATTGAAGATGTTGAAGAAGTTAGCATCTCTTACACAAATTCTAGCGGAGTTTTTTTACTTAAAAATGACACAGCAAAACAAAGCGTAAAAGATAAAATCTCTCAACTTGGCTTTGAAATTCTACAAGATGAACAAAACATAGAAAAGCTTAAGCAAAAAGAGCTAAAACGCCTAAAATTTAAACTTTTACTTGCCTTAGTTTTAAGTGCTTTGATGATGTTTTTTGAAATGTTTGTTTTTAATGCTTTTTCTTACAATCTTCAACTTATTTTAAGTTTCGTTGTGATTTTTTATTGTGGATTTGACTTTTTTGCAAGTGCTATTAAAGGTTTAAAATATAAAAGTTTGACGATGAATACCCTAGTTGCTTTGGGAAGTTTAAGTGCGTTTTTATACTCTTTATGTGTGTATTTTGAACTTTTTGGAGAGCATTTGTATTTTAGCGGAGCGGCGATGATTATCTCTTTTGTGCTTTTGGGAAAATTCATTGAGGAAAAAACAAAAAACAAAGCTCAAATGTATCAAAATAAACTCCAAAATTTAGAAGCTAAAAAAGCAAAAATCGTGCTTGAAAATGGCGAGATAAAAGAACTTCCTAGCTCATTTGTTAAAGTAAATGACATTTTACAACTTTCTCAAAATGAAGTAAGTCCTGTTGATGGGGTGATTTTAGAAGGAAGTGCGGAAGTTGATATGAGCTTTTTAAATGGCGAATTTATGCCCGTGCTTAAAAAGGCAGGAGAAAGCTTAGAAGCAGGTGCTTTAATCATTAGCGGAAATTTAAAGCTAAAAGCAAGCAAAAAGGCTATGGATAGCACCTTAGAACAGCTTAAAGACCTTGTTTTTAAGGCAAGTCTTTTTAAAAGCCCTTTAATGCAACTCATCGATAAAATTTCAGCCTATTTTGTGGGCTTTATTCTTATTTTAGCATTTTGTGTTTTTCTATTTTATCTACCAAATTTAGAAGAGGCTTTTTTACACGCTCTTGCCGTGCTTTTAATCTCCTGCCCTTGTGCCTTAGGGCTTGCCACGCCTCTAGCCTTAGCTCTAGCCTTTGAAAAGGGCGCTAAGAATTTCATTTTACTCAAAAACCCTGCCGCACTTGAAATTTTAAGTCAAATCAAACTTGTGCTATTTGATAAAACAGGCACACTTACGCAAAATACTCTAACAATTTTCAAACATAATCTAAGCGATGAAAATTTTCTCAAACTCGCCCAAATTCAAACTCAAAGTTCTCACCCTATCGCAAAAGCTATCGCTAAAAAATCAAAAGAAAACACCTTAAAAGGAGAAATTACTCATCAAATCGGCAAGGGTCTCATTTACAAAGAGGACGAAAATACCTATCTCATAGGCAATGAAGAGCTTTTGCAAGGCGTAAAAGAACTAGAAAAAACAAAACAATTTTTAAATACTTGCGATGAATTTGCACCCATTAGGGTTTATTTTGCTAAAAATGGCATTTGTCTTGGAGGGGTAGCCCTAAAAAATGCCCTTAAAAAAGACGCAAAAGAGCTTATTGATTTTTTAAATTTGCAACACATTAAAAGCGTGATTTTAAGCGGAGATAATGAAAAAAGCGTGGCTAAAATCGCTAAAGAATTAAACATTGATTTTCACGCTAAAATGAAACCTGAAGATAAATTTAACTTCCTTCAAAATGCTCAAAAAGAGTATAAAATTCTTTTTATCGGCGATGGCTTAAATGACGCTGCTGCCCTTAAAAAAGCAGATCTTAGCATAAGTTTTAGCGAGGCAAGTGAGTTGGCTAAAAATAACACAGATATTATTTTAATGCGTGAGAATTTAGCTCTTGTTAAGCTTTGTTTTCGCCTAGCAAAAAGAACAAAACACATCATCAAACTTAATCTTTTCTGGGCTTTTAGCTATAATCTTTTTAGCATACCTCTTGCGGCAGGGGCTTTTAGCCTTTCTTTAAGTCCGCACTTAGCCGCTTTGATGATGAGTTTAAGCTCTTTAGCAGTGGTTTTAAATTCCCTAAGACTTAAGATGGATAAAACTTTCTAAAATCACACCATCAACGCCCATTTCATAGTATTTTTCTAAATGACAAAGTTCTTTAACGAGTGCTAAAATTTTACTATCAAACAAATAAAACTCCGCCGCCCTTGCACCAAATTTAGCCAAATTTTCATCTTTAAAAATTAAATATTCCGCCCCCAAAGCATTAGAGAGAAAAATTTCATCTTTTTCTTTTACAAAAATGGCAAATTTTACCCCTTGCTTCTTCGCTTCTTTAATTTGCTTTTCATCATACTCAAAACAAAAAATCGCCCCCTTTTCACTACGAAAATTCCTATGTGTAAAGATGAAAGAAGGTGTTTTAATCAAATCGTGTCCAAAAATCAGCATAAAAATCCTTTTCGCTTTGATTTTACCTTATTTTGCTTAAAGTTAATGAAAAAACGCTAAAATAAAACAAATTCAAAAGAAAGTGCTAAATGAGTTCAATCGCTGTCATCGGTGCTGGAAAGTGGGGAAGTGCCTTATACCACGCTTTAAATGCTAAAAATCCTTGCTTTATCAGTTCCCCAACCCCGAGAAAAATGGCTAATTTCATTCCCATCGAAGAGGCATTAAAATGCGAATATCTCATTTTCGCTCTTAGCTCTCAAGCCTTGCATACTTGGCTTCAAACGCATTTTAAAAATCAAAATGCAAAAGTATTGATTGCGTCTAAGGGGATTGAGGCTAAAACGGGGCTATTTTTAGATGAAATTTTTAAAGAATTTTTAGATGAAAGCCAAATTTGCGTCTTAAGCGGTCCGTCCTTTGCTGCGGAGGTAGAAAAGCACTTGCCAACTGCCTTGATGATTAATGGTAAAAATTTAACCCTCTGTAAAGAATTTGCAAATTTTTTCCCTCCCTTTATCAAAACTTATATTGATGATGATGTAAGAGGAGCTGAAATTTGCGGAGCGTATAAAAATGTCCTTGCCATAGCTAGCGGGATATGCGATGGTTTAAAGCTAGGGAATAATGCAAGAGCAAGTCTTATTTCAAGAGGCTTAATAGAAATGCACCGCTTTGGTAAATTCTTTCAGGCGAAAGAAGAGACTTTTTTAGGATTAAGTGGGGCTGGGGATTTGTTTTTAACAGCTTCTAGTGTGCTTTCAAGAAATTACCGCGTAGGATTAATGTTAGCACAAAATAAAAATTTGCAAGAAATTTTACAAACGCTTGGCGAAGTAGCAGAGGGCGTTGAAACGGCTTTTGCTATCGAAAAATTAGCTAAAGAAAATCAAATTTACACGCCCATAGTAAGCGAAGTTGCGAGGATTTTAGAGGGTAAGAGCGTAAAAAATTCGGTAGAAAAGCTTTTAAAACAAAGTGATTGGATATAAAATGATAATTAAAAATGCAAAAATTTATGGAAAAGAGCTAAAAGACCTTGAAATTTCACAAGGACTTATACAAAAAATAGGCGAAAATTTGCAAGGAGAAGAAATTTTTGACGCTAAAAGCCTAACGCTTTTGCCCTCTTTTATCGATTTATGCGTTTATCTTAAAAATGACAAATTTTCTCTAGCAAATTTAGACCTTTTAGAAAAAGAATGCTTAAAAGGCGGAGTTAGCACTATACTTTTGCGTGATGTGATGGACTTTGATGAAGAAACTTTTGGCTTATTTTTGCAAAATTTATCACACAGAACTTTACAAATTTTTTCTAGCATTAAGGTTAAAGAGCCGCTTAAAAATATCGCTTCAATGATTAATCAAGGTGCAGTAGCTTTGGAGCTTGAAAGCAAACTTAATGCAAATATCCTTAAAATCGCTATGCAATACGCCCTAATGAAACAAGTGCCTATTTTTACACAATGCTTAAATGAAGACTTTGACGATAATGGCGTGATGAATGATTGCCTTTTAAGCTCTAAATTAGGACTTATGGGTATGAGTGCGGTAGGTGAGCTAAGTGAGGTGGCTAAGATTAAGGAAATTGCCGCTTTTTATCAAAGTGAAGTCATTTTTGATTGCTTAAGCCTCGCAAAATCCCTTGATTTAGCACAAAATGAGGCGGTTTTGGTAAGCATACATCATTTAATTAAAAATGAAAATGCTTGTATGGACTTTAACACCGCCGCGAAAATCAAGCCTCCTTTAAGAAGTGAGACTGATTGTGCTTTTTTACAAAATGCTCTTAAAGAGGGCAAAATTCGCTTTTTAAGTGCAATGCACTGCCCTAAGTCTTCAAATCTAAAAGATTTAGCCTTTGATGAAGCGGCGTTTGGAATTCATAGCATTTGCGAGTATGTGAGCCTTTGTTACAGCTTTTTAGTGCAAAATGATTTTATATCGTGGGAAAAATTATGCGAAGTGACAAGCCTCAATCCAGCCAAGTTTTTAAAACTAAATAGCGGAGAAATCAAAGAGGGCAAAGAAGCAAATTTGATTTTATTTGACGAAAATGCCAATATAAAAGCCCCTTCAACTTCCCTTTATTATGAAGATGAACTTAAGGGAGAAGTTAAACACCACTTGCTTAAGGGCAAATTTGTCTTTTAATGCTCAAATTCTTTTAGCTCTTTAGTTGTGCCAAGTAAAATCACAACATCACCCGAAAAAGCCGTAATGGTCTCTAAATCGGGCAAAATTTCCCAATCGCTATTGAGTTTTTTATAAGCGACTAAGTGCATATTTTGTGCGATGTGTTTGAGTGAATTTCCTGCTAATTTATCATCGATAGTGATTTTTACCGCGCGCATAGTATTAGAAGAGAGGTCAAATACTTCAAAGTCCATACTCTGCACCAAAAATTCCTTAACCAGTCTTTTTGCGCTTTCTTTTTCAGGGTAGATGACTTTAGTTGCACCCAGCTTTGAAAGAATTTGTCCGTGTATGTTAGAAGTGGCTTTTGCGATGATATTACTCACGCCTATATCTTTAAGTGCCATTAGGGTTAAAATGCTCTTTTCGACATTTTCCCCTATACTTACAATCACAACTCCAAGGTCGTGAAAGCCCGCCTCCTTAAGGGCAGCGACATTAGTAGAGTCCAAAATATAAGCGTAATTAACGCTATTTTGTATATTTTTAAGTGCTTCCTCATCTTTATCGGCTATCACCACAGTATGCCCAGCGGCTAAAAGCTCCTCCGCCACCACAGAGCCAAATTTTCCAAGTCCTATCACGCCATAAGTTAAATTTTTCATCTCTATCCTTTTTATAAATTAACCCTGCCTTGAGGGTATCTTAAATGTATAGCCTTATCTTGGTTAAAAACAGAAAGAAAAAAGGCAAAAACGCCTATCCTACCGCTTATCATCATTATAATAATAATAATTTTGCTCGCATCGTGGAATTTCGCACATAAAGAAAGAGTCCCCCCATCTCCTACCGAAAGTCCCACCGTGGCAAAAGCCGAAGAGGTCTCAAAAAACAAAGCGATAAATCTAAAATCCGTCTCCAGCAAGGAGATAGAAATCGCCGCCACGACTATATAAACAGCCGAACCAACAGCGATGATAAAAGCCTTATTAATCGTTTCTTGCGGAATTTCATAGCCAAACATTCTCACACGCCCATTTCTCAAAGTCCAGTAAGCATAGAGCAAAAGCACCATCACAGTTGTTACCTTCATACCCCCAGCCGTGCCTCCGGGTGCACCCCCTACCACCATAAACAAAGAGCCAAAAAACAAACTCGCATCTTTAAAATTTGCAATATCCAAAGTATTAAAGCCTGAAGTGCGGTAATTCACAGCCGCAAAATAAGACGCCAAAAGCTTATCAAAAAAGGAAAATTCCCCTATGCTTTTAGCGTTAGAATATTCAAAAATAAAAGTGATAAGCGTAGAAAAAATGATGAAAAAAATCGTAGCAAAAACGACAATTTTCGTATGCAAACTAAGGCTTTGCAAACGCTTTTTTTGAAAGAAATAAAGCTCAATCACCACAAAATACCCAAGCCCCCCGATAATCACTAAAGAAGTGATTAAAAGATTAATCACAAGGTCGTGTTTATAGTGCAACAAGCCATTTTCAAAAAGTATGAAGCCTGAATTATTAAAGGCACTCACAGCGTGAAAAAAGCCAAACCACAAAGCCTTAGTAAAGTCCATTTCCAAAGCAAAACGCAGGGTAAAAAGCACCGTGCCTATAAGCTCTATAATGAAAATAAAAAGCAAAACTTTTTTAAAAAATTTAAAAATCCCGTCCATTGAGGGATAAAGCAGGGACTCTTTTAGTAAATTTCTGCCACTAAAGCCGACCTTTTTGCGTATGAGTATATAGACAAAAAGTCCTATGCCCATATAACCCAAACCGCCAATTTGCACTAGTGCTAAGATGATGATTTGCCCCAGTAGTGTGAAATCCGCCGCCGTGTTTTTCACCACAAGCCCCGTCATACTCACAGCCGAAGTGCTGGTAAAAAAAGCGTCTATAAAGGATATAGGCTTAGTATGTGCCCAGTCAAAACTCAAAAGCACCGCACCAAAAAAAGCGATGATGATATAACCCGCAAGAAAAATTTTAAAGGTGCGTCTATCTAGTCCAAATTGTTTCAAAAATTCCTCTTTTTCAAGCTAAAAATTTTTATTCTATCTTATCAAAACTTTAAAAAGTATAAAATAAATTTGGAATTTTTAAACTTATCTTAAAGTTAAAAAGATAGAATTACATTTTTATTGTGGTTGGATAGCTCAGTCGGTAGAGCAGCAGACTGAAAATCTGCGTGTCGGCAGTTCGATTCTGCCTCTAACCACCACTTTTACTACATTTACCCCTTTAAAACCCCCATTTATCCACATTTCACAAAAAAAAAAAAAAACGATTTTTTGAATTTCTCTTTACTTTTTGTTAATTTTTCTTTATAATTGCGATTATTTTTATCTTAATTACGAAAGGTCTATAATGCAAAAACATCTTATCAACTCTCTTGCGGGGGGGGGGGGGGGGACACACAATGCTCTCCTGTAATCAGCAAGGAATTCACAATCTACCAAGTTACTTAAACTCTCATAGTTTTAAAAGTCGTTTAATCCCCTCTTTCTTAGCCTTAAGCGTTATCACTGCTTTATATAGCCCCTTGCAAGCAAACTGGGTGTATAATAAACCTGGTAGCTCACCTGAAAATAGTCAAAATATAACAACTAGTAGCAACGCAACGGTTCAAAATAAAAACTGGATTTTTTATACTTCAAATTCAGGCACTAATGGAAATCTAACTATCAATCATAATCTTAGTGCAAGTGGCACTGGCACTGGAGGTGGGGTCAATGTAAGTAATGGTCGCACCGTTGGCACTATCACAATAGGTAGTGATGGAAGTCTAAGCACACAACATCATGGGATTAATATAAATAGTAATGCCAATGTTAGTGAGATTAGCATCAATGGAAATTTAAGTGCTAGTGGTAACAATGGACAAGGGATTAATATAAATAATAATGCCAATGTTGGCACTATTACTTTAGGATCTAATGGTAGCATAAGCTCTCAACACAGAAGAGCCATACTAGTTAATAAAAATGCAACAATCAATCACATCGACATACAAGGAACCATCACTAATGGAAGAGGGGTTTGGAATGATGGAATCATAGGTAGTAATGGTAGTGGTGGGAGTAGTGGAACAACAACACCTGGCATTAAGGTAACAGGTAATATTACTTCAACTAGTGAGAGTGCAGCAGCCTTAGGTAATGGAGGGACTATTAATGGGAGTATTGTTGTAGAAAATAATGCTATTTTGACGGGGGGGCAAAAATTTAATACTAATTTATATTTGGCTATTGTCAATGATGGAACGATAAATGGAGACATTGAAATAAAACAAGATGCTACTTTAAATGGGGGGATTGGAAATACGAAATTAACTTACGATGGTAAGGTCAATGGAAACATTAAGGTCAATGGAACGGTTAATGGTAATATTGGAAATTATAGTGGGACTATTACAGGTAGTATTGAAATTCAAGAAAATGCTAATGTAACTGGAAACATTCGCCTTGGCACTATTGGTTCAAAAACTGCTGGAAAAGTTGAAGGAGACATCATCGTAAAAGGAACACTCAATGGCGATATAGACAGCTCAGGCACCATAGGTGGTAAAATACAAAACGAAGCAAAAAATGCCATTACCATTTACAATAGACCAGGAGCTAGTATCGCAAACGGCATAGAAAACAAAGGCACAGCCACTATCCGTAATCAAGGCAAAATTCAAAGTGGTATCATCAATGATGGTGGAACTTTAACCGTTATCAATGACTTTAGAAGAGATGAAAACGCAGCAGATGGTTATCACACCATAGGAGAGATAGGTAAAACAGCAAGTGGTGTCCATATAGAAAATAAGGGTGGAGGCAAACTTCACATTAATGCTTGGTATTTTAATAAAGAAGATTACGCCACAGCTGAAGAAAGAAAAGCAAATGCCCTACTAGTAGATGGAGATTTTGCAAACATAAGCATAGGAGATTCCTTTATCAACACAAAGGGCTTAGATGTGGATAAAACTTATAATTCTTATTCCCTCATCGCAGATAAAGACGGCAATGCCGTAGGAGATAAGGTCAATAATGGTCAAGGCATAGATGTGAATAAACTCCACTCAGTTTCAGGCATTTATAGCTTTGAAAATTTCGGAGGAGCTGGTCAGTATAGAGCTAATATCAACAGAGATGAGCTAAGTGGTAGAACCCTAGCACAATCGATCATTTATTCTCAAAGAGTAAGAAATGTCAATCTCTCAAGGATACTAAGAGAAGCCACCACTCAAGTCTTTGTTTCAGGTAAAGAAAGTGAAGTTAATGCTAATGGTAAAAGCTTAAGCCAACTAGAACAACTCCACACCAATCACAGAGATGAGAATACAAAAAATCATACCTTTGTGATTCCTTACTATCAAAACTTTAGTGCAGACTTAGGAAGTCATACGGGGAAATTAAAATCAAATTCCTCTGGTATGCTTATCGCTACGCAAAGAGAATTACCAAATGATTATGGAGTCTTTGGAGTATATGCAGGCTTTGAAAATGCTGACCAAAAGGTCGCAGGTCAAAGAATAGAAATGGACGGGAATTCTTACTATGCAGGTTTAACTTATAATCATAGCTTTTATGAAGATGATTTAACAACTTATTTTATGAATCTTACTACTAAGCTTGACTATATAGAAAGAGATGTAGAAAAAACTTATCGTGGTTATATAGGCTCTGCTAGTTCTACTGCAAAGGTATTTGGATATGGGGCAAATGCTAGAGTAGGGTTAAGCCATTATCTTCACAATGATGCGAAAATCACTCCTCAAATAGGCTTTAACTATCTAGGTATGCATAATAAGCCTTTTACTCTTAATCACTTAGGAGGCACAAGAGAGCATTATCTAGCACAAAGTTTTAATTTCATCGATGCAGTTGCGACAATCAAATATGAAACGCCTTGGATTAATCGTTTTAAAACAGCTGTGGCACTAGGAACAATCTTTAATGTCTATAAGGACGCAAAAGGAACTTTACACCTTGATAGCAATGTCTTAAATGCTGAACTTGACATCGCTAGACTTTATGGAGTGGTGCAAGGGGGAGTTTCGTATGACTTGACTAAGGATTCTGATATTTCTTTAGGATATAGTGGAATTTTCTCTTCAGCTAATACTATAAGATCTCACGCCCTTATGTTTAGATATGCTTGGTGGTGGTGATACACTTTTATAAAGGGAGCTTTTTGGCTCCTTTTAATCTAGCAAAAAATCTTTTTGTATAACGCAAAGCAAAATAAAACAAAGCAAGACTTAAAGCAAGATACTCAAAAAACTGCGGAACTTTTGCGGATAAAAAATAATGATAACTCGCTATAACAACACACAAATAGCCAAGTTTTCTTACATTTTCAAGTTTTTTAAAGGCTTTAAAAGAGCTTAAAAACATCAAAAAAATAATCACAAAAGCTACAAAGCCACTCCCCTCAAATAATCTTTTGCTAATGTCATCATAAAGTTTTAGTAGGCTCAAATTCTTAGAAAAAACAAAATACACAAAAAAATGCAAAAAAACCCAAATTCCCCCAAAAAGTCCTAATAATTTTGGATAAGTTTTAGTAAGCTTAAATTTAAAAAGAGAAAAAATAAGGCTTAAATGTAAGAATACAAGGGCAAAAATGCCTGTATAAAAATAAAGCTCCTTAATCAAATCAAAGCCCACAAAAAAGACATTATAAACCGCAGCATAAGCGGTAAAAATAAGGCTTAAAATAAAAATGATAAAAGCTAAATTTTTATAAAATTTAGCTTTTAAACGCCTCAAAAGTGCTTCCTTAAGTCCATACCTGCATATAAATGTGCGACCTCTTTTTCATAGCCATTAAATAAAAGCGTAGGTTTGGTAAAAAACTCTCCTAAGGCTCTTTCATCAGCCTGGGACCATCTTGGGTGAGAGACTGCTGGATTGACATTAGCGTAAAAGCCGTATTCATCAGGTGCGTAAGCTTGCCAAGTGCTAACAGGCTGCTCTTTGACAAATTCTATTTTGACTATGGATTTAATGCTTTTAAAGCCATATTTCCACGGCACAACTAGGCGTATTGGTGCGCCATTTTGTGCGAGGAGGGGTTTTTTATACATACCTACGGCTAAAATACTTAAAGGATTCATCGCCTCATCAAGCCTTAAGCCCTCAACATAGGGATATTTAAGCGTTGGAAAAAAGGCGTTTTGGTCAGGAAAGCGACTTTTATCAAAAAGCGTGGTGAATTTCACAAATTTCGCCTCATTTGTGGGCTTGACTTTATCGATTAAATGTCTTAGCTCAAAGCCTATCCAAGGAACGACCATAGACCAAGTTTCTACGCACCTAAAGCGGTAAATCCTCTCCTCCAAAGGAAAGGCTAAAAAGTCCTCCATGCTAAGCTTTAAAGGCTTTTCAACCTCTCCTTCTATGCTAACTTCCCAATTTTTTGTTGTGAAATTTTTCGCGTGTTCGACTGCTTCTTTTTTATTGACAGAAAATTCATAAAAATTTACATAGCTAGTCGCAAGTTTTTCATCGCTTAGTTTAAAATTATTAGGATTTTCATCGGGTTTAAAATTAAGCTCTAAAAGTTTCGCTTCAATTAAAGCTGGACTTAGCAAAGCTCCCGCTCCAAGTTTTAAGAATTCTCTTCTTTTTTTGTATAAATTTTCTGGGGTTATCATTGTTTTCCTTTCTTTATAGATTTCTTAGTATTTTTTCACAGACTTCTTTAGGGTTTAAAGCCTCATAAATGGGACGCCCAACGACTATAAAATCGCTTTTATTTGCTTTTGCACTTTCTAAATTTGCCACTCTTTTTTGGTCATTTGCCTCCTCTTTAAAGGGACGGATTGCAGGGGTTAGAGTGAGGAAATTTTCACTTGTATTTTGCTTAATTAACAGGCTTTCAAACACAGAGCAAACCATACCATCAAGCCCACTTTCATAAGCAAGTTTTGAAAAATTGATGACCGCTTTTTGTAAATCTTGCCTATAAATGCTATAAAACTCCTCTTCATCAAAGCTAGTGAGTGCTGAAACGCCAAGCACTAGGGGGCGTTTTTGCATTTTTGCTAATCGTTGCATTACGCTTTGCATAGCCTTTTTACCAGCACTTGCGTGAAGATTTATCATATCAACTCCAAGTTTCGCACACTCCTCACAAGCATCGCTCATAGTGTTTGGGATATCATAAATCTTTAGGTCTAAAAAAATGGGCTGGGGACTTATTTTCCTCACTTCTTCTACAAATTTAAAGCCGTCTCTTATATAGGCTCTAAGTCCTATTTTAAGCCATATATCAAGGTCTTTTAGCTTTTTTACAAGCTCTAAACAACGCTCTTTATTTTCTAAATCTAAGGCTACGCAAAGTTTCATTTTTTAGCCTTTTGTAAGCCGTCTAAAACGCCGTTAATAAGCTTTGGGGCGTTTTCATTTGCCATTTCTTTTGCAAGCTCTACTGCTTCATTAATCACAATAGCTGCTAAGGTGTCGGTATATAAAAGCTCAAAAGCTCCAAGCCTTAAAATCGCCCTTTCGATGTGTCCTATTTGATGAATTTTATTTTCATTTAAAAAGGTATCAATGCGTTCATCTAGGTTTTGCAAATGCTCTAAAACGCCATTATATAGGCTTAGTGTGAAATTTTTCGCCTCATTGCGAATTTTTTTCTCCTGTAAAAATTCCGTGATGAAATTGTCATTTTTGCCATTTAATTCTAGAGCATAAAGCAGAGAAATCACGCTTTGTCTTGCTTGATGTCTGCTAGCCATTTTAAGCCTTTAAAATGTGAGTGAGTTCAAGCATTTCTATGAGGCTAGTCATAGCTTCAAAGCCTTTATTTCCAGCTTTTGAACCTGCTCTTTCTATGGCTTGTTCTAAATTGTCTGTGGTTAAAACGCCAAAACTTACAGGCACATTATATTTTAAACTTATATTTGCAATGCCTTTAGTTGTTTCAGCCGAAACATAATCAAAATGGGGCGTTGAGCCTCTTATCACCGCACCTAGACAACAAATCGCATCAAATTTTTTACTTTCAATCGCACTTTTAAGCGTAAAAGGCACTTCAAAAGCACCCGGCACTAAAATGAGACTTAAATTTTCCTCTTTTCCGCCGTGTCTTAAAAAGGCATCTTTAGCACCCTCGACTAAGCGGTCTGTGATGATGTGATTAAATCTTGAATTGATGATTGCAATTTTTTCATTACCTTTTAAATTTAATTTTCCCTCTAAAATTTGCATAATTTTTCCTTATATGATTTCTTGAATTTTTAAAAGTGTGCTAACGCAGTCTTTTAGTCGCTTGATATTTAGCATATTTGCCCCATCGCATAAGGCTTCGCAAGGATTAATATGCGTTTCAAAGAAAAAGCCATCAACTCCCACAGCCGCTGCCGCTCTTGCTAAAGGCTCGACAAATTCACTTTTTCCACCACTACTACCTCCTGCGGCTCCTGGCATTTGCACACTATGAGTAGCGTCAAAAATCACAGGTGCAAATTCTCGCATAATCACTAAAGAACGCATATCAACAACCAAATTTCCATAGCCAAAGCTACTTCCTCTCTCTGCCACAAAAACGCCATTTTTCTCCGCTATCTCATAGCCTTGCTCCTTAATTCCACGCGTTTGAAGCACCTTTTTAATGCTGTATTGTATATCACTTGGAGTGAGAAACTGCCCTTTTTTGATATTAACTTTTGCGGGAGTTTTTGCGGCTGCGATGAGTAAATCCGTTTGACGGCATAAAAAAGCAGGGATTTGAAGCACATCGGCGACTTCACTTGCCTTTTTTGCTTGTTGGCTTTCGTGAATATCTGTTAAAATTTGCATTTCAAATTTTTCTTTAACTTTTTGCAGAATTTCTAAGCCTTTTTCAAGTCCGGGACCACGAAAAGAGCTTATGCTTGTGCGATTTGCTTTATCAAAGCTTGATTTAAAATAAAAGTCGATTTTATCATTTTCATTAAATTCTCGCAAAGCCTCTGCCACGCTAAAAACAAGCTCTTCGCTTTCTATCACGCAAGGACCTGCGATTAAAATCATTTTTTTCATTATATTTCCTCGTAAAATTTAAAAAATTATATCAAAGAAAATTTAATTAAGTAGATGAAAGGAGAAAACCCTCATTAAGAGGGCTTGAGATTAAGAAAATTGAGCTTTGATTTGTGCAATCCAAGCGTCTATTCTTGCTTCAGTTTGGTCTTCTTGATTGTCATTATCTAAAGCTAGTCCAACAAATTTACCATCAACAACCGCATCACTAGCTTCAAAATTATAACCATCTGTTGAAACTTCGCCCACTAAAGTCGCTCCAGCGTCTTTTAAATTTTGAGCTAATTTTCCCATACCGCCACAATAAGTATCCGAATAGCTTTCACTATCACCCATACCAAAAACCGCTACAACTTTTCCGCCAAGGCTTAAGCTTGAAAAATCAAAGCTATCCCAGTCATCTTGCAAATCACCACTTCCCCAAGTCGAAGTTCCGCAAATGAGTTTATCGTAAGAATTGATCTTTGCTGCGTCAATGTCTGCTATGTTTAAAACATCGCTAATGCCAAGCTTATCGGCTATGATGTTTGCCGCACTTTCAGTGTTTCCCATAGCACTTCCATAAATTACTGCTACTGCCATTTGTTCTCCTTGAAATTTTAGTATCTGTTAATTTTAGCATAGTTTTGCTAAATCATACAAAAAAAGTTTTATTTGTTAAAATTTAGAACAAGAAAATTCTTTATCTAATTTAAAAATTTTGCAATATTCACAATACACGCAACTTACGCTTCTTTTAGCACATACTAAGGGAATTTTACGCTTTTTTGCTTCGGTTTTGATTTTTTTCATTGTGTTGTGGTTGAGAAAGCTCGTGAGCATAACTACACATTGCGTGTCATTTGGAATGGGCTTTTTATTAACTCTGTTTTCATTTCTTGCGTCCCAATGCACGATTTTTTTAGCACCTAAATCCTGCAAAACAGCCCGAATAGGCGTAATCTCATCTGCGCCGATGACTAAAACTGACATTATGTTTCCTTTTTTAGATTTTGATAATAATTATTATATTATAAAAAACTGAATAAATTTTGAATTTTATTATCAAAATAAAAAGAATTTAGCTTAAAATTTCATAAAAACTTAAGCTTGTTATGCCGAATTTTTTTAATTTTATCCTTGTGAAATTTGCTATATTTTCAGGTGTTTTAGCCTTACTTTGATGTTCTAAGATGATGCACTCTACTAGGCTTAAATCAAGCCTCTCTAAAAAATGATAAATCTTATCATAAATTCCACTAAATCCCTCTCTTATGTCAAAAGGTGGGTCAAAATACAAAATGACAGGTTTATTAAGGTTTTTCAAAAGTTCTGGCAAGAGTAAAAAGCTATCATTATTCAAAACTTCAAGTTTGGCTTCGAGATTTTTGGCATTTTGCGAGGCTATTTTAAAGGCATTTTTGTCAAGCTCGATAGCATAGGCTTTGAAAGCATAATTGCTTAAAGCTTCAGCAGCCATTAAGGCACTTCCACCAAAGGCTTCAATGAAAATTTTCCCTCTTAAATTCTCTCTTAAGACATTAAAAACGCAAGCTTTTACTATACTTTTGGTGCTTCTTGTTTTTTCAAAACTTGGTAAAAGTAGCTTTTTACCCTTAAATCGACCGCTTTCTATGGTGGCGTAGAGTTTTTGAGAGTTTTTACTCATTAACTAAGGCTTTGACGAGTTTATTTTTAAGTTCTAAAATTGCCATATCGATTTTATTTTGATAGTCTTTTTTAAATTCGTTAGCGATATAATCAATCTTTGTTTCAAGCTTTCTTTTTTCCTCTTCTACGCGTTTTTGTGTGGCAAGCTCTAAAGCAGTATCAAATTCTTCTAAACTTGAAAAAAGCTTTTCTTTGCTAAAAGGTGTGGATAAAAAGGGCGAGTTTTTTGCTATGATGAAAAGCGGTTTGGAGCTTGGAATTTTCGTATCACTAATGATAAAATCGCAATCTTTTTTCATCACTAAATGCTCTTTTAAAAATAATTCCAAAGCCCTTTCTAAAAGTAAATCTTTAAATTCTAAAGAAATTTTCATATTAAACTTACCTTTAAAGTATGATTTCTAAGGCTATCTGGCTTAATGCCTTGTGTTAAAAGCTCAAATTCCTTAAGACTTAAAATATAAAAATCGCTAAAATCTCTCCCACAACTTTGCATTAATTTTTTTGCACAAGTGTCAAAGAGGTAAAAATCATCTTCATTATTAACTAACAAAAAATCACTTCCGCTATCATAAGCGTCTAAAATAATTTCACTTGCCATTTTATAGCTTAAATCCTCGTTTAATTTTAAAAGTGTGTAGCCATTATTTTGATAAGCCTTTTCAAATGTGATAAAACGAGCTTTTAATCTAGCTTTTAAAGAATTGTCTAAGTCAAAATTATAACAAGCGATGTTGAAATTTGAAAAATTATGTTTCAAGTGTTCTTTAAAATTTGGCTTATTTTCATTTTCTTTTTTGAAGCAAAGTAAATTTTTATCAAATAGATTTTGTTTTAAAATTTCCTCACAAAGCCATTTTACAGCGTTTTCAAGCTCATCAAAAGGGCTTTTAAGATGATAAAAAATCCCCCTTTCTTTATCGCATAAAATTTTCAAAATAGCCTCTTTTTTGCTAGAGTCTTTTTCTATCAGTTTAAAGGCAAGGTAAAATAGGGCATTCCCCATAAATTCACTATGAAATTCCAAAAGATCATCTGCGTAATAAAAATGCTCCAAATTCCCATAAAGCCTTTTATCCTCTTCATCGCAAAAGGGTGCTAAAAGTGTAAATTTCTCCCAAAAATCATTTTTATCAAACAACAAATCTTTATAGGCTCTTTTTGTGCTAAGCGGCTCTATGATAAGATTTAAGCCAAATTGCAGCAAAATATCCTCTAAAGGCGTAGAAAGAGGAACTGGGACATTATTAATTTTTACATAAGAGTTTTCATTTTTATCAAATTTAAAATAAATATCATCATTTTGCACTTGTAAGAGTAAATCATAAAGCTTTAAAAAATTTTCATAATTCTCATAAATATAAGGCTTATAATAGCTCTCATAATCTAACTCTTTATCAAAGCGAAAAATGTGTAATTCTAGCTTTTTCATTTTTATCCTTTAAGTCAGTTTCGCTTTTAAAAGCTCATTGACCTTAGCAGGATTGAAAGCACCCTTACCCTCTTTCATCACTTGCCCTACAAAAAAGCCAAAAAGCTTATCTTTACCGCTTTTATACTCAGCGACCTTATCGGCATTTGCTTCTAAAATTTGTGTAATTACCGCCTCAATAGCCCCATCATCACTGACTTGTTTAAGTCCTAATTTTTCAATCGCTGCGTCAATTTCCACTTCCACATTTTCAAAGACAAAGGCTAGGACTTCTTTAGCCGCTTTAGCACTGATTTGCCCCTCTTCAATGCGTTTGATTAAAATACTAAGTTTTGATGCTTTCACAGGGGAATTTTCTAGGGTTAAATCACCCTTTAAAAGTCCCATAAGCTCGGTTGTAAGCCAAGTTACGCAAAGTTTAGGATTTAAATTTTGTCCGCATAAATATTCAAAAAAACGGCTCATCTCAAGAGAGCTTATTAGCACCTCTGCATCGCTTTCTTTAATGCCAAACTCACGCATATAACGCGTTTTTTTTTCATCAGGAAGTTCAGGTATGCTTAAAGTTAAAAATTCCTCTTTTAAAAGCACGGGTAAAAGGTCAGGGTCTGGGAAATAACGATACTCCGCCGCTTCTTCTTTTCCTCTCATCGAACGCGTGATAAGCTTAGTTGTATCAAATAGCCTTGTTTCTTGCACGACTTCTTCTTCATAAGTGCCGTCCTCCCACGCTCTGCTTTGTCTTTCTACCTCATAATCAATCGCCTTTTGGATAAAGCGAAAAGAATTAAGATTTTTAATCTCTACCCTCGTATAAAGCTTTGTATCGCCTTTTGGGCGTATGCTTACATTTGCATCGCAGCGAAAGCTACCCTCTTGCATATTAGCGTCTGAAATATCTAAAAAGCGTATAATGGAGTGCAGTTTTTTAAGATAAGCCACCGCTTCATCACTACTTCTAAGCTCAGGCTCACTTACTATCTCAAGCAAAGGAGTGCCAGAGCGGTTTAAATCAACCTTAGAAAAATTTGCTTCGTGGATATTTTTCCCCGCATCTTCTTCTAAGTGTGCCCTTGTAATGCCTATGCGTTTTTGCGTGTCATTTATAGTGATAAAAAGCTCCCCTCCCTCAACGATGGGTATGTCAAATTGCGAAATTTGATAAGCTTTTGGCAGGTCTGGGTAAAAATAATTTTTGCGGTTAAAAATGCTTTTTTTATGAATAGTAGCATTAATGGCTTTTCCAAAAGAAATGGCTTTTTTCACTGCCTCTTCATTTAGCACGGGCAAGGCACCGGGTAAGGCTAGGCAGGTAGGACAGACATTAGTATTAGGCTCTTCACCAAAAGAGGTGGCACAAGAGCAAAAAATTTTCGTTTTGGTATTAAGCTGGGCATGCACTTCTAGCCCTATCACAACTTCAAACATTGAGTTTTCCTTATGATTTAATTTTCATAGTATTATAATCAAATAATATTAATTTATATTCTTATGTTAAAATAACGCATTGCATTTAAAGGAAAATAATGAAAATTTACGCAGACAATAAAGAAGTTTCGAGTAATCAAGGCTCAAATGAGCAAATTTGGGAAGAAATCTTTTCTAAAAAAGAATGGGGTAAATACCCAAGCGAAAGTGTGATTCGCTTTATCGCTAGGAATTTTTATAATGTAAAAGATAGAAATAGCATTAAAATTTTAGAACTAGGACTTGGCACAGGAGCAAATTTGTGGTTTTGTGCAAGAGAGGGCTTTAAGGTCAGTGGCATAGAGTGGAGTAAAACAGGGGTTGAACGCTTTAAAGCAAGAATGCAAGATGAAAAGTTAAGCACACAAATAGAACAAATTGAAATTGGCGATTATTTAGAAAAGCTTGATAATTTTAAAGATGAAAGCTTTGATGCGTGGATAGATAGCTATTCTCTAGCTTATAATGATTTTGAAAAAACGAAGCAAATCATACAAAAAGCGATTAAAAAGCTAAAAATAGGCGGTAAATTTTTCTCCCTAACCCCTAGCCTTTATAATGAGGGCTTTAAAGAGGAGGCGAATTTGGGCTATCATTTGGTAAAGCCTGTTAGCGGTAGCGATGCTTTCACGGGCGTGATTCGCTATTGTGATGAGGGAGATTTAAGAAAGCTTTATGAGGGGGAGGGTTACAAAATTACAAGTATTAAAATCCATATTCAAAAAGATTTAGAAAAACAACTTAATGAACTTTACATCATCGAGGGAGAGCGTTATGAATAAAAGTGTTTTGTGGGAAGAAATCTTTTCTAAAAAAGAATGGGGTAAATACCCAAGCGAAAGTGTGATTCGCTTTATCGCTAGGAATTTTTATAATGTAAAAGATAGAAATAGCATTAAAATTTTAGAACTAGGACTTGGCACAGGAGCAAATTTGTGGTTTTGTGCAAGAGAGGGCTTTAAGGTCAGTGGCATAGAGTGGAGTAAAACAGGGGTTGAACGCTTTAAAGCAAGAATGCAAGATGAAAAGTTAAGCACACAAATAGAACAAATTGAAATTGGCGATTATTTAGAAAAGCTTGATAATTTTAAAGATGAAAGCTTTGATGCGGTGATTGATGTGGCAAGTTTGTGTTGTAATGACAGAGAAAAAACGCGTCAAATTTTCCTAAAAGCCTTTAAAAAGCTTAAAGTGGGCGGTAAGTTTTTTTCTACTGCTTTGGGGCGTGGTGCGTTAGGCTCTTTGGGTAAGGGCGATTTTTTCGAGCCTAAAGAGGGCATTTATACCAATGTGGGAAAACTTCGTTTTGATGATGAGCTAAGTCTTAAAGAGCTTTATGCACATAGTAATTTAAAATGCCTTAGCCTTAGCACTCAAATTTTAGAAAATGAGGGCGTAGTTCTTGATAAAATTTTAATTTTTGAAGGGCTTAAAAATGCCTAGTTTCACACACGGGGGGGGGGGGGGAACTCCTGCAAAACCTCTTATTATAGGGTATTTAGGCGATGGAAAATGGGCGAGATTTGCCCTTTTGAAATTCTTAAATGATGAAAGATTAAAGGTGGCTTTCGTCATTTTAAGAGTGAAAAAAGATATGAAGTTGCAAAAATTAGCACAAAAATTTGCTATCCCTCATTTTGTGTGTGAAAATATCAACGATGAAAAGAGTTTGAGGCTTATTGAAAGCTTCAAGCCCGATTTGCTTGTATCGATGAGTTTTGACCAAATTTTTAAAGCGAGGATTTTAGAAGCTTTTGAGGGTAAAATCATCAATTGCCACGCGAGCAAACTCCCCTTTTATCGTGGGCGTAATAATTTAAATTGGGTTTTGATTAATGATGAAAAAGAATTTGGCGTGAGTGTGCATTTTGTAGATAGCGGAGTGGATACAGGGGATCTTATCCTGCAAAAATGTTTTGCGATTAATGACAAGGACGATTATAGCACGCTTTTAAAGAGGGCTTATAAGGCGTGTGCATTTTTGCTTTATGAGGCGGTGCTTTTATTTTTAAATCCACCTGTTAGGGCGTATTCCCAACAAGGCTTTGTTTGCAAACGCCGCGTTGAGGGCGATGAGAGAATTGACTGGACTTTAAGCACGAGGGAGCTTTTTAATTTTATCCGTGCTTTAAATGTCCCAAATTTAGGTGCTTCAGCCTTTATTGATGGTGTTTTGATTAAGTTTTATAAAAGCAAAATGTTAAAGCAAGAATTTAAAGGAGTTGTTGGAGAGATTGTAAGCGTAAATAATGAAGGCTTTGTTGTTTGCACAAAAGACGGGGCTTTAAAGATAACTCATTATAAAGGAGAGGTGGCTTTGGGAAGTTTTTTTGATACACACGGGGGGGGGGGGGGGGTAACTCCCCTAAAGAAAGCGGAGCTTTGGAAAATGAGTAGGGTAAGTTTAGACGCTTTTTTGGGAGAAAAAAGCGGGAATTTTAGTGAGGATCTTTATTTTAACAAGGATTATGCGAGGCTTTATGGAGAGGTGTTTGAATTTAGCTTTGAGAAAAATGGAAAGCTTTTTAAAACCATAGCCCTTAAAAAGCAAATTCCAAACACGCCCTTTTTTGACCTGCAAAGTCCTTATGGTTACAGCGGTTTTTATAGCAATTCTAACGATGAAAGCTTTTTAAAACAAGCCCTAGAGAGCCTTAAACAAAGGGCTTTGAGTGAAAATATCATCGCCTTTTTTCTAAGACTTCACCCCTTTGATACAAATTTGAGCTTTTATGAGGCAAATTTAGACTTTTTTAAAAAAGAAAGGCAAATCGTTTTAATCAACTGCACTCAAGAATTTACAAGTCTTAGAAAGGCTTATTCTCCACGCATTTTAAGCTATGTGAAAAAAGCACGAAAAGAGCTTAAAATTTCTTTTTGTGATAAAAGTTTTTCTAAGGATTTTTGTGAGCTTTATGAAAAAACGATGCAAAGAAATAGGGCGGATAGCTTTTATTTTTTCAACCAAAAATATTTTGATACACTTTTTACTTTTAAGCAAAATATCGTTTTAAGGGCTGAATTTGAGGGTAGAATCCTAGCTTTTGCGAGTTTTTTTGTGGGAGAGGAATTTGCTTATTATCATCTTAGTGCAAATTGTAATGAAAAAAATGCAAATGCGGCTTTGCTTGATTTCTTCTTTGAATTTTGTGTGAAAAAGGGTGTGAAATTTGTGCTTTTGGGCGGAGGCGTGAAAGATGATGATAATTTATATTATTTTAAAAGTCGTTTTTCGACCCTTTGGACACATTTTAGTATAGGCGGACTTGTATTTGATACTCTTAATTATGAAAAATTATGCGAAGGAAAGCAAAATGCTTTCTTTTTAAAATACCGCTCTTGTGCGGGGGGGGGGGGGGGGGGTTGAGTTTTTTCTAGCTTTGCCGATTTAGCTTTAAATTTCAAAAAGGATTAAAATGCGATATTGTGATTACTGCGTTATGCCAGATACGCGTCCGGGGATTAAATTTAGCCTTGATGAAAAGGGTAAAAATATCTGTTCTGCTTGTATCAATCATCAAAATAAAGATAAAATCGACTATAAAGCACGCTTTAAAGAGCTTGAAGCCCTTTGTGATAAGCATCGTCGCCGTAATGGTAAATTTGAGTATGATTGTGCGATTGCTGTAAGTGGGGGGAAGGATAGTCATTTTCAAGTGCATATTATGAAAGAAAAATTAGGTATGAATCCTGTGCTTTTTAGTGTGGAGGATAATTTCACAATGACTGAAGCTGGGAAGAAAAACTTACGAAATATTAGCGAGGAATTTGGCTGTCATCTCATCACGCTTAAGCCTGACATTAAAACGCAAAAAAAAGTGATGTTAAAAACCTTTGAGAAATATGGCAAACCGACTTGGTTTTTAGATAGGCTCATTTATAGTTATCCTTTTGGTATGGCTTTGAAATTTAACACGCCCTTGCTTGTGTATGGGGAAAATGTGAGTTATGAATACGGCGGAGGGGACGCAGTGGAAACTCCTAGTGCTAAGGGCATTTTTCTAAACGGCGTAGCAAGTGATATAGACCTAAGTGAGTTTTTAGATGATGAGATAAAAGAGGAAAATTTACAGCTTTTCTTCGACCCTAGCAAGGACGATTTAGAGAAGCTTGAGCCTATATATTTGAGTTATTTTATAAAGTGGAATTCGTATCAAAATTATATTTTTGCGAAAAAGCGTGGTTTTTGCGATTTGCAAGGCGAGTGGGATAGAACGCACACGGCAGAAAATTTTGACCAAGTTGATAGCATAGCTTATATCGTGCATGCGTGGATGAAATATCCTAAATTTGGGCATGCTATGAGTAGTGATTATGCAGCGCGTTTTGTGAGGTATGGATTACTAAGCCGTGAGGAAGCGGTGCAAATCGTCAAAAAGAAAGACCATAATTTAGATAATCGTTGTGTGGAGGATTTTTGTAATTTTGTAGGCATTTCAAAAACAAAATTTTGGCAAATTATAGAAAAACATTACAATAAGGAGCTTTTTTATCAAAATGAATTTGGGGAATTTAAGCTTAAAAACGAGCTTAAATAGGCGTTTTGTTAGCATTGCGAGGGACGGCTTGGGCTTTAGCGTTTTTACTTCAAACGCGGTGCGTTTTCGTAACTCATCGCACAAGTGCGAACGCTATGCTTGAGAAGTTACTTTTAGGCGAAATCCCGTTAAAAAGTAAATTAGAAAGGAAAGAATAAACAATGCAAAATTCTTTATCAGCTTATACAAAAAAATATGATGATTTAAATTACGGACTTAGTTTTGCCGATGGGCATATTGTAAGATTTTATGAGAGAATTTTAAAATACAAGCTTGATTTTAAAGCGGGGAATATGCTTGATTTTGGTTGCGGAAATGGTGTGCATAGTGCCTTTTTTAAAAGCAAGGGCTATCAATGCTTTGGTGTGGATATAGTGCCAAGCTTAAAGCAAGCTTATGAAAAACTTGTTGGGGGGGGGGGGGGGTGTAAGATTATCCAGCCTAATGCCAGTCTCGTGGGACTTTTTGAGGAAAAGATGAATTTAATTTTAGCAAATCAAAGTCTTTATTATTTACCTAAAAACACTTTAGTGCAAAATATGGACGAGTTTTATGAAATGAGCGAAAAGGGGGCTGTATTTTTTGCGACGATGATGAGCGAGAAAAATTATTATTTCAAACACGCAGGAAAAGAGGACTCGCAAGGGCTTAGAAAGGTTGTTTTAGAGGGTAGGCTTAATGAGACAAGTTATATTCATTTTGTCAAAAATGCGACAGATTTGAAAGAGCTTTTTAAGCCTTTTAAATGCTTATATTTGGGAGAGTATGACCCGATTTATTTTTATGAATTTGAGGGTAGTGCGCATCATTTTATTTATGTAGGGGTTAAAGAGTGAAAAAAGTGCTTATCATCGCAGAAGCAGGGGTGAATCATAATGGAGATTTAAACTTAGCGAAAAAACTCATCGAACAAGCCGCAAAAGCAGGGGCTGATGTGGTGAAATTTCAAACCTTTAAAGCAAAGGATTGCGTCAGTGTGAGTGCGAAAAAGGCAAAATATCAGCTAGAAAGCACTACTAAGGAGGAAAGCCAACTTGAGATGATAAAAAAACTCGAGCTTTCTTACGAGTCGCATTTTGAGCTTATAGAGCATTGTAAAAAGCATCATATCGTTTTTTTATCCACGCCTTTTGATTTAAGAAGTGTGGAGTTTTTAAGAGAGCTTGATTTGCCTTATTTTAAAATTCCAAGTGGAGAAATTACGAATTTACCTTATCTAAAAGCGGTGGCAAAATGTAAAAAAAAGGTGTTTTTATCCACAGGTATGGCAAATTTGGGTGAGATTGAAGCTGCCCTTGAAATTTTACGCAAAAACGGCACGAAAAAGATCACGCTTTTACATTGTAATACCGAATATCCAACGCCTTTTGAAGATGTAAATTTAAACGCGATTAAAACTTTAAGAGAGGCTTTCAAACTTGAGGTGGGGTATTCAGACCATACTGAGGGTATCGTGGCGTCTTTGGGTGCGGTAGCTTTGGGTGCTGTGGTGATAGAAAAGCATTTTACCCTAGATAAGACGATGGAAGGACCTGACCATAGGGCGAGTTTGGAATTTGAAGAGTTAAAGGCACTGTGTAAGGGTGTAAGAGAGCTTGAAAAGGCTTTAGGAAGTGGCATAAAAAAAGCAAGTAAAAGCGAAGCGAAAAATAAAATCATCGCTAGAAAAAGCTTGGTGGCAAGATGTGCAATTCAAAAAGGTGAGAAATTTAGCATAGAGAATTTAACGACAAAACGCCCCGGAAACGGCATAAGTGCGATGCGTTATGAGGAGTATCTAGGAAAAAGGGCGTTAAAAACCTACAAAAAAGATGAGCTTATCAATGAATAGAAAAAAAATAGCCCTTGTGAGTGCGACTAGGGCGGAGTGGTATTTGCTATGGAATTTGGCAAAAGAGCTTGAGAAAGATGAGGAAATAGAGCTTTTGCTTTTGGTAACGGGGGCGCATTTGAGCGAGGGTTTTGGTAATACTTATCAAGAAATCGAAAAAGATTTTAACATCACGCGTAAAATTCCCATTTTAGAGGATAATGACGATAGATTAAGCCTTGCGAAAAGCTTGGCGGTGGCGGTGAGTGGTTTTGCGGAGGCTTTTGATGAATTAGAGCCTGATGCGGTGGTTATTTTAGGGGATAGATATGAAATGTTGGGTGTTGCAAGTGCGGCTTTGATGATGCATATCCCTATTATTCATCTTTGCGGTGGGGAGCTTACTTTAGGCGCGATGGACGACAGCATTAGGCATAGCATTTCTAAAATGGCTAGTCTTCATTTTGTAAGCACCAAAGCTTATAAAAAAAGGCTTATGCAGCTTGGAGAGGAGAAAAAAAGAATTTTTAATGTCGGCTCTTTAGCGGGGGAAAATGTCAAAAAATTAAAGCTTTTAAGCAAAAAAGAGCTTGAAAATAAGCTTGGTTTAAGCCTTAAAAATTTCTTACTCATCACTTATCACAGCGAAACGCTAAATTTGAAAAATACAAAAAAAGAAGTGCAAATTTTACTTGATTTTTTAGATACGCTTAAAGACATTACTCTAATTTTTACTAAGGCAAATGCCGATGAAAACGGACTTTTAATCAATCAAGCCCTAAAGAATTACTGCCTTAAAAACACGCATAAAGCAAAGCTTTTTGATAATCTTGGAGCGCTTAAGTATCTAAGTGCCTTAAAACACGCTAAAGCAGTGGTGGGAAATAGCTCAAGTGGGATTTGTGAAAGTGGCTTTTTTAAAACCCCTTGCATTAATATAGGCGATAGACAAAAAGGCAGGTTAAGAGGCTCTAACATCATAGATTGTGAGATGAAAGATTTAAAAAAGGCTTTTAAAAGGCTTGAAAGTGAGGAATTTAAAGAAAAAATGAAGCATTTTAAAAACCCTTTTGAAAGTAAAAAAAGTCCATCGATTTTTATAAAAGATGTGATTAAAAATACAAATTTAGCTACAATTTTACAAAAAGATTTTGTGGATAGAAAATGAATATTGAAAGTTTAAAACTAAGTGTAAATTCTAGCATAGAAAAAGCCCTTGAGATTATAGGAAAAGAGAGGGTTAGGCTTGGCGTAGTGGTAGGTAAAAAGGGGGAATTTTTAGGAATCATTTCGGATTCTAACATTAGAAAAGCTTTGATTAATGGCAAAACCTTAAAGAGCAATATTAAAGAAATTTATACCAAAAATCCCATTACCATAGCAGAAAATACAAGCAAACAAAAGCTTTTAGAATTAAGTGCTAAGACGGATATTTACGATTTTCCTGTTTTAAATAAAAAGGGAGAGGTCGTTTCTATCCGCTCTATTTCTTCACTTTTAAGCACGAAAAAACTCCCCTTTTATGTTATTTTAATGGCAGGAGGGCTTGGCTCACGCCTTAAAGAGCTGACCAAAGAAACGCCAAAACCTATGCTAAAGGTTGGTAAAAAGCCTATTTTAGAAAATATTATTCAAAGACTTCACGCACAAGGTTTTGAGAAATTCATTTTTTGCGTGAATTATAAAAGGCAAATTATTGAGGATTATTTCAAAAAGGGTGCAGAATTTGATGTAAGCATTTCTTATGTGAAAGAGCGTAAAAAGCTAGGAACGGCAGGGGCTTTAAGTCTCATAAAGCATAAAATGGAGCAAAGTTTTGTTGTGATGAATGCGGACATTTTAACAGAACTTGATTTTAACGAGCTTTTAAAAGCACATCAAAAAAGCGGAGCATTGATGAGCGTTTGTGTGAGAGAATTTCATCAGCAAGTGCCTTATGGGGTGATTAAGCAAAAAAATGGCTTTATCACACACATCGAGGAAAAGCCTATGCAAAGCTTTTTAGTTAGTGCGGGTATTTATGTGTGTGAGCCGCAAATTTTGGAGCTTTTAGCTAAAAATACCTACCTTGATATGCCAGAGCTTATAGAAAAAGTGATGCAAAAGGGTCGCGTGAATACCTTTTTGATAGAAGATTATTGGATTGATATAGGCAGACTTGAGGAATTTAAAAGGGCAAATGATGAAATCAAAGAATAAAGCCCTAATTATTGGTTTTGGAAGCATAGGCAAAAAGCATTTTTTAGCCCTTAAAACCCTTGGTTTTGAAGTGAGTGTCGTGTCAAAAAGTGCTAATGAAAGCTTATTTGAGGAATTTGGGGAATTTGCAATTTATCGTTCTTTAAAAGGACTTGATTTAAGTGTATTTGAGCTTTTTATCATCGCAAATATTACTACTAAGCATTACAAAACTCTTCAATTTTTAGATAAAAGGTTGAAAAATAAAAGCATTTTAGTGGAAAAACCGCTTTTTGAGAAAAATTACTCCTTTAAAGAAAGTGGGAAAAACCGCATTTTTGTGGCTTATTTGTTGCGTTTTCATAGTGTGGTGGAGAAATTAAGAGAGCTTTTAAAAGATGAAAAGCCTTATTTTGCGAGTTTGGAGTGCGATTCTTATCTGCCTAAGTGGCGAAGTGTGGATTATAGACAAAATTATAGTGCGAAAAAGAAGCTTGGTGGGGGCGTTTTGCTTGATTTATCTCACGAGCTTGACTTGGCTTTATTTTTATTTAAAGACTTAAGGCTTAAATTTTCTCAAAATGCCAAAATAAGTGAGCTTGAGATAAAAAGCGATGATTTTGCCTTTTTAGCCTTAGAAAAAGAGGGTTTAAAAGTGCATATCAGGCTGAATTATTTTTCTAAATTTGAAAAAAGACAAATCATTATCCATACGAAAAAACTAAGCTTAAGCGTGGATTTAAGAGAGGCTAAAATAAGCATTTTTAAAGAAAATGAAAGTGAAATTTTAAATTATCAAAGCGATACCATCAGTCTTTTAGCAAAACTTCAAAAAGCGGTTTTAAGAAATGATAAAAACCTTTGCACACTCAAAGTTGCAAAAAGGCTTTTAAAACTTTGTGATGAGGTAAGGAAATGATACTTTGCACGATTTGCGCTAGGGGCGGAAGTAAGGGCGTTAAAAATAAAAATATCCGTAAAATTGACGGACTTGAACTCATTGCTTATAGCATTTTACAAGCAAAAGAGAGCGGGCTTTTTGAGCATATAGTCATTAGCACCGATAGCGATGAGATAGCTAGTGTCGCTACAAAATATGGCGGCGAGGTTTTTTTCAAAAGAGAAGCAGCGATGAGTAGTGATAGTGCGGCAAAAGTGCCTGTAATAAGGGACGCTTTACTAAGAAGTGAGGAGCATTTTAAGAGGCAATTTGACACCTTAATCGACCTTGACGCTACCGCACCCCTTCGCACGAGTGAAGATATTAAAAAAGCTTACGCCTTGTTTAAAAGTGGGGATTATGAGAATTTAATTACCGCCGTTCCTGCTAGGCGTAATCCTTATTTTAATCTCATCGAAGAACTTAAAGAGGGAGGCTTTGATACTTCTAAGCCTTGTTCTTTTGTGTGCCGTCAAGAAGCACCTAAATGCTATGATATGAATGCGAGCATTTATATATTTGATAGGGAGAGGCTTTTAAAGCAAGATGATGTTTTTGGCACGAAAACGGCTTTATATGTGATGAGTGAGGAGAGTGCCTTTGACATTGATAGCGAATTAGATTTTAAAATTGTGGAGTTTTTACTAAGAGAAAGGAGGCTAAATGCTAAAGGATAAGGTCATTTTCATAGCTGGAGCTTGTGGGCGTATAGGCTCTGCATTAAGTAAGGAGCTTTTAGAGCAAAATGCTAAGCTTGTTTTAGCAGACATCAATGAAGCGAATTTAAGCAAACTTACGCAAGGATTAAGGGGCGAATTTTTAAGCGTGAGGCTTGACATTACAAGTAAGGAAAGCTTAGAAAGTGCTATTAGTCAGGCTGTGCGGCATTTTGCTAAAATTGATGGCTTTGTAAATGCAAGTTATCCTTGCGGAAAGGACTGGGGGAAAGTGGGTTATTATGAGGCTAGTTTTGAGCAAATTTGTGAGAGTTTAAATTTACATCTTGGTGGCTTTATCTTAGCGGCAAATGCTTTTGTGAAGTTTTTTAAAAAGCAAGGCTATGGAAATATCATCAATCTTAGCTCCATTATGGGCGTTTATGCGCCTAAATTTGAAAATTATGCGGGAACTTCTATGCAAAGTTCTTTAGAATATAGCGTGATAAAAGCGGGGATTAATCATCTTGGCGTGTGGATGGCTAAAGAGCTTTTTAATACAAATATCAGGGTTAATACCCTAGCAAGTGGGGGAATTTTGGATAATCAAGTTGATAGCTTTTTAAAAGCTTACCGAAAATGTTGTGCGAGTAAGGGAATGCTAGAAGCTGGTGATGTATGCGGAATGATAGCATTTTTACTGAGCGATAAGGCCAAATTTATCACAGGGCAAACCTTAGTCGTAGCAGATGGCTGGGGGCTTTGATGTCTGGTATTTTTGAAAGAAATTTAGCCCATCTTAGTCCCTCTTTACAAAACGCACTTTTAAGCCTTGATGAGAAAAACAAAAATGCCTTTAAAATTACGGAGGAATATGCAAAAAACGAAAGAGTGTTTTATAAAAATTTCATTGCAGAAAATGGGAGTTTGGTGTTTGATTATGAGGAATTTGAAGAGAGGCTAAAGGAATTTAAAGAAAAGTATCTGCTTTATCCTGTGCTTTATTTTTATGGTATTTCTAATGCTTTTATGATAGAGAATTTGTTGCAAAATCCTTATCATTGTCATTTAGTTATTTATGAGAAAGATTTAGCCTTGCTTTATGTTGTTTTGTCAAACATTGATTTAAGCACGGCTTTAGCACAAAAAAGGCTTTTGATTTTTAATGAAGTGAGCCAAATGGAGTATATTTTTGAGACCCAGCCTTTTTTAGCTTATTCTAGGACTTATTTTTTAGAGCTTATGAGTGATTTTTATGCGACAGAGCAAAAGGAAATTTTAGCCCTAAATTCCTTTTTAATGGAGGGTTTTAAAAAGAGCATTTTAAAGCAGGGAAACGACCCAAAAGACGCCTTACAGGGCATTAGACAATATGTGTATAATTTAGCTTCTATGATTAAAAATCCTAGCTTAAAAGAATTATTGGCAAAAAGAAAGGCTAAATTTAAATCTTGCGTGATTGTTAGCACGGGACCAAGTCTTACTAAACAACTTCCGCTTTTAAAAGAGGTGCAAGAAAAAGTTATCATTTTTGCGGCTGATAGTGCTTATCCTATCTTAATGCAAAATGACATCGTGCCTGATTATGTGTGTATGGTAGAACGCACGGACTTTACGGCGGAGTTTTTTAAGCACGATTTTGGGGATAAGGATAAAAAAACAACTTTTTTACTCGCTTCTTTAGTGCATCCAAATGCCGTTGAGTATTTAGAAAAAAGAGGGAGAGATTATGTCCTAATCCCAAAACATTTAAATTTCGCACAATATGTTGATTTAAAGGCTTTTGCCCTGCTATCTTCTGCTGTGAGCGTGGCACATATGGCTTTAGCCATAGCTTTAGAGCTTGAGTTTAAGGAGCTTGTTTTCATTGGACAGGACTTAGCTTATAATGATGTGGGGTATTCGCATCCTAAGGATTATCAACATAGTGCAAATTTTGAAAGCGAGGCTTATGAGAAAGTCAAGGTTGTAGCTTATGGTGGGGAGGGTTTTGTAAATAGCCACGAGATATGGATTTTCTTTAGGCAGATTTTGGAGGATTTAATTAAATATGTCGTAAGTGCTAAGATTTATAACGCCACAGAGGGAGGTGCGAGGATAGAGGGTATGATAGAAAAGCCTTTTAGCGAGTGTTGCAAGGATTTTAGTGAAAATAAGCAAAACTTAGAGAAGCTCCAGTCTTTAAGCGAGGATAAGCAAAAAGAATACGCCCTTAAAGCCTATGCTAAAGTCAAAAAAGCTTTTAAAGAATGTGTAGGGTTTCAAGCGATGTTAAGGGCTTATTATGAGGATATCGAGCCTGAGTTTTTAAGGCTTAATACGCTTGATTTAGAAGAGGGTGCGAGTGCGAGTTTTTCACTTGTGCTAAAGGTTGATAAATTTAGAGATGAATTTAGTGTGATTAGTAGTGTTTTTTATGAGCTTATCCACTCCTTTTTTGCACATTTTTGTATGAATTTAAATAAAATTTTAGTGCTAAATCCTCTCACTAAAGAGGATTTTTTTAATAAAAATGTGCTTTATATTAAAGAACATCTTGATTTTATGCAAAGCATTTTTGGCTTTGTAAAAGCACAAGAAGAAACGCTAAAATTTGCTATCACTCCGCTTGAAAATGCTCTAAAAGCAAAGGATCTAAGCAAATATGTAGAAAGGCTAAGTCAATGAAAAAAATTCTCATCACAGGAGCGGACGGCTTCATAGGCTCACATCTTTGCGAGGTTTTACACGCTAAGGGTTATGCAATTAGGGCTTTGAGTTTTTATAATTCTTTTAATTTTTGGGGGCATTTGGAGCATTTGGAGTGTAGGGAGGATTTGGAGATTGTCAGTGGAGATTTAAGGGATAGCTTTTTTTGCGATAGCCTTGTAAAAGGCGTTGATGCGGTGCTACATTTAGGAGCTTTAATTGCCATACCTTATTCTTACGCTGCACCGCAAAGTTATGTTGATACTAACATACAAGGCACTTTAAATTTGCTTGAAGCGGCTAAAAAACACGCCATTAAACGCTTTATCCATACTTCAACGAGTGAAGTTTATGGAAGTGCGATTTATACGCCCATTGATGAAAAGCACCCTCTCCAGCCTCAAAGTCCTTATTCTGCGAGTAAAATCGGTGCAGATATGCTTGCTCTTAGTTATTTTTATAGCTTTAATTTGCCTATCATTGTAGCGCGTCCTTTTAATGCTTATGGTCCGCGTCAAAGTGCAAGGGCTTTTATCCCTGCGATGATGGTGCAGATTTTAAGCGGAGCGAGGGAACTTAAGGTGGGGGATTTAAGCACGAAGAGGGATTTAAATTTCGTGCGGGATACTTGCGAGGGTTTTGCGACCTTACTCACAAATGGCGACTTTGGCGAGGTTTATAATATAGGCAGTGGTGTGGAATATACAATGAGCGAGGTTTTAGAGTTGATTTGTGAGTTAAGTGAAGTTGAAGTTAAAATCACTCAAGATAAAACAAGACTTCGCCCTAAAAATAGCGAGGTTACGAGGTTACTTTGTGATAGTTCTAAGTTAAAAAGCGTGAGTGCGTGGGAAAGTAAGGTTTCACTCAAAGAGGGTTTAGAGCAAACTTTAGCTTATGTGAAAGCGAATTTAAATGCTTATAAAACAGGGATTTATAATGTTTGAAAAAGAAATTGCTTTTATTAAAGAGCTTTATAAAAAAGAGCAAATTGCCCTTCACGAGCCTTGCTTTGGGGCGGAGGAAAAAACGCTTTTAAATGAATGTATAGAAAGTGGGTTTGTCTCAAGTGTGGGGAAATTTGTAGGCGAATTTGAGGAGCAAATCAAAAAATTTAGCAACGCAAAATACGCCATAGCGACAAATAGCGGCACTTCAGCCCTTCACATCGCCCTTTTGGCAAATAAAATCGATGAAAAATGCGAAGTTATCACACAAGCTTTAAGCTTTGTAGCGACTGCAAATGCCATTGCTTATACTGGTGCAAAGCCTATTTTTTTAGATGTGAGCTTAAAAACGCTAAGTTTAAGTGCGAGGGCTGTGAGTGAATTTTTAGCAAAAAATACCTTTATTAAAAATGGAAAATGTTTCAATAAGCACACAAAAAAGCACATCAAAGCCTTAGTTTTAATGCACACTTTTGGTTTAAGTGGCGAAATTGTAGAGCTTAAGAAAATTTGTGAAAAATATCATCTCATCTTCATCGAAGACGCCGCAGAGGCACTTGGGAGCTTTTTTCAAAATAAAGCCTTAGGCACTTTTGGAAAATGTGGAATTTATAGCTTTAATGGCAATAAAATCATCACAGGAGGCTGTGGGGGCGTGGTGCTAACAGACGATGAAAAAATCGCTAAAAGAGCAAGGCATTTAAGCACAACTGCTAAAATCCCTCATGCTTATCACTATAAGCACGATACGCTAGGCTTTAATTATAGGCTTTGTAATGTTAATGCCGCCTTGCTCGTAGCACAAATGAAAAAGCTTAATGCCTTTTTGATTGATAAAAGAAACACGGCTAAACTTTATAAAGAATTTTTTAAAGAGAGTGAATTTTGTGAATTTGTCAATGAAAATGAGGGAGAGAAAAGTAATTTTTGGCTCTGTGCTTTAAAATTTAAAAAACCTAGTTTGAGAAAAGAATTTATTAAAGTTTGCCTTGCAAATCAAATTTTTGTTCGTCCTGTGTGGAAAAGCTTGGCAGGGTTAAAGATGTATCAAAATTGTCAAAAAGATGCGTTAAAAAATACGAAAATTTTAGAAAAAACCTTGCTAAATTTGCCAAGTAGCGTCAGGGCTTAATGCCCCTCTTCTACAATGGTCGCTCCCGCTAAATAGACATAAGTTAAAATCATGAAAATAAAGGCTTGCAAAAATGCCATAAAGGTCAAAAGCACATAAGCAGGAAGTGGAGCTATATAAGGCACAAGAGCCAAAATAACGGCTAAAAATAAATCATCGCCCTTAATATTACCAAACAAACGAAAGGATAAAGAAATCACACGAGAAAAGTGAGAAACAAGCTCAATAGGAAACATTAAAGGAGCTAGAATTTTCACGGGTCCCATAAAATGGGCGAAATATTTTACCACACCTTGCGTTTTAATGCCCTCAAAATGATAATACACAAAGACGATTAAGGCTAAGGAAAGGGTTAAATTTAAACTTGCACTTGGGGCGTGAAAACCCGGGATAATGCCGATGATATTACTAAAAAATACAATAATACCTAAAGTCGCCACGAGAGGGAGGTATTTTCTAGCGGACTTTTCATTACCCATAGTATCATTACCCATAGACAAAACGCCCTCTAAAAAGGCTTCACTGATATTTTGCATCCCCCTTGGGATAAGCTGCATCGAACGGGTAGAAAGTTTAGCAATAATCACAGCAAATAAAGCTACCAAAGCTAAGTGAAAAAAGTATGAAAAAGTATGACTTGGGTCGATTAAAGAGCTAAATAAAAATAAATCTTTCATCTATATTCCTTCAAAAGGCTAATTCTTAAAATCAAAAAGGCAATTTTAGCAAATTTTTGCTTAATATTTTAATATGCTTTCAAAAAAAGCGATATTTTTACACATTTTTTTTCTTGTAAAAAAACCTTTTTTTTGTTAAAATGACGGCTTTAAATTGACTTATAAAGGATAAATTTTGGCAAAAGATGATGTCATAGAAATTGATGGAAATGTAATCGAAGCTTTACCTAATGCAAATTTCAAAGTTGAACTTGATAATAAACATATCATTTTATGCCACATAGCAGGTAAAATGCGTATGCACTATATCCGCATTATGCCAGGAGATAGGGTTAAGGTCGAGCTTACGCCTTATAGTCTTGATAAGGGTCGTATTACTTTTAGATATAAATAGGAGCTAAAAAGCTCCCTTTTCACTCAAAATACTGCTTCGCGTAAGCGGCATTTTCGTATAAATTTTCTTTATATTTTTCTTTTCCGTAATTTGCAATAATATCCTGCCCCTCTTTTGAACTTAAGAATTTTACAAAAAGAAGTGCTAATTTTGAAGGATTTTCTGTCGTCATCGCAACATAGGTGTTGATTAGGACTTTATCGCCTGCATAAAGAATTTCTAAATTTTTTAGTTCATTTTTTGCAAGTTTATAAGTGCTAGAATCACTCATAAAATAACCCTTTGTCTCATCTGCTTTTTTTAAGGTGGCTAACATAAAATCTTTATTTGCCACATACCACGCTCCACTAGGCTTGACATTTGCATTTTTCCAAATGCTCATCTCTTTCTTGTGTGTGCCTGAATTGTCCGCTCTTGTGTAAAAAAGTGCTTGTTTTTGTGCGATTTTACTATAAGCTTCCTTGGCATTTTTTGAATTTTTAATATCAGCAGGATCATCTTTTGGTCCTAGGATATAAAATTCATTTGATCCAATGAGAGTTCTATTGGCTGCCCAGCCCTCTTTTATCGCTTCTTTTTCTGCTTTTGGTGCATGCACCATAGCGATGTCAATTTGTTTTTCTTTGAGGAGTCTTAAGCTTTCTCCACTTCCTGCTTTAATCCAACAAAGAGAGCTATTATGTTTAGTATTAAAAGCCTTAGCTAAAGCTTCTAAAAGTCCAAGTTCTCCCGGGCTTCCTGTGGCAAGCTTGATTTGCTCTTTACCTTTTCCATAAATAGCCGTGCAGTCCATAGCACTAACCCCCGTAAGTGAAATAATAGCAACTAGTGCCATTTTAGATAGAATTTTCATTTTTAATCCTTGTAGTAAAGTGATTTGCTTTTTTATAAAAAATTTGCATAATTTTAGCATAGTTTTTTTGATAACCATTTTCTAGAGAAAATTTTTCACATTTCCCTCCATAGCTTCCGCCACTAAACCTATAAAAAGTATGTTTTGGGATAAAAATGAGGCTTGGAATTTGTAAAATATCACAAAGATGCACTATGCCAGTATCCACAGAGATAAGCCCATCAAGTCTGTTGCAAAAAGCTACAAGAGAGGCTATGCTATCACTATTAACAAAGACTTTTAAATTTTCTTTTTCTTTAATGTTAAATTGTAAGGTATTGTGTGTGAAATTAACTAAGATAAATAAAATTTCAGGGAATTTTTCACTCAAATTTTTACTTAAATCAAGCCAAGTTTTAGGCAGGAGGTTAAAGCCTATGTTTTCAGTTTGATTTCCAAAAATATTAAGGGCGATGATTTTGGAAAATTGCTTATTTTGCTTAAAGAATTTTTCGCTTAAAGTATCATCACTGGGGAGTAAATTTTTCACTTCTTTAAAATTAATCTTAGAAAAATTCGTATCATAATGCCTTTTATCTATGGCTCTTACGAGCTTTAGAGCAATTTCGCTCATATGAAGTTTAGCTCTTTTGTAAGGCATAGGTGTGTCAAAATAAAGGAGACTAAGAAGATGAGGTTGGGTGATAATGCGTCCTAGTTTAAGTTTATGTAGGGTTTTAAAAAAGCTTGAATTGCGTATATTTGTGATAAAAATATCACTTTTTAAATTTTCAAAATTCTTATCCCCAGTATAAATTTCATCAATGAAAGGGATATTTTCAAGAAAGTTTTCATCACTAAAGCCCTTTTGTGCTAAGACGAGTTTATCCTTTGGATAAAGGCATTTTATAGCATAAAGGGCTTTAAAACATACGAGCAAATCGCCAAAGCCGTTTTGATGAAAGACTATGCGTCTCATTCTAAAACCACGCCCTCATTAATCACAATTTCGCCGATGATAAAGGCATCTGTGCTTTCTAGAACCTTAGAGGCATTGCTAGGACTTACGACAAGCACTAAGCCAATGCCCATATTAAAACTTCGATACATTTCAGCCTCTTCGACCCTTTCGCCGATGTGATAGAAAATTTCAGGGGTTTTTAAATGATGTTTTCTTATTACAGCACCTAAGCCTTTGGGTAAAACGCGTGGCAAATTCTCAACTAAGCCCCCCCCTGTGATGTGTGCTAGAGCATTGATATAGGGTTTTATAGCTAAAAAGTCTTTTACATAAATGCGTGTAGGCTCAAGTAAGATGTCGATTAAATCTTTACCCTCGATTTTATCATCAAATTTCATTTTAAGGCTTTCAAAAAGCACCTTTCTAGCTAAAGAATAGCCATTTGAGTGAAGCCCGGAACTAGGAAGTGCTAAAAGTAAATCCCCATTTTTGACATAATTTGAGCGTTCTAACTCTTCTTCTTCGGCTATACCTACCGCAAAGCCCGCTAAATCAAAATCATCTTTAGCATACATTCCGGGCATTTCAGCCGTTTCTCCGCCTATTAAAGCACAATTTGCCATTTTGCAGCCCTTAGCTATGCCCTCAACCACAGCTTTTGCGACCTCTACTTCAAGCTTTGCCGTAGCGTAATAATCAAGAAAAAATAAAGGCGTAGCAAAATTACAAATCAAATCATTCACACACATCGCCACTAAATCCTGTCCTATGGTGCCATATTTTTTCGCATCAATAGCAAGGCGTAGTTTGGTGCCAACCCCATCAGTCGCCCCTAAAATCACAGGCTTTTGATAGCCGCTTGGCAGTCTAAAAGCCCCAGCAAAAGAGCCTATACCGCCGATAACATTTTGGTTAAAAGTCTCTTTTACAAGGGGTTTGATAGCCTCTACAAAGGCGTTGCCATTATCTATACTTACTCCAGCATCTTCGTATGAAATCATTTATTTACCTTTAAGAATTTAAAGGGTATTTTAGTCAAAAAAAGTTTCGACAAGGTATAAAATGAAAAATGCGTATTTTGTGAGTGCGAGCATAGCTTGTGGTAAAAGTTCTTTTATAAAAATAGCAAATGAACTAGGTTTTAAAAGCCTTAGTGCGGACACTATTTCTAATGATATTTTGCAAAATAATGCCGCTTTATTAGCAGAACTTTTTTCTTTAAATTTAGATAAAGAGGGCAAGATTGACAAAAAAATCCTTGCAAATTTAATTTTTAATGATAAAGAAGCTAAAGAAAAATTAGAAAATTTTATGCACCCTAAAATTCGCGAAGAGCTTTTTGAAAAAATGCAAATTTTAGAGCAAAAAGGACGCATTTTTTTTGTAGAAGTTCCGCTTTTTTTTGAAAGTGATTTTTATAAAAATTTAGGGAAAAGCGTGCTGATTTATGCGCCTAAAAATTTGAGTTTGCAAAGATTAATGCAAAGAGATGGTTTAAATAAAGAAGAAGCTTTAAAGAGGATTGAGGCACAAATGGATATAGAAAAAAAGCGTGAAATGGCAGATTTTGTGATAGAAAACACTGGCTCTTATGAAGAATTTAGGCAAAATTGTGTTAAATTTATTAAAAGTTTAAAGGAGTAGGGGTGAAGGTTTTTAAATATTGTGCTAGTGGGAACGATTTTGTGATTTTCAATGCTGGTAAAAAAGCAAATAGAAGCGAGTTAGCACTCCTTTTGTGTAATCGTTATGAGGGCGTTGGTGCTGATGGTATGATAGTGATTTTACCCCACGAAAAATACGACTTTGAATGGGAATTTTACAATAAGGACGGCTCAAGAGCGGCGATGTGTGGGAATGGCTCAAGAGCGGCGGCACATTTTGCGTATTATAATAATGGCGTGGGATCTAAGATGCGTTTTTTAAGCGAGGCGGGAGTGATTGAAGCGAGTGTGAAAAAAAGTGGAGTTGAGGTCGTTTTGGGGGGGGCAAGGGATATTAAAGAGCCTTTTGAATTTGGGGGGAGGGTGTGGCAGCATTGTGATACTGGAGTGCCGCATTTGGTGCATTTTTGTGAAAATATTGAGGAATTTGACAAAAAAACCTGTCAAATTTTAAGAAAAAAATATAATGCTAATGTGAATTTTGCACAAATAATCGATGATAAATTGATGAAAGTGCGAACCTTTGAGCGTGGGGTTGAAGATGAAACCTTAGCGTGTGGGACGGGAATGGGAGCTTGTTTTTATTTGGCATATTTGCAAAAAAGGATTAAGGATAAAGTTAAAGTTGTCCCAAAAAGTGGGGAACAGCTTGGTTTTTCTTTAAAAGATGAGAAAATTTATTTTAAGGGTAAGGTGAAGTGCTGTTTTGAAGCGAATTATTATTTTTCTTAGCCTATTCTCTCTAGCTTTTGCTGGTTTTGATGAAAGTTATTATAAGCTTCCAAGTGAAGAAAGAAGAGCTGTTTTTTTTGCGAAAATGAACACGCTTTTAGACCGCTCTTTTGCTAAGGTGGCTAAAGATAGGGCTTTTGTAAAATTGTTTTTAGAAAATAGTGCTAAAAATGGCTTTAGGGAAAGTGAGGGCTTAATCAAACTTGCAAGTTTAAGGGAAAAATACCGCGTTAAAAATCTCTTTTCTTGGCAGGAGTATGATGAAAAAATGCGTTTAGTGCCTAAATCTTTGGCAATGGCACAAGCCTTGATTGAAAGTGCAACCGCAACAAGCCGTTTTGCAAGAGAAGCAAATAATCTTTTTGGAGAATGGACTTGGGGAGAAAAAGGCATAGTTCCTGAAAATAGAGCGCCAAATTCTAAGCATAAAATTCGCATTTTTGATAGCTTGGAGGAAAGTGTGGATTCTTATTTGCTAAATTTAAATCGTCATTTTGCTTATGAAAATTTTCGCAAGAAACGCTACGAATTTGCTAAAGATGGTAGAGAATTTAGCGGACTTGAGGCGGCTAAAAGTCTTCATTCTTATTCCGAGCTTGGTGGAAGCTATATTAAAATGGTAAGTCAAGTGATACAAAAGTATAAACTTATGGAATATGACTTAAAAACTCAAAGCCCACTTATCAAATGGTAAAATCTCAAATTTAACGCCTTGTTCAAAAAAGCTTTCTTCGCTTGAAAGTGTGATGAAAACGATATGAAAAATACCGAGTTCAAGGGCTTTTGGTAGGATTTTTTTAGCCCTTAGTTTAATAAGATCTATGTCTAAGGTCGGGCTTGAGATATAGGCGTGATGATGCGTGTAAAAATGAAAAAATTTATTATAAAAAAGATTTTCTTGACACTTAAAAAGCTCACATAAAAGCATATTTTCAAAAAGGGCGTTAAAATTTTTTTGTATGCAAAGGGCATTTCTTAGACTAAAATCTTTAAAATAAATTTTAAAAAGTTTTTTTTCTCCGTGCGTTAAAATTGTGATAATGAAGCGATTTTCTAAATCTTTTATACTTTTATAGACACTATCTTTTGAGGTTTTTATTTTTGTTTTAAGGCTTAGAAAAAGTTGATTAATGCTAATTTCTTTGCCTAAATTGAGGGCTAAGTATTTTAAAATTTCAAGCTCTAAAAAACTGAATTCTTTCGGGGAAATTTTATTATGCTCTTTTTGTCCGTTTTGTAGGAAAAGTCCTAAGAGCTGTTGTATGGGGAGATTTTTTTTGCTAATGCTAATAAATTCTTCAAAATCGCAAAAATTTAAAAAAAGTTCCTTAAAGCCTTTTAAATTCAGTAAAGCGTTATTTGTGCAAACTATGGTATTTATGGGGCTTTGAAAGTTTAAATTAGTAGGAGCATTATAGAGGCAGAGAATTTTTATTTGCGTATTTTGTTTTAAAAAAGGTGTTAAGTTATTTAGACTTTCTTTTTCAAAACGCACATCTTCAAGGTCGATAAATAGCACCTCTTCACTTTTAAAAGAAGAGAGAAAATTTAAAATCAGGCGTTTTTTGCCACTATTTTTCGCACCTTTTAAAAGGATATTTGCAGGATAGAGCTTAAGTTTTCTTTCATAATTTAGCTCAAATTTGGGGTGATTTTCATAGAAAAAATTTAAGACTTTCACGCTAGATACATTTTAGAGTGTGATAAAATTCAGCATTGTCAAAGCTCGGTGGAAAAGGGACTTTGGCACTAAATTCTTTATAGGTGTTGCCTGGGAGTTTGTTGGCTATTTCTATGGTGTAGGTTGCGCTTGTATTTTTCATCGTGGCGTTTTTGAGATTTTCATCGGCAAAAACCTCTCCGCCGACTGCCTTTTTGTTAGTAATACTTAAATGCAAGTAGCATTTTTTAATGTCGTATTTTGTAAGGTTTTGCACTCTGCCACTTACAATGAGGCTTTCGTGCCTTAGATCTCTAGTATAAGTGAGCTTAGAAAGTGAAGCTTGTGTGGTAAATTCGCTAATGGTCGTTAAAACAGAATAAATTAAAATCGCCATAAATATAGTGTTAATGCTGTAAAGAATAAGAGCGATTTCTTTTTGTTTAAATTTGAGAAAGATTAAAACGCAAATTAGGGCGAAACAAACGAGTAAAAGCACAAAGGCGAGGATATGAAAAAAGGTAAATTGCATTAAAAACACTCCGAGCTTAAACGAAGGGTATAATTGCCCTCTTTGTCAAAATTGTCAAAGGCTATTCTTTGAAACTGGGTGCTACCTTTTTCTAAATTATTAAAACTTTTGCTTTTTTGTCTAAAGGCTATAAAGCGTTTTTTAAAACGAGTGATGAAATTATCATTTTCATTTGGATTTTGATAAAGTTTGGCAGTAACTTTACAATCTTTAAAGTTAAATTTAGAGGTATTTGTGATGTTAAAATCGACTATAAAAGCTCCAGAGCTTTGTATGATTCTTTGATTTTGTATGCTTGTAATCCTACTTCTTAACTCAAAATCGATAAAGCGGTAAGCATAAATATAAATGAAAAATGAAGCGATAATATCTAAAGCGATGATAAATAGGGCTATGACGGGTCTGTGGCTTAGAAAAATACATAAAAATAAAATGCAAGTGAAAAACAAAAATACCAGCAAAATAAGCATAAAATCTGCTAAATAAAAATGGCTGGTATAAAAAAGAATCCACTCTTTTATGTTTTCCACTTAGTTCCTTTAGTTTGGACTAATTGCACTTTGTTTTTTAGCATCCTTAGTATCAACCCAGATATTAGGCACTGCACCGCCCGGAGTTAGGAAAATTTTTGCGTCCTGATTAACCTTTAAGGCTTCATTAAAGGCTTTTTGTGTTTCGATTTGTTTTAAATTAAGCAAAGGTGTGTTAAGACTTTGTGCAATTTCTTTATTAGAATAGGCTTGTGCGTCCGCTTCTATCTTTACAGCTGTTGCCTTACCCTTAGCACTGATGATAGTCGCATTTGCTTCACCCTCTGCTAATGCAGCTTTTTTAAGGGCTTCTTGGTTGGCTCTTTCAACTTCATATTTTGTTCTTTCGGCTTCTTGCTTAGCGATTTGAACGCGTTCAATTTGTTCTTTAACTTTGGCTGGAAGTATGATTTCTCTAAGTTGCACAGCTCTAAGTTCGACAGGCTCATTTGGTTGAGCTACGATGGTTTTTCTTATGCCCTCTTCAATTTGTGTGGCTATGGCGTTACGATTGGTTGGTAATTCTTCAGCCGTGTAGCGTCCTACGACACTACGCACCACATCACGCACAACAGGGTCGATGATTTTATTTTCCCAGTTTAAGCTCCAAACGGCTATGGTTTGAGGCACTTGAATAGGATTTAATTGATACTGCACTGTTACATCAATAGACACAGGCAAACCACGCGAGTCAAGCACGGAAATGCTATTTTTATTAATCACACCTGTGCCAATTCCTAAATTTTCGTTCGTTCCTTCTAAAGAAGCGTAATTAATCTGTCTTACTCTAGTATCCACGACAATCACCCTATCGATGAAAGGTAGGAAAAAGTGAAGTCCGGGCTCTAAAGGATTAGGATCATATTGACCTGTGCGTGCCTTAATACCCATTTCACCGGAATTTATGATAACAAAAGGTTTTGCGACAATTAAAACCAAAACAATGATAATAAGTGTATAAATCACAGGTGCAAATTTACCAAAGCCTTTAAAATTA
Organism: Campylobacter vulpis; assembly: GCF_014217995.1. Taxonomy (NCBI): domain Bacteria; kingdom Pseudomonadati; phylum Campylobacterota; class Epsilonproteobacteria; order Campylobacterales; family Campylobacteraceae; genus Campylobacter; species Campylobacter vulpis. Next base: position 199,096 of record NZ_CP041617.1, read on the forward strand.
AATTCTGGAGTCTTAAAATTGAAATTTTGACGCTGATTGTTTCCGCTGTTTGAATTTCCATTTTTTTTATTAAAATAATCGTTTAAATCTGCTGGCATTGTTTTCCTTTAAATATAAGTTAGCATTGAGGCATATTTTTCATTACGCCCATAAACTATGTCAAAATAGGCATCTTGGACTTTTTTTGTGATTGTTCCTCGTAAGCCATTGCCTATAATCCTCGCGTCAATGTTATTAATAGGCGTGATTTCTGCGGCTGTGCCTGTGAAAAACGCCTCATCTGCTGTATAAACTTCATCGCGTGAAATTCTTTGTCTAAGCACGGGGATTGCTAAATCGTGAGCGATTTTAAGCACGGTATCTTGCGTGATACTTTTAAGAGAAAAATCATTAGGCGGAGTGATTAAAACGCCGTTTTTAACGATGAAAAAGCACTCCCCTGTTCCCTCCGCTACAAAACCTTCTTCATCAAGCATTAAAGCCTCTTCATAGCCTGCCTCTATGGCTTCAAATTTGGCAATTTGAGAATTGAGGTAATTTGCACTTGCCTTAGCCTTACCCATACAAGATTTGACGCTATTTCTAGCAAAAGAAGAAATTTTAACCCTAATGCCCTTTTCAAGCCCCTCTTCACCTAGGTAAGCCCCCCATTCCCAAGCGGCGATTCCCACACGCACGGGTGCTTTGATATGGTAAAGTCCCATAACGCCATCACCTAAGAAGATTAAAGGGCGTATGTAGGTATTTTCTTTAAAATTATTCACTTTTAAAAGTTCTATTTGAGCGTTTTGAAGCTCTTTTTGTGAGAAAGGGCAGTTCAAAAGCGTAATTTTGGCACTTTCAAGCAGTCTTTTTGTATGCTCTTCTAGTCTAAAAATCGCCAAACCTCTATCCGTTTTATATGCTCTAGTTCCCTCAAATACAGCATTTCCATAGTGTAAAGAGTGGGTAAGAAAATGCAAGGTCGCATCTTTAAAATCGACAAGCTTTCCATCGAGCCAAATTTTTTCTGCGTGTATCATATTACCTCTTTTCATTTAAAAAGCCTGATTGTAGCAAAAATAGGCTAACAATTAGCTTTTTGATAAAAAGGAAGTAAATTTTTTATAAATTCATCAAGGGAATTTTCGCAAAAATCAAAATACAAGCTAGGCTCTATAAGCTCAACTTCATTGATGAAAGCATCGCCGTTTTTTTGTGGAAGTAAATCCACTCTAGCGTAGAGTAAATTTGAGCTATTAAGGGCTTTTAAAGCTTTTAAAGCTAAGTTAATGTAGGCTTTGTGAGGATTTTTAAGCGGAGATATTTTAACACCATAATTTGAATTTGCTCTCCAGTCCTTTTGTGTTTGTCTATGGATAGCATAAGCAAATTTCCCCCCAAAAAAGATAAGGCAAAACTCCCCCAGCTCCTCCACACTTTCGATAAAGGGTTGAATAAGTGCGCCGTGGGGAAATTCTGCTTTAGTGGGTGTTTTTTGCTCTAAAAAACGCACTCCATTTCCACTTTGCCCGACTAAGGGTTTAATTACGGCTTTTTCAAAAGGAATTTGACTAAGATTAAAATCCTCATCTTGCTTAAAAATCACGCTAGGGATAATGGGTAAATTTGCTTTTTCTAAGCTTTTAAGATAGCTTTTATCAGCGTTTGCTTTTAAAATTTCACTAGGATTTAAAATGCTAATTTTCGCCTTTTCAAGTGCGTTTAAAAAATGTAAAAAATTCGCATATTCTAAGCTATAATCCCACACGGCAAGGGGTAAGATGAGGGTATTTGAGGCTAAATTTTTTACATCAATTTCTTGCCAAGCTTTTAATTCACACTCAAAATGCAAATTTTCTAAGCTTTTTTGCAAATTTTTTAAGGCTTTATTACCCTCTTTATAAGCCTTGCAGGTGGCGATGAGGAGCATTATTTTAGCTCTTTGACATAAGCTTCAAGGCGTCCTTGATTAGTTACCACTCTTTTTTCAAGTTTAGGAACGGCGTTTTTGATTTTGTCTAAATTCTGTGCCTTTCCTACTTGTATGAGTCCTACCATATTCATCATTCTATGTGGCGGACACTCATAAAGATAAACGCCCTCTTTTTCAAATGTAAAAGTTGCTTTTTCATCAAGCTTGCTTTCAAATTTGCTAGCGCCCTCAGGCACGATGATACTTTTAGCCCAGTGGCTTTTGTGGGTTGGGATAAAAGTTACACTATCGCCCACTTCTATGTGTAAGACGGCTGGTTCAAAAATCATCGTTTGATTTTCGCTATCAAGATCAAGCATTTTCACTTCATAATTTTTCGCTTCTAAACTCATCATAAAAAGCCCTAAAAGCACTATTTTAACTACAAATTTCATTATATTTTCCTTTCAATTCTTTAGCGGCTGCCTTAGCCAAAACACAAGGCAAACCTCGCTCACAATAAAAAATATCTGCATCAATGCGATACACCTCTTTTAGCAAGTCCTTATTTAGCACATTTTCGGGCTTATCCTTAGCCTTAATTTTAGCTTCGTGTAAGATAATAAGCTCATCAGCAAACTGCGACGCAAGGGATAAATCGTGCAAAATCACAAGGGTAAGTAAATTTTGCTCTTTTGTGTGCTTTTTGACATTTTCTAACAAAACGCACTGATGATGCAAGTCTAAAGCCGAAACAGGCTCATCAAGGAGTAAAATTTGCGGCTCTTTCAAAAGCACAGAGGCAAAATTTACCATTTGTCTTTGACCGCCTGAAAGTGTGTTGATGTCCCTTTGTGCTAGGTGCAAAATGCCAAGTTCTTCCATAATTTTTGCGGCTTTTTTGATTTGCATATCGCTTAAATACATTCCTAATTGATTTCCAAGTCCAAGCAAAACAACTTCAAGAGCGGTTAAACTCGCCTCAATATAATTATCCTGCGGCATATAGCCTATGAGTTTTTTATTTAGCTCCTTATCTTCAAATTTGATTTTTCCTCCGCTTTTAAAGTCTCCAAAAATAGCTCCTAAAAGCGAAGATTTTCCCGCTCCATTTGCGCCTAAGATAGCGTAAATTTTACCTCTTGCAAGATTTAGATTGATTTGATTTACAACGCATAAATCTTTGCGATGCACACTGAAATTTTCAAGCTTTAGCATAGCTTTTCCTTGAGAAAATAATCCAAAAAAAGAAAGGCACACCAATTAAAGAAGTGATGATGCCAACAGGAAATAAAGCCCCTGGGATAATGACCTTAGATAAAACCGAAGCGATGGATAAAAACGCCGCTCCCACAAACATAGCACTCGGTAGGAAAAATCTCTGATCCTCTCCAACCAACATTCTAGCAATATGCGGTGCGACAAGCCCGATAAAACCTATAACACCAACAAAGCTTATCGCCGTAGCGGTCATAATGGACACTAAAACAAGGGTTTTAAAGCGTAGGAAGTTGAGGTTAATCCCCATACTCTTAGCCCTTGCCTCGCCTAATTTAAGTGCGGTTAAAGCCCAAGAATCACGTAGCAAAAACAAAACGCAAATGAGAGTTACTATGCTAACGATGGGCAAATTTGTCCAATTTGACTTTAGCAAAGAGCCAAAAAGCCAAAAAAGAATTTGTTGTGAAATTTCAGGAGCAGAAAGATACTGCACCAAAGAGAGAAAAGATTGAAATAAAAAAAGTAAAGAAATTCCTACCAAAACAAGCATAGCTGAGTCAAATCTCTTAAAACTTGCAAAACCAAAAAGCACAGAGGCAGCTAACATCGTCATTAAAAACGCTCCCACAGGAACAGCTGTGATAAGAGGCAAGCCAAAACTCCCAAAGGCTATCACCAAAGACGCCCCAAAGCCACTAGCCGCCGCAAGTCCTAGAGTGTAGGGGCTTGCCATAGGATTATTGAGTAAAGTTTGAATTTCAGCTCCGCCTATACCTAAAGCTGCTCCCACAACCAAAGCCATCAAAGCCATAGGAAGTCTTAAATCATAGACTATACTTAAGGTTGTTTGGTCGATTTCTTTTGAAGAAAAAGGCGATAAAAGTGCGTTTAAAACTTCTTTAGGGGCGAGTAGTGAGGGACCTGTGGCGATGTCAAAAATTAAAGAGATGAAAGCCACGCCCATAAATATAAGTATGATAAATAGGCGTTTTAGCTCCCTTTTTCTATGTGCTTTTAAGCTTTCTTCTATCATTTTGCTTGTATCCCAAAAGTCCCTTCAGGTATAACGGGGAGATAGTTTTTGTGAAAATTGATATAGGTTTGAATTGGGTCAATGTCCTCAAACAAGCTTGGATACAAAGCTTTAGCGATGTATTGTATCATTGCAGCATCAGCTAAGGTCCTTGAAGCACCCATATAAAGCCCATAAAGTCTATTATCCTTTATGGCGGGTAATGCACTCCAACCCGGTCTATTTTTATACGCCTCTAGTCTTTTTAACGCTTCTTTTTCATCGATATTAAAGCCCATAACCATCGCTTCTTGATTTTTCTTAAGTTCCGTTTCGCGTCCTGCTATCATAATGACATCGGGTTTTGAGATGAGAACTTGCTCAGGATTAATAGGCGCCCATTGTTTAACAAAAGGAGCGGCGATATTTTCACCTCCTGCTAAGTCAATCAAAGCTCCCCACATATCCTTTCCATAGGTAAAGCCTGTTTCATTAGGACCTTTATTGCCAAATTCTATGTAAATTTTGGGCTTAGGAAGTTGTGCCTTTTCTATTCTGCTAGCAACTTCATTTGCGGTATTTTTGTAAAAATCAACAAGCTCTTTAGCTCTTTTTTCTTCTCCTGTAATTACCCCTAAAAGTTCCGTGCTTTTGGCGTGAAGTTCGACTTTTTCCTTATTATAATCTAGCACGATGATGGGGATATTTGCCTCTATAATAGGCTCTAAATCAAATTCTAAAACTTGATATTGCCACGCCGCTAAGATAAGTAAATCAGGCTTTAAGGAAAGCACTTTTTCTACGGAAAAGGTTCCTACTTCAACCTCACCAAAATCTGCAATGGAATTTAATTTCGGTAAAGTTTTACTATAAAGCTCCCAACTTGCAGGAGTCCAATCCGTCCAAACTGCTTTAGAAAATCCCACAACCTTATCCAGGGCTTTCACTCCGCCAACAGCTAAAAAATCCGTATAATAAAAACCCAAAGCTATGCGTTTGACAGGCAGATTGAGCTTCACTTCCCTATCTAAAACATCTTTAAGAATCACTTCTTTAGAAAAACTAAAAGAAGAAATTAGCATTATAAACAATGCAACTTTAAAAATTTTTCGCATTTTTACTCCTTTTAAAAATGATAAATAATTTCATTTTAAAAATTAAAAGCGTATTGTATTTTTTAAAAACTTATAATTTGATAAATTTTTTAATAGCTATTATCATTATATAAATAAAAAAATTTCGAATAGGAATTTTTGTGTATTTTTAAATATGAAATCATTTTAAAATTAAAAAGTTTATATTAAGAAAAAACATAGATCTCACGCCTTTATATCCACACTTTTTAGAGTGTTTTTAGAAAGAATTTTGCTAAATTCTCCTGTTTTATCATCACTAAATTTAATCCCAAAAAGAAGTTCTAATTCTTCACTTTTACCAAATTTATTTTCTAATAATTTTTTTAAAAGCTCGTTTTTAGCATTGTCATCTTTATAGGTTTCTTTGTTTTGACTTTCGCTTTGTATGGGGGTGCGGGGATTTTTTGTTTTTTTTGTTTGATCGCTTTTAATCATTTTTGTTAAATCAATATTATTAATTCCTCGCATTTTCTCTTCTGCTTTTAAGAGATTTACAAATTCATCGTGTCTTTTTTTAAAATCTAAATATGTGTTTTTAAATTCATTTAAGCTTATATTAGAGTTAATCATCATTTGATATTCTTCATCTAAGCTTGTTGCAAGTTTGGATAATTCAGCATTTCCTGTAATATTAGCACGCTGAATAAAAAGCTTCATCGACAACCGCTCTTCAAAAGGGTTCCAGTCATTAGGATTACTTGAGGCTAAAAAAGCACTTTGTGTTTTATTAATATTCATAAAATTTTGAAAATCTTTACGCTCTAAATCGCTGATATTTTTATCGTTTAATATTTTTCCAAATAATTTTGTATCGCCTTCTAAAAAATACATTGTCGCACCATAGAGCTGAGAATTCAAAAGAGCCATTAAAACTCCGCCCTTATTTGCATTACCATTTTCAATATAGGCATTTTTATTTAAAACAACATCGCCATTATTGTTGCTAAAAATATTATTAATGTCAATTTTGTCAAATCCATAATTAGAAAAAGTGTTAAAAGTCAAATTAATTCTATCTTGTGCGAAAGTTATTTTTTCATATTCATCTTTAGTGAAAGTTTGAGTGATGTTGAGATTTTTATCTAAGATAAAAGCATAAGGTATGTTTGCTAATTCTTCTTGAGAAAAGGTGGAATTTGAAGTTTGCGGTATAAGTTGTGAGAATACTTTATAAGCATTACCTATGGTTTTGGCAATATCTATGGAAGTGTGAGTTGCATAAAAATATCCATCTCCAGTCTCCCATCTTACAAAGCTTTCCATATCTTTAGCATAAATCTTATAATCCTTTGGCAATCCTGCTGCTTCATTAAAATCACTTGTAAAAAAGCCCTCTTTATCCACGCCATAGCCTAAAATTTTATCTACCGCTTGAGTTTTATCGCTAATCAAACTTGATGTGGTGCTTGATAATTTTGCGTTTGATGTGTTATTAAAAGCATTTGCGTGATTATTTGGATAAGGGCTTATACTATTAATCATTTTTACCTTACACTCCAGCCACCAAGTTGATTTTCCATATATGCTTTATAATTTTTTGCAATATCCTTGATGAGGGCATTATAATTTAAATGGGAGCCAGAAGTTACGGCATCAAATTTGTAAAGCATCATATTTGCGTCTAAAGCACCCGTTCCGTAAGTAAAAAATACATAAGGTTTTCCTAAATTTGAAACTTTTACCTGTCTTTTAATGGTATAAACGGGAAATAGCCCATATTCACCGTATTTTTGATTAACCACTTGATTGAAAGCTGTAAGCATTGTTTTATTGTGATTATTACAGGTTGTTTGTCCTAAAGGACATAGACCTTTTGAAAATTCTTCTCCGCTGTATAAAGCCACCGCATACATTTCATTAGCATTGCCCCAGCCACTTCCAATTTGTAATGAAACCACATACCCACCCCTAACCTCTTTCATCTCATCAAGGCTAAGAATTTTTACTCCTACGCTGTTATCACTCACCGCATCATTACTTAGCTTAGCAAGAAGATCATTTGCAAAAGCAAAATTTGCTAATAAAGCACTTAAAGCTATGATATTTAATAATCTTTTAAACATTATTAATTTATTCATAAAAAAAGCTCCCGCACGAAGCGAGAGCTAAGAAAGTTTAAGCCACTAGAGTATGATTACTGAAGTAGTCTTAGAACATTTTGCTGGCTAGCGTTTGCTTGAGCCATCGCGTAAGCTCCACTTTGAGCTAGGATATTTGCTTTAGAGTAGTTTGCACTTTCACTTGCAAAATCCACATCGCGGATATTTGATTCAGCAGCTTTGACATTAACCTGAGTTACGGTAATGTTGTTGATGGTTGCTGAGATTTGATTTTGCACAGAACCGATGTCCGCACGGATTTGGTCTAGGTTGATGATAGCACTTTCAGCCACATCCATTACAGCCATAGCACCTTTGAGTGTGGTTACACCTGCGGTTTGCACTTGACCGATATTTTCAGCCTTAGTCGTTTCTCTTACAACGCCAAGATTAGATAAAACTACACTAAGACCATTTGCTTGAGCCGAACCAATTAAAAGATCGCCTCTAACACTCGAGATTGCATTTACAGCCACAGTATAAACAGTTGAGAAAGCAAGAGCTGAAAGACCGCTTACACCCATAGCAGAGAATGATATGGTGGAGAGCTGTCCAAGTCCAGGTCCTATATCAACCATTAGTCCAACATTTGAAATTTTAGAAGTTACCCATATAGAAAAACCACTACCACCACTATTGACAAGAGTTGTTATAGTACTCATACCTGTTCCTGCAAGCACCGTAAGAGAACTAACGCCTACTTGGATACTTCCTAGTCTTTCCACAGAGTTAAAGCCCATAGCTTCAGCCAAATCTTTAGAAATTTGCCCCTTAGTCTCTCTTAAAGAAACAGAAGATTGAGAGACAAGCTTATCGTGTTCAAAGCCAAAGCCAGTTCCCTCTATTGCTATATCTCTACCATCATTTTTCACTAAGGATAAACGCCCATAGTTTTCCATCATATTAATGGCTATACCAGCACCAGCACCTATGCTACCTGTGATTTTAATCCCACGACCATCAGCTGAAGTAAGCACTAGCTTACCTTCTTCATCTAAAGCTGCTTGAACACCTGTAGTATCTTTAACAGCATTGATAGCGGCAATTAGGGAGCCGTTTTTGTCCCCATTTTCGTATGCTACTTTACCGATAATTACACCATTAATTGCGAAATTGTCATTTGTTGTGCCTGCCATAACGGTCCTACCACCTACAGTTTGGACATTAAAGCTAGCACGAACACCTGTTCTATCAGCTACTCTGTTAATCTCTTCAGCTAAAGCACCAAGTCCAGTTCCAACGGAAGTAGAGATTTTAACCGCTTGAAATTTGAAATCGTCAATACCATTATAGTTTTTAATGGTCATTTGAGCCGTGCCACTTTTAATGACTTGCGCACCTGTTTCAAATCTCGTAAGACCGATTTTAGAGCTTTGAGTCGCACCGATAGTTGCTTTGATGGTTTGGTTTGAGCTAGAGCCTATTTGAAACTCTTGATTGATAAAACCACCACTTAATAGCTGCTTTCCGTTAAAGGAAGTTGTATTAGCAATGTTGTCAAGCTCTTCCATAAGTCTATTGATGTCTGCTTGAAGCATTGTTCTTGTTTTAAGACTTTGACCATCTTGAGCTGCTTGAGTTGCCTTAGTCTTAATTGTATCTAAGATTTTAAGCTGCTCGTCCATAGCCTTGTCTGCTGTTTGCAAGATGCCAAGCGCATCGTTACCATTGTTAATAGCTTGTCCCAAAGTAGAAGCTTGAGAGCGTAAGCTATCCGCTATCGCCATCCCTGAAGCATCATCTGCTGCTGAGTTAATCCTAAGACCAGAACTTAGTCTTGCCAAAGAAGCATCTAAGCTTTTGCTATTAAGGTCGGAGTTAGCTTTAGCGTTAAGTGCCGCAACATTTGTGTTAATACGAAATCCCATTTTAAATCCTTTTAAATGAATTCAAGCTCTAATCCTTGAGCTTGTTATCCACTATATCGTTTAGTTTAAAAAAAAGTTTATAGCTTTTTTCAAAAATTTAACAAAAAGCGAATTTTGGGTGGCGGGTGTGCCTAGTCAAAATAAAAAAAGCCTACGATTTGCTTAATAATCTTGTCTTCTAAGGAAAGCTGGGAGCGAATTTTATCGCTTAAATAAGCTGTTCTTGCTAAGAGACTTGTTTTTTGTGTGGTATTTTGGCTTTGAATTTGAAGATTAACTTGCAGGGTGTAAAAATTTTCCACTAGCCATTCTCCTTTGCTTTCAAGGGGGTCAAGATTAAAGAAAAAGTCCGCTGAAGTGCTGACCCTTTGAGCGTAAGAGCGTTTTTTAAAGTCGATGTAGTTGAGTAAAATTTCATAGGTTGGATTTTCTTTTACCTCTTTCAAGCCTAAATTTTGAAGACTTCGTGAGAGTTTAACGCTAAGTTCGCTTTGTGTGGAGGAGGCGTTATGAAAGATGATTTTAAAGCTTTCGCCCTCTTTTGCTTTGATGAAAATGCCCTCATTATTTGTTGTAAGGGCAGTTTGCATTAAGCCTTGTGAGGCACAAGAGACCAAAAACAAGGCTATAAAAAGGCTAAAAAAAGCTTTCATTCTATAATGGTCGGTGTAGCGACAAGTCCTAAGGAGCGGTATTTTCTATAAAGCTCAAAAACGGCTTTTGTTTCAGCTTCGCTTATTTTAGGGTAGCTTTTAAGCTCTGGGTTAAAATACTTTCTTAAAATGGCAATTTTCTCCGCATCTGTTTTGGCATTTTTGCTTTCTTTATAGATGAGGGCGGACTTTTCAAAAGCACTTTTTCCGTGTGCGACAGGGGCTAGGATAAGGTTGATTTGCTTGGTTTTAAGCTCTTCTTCTATACTTTTAAGCTGCTCTATGCAGTAAGGACATTCAGGGTCAGAAAAAACATAAATGCTAGGCTTGGTTTTATCCCCTAAAGAGATAATCATTTTTTCTTTTTGCACTTCTTTCTTGGCATTTTTGGCAAAATTTTCACGCGCTTGTTCGAATTTTTTGATTTCAAATTCTTGGCGGTAAGAGCTTTTAGCCTTAAGGTCGATGATGTCAGGGACGATTAAATTGTCCTTTGTGAAAAGCACTTCTTCTTGCTTTGCACCTTGCACCTCTATGCTTAACACTATGCTTTCAAAGCCTGTGTCGGCAACTTTCTCTCTTTTGACTATGCTTAGTTTTGCGTCTGGAAATTGCGCTTTAACACTGCTAGAGTAAAAGTCTAAAATTTCTTTATCACTCGCGGCAAAAAGGCTTAAACAAGCACTTGCTAATATTATAATTTTTTTCATTTGTATCCTTTCGTTTTTGACATTATAGAGTGAGAATTTAAATGTTTGATTTTAAAAAGCGTTTTTCATCTTTTTTTATGATGTTTTCATCAAGGTCGAGGTATTCTAGGTAGGCTATGGCATATTTTCTTGAAAAGTTAAATTTGCCTTTCATCGTTTGCACATCAAGGGGAGTAGCCTTTAATAAATTTAGCATTTGTTCTTTAAAGGCTAAAAGGGCGGATTTATCGACAAAAAGATTATGTGCTAAACGCACGACTAAGCCTTCTTTTGTGAGTTTTTTAAGCATAAGATCGCCGCTTTTTCTATCAAACTCTAAGCTCTCATAAAGATTATAAGGTGCTTCTACTTGCAAAGCTTGAGCTTTGATTTTCTCATATAAAGCGTTTGAATTTTTTTCTTGTAGTTTTTCAAAATCCACGCCTTTTTTGAAAAATATCCCATTTTTAAATTCCAAAATAGACATATTTTCTAAAGCAAAAGCACAAATTCTCTCACTCGCCCACGCATTTCTTAGCGCTAGGGAGTGTGCTGAAAGCATAGCGTAGGGGTTTTTTTCTAAAATTTTATCAATGTGCGTTTTAAGCAAATCAACACAACTTAAATCATAAATGTTAAGGTTTTTCTCATCGACAAAAACCTCTTTTAAATTTTTAGCTATTTCAAGGGCTTGGCTGTGATTAAGTTTAAATCTTTGATAGCTTGAAAGCAAACCAAAGCCTTTTTTATGGGCGTTTTTAAGCAAGTTAAAGGCGTTTGAAAAATCTTTATCGTAAAGCAAATTTAAAAGCCTTAGTTTTAGCTCTTTATTTAGCGGCTCATTCACAGGATTTAGCACGACTCCACCGCCTTTTACACGCCCATTTTCAAGCAAGATAAATTTCTCATCAAAGCATAAATACATAGGCTTTTTAAAACGAATTTGTGCGAAAAACTGCCCATTTTGTAAGTCTTTTAAGATATGAATTTTTGCTTCAAGCTGTTTTGTGCCAACGCAAAAGATGTAGTTTTGATTACTTAAATTTGGAGCTTTCACATAAGCTTCGATTTGTAAAAAGGGTTTAAAAAAGCCTTTTTTGCTTAGCAAAAAGCCTTTTTGTAAGCTTTTATAATCGCAGTTTAGACTCAGTGCAACCCTAGCTGGGGCTTTGATTTTATCTAAATTTGAATCGTGATTTTGTATATTTTTGATGATAAGTTCTTTTTGTGTGTCAAGGCAGATGATTTTTTCTTTAAGGGCGATTTCTCCCTCATTTAAAGAGCCTGTAACGATAGTGCCTATACCCTTTAAGGAAAAAATTCTATCGATATAAAAGCGAAAGATGTAATTTTCATCTGTGTTTTTTTCCTCTAGGCTAAGAAGATAATCTTTAAGCTCTTTAATGCCTAAATTTGTGTGAGTTGAAGTGTGGAAAATCTTTAAGGGTTTAAAAGAAAGCCCCCTTAAAATGTCCTTTGTTTTGCCCTCCATATCCTCACACAAATCACATTTACTAAGCACTAAAATAATATCCTTAACACCCAAAAGCTCCAAAACGCTAAGATGTTCCAAGCTTTGTGCCTTTAAGCCCTCATTTATATCTACAACAAACAAGCAAACATTAAAGCCAAATGCCCCACTTATCATTGTTTTAAGCAAATCTTTGTGTCCGGGCGTATCGATGAAAGAGAGTTTTTTATCCTCTGTTTCTAAGCTTGAAAAGCTAAGATTTAGCGTAATTTGCCTTTCTTGCTCCTCTTTGAGCGTGTCGCCCTCAAAGCCGTTAAGTGCCTTAATGAGTGAGGTTTTGCCGTGGTCGATGTGTCCTGCTGTGCCGATGATTAGCATAAATTCTCCATTTCATTGATGAGCTTTATTAGCCTTTCTAGCTCGCTTTCTTGTATGCTTCTAAAATCAAGCACCAAAGCTTTATTTTCCACCCTTGCGATAATGCCTTGTTTTCTTAAATTTTCTTGCATTTTAAGGGCGTTTCCGTTAAAGCTTAGAACAAAACTTTCAAGCATTTTATCAGGTAGTGAGCCTCCGCCAACTAGACCTTTACTTTGCCTTAGTTCGCTTTTAAATTTAAGCTCTTTTTGCACCCTTAAAGCCTTTGCCCTAATGTGCGTTAAATCATCATTTAAAAGCTTTAAGGTAGGGATTTTATCATACTCTTTTTGTAAATACGCCTTTAAGCTTTCATTGAGAAAAACAAGGCTAAGTTTATCAATGCGTAGCATTCTTAAGAGTTGATTTTGCCTTAGTTTTGCAATGAGCCTTTTTTTACCAAGTATAATACCAGCTTGTGCCGAGCCAAAAAGCTTATCTCCGCTAAAGCTTAAAAGGTCGCATTGCTTCACGAGCTTTTTAATCTCAGGTTCGTTAAAACTTAAATTTTTAGGTAGCTTTTCGCACCACCCAGAGCCTAAATCATAATAGCTAATGAGTCTTTTTTTCTTCGCTAAAATTCCCAAATCCTTAATGCCAACCTCCTCACAAAAGCCCTTAAGCGTGAAATTTGATTTATGCGTTTTTAAAATGAGCTTTGTTTCTTTTGTGATGGCATTTTCGTAGTCTTTAAGATGAGTTTTATTACTCGTGCCAAGCTCTTTTAAGCTTACACCTGCTGCTTTGATAACTTCAGGGATTCTAAAATTTCCCCCGATTTCGACTAATTCGCCCCTAGAGCTTAACACTTCTTTGCCAAAAGCTAAGGAATTTAACACCAAAAAAACAGCGGCGGCGTTATTATTAACGATTAAAGCGTCCTCGCATTCAAAAAGAATTTGAAGCTTTTCAAGCACGGCATCATATCTTGAGCCTCTTTTTCCGCTTTTAAGATTAAATTCTAAATTTGTATAAGAGCAAAGGCTTTTTTGACAGCTTTTAAAAAGCTCTTCATCAAAAATACTCCTACCTAAATTTGTATGAATTACCACGCCTGTGGCGTTGATAAGAGCTTTAAAGTCCCTATTTTCATACTCTTTAAGGGCATTTAAAATTCTTAAAATAAGGGCATTTTTATCTAAAAATTCCTTATTTTTCTTACACTGCTTTACGACTTTTTTAGCAAAATATGCCTTAAGGGTGTGAGGAAAGCTCTTTAAACGCTCATCATCAAGCAGGGTTTGAATTTGGGGGAATTTTTGAAAATCGTTCATCTTAAGCCTTAAGAAAATATTAGCCTATTTTAACATATAATTTTAAAAAGGAAAGAATATGCTTAATTTTACTTATATTAAAAACGAATTTATTCAACCCCTAGATGATAAAATCACTCTTTTAGAAAAACCTAGTAAAGAGGAGGTTTTAATCACAAATGATCCTCGCCAAAAGGCTGAAATTTACGCCCCTGAAATTAATTTTTATCTCAAAAATTCCCAAGATAGCATTTTGCAAAAAAGCAAGCTTGTTTTAAAGCTTTATGAAATGAGGCTAAGCGTCTATGAAAACGGACTTGACTTTGAAAATACTAAAGAAATAGCAAACCGCATTTTAATCATTGCTAAAAAAGATGAAAAAAGAGAAAGCTTTTTAAAAGAGGCGGGATTTAAAGTAATAAGCCTTGAAGAAAGCGAAGTTTTAAGCGTGTTTGGGAGTGTGGGGGAGCTTTGTGCGGTGCTTAAAAATGAGGGCGAGGAAGTGGAGCTTGATTTTGATATTTTGCTGTATGAAAAAGAGAGGCAGGATTTTAAAAGACAAAGTGGCTGTTATAATTTAGCAAATTTTAAAGATGAAAAAGAGCTTTTAAACTTTTTGCAAAGCAAAAGCCCAAATTATAGTTTCAAAACTTTCATCACTTATAATTCTAGCGTTTGTCAATACCACGAAAGACGCAGTGAGCATTGTGCTAAATGTGCGGAAATTTGCCCTACAACGGCGATTTTAAAGGACGATGAAGAGAGGCATTTGGAATTTTCGCAAATTGACTGCCTTGGCTGTGGAGGTTGCGTGAGTGTGTGTCCTAGCGGGTCGCTTGATTATGCGCCGATGAATAGGGATAGTTTTTTTAAAATGCTTGATTTTGTAGCGGGGAGTAAAATTTGCATTATCCCTAAAAAAATGCCTTTAGAGCATTTAAATTTAAGGCTTGGTGAGGGTGTTTTGCCCTTTATGATAGAGGGAGAAAAATGGCTTTCAAATTTGCATTTTTTAAGCTTACTTCAAGCTAGTGGGGCTAATCTTGTTTTTTATACGGATTTTGTTTCGCGTGGGAGTGCTGAGGCGATAGAGCTTTTAAATGTAGTTTTTGAACGCAAATTTGGTAAAAAAGCCATATTGATAGCAAGTGATGAAAAAGAGCTTGAAAATGCTTTGACAAAGCTTGAATTTATCGAGGGTTTAAACTTTTCTTTTCATAATCATACCCAAACAAATAGGGAAAATTTTGCCGTGCGTTTAAGGCATTTAATTGGTGATGAGGATTTAGGCGTGGTGGAGAGTGGGGAGTGGCTTCGCTATGGGGATTTAAGGTTAAATGTCGATACTTGCACACTTTGCCTTGCTTGCGTGGGTGCTTGTAATGTCGGTGCTTTAGTGGCAGATAGCAAGGAAAACGCACTGAAATTTAATCCTAGCCTTTGCACAACTTGCGGATACTGCGAGGCAAGCTGTGCGGAAAAGGATACCTTAAAGCTTGAGCGAAGTGGGCTAAGGCTTGAAAAGAGTTATTTTGATTTTCGCACTTTGGCTAAAGATGAGCTTTTTGCTTGCGTGGAGTGCGGAAAGGAATTTGCAACTAAAAAAGCGGTGGAGAAAATCGCCTCTTTGATGAGAGATAAATTTGCAAACGATGAAGCCAAGCTTAAAAGCCTATATTGCTGTGCGGACTGCAAGGCTAAGGTGATGTTAGGGGCTATGATGAGGACTTAGCGGAATTTTTCAAGCTCCTCTTCTATGCTTTGTTCTAGCGTTAAAAGCTCTTCGTAATTTTTCTTATGTGTTTCTACTAATTCATCAAATTTAAAGCCTAGCATTACGATACGATAAAGGTTTGGCTTGTATTTTCTCCAATTATATAAAGTGCTAACATCAACACCCAAATGATACGCCATATCGCGTTTGCTTTTTTTCGCCATAAGCTACCTTAAATTTTAAATGCTTTGGGGTGATTTTACATTAAAAATTCTTTATTAAAAACACTTGAAATAATCAATGTTTTATTAAAAATATATTTAATATTTCAATATTTTATAAGTTAAATTGTGGAACAATTCCATTTCATTTTTTTAAGAAAGGAGTTTTTATGCGGTTTCTTTTAGTTTTAGCATTTTTGACAAGCGTTATCTTTGCTAATGGAAGTAAGGAATTTTTAAAGTCTTACGCAGATAGTTGTGAGCAACAAGCTGGTGGCATAGAGTATAGGGAGTATTGCATTTGTATGGCACAAAGCGTTTTAAATCGTTTGAGTGATGAGGAAAGAGCATTGCTTAATGAAAGAGCTGTTACGCCAAGTAATGCTCAAAAAATTCAAAAATTGCAAGCAAAAATTCTGCAATTGAGTCTTGATGAACAAATTATTTATTCTTGTGCGGATTAATATTTAATTAACAAAGGAGAGAAATTATGGATTTTAATACGGTTTTAATGAGTATTGGCGATAAATTGCCAAGAGATGGAGTAGCTTCTATAACATTAAAAGATAAGTTTGAAAAATTAAGCGAAGAGAGTCAAAAAAATGCTATCACGCAACTATCTGTTCTTAATCTCAAAAGTCCAGCTTTAGTATTTTGGGTAGGGACTTTTTTATTAGGAGCTTTAGGAGTTGGTCGTTTTATGATAGGCGATATGATTTTGGGTTTTGTGCGTTTAGTCTTGACGGTTTTAGCTATGGTGGTTAGTATCTTTTACGCATCATCAATGAATGATTTTGTGGGTTTATTGTATGGATTATTGACGGTTGCCAATTGGATTTGGTGGATTGTCGATATGTTTTTAGTGGGTAAAAAACTGCGTAAGAAAAATTACGAAAAAATTAGTGCTGTTTTTGACAATTTAAAATAAAGGAGAAAAGATGAAAAATTTAGTGAAAATTTTATTTGCTAGTTTTATAGCTGTGCTTTTGAGTGCTTGCGGTGGAGGAATTCCAAAATGTGGAGATAAAGATGTCCAAAATGTTCTTACTGACATAATGTTAGATAGTGGGCTTCTTGCTAATGTATCGGAAGTGGAGCGTAAGAAATTAAAATTTACTTATGGTGGATTTATGAGCGAATTGACAGATAAGGAGGCTAAAACTCAGCATTGTAAAGCACAAATGAAGATAAGCGGAACAATCAATTCTCGTCCGTATAAATATGATAGGTGGATTAATTATTCTGCGCGCTATACAGATGATAAGCAAATTTATGTAGAAATGCACTAATAGGATATTTGCGTGAATGAGAAAATAGTTTTGCTTGGCATTAGGGATAAAACAACGGAGGGGGATTTTTTAACCCTTTCCGCCATATTAGAAAATATGCCAGAAGAAAAGCAAAAAAGAGTTCTGCAAGCTCTTTTATACTGCCCTTTAATAAATCCTATAACCCCATTGATAGCTAGCATCATCGCAGGTTGTGTATGTTGCGGATGGTTAGCTTTAGACCGCTTTATCGTTAAAGATTATTTTTTAGCGTTTTTACGAGTTTTTGTTAGTCTTATACTTTGTTTAACTTGCTTTTTTCTTGGAATATATTTAGAAGAGGAGGGCGAAATTATAGGAAGTGAAATTTTTTTGGGATTTGCACTATTTTTTCTTATCGTTGGTGTAGTTTGGTGGATGGTTGATTTATTTTTAGTTTATCAAAAGGCTAAAAGGCAAAATTATGAAAAAATTTTAAATATTATGCAGCTATAATTATTTTGTTGAAAAATAAAGATGAAAAAGGAAAAAGCAATGATTAAATTTAACGCGTTAATTACACTTCAAGGTGCAGCTAACACAGGAAAGACTGCAAGTATTTCTCGTGCATTTTTACACACTTTAGAAAATAAAGTTTTAGTGAAATATTTTAAATATTATGAAAAAGGCGATTTTGTAGCCATAGTGGAATTTGATGGTAAATATGTAGCTTTTTGCTCAGTTGGTGATGTTGATTTAGAGCTTGTAAATCAATTTGAGTTGCTAAACAAAGAAGCTTTAGAGCAAGGCATTGAGTGCTTTGATGTTTTTATAGTGGCACATCGCACAAGTGGTAAAACTTGCGATTTTATAAAAGAATGCTTAAAGCAAAATACTCAAGCTAAGATTAGAGAATTTAAAAGTCTAACCAAAGGTGAATTTTATGATGAAAATGGGGGATTTTTACACAAAAAAATGGAGCAACACATCGAACAGACTTCTAAAGAGCTTTACGAGGCAATTAAAGCTTGTCTCTAATATGACGCTTTTTTAGGTTTGACTTAGTTCAAACCTTTCTTCTTCATTCAAAACTTTTCGCTACAATACTTCAAAAATTCTAAGGAAAATTATGGTTGAGGTTAAAAATCTTACTATGCGTTTTGCAAATCAGCTTTTATTTGAAAATGTGAATTTAAAGCTTGTTAGAGGGCAGAGATATGGACTTATCGGGGCAAATGGAGCGGGTAAATCGACCTTTTTAAAAATCCTCTCAAAAGAGCTTGAAGCAAGTAGTGGGGAAGTTTGCTTTGATGAGGGCTTAAGAGTGGCAGTTTTAGGGCAAGACCAATTCGCCTTTGAAAATTACACCATAAAAGATGCGGTAATGTGTGCTAATAAAAGGCTTTACGAGGCTTTAAAAGAAAAAGAAAAGCTTTATTTAAGTGAGGAATTTACAGATGAGATAAATGAGCGTTTAGGGGAACTTGAGATGATAACAGCCGAAGAAGACCCCAATTATGACTGCGAAACGAGGTGTGAGAAGATTTTAAGCTCTTTAAAAATCAAGGATTTTAACGCACTTATGAGTAGTTTGCAAAGTGCGGATAAATTTAAGGTTTTATTAGCACAGGTGCTGTTTTTAGGTGCTGATGTGCTTTTTTTGGACGAGCCGACAAATAACCTTGACTTAGAGGCGATTTCTTGGCTTGAAAATGAGCTTTTACGCCACGAGGGAACGCTTGTAGTCATTAGCCATGATAGGCATTTTTTAAACAAAATTTGCACGCGAATTTTAGATGTGGATTTTAAACAAATTCGCGATTTTGCGGGTAATTATGATGAGTGGTATATGGCTTCTACGCTTTTGGCAAAACAAGCCGAACTCAAGCGTGATAAGACTTTAAAAGAGCGTGAGGAGCTAGAAAATTTCATACGCCGTTTTTCTGCAAATGCTTCAAAGGCAAAGCAAGCCACATCTAGGGCGAAGGCTTTGGAAAAATTAGAGTTAGAGGAGATTAAAATCTCAAGCAGACGCGACCCTAGCATAGTCTTTCGTCCTATGCGTGAAATAGGGAACGAGGTGCTGGAATTTAAGGGCATTAGCAAGGCTTATGATAAGGCTTTGTTTTCAAATTTGGAGCTTAAAATAGAAAAGGGGGATAAAATCGCCCTTATCGGTGCAAACGGCGTGGGTAAAAGCACTTTGGCTAAAATCATCGCCGGGGCGTTAAAGGCTGATAGTGGCTTGGTGCATTTGGGTGCGACCATAGAACTTGGCTATTTTCCGCAGGATACAAGTAATATCATTTGTGAAAATTTGAAACTTTACGAATGGCTGATGAGTGAAAAATTTAAAGACCTAGATGAAATTCGCAAGTGTTTAGGTAGAATGCTTTTTAGTGGCACGGAGCAGGAAAAAAGTGCGGGGAGTTTAAGTGGGGGTGAGAAGCACAGATTAATGCTCTCTCGCCTTATGCTAGAGCGGGGGAATTTCTTGCTTTTGGACGAGCCTGATAATCATCTTGATTTAGAAAGCATTATTGCTTTGGGCGAGGCTTTGTATCGTTTTAAGGGGGTGGTGCTTTGTATCACGCACGATAGGGAGCTAGTGAGTGCTTTTGCGAATCGCATTTGGCATTTAGACGGAGGAAAGTTGCGTGATTTTCACGGGACTTATGAGGAATTTTTAGGAGAGAATAATGGCTAAATTTAGAATTCAATACAGCGCAGGTTTTGGACACTCAACGCAAAATCATAAGGGCTTTGGACCGACCATTTATATAGAAGAGGTGGTGGAATTTGACAATGGCAAGGACTATTTTGACTATGTGGATTTTTATAAAGCCTATTCTAAGAGCGATGATACCTATTTTCACATTTCTTTTTTAGAGGATAGACCTTTGAGCGAAAAGGAAATTCTTATCCGCAACGAATACCGCAAAATGCGTGATGAAAACTGCAAAAGGGCTAAAGAGGAATTTATCAAAAATAACGAAATCGAGCCTGAGCATTTACCAACGCACGGGGACTAAGTTTATGATAAGATCTTGAAAGCTTGCGGACTGAAAGTCTTTGAAAAGCTTTCAAATTCCGCTTTTTCTTTTTGACTTAATTCAAGCTTAAAGATGATGTGAGTTTCCTTAAATTCCCTTTGAAAGGCGATATTATTTTTCTTTAAAAAATGCTCCATCTTGGAAGAAGTTTTAAAATCAAGACTAAATTCAACCCCCTCTTTAAGCTCAAAAGGCTCTAAAATCGCTTCTTTTACTGCCAAATTTACCGCCTCGCCGTAAGCTCTTACAAGCCCTCCCGTGCCAAGCTTAATGCCTCCAAAATATCGCACTACAATGACACTAACATTAACAAGCTCCTTGCCCCTTAGCACATTAAGACAAGGCAGCGCGGAAGTGTTTTTAGGCTCACCATCATCGCTTTTATCCTCTACGATTTGATGATTTTCATTTAAAAAGCGATACGCCCATACAAAATGCACGGCTTTACTATGCTCTTTTTTTAAGGCACTAAGCAAATTTTTAAATTCATTAAAGGGGCTAAGATGTGCTATGAAGAGCGATTTTTTAATCTCATAGTGTGCTGTGTAAAGTGAAGATATGGTTTGCAAAGGACACCTTTTTTGCATTATTGTAGCGTAAATTAAATAAAGTGTGTTAGAATTTAGTTTTTTATCAAAGAGCCTTTTATGAAAAATGTTTCCATTATCGTGCCGTTTTTTAATGTTGAAAAGTATTTTAGAGAGTGCTTAGAAAGCCTTGTAAATCAAGATTATGAAAATATACAATTCATCTTAATCGACGATGAAAGCACGGATAAAAGCTTAAATATAGCTAAAGAATTCGCACAAAAAGATAGTCGCATTTGCATTTTAAGTCAGAAAAATGCCGGACAAGCGACGGCTAGGAATTTAGGACTTGACTTTTTAGAGAGTAAATTAAAATTTGATTTTAAGGGCGATGAGGGGGGGCTGTGTGCGTTTGTTGGGGAGGGTTTTAAAGCGTGGCAAAATGCCGAATTTGAGTTTAAAAACACAGATTATTTACTCTTTGTCGATAGCGATGATGTAGTTGAAAAAAGCTTTGTGAGTGAGTGCTTAAAAGCCATTAAAGACGCTGATGTGCTGTGGTTTAACTATGATTTTTTATGCGAAATTGCTCTAAAAAAAATTCCCAAAAGTCAAATGGAGCTTTTTGATTTGAGTGAGGGCATCATCAGTGCTAAAAAATGGCTTGAAGTAGCGAAAACTAAGCCTTTGTTTTGGCTGACTTGGCAGGGTATGATAGACTTTAAATTCTTGCAAAAAATTAAACTTCGCTTTGTAAATGGAGCGATTTATGAGGATAATTGCTTTGGGGTGTTGCTTTTTTCGATGGCTAAAAAAATTGCCATTTGTAAGAAAAAGCTTTATCATTATAGACTGCGTGCAAATTCTACTATGAACCCTGAAAAAAGGGAGCTTTCAAGGCATTCTTATCTTTATGAGCTTTATTTGGCTGTGGGGGAGGATTTTGAGGCGTTAAAAACACAGCAATGGGCTAAAAGTTGGGTTTTGAGTGCGATGTATATGAGTGAGTTTGAGGGCTTTGAGGGGGAATTTAGGGAGCATTTTATGCCTATTTTTTTGGATAGGGCGGTGGCGTGTTTATTTTTGGAAAAAGACCCTTTAAATTTAAGGCAAAAACTTGAGGTTTTGAACGAGGAATTTGAGCGTTATATTTTAAGTGGGGCGGAGTGTGTGAGGCACGAAAAAGCTTATAAGCTTGGTTTTATTTTCTTGCAAAATTATAAGAGTTTTGGGGGACTTAAAAGGCTTTTTAAAGAACTTAAAAAGGGTGCTTTGGAGTGCGAAAGAGAGTGGAGGGAATTTGCGAAAAATAAGGTTAAATTTCATTTTTTGCGTTTTGATGAGGATAAAAATAATATAGAAATTTTGAAAATTAAAAGGCATTATTCATATAAAGTGGGTAAAATTATGAGTTTTTTTGAAAAATTTTTAAATTGAAGGTTTGTTTAATAATGGAGCAAAGAATTATGAAAAAAGTTGGAATAGTTATACCTATCTACAATTCAGGGAAGTATTTAAGAGAGTGTTTGGATAGTGTGATAAATCAAACTTATAAGAATTTTGAAGTTGTTTTGGTAAATGATGGTAGCACAGATGAAATTTCTTTCAATATAGCTAAAGAATATGTTTTAAAAGATGAAAGATTTATTCTTTTTGATAAAAAAAATGGAGGGCAAAGTTCGTCTAGAAATGTGGGTATAGAATATTTTGAGGGTAAATATAAATTAAAAAACAAATCAAATTTTGTAGATGAAAAAGCTCTAGTGGAATTTGATATCGAGGGAGAAAATCAATATGGCATCTCAAATGTTTATAAGTGCTTTAACAATAATCGAGAAGTTGGTGATTTCTCGCATTCTAATATAGATTATATTATTTTTTTAGATAGTGATGATTATTGGGAATTGAATTGTTTGGAAGAGTGCGTTGCTAAAATGGACGGAGTTGAGATTGTTTGGTTTGATTATGGTTTTAAGCATGAAATTGATGAAAAACATTATGCACATAAAATAGCCGTTAGGGATAGTTTTTTGAAAATTTATGGATATAAATTTTCAAAAAAGATTACAAAACTAGAATGGCTTGATAGAGTTGATAATAGTAATTCGACTTTCGCGTGTGTGTGTGGGGGGTTGATTGATTTTAGCTTTTTGAAGAAGATCGAACTGAAATTTTTAGATAATGTTATCCACGAAGATCATCATTTTGGGATTTTACTTTTTTTGCAAGCAAATAATATTTATGTGCTTCTTAAAGAATTATATAAGTATCGAATCACCGCTGGAACAACTTGTCATTATGATGAAAAAATAAAAAGCATTCCCGCTTATATTAATGGGTATTACGAAATTTTTGGCGATATGGATTTAGCAAAAAAATATCATATGATAAGTAGTATTTTTATCAATGCTTTAGAAATTATTAAATTTATCAAAGCTCAGGAGGATTTAGATTTTGCACGGAAGATAGAGCGTAGTTTTCTTGATTTTTTATATTTTTATCATTTTGCGTTGCTTGAATTTGATAAAGATCCTCTAGGTTTAGTTGAAAAATTAAAAAATCTAAAAATAATCTTTAAAGAGCATGAATTGCAATATCCAGAGCTTGATTTTTTTGTTAAAAATGGGACAGGAGTTCAAAAAATAAAAACAAGTTTAGAGTATCATACAGGCTCTAAGGTCATCAAACTATTTAAACGCAAGAAGATATTTAAAGCACTTTCATTTATACTTGAATCGTCTAAGAAAATACAAGATGAAAATTTTTCAAAGCTTCCATATGAAGCCTATCCGGATTATGAGCAAATTCTTAAAGTGCAACAACATCTTTCTTATAGAATTGGATGTAAGATAGTGTCAAAAAAGAGTGTGAAGCATCGCTCTTATATTTGGTTGCTTATGCAATTATTGGGAGTTTTTATTATATGGTCTTTGAGGAAGAGGTTGAAAGTAAAACAACATACAGTTTTAAGAAAAATAGAAAAAAATGATAGAATGCAATATCCTATATTTAAAGAGTGTGATTTGATAGATGTTGCTTACAAGAAGGATGTTTTAAAAAATTCTTTCATAAATCAAAAAAGGGGTGATAAGTATTGGAATTGTTGTATAGGCTATGATGTGCTTTTGGAAGGAATTAAAATAAAATTTGATAAAAAAATCAATAGAGAAGATGTTAAAATTTTTTTGTATTCATATGATAAAAAATTGTTGGTTGAGTCAGATTTATTTTTTGATGATGAAGAGTATGGGTATTACATCAATATATCTCAATCTATAGTTATTCAACAAGTTGATATATTTGTAAAAGATGATATAGAATTATTAGAATTTAAAATTTTTACAAGAAAAACTTTGGGATATGTTGTTTCAGCTAAACCCGATGCTTTCGGAATGAGACTTGCTGGTATTATGGTTGGAATGTATCTTGCAAAACAAATTAATTTTAAATTTGCTTTTGTGTGGGAAAATAAAATTGATGTAGATTTTTTAAATGTTCGTCAAAGTGTTAAAAATGATGATATTCATTATTTGGGAAATGCTATGGAAAAAGCAGACTACATTTTCGACTCAGATTTTTTAAATAACTATCTCATAGATTCAAAATGCACAACGCCAAGTTGGGGTCATAATTTAGGTTTCAAAAAAAGAACTTTAAAAGAGTTAAAATATGGAAAAAGCGATGAAGTTTGGGGTTGGTATTCAACTGATATTTTACCGAGCAAATGGATAGAAGGTTGCGATGAGGAAGAATGTTTGAAGGATTTATCAAGAATTTATCATTCTATTAAGTTTTCTTCCAGATTCAATAAAATATTAAATGATTTAGATTTGATATTTAAACGAATTGATAAAGAATTTATTGCCATTCATATAAGGGGAGGGGAGGTTATTTTTTCGGATTCTAGAAAAGTTCCAGGTTGGCATGTTACGCAAGAAAGATATTTTCCTTATGAGATAGCTTTAGAATTGGCTTTACGGGAACTAAATAAGGGCAATTTAGTTATTATATTCGGTCAAGACCTTAAATCAAATGCTATTTTGACAAATTTTATAGCAAATAAAACAAATATGAATATGATCAAATGTGTAGATGATTTTATAGAGTGCGATTATACTGATATGGAGCGAAGCTTTTTTGATATGAATTTTATTTCAAGAGCTAAAATTATTTATTCTGCCAAAGAATCCGTATTTTCCAAAGTAGCTATGATGATTTCTGGTAAAAATAATTTAATCTCCTATCACGATGTTTTTAGCTTGCAAGAGCAGTATGATATAATCCAAAAAAATTTATTTTGTTTAAATTTACATCAATTACACACTGCAATGGCTTATTATAGGCTATATGTTTTGTCCAAAATGATGGGAAAGAGTAAGGAGGAAATTTTTAACTTTCTTACTAAAGCTTTGGAATGTGACCAGGAAAATGATGCTTATAGAATTTATATTATTGATTTTTATTTGCAATATAAGCGATACGAGGATGCCGATCAAATGCTAAAGATTATTTTTGAGACGCGTAAAGAGCAATTCTTAAAGAATTTTTTTGAAAATTCTTGTCAAAGCTTTAACGATGAGTATAAGAGGTATTTATCATATAGACAAAATGGCTATAAATACATTGATAGTATGAAGGAAAAGGTTAAAAAATGGATCAAAACAAAATAATTGTAGCAAATAGATTTGATGGTTTGGGAGAAAGATTAATTGCGATATTAAATGCGATATATCTTGCAAATAATTGTAAAGTTACATTTAAATTTATTTGGAATGATATGGATGAATTTGATGAAAATGTTGGTAAGGGCAAAAATATTATATTTCCTTCTACTCCAACCAAAGAGTATTTTTTTGAAAGTGCTTTTATAGAAAAATTCTTTTTTTATAATTATCAAGATCCCCATTTTGATCACGAGTTGTGGTACCATAAAAATCAAAACATAAAGAATATTATCAAAGATTTATTTAAGAATAGACAGGTTGTTCAGTGTAATTTAGCTGTTAGAATTGATACATACTTTAATGATATAGAGCCTTTTGAATATAGAAAACAAATTGGCAATATTTGGCATAACATTCCTTTTTCAAAAGATATTAGCGAAGCTATATATTACGCAAATACAATTTCCAAAGAGCTCGATAATTATTCTACTTTACATATTAGAGGTGGCGATATTGTTTATCGAAGCGATATTTTATATTTGCTTACCTCCATAGCTTTACCAGCTCATTTAGCAATTGAAATTATCAAATCTTGCGATAATAAACTTGTTATAATGGGTAATGATATCGGATTAAATAAAGAATTGAAAACAATGTTTAATGAGCAAGGAAAAATTTTTGTTGCCGAGGATTTTTTTGGGCAAAAAAAATTTAATGCAACACAAAAGGCTATTTTTGATATTATTCTAATGAGTCGTTCTAAAAAACTTTATTTTAGCGGACATAGTGGATTTTCCGTTTTAAGCTATTTAATAGGTTCTTGTGAGCCTATATATATATATGATAAGTATTCAACAAAAGAAAAATATCAAATAATTGAAAAAAATATGAAGAATTATCAATTTGATCTATGGCATCAATCTTTTTCTTATATGTATTTATATAAATATGGTCAAGAATTAGGTTTGCCACTTTCCGTTCAACTCGAACATTTAGAATCGGCTATAACTTTGAGAGACGATGCTTTTATTTATAAAGTTTTGTTTATCGATATTTTACTACAACAAGAGAGATATCAAGATGCTGAAAATTGGATTAAGTCTAATATAATAGACAAAATGCATTTGTTTTTTAAAGATTTATTATATGAAACTCATGGTGTGAGAGGAGATTTTTTATATTATTTTTTATTTAATAATTATTTTAATATTAAAAACATTGAAAAATATCCTATATTATTTAATATCGCTATTTTTTTGGCATATAAATTAATTGAGGTAGATAGTAAACTTGTGATTAATAATATGAATGCTTTTTTGTATAAAAATTTAAATAATTTTGAATTAATAGAGAATTGTCCTTTTATGGAGAACAAACAAGATGTTATAAAAACTTTATCAGTTTATTTTGTTAAGCATTTTGAAAAGAAAATTTATTCGAATCAATTGGGGGCTGTATTGAGGGTGCAAAATCATCTTTCCTACAAGTTAGGACAAGCTATGATTTTAAATTCTAAATCTATTGTGGGTTATATAAGGATGCCCTTTGTATTATCTTATATAAAAGATAAACATAATCAAGAGCAAAAAATATATTACGAAAAAATTAAAAAAAATTCTTCTTTAAAATTACCTCCTTTGGAGTGTTATTCTGATTATCAAAAAGCATTAAAAGAAAAAGAATGTTTAACTTATAAACTAGGTCAAGCTTTAATAAAGGCTCACAAAAACTGGTATAAGGGAGGATATATTTGGCTTTGGTTTGAAATTATGAAATTAAAAAAAATATATAGAAAGGAAATAGATTAATGAAAATAGGAATTATAGGTGCTGGAATTTCCGGTATGTCATTGGCTAGGATTTTAAAAGATGATTTTGAAGTGGAAGTTTTGGAAAAAAGTTCTGTCATTGGAGGCATTGCTAGAACGAAGGATGTAGATGGCAAACCTTACCATGTTAATGGCGGACATTGTTTCAACTCCAAATTTGATGATGTTTTAGATTTTGTTTTTAATGTAGTTTTAAAAAAGGAAAATTGGAACTATATGCAAAGAAAAGCGAAAGTACTTTTTAGGGATAATTGGATTAGTTATCCTATAGAATTTTCCATAACTCAAATTGACAAGATAGATTCTGACTTGGCTTTTAATATTACAAGTGAGATGTTTCAAGCAAGTTATGAAAGGGGAAATAATTTAGAAGAATGGTTTGTAAATCATTTTGGACCAACGCTATCAAAAGAATATTTTATCCCATATAATACTAAAATTTGGGGTATTGAGCCGAAAAACATGGATAATGTTTGGATAGAAGATGAAAAACAGATGAAATTGCCTGTCCCAACTAAAGAAAGTTTTTTTAGATCATTAATGGATAAAGCGAGTGATAAAATGTCTCATGCAAGTTTTTATTATCCGAAAACTAATAATCAAAACACTTTTATAGAGGCTATTGGAGATGGTGTAAAAATTGTTACCAACTATGAAGTGAAAAACATAACAAAAGAAGATAACATTTGGATTGTAAATGGAGAAAAAAAATACGACATTTTAATCAATACAAGTCCTTTAGATCTGATTCCAAGCATTTTAAAAAATATTCCTTCTGAAATTCAGAACTATTTTAAGCAATTAAAATTTAATAAAGTTTCCAATGTCTTTTGGGAAACTGACGGTAGTTTAGATATGACCTGGGGTTACATTCCTGATCCAAAAATAGGCTTTCATAGAATTTCAAATACTGGTTGTGTGGTACAACCTCATAGCAAGTTTTGTACTCAAGAAGCTATAGGCGTAGTTTCTTATAAGCACTTAGTAGAAGAGGGAAAGAAGATTCCGTTTTTGAAGAAACCTATTGATTATAATGTAACTGAACATGCTTATGTATTTTTTGATTTAAATTATAAACAGGCCAAGGAAAAAACCATATCATATTTAGATTCTTTGGGATTGATTTCTCATGGTCGTTTCGGAGAGTGGGAATATTATAATATGGATGTTTGCATAAAGAGATCTATTGATTTGGCTAAGAAGTTGAAAGAAAAATATAAGGATTAAGTATGGCAATCGAATTTGATATCAAAGAAAGTGAAATTCTAAAAGGAGTTTTCATCATAAAACCTAATAAATTTAAAGATTTACGCGGGGAGATTTGGACGGCTTTCACGCAGGAGCAGTTAGCCCATTTAGCACCTGTGCCGTTTAAACACGATAAATTCATCACTTCTAAAAAAGATGTGATTCGTGGAATTCACGGCGATACGAAGACTTATAAATTAGCTACTTGTTTGTATGGGGAAATCTTACAAGTGGTGGTTGATTGCCGTGAGGATAGTCCGACCTATTTAAAACACGAAAGCTTTGTGATAAACCCTGAAAATCAGCTTTTAATCCTAGCGCCAAAAGGCTTTGGTAATGCGCATTTGGTAAGAAGCAAGGAGGCTGTGTATTATTATAAATGTGCTTATGAGGGTGAATATGTCGATGCAGAGGATCAATTTACTTATGCGTGGAACGATGAGAGAATCGGTGTAAAATGGGGCATTGAAAAGCCTATTTTATCAGAGCGTGATATGCAAGCAAGTGGAAGTTAAGGAGAAAAAATGCAAGAATTAAAAATGCACTTGAAAAAAATGAGCGAGTTAAATTACAATCTTTTGATGTCAAATATCATCATACATTCTAAAATCGATGAAAAGGATAAGCAAATCCTCCTTTGGTGTCTGCAAGATAGGGATAGAAATTATGTAAGGCTTAATGATAACGAGCAGGTTTATGAAAATATTAAGAAGTATTTAAGCTTACTTCGTCCTTTGGCTTTGCCACTTGAAAATTTAGTGCGTGTGGGTGGATTTAATGACGGCGGTTATGTGATGTTTAACGCACTAAGTGCGGGGGTAACTCTCTCATTTTATCCCACTTTAAGCAAAGCGGAGGTGAGCTGTGCTTAAAGATAGCTTAATCTATGTCGCAGGACATAGGGGCACAGCTGGAAGTGCCATACTCGAGGGACTTCTAAAACAAGGCTTTAATAATATCATCACAAAAACCCACGCCGAACTTGACTTGACAAATCAAAAGGCAGTGGAAGAATTTTTTGCTTCACAAAAGATAGAATTTGTCTTCTTAGCGGCGGCAAAGTTAGCGCATCTTGGTCAATTTGAACCCGCTTTGGTTTTATATGAAAATTTAATGATACAAAATAATATTCTAAATGCTAGTTTTAAAAACGGAGTTAAAAAATTACTCTTTTTTGGTTCCGCTTGGATGTATCCTAAAAATGCGACAAATCCTATCAAAGAAGATACGCTTTTAAGCGATAAGTTAGATAGTGTAGCCACGCCCTATGCCTTAGCTAAAATTGCTGGAGTTAAGCTTTGCGAGGCTTATAATGATGAATTTAAAACGGAGTTTTTAAGTTTAGCCTTAGCAAATTTATATGGACAAACGAAAGATTTTAACTTTAAAACAGCTAAGGTTTTACCCGCTATGCTTAGAAAATTTCATCTAGCTAAACTCTTAAGTCAAAACGATGAAAAAGGCGTTTTAGAGGATATTTGGCTAAGAGATAGCTTAAAATTAAACAATTTGAGCGAGGCTAAGGAGTATTTAGCTAAGTTTGGCGTAAGTGAAAGAAGCGTGGAAATTTGGGGAAGTGGCAAGGTAAGGAGGGAATTTATCCATAGTGAGGATTTAGCAGATGCTGCGGTTTATATTATGCAAAATATTAGCTTTAAGCAAATTAAGAGCGAAAATTCACATCTTAATGTAGGCTCTGGGGAGGTTTTAAGCATTAGGGAATTAGCCTCTTTGATAAGGGATATTGTGGGTTTTGAGGGCGATCTTGTTTTTAATACTTCTAAACCTGATAGCACTATGGATAGGGTGCTTGATAATTCTAAAATCAATGCTTTAGGCTGGAAAGCAAAAATTAATCTTAAAGAAGGAGTTCAAATGATGTATCAGTGGTATTTAAAAAATGAAAATGTTAAAAAATAAATGTGTTGTCATTTGAAAAATTTAATTTTTCAATTAAAATAATGAAGTAAAAATTTGCAAGGCATAGAATGCGTTTTGATGTGTATGCCTTGTTATGAGGGTGTTGTTTTCGAAAAAGAGCTTAAAAACCATTTTAAAGGTAAAGTTATTTTAAGTGCTAAAGGGATACAATATCTCTCTTTGTAAAGGAAAAAAATGAAAGCTTTAATCACAGGTTTTACGGGGCAAGTCGGCTCTCAAATGGCGGATTTCTTGTTAGAAAATACAGACTATGACATCATCGCCTTAATGCGTTGGCAAGAAAGTATGGATAATATCTATCATCTAAGCCAGAGGATTAACCGCAAAGACAGGATAGAAATTTTTTATGCGGATTTAAATGATTATTCAAGCTTACAAAAGCTTTTTGAAACGCACCGCCCTGATGTGATTTTTCACTTAGCCGCACAATCTTTTCCTAAAACATCTTTTGAAATCCCCATTGAAACCCTACAAACTAACATCATAGGCACGGCAAATATCCTAGAAAATATCCGCCTTTTAAGACAAAAGGACGGCTATAATCCTGTGGTGCATATTTGTAGCTCAAGCGAGGTTTATGGACGCGCTCCAAAGGGTGTGAGACTTGATGAAAACACTCCTTTCCACGGCGCTAGTCCGTATAGCATTTCTAAAATTGGCACGGATTATTTGGGACGCTTTTACGGCGAGGCTTATGGGATACGCACTTTTGTTACGCGTATGGGAACGCATAGTGGTCCAAGGCGTAGCGATGTGTTTTTTGAAAGCACGGTTGCAAAGCAAATCGCTCTCATTGAAGCAGGACTTCAAGAACCTGTCATTAAGGTAGGAAATTTAGATAGCACACGCACTTTTCAAGACGCGCGTGATGCTGTGAGGGCGTATTATTTACTATCCTTAGAGAGTGCTAAGGGGAATGTTCCTTGCGGAGAGTGCTTTAATATCGCTGGTGAAGAAGCTTTTAAACTCCCTGAAGTGGTTGAAATTTTACTTGAATTCTCAAACTTTGAGGGGGGGGGGGGTGCAATACGCCTATTAGAAGATAAAAATAGACTGCGTCCCATTGATGCGGACTATCAAATGTTTGACAATACTAAAATTAAACGCTTTATCGACTGGAGGGCGGAAATCCCAGTGCGGCAGATGTTAAAAGATTTGCTTAATCACTGGAGAGCTGAAATTAAAAAAGGCAGAATTCCTCTCAATCGCTAAGGCGATATGAAAGGAATAAAATGCCAAAAAAAGTTTTAATCACAGGTGGAGCAGGATATATAGGCTCGGTTTTAACGCCGATTTTACTGCAAAAGGGCTACGAAGTGGTCGTGGTGGATAATTTGTTTTATCATCAAGTCTCTCTTCTTCCGTTAGCAAGTTGTAAAAATTTTCGCTTTGTCAATGGCGACGCACTTGATGAAAGACTTATCAAGCAAGAGGTAGCAAAGGCTGATATTATCATACCTTTAGCAGCTTTTGTGGGTGCGCCTTTGTGTAAGAAAAACGCTAAGTTAGCTAGAATGATTAATTACGAAGCGATTAAAATGGCAAGTGATTTTGCAAGTAAGGAGCAAATTTTTCTTTATCCTAACACAAATAGTGGCTACGGCATAGGGGCTAAAGATGTGATGTGTGATGAAAATACTCCGCTAAATCCCATTAGTGAATATGGCAAGGATAAGGTCGAAGCCGAGCTTTACTTGCTTGAGAAAGGTAACTGCGTAACCTTCCGCCTCGCAACCGTTTTTGGTGTGAGTGCTAGAATGAGACTTGATTTACTTGTCAATGACTTTACTTATAGAGCTTATAAAGATAAATTTATCGTGCTTTTTGAGGAGCATTTTAGGCGTAATTATATCCATGTGCGTGATGTGGTAAAGGGCTTTATCCACGGGATTGAAAATTATGATAAAATGAAAGGTGAGGCTTATAATATGGGACTTAGCTCTGCAAATTTGACTAAAAGACAGCTTGCCGAAACGATTAAAAAATTCATTCCAGATTTTTATATTCATAGTGCAAGTATAGGTGAGGATCCTGATAAGAGGGATTATTTGGTAAGTAATGCCAAGCTTGAAGCCACAGGCTGGAGTGCCGATGTGAGCTTAGAAGAGGGCATACAGGAGCTTTTAAGAGCTTTTTCTATGATGAAGGTCAATGCCTTTGCTAATGTGTGAGGAAAAAATATGAATTTAGAAACGATTAAAAATTTACAAACAAGTCTTAAAGCCCTAGAAAATCAACTCATCAATCATCAGCAAAATAGAGCTGTGGTGGAGAATGTAGAGAGGCAAATTGCCTCTTTAAAGGGGCAAAATGATTTTAATCTTTTGCAGGGATTGGGTAAGTTATAAATTTTAATATGTGAGAGGCGTGATTTTGTGAATGGAGCGATTGATATGATTTGTCGAAATGATAGGGTCAATCAAGAATTTTACACTTGTCCTGTGTATAATTATGCTATAAAAAATGGCTTAAAGATAGGAATTTACAACATAGCTTTTGAAAATATGCACGGACTTGGCACACCGCAGGATTTAGAGGCGTATTTAAAACTTTTACGCCCTTAATCACTTCAAAATACGGGGTAAGGTAATGCCTGTTTGTTTTTGATACTTGCCTTTTTTGTCTTTATAGGTTGTATCACATTGCTCATCGCCTTGCAGGAAAAGAACCTGTGCTATGCCCTCATTGGCATAAATTTTAGCGGGTAGGGGGGTGGTGTTAGAAATTTCTATGGTGATATGCCCCTCAAAACCCGGCTCAAAAGGAGTTACATTAACTATTATCCCACATCTTGCATAAGTGCTTTTACCCAGACAAATGGCTAAAACATTATCAGGCATTTTAAAATACTCCACAGTCCTAGCCAAAGCAAAGGAATTTGCAGGCACGATGCATACATCACCTATGAAATCAACCACATTAGCTTCAAGGAAGTTTTTAGGATCAATGACGGTGGAATTAATATTAGTAAAGATCTTAAATTCGCGTCCCACTCTTATATCATAGCCATAGCTTGAAAGTCCGTAGCTTACGACCCCTTTGCCTATATTTGCTTCACAAAATGGCTCTATCATTTGGTGTTTTTGTGCCATTTCTCTTATCCATTTGTCTGCTTTTAAACCCACTTTTTTCCTTTAAAAATTTGTGTGAATTCTAGCAAAAAAGAGTTTAAATTTCTTATCATACACTTAAAAATATTACAATAATGCTTTTAAATTTTTGAAAGGATTAAGATGAAGAAAATATTTTCTATTTTTTTGGTGGCTTTAACAAGTCTTTTTGTTGTTGCTTGCGGTGATTCTAAAACTCCTACGCCTAGTGCTGATACGAATGTAAGCTTAAGTTTGAAGGTTGGTACAGCACCTAATTATAAACCTTTCGATTATAAAGAAGATGCGAAATTGACAGGTCTTGATATTGATTTAGTTAATGAGATTGCTAAGAGAGAGGGTATAGAGCTTACTTGGGTGGAGATGAGTTTTGATGGGCTAATTCCAGCTTTAAAAACAGGTAAGATTGATATGATAGCCTCTGCGATGAGTGCGACAGAGGAGAGGAGAAAGAGTGTGGATTTTAGCGATGTGTATTACACAACTAAGAATCTTTACATTAAGAAAAAAGATAATGAGGCTTTGAATTCTAAGGAGGATTTAGAGGGTAAGATTATAGGCGTTCAGCTTGGCACTTTGCAAGAGCCAGCGGCTAAGGCGATTAAAGATACTAAAGTGCAAAGTAATGAAAGCTTGAGCGTGATGATTATGGAGCTTAAAGAAGGTAAAATTGATGCAGTGATCGCTGATAAAGATGTTGCTAAGGGCTTTTTGAAAGAAAATGCTGATTTGATAGAATTTTTTGAAGAAGAGGACGGTAGTGAGGGCTTTAGTTTTGCTTTTGATAAAGACAAACAAAAAGAGGCGATTGAGAAATTTAATAAGGGCTTGAAAGATTTAAAAGCAGATGGCACTTATGATAAAATTTTAGCTAAATACGAGCTTAATTAATTAAAAACTAAGCCTTGCAATGCTTTCTTGCAAGGCTTTGAAAAAGCTGTCAATGTCCTCTTTTTCGTGCGTATAATGAAAGCTAACTCGAAGCCAACCCGGTTTAAAATTAAGTTTTTGATTATCTTCTAAGTGAAGCAAATCGTGTCCATATGGTCCCGCACAAGCACAACCAGCCCTCGTTTCGATGTGAAAACGCTTACTTAAATCATAGGCTAAATCAAAAGGCGAAAGATGTTTAATGTTAAAAGAAAAAATGGGAAGTCTATGTGTTAAATTCTTAGCGTAAAGTTCTAAATTTGGGATTTCTTGGCATTTTTTAAAGAAATAATTTTTTAAGATTTTTTCCTTTTTTTCTATGTTTTTAAGCCCTATTTTATCTTTGATTTCAAAGGCTAAGGCTGCACGTATGAGCTGTAAAATTCCGGGTGTTCCAGCTTCTTCTAAATTTTCTTCATTGCAAAGATAATTTTGCGAAGTGCGTGAAACATAACCAACCGTGCCTCCAGCAGCAAAGCTTGGTTTAGAGCCGCATAGAGCTTTTTTGACGACTAAAAGTCCGCACGATCCTACCCCGCCTATGAGTTTGTGGGTGCTGATAAAAAGGGCATCGTAGAATTTACAAGGGATATTTTTATAGGGGATAAAACTAGCAGCGTCAAAGGCAACTAAACCGCCATATTTTCGCACTAGGTCTGCAATTTTTTCATAATCGCTCAAAATCCCCGTTACATTGGAGGCGAGGGAAAAGCTTGCGATAATTTCTCTTTTTTCATTTTGCTTTAAAACCTGCTCTAAAAAGCTAAAATCAATGCCTTCTTGCTTATCTAGCGGCACTCTTACGCATTCACAAAGGGCTTCTCTAAAGGAAAGCTCGTTAGAATGATGCTCATAAGGTCCTACAAGCACGAGCGGGAGGGATTTAGGATCGCTTTGGCTAAAATATTTTTGTTTTAAGACAGGAGGTGCGTAAAGTCCCAAAAGTTCTTGAAATTTCTTAATCGCCCCACTACTACCCGTCCCACAAGCAATTAAGGCGAAATCTTCGCTTAAATTTAAACTTTTTTTAATGCTAGTTCTTGCTTCTTCGTAGAGTTTTTGCATTTTAAAGGCATTAAGGGAGCTTTCTGAATGAGTATTTGCATAAAAAGGTAAAATGGCTCTTATGCGTTTTTCTACACTTTTAAGTGCTAAAGCACTCGCTGCAAAGTCCAAATAAAGCGTATTTTTACGCAAAATGATGTCTTTTTTTAAATCCTCAATTTGCAAATAGTGTCCTTAATGAAATTTTGTTAGAATTATACAAGATTAAAAATAATTTATTTTAAACTATAGAATTTATTTTAAAATGAGGCAATTAATGAAACTTTACATCATTGATACAGCTTGTGCGAATTTGGCGAGTTTGAAATTTAGCCTTGAAAGACTAGGCTTTAAGGCGGAGATTTCAAGGGATTTAAAAGAACTTGAAAAAGCGGATAAGCTCTTTTTGCCCGGTGTTGGCACAGCAGCGACAGCGATGAGAAATTTAAATGAATTTAAGCTTTGCGAATTTATTAAAAATACGCAAAAACCTCTTCTTGGCATTTGTTTGGGATTGCAGATTTTAGGGGAATTGAGTGAAGAATTAGAGCAAAAAACGCTTGGTATTATGCCGTTTAAAACCTTGAAATTTGAGGAAAAAGAGAACTTTTCCCTGCCGCATATGGGGTGGAATGAGGTTGAAAGTGAAAATGAGCTTTTTAAAGACTTAAATGGGGCTTATTTTTACTTCGTGCATAGTTATTGTGTGGGGTTAAATGACTATACTATCGCTACTTGTGAGTATTCTAAGCTTTTTAGTGCGGCTGTGAAAAAGGGGAATTTTTACGGCGTGCAGTTTCACCCTGAGCGAAGTGGTGAGGCAGGAGAGCTTTTGCTAAAAAATTTTATTTTATTGTAGGAGAAGAGATGAAAAGTGAGCTGATACCAGCGATTGATTTGATTGACGGGGAGGTTGTAAGGCTTGTCAAGGGGGAGTATGAAAGTAAGCAAAGCTACGATTTTAAGCCTTTAAAGAAGTTAAAAGAGTATGAGAGAGCGGGGGCAAAATGGCTTCATTTAGTCGATTTAAGTGGGGCGAAAGAGCCTAATAAAAGGCAGTTTGAGTTAATTCAAAGCCTTGCTTTAAATCTTAATGTGAATTTACAAGTGGGCGGGGGCATACGCACTAAAGCTGAAGTGAAGAATTTGCTAGAAAGTGGGGTTAAACGCGTGGTTATCGGCTCTTTAGCTCTTACAAATCCACAGCTTTGTGTAGAAATTTTGCGTGAGTTTGGAGCGGATAAACTCTGCCTAGCCCTTGATGTAAAACCTGTGAAGGAGGATTTTTACCTCGCTTTAAATGCTTGGCAAGATACAAGCAAAAAAAAGCTTTTTGAAGTGCTTGAGCTTTATGCGAAGGAGGGTTTAAGGCACATTTTATGCACGGATATTTCAAAGGACGGCACACTAAGTGGGGTCAATGTAGAACTTTATAAACAAATCGCTCTTAAATTCCCACAAATTCACACGCAAGCTAGTGGAGGTGTGGCAGGACTTGAGGACTTAGAAAAATTAAAGGGGCTTTGCGGTGGTGTCATCGTAGGTAAGGCTTTGCTGGAGGGGATTTTTAGCGTGGAGGAGGGGATAAAATGTCTGGAAAATTAACTTATAAAGAATTAGCAATTGAGATTTTAAAAGAAGCTAAAAAACCCTTAAGTGTCAATGAAATTTGGGAAAAATCTTGTGAGATGGGGTTAGAGAAAAAATTTCCTAATCTAGGCAAAACGCCCATTGCTAGTTTAGCAGCGTATATTTATGTCAATATAAAAACAAAGCGTGAAAACTCCACTTTCATCAAAGCGACGCAAAAACCTACAACTTTTTGGCTAAGAGCAAGACAAAATGAACTTGCGACTTTAAACTTAAGCGAAGAAAAAGAAGTGAGACTTGAAAAAACTAAATTTAATGAAAGGGATTTGCACCCCTTGCTTGTGAAATTTCTTTATGAAAATCTTGATTTTCGCTTAAATTCCAAGACCATTTACCACGAGAAAAGCAAAAAAAGCGAGAGTGGCAAGGATAAGTGGAATTACCCTGATGTTGTGGGGGTGTATTTTCCTTATGGGGAGTATCAAAATGAAACTTTAGGGCTTTTAGAAAGTTTGAAACTCAATAGCTATAAAATCTTTTCTTTTGAGCTTAAAATTAGCATTAATTTTTCAAATTTAAAAGAGTCTTATTTTCAAGCGGTGAGTAATTCTAGCTGGGCAAATGAGGGTTATTTAGTGGTTTTAAAAGAGCTTGATAGTGAGGTTTTAAGTGAGCTTAGACGGCTTAATCAAAGTTTTGGTATAGGTGTAATACAGCTTGATGGCAGCGAAATTTCAAATTCTAAAATCGTTTTAAGTGCAAAAGAAAAAGCTTTAGATATGCAAACTATCGATATGCTTGTAAGTCAAAATAAGGACTTTAAAGAATTTATCGGAGATATTAATAAGCAAATTAAGGTTGGTAATAATATCAAAATTCAATCAAGTTTTGATAAGATTAAAAGCGATGAGGAAATGGCAAAATATCTTAAAGAAAAGCATATTTTGGAGGGATAGATGCTAACAAAACGCATTATTGCTTGTTTAGATGTTAAAGACGGCAGGGTTGTAAAGGGAGTGCAGTTTAAAAATCATAAAGATATGGGAGATATCGTAGAACTTGCGAAATTTTACTCTCAAAATGGCATTGATGAGCTTGTGTTTTATGATATTAGTGCGAGTGCGAGTGGGGAAAGGGTAAGCCGTAAATGGGTGCGTGAGGTGGCTAAAAATATCAATATCCCTTTTTGCGTGGCAGGAGGTATTAAGAGTGAGGCTGACGCGGCAGAACTTTTGGCTAATGGGGCGGATAAAATTTCTATCAATTCCCCCGCCTTAAACGACCCCACTCTCATCACGCGTTTAGCAAAAAACTTTGGAGTGCAGTGCGTTGTCGTGGGTGTGGATAGCTTTAAAGATGAGAGTGGAAATTTAAAGGTGTTTCAATACACAGGCGATGAAAATAAGAGTAAGCATAGCGGTAAAAACACGCTTGAGTGGGTAAAACAGGTGCAAGATTTAGGAGCTGGGGAGGTGGTGCTAAATATGATGAATCAAGACGGCGTTAAAAAGGGCTATGATTTAGAGCAGCTTCGCTTGGTGCGTGAGCTTTGCTTTGTGCCTTTGATTGCTAGTGGGGGTGCTGGAGAGATGAGGCATTTTTTAGAAGCTTTTGGGCTTGGTATTGACGGGGCTTTGGCGGCTTCCGTGTTTCATCAAAGATTGATTGACATTAAAGAATTAAAACTTTTTTTAAAAGCAAATGGCGTAAGTGTGAGGCTTTAATGGCGACAAGTGAGGATTTTAAAAATTTCGTGCTTGAGTGCCTTAAAAATACAAATTTAGGCTTTATTTTTAGTGCAAGGAAAATGTTTGGAAATTATTGCATTTATGTGCATTTAAACGAGAAAAAGCCTTTATTTTTGCTGTGTGATGAAAGATTGTTTATTAAGTGTTATGAGGGGCTTGAAACGCTTTTAGATGAAAAAGATAAACCTTTTGAAAAGGCTAAGGACTGGTATGTTGTCGATTTTGAAAATTTAAGTTTATTAGAAGAAATTTTAGAAAAAGTATTAAGGAGAGAGAATGCAAAAATTTGAGAATTTAATAAAAGAAATTGACTGGCAAAAGGTAGGAGGCTTAGTGCCTGCTGTTGTGCAGGATTTTTGCACGAGTGAGGTTTTAATGCTAGGCTTTATGAATGAGGAAGCCCTGCAAAAAAGCTTAGAGTGCGGTAAAGTCGTTTTTTACTCTCGCACAAAAAAAAGGCTTTGGCAAAAAGGTGAAGAAAGTGGAAATTTCTTAAATATCGTAGATTTAGGGCTTGATTGCGATAAGGACACGCTTTTGATTTTAGTAAATCCTGTCGGTGCGACTTGTCATACAGGCACAATTTCTTGCTTTGATGGGGTTTCTAGGGGGGCGGATTTTGTCTTTCTTTCAAGGCTTTTGCGTTTGATAGAGGCTAGAAAAATGGCTGATGAAAACGATTCTTACACGGCGAGTTTATTTAAAAGTGGCACGAAAAGAATCGCACAAAAGGTCGGCGAAGAGGGCGTGGAAACGGCTTTAGCGGCTGTGGCTGGGGATAAGGAGGAGCTTATTTGCGAGGGGGCGGATTTGCTTTATCATCTTAGCGTTTTGCTAAGTGATAAAAACTTGAGCTTAAATGATCTTATCGCTAAGCTCAAGGAAAGAAATAAGGCTTAAAGCCTTATTTGACAGGGTGAAGCTCATTAGCATAAAAACTAACAGAATTCATACCCTCTTTTAAAGCCCATTCATAAGCCTTAGCAACAAAGCTCCAGTTAATATGAGCGTAAAATTTCTCTAAATACGCAGGTCTAGCATTTCTATGATCAACATAATAAGCGTGCTCCCACACATCGACAACTAAAAGAGGAATTTTATCTTCACAAATCGGTGTAGCAGCGTTTGAAGTGCCTACAAATTCGAGTTTTTGTGTTTTAGCATCTAAAACAAGCCAAAACCAACCCGAGCCAAAAACCCCTGTCGCACCTTTAATAAATTCGTCTTTAAAGCTTTCTAAAGAGCCGAAATTTTTTTCTAAAGCCGCTTTTAAGGTAGGGCATTCACAGGTGCTTTGAGCTGGAGCTATGCAGTCAAAATAAAAATCGTGATTATAAACTTGAGCTGCGTTGTTAAAAATCCCACCGCTTGAGCTTTTGATAATGCTTACTAAATCTTTTCCCGCAAATTCGGTATTTTGGATAAGATTGTTAAGATTATTAACATAAGTTTGGTGGTGTTTGCCGTGATGATAGCTAAAGGTCTCAGCACTTAAAAAATCGCCAAAAGCGTTAGTATCGTAAGGTAATTTTCTTAATTCAAACATTGTTTCTCCTTTTAAGTTTGATGAGAAATTTTAGCAAAGATTCGTTAAAAAAGAGTAAAATACTCTTTTAATTTAGAAAAATTCCTCGATTTTTGTTTGCATCAAATTTACATCATCAATGCGGTTTATCATATCCCTAAAAGCGGAAGAGTCTTTGTGTCCTTTGGAATATTCATGTAAATGCTTACGAAAAATGCTAACCCCCATAGCCTTATAATGCTTTATCATTTCTTCAAAATGCGTTAAAACAATACGCTTTTTAAGTGCTTTATCCACGCTTTTACCCTCTTTAATTTCGTAAAAAATCCAAGGATTTCCCACACTCGCCCTACCTATCATCAAACCTTCACAAGCAGTGATTTTAAGCACTTCTTTAGCATTTTGTGCGTTAATGTCGCCATTAGCAATGACGGGGATTTTCACGCTTTTTTTTGCCTTAGCTATGGAGTTATAATCCGCACTTCCGCTATAAAGTTGCTTTCTCGTTCGTCCGTGTATGCTGATAAAATCCACCCCAAGTTCTTCGCAAATTTTTGCCATTTTTTCTGGGTATTTCTCATTAAAACCTAGCCTAAATTTTACACTTGTAAATTGCTTTTTATTATGCGTTTTAATCACTCCAACAAGTCTTTTAAAAAGTTCTAAATCTTCAAGCAAAGCACTACCTGCACATTGTTTAACGACCTTATTGACAGGACAACCGCAATTAAAATCAATGCCGTCTATAAAATCGAGTTCATTTAAGATTAAGACCGCTTTTTTAAGAATATCCTCATCTCCTCCGGCAATTTGCACGATATAAGGCGTTTCAAAAGACGTTTTTTCAAGCATTTTAAGGCTTTTTTGACTCTCATAAACTAAGGCATTTGAGCTTATCATTTCACTTATGGTAACATCAGCACCAAATTGCTTGACAACACTACGAAAAGGCGGGTCTGTAAAACCTGCCATAGGTGCTAAAAATAAGGGATTTGCTTTAAA
The DNA here is from genome assembly GCF_014217995.1 of Campylobacter vulpis. Classification (NCBI taxonomy): domain Bacteria; kingdom Pseudomonadati; phylum Campylobacterota; class Epsilonproteobacteria; order Campylobacterales; family Campylobacteraceae; genus Campylobacter; species Campylobacter vulpis. The sequence goes on from NZ_CP041617.1 coordinate 240,201, forward strand.
ATCAATCATACGATAAGGCGATTTAAATCAAATTTAATATTTTTTTCTCTTAAGGCAAGAACGGCTTTAAAATCGCTTAATTCTTCCTTATTTCTAATTTGATTTTCTAATTCTTCAAACATAGAAAATTCAGCTAATAAATACAAATAAGCTTTTAAAGCTTCGTTTTTAGCGTTTTTAATTTTTAAGAAAATATTAATAATAGCATCTGGATTAAAGCATTTGACACACATTTTCGCAAGGGTTAGATACTCATTTTCATTTAAATTCGCTCTTTCAACTAAGACTTCAAATTCGGCTAAAGTAAGCTCTAGGCTGCCATCTTTAAAACGCTTGATAAGGCTTAAAATTTGCTCATTTGTTTTGCTTATTTTAAGATTTTTAATTTGCTCATAAGTGCCTTTTTGAAGCACCATTTCAAAAGCTAATTTTTCAAATTCTGTGCTAATTTCACTTAAATTTTTAAGTTTAGAATAAGCATAATCTAAATCATTTTTAATGTGATTTTTTTCATTTTGCAAAACAATAGGATTATTTTTATCAAGTTTGAATTTGTTAAGATTTTGAAATTTTCCCCCTTTAATAGCTTCGAGTAAATCTAAAAGGTCGTTAATAGCGTGAAAATCAGCATTTTTCGTGCCATTTTTTAAGCTTTTACAAAGCTCACTAACTTGCTTAAATTCTTTAGTATAAAAAGAAATTTTACTTTCTTTTTCTAAAAGCAAATCCTTAGTAAAGTCCTCAAATTTTGCCGCATCTTTAAAGAAATGTTTAAATTTTAAATATCTTAAAAAGGCATAAAAACTTATATGAAACAAGGCTAGGATAAAATAAAGCACCAAAGGTGCAATAAGCCAAAGCATAATGGGTAAATTTAAAGCAAAAGTTCCCAAAACAAGCTCATAATAACCCAAATTAAGATAAAACATAAAAGCCACAATTAAAGCGATATAAATCAAACTTGCTAAGATAAAAAGTCGAATTTTCATTGCATTCCTTTTTCTACGATTTCCCTACAAACAATGCAGTATCTCGCGTGAGGTTTTACTTTAAGGCGTTCAATGTCAATAAGCTCATCGCAAGATTCGCAAATGCCGTAATTTTTGTGTTGAATTTTTTTAAGCGATTCTTCTATCTCTTTTAATTCTTGCTTCAAATTCGCACTAATGGCAAAGTCGATTTGGGAATTAATCTCTATGGTTGAAAAATCGACACTATCGCTGGGTGCTGAATTATGTAAGGCTTCAATTTCTTTTGAATTACTTTGTATGTTTTCTAAGATGATCTTTTTACGCTCTCGTAAGAAATTTTCAAAAAATTTCAAATCGCTTGTTTTCATTAAAACTCCTATTTATGATATGGGTGATTGTGATTAATGCAAAAGGCTCTATAAAGCTGCTCTAGCAATAAAATCTTTACAAAATGATGGGCTAAGGTTAAGCGACTAAGAGCAAGATTAAAATCAAATTTATCAAGCATTTGTGCTCTAAACCCATAAGCACCGCCGATGAAAAAACTCATTTCGCTTTTATTTGCTAGCAATTTTGCGAATTCAAGGCTATTTAGCTGTTCTCCTCTTTCATCTAAAAGCACACAAAAACCTCTTCTTTTGGGTAAAAATGCTTCTTCATAGCTTTTTTGTGCGTTTTGCGTTCCTTGAATTTGGGCTTTGGCTATTTTTTTATCAAAAAGATTATGCTCTTTTAAGACAGCATATTTAGAGATAAGCTTGGTATATTTTTCATTTAAAAATGCCAATTCTTCACTTTTTTGCAGGTAGAAAATATTAAGTTGCAAATTATTTTCCGCCAAAAAATTTCAAAGCATCGCTGATAAATTGTTTTTGAGACGCTCTTTCGATGATATTATCAATAAGTCCGTGCTCAAGTAAAAATTCCGCCCTTTGAAAGCCTTCGGGTAGGTCTGCTCCTATGGTTTGCTTAATTACTCTTGCACCTGCAAAGCCAACAAGCGCACCGGGTTCAGCAATGATTAAGTCCCCAAGCCAAGCAAAAGAGGCTGAAACTCCCCCCATAGTAGGATCTGTTAAAATGCTAATATAAGGCAATTTTTCTTTGCTAAGAAGTTTTAAAGCGGCACTTGTTTTGCTCATTTGCATTAAAGAATAGGTGCTTTCTTGCATTCTAGCACCTCCACTTGCACTAACAATTACTAAAGAACTTTTTGTGCTAATGGCTCTTTGCACGGCACGGACGATTTTTTCACCCTCCACAGAACCTAAACTCCCCCCCATAAAAGCAAAATCAAAAACAACAAGTTGAGTCTTCAAACCATTAATTGTGCATTCTCCGCTGATAACAGAGCTTTTACGCCCTGTTTTACTCTCTCCCTCGCTTAAACGCTTTTTGTAAGACTTGCTATCGACAAATTTTAAAGGATCGATTGCTTCCAAATTTTTATCAAATTCCACAAAACTTCCCGCGTCGCTTAAAAGCTCTATGCGTTTGCTCGCAGAAATTCTCATATGATAAGAGCATTTAGGGCAAACATCAAAGCAACTTTCTATCTCTTTATAATACATCAAAGCGTGGCAAGAAGGACATTTTACCCAGTGATTAGGTGCTTCGTGAGGGCTTGATTGTTTTTTTCTAATTTTGGAAAATATATCGGTAAAATTCATTTTTAGCCTTTAAAATCTTGTTCCGAGATTAAACTCAAAAGAGCTAGTTTCATCGCCAGGTTTATCATTAAGTGCCTTAGCGAAGACAACTTGTAAAGGACCTATAGGCGTAATCCACTCTATACCAACGCCCGTGCTCATTCTTTGCATATCATCAATTTGCGTTTTACCTATGGCACCATAATCGAAAAATACGCTTCCGCGTAATTTAATCCTATCAATGAGTGGAAAACTAAGCTCAAAAGAATTTGCAAAGGCTATCGTTCCGCCTATCTCATCGCCCCACTGGTTTCTAGGACTTACTGTGCGACTTTCAAAACCACGCAAAGAACGCATACCACCCAAATAAACACGCTGATTAATCGGCAAATAGCCCTGATCCCAAACCTTATAAAAACTTGCCTTATAACGATAAATTAAATCATAGCCTATAAAATCTTCCAAACCTTGATAAAAATTAAAATTCGATTTAGAATATAAAAATTGCTGGTCTCCACCAATGCCAGCAAATTCAAGACTTGAAGAAGCTATAATCCCTGAGCGTGGGAGATAATAATCGTCCGTATTGTTAAAGCTTATCGCGGGAGTAATGGAGCTTTTAATCGTCTCGCCTAAATTATAACCCGTTCTTATAAGTGTTGGACTTAAATGATAAATATCGCTCTGTTCTAAATTATAAGTTAAGCTTGCATTAAAATAACGCCAAAATTGCCTACCAAGCGTGATATCAAAGCCGTAATTTTGCTCTGAGTATTCGTCCCACTCATAGTCATTTGAGTAAAGTGAACCGCCGAGACTATACTCACTATCAGCTATTCTTGGATTAGTTATATTAATTCTACCTGAAAGGGTTTCATCACTTTTATCAATACTAACTGAACTTTTAATCCCTGAACCAAAGATATTGCTATCCGAAAGGGAAGCATTAAGGAGCATACCATCACTTGAGCTATATCCTATACCACCAGAAATAGCACCTGTGGCAGCCTCTTTCACCTCTACAACTAAATCTATATGTGTTGCATCAACTCTTTCTTCCTTAATTTCAACTTTTTCAAAATAAGAAGTTCTTCTTAATGCGTTGATTGATTCTTGAAGGTCAGTTCTATGATAAAGATTGCCTTCTGTAAGAAAAAGCTCCCTACGCACAACCCTATCAACCGTGCGTGAATTTCCGGAAATAATAACATTTCTTATATAAACTTTTTCATTTGGCACAACTTGAAATACAATGCTCACTTCGTGTGTTTGGTTATTTTTTTGGATATCAGGAAAAACTTGGGCAAAAGCATATCCTAAATCTGCACTTTTGGTTTCTATGGTTTTAAGGTCTTTTCTCACATCTTCTATGTTAATTATATCTTTAACTTGTGATTCAAGCTCTTCTAAAATTTCTTGATTTTCTTCATCACTAAAAAGAGGATTTTTGATTTGTATATCGATGATTTTATAAGGCTCACCCTCTTTGATAAAATAAGTCAAATCTGCCTTATAAGTGTCGGTATATGTTTTAAGAAAAGGTGAAGAAACTTGCACATCTAAATAGCCTTCTTTCATATATTCATCACTAATTCTAGCACTATCGTTAGCAAGTTCAAAAATCTTGAGTTTGCCATCATTTCTACCCCACATCCAACCCATAAATTCGCGTTCTTTATTAGTAACAGCAGGTTCAATATCGCCATAAGATAGCTCTTTACTTCCGCTAAGATGAACTTTATCTATGATGATATTTTCACCACGATTGACGATAAATTCTAGCTCTAGGCTTTCTGTATTTTCAAGTTTTTTTTGCTTGACTTCAACCACAGTATCAAAATAGCTCTTTGCTTCATAATAGCCCTTAATTCTCTCTTTTGCCTCTTTTAAAGAAGTCTCATCAAGCAAAGTTCCTCTTTTAAGCCCTAAAAGACTTTCTAAATGTTTTCTATCATTTGAAGCTATACCCGTGATGGTGATTTTAGCGACACTTGGTTTTTCCTTAAATTTGAAAGTTAAAATTCCATTATTTTCTTCAACGACAATGTTTTGAAAATAATTTTGTTTATAAAGATTTAAAATAGCTGTGTTAATTTTCGCTTCGTTAAGTTCTTCGCCTTTTTTAAGTCCTGTAAGACTTAATGCCGTTTCATTAGAGAGATGATATAAGCCACTAAATTGAATATCTTTTATATTTGCTGCACTCAAAAAGGGTGCTAAGGCACAAATACTGATGAATTTTTTCATATTACTTTACCTATTTTGTGATTAAAAATTGTGTATAATAGCAAAGAAAATTTAACAATCTTTAAAGTAGCTAGGGGAAGTAGATGAAAGTGGCAATTATAGGGCTTGGATTAATGGGAGGTTCTTTAGGACTTTGCCTAAGAGAAAATAAGCTTATTAGTAGTGTTTATGGGCTAGATTTAGATACGCAAAATGCCAAAGATGCTTTGGAGCTTGGGTTGATTCACGAATTAATTTGCTACGATAAGCTTTCAAATTGTGATATTATCTTCATCGCTACGCCTGTTAATGCCATTGTTGAAATTTTGCAAAATTTAAAAAAAATGCCAAAAACAACGACTATTATAGAACTTGGTAGCACAAAAAGAAAGATAGTAGAAAGCTTACCCTCCAGCTTAGTCAAGCAAACCATTTTCGCACATCCTATGGCTGGAACAGAAAATAGCGGACCAAAAGCCGCCTTTAAAGAGCTTTATAAGGACGCTGTTTGTGTGCTTTGCGATAGTGAAGTGGCTGATGATTTACACCAAAAAAGAGCGGTGGAAATTTTTTCTCATCTTGGTATGCGTATTGTATTTATGGATAGCACTTCACACGATCATCACACAGCAATTATTTCACATTTGCCTCACGCCATTAGCTTTTCTTTGGCAAATTATGTTATGCGTGAAGAAGATAGGAGAAATATCGCCTATCTTGGCGGACCATCTTTTAAAGGAATGTGCCGTATTGCTAAATCCTCGCCTCTAATGTGGGGAGGAATTTTTACGCAAAATAAAGAAAATATCCTAGCCTCCATAGAACATTTTCAAGAAGAATTAGAAAATTGTAAAAAAATGCTAAAAAATTGCGATGAAAATGAGCTTAAAAAATGGATGGAAAAGGCAAATCATTTAAGAGAAATTTTATAATTTACTTTATATTAATGCAAAAATACTATAAATTCCTTACTTACTTTAACACTTAGGAAAAATGATGGCAAGAAAAAAAACGAAGAATTTATTGTGGTTTTTGATTGTTATTTTATTGTTTTTAGGCAGTTTTTTTGTTTTAAATTTAAGTATCTTTGAAAAAAATGCTCCACAAATTCTTGTTGAAAATACGCTTTATACCAATCTTAAATCCCCGCTTTTAGTCAAAGTAAAAGATGAAGAAAGTGCAGTAAAGTCTATTAAAATCGTTCTCAAAAAAGATAATAATGACACAGGAATTATCCTTGCGGATAGTAAAATTAAACAAGATAAAGAAGTCTCCTTGCAAATTAATCTTCCTAAACAAGCCTATAAGGAAAAAACAGATTCTTACATCTTAGAAATTTGGGCTAAAGATACAAGTTTTTGGAATTTTAATGGAAATGAGGCTCATAAACAAGTTGTAATTAAGATCGATAATGAAGCTCCTAAATTAAATATCATTAGCAATTCTTATCATATAGAACAAGGAGGGGCAGCAAGTGTCGTTTTTAAGGCTGAGGATACGAATTTAAAAGAACTTTTTATAGAAACAAATAAGGGTCGAATTTTTAAGGTTACGCCTTATCTTAAGAAGGATTATTACGCCGCTTTAATCGCTTGGGACGCGAGAGATGAAGAATTTAGAGCCTATGTTATCGCAAAAGATGCGGCAGGAAATATTGCAAAAGAACGCATAAGATATTATCTTTTAAACCGAAAATACCGCGTTTCTAACATTAACTTAAGCGATAAATTCTTAGACGGAAAAATAGAAAGTTTAGCCTCCATATACGCTCCTAAAAATAATACTTTCACGCGTTTTGAAAAATTTAAATTCGTTAATGAAACCTTAAGACTCTCAAATGAAGAACTTATTCATAAAATCACTTCTGCCGTGCCTGAAGAAAGCTTTGGAGAATTTAATATCAATTTATTTTTACCTTTAAAAAATGCTGCTAAGGTTGCTGATTTTGCCGATCATAGATATTATTCTTATAATGGGCAATTTGTGAGCGATTCTTATCATATGGGACTTGATTTAGCTAGCACGAGCGAAGCACCTATTATTAGCAATAATGTTGGCAAGGTTGTTTTTGCAGAAGAAAATGGAATTTATGGACTTAATCTCATACTTTATCACGGCTTTGGAATTTACACTCTTTATGGACATTGCTCTTCATCTAATGTCGAGCTTAATGAAAATGTAGCGAAAAATAGTATCATTGCCAAAACGGGTGTAAGTGGCTTGGCTTTGGGCGATCATTTGCATTTTGGAGTTTTGGTGCAAGGAGTTGAAACAAGACCCGAGCAGTGGCAAGATAAAAAATGGCTAGAAAATAATATCTATAAAGTTTTTAATGACGCTAAAAAAGTGATAGTGGAGACAAGATGAAACAATTAACTTTAGCAAAAGTCGTAAGTGGCACAGGCATAGGACTTCATAAGGGTGAGCCTATTGAAATTATTTTAGAGCCTTTGGAGGCAAATTCTGGTATAGTATTTTTTAGGAGCGACCTTAATATAAGTTATGAAGCAAAACCACAAAATGTGATTAATACAAAGCTCGCAACCGTCATAGGCGATGAAAGGGCTTATATATCGACTATTGAGCATTTGATGAGTGCGATTAATGCTTATGGGATTGATAATGTTCGTATCGTGCTAAATTCTAATGAGGCACCCGTAATGGACGGCTCTAGCATTAGCTTTTGTATGATGCTTGATGAAGCGGGAGTAAGAGAGCTTGAAATGCCTAAAAAAATTATGGTGATTAAAAAAGTTATTGAGGTGCGAGATGGAGATAAATTTGTGCGTCTTAGCCCCACAAAAGAGCCTAAAATCAACTATACCATTAAATTTGATAATGCCTTAATCGGCAAACAAAGCTATTGTTTTGAATTTAGCAAAAAAAATTATATAGAAAATATCGCCAGAGCTAGGACTTTTGGTTTTTTAAAAGATGTGCAAGTCTTAAGAGCTATGAATTTAGGGCTTGGAGGCAGTCTTGAAAATACCATAGTTGTCGATGAAAACCGCATTTTAAACCCTGAAGGTTTGCGTTTTAAAGATGAATTTGTCCGTCATAAAATTTTAGACGCTATTGGGGATTTAACCTTGCTTGGATACCGAATTTATGGAGATTATACTTCTTATGCTGGAAGTCATCATTTAAATCATTTGCTCACAAAGGAGCTTTTAAAAGATAAGCAAAGTTATGAAATTGTTACTCTTGAGAACTCTTTTGAAAAAGCTTACGAAAAGGTTTTTGCATAAAAACGCTCTTATTAAACGCCATTTCTAAGCCTATAATGCTTGGAATTTATGAAAATGACACGCTTATAAGGGAGTATCAAAGCGATTTAAAGGCGAGCGAATTTATCCCAGAAATTTTGCAAAATTTGCTTAAAGAATTTGAATTTAAAAGGCTTGTTTATGCAAATGGTCCGGGCTCTTATATGGGGATAAAAATTTCTTATATAAGCCTTAAAACCTTAAGTATTGTGAAAGAAATTCCCCTTTTTGCTTTGAGTGCATTTGAATTAAATCACTTCAAACCCATAAGGGCAAATAAGCATTTTTGTTTTGTTTATGAAAGAGGCGAAATTGTTTTAAAACAGGCGGCGGAGGGAGAATTTTTCTTACCTTCAAATTTAAAAGAAGTATGTTTAAAAGAGGACAATCTCCCTTTTTATTTTTTAGATGTGATTTAGGATAGTTTTTGAAGATTTTAGTCCCCGCTACGAGTGCGAATTTGGGTCCCGGTTTTGACTGCTTAGGCTTGAGTCTTAAATTCTTTAATGAAGTTATAATTGAAAAAGCACCTTTTACTAGCATTAGCATTAATGGCGAGGGTAGTGAAAATATCTTTTTGAAAAAAAACAATGCCTTTGTGCGAATTTTTAATGAAATTTATGAAAATTTAAGCGGTAAAAAAGAGAATTTTCGCTTTATTTTTCAAAATAATATCCCCCTTTCAAGAGGGCTTGGAAGCTCTTCATCTGTGATTGTGGGGGCGATTGCGGCAGGTTTTTATATGAGTGGTTTTAAGGCGGAAAAAGAACGCATTTTAAATGAGGCTTTAAAATATGAAAATCACCCTGATAATATCGCTCCCGCTACACTTGGAGGTTTTGTTTGCTCTATGGTGGAAAATGGTAAGGTTTTTAGTATCAAAAAAGAGCTTGATGAAGCCTTAAGAGCGGTTATAGTTATACCAAATATAGCGATGAATACGGAGCAAAGTAGAGGAGCATTAGCTCTTAATGTAAGCTTAAAAGATTGCATTTTTAATCTTTCTCATTCTTCTTTTTTAACAGCTTGTTTTTTGGAGAAAAAATACGAGCTTTTACGCCTAGCAAGTCAAGATAAACTCCACGAATTTAAGCGTATGAAAGCCCTGCCCGAGCTTTTTGAAGTGCAAAAATTTGCCCTTGAAAATAAGGCTTTAATGAGCACACTTTCAGGTTCAGGCTCAAGCTTTTTCTCTCTTGCCTTTAAAGATGAAGCAAAGTATTTAAGCATAAAAATGGCACAAAAATTTCCTGCCTTTCGTGTAGAGTGCGTAGAATTTGATAATGAAGGCTTTAAAATTTGCTAAATAACACAAAAAAAAGTATAATTACGCCCAAACACACACCTATTAGAATGTGTGTGTTATGCAAAAATCGTTTTAAACAAAATATCTTATACCGCTTTAGAGTTGAAAATAATGAACTTTGTGCTGATTTAAAGTGCGGTCGTAGCGTATATTTGTGTAAAGCGTGTATCTTAAAGGACAATCATAAATGGCAAAAAGCACTTTCTAGGGCTTGTAAAAACACAATCAAAACATCACAGCAGGATTTAAAGGAGAGAATTTTTAATGGCAAAGGTTAGAATACACGAAATTGCAAAAGAACTAGGCTATGATAGTAAAGACATTATCCAAAAGGCTAACGAATTGGGACTTGACATTAAAACCGCTTCAAATGCCGTAGAACCAGAGATAGCGGCTGGAATTTATGAGTATATCCAAACTAAAACAATTCCTGCCATTTTCAAAAAAGAAGAGAAAAAAACAAGTAAAAATTTAAAAAAAGAAGAAAAGCCAAAGGCGATTAAAGCTAAAAAAGAAATAAAAAAGGAAGAATCTAAAGAGGAAGTTAAAGAGAAGGTTACGCCCCCAAAAGAAAAAGTTGAAGAGGAAATCAAGGAAGAAAAAAGCGAATCTCAAAGTTTAGCTGGTGCGACTTTAGCTAAAAGACGGGGACTTGTCATCGTTAAAAAGAAAAAAGATGAGCAAGAATTTAAAAAAGAGGAGCAAAAGCCTAGCACTCCAGCCGCAGAGCGTCCTAGCTTATCGATGATTTTTTCCAATGCTGATGAAAATTTAAAGAAAAAGAAAAAGGAAAAAAAAGCCTTTGTTGCTACAAAAAAGGAAAGCGTTGAAAAAATGGACTTTTTGGAGAGTCAAGATTTTGGCGATATTTCTTTAGACGATGAAGATGAGGTCGTTTTGCCTGATTTTAGCGTAAGAGAAAAGGAAGTTGTTCAAAACACACCTAAAAAACCGCCAAATTTTTTGCGTCAAAATAATTCTATTAATTTTGGCGAAGTTGGCATACAAAGAAGAAGCCGCAAAAAGCCACCTAAAAGAGTGGAGAAAAAAGAAAGTGAAGCCATTACTAGCTTAGAAATTCCTAAAGAAATTCGCGTGTATGAATTTGCAGATAAACTTGGTAAAAATACAAGCGAAATTATTTCTAAGCTTTTTATGCTTGGTATGATGACAACGAAAAACGACTTTTTGGACGAGACGGCGATTGAAATTTTAGCAGAGGAATTTGGCATTGAAATTAAGATTATCGATGAGGTAAGTGAATTTGACTATGTGAAAGACTATGATATGGGGGGTGAAGAAAGTTTAGAGTCTAGAGCACCTGTAATTACCATTATGGGACACGTCGATCACGGTAAAACTTCACTTTTGGATTATATAAGAAATTCGCGTGTGGTAAGTGGCGAGGCAGGGGGCATTACCCAGCATGTGGGTGCTTATATGGTGGAAAAAAATGGACGCAAAATCACCTTTATCGATACTCCAGGACACGAGGCTTTTACGGCAATGCGTGCAAGAGGAGCGAGCATTACGGACATTGTCATCATAGTCGTAGCGGCTGATGATGGAGTTAAGCCTCAAACGAAAGAAGCGATTAATCACGCTAAAGCAGCCAATGTGCCTATGATTATAGCGATTAACAAAATGGATAAAGAAAACGCTAATCCTGATATGGTTAAAACCCAACTTGCCGAAATGGAAATTATGCCTGTGGAATGGGGCGGGAATTATGAATTTGTAGGCGTTTCAGCTAAAGCGGGGACGGGGATAGAGGATTTGCTAGAAATTGTGCTTTTACAAGCGGATATTTTGGAACTTAAGGCAAATTCTAAAACTTTAGCTAAGGCTAGTGTAATAGAAAGCTCCGTGCAAAAGGGGCGTGGGGCTGTGGCGACTATTATCGTGCAAAATGGAACGCTAAGGGTTGGAAGCACCGTAGTTGCTGGTGTGGCTTATGGTAAAATAAAAGCTATGAGTGATGATACAGGTAAGGCTTTAAAGGAAATTAAGCCCGGGGAATGCGGAGTTATCGTAGGGCTTAGTGAGGTGGCTGATGCAGGTGAAATTCTTATCGCCGTTAAAAGTGATAAAGAAGCAAGAGAGTATGCTGCGAAGCGTTATGAGTATAATAGACAAAAAGAACTTAGCAAATCCACTAAAGTTAGCATTGACGAGCTAGGAGCTAAGATTAAAGAGGGGAATTTAAAGGCTTTAAGTGTGATTTTAAAAGCCGATGTGCAAGGCTCACTTGAGGCTTTAAGGGCGAGTTTGGAAAAGCTTAGAAATGATGAAATTAAGGTTAATATTATCCATAGTGGTGTGGGTGGTATCACGCAAAGCGATATAGAGTTAGCTAGTGCGAGTGAAGATTCTATCGTGCTTGGTTTTAATATACGCCCGACAGGTGAGATTAAAGAAAGAGCTAAAGATAAGGGCGTGGAAATTAAAACCTACAATGTTATTTATAATTTGCTTGACGATGTCAAAGCCTTGCTTGGCGGTATGATGAGTCCTATTATTTCTGAAGAGCAACTTGGACAAGCGGAGATTAGACAGGTCATTTCTGTGCCAAAAATTGGGCAAATTGCAGGTTGTATGGTAAGCGAGGGGGTTATTAACCGCGGGGCTAAAATTCGTCTCATTCGTGATGGCGTAGTCGTTTTTGAGGGCAATGTAAGCTCTCTTAAACGCTTTAAAGATGATGTAAAAGAGGTAGCTAAAGGCTATGAATGCGGCGTTGGGATAGAAGGCTGTGATGATATGCGTGTGGGCGATTATATAGAAAGTTATAAAGAAGTTGAGCAAAGAGTGAGTTTATGAGTGAAATTAAGAAACTTCGCACCGAAAGCATTTTAAAAGAGCTTATCCCTGAAGCTCTAGCACATTTAGATGATGAAAATTTGAAAAATCTTTGCGTGGTTGATGTGGAGTGTCGCAAGGGGCGTTATGATGCTTTTGTATATTTGGATAAGATGTTTTTTAATATTCACGAACAAGAAAAGATTTTAAATACCCTGAAAAAAGCCTCTAGGGCTTTGCAAAATTATTGTATGAGTGAGCAAGGCTGGTATCGATGTCCTAATTTTCACTTTAAATTTGATGATAGATTAGAGTATCAAAATCATATAGACGCACTTTTTGAAAAGATAAAAAGGAAAAATGATGAATCTTAAGGCTTTATGCGAGGAAGCTGGAGTTAAGCTTTATGATAGTGAGTTGGTGAGTGAAAATGGTAAGAAAATTTACCGCATTTATATTATGAAAGAGGGTGGGGTAAATTTGGACGATTGTGCTAGGCTTAGCGAAATTCTTTCTCCAATTTTTGATGTGGAGCCGCCTGTAAATGGGGAGTATTTTTTGGAAGTGTCTTCTGCGGGACTTGAAAGAAAATTAAGCACTTTAGAGCATTTTGAAAAAAGTGTGGGTGAAATGCTTAAAATCACTACAAACGAAAAAGAGAAAATTCAAGGAAAACTCGTAAAAGTCGAGAGAGAAAATATCTTTTTGCAAGATGAAAAAGCTGAAATTTGTATTAATTTTCATCAAATTAAAAAAGCAAAAACCTTTATAGAGTGGTGATTAGTTCTTCATCGCAAAATAAAGTCCATTTGCAAGCACAACACAAATAAGCATAATTAAGGCTAAAATGACAGGGGTATTTGCACCCACCGCACTCACGATGAAGGCTATGACTCCTGCTAGGGCAAATTGACTAGTGCCAAGCACCGCAGAAGCTGTGCCGCTGTGGTCTTTAAAACGTGCCATTGCTAAAGTTGTGGTATTAGGAGCGATAAAGCCAAGCAGGGCTATGCTGGTAAAAATACTCAATTCAAAAAGCCAGAAATTTGGCTCAATCAACGCATTTAAAAATAAAATAAGTGTAGAAACAAGCATTAAGATAAGAGCATAAAATAGAATTTTTTCACTAGGGATTTTTTGAACCATTTTTGCGTTAATATTCGCAAAGATGATAAAACCTAAAGCATTAATTCCAAAAAGCAAACCAAAATCCCTCTCGTCTAAGCCAAAAAAATTAATAAACACAAAACTAGACCCAGTAATATAAGCAAACATCGCCGCTAAAACCAAAGAAGCACAAGAAACATAAAGAACAAAAGGCTTATCCTTGAACACAAACTGATAGCTTTTTAGCGTTTCTTTATGGGAAAATTTTTGTTTTTTAAGATGAGGGGCGGATTCTTTAAGAGCAAACAAAATGAGCAAAAAAAGCAAAATTCCAAGTCCAAAAAGAGTGGCAAAAATGCTATGCCAAGAAAAATATTCGATTAAAAAGCCTCCAAACGAAGGAGAAAGCATAGGTGCAAGCGCACTAAAAACCATCATTAGAGCAAAAATACTCGCCGCTTCTTTAAGCTCAAACAAATCATTAACAATAGCTCTAGCAATGACGACCCCAGCACATCCGCCCAAAGCCTCAAAGAAACGCAAAATGATAAAAATATAAATATTATCAATAATCACGCAAAAAAGACTAGAAAGCATAAAGATAAATATGCCCACAAGTGCAGGAATTTTACGCCCAAAAACATCGCTTAAAGGTCCATAAATAAGCTGCCCTAAAGCAAAGGCTATAAAAAAACTCGCAAGAGAAAGTTGGGTTAAAAATTCACTTGTTTCAAAACTTTGTTTAACCTGTGAAAGAGCGGGGAGATACATATCCGTAGAAAGTGGGGCTATGCTTGACATTAAGGCTAAAATGAAAATCAGTCTAAATTTTGCAAAACCCTTAATTTTAGTGTGCTTTTGCATTAAAATATCCTGCTGAAAAATTCGCCAAATCCGCCATAAATTTGCCTGTTTCTTTCCTCAATGTCCTTAAAATCCCAGTTCTTTTTAGAGCTTTTGGAAAGGGCTTTTACTTCGGCACAAAATGAAGTGGCATAATGCTCTTTTTTCTTAGCAAAAAATTCATTTGAAGCGCTAATGTTAAGCTTTTTTTCTATAAGAATTTTATTGCCTATTTGTTCAATTAAGCCTTTAACTTCATCTTCTTCAAGCTTGTAGTAATTATCCTGCCATTTTTTAGGGAGTATATGCTCTATCTCTAAAAGATTAAAACTGAAATTTTTATTTGCACTATTCCACCAAAAAATTTGCTTTTCATCATAAATTAAGGCATAAAAAGCAAGGACATAACGCATATTTTTAGGGATAGTTTTTTGAGAAAAATCGATGAAATTTTCCAAACTCGGCATTTTTAAAGTGGGTAAATTTAAAGATTTTTCAAAAATTTTCTCTCTTTTTTTGTTTTTTAAATTGATATTAGCCTTCATAAAGCCCCAAAAAAGCCCAGCTCCACCGCCCTTACCCCAAAATAAACCAAGCGCACAATAAGACGCAATTTGTGGCAAAATGGTATCTAAAAGCTCTTTTAAGCTCTCTTTATTTTTATATGCTTCGTAAAAACACATCGAAACGACCATACGCCATAATTTATTAGGAAATAGATTTAAAATCGCAAAATATTTTTTACCCTGCTCGTCTAAAAAATCATAAGGATTCGCCCAAAAATCGCCCAGTTTTTTGATAAATTCAAAGCTTTCTTTTTGCGTGAGTAAGTCCTCATTTGCTGCGAAATTGACATTTTTCTTTTTAGAATTTAATTTATCTTTTTTAGTCCAAAAATCAAGCACAGCAGGGATAACCGTGTCTAATTCCTCGTGTAAAGCTCTAATAATATGCTCATATTGCTCAAATAAAAAGCCTACATCTTCTTTTTTAAGATAATTTGAATCTTGAAGTAAGCTTTCTAAATTCTGCCATTCTTTTGCAAAAATGGGCTTTTCATCTTCTTTTTTATTTGCGTAAATAATGCCCTTTAAGATATCAGCCGTGCTAAGCGAAATGCCTCTATTATTAAGAGTATTAAAAATCCTTAAAGCCTTGTCCCTTTCGCTACATTCTATGGGTAAAATCACGCAATCATCAAGCAAACATTCACAAAAGCCAAGCCACTCCACAGGCTCATTAAGTGCCAAATCATCAATTTTTCTTTTAAAATAAAGATAATTTTTTTCATATGAAGAAAGCTTTTTGTCTTTTTCGTCTATTTTTATATCCTCTTTAAAAAGACTTTCTAATTTTTCACTATCTTTATCTGTGGCGACCTCACTTTTTAAATGCGTTTTTTCGTAAAAAATTTCTCCGGTTCTACGATGTGTATCCCATAAGCAATCTGCTAAGCTATCTTTTAGTTTATCGACATTTTCTTTTTTTTGTCCTTTTGCCTTTTCATAAAGGGCACGAATGAGTAATAAAAGCGTGGTGGTGCGTTGCTGTCCGTCTATGATATTTTGAACCTTATTTTCTGCATAAATGACCATAGAGCCTAAAAAATACTCATCATCGTCTGTTTTATTTTTATAAAAATGATAAATATCGTCCCAAAGCTGCCCACATTCATCTTCTCCCCAGACATAATTTCTTTGATACATAGGGATAAGAAAGTGATTTTTAGAAAGATAATCCGCGATAGTATTTGCCTCCGCTCTTAATTCTGCCATTTTAGTCTCCTGTAATTTGCATTATAAATTTTAGCAAAATAAAATTAAAATTATTTATGACAAATTGCGTTTAAAAATTAAATTTACTTTATTTTAATACAAATTAGCTAAAGTTTAAAAAATGAAAGTTAAGGTTTAAAAATGATGCCTTTTAGCGATGAAGAATTAATAAATCCTGTAAAAAAAAGTTTAGAAAAATCTCTGCCCATTTTAGAGCGTGATGGAGGAGGACTTGAGTTTTTAGGTGTAAAAAATGGCGTTGTTTATGTGCATTTAATCGGTGCTTGTAAGGGCTGTGCCTCAAGTGGGATTACGCTTAAATATTCTCTCGAAAGACAGCTTAAAATCGACATTCACCCTGAAATTAGCATTGTAAATTTAGAAGGTGGGGAGCAAGAATTTGCAAGATTATAAAAAAATCGCACTCAAATATTTAAAAGCAGGAGATTTTAATAATGCCCTCATTTATCTTTCCCTAGCTTACAAAGAGAAAAAAGACGAGCATTTGCTAAATCTTATTAGTCTCTGCGAATTTGGACTTGAAAAAAAGCAGGAGGCTAAGGCTTTGCTTGAATTTTACCTCAAACATGCAAAAAGTAAAAAAATGCAAAAAGATTTTGAAAATGTTCTAGCCTTAGTGATGTTTAAGACAAATATTAAGAATGAATTTGAAGACGGACACGCTTTAAATTATAAAGATTTTTTAGAAAGTGTGAAAAAAATAGGCTTTAAGAAAAGTTTTGAAAATATTATTTTTCATACCAAACTTGTCATTGATGATAAAAAAGATTTTTTAAATTTTTTAGAGCAATTATGTAAAAATGGCTATGAGGAAGCGGCTTTGAATTATATTGAGGATATTTTTCCACATTTTTGGGACCACGAAAATTTTATAAAACTCAAAAAACAATTTAAAGGGTTTAAGAGTGAAAATAAGGCTAAATGAAACTTTTATCACGGATAATTCAAGCGAGTGTGAGAAAGATTGCTTTTTTTTGAGTTGCTTTCAAAATGCTAAATTTAAAGATGAAGCATTGAAAAAAGGTGCTAAAATCATCGATGTAAGAGAGGCTAAAAGGCTTTTGGGCATTGATGAAGCAATCAAAATCATCGGTATCACAGGCACTAATGGCAAGACAACAACCGCAGCGGCGATTTATTCTATTTTGCTTGATTTAGGCTTTAAATGTGGGCTTTGTGGGACAAGGGGAGCTTTTATTAATGATGAAAAAATCGATGAGAAGTCCTTAACCACTTCGCCGATTTTAAAAACTTTAGAATATTTACAAAAAGCGACCTTAAAAGGGTGTGAATTTTTTGTGATGGAAGTAAGCTCCCACGCTTTAGTGCAAAGGCGTATCGAAGGGCTTGAATTTGCGGCGAAAATCTTTACCAATTTAACCCAAGATCATTTAGACTTTCACGGCTCTTTTGAAAATTATAAAGAGGCAAAGGAGAGTTTTTTCACAGATGAAAGCTTGAAATTTATTAATAAAGACGCTTTTCATATCCATTTTAATGTTAAAAATGCCTACACTTACGGCATAGAAAATCCCGCTTTTTATCAAATTAAAGCCTATGCCTTAGAAAATGAAATTGATGCCTTAGTTTTAGCTAAAAATCAAAGCTTTCACATACAATCCCCACTTTTAGGACTTTTTAATCTTTATAATCTTTTAGCAGCAAGTGCTTGTGTAAATGAGCTTGTAAAACCGAATTTGGCGGATTTAGAAAGGGCAATTAGCGGTTTTGGTGGGGTTTGTGGAAGGGTTGAAAAGATAGTTGAGGGCGTGATAGTTGATTTTGCACACACTCCAGATGGCATAGAAAAAGTGCTTGATAGCTTGAAAAATAAAAGTTTGATTGTCGTTTTTGGAGCAGGGGGAGATAGGGATAAAAGCAAAAGGGCTTTAATGGGAAAAATGGTCGCTCATTATGCAAAAAATGCTATCATTACAAGCGATAATCCTAGAAGCGAGGACCCTAAAAGCATTATGCAAGAAATTTTACGAGGTTTTGAGGGGAAAAATACTCCTTTGATGATAGAAGATAGAAAACTTGCCATTTATAAGGCTTTAGAATTAAAAAAAGAAGACGATTTAGTCATCATACTTGGCAAGGGTGATGAAACTTATCAGGAAATTAAGGGCGTGAAGTATCCTTTTAGCGATAAGGAAGTTGTATTAAATTTTTATAAAAATCAAGGAAAATAAATGTTTGAAAATATCGATTTTTCTAAAATGGGTGAGCTTTTAAACAAGGTGCAAGAAAAAGCTAAGGCTATGGAGCTTGAGCTGGATAAAAAGGAATTTAGTGCCAAAAGTGGAGCGGGACTTGTGAAAGTCAGTGCAAATGGCAAGGGTGAGATTATTGATGTGAGCATTGATGATTCTTTACTTGAAGATAAGGAGTCCTTACAAATTTTACTCATAGCAGCAATAAACGATGTTTTGACTATGGTAACGCAAAATAAAAATAGCATAGCAGGCGAGATGCTTGGCGGTTTAGGAGGGCTTAAGGTATGAAAATTTTATTAGCTTTTTTTGTTTTATTTTCTTCGATATGGGCGATTGAAAGACCGAGATTTGAGGACTTTGCTGCAGGATATGAGAGAAATAAGGCAAGTATGTTAAATTATGAAGGTATGCAAGCCTTTGTTTTAAGCGAAAATTTACTCGCCGTTTTAAAAACACCTAACACAAAGTTAAATCAATATGTTAAATATGACCCTTTTTTAAATTTATATCTTGTAAGAACACCCTTTTCTCTTATCCCAACGCCTATGGCAGATGAAGAAAAGCTTACGAGAAATGACTGGGTAGGCATTTGGGACCCTAATAAGCCTTATATAGGACATATTAAGTATTTAGCACAAAATATTGACGAAAGAGATCAGCTTGATTTTCAAAGTAAGGTAGGACTTTTAGGTGAGCCTTGTTGCAATATGCTTGGCATTGCTCTTAATAATGGCTCTTTTATAGGTAATCGCTATCTTAAGCATTTTATGAAATATAATGATGTATATTGGGGTGATATAGGTGTCGATTTTGTCGTTCGTGAAAATAAAATTTATGTAGGAAATGTTCGTAAAAATCCGCAATTTTTAGTCAATGATGAGCTTATTAGCATTGATGGGACGCCTGTGCGTGATGTGAGAAAGGTTAATGAAAGAATACTTTTTGCCGATAGGGGAAGCACGATTTATTTTGGCGTTAAAAGAGACAATCAGGATTTAAATATCTCTAGCATAGTGTTTGAAAAAGATATTAGTCATTTTAATTTACCAAGTAATAAACCAAAACCTGCTCCAACAAGCTTTAGAAGTAATCTCGGCTTAAGTGTCAATTCTGCTCTTATCGTAACTAAAGTCGATGCAAATTCAAAAGCAAGTAAGGCTGGTTTTATAGTGGGAGATAAAATTTTACGCGTTAATAATGAAGTGATTAAGAATTTCAAGCAATTACAAGAGCTTTTAGCCAAAGGTAATGATTTTAACATACTTATAGAAAGACTAGAGAAAAAACTCCCTTTACATAATTTTGATAATAATCTTGATTTATCTCAAAAAAGCGATGGGAAATTTCAATTTTTTATAAGGCTTGTGAAGTGAATTTAAGAGAGGAATTTCACAAGCACTTAATGCGAAATCTACCTCAAATTTCAAGTTTTCACCCCTTTTTTAACGAAGCTTTAGCTGTGATGTTAAAGGCTGGAGGGAAGTATTTTAGAGCGCAACTTCTCTTAAGCGTGGTTTATTTTTACAAAAAAGAGCGTTTTGATGAGGCTCTTGATGCAGCTTTAGCCTTAGAGTTTATCCACACTTATTCACTCATACACGATGATTTGCCTGCTATGGATAATGCTGATTTTAGACGCTCTATACCCACTCTACATAAAAGCTATGATGAAACAACGGCAATTTTAGTAGGAGATGCTTTAAATACGGAGGCATTTTTACTTTTAAGTGGCTTAAACTTACCCGCCTCAATCTCCCTTAAGCTTGTAAAAACTCTCGCTTTTAATGCGGGACTTAATGGTATGATTATAGGACAGGCGATTGATTGCTATTTTGAAGATAAAAAGCTTGATTTGAAAGAATTAGAATTTTTACATATACATAAAACCGCAAAACTCATTGCAGCAGCTTTAAAAATGGGCTGTGAAATTTGTGAGCTTGATTTGAATAAAACAAATCAACTTTACACACTTGGCTTAAAACTTGGCTTAATTTTTCAAATCAATGATGATATTATCGATGCGACTTTAAGCGAAAAAGAAAGCGGAAAGCCCACAAATGCCGATACTCATAAAAATTCTTTTGTCAATTTATTAGGACTTAAAGGAGCAAAAGAGTGTAAGGATAATCTTTTGAAAGAGTGTGAGTTTAAGGGTTTAAATCCTGACTTTGTTGCACATTTAAAGGGCTTAATTGAAGAATATTTATAAAGGAAAAAGATGTTAAAAAAACAGGCAAATACCTTAAGATTTTTAAGTGCAGATATGATACAAAAAGCAAATTCTGGGCATCCGGGTGCGGCTATGGGCTTGGCGGATATTATGGTTATTTTAAGTCAGCATTTAAGTCATAATCCTAAAAATCCACAATGGCTAAACCGCGACCGCCTCGTGCTTTCAGGCGGACACGCTTCAGCTTTGCTTTATAGCTTTTTGCATTTAAGTGGTTATGATTTAAGCTTAGAGGATTTAAAACATTTTCGTCAGCTTCACTCTAAAACGCCCGGACACCCAGAAATTAGCACAAGCGGCGTTGAAATTGCCACAGGACCATTGGGACAAGGCGTGGCAAATGCCGTAGGCTTTGCTATGGCGGCGAAAAAGGCACAAAATTTGCTAGGTAAAGATTTGATAAATCACAACATTTATTGTTTGTGTGGCGATGGGGACTTGCAAGAGGGTATTAGCTATGAAGCCTGTTCTTTAGCGGGACTACATAAGCTTGATAATTTGATTTTAATTTATGATAGTAATCATATTTCTATTGAGGGTGATGTTAGCATTGCTTTTGATGAGGATATTGTGAAGCGTTTTGAGTCGCAAGGCTTTGAAGTGGAGCAAATCGATGGGCATCATTTTGAGGAAATTGATGCGGCACTTCATAGAGCGAAAAAAAGCCCTAAACCTTATCTTATCATCGCTAAAACAACCATAGCTAAGGGGGCTTTAGAGCTTGAGGGCAGTCATCATAGCCACGGAGCGCCTTTGGGTGAGGATTTGATTAAAAGGGCAAAAGAAAAACTTGATTTTGATAAGGAAGCGACTTTTGCTATCGATGAAGATGTAAAAATTCGCTTTTTAAGTGCGGTAGAGCTTGGCGATTTGGCTGAAGCAAAATGGAATAAAATTTTGGAAAATTCAAGTAAAAAAGAATTGCTTGAAAGGCTTTTAAAGCCTGATTTTTCTGGGATAGAATTTCCAAATTTTAAAGGCAAAGATTTAGCAACTAGAGATAGTAATGGCGAAATTTTAAATGTTTTGGCTAAAAATTTGGAAGGTTTTTTGGGAGGGAGTGCAGACCTTGCGCCGTCTAATAAAACAGAGCTTAAAGAAATGGGCGATTTTGTAGAGGGTAAAAATATCCACTTTGGCATAAGAGAACACGCTATGGCGGCTATTAATAACGCCTTTGCAAGATATGGACTTTTCCTTCCTTTTTCGGCGACTTTTTTCATTTTTAGCGAGTATTTAAAACCAGCAGCTAGGATAGCGGCTTTGATGAAACTTAAACACTTTTTCATTTTCACTCACGATAGCATAGGCGTAGGAGAAGATGGTCCTACACACCAACCCATAGAACAATTAAGCACTTTTAGGGCAATGCCCAATTTCTTTAGCTTTCGTCCTGCTGATGGAGTTGAAAATGCTAAGGCGTGGCAGGTAGCTTTAAAAAGTGAGTATCCAAGTGCCTTTATCCTTTCAAGGCAGAAGCTAAAAGCCCTTCCGGAAGCTATTTTTGGCGATGTGGAAAATGGAGCCTATTTATTAAAAGAGTATCAAAACCCTACACACACGCTTTTAGCAAGTGGTAGTGAGGTGAGCCTTTGCCTAGAAGCAGCTTTAGAGCTTGAAAAAGAGGGGATCTTGTGTAATGTCATTTCTATGCCTTGTTATGAGCTTTTTGAAAAGCAAGATAAATCTTATAAAGAAAGGCTTTTAAAAGGCAAGATTATTGGCGTTGAAGCGGCGAATTCTAAAGAGCTTTATCAATTTTGTGATGTGCTTTATGGCATTGAAAGTTTTGGCGAAAGTGGTAAAGATAAAGAGGTATTTGAGCATTTTGGCTTTAGTGTGTCAAAGCTTTGTGCTTTCGTGCGTCAAATTTAAAAATGAAAACGCTATTTCAAATTCAAAATCAAACGCTTTTTGTTTTAGAAAGTTGGGATAAAAATAGCGTTGCAGACCTTAAAATTGCTGATTTTATGAAGCATTTTCAAACACAGTGTATTTTAGATTTTCATCATTTGCAATTTATTGATATGGCTGGAGTGAGATTTTTCCTAGCTTTAGAATATGAATTACAAAAAAAGGGCATTGTTAGTCAAAGAGTGCATTTAGATGAGAAATTTGATGCCTTATTTGAGCTTTGCGGAAAAAATTATCAAAGGATTGTAAAGCGAGAAAAAAAGCCTTTTAATATAGCAAAACTATTTGTCGATTTAGGTGCTTTAAGTCTTGATTTGCTTGGAATTTTAAAAAGATTTATTTGTTTTGTTGGAGAATTTTTTGCTACATTTTTTAAGTGCTTTAAAAAGCCTCAAACTTTTCGCTTTATCGCCTTTTTATATCATATAGAAAACTCAGCTCTTAAAGCCCTGCCCATAGTCATTTTAACAGCTTTGCTTGTGGGTGTAGTTCTGGCTTATCAAGCAGCATTTCAATTAGCACAATTTGGTGCAAATATTTTCATAGTCGATTTAGTAGGAATTTCAGCGACTAGAGAGTTAGCACCCTTGATAGCAGCTATTGTGATAGCAGGACGCAGTGCAAGTTCTTACACCGCACAAATTGGCGTGATGAAGATTACCGATGAAATTGCAGCAATGAATACTATGGGTTTTTCAACTTTTCATTTTATCATTATCCCACGCGTTTTAGCTTTAGTGGTGGCTATGCCTTTAATTGTCGCAGTAAGTGATTTTGTCAGTATTTTTGGAGGTATGATTGTCGCTCATCTTAATTTAGACATTAATTTTATTGAATTTTTACGCCGTTTTAAGGAGGCTGTGGAGCTTAAGCATATTATTATAGGCTTAGTTAAAGCACCGATTTTTGGCTTTTTAATAGGATTAATTGCTTGTTTTAGAGGGCTTGAGGTAAAGCACACAACGCAAAGCATAGGAATTTATACCACTAAAAGCGTGGTAAATGCGATTTTTTGGGTGATAGCTTTTGACGCTTTGTTTTCTGTCATTTTAACGCAAATGGGTGTGTAATGGTTATAAGGGCGCAAAATATTATCACTAAATTTGGCTCTAAATGTATCCATAATGGTGTGAGTTTTGAAGTGGGGGAAAATGAAATTTTTGGTATTTTAGGGGGAAGTGGGAGTGGCAAATCCGTGCTTTTAAAACAAATGCTACTTTTGGAGCATTTTGACAGCGGAGAGTATGAAATTTTAGGCTTTAAGCTTAAAAATATCAGTGAAGAAGACGCACAAATTTTACGCTCACGGTGGGGCGTGGTGTTTCAATTTGCCGCTTTATTTAGCTTTTTTTCTGTTTTTGAAAATATCGCTATACCTCTCAAAGAACATACAAATTTAAACGATGAAGCCGTTAAAGAGCTTGTGATGATGAAGTTTAAAATGGTGGGTTTAAATGAGAGTGTTTTAAAGCAGTATCCTAGTGAGTTAAGTGGGGGTATGCAAAAAAGAGTCGCGATAGCTAGGGCGTTAGCACTTGATAGTCGTTTGCTTTTTTTAGACGAGCCAACTTCTGGACTTGACCCTTATAGCTCACGCGAATTTGATGATTTGATTTTAAAACTAAAGCAAAGTTTAGATTTAAATATCATTTTGGTAACGCACGATAAGGAAAGTATGAGGAACATTTTGGATAAATTTATTATTTTAGAAGATAAAAAGGTCGCTTTTTGCGGAACTTTTGAGGATTTAAAAGCACAAAATGAAAGACTTTTTAAAAGATTTATGGAGTAAAAGTGGAAAATAAGGCGAGTTATTTTTGGGTTGGGATTTTTATTTTTGGAGTGTTTTTTGCAAGCCTCATTTTTATGTTATGGCTTGGAGGGTATTCAGAAGAAGAGAGTTTTGAGTATTATGAAATTCACACACAAGAATCAGTGGCTGGACTTGGACTTAAAGCCCCTGTGAGACTTCTTGGCGTGGAGGTTGGAAGTGTGGAAAATATCAGCATTTACACAAGGCAAAATTTAGGAGTTAATATACTCATTAAGGTTAAAAAGGGAACGCCTATTAAAGAGGACACTTTTGCAACCTTACAGCTTCAAGGTATTACAGGACTTAAATTCATACAGCTTCAAGGAGGAAGTGTGAATTCTAAAAAACTAATGAGTGATGAAGGCTACCCTGTGATAACCTTTAAAGAGAGCTTTTTAGCGACCATTGACAGACAGGGAGAGAGGATCTTCTCTCTCATTAAAACAGCGGACGATAAAAGCAAAAAGCTTTTAAGTGATGAAAATTTACAAAATATTGAAATTTTGCTAAACAACTTAGCCCAACTTAGTGTCAATTTAAATGCAAATTCTAAGGCTTTGAGCAAAAATTTAAACGAGGCTAGTAAAAATGTCGCTTTGATGGCTAAAGAAGTGCAACTTAGTGCGAAAAATTTACGCCAAACCCTACAAAATGTCGATGAAAGTAGCAAAGCTTTTACGCTTTTAATGCAAAAAGGTGCTAGGAAAATAGATAGCTACGATGAACTTCGCGATGTTCTTTTAGAAGACTTAGAGCTTCTTAAAATTTGGCTTTTAGAAAGTAATAGGGTTATTAAGAATTTGCAAAGAAGTCCGTCTGATTTACTTTTTAAAGAAATTCAACCCAAACTAGGACCAGGAGAAAGATGATGCGAATTTTCACATTTTTTTTACTATTTTTTTTAAGTGGCTGTGCTAAAATTTCTGTGGATAAGGAGCAAAGCCTCATTTTAAAAAGCTATGGCTATGAAAAAAGTCTCACACACTCGCAAAAAACACTTCAAATTTTAAAACCCAAAATGCCTCTATATTTAAATTCTAAGGAAATCATTTATGTTAAAAAAGGCTTAAGCGGGACTTATGCTTATCATTTTTGGGCGGATTTACCGAGTAAT
The DNA here is from genome assembly GCF_014217995.1 of Campylobacter vulpis. NCBI lineage: Bacteria > Pseudomonadati > Campylobacterota > Epsilonproteobacteria > Campylobacterales > Campylobacteraceae > Campylobacter > Campylobacter vulpis. Next base: position 265,451 of record NZ_CP041617.1, read on the forward strand.
TTTTATCGCTTTGTGCTTTTGGATAAATTAGAAAAAAGTGGCATTTTTAACGCCGTTGTGGAAAAGGCGAATCTAACGCCTGTCGATTTAGTCTTAAAAAGTCGTTTGGAGTCCTTTGAGCAAGTCATCACAAAAGAAGGAAATTTTGCAAAAATAAGCCTTAGCATAACACTTTTTGATTTAAAAAAGCAAAAGATTCTTGAAAATGAATTTTTTGAAGTGCTTGTTGCACTTGAGGATTTACAAATAGATACTTTAGTTTTAGGCTTTGAGAAAGGCTTAAATGAACTTTGCGATAAAATTGTTGCGTGGCTTACGAAATTTGGCTAAAAGAGGAACGCTTTTTGCTTATTTAAACTTAGCAATATTTGAAAGGAAGCAAATGAAAAGTGAATTAGACATTTTAAAACAGCATTTAGGCGAAGTTGATGGCGTGAGTGAATTTAAGGCGAAACAGCTTTGCTCACAAATTAGCGATGCAAATGATTTTATAGGTGCTTTGCAAGTTTTAGACCTAAGTCTTAAGAAAATTCAAAATAATATCACTCAAAGACTTCAAAAAGACACCGATGAGGTGCAAAAACGCACTTTAGACGCAGCCTCATCGCAACTTGTGAATAGTTGTTCTTTTATGGGGACAGCACTTTTTGATAATATTTTTAATGTGTATGTGGGGCAAAAACTTTTTGAATTTGAAATTTCAAATCCTCTTTTAGTGCTTGATAAGGGCGGATATGAAGGAGTTTTAGCCTATATCGAAGATAAAAGAGAAGAGATTAGGGTAAATTTAAGTGAGCTTAGTGGAGCTATTTTAATGGGAGCCAATCTTAATACTACCTCAATGTTTGACACTACGCAAGACTTTAAAAAACTCTTCAAGTAATCCCCATTTCAGGGATTACCCTTTCATTTTTTTTTTTTTTGATATAATCCCTCTTTTTAATTTTAAACTTCATTTTGAATTAAATTTAAAACACAACGAACACAAAAGGAACATAAAGATTAAAAAATACTCCTATTGTTTTTTATGGCAATATAAATGAAAATTTGAATTTAGAAATTAAATATTATAATTATCTAGTTTACTATAAGTTCATTTAAAAGTCTTAATTTTAAATGAAACTCACTTTAGAAAAGCACCAAATTGTGTAAATGTTAAAGTATTAAATGAAAATTTATAATAGCTTAAAATCAATTTGTAGGAATCCAAGAATAAGGACAATAAGAAATTTTAGGGAAATTATCAATTTGCTAAGTTAAAGCAAAAGTTAATTTCACTAAAAACATTGGCTTAAAATTCAATATAATTACCAAATTCTTCTTCTTTAGGAGGGTTTGTTTGAATTTTCTGTAAAGCCTCTTCGTAAGCGTTAATCTTTTGCTTGAATTCAGCTTTAGCTTGAGCACCAAGCTCGGACTTTGCTATTTTGACGACTGAAAGAGGATTGATAGCTTTATTGTTGAGATACACGCCAAAGTGAAGGTGCGGTCCCGTGCTCATACCCGTTGAGCCTACATAGCCTATGAGCTGCCCTTGTTTGACTTTTTGTCCTGTTTTGATTTTAGCAAAGCGGCTAAGATGAGCGTAGAGGGTTGTGTAGCCTGAGGCATGTTTGATTTTAATCACTTTACCATAACCTCCTTGTGTGCCGACAAAGCTTACCGTGCCATTACCAGCACTTTTTACGGGTGTGCCTGTGGGTGCGGCATAATCTATCCCAAGATGTGCACGGTAGCGTTTTAGCACAGGGTGAAAGCGTGCAGTGGTAAAATGGGAAGAAATTCTTTTATAAACCACAGGTTTAGCAAGTAAAAAAGACTCTAGCTCTTTACCATCGCGTCCATAATAAGTGTCATTAAAAAGAAAAATTTCTCTAGCATTTTTATTAATCTCGACCATAGCCATATGAATAGTTATATCCCCCCAAAGCTTACCCTCGCGTCTTTTTTGAGAATAATAAAGAGTGATTTTATCCCCCTTTTGGATAGAGCGGAAATTTACACTGCTTTTAAAAGCCCTTACCATAGCCCTTGCTAAGGTTGAGCTTTGACTTTCTTCATAAACATCTTGATAGGCGGAAGTTTTAACCTCTATGCGTAAAACCCTTTCTTCTTTTGTGTAATCCACAGGCGTGAAGGTGAGCTTGTATTCATCTTTGCTTTTATAAATGTGAATTTGAAGTTCATCGCTAATGGGGATTAGCACTTGCTCAATTTGTCCGTTTGTGTCTTTTAAAATTTGATATTTTGCTCTTGAGGCGATTTCGGAGGCTAATTCTTGGTCTTCTCTATCAAGATTGTAGTATAAAGCCATAGGTATAGAATTTCTTTGTAAAAATTGTAAAAGTGTATCGCCATTATCCCACAATCTCTCTTCCACGCTAGATGAGGCAAAAAGGGAACTGGTAAGTAAGCTTAATGCCAAAATAAATCTTTTCATAAAGTGCCTTTTGCTTGATTAAAATCTTAATTTTACTTTATTTTTCTTACAATTCTTTAACAAAAAGCTATTATAATCATATTTTTACTTAAGGAGTTAGCGTGTTACGATGGATTTTGTTATTGATGATTTCAGGTGCGAGTTTAATGGCTGAATTTAATTTAAAGCCTATTTCTACACCACTTTTAAAGGTTGAGGATATTTATGGCTATGTGAAAGATAATGAAAATTTGGCACTTTATTCTAGTGGAATTGTGATGTATCGTTTTAAAGAGTCTCAAAGTATCATCGCAAGAGCTGAAGTCATAGAGAAAAATAATGGCATAGCTAAACTTGAATTTAGCGTTTTTGACTCCCTAGCACAAGATGCCCTACCTCTGCCAAATGTCCTGCCTCAAGCTGGTGATGAGGTGATTTTAAATTTCTTGTATGATAGGGGCTTGGTAATCGCTCCTGATAAGCAAAGCTATGATTTTTTGACGCAAAAATTTCCACAAATTTATTTTACACACATTGATATTTTGGGTGCACAGCTCATACGCACAGGGGGACTTGCTCCTAAGCGTTCTGATTTGAGAAAATTTTGCTCAGAAAATGCTGTGGGAGTTTTAATTCTTGCTTTGAGGGATAAATTTAAAATTGTGGATTGTCAAAGTTTTATGACTTTATATGAGGAAGCATTAAATATTAAGCCTAAGAGTTTGCAACAACCATTTTACTCAAGAGTGGGTGGATATGAACGTGATTTTTTTGATTTTAATCCGGTGCAAATGGGGAATTTTTACCGCTATTACGAAACTTTAATTGACTTAAAAAAAGCGAATAAAAATGATGAAAAGTGAATTTAAAGAACATTTTAAAAAACTTTTAGGCGAAGAAAATGCTCATTTTGACGCTATACATCAAAGAGCTTATAGCTACGATGCGACTAGGAAGCATTATTTGCCCGATGGTGTGCTTTTTCCTAGAAATGAAGAGGATATTAGTGAAATTTTAAAATACTGCAATGAAAAACAAATCATCATTATCCCAAGAGGTTCAGGCTCTGGCTTTACAGGCGGGGCTTTAGCTGTTAATGGAGGCTTAATTTTAAGCTTTGAAAAGCATATGAATCAAATTTTAGAAATTGATTTAGAAAATTTAGTTGCCGTAGTGCAACCGGGCGTGATTAATATGGCTTTACAAAAAGAAGTTGCTAAACACGGACTTTTTTATCCGCCTGATCCTGCTAGTATGGAGTATTCAAGTCTTGGAGGAAATGTGAGTGAAAATGCTGGCGGTATGAGAGCGGCGAAATACGGCATTACAAAAGATTATGTGATGGCTTTAAGGGCTGTGCTTGCAAATGGCGATATTATAAGGGCTGGAAAACGCACCATTAAAGATGTAGCAGGGTATAATTTAGCGGGGATTTTGATTGCTAGTGAGGGTTCTTTAGCTATTTTAAGTGAGCTGACTTTAAAGCTTATCCCTATGCCAAAGCTTAAAAAAACTGCCTTTGCTACCTTTGCAAGCGTTAAAGAAGCGATGAATGCTGTTTATAAAAGTCTTGCAGGAGGAGTGAATCCTGTAAGTATGGAATTTTTGGATAATTTAAGCATAAGAGCTGTGGAGGAGAAATTTCACAAGGGCTTAAATGTCGAGGCTGGAGCGATTTTAATTTGTGATGTGGATGGAAATGTCAAGGAGAGTGTAGAGGAGGATTTAAAGCGTTTAAGAGAGCATTTTTTAGAGGCTGGAGCACTTGAATTTAAAGTTGCACAAAATGAAAATGAAGTGTCCGACATATGGTTTGCTAGGAGAAATTGCTCTCAAAGTATAGCGATATATGGCACTTTAAAACTTAATGAGGATATCACGGTCCCACGCTCAAAACTTCCAGAACTTTTGGAGGGGATAGAGCAAATTTCGCAAAAATATGGCTTTAAAATCCCTTGTTTTGGACACACAGGCGATGGAAATGTGCATACAAATGTGATGGTTAAGGATAAAGATGATAAAGAGCAAGTGAAAAAAGGCTATGAGGCGGTGGAAGAAATTTTTAAGCTTACTATTGGGCTTGGTGGAACGCTAAGTGGGGAGCATGGCATAGGCATTTCAAAAGCACCTTTTATGAGCCTTGCTTTTAGTGAAGCCGAGCTTAATTTAATGCGAAATATTAAAAAAGCCTTTGACCCAAATAATATTTTAAACCCTTTCAAAATGGGACTTTAATATGAATTTGTGGGATAAAAAGGCAAAAACTTATGCGAGATTTAGTCCTACTTTAAATGAAATTCAAAAACAAAGCTTTGAGGAATTTCAAAAACTAGGGCTTGATTTTAAAGATAAAAGCGTCATTGATATAGGCTGTGGGACGGGCGTTTGGACCTTGCATTTAGCATTTTTAGCAAAAGAAGTTCTAGCTCTTGATAATTCTAAGGCTATGCTTGAAATTTTGCAAGAAGATGCATTAAAATTAAAACTTAGTAATGTTAAAAGTGTGAATTTAAGCTTTAAAGATTTTATAAAAGAAAACGCAAATTCACGCTTTGATATCGCTTTTTTAAGTATGTCTCCAGCCTTGCAAAACGATTATAAACATTTTTTAAATTTAGCACAGAAGAAAATTTATCTTGCTTGGGCAGATTTGAGAAAGAGTGATTTCTTAGACCCTATTTTTAAGCATTTTAAAACAGAATTTAAGGGTTTTTACAAACAAGATTTTGAGAGCTTTTTGCTAGAAAATGACATCGACTTTCATAAGGTGATTTTTGAGGAAAGACGCGTGGTAAAAAGAACGCGTGAAGAGGCGATTGAAAATGCTTTGTGGCATTTGGATATGAACGGCGTAAAAGCCTCAAAAGATGAAGTGGAAAAACTTGTGAAAAATGACATTGTCGAAACTATCCATTCTACAATTAAACTTTTGATTGTAGATGGCTAAATTATTTATTTTAAAGGAATTTTAATGGTTAAAAATTTTGTCGTAAGATTTGGACGCTTACTTCTCGATGCTATTGTGGTTGCGAGTTTTGTCATTGCTTTGATTTATTCTCTTGTTGTGATGTTTAGCGTTGGATTTATCTTTGGCTTATTTTCTTTAATAGGCAGTTTTATTGCTTTATTTCTTAGTTTTTTTGTTATCTATCTTGTCATAGATATAAGAGACGCACTTGTGCATAAAGCTTAAAAACTTCCGCCTTAGGGCGGAATTAGTAGCTTGTTTGGAATTTTAATTTTTCCCCAGCCATAAAAGGCACGATTTTATTATATTCTTCTGCTACCTGCCACTCTTCTTTTTTAAGCTCAATAATTTTGTCTTTTTCAAAGCTTAGTTTATGAATTTTACAAGCGTTATTTGAAATGAATTTTTGCAAATTTGTTTCATTTGAATTTTTTTCAAAAAGCTCCGCTAAAACACTTAGAGCCACAGGGGAAGAAAACACTCCAGCCGCACAGCCACAGCACTCTTTTTCGCTTTTTGGGTGTGGGGCGGAATCGCTTCCAAACATTACTTTTTCATAGCCACTAAAGGCTAACTCGCATAAGGCTTCTCTATCTTCGTAAGTTTTAGCTATGGGTTTGCAAAAAAGATGAGGTTGCATTTTACCTCCTATCACATCATCAAGGCTTAAAATAAGATGATGTAAGGTTATGGTCGCATATAAATTTTCGTAGTCTTTTAGAAGTTTGCAAAGTGCTTTTGTAGTGATATGCTCCATTATGATTTTAAGTTTTGGAAAATTAAGGGCAAGTTTTTCATAAATTTTGGCAAAATTCGCTTCTCTATCCATTACAAAATCATTCGTTTCTCCGTGGATCAAAAGAGGGATTTCCAAAGCACTCATTGCCAAAAGCGTGGGTTTTAAATTTTCTAAGTCAAAGCTTGAAACGCCTCCGTTTGAATTGGTCGTAATCCCCGCAGGATAAAGCTTGATACCAAAAATTTCGCTTCTTGCTTTTTCTAAAAATTTCTCATCATAATGCTGAAAAAAAAGGGTCATTAATGGCGTAAAAAGCTCATTTTCACTTGCCTTTATAATGCGACTTTTATAAGCTTTTAAGGAGACTAAATCGCAAAGTGGGGGGATTAAATTTGGCATAATCACAGCGGCTCTAAAATCTTTCGCAGAATAAGGCGTAACGCATTCAAGCATAGGTGTATCTCTTAAATGCAGGTGCATATCAAGAGGATTTGTAAGCTTCATTTTCACTCCTTAATAAAATAATCCCCATCAAAACTAATGAGAGAGTAAGCCCTTTCAGTTCCTATGCTTTCAACAAGCTCTTCTATGCTTAAAAAACTCAAAGTGTCCGCACCGCAATACTCTCTTACTTCTTCAGTGCTTTTGTTGGCACTAATTAACTCTTCAAAAGTCGGCGTGTCTATGCCGTAAAGATCGGGGAATTTGATTTCAGGACAGGCTATGGCAAGATGAATTTTTTTCGCCCCAGCTGCGCGTAAAAGGGAGATAATTTTTTTTGAGGTCGTTCCACGCACTATACTATCATCAATGACGACTATTTCTTTACCTTCTAAAACGGGTTGCATAGGGTTGAGTTTTAATTTAACTTTAAGATTGCGTAATTCTTGAGTTGGCTCTATAAAGGTGCGTCCTACATAGTGATTTCTCACAATAGCCATTTCAAGAGGGAGTTTTAAAGTTTGTGCAAAGCCTATGGCAGCACTTACTCCGCTATCTGGCACGGGAACTACAAAATCGGCTTTGTGGGTGAATTTTTTCGCTAAATTCTCGCCCATTTTTTTACGCACCTCATACACACTTTTTCCCTCGACTATACTATCAGGTCTTGCAAAATAAATGTATTCAAAAGCACAAATCCTAGGTTCTTCTTTGAAAAGCTGCAAGCTTTCAAATTCTTCTTCACCTTGCGTAAAAATGAGCATTTCTCCGGGTTTAACATCGCGGATAAATTCAGCCTCTATCAAATCAAAAGCACAAGTTTCACTTGCTACAATGTAGCCTCCGTCCTTTAAACGCCCCAAAGAAAGAGGACGCACACCAAAGCGGTCTCTCATCACATAAAGCTTATTAATATCTGCTAAAACAAAGCAGTATGCCCCAACGCATTTTGATAAACTTTCTATAAATCTTTCCTTCAAGCTATCTTTTTTGCTTCTTGCGATTAAATGCACGACATTTTCTGTGTCCATATTTGTGCGAAAAATGGCACCATCTTTAATCAGTGCGTTTCGAATTTCTTCTTTATTAACTAAATTTCCATTGTGTGCTAGGGCTATGTCGCCTAGGATACAAGTGGCGGCTATGGGCTGGGCATCATTTAGACTTGAATTTCCGGCGGTTGAGTAGCGATTGTGTCCTATGGCTAGGCTTCCATTTAGATTTTTTAAATTCTCCCCATTAAAAATTTGACTCACTTCGCCTTTTGCCTTAATGGTTCTTATTTTCTCCCCATCACTCACGCTTATCCCACTTGCCTCTTGTCCTCTGTGCTGCATAGCAAAAAGTGCGTAATACGCATAAGTGCTAGCATTTGATGAATTAATCACTCCTACAACTGCACACATTTAAATTCCTAAAAAATCATTAATTGAATAAAGCCCCGCCTCTTTTTTGTGGAGCCATTTAGCGATTTTAATCGCACCTTTAGCAAAGGTCGCTCTTGAGGTTGCTGTGTGGTTAAGTTCTAAAAATTCCCCCTCTTCATAAAAGCCAACAGTATGCCTTCCTACGATATCTCCACCTCTTAAGCTCATCACGGCGATTTCATCTTTACTACGCTCGCCTATTAAACCATCACGACCGCTAATTCTTACTTTAGATAATTCCAAATTTCTCGCTTTTGCTACGCCTGTGGCTAGGGTCATTGCCGTGCCACTTGGAGAGTCTTTTTTGTGACGATGATGCATTTCTAAAATTTCTATATCAAATTCTTTAAGCATAGCACTTGCTTTTGTGGCAAGATGATTTAGCACTGCAACACCTAAGGACATATTTGTCGCGTAAAAAATGGGCATTACTTCACTTGCTTGATGAAGAGTTTGCATAGTCTTTTCGTCAAGCCCTGTTGTGCCTATGACTAAAGGCTTTGGCGTGGTTCTAGCGTAGGCTATTAGCTCACTTGTCCCAAGAGGTGAAGAAAAATCGATAATCACCTCACTTTTTTCAAAAAGCTGGTCTAAATTTCCGCCTTTATCATAAAGCATAGCAAGTTTTGCCTCCGTTTCCTCCCTTAAGCAAAGCTCTATCATACGCCCCATACGCCCATTTGCACCATAAATTCCTATTTGAGTCATTTTTTATCCTTAAAAGAAAATTGTAGCATTTGTTTTTTTCTATTTTGTTACATCCATTCTAAAACTTGTGAAATTTCTTTAGCGACAAAGCATTTTAAACCTAAATTTTCTAAGCTTTTATTAGGGATAATGGCATTTTTGAAATTTTGCATTTTCGCTTCTTTTAAACGCACATCAAGGCTAAAGACTTCCCTAATTTCACCATTTAAGCTTAGCTCACCGATGAAAACGCTATCTTTACTCAAGGGGCGGTTTTTAAAGCTTGAAATGATAGCCGCCACGACTGCTAAATCTGCTGCCGTTTCGCTGATTTTAACCCCTCCGCTGACATTGATGAATACATCATAATGCCCTAGAGGGATTTCAAGTTTGCGTTCTAAGAGGGCTAGTAGCATATCAAGGCGGTTTTTTTCATAGCCTGTGGCACTGCGTTTAGGATAGGAGCTTTCACAAACGAGAGCTTGAATTTCAAGCACAAGGGCGCGTGAGCCTTCCATCACGACACTAAGCGCACTACCTGCACTTGCTTTTGTGCGAGAAAAAAAGCGACTAGCCAAATCTTTAGCCGAAATTAAACCCCTAGAACCCATCTCAAAAATCCCCACCTCGCTTGTGTTTCCAAAGCGATTTTTAAAACCTCTTAAAAGCCTTATTTCCTTAGTTGCATCGCCTTCAAAGTATAGCACCACATCGACCATATGTTCTAAAACCCTAGGACCTGCTATGGCGCCGTCTTTTGTGATGTGTCCTATGATGAAAGTGCTGATATTTTTCATTTTGCTTACTTTCATTAGCTCAAAAGTTAGCTCTCTTACTTGCGTGATAGAACCTGCGGCGGAGGCGATTTTTGAAGTATAAAGCGTTTGTATGGAATCGATAATGAGAAAATTATAATTTTGCTTGTGAAGTTCTTCGATGATATTTTCAAAACAAAGCTCTGTTAGAAGAAATAAATTGGGGCTATTTGCTTCGAGTCTATCGGCTCTTAGTTTGATTTGCGTTTTACTTTCCTCTCCGCTGACATAAAGGACCTTTTTGCCTTTTTGTGCTAAATTTGAAGCGATTTTGAGCAAAAGAGTGGATTTACCCACGCCAGGACTTCCGCCTATTAAAATAAGAGAACCCTCTACTATGCCTCCGCCTAAAACAAGATCAAGCTCCGCATCTTCGGTGCTTATGCGTGTGAAATTTTCAAGCTCCACATCTTCAATGCACACTGCCTCACTTGGAGTGGAAATTTTTTTAGCAAGTTCTTTTAAGGTAGCTACTTGCTCGGCTTTTAATTCGATAAAACTATCCCAAGCTCCACATTCAGGGCATTTTCCTAGCCATTTACTTTGCTGATTTCCACAGGATTCACATTCAAAAACGGGTTTATTTTTTGCCATTGTTTCACTTTGTAACAGAAATTTTAATTTTATTTACATTTTAACTAAAAAAATTTAAATCAAAATTTGTTAAGAATAATTTAAAATAATTAAAATTACAATTAAATAAATATTTACAAATAGGAGTTTTTATGAGTAAAGTAAAACTTGCCAGCGTTCAATTCTCTCCGGCGTCTTTTGAGCGTGAAGCTAATATGGAAAAAGCGGTGTTTTGGACTAAGAAGGCTTTAGAGGAAGGTGCTAGAATAGTGGTTTTACCAGAGCTTTTTGATAGTGGCTATTGTGTGGAGGATAAAGACTTAAAACTAGGGCTTGACTTAAATGATATTAAAAGCTCAACCTTAGCTCCTCTAATAGAATTAACAAAAATTTATAATGCCTACATCATCGCAAATAGCATAGAAAAAAGTAAAAATAAGCTTTACGATACAGCCTACATACTTTCCAAAAAGGGTGTGTTGGGTAAGTACCGCAAAATTTATCTTTATGATAATGAGAAAAAGAGATTTAATAGGGGCAAAAAATATCCCATTTTTGAACTGAAATTTGAAAAATTTAAGGTCAAGATAGGACTTGGGATTTGCTATGAAATAGGCTTTAGCGAGGGTGCGAGATTTTTGGCTTTGCAAGGGGCGCAAATTCTTATTTACCCTGCTGCATTTGGCGTGGCAAGGGCTTATGTGTGGGACTTAGCAAGCAGGGCAAGGGCTTTGGAGAGTGGGTGTTTTGTCGTAGCGGCGAATCGTTGTGGAAAGGAATTTTCTAAGGTAAAGGATAGTTACATTGAATTTGCTGGAAAAACGAAAATTATTAGCCCCAAAGGTGAGATTATCCAAGAGCTTGGTGAATATGAGGGGATAAGCTGTGTAGAGCTAGAACTTGATGATGTGAAAGCACAAAGAGAGAATTTAACCTATCTTAAAGATTTAAATTTAAAACTTTGTCAAAAAATGTATAAAAATTTAAAAGCTTAAGACCGCTTTTTTCTTACCTGCGTGATACTTTCGCCTCCAAGTCCGTAATTATCGGTGTTGATTTCATCGATGATGACGACGGTGGAGGCTTTATTTTTGTTTAAGATTTTTGCGATGAGTTCGGTTACGCCTTGTATTAATGCCTCTTTTTGTTCTTTTGTGGGTATTTCATTTTCTTTAGTAATTTTGATATTAACAAAAGGCATATTTTCTCCTTAACAATTTTTATAAATTATGTCATAAAATTATAATAGAAAAACTCAAATTTTCACACAAGAGATAAAGTTAAAGAAAATTTATAGGATTTAAGATAGGTGATTTAGACTCTATTAATTTACCAAAAGCCATTTTAACGGAGTTGCAAATAAACTTTATTTTAAAAAGCTATATTTCTTCTTATCTATCGACTCCGATAATAAATTAAAGGCTTAAATTTCTCATAATCTATAAATTTTCACACATTTTTTCAAACTCCTGATAATACTTCCACGAAGCTACGATATCAGGACGATGGGTTTTGATAAATTGAAATTCTCTATCATAAATTTCCTTCAATTTAGTTCTAGTTTTACTGGATTTTTGAAAAACTTTCAAATGATCTTCGGGTTTAATTCTATTTTTGGATTCTATTTTTAATCGCTCTTTAATGGTCATTGAAAATTTCTTAAAATATTCTACAAGTTGTTCAATTTGAAATTTTGTTAAAAATTCCATTTTTTTCTTTTCGTATAATAAAACAATCTCGTTAAAAAAAGCTCCATCTTTTGGATATATTAAAGTTTTAATGTTTGTAAAGATATTTTCATCATAGTTCATATAAATTGTTTGAATTTCAATTGTTAAATTAAATTTTTTATTAAACAATATTGTTCGAGGAAAAAAAATATTTAAATCACCTATTCTTTGTTCTTCAAATAGCTTCGGACTATTTGGAACATCAAAAGAAAATGTTTTGCCGAGATATTTCATAGTTTCAAAAGCTCTGTCTTTATATAAGTCTTTTGTTTGTATATAATAAACATTTTTGCAATTTTTACTATATTTTATGATGCTACCTTCAAATGCACATGATCTACCATTCATATTTCTTTCATCTAATCTCATCCAAGTATCTTCATTATTTTCGTCGGGTCTTAACGGCTTATCTGTCCAACTACTTAAATATAAGAATATATTTAAAGCCTCGTATAAATCATCATTTATATTAATGGTTTTATTGAATGAATCATTTTTTATTCTATGATTTGAATAAGATGTCCAAATTTCAAATGGATCTCTAACTAAAAATAGATAATCTACATTGAGAGTTATCAGTGCAAGAAGTTTTTTATATTCCATGGGTAAACATTGAAATGCTAAAAATTTATACCCAGAATACGAAATTAAACAATTAAAAAAATATATAAAACTTTCTTTACCATTTTCAGTACATTCAATCCATATTGTTTGGCACAATTTAAAAAAAATACCTAATGCTTTAGAGCCAGTTCCATGTGTGGCCACTAACACAAACTCATACCTCCTAGGCAAAGGCAAGTTCATCTCCCAAGCTTTTTCAGCAGGGATTAGTCTATAATCAAGATTAGCATTGATATAAGCTAAAGCTTCCTTGCTTAGCTTGAAGGCTTGTTCTTTTAAAACACTTTTTAAGTTTTGTTTATCATCACATTCTATGAGTAAAAGCTCATTTAAAATATCAGGATTTAATAAAGGTGGATAAGGGTGATTTTCTTTCTCATATTTTTCTTTAAATTCTTTAGAGTTTAGCCATAAAGAAATTTCATTAAAATGTGTTAGTGCAAAGATAAAATTTTGCAAAAGAAGACTTTTTAAAGGTTCATAAGAAGTCTTTAAAAGGGTTTTAAAAGCTTGTAAGCTTTGTAGATGAGCTGTTGTTATACCTTCTAAATTTGGCATTACTCCTAAGCTTTCTTTGATTTCTTTTAAGGCTTTATAAAGTTTTTTTGCCCCTTTAATATCTTTAAAAAGTTTTAAATATCCTCCTTTATACCAAGCTTTACTTGCTTTAATGAGGGCAGAGCCTAAAAGGTATGAAAGATGAAATTTGCATTCTAAGCCTTGTTGATAATCCTCACATTGTTTTAAAGGCGGATAGTGAAGTTGTGGAAAGATTTTGGTAATTTGTTGGTAAATTTTAAGATCTTTGTGATGCGTTCTTTTAATATGGTAGAGTTTAAAAAATAAGGATATTACCCCCCCCCCCCCCCCCCCCCGTGTCATACTTAATGAGTTCTTGACCAAGTTTATAAGAAAGATGATTTTTAATTCTTTGTGTGGCTGAGTTTGGATTAGTAATCATTATGTTCCTTTTGTGGTTAAATTTAATTCAAAATGAAGTTTAAAATTAAAAAGAGGGATTATATCAAAAAAAAAAAAAATGAAAGGGTAATCCCTGAAATGGGGATTACCTATAAGAGTTAAATTTTTTAAAACTTCTTCTTCTTCACATCTTCAAGGATATTTGTAGCGATGTCGCTTACTGTGTTAGAGATGATGGCACTTTCATTAGCAATTTCCACATTATCCTTGGTGGTTTGGTCTATTTGAGCCACACTTTCATTAATCTGTGTAATACCAGCAGTTTGTTCCTTAATGCTTTCTGCCATATCATTGATAGATTGAACAAGTAAGTTAGTATTTGCTTCTATCTCACTTAAAGACTTTTGGGTTCTTTCAGCTAGTTTTCTCACTTCATCAGCCACGACGGCAAAGCCTCTTCCGTGTTCTCCTGCACGTGCTGCTTCTATGGCAGCATTAAGGGCTAGAAGATTGATTTGATCAGCTATATCACCTATAATGCCTGTAACATTTTTAATCTCTTCACTTTGAGTAATCACATCACTGGTTTTTTGAGAGACATTTTGCATAGAGGAGGTAATCTCTTCTAAAGCAGCAGCAGTTTCTTCTAAAGAAGCAGCTTGAGAATTTGAGCTTGAAGTTAAATTTTGCACAGCGTTTTGAAGTTTGGAACTTTCATTGGCTAAAGAATTTGCAAAATCAGAACTTTGTTTAAGCATTTTGATGATTTCTTCGCCTAGGGCATTAGTGGTTACTTCTACACTACCTGTGGCATTTTCTATTTTGTTTCTAAAATCTAAGCTTTTAAATTCTTCAAAGATAGAGTGGATTTTATTCATATCTTTACCCACTTTAGTTTGTAAGACATCAAGGAGATTATTAAGCACACTTTTAAGTTCTATGAGTTGTGGGTTTCTAGGATTAGCTGTGATTCTTGCTGTTAAATCTCCGTTTTCAACTATGCCTACTGTGGTAACACTTTCTTTTACAGCTTGTTTATCTTGGTCTAAGCCTTCTTTGGTGGCTTGAATGTTTTGGTTAAGCATTTCGCCGATGTGTCCTAACTCATCTTTAGCATTGATTTTGATGGTATGAACTTCTACTTTTTCGTGATTGATGTAACGGAAGAAAGAATCGAGTGCATTGACAAGTATAGGCAGTCTTTTACCTACAATTTTATGCACTTGGAAATATACAACTGATAAAACTATCGCTAAGAAAACGATTGATAAAGCAGCAAAAAGAAATTGCATTTTACGCAAAGGTGCTAAAACGCTATCTTTTGGTGCGGCAGTTAAAATGCTCCAGTGGCTACTATCTCCTATGGTCGCTATACTAGCTACGGCAGCAAAGCTTGGTCTGCCAGCTGGTGAGGTGTAGTCGCTTAAAACGATGTCCTCATTTGCCTTGACAACTTCTAAAACTTTAGCAGAGCTTTCTGGGGAGTATTTGTTGATTTCAGTTACATTTTTGAGTAAAACTTCTGGATTTTCGTGTGCGGCTACTGTGCCATCACTTGCTAGTAAGACTCTATAATCCCCCTCAAAAAGATCTAGGCGTGAATCAAGTAAAGCATCTGAAAAGTCGTTTAAATCAAAAGTGTAGCCTACTATACCGATATATTCTCCTCTAGGACCAAATAAAGGCATAGCCATATTAACTCCTATAAATTCTCCCTTACCAAAATTCATTTTCACAGGAATTCCTACATAAATGGTATCTAAGTCCATAGCTTTGACGGATTGAGCGACCCTTTTAACAGCAGGAAGTTCTGTCATTTTCTCGCTAAATTGCAGTCTTTCAAGCTCACTTGCTTTGGAGGTGTCTGTATCGTAAAGAAGCATACCAAATTTCCCTTTTTCACTTCTATACTCTTTTCTTACATTTGCTCCATTTAGCATAGTATTATCATTGAGATATAAAAAAGTGTAAGAAGCATAGGCGGAGCTATCAAAAATATTATTTATAACATTTTCTGCATTAGTAATGCTGAAATAGCCCTCACTTCTGATTGAGTTTGTGATGGCTCTTGCGGTAGATTTGGTTAAGGCTATGCTTTCATTAAGTGCGCCTTCGATATTATTTGCATAGCGTTTAGAGGCTTGAAGCATTAATTTTTCGGCTTCTCCTTGCATTGTGTTGCTAACTTGAACAGATACAACACCAACAAAAACTATCAAGCCGATAATAATGGCAATCGCCACGGATATGACAAGCTTTACGCCTATGTTTAGGGAATTAAACATTTTAAACCTTTCATTTGAGAATTTAAAAATTCGTATTCTATCAAAAAAAAAAAAAAAACAAAACTTAAATATTTTGTAAAATTGATTATAATGTCGTTTAAAATTTTAAGGTGAATTAATGCTTATAGAAAAGAGTTTTTTTATAGACGGAGCCTGTGATGTGGAGCTTGGGATTAAAAGAAATTCAAAGCTTGAATACCGCTTAAGTTACGATGATAGCAAGGACATTAAGGCTTTAGTGTTTTTAATCGGCGGTTTTGGTGCAAATAATAATATGAATTTGTTTGATTTTGAGCGTAAAAGCGTGGCGAAAGCACACCCTGTATGCGTTATAAGTCCCATTTATCACTGCTTTTGTGCAAGGGTAGGTGTCATAGAGCCTTATAATCCTTACTTAATTCCAAATGCTAAGGATATAGAGCTTATGCAAAAAATTTTGCAGCTTTTAAAGTGTAATGATAAAGTTGATGCGAGCAATTATTTAGGCTTTTTGCCGTGGATAGATGAGCATTTGCAAGAGTATAAGAATAATAAGGTTTTGGAAGAAAATTTTATGGTGCGTCTTAATTGTGATGTCGTGCCTAAAAATGGGGATTATCAAAATTACGGCATTATGAGCGCACTTGATATAATGTGCGTTGTGAAAGATTTAGCCCTACAAATGCCTGAATTTGCAGAGCTTCCTAAAATTTATGTGGGAGGGAGTTACGGGGGCTATTTAGCTATGCTTTGTGCGAAAATCGCACCTTTTTATGTCGATGGCGTGCTGGATAATAGTGGGGTCGTTTTACCTTGGTTGCCGCACATTTTAGGGCGTGAGACGGGGGTGCCTGAATTTGCCATTAAAGGAAAGCATTATATGCTTGCTTGTTTTGTGAAGAAATTTTGGACGAAAGATGAAAATTCGCCTTATTATTTTTCTAATGCAAATTATTATGCAAGAACGATTTTAAATACCAAACATCTTCAAACTCTCGCTCAAAAATCCACAAAAACGATTTTCGTGCATTATCACTCAAATTTAGATGATGGCGCACCTGCTGCACAAAAGATAGAACTAAGCCAAAAACTTAAAGAACTGGGCTTTGATGATACGCTGCATTTAATCAAAGATGAAAATGACATAGACGGACGCGCGGTAAAAAGCCTAGAGCACGGACTTAGAATGAGTGATAAGGCTTTATGCCGTAAAGAACTGCCTAAAATGCTCGAAAAATTACAAGGCAGGAAAAGTCCTGTGGGAGAGGATAATGAAATCAGCTATGTGTGTGAAGACAAGCTTTTTACCTTTAAAGATGTGCGGGGGGGGGGGGGGGGTATGTGCTTGACATTACAGAATTTAAGCTAAAATAAGAAAAAATTTGAAAGGCAAACTAATGAAAGCATTTTTACACATCGGCACGACAAATTCGGGCAATCAAGAAAAACAAGGCTTTTTAATGCAAAATGAAGCCAAGCTTTTAGAAAAGGGCTTTATCTATCCTAAAAGCTTACGCGTGGCAAATCGCCACTGGGCTTTGGTGGATATGGTTTTAGAACTTGTAGAAAAACCAAATTTAAGCACAAATGTTTTAGAAGACTTAGAAAATGAAAGATTGCTTAGGGCTTTAGAGAATTTTAAAGAAGAAATTAAAGAGCATAGGGATAAAACTTTCATCTTTTCAGCTGAGGGTATAGTGTGGGACTTTCCAACGCGTCGCCACATAGAAATTTTAGAAAATATTATGCGAAATTTGGGCTTTGATGAAGTGAAAATCATCGTGTATTTTAGAAATACTTTGGATTATTTAAATTCACATTGTTCGCAAGATTATAAGAATAATATGGGCTTTTATTCGGGCGATTTTACCCCAGATAAGCACCCAAGAAAGCACATTTTTGATTACGCGCAAATCGTAAAAGACCACGAAGCAGTGTGGGGGGAGGAGAATATCATCGTGCGTCTTTTAAGGCAGGATTATGTAGGAGGGACTATGCTTAAGGACTTTACACATCATTTAGGCATAGAATGGGACGAGGAATTTTCACTCAAACAACATAAAAATGAAAGCTTTAATCTCCTTGGCATAGAGCTACAATCAAGACTTAACAAAAAGGATTTAGGCGGGAATTTTAATTCGCTGCTTTATATCTCAAGGAAGCATTTTGAGGGCGTGAAAGAAGATAGACTCAAATTTAGGGTGCAAAAAGATTTAGCAAAGGCTTATGTGGATTATTATGCGTCGTCTTTAGAGTGGGTGAGAGCGAAGTATTTTCCGCATAAAACGCATTTATTTGAGCCTGTTAATTGGGACGCATATAAAGAGAATTTTCATTTAGAAAAAGTAACACAAGAAGACTGGGATAAGGTGGTCGATTTTTTCACAGAGCTTTTGCAGTCTAAAAATGCGGTTATTAAAGCTCTTAAAGAGCAAAATTTAAAGGCTTAAAGCCCCCCCCCCCTGCCACTTTGGGAGGGGTTTAAAAAGCACTTTCTAGCATTTTTTTGATACTTGCGAAATTTTCAAAATTTTCTGCGTTGATAAATTCCGCCTTTAAAGCTTTGCCATAGTGCTTTTCAATCTCCGCCACCAAAGCCATAATGTCAATACTATCAATCACATCATCACTGACGAGATTATCCATATTTTCATCGATGTCTGTTCGTTCTATATTGATGAAAAACTGCTTGATTTGTTCCATTTTTACTCCTTTTAAATGAAAGGGGTATTATAGCAAAAAATACAAATCTTAATGCTCTTTAGGTTTAGAAAGTGCAAATTTACATTTTATATTATTGACCCTATCTTGGTCGCTGTCGCCTTTGAAAAAGGAGGCGTTTTTATGTTTGCTAGTTAGGGCGAAGTAAATGGCGACATTTTGCTTTAAAAAAGGTTCATAATATACAGGCAAAAGCTCATCATCACTTGGCAGGGAGAAGCCCATTTTTAAAAAATACTCTTTTTTGGGAACATAGCAAAGCAAACTCACAAACTCACAACGCCTTTTTTGCAAAAATTCCACAAATGCCTCGCGTAAATTTCCGCTTACATTTCCCCAAAAATCCACAATCAACACAGCCTTAGCTTTTTCAGCTCGCACAATTCTTATAAAAAATACCGCTTTTAAAACCCCCTCTTTAAAAACACCCAAAGCCTCATATTTATAAAATGGGTGTTTTAAATATCGATTGATAAAATAAGTCTTGCTTTTTTGCGGAGTGAAGTGGCATTTAAGTGTGGAGTTTTTAAATTCTTTAAGGCTAAGTTTTTTAAGATTAAGTTTTAAATTTGGCTTTTTGGCTGGGGGATTTTGCTTAAAAACGGCAAGTTTGAAAGCTTTTTTATTATCATTTTTAATGTAAAAATGATAAAGCTTATCCATTTTGTCATAAAAAAGTTTAGAAAATTTAATAGAATCTCCAGAAAGTCCCGCCGTTGAAGTATTTTGAATTTTCAAAAGCTCAAATAAATGACGATAAAGCTTTAGTCCTAGTGAAGCATAGGCTTTTTTAGCACTCCAAAGTGAGGTCCAAATCCACTCATCTTTCAATTTTTTATCATATTGACTAAGCAGAGTAAAGCCTAAAATTCCATCAAATTCTTTAGTTTGTGTATTATAAGCGATGAGGACATTATAGCGGGAGTGTTTGCGGTCTAAATATTGAAAATCAAGCACTTTGCGTGATTTTACAAAGATATGCTCCGCCCTCCACTCCTTAGCAATGTAGCTTTGTAAAAGTGCCACTTCATCAAGGCGGCAAAATCTTAACTCGTGCATTATCCCATACTCGCTTTTCCAAATTTAAAGGCATTACAATCATAACGGCTTAAGGTGAGAGGATTGAGCTTTAAATCCTCTTCATCGATGTCTTTTTTATATTCATCTAAGCTTACAAAGGCAAAATCAACTCCCAAATTTTGCAAAATAGTCCTTGAATTTCTACTAAATTCCCCATAAGGATAGCAAAAAGTGCGAATGGCAGGGTTTAAAAAACTCAAAATTTCAAAAGATTTTTGCACTTCTTTTGCTTCCTCTTTTGCATTGAGATTTAAGAAATTAATATGAGCGTGAGCGTGGCTACCGATAAGCATTTGATTTGCACTCATTATTTTAAGCTCTTCGTGGTTAAGATAATAATTTTCATAAATTTGTGCCTCACTTAAGCCACATTTTTTAATGAGGGCGGATAAAACCTCTTCTTTAAATTCTTCTTTGAGATTATAATTTAATAAAAGCTTAAAATTCTTCACGCTCTCTTCATCATCAAGTAAATCATAATAATCTTCGAACAAATAGGCGTTTTCACTTTCGCACATATGAGGTTCGACAAGCTTTAGGGCTAAATCAAGGAGCTTACCCCCCCCCCCCCCGTGTCCTAGCAAATAGTGAATTTTATGCACACATAAGGCTTTTTCTTCCTCTAAAACTGCAGTCGGCATAAAGAAAATTCCTAAAGCCTTTCTTTTTAAAAGCTCGGGATAAACAAGGCTAAAATGCTCCTTTAAGCCGTCATCAAAGCTAAGTAAAATCTTATTTTTAAGACAGGAGATAAAATCAGGCTCTGTTTTAAGACGGCAAAATTCCTCAAAAGAAACAAGACCGAAATTTGCCTCAAAAAAATCGAGCTGTTTTTTAAAATTACTAAAAGAGAGGTAGCGAAAAAAGGGCAAATTTTTCACGCTCTCTCTTACATAATGATACATTACAATTTTCATTAATTTAACTCGCAATAAAGCTTTCAACGCCCGGACCTAAAGGCAGGTTGAAAACGAAAACCCACACATAAAGTAAGGCTGACCAAAACACAAAAAATGCCATAGAATAAGGCAACATAAGACTTATCATCGTTCCCATACCGACATTTTTTTGATATTTCATAGCAAAACTAAGGATAATTGGCATATAGCTTAGTAGGGGCGTGATAATATTAGTCGTTGAATCGCCGATACGATAAGCCGCTTGCACAAGCTCAGGTGCATAGCCAAGTAACATAAACATAGGAACAAACACAGGCGAGATTAAAGCCCACTGCGCAGAAGCTGAAGCGACAAAAAGATTAATAAAAGCACAAATGGCGATAAATAAGAGTATTAATAAGCTAGGATTTAAATCTAAGCTTTTGAGAAAAATAGCACCCTTGATGGCGGTATATTGTCCAATATTGCTTTGTGCAAAAAGAGAGATAAATTGTGCGGCAAAAAAGATGATGACTAAATACATCGCCATAGTTTTCATTCCCTCACTCATAGCATTGACAACATCAGTGCTTGATTTAAAAGTCCCATTTAAAAACCCATAAATGATGCCCGGTATTGCAAGAAGAAAAAAGACAAAAAAGATAATCCCAACGATGAAAGGTGATTTTATGAAAGAACCTGTTTCTGCATTTCTAAAAAGACTATCCTGCGGTAAAATCATCATTAAAACCAAAGCTACATAAAGTAAGGCACCTAAAGAAGCGAGTATCATAGCTCTCTTTTCTTTTGCGTCCATACCTACAATAGCCTCTACTTGTGTATCTTGTGATTCATATACGCCAAGGCGAGGTTCGATAATCTTATCGGTAATGAACGCTCCCACAATGGCAATTACAAAGGTAGAAACAAACATAAAATAATAATTAACTTCAGGTCCAACGATATAATTTGGGTCGATAATTTGTGCGGCACTTTGCGTAATCCCTGCTAATAAGGGGTCAGTAGTAGAAATCAGTAAATTCGCACTATATCCTCCAGAAACCCCAGCAAAAGCCGCCGCCAAACCAGCTAAAGGGTGGCGACCTATGGAGTAAAAAAGCATAGCTGCAAGGGGAGTTAGCACGACATAGCCTATATCTGAAGCGAGATTTGACACTATACCTGCTAAAACTACGAAAAAGCTTACCAAAGCCTTAGGTGCACTTAAAACTAAGGCTCTTAAAATGCTTTTTAAATAGCCAGAATGCTCCGCAATGCTAATGCCTATCATAGCCACTAAAACAACGCCAAGGGGTGGAAATTTAGCGTAATTTTCTACAAAACTATTTGTAAATTTCACAAAGGATTCCATACTGAGTAAATTGACAATTTGTATATTTTTATCGCCAAAATTTACACTTAAACCAAAATAAGATGCCAAAGCTGAACTTATCATCAGTATAAGAGTTAAATAAACAAAAATCATAGCAGGATGTGGGAGGGCATTACCCAACCTTTCGACGAGATTAAGAAAAGAAAATTTTTGTTGTTGCATTAAAACTCCTTATTTATTGCAAAATTTCAATGCAATTTTATAGCATAATCTTTTTATAATTTGCAAGTTTAAAAAAGCAAAAACACTATATAATCATAATTACAAGCAAATTTTACACCTTTTTTACACAATTTAGAATAATTTGCTCTACTTCTTTTTTAGCAGATTCTAAAAGTTCTTTTGCTTCTTGCTTTAATGCCTTTGCCCTTGTTTTTCTTTGGCTTATTTCTTTAGCGATTCTTTTTTGCTCTGTGAGTGGTGGCAGGGGGATTTTTAGGTTTAAAAACTCGCCTATATTTAAATGCTTAATCACCGCACCAATGCTTACACGATTTGCAAAGACATTCATCATATAAGAGCCAAGCAAAAAGCATAAAAAGTCTTTATTCACTTCCGCCTTTAATTCTAAACGCAAAATTCCTCCGCTAATGATGTAATCTTGGCTTGTATCAGCCTCTAGGCAAATGCCTACCGTGCCATCTTTAGAGTATAAAAGCTCATTTTCCTTAGGCTTATAGGCTTTAAGATTTTCAAACAAAGAAGCGGAAATAAACTTTTGCACATTGTCAAAATCTATGCCATTATTTGTAATATCACTCACGCGGATAAATGGAATCTCTTTGTTTTGAGAGTATTCACTGCTGCCGACTTCTATGCCTTTTTTAAAATTGTTGATTAAAGAGGCGAGATTGACTAGGGGATAAGGTGAAGAGAGTAAGGATTTTTCTAAATCTCTATAATATTTTTGATGATAGTTTGCATCAAAGCGAGAGCCACTTAAGGCACTTATCTTTTGCGTGTAGATTCTAGAATCTAGAGTGTTATTTGCTCTTAATGGCAGGATAATGCCAAGCTCTTCTAAAAGATAGCTGTCAATAGAATCTAAAAGTTCTTTGGCTTTATTTTCTTTCTCTTTTTTAGCTTTATAGGCTTTATCCATAAGGTCAATAATGTGCTGTTGTGTGGGAATGGGCGGAAGTGGGATAAGTAGGTTTTCTAATACACTTTTATCTAAATAATCGACTGCATTATTAGCAACTAAATTGCTTTTGCACTGCATTTTTAATAGTGAAGTATCCAAAACATACGCTAAACACTTGGGAATATATTTTGTCTTATCAACTCTAATTCTAAAAATAGAACCATTGAAAATGGTGTTTGTGATATTAGAATTCACAAAAGCCACAGATTTTTTTGAAGCAATGGTAGCCCCTTTTACAGCAATCAATATATCGTCCTTTTGCAGTGTTGCTCGTGGAAGTAAAAAATTATGTGGCACTTTCAAGGCATTGTTGAAGTCAATTTGTAGGTCTTCTTTTAATTCTGTTGCTCTAATGAAAGTAATAGGATTAGAAGGATCATAGCTATCGCTAGGCGGTAAAATACCATAGCTAGATTCAGTAATTATACTTTTTAGCTTTTGAAAGCCACGCTCTTTAAGTCTTTTTATATTGTTAAAAATGGCTTCTCTATAAAATTGTGGGTCAAATCTCCCACCACTTACTTCACTAAATTTTCTTGTAAAAATTTCACTCATACCAAGCCCTTGATAAACTCTCTTAGCTTTTCGCCAATAATATCTAGCTCATTATTCCCTGTGGGTTTGCCTGTGGCATCATAGCCAATATCTTCAGCTATCGCCATAAAAATCTCATAATCAAGCCCTTGAGTCTCAAAAAGTCTTGATTTTTCTTGCTGGTAAAGTTCTGTCATAGTATCTTGCAGGGTGGCAACTTTTTCTTTATATTCTGTGCTGATATGTGCTTTTGTGTCTTTGTAGAGTTGCGTTTCTTTGTCTTCTTGGCTTGGATACTTGGCGTTTAGGTCTTTTAATTCTTTTTTCTTTGATATTTCTAAATCTCGCATTTTGCTTTCGTATTGTTGGGATATTTTTAAGGTATGTTGCAATTTTTCTTTGAAAGATTTGATTTTTTGCGTTTGTTCTTGGCAGTGTTTTTGCAGGAATAATACAGAGCTTTTTACCCCAGCTCCAGTGTGAGAAAAGGCAGATTGTGGCATAGAAATAACAGCGATGATTCTATACATTTCCTCTATACCATCGCGGATAGTTTGCAAACTAGAATTTGTCAAAATCCCATCAGGAATTACAATTGCTAAAATACCCTTATCCTTTAAAAATCTATGTGCTTGTTCTATAAATAAAACTTCTGTGCTTTGATTTTCTTTGCCCTTTCTATAAGGCTTTAGATCTAGCCAAGAAGACTCTGTATTACCAAAATTATATTGGTGCAGATACGCCTTTTCTGTTTGTTTGATTGTAGAGCCAAAGGGAGGATTAGTAATGATAAAGTCAAAATGATTGGGTTTAAAATCTTTGTTTTGCTTTCCAATGGCAAGTTTATTGAGCCTTTCTTTACGCTTTTTTGCTTCTTCACTTTCGCTTTGCTTTATGGATTCTTCACTAATTGGAGCTAAACCATCATAAACAATGACATTGGTGTGTCCATCATCGTGGATAATCATATTCATTTTAGCCACTCTTGCTATTTGCTCGTTGATTTCTATACCAAATAAATTTTTCTCTGCAAAAGAGTGCCAATAATTAAAATGTTTCTTAAATTTCTCTAAATTTATGTTTGTATTTTCTTTATTTGGGTCTATTGAAAACTTTTCATCTGCTTGTTTGCGGACTTTATCCAAAGCATGAAGCAAAAATCCACCACTTCCACAGCTTGTATCAAGCACAAAAGAAGTATTACTAATTGGCAAAACATCTACAACGAATTTTACAATCTCTCTAGGTGTAAAATACTGCCCAAAATCTCCCCTAAAAAACGAACCCATAAAGGTCTCAAAAGCTCTTCCTTTGGAATCTAAATCTGTTTCTGAAAGGTTAATTTTCTCTAAATAGCCCACCACGGCACGAATTTTTGCGTGATTTAAGCGAATGTCTTCTTTAAAGACTTCCGGGTCTTTTTTACGCCCTTCTTCATAAAGCTCATTAACTCTTTGGGCTAATCTTTGATTGATTATTTCATCATCTTGCTTATCTTTGGCATAGATTTGAAATTTATATGGTTCGCCATCTGGAGTGTTTTTCTCGTCCCAAATCTTACAGAATATCAATTTATCAAGCTCATCAAAAGCTGTGCTAGGATTTAGCTCGCCACCACCCCAAAGGGCATTGTGTGCTTGTTTGAAAATTTGTGTTAATTGGTCTTGCTCAATTTTAATTAAATCAAAATACTTTTTATTTTTCCTTTCTCCGCCTGCGACATATTTGTATTCTGGGATTTCTTTTGAGCCAAAATGTGGAATATCAGGCAACGAGCTTCTTTGTCTTGGACGCTCTTTTAAGACTTGGAAATATTCATCTTTTAACCCAGAAGTAACCCAAGCATAAGAAGCAAGCTCTGTGGTCGCGTAGCTAAAAGCTTGATCTACCGCATTTTTAAATTCAAGGTCAGAAATGTCTTGTTTTTTACACTCAACGACAATATAGGGGGCAAGGCATTGCTCATCGCTAAACACGATAATATCAGCTTCTCTTGTAGAGCTTCCCATTTTCACAGAATCAAAAAGCTTGATACGCTCTACCGGATAGCCGTATTGCAAAATCAGCTTTAAAAACGCTAGGGCTTGGATTTGTTCTTCTGGATTGGTATATTTGCGTCTTTTATCTTGATAGCAATAAGTGATGTATTCGTTATTTTCATCAAATGCAATGAGTTCCTTTGCAATTCCCTCATCTAACAAATCTTGCTCAAAAATATTCATTTAAACTTCCGCCTTTCATTTTACAAACTGCTTTTTTCTAGCACTTCAAAGCGCACAAATCCAGCCTAGCAAACGACAAAACATTTTCAAACCCATTCACTCAAAACCTTCCTATCAATCTTACCATTTGCATTAAGGGCGAATTTTTCCACCCTTACAAAACTTGAGGCTATCATATAAGGGGGGAGTTTTTCCTTCAAAAACCCTTTCAAATCAAGCTCCTCTTCACTCTCATAAAAAGCAATGAGTTTATCATCTTTAAAGATACAAGCACTATTTTTAATCTTTTCGTGAGAATTTAACACAGCTTCTATCTCACCAAGCTCTATTCTATGTCCTTTAAATTTGATTTGATTATCAATTCTTCCATAACATAGTAATTCCCCAAATTCATTATAAGCGACAATATCTCCTGTTTTATAAAGTAAGTCTAAATAATTGTTATGCAAAGGATTTTGTATAAAGGCTGCTTTTGTTTTTTCCGTGTCATTGTAATAACCTAAAGAAAGGCTAGTTCCTCTTACATAAAGCTCTCCCTTTTTCCCTACTTCATTAATGAAATTTTTATTTTCATCAAAAACTAAAAGCTCTGTATTTTTACAAGCTTTTCCTATGGGTAAAAGCTCATCATCTTTAAATTCTCTATCTACCTTATAAAAACAACACACATCAGTGATTTCAGTAGGTCCATAAAGATTAGCAAAGAGGGTGTGGGGGAGGTGCGTTCTCCAGTAATTAAGCTGTTTATTAGGCATAATTTCTCCACAAAAAAGCACTTTTTTAAGCTTTTTAAGCTTAAATTTTTCTAAAGCCTGAGTGTTTGCAAAATAAATTAGCACCGAAGGCACCCAAAAAATGGTATTAACCCCCTCATTTTCTAGGTATTCAAGCACCTTAAGTGGAAAGGCAAAAAGTGAATTTGGCACTAAATGCACCGAGCCACCCTCCTTAATAGTAGGGAAAATATCAAGGATAGAATTGTCAAAATAAAGCGGCGCTTGATTAGCTATCACTTCATTTTCATCAAGCTCAAATTCCTCACTCACCCAAAAAGCATAATCAATCACACTTTTATGACTTATGCTTACTCCCTTAGGCACTCCCGTGCTACCACTTGTAAAAAAGACATAAAGTAAATTGGTATCAATATGTCTTAATCTAGCCTTTGTTAAAGCTTCTTCATCTCTTTCATAACTTTCAAAATCTTCTGTATAAAGTGTAGCTAAATCAAGCTTTAAATTTAAACTTTTTGAAGTGATGAAAGCCTTAGGTTTTAAAACACTAATGATTTTTTCTATTCTTTCAAGGGGCATTTTTTCATCAAGTAGGGTATAAAAATTCCCACTCTTTGCCACAGCAAAAAAACTAATAAGCGTGTTAATGCTTTTAGGTAAGATGATTAAAATAGGACTTTGCGTAAAAGTAGGTGTGAGAGTGCTTAAAAGTTTGCTAGCAACCTTTTGACTTAAATCATCAAATTCTTTATAAGTGATACTTACTCCCCCCATTTCCTTAAAAAGCATTTTTTGAGGGAATTTTTTCACACTTTTTTGTAAAAAGTCATCAATATGACATATCATCTTTTCTAGCCTTTCATCGTTTTTTTGTATAATAATCTAAATTTCAAAACAAAAGGCAAAAAATGCTTGTGGATAAAACTTATAAGATTAAAAGTTGTGATGATGTAGAACTTGGGATTAAGAGGGAAAGTAAGCTGGAATTTAGGCTGTGTTATGAGGATAAAAAAGAAATTAAAGCCCTTATCTTCATCATTCCCGGACTTGGTGCGGATTCTGATGAGAATTATAGGGAACATTTAGCTGGGTTTGTAGCAAGCGAATTTGAAGCAGCTGTTGTGAGTGTGAATTACCACTGCATAGGTAATCGCTCTCTTACTGGAGTAGATTTTTTCTTAGATGAAATCGATAAAATGATTATAGATGAGTTTTGTAAAAGTATCCATTTTAAAACGCCTCCTTTAGACTCTATTAATTCCAAAGAAGCCCTTACCGCACTTTTAGAGCTTATTAACGCACAAATTCTTAAACTTAAGCAGCAAAAAAGACTTAATGATAGTTTTCACCCCACACTTACAGCCACCCTAAAACCTGCGAGAAATGAATATAATAATTTTGGCATTATGTCCGCCCTTGACATCTTAAACGCTCTTTTTTATGTGCAAAAAAATGCCCCTTTTAGCACGGGGGGGGGGGGGGTAAGCATTAGGAATTTACCTGTTATTTTAATCGGTTCATCTCACGGAGGCTACTTAGCACACTTAGTGAGTAAAATCGCTCCTTGGGCGATAGATGGGGTCATAGATAATTCAGGTTATGCGAAATTTCCTTGGCGTTTTATAGGCTTTGGTAAAGAAATTGATTATATGGAGCATATATCCGTAGGCACGGCTTATAAGGAGATTAATCTACATTGTTTTGATAAAACCTTTTGGACTTCTAATCGATATTCGCCTAATTTTTTCTCCCCTGCAAGAAGAAAAATCCGCTATATTTTAGAGCCAAAACACCTTGAAATTCAAGCTAAGTATCCCAAACCCATTTATGTGAGCTATCACTCCATACAGGATAAGGACATCGCTCCACCTGATGAAAAACAAGAACTTTACGTCCTTTATGAAAAGCTAGGCTTTAAGGCAAAATTAAATTTGATAAAAAAGGAAAGTCAAATCGATGGCAAATTTATTAAGAGTTTAGAACATGGCTTAGATATGTCTATAAAAAGCCTTATTAGCAAAGAACTTTTCCCAATGCTCACCCAAATTTTCGCCCACCCAAAACCCCCTTGTAAAAACAAAAGCATAAGCTATCCAAGTGATGATTTGCTTTATCATTTTTCGCAAAAAAATGCTAAAATGCACCTAGAAATTTCAAAGGTAGAAGATGCTTAAAGCATTACAAAAGAGCTTTTTCATCTTGAGCTAAAATGCTTAAAGTATCCTTTAAATAGGCTCTTGCTTTTATGCTGACTATACAAGCATTTGCAAAGCTTTCACGCCTAAAATTATGATTTGCTTTTAAAATATCAACTTGTTTTGGCACAGAAAAAATACTTTTTTCTTGCTTTAAATCTCTTACATAAAATTGTATGCTTTTCTCACGCACCAAGCCCCTTTCATCGATGATTTTCCCGCTAAATTCTTTATAATAGCGGTAACTTACCCTTGCTCTTTCTTCAATAAAATGCGTAAAGGTATAACCCACTTTATCTGTGCCTAAAAGCACGATTTTGCCACCCTTTTTAGCCAAGATGTCATAAACGCAGTTTTCACTAAAGCAAGTAGGCGTTGGGCTTAAAAAATCCCTCTTATCTTTCCCCCAAATTGCAAAAGAATAAATAGGGTCATCACTGCGTAAAACCCCCTCTTGCAATCTAAAAAACTCTGTCAAAACGCCCATAGTGCTTTTGTGATTTTTTTTATCAAAATCCCTGCCCTTGCAAAAATCATAAGTGAAAGTCGGCATAATGAGTGTGCCATTTTCCCCTAAAAGTTCTTTAAAAACTTCTAGCAAAATGCCCAAAAATTCCTCACGCCCCACCAAAGCTATGCCTAAATTAAAAAGCTCTGTATGCACACAAATGCACTCCCCACGCTCTATGCCTACACTCTTTAGTGCTTCGTAAAAATCTTTTTTGCTATAAATTTTATCTTTAGCTTGTAAAAAATTCACAGCTTTATCCTTTTGATTAAATTATATTTTAGTAAATCCTTAATGATGTTTTCTAGCTCATAGCCTTGTAAATTCATCATCTGTGCGATGTCCAAAACATCATTTTCGCCATCACAAAGGGCTAAAAAGGTGGAAATTTGTGGAGGCTGATTGCGTAAATTAAGCGTTGGATAAAGCCCTCTTTTACCCAAATTTGGCTCACAAAAAACGGCACTTTTGTAAGTAGCGTTATTTTCTAAATTTAAAATCATCTCCTCCATAGCCTCTAAAGCCCCACCCAAACCTTTAGGCGTGATGAGGCTTAAATCATCTAAGCTCGTATGATACTCCTTAAAGTCTCCAAAACGCGTCCTACACACGCAAACCACAGGTAAATTCACTAAAGCACTACAATACTGCCTCTCATCACTGCCGCGGTATAAAAAGCTAAATTCCTTAAAATTTTTCTTGTTTTTAAGGGTATGAAAGGCGACTTTATCGCTTAAAGTATTAGCTTTTGGGCTGTGAATTAGTGAATAATTTTTTTCATCGCCTACACAGCTTAGAACAAAACCTGCCCGGACTCTTTTTTGTAAATGCTTTAAATGCTTTGATAAATAGGCTATGCTTCCTATGGTTTCAGGCACGAAAACAAAGCGATAATTGTATTTGCGAGTGTTTAGCGTGTGAAGCCATTTTGCTAAAAAGATAGCTACGCAAGGACCGCTTAATTCATTATTTGCCATAGAAGGGTGGCAAAGATAGGTTGAGATGAGAATTTCATCTTTTAAGCCCGTGGTGCTTGGTATCACAAGATCTGCATAATTTAAAACACCCTTTTCATCGTGTTTAGAGTCTATAAAAACGCGGTATTTTCCCTTACTAAGCTTTAATCTTTGATGATGAGTTAGGCAAAAGCCCCAACGCCTTTTATAATAACTCGTTACATAAGGGATAGCATTTGGCAGCTCTTTTAAGGAATAAAGATGTTTATCAAGCTCTTCAAAATCTAACTCGGTATTTATGGGGGTGGAGTAATTTAAAAGATGAAGATTATGCTTTTTAAAATCACAAATTTTTTCATTTTGTGGCGTGATGATATAAGCGTCTTTTACACTCCACTCAGGCGGGATAGTCCAGTCAAAAACTTTACTTCCAGAGGCTAGGGCGTGAATTTGAAATGGGCTTACCCCCCCCCCCCGTGTTTCATACTCTGCTTTTAAAATTTCAAGACTAGCCCTAAAACCCTCACCTGTGATAGAACGGCATATTGGAAAAAGTCTTGTAGCTAAGGCATAAAGAGCGTTCGAAGTTTTTGAAAAGGAGGCAGAGCGAAAATCTAAACTATCCACAATATCCCCCATTTTCAAGCACTTCAAAAAGGCTTTCTTTGACGAATTTTGCTTGTTCTAAACTCATTTCTTGATGACAAGGTATGCTAAGCTCGGCTTTATAAAAATTATCCGCATTTTCAAGGCGTAAATTTCCAAGCTCTTTTTTATAAAAACTAAATTCATAAGTAGGTTTATAATGCACTTGAACGCCTATTTCACGCTTTAAAAGTGCTTTAAAAATCTCTTCTTTTTGACACCAAAACTCAGGGTATAAAAGTATAGGATAAAGATGTCTTGAGCTTTTTTTATGCGGAGGGATTTTAAGCGTGGAAAAATAGGGATTTTTCTCAAATTCCTTATCGTAAAAACTAGCGATTTTCTCCCTTTTTTCTAAATTCATATCAAGTTTTGCAAGTTGATTAATCCCTAAAGCGCAAGCGACATCACTCAGGCGATAATTAAAGCCAAGCTCGAAACTATCGCTATCCCACAGCCTTTTTTTTACAATGCTATGACTTCTTAGCCTTTTAATATGTTCAATTAAGCCCTCATCATCACTTACCACTGCCCCGCCCTCAAAGGTTGTAATGGGCTTTACAGGGTGAAAGGAAAACGCGCTCAAAGTTGCGAAAGAGCCGACTTTTTTACCGCGAAATTCCGCCCCTAAGGCGTGAGAAGCGTCATCAAGCAAGGGGAGTTTAAATTCTTCACAAAGTGCGGAAATTTCATCTATCTCTACACTTTGCCCCGCAAAATCCACCACCGCCACAGCAGCGATATTTTGACTTCCTTTTTCAAGTCTAGTTCTTAGTTTTTTAGCGTCAATATTGCCGTCCGTGCCTATGTCGATGAATTCCACCTTAGCTCCTGCCATTAAAGCGGCATTTGAAGTGGCGATGAAAGTAAGAGGCGTGGTTAAGATGGTTTTGCCCTTAACATTTAAAGCAAGATAGGCTAAATGAAGAGCCGAAGTAGCGGAATTTACTACACAAGCGGCTTTTACGCCTACATATTTTGCTAAGGCGTTTTCAAATTCCTCTACCTTAGCCCCGCAGGTTAAAAAGTCTTCTTTTAAGGCTCTTACAACGACTTCAATGTCATCTTGGGTAATGTTTTGATGAGAATAAGATAGCATTAAAACCCCTCATTAATGATGTCTAAAAGCTCTTTTTCACTTGCCCACAAAGGATTATTATCAGAGCTGTAAGAAAAGCCATTTGGCACTTTTTGTCCCTTTTCTCCCAAAGCATTGACGCTAAAATCCGTATGCGTATCGATAAATTTAATACTAGGACTTATGGCATAATAGTTTTCAAACTCATAAGTTAAGTGGCTATCATCGCTTGAAATCATAATCTCGTGTAATTTTTCCCCCGCTCTAATGCCTATAATTTTATGCTTTAAATTGGGTGCTAGGGCGTGGGCTAGGTCGGTGATTTTCATTGAAGGGATTTTAGGGATAAAAATTTCGCCGCCGTGCATAGTCTTGAAATTTTCAAGCACAAATTTCACGCCATTTTCAAGGCTTATCCAAAAACGCGTCATTCTAATATCTGTGATGGGAAGCTCACTCGCACCCTCGTTAATGAGTTTTTTAAAAAACGGCACCACAGAACCCCTTGAACCTACGACATTACCATACCTTGTAACGCTAAAGCGTGTGTGATTTTCTCCTGCCATATTATTTGCCGCAACGAAAAGCTTATCACTAGCAAGCTTAGTCGCTCCGTATAAATTCACAGGATTACAAGCCTTATCCGTGCTTAGGGCTATGCACTTTTTCACGCCATTTTCAAAACAAGCATCAATGACATTTTGTGCGCCGTGAATATTGGTTTTAATGCACTCCATAGGGTTATATTCAGCTATTGGCACATGTTTCATTGCCGCAGCGTGTATGATAAAATCGACATCTTTAGTCGCTTTTTTAAGCCTTTCTTTATCCCTTACATCGCCGATGAAATACCGCATACAAGGTGCGTTAAACACGCTTGCCATTTCAAACTGCTTTAATTCATCGCGTGAATAAATGATGATTTTCTTAGGCTTATAATTTTGTAATAAAACTTTAGTATAAGTCTTGCCAAAAGAACCTGTGCCGCCTGTGATTAAAATGACCTTATCATTAAACATTTTCTGCCTTCATTAATAATGTTTCACAAAACACAGCAAAAAGCGTTCCAGCTTGTATTTTTAAATTTGTTTATAAATTTGCGTTAGAATTTATTTATTTGTTAAGGAAAGATGATGAAGGTATTACTTATAAAAGATGTTAAAAGTTTAGGTAAGGCAGGGGAAGTTAAAGAAGTCAAGGACGGCTATGGGCAGAATTTTCTCATCGCTAAAGGTTTTGCTAAAGCCGCTACAACAGAAGTTTTAAGAAAATATGAAAGTGATAAGAAAAAAGAAGCGGAAAATTTGCGTTTTGAACTTGCAAATTTAGAAAAGCTTAAAAATGAGCTTTCTAAAATCACGCTTGAAATTTCAAAACCTGTGGGAGCAAATGGGTCCTTATTTGGCGGGGTTACGAAAGAGGATATCGCTCTTGCTTTAAAAGAGCAAAAAAACATAGAGCTAGATAAAAAAAGCCTAGAATGTGAAACGATAAAAACACTTGGAATTCACAACATAAGCGTAAAGCTTGGACACGCTATCCACGCGGAATTTAAGATTGAAGTAAAGGCGGAGTAATGTTTCACGCTACAACGATATTAGCTTATAAGGGTAAAAATAAATCCGTCATCGGCGGCGATGGGCAAGTAAGTCTTGGAAATACCATAATGAAAGGCAATGCCGTCAAAATCCGCAAATTAAACAATGGCAAGGTTTTAGCAGGTTTTGCAGGTAGCACGGCGGACGCCTTTAATCTCTTTGATATGTTTGAAAATTTGCTCCAAAGCTCTAAGGGCGACTTGCTTAAAGCGGCGATTGATTTTTCTAAAGAATGGCGTAAGGATAAGTATTTAAGAAAGCTTGAGGCTATGATGCTCGTGCTTGATAGAAAGCACATTTTTTTACTTTCTGGCACGGGTGATGTGCTTGAGCCTGAGGACAATCAAATCGCAGCCATAGGAAGTGGGGGAAATTACGCACTTTCAGCGGCAAGGGCTTTAAAAAAGCACGCACAAAATTTAGACGAAGAAGAACTTGTCAAATCAAGCTTGCAAATCGCAGGGGAAATTTGCGTTTATACGAACACTAACATTAAAACTTATGTAATCGAGGATGAAAAATGAATTTAACTCCAAAAGAAATTGTTAAATTTTTAGATGATTATGTCATAGGGCAGAAAAAGGCGAAAAAAATCATCGCCATAGCCCTAAGAAACCGCTACCGCAGAATGAAACTTAGTCCCGAACTTCAAGATGACATTATGCCTAAAAATATTTTGATGATAGGCTCAACAGGCGTTGGTAAAACAGAGATTGCGAGGCGTTTGGCTAAGATGATGGGCTTTCCTTTCATAAAAATCGAAGCGAGTAAATATACAGAAGTAGGCTTTGTGGGGCGTGATGTCGAAAGTATGGTAAGAGACTTAGCAAATGCGGCTTTAAATTTAGTCAAAAACGAGCAAAGAGAAAAAAATCAAGATAAAATCGAAGCTTACATCGAGGATAAAATTTTAGAAAAGCTTTTGCCACCTCTTCCTAAAGGCGTGAGTGAGGAAAAACAAGAAGAATATCAAAAAAGCCTTGAAAAAATGCGAACAAAGCTTAAAAATGGCGACTTAGATGAGAGTGTGATTGAGCTTGAAATTTCGCAAAATATGTTCGATACTAATCCTAATCTCCCCCCTGAAATGAGTGCAATGCAAGATATGGTAAAAGTCATAGGCGTGGGCAGTAAAAGAGTGAAAAAAGAGATGAAAATCAAAGACGCTAAAAACACTCTTAAAAGCGAGGCGAGTGATAAAATTTTAGATACAGAAAACATCAAAAGCGAGGCTTTAAGGCGTGTGGAAAATGAGGGGATAATCTTCATCGATGAGATAGATAAAATCGCCGTTTCAAGCGGAAATTCTAACCGCCAAGACCCTAGCAAAGAGGGCGTTCAAAGAGACCTACTTCCCATAGTAGAAGGCTCAAGCGTGCAAACTAAGCTAGGAATTGTAAAAACCGATCATATTCTTTTCATCGCGGCGGGGGCTTTTCATCTTAGTAAGCCAAGTGATTTAATCCCAGAACTTCAAGGGCGTTTTCCTTTAAGAGTGGAGCTTGATAGCCTTGATGATGAGGCTTTATATGCCATTTTAACCCGTCCTAAAAACTCCCTTTTAAAGCAATATGTAGAGCTTTTAAAAACAGAAAATTTAAGCCTAGAATTCGAGGACGAGGCTATAAAGCAAATCGCTAAAATAGCTTCAAGAGCCAATGAAGAAATGCAAGATATAGGCGCTAGAAGACTGCATACGGTGATAGAAAAATTACTTGAGGATTTAAGTTTTGAGGCTGATGAGTATGCGGGTAAAAGCTTCGTTGTGGATAAAAAGATGGTTGAAGAAAAATTAAGCTCTATTGTAGAAAATAAAGATTTAGCGAGGTATATTTTGTGAAAAGCGGCTTCATAAGCCTTATAGGTCGCACAAATGCAGGTAAAAGCACACTGATTAATTCCTTACTTGAGGAAAAAATCGCCCTTGTTTCTCACAAACAAAACGCTACAAGACGCAAAATCAAAGCCATAGTGATGCAAGATGATAATCAACTCATCTTCATCGACACGCCCGGACTTCACGAAAGCAAGGCTTCTTTCAATCAGCTTTTAATCCAAAGTGCGTTAAAGGCTATGAAAGATTGTGATGTGATTGTTTTTGTGGCGAGTGTTTTTGATGAAGTGAGTGATTATGAAAAATTCCTCACTTTAAAGCCGCAAATTCCACACCTTGTCGTGCTAAATAAGGTCGATTTAGCTAAAAATGAAGAAGTGCTTCAAAAATTAAGCGAGTATGCGAAATTTAGCGGAGATTTTCAGGCTATTGTGCCTTATTCTGCTAGGCAAAAAAGCTATAAAAAAGCCCTTTTAGATGCTATTGTGAAATTACTCCCTAAGCACGAGCATTTTTACGACCCTGCCTTTCTTACGCCAAGTAGTCAAAAGGAGCTTTTTAGAGACTTTATTTTGGAAAGTTTGTATGAAAATTTAAGCGAGGAACTGCCTTATTGTAGTGAGGTTTTAGCGCAAAGCGTTAAAGAAAAATCAAATCTTTTCGTTATCCACGCACAAATTATCACCGACACAAATTCTCACAAAGCAATGATAATAGGAAAAGAGGGAGCGACTCTTAGAAGAATAGGGCAAAAAGCAAGAATTAAAATAGAAAATTTAACGCAAAAAAAGGTTCTTTTAAAACTCTTTGTTGTGGTAAAAAAGGCTTGGCAAAAAGATGAAAAATTTGCTAAACAAATGCTAGGTTATGAAGAGTAAAAAGTGTGAATTTATAAGCTTTGACAAGCTTTTTTATGTAAAGAAAAGTGCGTTTTTAGAAAATGATGTGCTGTTTGAAGATGTCATTAAAGAACTGCATTTAAATCACGCTTTTGAGTATCAAATGAGCGTTTTTAAAGAAGGAGAAAACGCTCACATTTTCTTAACGCATATTAAAAATTTAGAGCAAAAGGAAAGTGCTTATCCGCAACCCCTTATTTTTACTGCCTTGTTTCCAAAATTTATCAAAGCGAAAAAATTTTGTGTTGTATTTTTTGAAGAGAATTTTAGTTTTATTAGTTTTTTTGAAAATGGGCGTTTTGTGGGACTTAGGAATTTGCCACAATTTAGCCTAAAAGATTTAAGCTTAAAAAATAAGAAAGAAGAGTTTTTTCAAAACTATGGAATTTTAGAGTTTCTGGGGCAAAATGACTTGATAATAAGCGTTAATGATAAATTTGCTTTTGGTGTATGGCTTAGTCGGTATTATAAACATTTAAGCGTAGAGAGTTTTTTTAAAGAAGATTCGCAAAAAACACTTTGCTCTCTTTGTCATTTTTCTGATGAGACGAATTTTATTAAAAAAAATGAATTGAATTTAAAGCCTTTTATTTTAACTTTATTATTATTTTTATTTTGTTTTTTTGGGACTTTGGGAGTATTGTTTTTAAAGGATTATCCTCAATATGCACAAAATAAAATTGCTCGACAAAATAATGAAAATTTACAAGCGGATTTAAAAAAACTTGATGAAGAAATTGTAATTTTAGAGGGAAAGTTAAAGGATTTAAACCAAACGCACCAAAATAACGCTCTTTTATTAAGACAAAATGAAGAGCTTTTGCAAATTTTAAATACGCATTTTGAACAAAATAAAACAAAAAGTAGCGAACTTTACGAAATTTTTAGCTTTCTTAATCAAAATGGGCTTAGAATTTCTTTTTTAAAGCTAATGAAAGGCAAGATTCAATTCATTTTTAATAGTGAAAATGATTATATAAAAGCTTTGGAAAAGATAGAAAAGCATAATAAGTTTGAAATCATTAATTCAAATTCCAAAGAACTCATTTTGGAATTAAAAAATGAGTAATTTTGTAGCATTTTTGGAAAATTTAAATTTAAGAGAAAAGATACTTTTTGCCCTTTTATTAGGCTTTTTGGGCATATTTTTGGCTTTTAAATTTTATGAGAGTTTTTCTGGGCGATTTTTGGAAGAAATTATAGGCTTAAGCGGTGAGACTTTATTAGAAAAAAAAGTGCAAATCAATCATTTAGAAAATGTCGAAAAAAACTTTAAAATAGAGATTAAAGAACAAAATTTAAGGTTTGAAGATAATCGTCAAAAAATTGCATTTTTTAGTAAAAATTATGGAGATTATTTGGATTTTATAGAATTGTTAAGCAGAAAGCATCATTTATTGATTGACCATTTGCAAAATTCTCACAAAGACGAAAAATTATTGCAAAAATACCTTTTAAATTTGGAATTAAGTGGAGAATTTTCTAAACTTTTATTATTTATCTATGAACTTGAGAATTCAAATTTTGCCTTTAAATTTGAGAGTATAGAATTCCATAATACAAAAGTTTTAAGTTTAAGTCTTCATTTAAATTTAATATTAATAACCTTAAAATAAATATGTAAAATCGTAACAATTTAAAATAATTTCATATAAAATATTACCAAAAGATACAATTTTTTATTATAATCAAAACAATTCACAAAGTAAAGGAACTTTTATGCAGCAAGAAATACAAAAAATTAATAAAGCATTTTTAGGACACCCTAAGCCTTTGTTTGCTTTGTCGGCGACTGAGCTTTGGGAGCGATTTTCTTTTTATGGAATTCGTCCTTTGCTTGTGCTTTTTATGACAGCGACCCTGCTTAGTGGCGGGCTTGGTATGAGTAAGGAGGAGGCTGCGGCTATTGCTGGGATTTTTGGCGGTTGTATCTATTTGGCGGCTTTACCCGGAGGCTGGATAGCGGATAATTATTTGGGGCAAAAAAGAGCTGTTTTTATAGGCTGTGTGGTTATTGCTTTAGGACATTTAAGCATAGGACTTTCCTACTTTAATACGGCTTTATTTTTTGTGGGCTTAGGACTTATCGTCATAGGCACAGGGCTTTTTAAAACTTGCTCTTCGGTTATGGTAGGTATGATGTATGATAAAAAAGATCCTAGACGCGATTCTGGTTTTACTATTTTTTATATGGGGATTAATATCGGCGGTTTTGTGGCTCCTTTGGTAACAGGCTTTTTGCAAACGCAGTATGGTTGGCATTTAGGCTTTGGTGCAGGGGGCATTGGTATGCTTATTGCACTTTTGATTTTTGCTTTTAAGGCTGTGCCTGACTTTAAAGAATTTGATGAAAAAGTCGGTATGGACGAGGCTTGGGATAAAGCGACTAAATATAATAAAAATGCTCCTTATTTTATCGCAGTGTTTTTCATCGCTCTTGTGGGAGTAGTTGTTTTGAGTATGAGTGGAGTGATTAATCTTAATCCTGTCGCCATTGCAAAAAGTATGACTATGGTAATTTTATGGTGTGCGGGTTTTTATTTTCTTTATTTATTTTTTCTTTCATCTTTGACTAAAGATGAAAAGAAAAACCTAATTCTTTTTGTTGTGTTATTTTTTGCGGCGGCTGTGTTTTGGTCAGTTTTTGAGCAGCAATACACAACTTACAATTTTTTTGCCGATAAACTCACTGATAAAATGGTTCTAGGCTATGAAATTCCAACCGTGTGGTTTCAATCTATCAACTCTCTTTTTATCATTTTATTAGCGCCTGTGGTTGGGGGCATTTGGGTCTTTTTGGCGAAAAGAAATTATGAGCTTTCTTCTTTAACTAAATTTTCTTTAGGTTTAATCGGTGCTGGAGTGGGCTTTTTAATTATGGCTTTTGCGGCAGGTAGTATCATTTCAAATAATGGCGGTGTAGAAAATGCTGCAAATGCTGTGGCTAATGGGAATGCAATTTTGGCTTCTCCTTGGTGGATTGTGGCTAGCTTTTTATTTTTAACGCTTGGTGAGCTTTGTCTTTCTCCTGTGGGCTTGTCCATTATGACTAAGATTGCTCCGGGTGCTATTAAATCTCAAGTTATGGGACTTTGGTTTGTAAGTATTTCTGTGGGCAATGTCTTAGCTGGGCTTATAGGTGGGCACGCTAATGAAGACAATTTAGCCACTTTGCCTGATTTATTTTATCAATGTGTATGGATTTTATTTGCTGTGGCTGTGGTGCTTTTAGTTTTTAAAAATTTTGTGAAAAAGTTAGAAAATTGATTTGGAAAAAGTGATGAATATATATGCAAAAAGAGTTGAAAATTTACGCAAGGCAATGCGAGAAAATGGTTTAGATGCTTATCTTGTTGTGAGTGCTGATCCGCATTTGAGTGAATATTTAAGTGAGCGTTATAAGGTAAAGGATTATTTAAGCGGTTTTCAAGGCTCTGTGGGAACTTTGCTTTTTACACAAAAAGAGGCGTATTTGTGGGTTGATGGGCGTTACTGGCTTCAGGCACAAAAACAGCTTGAGGGAAGTGGCGTAATTTTACAAAAACAGGACAAAGAAAACACTTTTCAAAATTGGCTTAAGAAAAATTTAAAAAAAGGTCAAATTTTAGGCAGTGATTTTGCTGTGCTTAATCTTGCTCTTAAGAAAGAGCTAGAGGGATTTTGCACACTTAGACATTGTGATTTAATCGCCCCTCTTTGGGATAATCGCCCCTCTTTACCTAAGGTGCAAATTTATGCACACGAGAAAGAATATTATGCCCTAAGTGCTAGAGAAAAGATTGCCCTTGTGCGTGAAAAAATGCGTGAATTAGGTGCTGAAAATCATCTCATTTCAAGCCTTGATGACATTGCTTATTTGACAAATTTAAGAGGGGGTGATGTGGAGTATAATCCTGTATTTTTAAGCCATTTATTGATAAAACAAGATAATGCTTTGCTTTTTGTCGATGAGGATAAAATTTCTAGCACTTTAAAAGAAGAACTTAAAAGTGAGGGAGTTTTAATTTGCACTTATGAGAGTGTCATTAAAGAGTTGGAGAATTTGGAAAATACGACTTTATTGATTGAACCAGCTAGAATGACAGCCTTACTTGTAGAAGCCTTAAATTCTAGTGTTAAGCTTATAGAGGAGATTAATCCCAGCACATATTTAAAGGCAGTTAAAGATGTAAAGGAGATTTTTCATATAGAAAATGCGATGATAGAAGACGGCGTGGCTTTGTGTCGTTTTTTTGCGTGGCTTGAAGAAGCTTTAGGGCAAAAACAAAAGATTAATGAAGTGGATATTGATACGCACATTACGGAATTTAGAGCTAAAAGTCCTTTTTATGTTAGCAATAGCTTTGCAACAATAGCGGCTTTTAAGGGTAATGGTGCTTTCCCACACTATAAAGCGGAAAAGCAAAGTTGTTTGGATATTGAGGGAGATGGCTTTTTGTTGATTGATTCAGGAGCTCAGTATAAAAATGGCACAACGGACATTACTAGGGTCGTGCCAGTAGGTGCTTTAAGTGAGGAGCAAATTCACGACTATACCTTAGTTTTAAAAGCACATATTGCGATTTCTAGGACGATTTTCCCTAAAGATATTGTTATGCCTTTACTTGATGCCATTACAAGGCAGCCTTTGTGGGAGGAGCAGCTTGATTATATCCACGGCACAGGACACGGAGTAGGCTATTTTCTTAATGTCCATGAGGGTCCGCAAGTGCTTTCTTATTTTGCTCCCGTGCTTGAAAAAACAAGGGCAAAAGAGGGTATGCTTACCTCCATAGAACCGGGGATTTATAAGGCGGAAAAATGGGGTGTAAGACTTGAAAATTTGGTTATTAATACTAGGGTAGAAAATCCTAAAAACTCAGCTTATGGCGAATTTTTATATTTTAAACCTGTTACACTTTGCCCTTTTGAGCTTAGTTGCATTGATGCGAGTTTGCTTGATGAAAAAGAAAAGAAATGGCTTAATGCTTATCATCAAAAAGTAAAAGAAAAGCTTGCCCCACGCCTTCAAGATGAGCCTAAAGCACTTAAATGGTTAGAGATAAGAACGAAAGCTATTTAAAACTTATTTTATCTGCTTTGTAGGCAAGGTAGCCAAAGATATTAACACCTATGCCTACAAAAACTAAAAGCAAAATTCCCCAAGAAAAGGTATGAAAAATATCACGCAATAAACCTATTATCCAAGGTGCTTGTGCGGCGATTAAATATCCACAACCTTGAGCAAAAGCCGAAAGCTTAGTAGCTATTTTAGCATTTTGGCTTTTTTGTGCGATGAAAAGCAAGGCTATGCCAAAAACCCCACCCCAAGGAATTCCCATAATAAAGGCACTTAAAAGCACCATAAAAGCATTATCAAAAACATAAAGTATAAAAAGAGCTACTACATACAAAGCACATAAACTTGCAATGTAGAGCGTGTGAAATCTAAGTGGAAGTTTTCCTAAAAGTAGGGGTCCAAAAAGTGAAACGGGTAAAGCTACGAGTTGAGCGAGTAAAACGGCATTTGTGGCGAAATTTTTATCAAAACCTTTTTCTGTGATGAAAAGCACATACCAAAAAAATAAAGCATAAGCTATGAAGCTTTGTAGTCCCATAAAAAGCGTGATTTTCCAAGCGGTTTTGTGGGTGTGGAGTTTGATTTTAAGAGAGGTTTTGCTTTTTTTGCGTTTGATTCTGCCATTTTTCATTTGTGGATAATAGGCAAAAAGAGCAATCATAGCAAAAATAAGCCAAAAAGCCATAGCTTCAGGCACTTCAAAAAATTTTAAAAGCGGACTTGCAAGGGCTATACCAGAAATGGAAGAAATACTTAAAACAAGGCTATAAATTCCCATTAATGAAGAAATGTGATTGGGAAATTTTTCTTTAATGAAACTAGGGAGCAAAACATTAGCAAAGGCTATGCCACAACCAAGCAAAAACATACCGCTAAAAAGTCCTAAAAGTCCAAAATAAGAGCGGATTAACTCGCCTATGATGATTAAAAGTAAAGCCCCTATAATCGCCCTTAGTGGTGAAAAATATCCCACAATAAAAGAAATGGTTCCAAAGGCTACAAGAGGCAGAGCCGTTAAAATACCAGCAAGGGTAGAATTAAGCGTGTAAAAATTTGCGATAATGTCAATCACGGGTCCTATTGAAGTGATAGGAGAGCGAAGGTTAAAGGCTATAATGATGACGATGAAAAGATTGAGCCAAAAAATCTTTTTTTGCATTATCTTTGTGCTTTGATGACTTTATTGTGGTCGTTTAAATTTGTTGTAAAGATGTGTTTTTTTGTTTTTTTATCACGCATGAAATATAAATAATTTGTTTTTTGTGGAAAAATAGCCGCACGAATCGCCGCTAAGGAGACATTGCATACGGCTTCTTTAGGCAAACCTTCGAATTTGTAGGTATTATAAGGGCTATTATCCTCTCTTATTCTTTGAGGTGTGATTTTA
Organism: Campylobacter vulpis; assembly: GCF_014217995.1. NCBI lineage: Bacteria > Pseudomonadati > Campylobacterota > Epsilonproteobacteria > Campylobacterales > Campylobacteraceae > Campylobacter > Campylobacter vulpis. The sequence goes on from NZ_CP041617.1 coordinate 307,924, forward strand.
GTGTGAGAATAAATGCCATAATTTAAAGTCCCGTCCATTTGCAGTTTCATACCCATTTTAAGTCTATTATAGATCACACTTGCAACCACAGGCATTTCCTCCTCGCTTGCTGCTTCTTTTTGAATGACAGAAGCTGTGATGATGTATTGATGCCATTTTTTAGGATTGTATTCACCAAAAATTTTTTCTGCTGTTTTTTTGTGCTGGTTGTGTGCGTAAGAAAGAAGAATTTGTATCAATAAATCCTCCGTAATACCTTTTGGAATTTTGTAAGTTTCAGGGTAGAAAACGCCCTCTTCATAGGGGGCTTGTTTTTTAAATTCGGCTAAAAGCTTTTCTTTATTTAAACCTAGTTTTTGTGCAGCAAATTCTAAAAAAACTACACTAGTTTCACCTGGGATTAAAGTGAGTGTTTGCAAAGCTGCTTTTGAAATGGTAAGTTTGTGTAAAAATTCGGCTCTATTTAGAGGCTTTGTGCCGATGTTAATCCAACCCGATTGCGGATGTCCTAGTAAAAAGAGGATATATTTATCAACCGCACTTAATTCATAATGATTTTGTTTTAAATGTGTTATAATTTGTCCCACTGAGCCTTTGGGGATATAAACGACAGAATTGCTAGGTAAAGGTTGAGTAAGATAAAAGCAAAGCCCTAGCATAAAAATTAAAAAGAAGTTGCGTATGAAAAAGACGATTTTATATTTCATATTAGGGATTTTAGGATTAATATTTATCGCATTTTTAGTGCTTAAAAACGGAATTTCCATCTCAAGTATCCAATTTGATTTTTTAAAATTGGAGCAATTATATATAAAAATGGATAAAAAATTAATAGTGAGAGCAAAAAATATTATCATTAACAAAAATAATCTTTCTACAAATTCTAATAAAAATAGCCAAAATTTTGCTTCCAAAGAACTTTTAAAAATTACGAAAAACTTGAAGTATCTTTATGCTTTTGTTGAAGAGATAAATGTAGAAAATCTCGTTTTTGACAAGCATAAAGTGCAAATTTATTTTGATGGTAAAGAATTTTTTGTCGATGGAGATTTATTTTTTTTAAAACTTGATTTAAAGCGTGAAAAAGATGAACTTAAGGCACAAATTCAAAAGCTTTTTGTAAAAGAATATGGTATGGATATAATGGGTGATTTAAATATTAATACAAAAAGCGAATTTTATCATTTAAAAGCGAGAGCAAATTCTTCTTTTCTAGATTTTAATACCACATTATCTTTTAAAGATGGACAGCTCTCTTATAAAATCGAAGATATGAATCTTAAAAATATCGATCTTTTATCAGGGCATATAAAAAGGCAAGCTCAACTTCCAAGGGAACTTGAATTATGGCTTTTTGAGAGGGTTAAGGCGGAATTTTATCATTTGGATTTTTTGGAGGGTTTTGCTGATTTTTCCAAAGGGAAGTATTATTTAGATGAACTTAAGGCACAGGGCTTTGCGAAAAATGTATTGGTGCGTTTAGATGAGAAAATGACACCTATTATAATCCCCAATCTTGCCATAAATTTTTCTAAACAAAAGCTTGATTTTGATTTTGCAAAAGCAAGTTATAATGGAGCAAATTTAAGTGGAAGTAAGGTCTATTTGTATGATTTGCTAGATTCTAAAAAAGCGGGAATTTACCTTTTGATTAAAAGTGGGGCGGTTGTTTTTGATGAAAAGTTAGCTAATGCCTTGAAAAACTATGATTTTTCTTTACCTTTTTATCAAAAAAGTGGCAAAACAAGCGGAAGTATAGAATTAAAAATAGGCTTTAATGAAAATGTAAAAACTTTTTATAAGGGCGATTTGATTCTAAATAATGCCACGCTCTCTTTGGCAAATTTTAACATCAATTCCGCCTCAGTGCAATTTAATAATGGTCAATTAAGTATCAATGCAAATGGAGTTAATAATAATTTTTTAAGTGCAAATTTAAAGGCAAATGTCAATTTAGAGCAAAAAAATGGCGTGTTTGACACAGAGCTTTTAAGGCTTTATTATGATGATTATTTTGATATGAGAAATCAAAATGTGAGATTTAATTTAGACTATAAAGAGGCAGTAAGACTTGATATCCCCGCGTGGAATGCAAATTTAAATTTCAACGAAGGCTTAGAACTAACTTTAGAAAATTTACAAATTTTTATGCCTTATTTGAGTGTGGCAAAAAGTTTAGGATTAAGAGATATTAAGCGTTTGCATTATAAGAGTAGTAATTTTAATGATTTTAATGTAAGCATTGATGAGGCGAGTTTTGAAAGGCGTTTTTTAATTAATGCAAAAGTTCCTTATACTATCGATAGTTTCGAAATTCAAAGCTTGGGTGGAAATTTAACACTGCGTTCAAAAAGTGATTTGATGAGTGGAACTTTCACGCCAAATTTAAAAGAATTGCATTTCAAAAATCTTACCTATCTCTACGAGAAAGGAGAAAGTGAAAAAAGCTTTGCCTTGGAGACAAATCCACATCACATCAAAATAGGTGGAGCAAATGTAGGTATTATTCTTTTAGATATGAATAAAACTTTAGCGTTTGAACGCTTGGAAGCCTCTTTAAATAAAGCTGTTTTAAATGCTAATGCAAGCAGTGGTAAAACACAGATTATATTTCATAAATCCCCAGAAAGATTAAGCCTTATAGCAAATGATATGAGTGATGAATTTTTAAATACTTTTTTGCAAAAAAATGCTTTTAAAGAAGGTGTTTTTAGTGTCAAGGTTGAGGGAAGTGGTGATGAGTTTTTTGAGGGAGAATTTGGGGTTAAAAATACTTATGTTAAGAATTTAAAAGGGATAAATCAACTTGTTTCTTTTATAGATACTGTGCCTTCCTTAGTGATGTTTAGAACGCCAACTTTCAATCAAAAGGGTTTGCATATACAAAATGGTAAAGTGTTATTTAATCGCAAAAAAGACTTACTTAGCTTTACCGCAATTAATCTTAATGGTGATAGTGTGGATTTATTTGGCTTAGGAAGTGCAAATTTAAGGCTTAATAGCTTGGATTTAAATTTGGAACTTAAGACTTTAAAATCGGCTTCTGATACTATTTCTAAAGTGCCGATTTTAAATTATGTGATTTTGGGGAAAAATCAAGAAATTAGCACAAATATCAAGGTTAATGGCTCACTTGATGACCCTAAATTTCAAACTCAAATTCTAGTCGATACGCTCAAAACACCTTTCAATCTTATAAAAAATGTTATACAGCTCCCTGCAAATTTGTTTAATTAAACTTAAGTATGGCGCAGCGGACGGGACTCGAACCCGCGACCTCCGCCGTGACAGGGCGGCATTCTAACCAGCTGAACTACCGCTGCACCTAAAAGAAGTAATGGTGGTCGCTATAAGACTCGAACTTATGACATCCACCTTGTAAGGGTGGCGCTCTACCAACTGAGCTAAGCGACCAAATTTTGGCGACCCTTAGAGGATTCGAACCTCTGTTTCCACACAGAGAGAGTGTTGTCCTGGGCCACTAGACGAAAGGGTCAAACCCTAAAAAAGTGGTGTCCCCTGTTGGATTCGAACCAACGGCCCCCTCCTTAAAAGGGAGATGCTCTACCGGCTGAGCTAAGGAGACATAAGTGGCGCAGCGGACGGGACTCGAACCCGCGACCTCCGCCGTGACAGGGCGGCATTCTAACCAGCTGAACTACCGCTGCACCTAAAAGAAGTAATGGTGGTCGCTATAAGACTCGAACTTATGACATCCACCTTGTAAGGGTGGCGCTCTACCAACTGAGCTAAGCGACCCAAAATGGTGTCCCCTGTTGGATTCGAACCAACGGCCCCCTCCTTAAAAGGGAGATGCTCTACCGGCTGAGCTAAGGAGACAAATAAAAAATGTGATTATGCCAAAAAGTGCTTTAATTTGTCAAGTATTTTTTATTTTTTCATTAGTTTTTTAAGCGTTGAGTGTAAAAGGGAGTAAATATTGATTACTCCTTGATTAGCTTAAATTATCTTCACTATCGTCATCTTTGATGAATTTTTCTTCATTTTCTAGACTATCTACGAATCGACCTATCCTCTCCCAGCGTATATTATAGTCTTTATCAAAGGACATATAGACAAACCAAGGCTGTCCTACGATGAGTCTATAAGGAACAGAACCCCAAAAGCGACTATCTGAAGAAAAATCTCTATTATCTCCCATCATAAAATATTCATTTTCTGGCACATCAAAAACATAAGCATTTCCAAGTTCTTTAAGATTAATTTTCGTCATAGCAAACTGCCCTAAAAGAGCATATTTTTCGATGAGCTTGTCCATATCAACTCGTTCTTCATAGTGAATTCCCTTTTGCTTATAAGGCTCTTTCACAAAAAGTCTTTCGCCAAGTTTTATAAGGTCGTCTTTAGAATAATTTTTTCGCATAAAATCCTCCCCCTCACTCATACTTACATAAAGTGTTTTATTTGCATAAATGACTCTATCATTACCCTTAGCCACACAGCGTTTAACAAAATGAATTTTTTCATCGTGAGGGTATCTAAAAACAACTATATCCCCCCTTTTAGGACCCTCTGCGCTAATTAAATGTCCATCATCATCAAAGTCTGGTAAAATAGGAATTTCAAGCCAAGGAATATGTGGAGTAGGAATTCCATAGCTAAATTTTTTCACAAAAAGCATTTCTCCAACTAAAAGGCTGTTTTTCATAGAACCACTAGGGATAATAAAGGCTTGCACGAAAAAGAAAATCACAAGCAAGACAAAAATAATTGTCCCCGTCCAAGAATTAAAAAAAGTATAAAATTTTTTGAGAAAATTCATAATGATCCTTAAATTTGAGGATTTGAAAGTCTATTTTTGGCGGATTTGATAGTATTTTCAAGCAGCATTGCTATTGTCATAGGTCCTACACCGCCTGGAACAGGACTTATAAAGCTTGCTTTTTTAGAAACTTTGTCAAAATCGACATCGCCAACTAGCCGATTATCAATGCGGTTAATCCCCACATCGACTATAATTGCCCCATCTTTTACCATATCTTCTTTAAGCAAATTGATACAACCTGCGGCAACTATGATTAAATCCGCTTTTTTTGTGTAAAGGCTTAAATCTTTTGTTTTGATATGACAAATGCTTACACTCGCTCCTGCATTTAAAAGCATTGTTGCCATAGGACGACCGACTATATTTGAAGCACCGATAACAACAGCATCTAAGCCTTCAAGATCTATTTTGTAGGCTTTTAAAAGTTTCATTACCCCTAAAGGTGTGCAGGGTAAAAAGCCACTTTCTATGCCTAAATTTAAATAGCCCACATTGATAGGATGAAAGCCATCGACATCTTTAGAGCTTAAGACACTTTCTAAAATGACATTTTTATTAATATGCTGTGGTAGGGGGAGCTGGACTAAAATTCCATGCACACTATCATCATAATTGAGAGTATTAATGAGGGCTAAAAGTTCATTTTGTGTGGTGTTAAAATCTAATTTATAAACTAAAGATTTAATCTCACACACTTCACATGCTTTTGCTTTAGCATTGACATAGCTTTGACTTGCCGCATCATCGCCGACTAAAATGACCGCTAAGCAAGGCTCAACGCCCTTAGTTTTCAGTGTCAAACTCATATTTTTAAGCTCTTCTTTAATCTTAAGACTTAAAGCCTTGCCATCAAGCAAAATCATCTTTATCCTTATACCTTGATAATATTTTGCGAGATTATAATGCAAAATAGCAAATTTAAAGCAAATTAAACTTTTTCATAAGAAAATGGCAACTAATTTTTGTTAAAATCCAAAACTCAAAATAATTGTAGAATTTGCTTAGGAAAGAGATGGATTTTCATTTTATACTGACACATATTCCAGCTTTTGTAGAAGCGGCTTGGCTGACCTTAAAACTTAGTTTTTGGGGTGTGATATTTTCTTTATTAATAGGCTTTTTTTGCGTTTTAATGCACTTTTTTAAGCTCAAGTTTATGGGAAATTTATGCCAAATTTACATAGAATTTTCGCGTAATACCCCTCTTTTAATCCAACTTTTCTTTTTGTATTATGCTTTACCAAAATTAGGACTTCATCTTGAAAATATCTTTCCTTTAAATTTATTGTGTCTTAGTGTAGATGAGAGTTTAAGACCTGCTTTTGCTTGTGCGATTGTGGGACTTAGTTTTTTGGGGGGTGCCTATATGGCAGAAGCCTTAAGGGCAGGTTTTGAGTCTGTTAAAAAACAGCAATTTGAGGCAGGACTTAGCCTTGGTTTTACTGCTTTTGGAAATTTGCGTTATGTGATTTTGCCTCAAGCTTTGGCGGTAGCGATGAGCGGAATCAGTGCTAATATCATTTTTCTCATTAAAGAAACTTCGGTCGTTAGCATTATTGCTTTACCTGATTTAGTTACATTGATGAAGAGTTTAAATTCTCTTACTTACAAAACGGACGAGCTTTTGTTTATGCTATTTATGGGCTATTTGTGTATTATTTTACCGCTTTCTTTAATGCTTTCTTGGCTGGAAAAAAGGTTAAGATATGCTTGAAATTTTAAATGTAAATAGCCTTACTAGACTTGGCGAGGGGCTTTTCATCACGCTTGAAATTTCTTTTGTGAGCATTGTTATCACTTCTTTTGGTGGGCTTTTGCTTGGGATTTTGATGAGTCTTAAGAATTCTTACATTTATGCAATTTGTCGTTTTGGCTTGGAATTTGTGCGTGTGATGCCTCTTTTGGTGTGGCTTTTTATCGTGTATTTTGGTTTTTCAAGGTGGCTTGGGTTTGATTTAAGCAGCGTAGCAGCGTCTATTATCGTCTTTAGCATTTGGGGAAGCTTAGAGATGATGGATTTAGTGAGAAGTTCCCTACAAAGTATAGCTAAACATCAATACGAGTCCGCCGCCGCACTAGGCTTAAATTCCTTGCAAACTTATGCTTACATCATCATTCCGCAAGCTTTAAGAAGACTAACTCCGCTTAGTATGAATTTACTCACGCGTATGATAAAAAGCACGACTTTTGCCTATCTAATCGGTGCTGTGGAGCTTGTCAAAGTAGGGCAGCAAATCATAGAATTTCACAATCAAAACGACTTTGCGCCTTTTATTATTTATGGTTTGATTTTTATGCTTTATTTTATCATTTGCTATCCTGTGTCCTTGTATGCTAGGAATTTGGAGAAAAAGTGGGGTTAAAATGACTTTGTTGAAAATAGAAAATTTAGTGAAATTTTATGGCACACATAAGGCTTTAAATGGTATCAATTTAGAAGTAAAACAAAAGGAAGTTGTGGTGATTTTAGGACCTAGTGGCTGTGGGAAATCCACACTTTTAAGGTGCATTAATGGGCTTGAAGAGATTGCCTCTGGAGCGATTTATATCGATGGAGAGAAAATTACTAAAGATTATAAACACTGGACTAAAATGCGACAAAAAGTGGGAATGGTATTTCAATCTTACGAGCTTTTTGAGCATTTAAGCGTGGAAGATAATATCCTTTTAGGACCTTTAAAAGTGCAAAAAAGAGCTAAAGATGAGGTTTTAAACGAGGCTAAGATTTGGCTTGAAAAAGTTGGACTTTTGCATAAAATAGATGCCTATCCTAGAGAGCTTAGTGGGGGACAAAAGCAACGCATAGCCATAGTAAGAAGCCTTTGTATGAATCCTATGCTAATGCTTTTTGATGAGGTTACTGCCGCGCTTGACCCTGAAATCGTAAGGGAGGTTTTAGAAGTGATACTAAATTTAGCAAAAGAGGGTATGACTATGCTTATCGTTACTCACGAAATGGGCTTTGCTAAAGCTGTGGCGGATAGAATTATTTTTATGGATAATGGCGAGATAGTCGAAATTTCAAAACCTGAAGAATTCTTTCAAAATCCAAAAACCCAGAGAGCGAAGAAATTTTTAAATCTTTTTGATTTTCATCAATGATTTTGTAAGGGAAAGTATGAAAATTTTTATTATCAATTTAAAAAGAAGTTTGATGCGTAAAAAGCTTATGCAAGAACAAATAGAAAGATTTTTTGAAAATTATCCAAATTTAAAAGATGAGATAAGCTTTGAATTTCTTGAAGCCATAGATGCGAAAATAAAAGAAGATATGGAAAAATTTGCTTCTTATTTTCCTAAATTTCGTTCTCTTGCTTTTTGCGGTAGGGGAGGGGGTTGCGGTATTTTAGATACTGAGCTTGCTTGCTTTGCGAGCCATCTTAGCCTATGGCAAAAATGTGTAGAACTTAACGAAGCGGTTTTGATTTTAGAAGATGATTTTTATTTTGAAGGGGGGGGGGGGGGACTTCGCCGAATTTCTTAATTTTTTAAAAGAAATTCCTTATGAATTTGTAAAGGTTAAATTTAAAGATAATGGCTATAAACACATCGAGGGCAAGTTGTATCTTTGTAGTAAAATGTTTTCTTTTGGAGCCTTTGCCTATTATATCAAGCCTAGTGCCGCATTAAAATGGCTTGAGAATTTAAAAAAGATGTATTATCCTGTCGATTTTTATACAGATATGTTTTATATCCACAAGGTTATGAGTTATATTTGGGTCGATGAGAACTTTAGTCTTAAAATTCCAGAAAACGAGCAAAGCGTCATCGGTTCTCAAGTTAAAAGTCGATTTTTCTTTATAACTAAATTAGTGCGACCTTTTTGGAAGCTTTATTGGCATTTGCGTTTTTATGCTTTTTGCTTGGTAAAATTGTTAAAATCATAAAATTTAAGATTGCTTTTTCAGTTCTTGACAAAAATTTTTTTTTAAGGTAGAATTGCAATTTTTATTTGCTGGTTTAGCTCAGTTGGTAGAGCAGCTGCCTTGTAAGCAGCAGGTCGGGGGTTCAAGTCCCTTAACCAGCTCCATTGAATTTTAGCAGTGTTTGACCAGATATCGCTTTTTGGCGTTATTTTTTAAGGTGAGTTACTCAAGTGGCCAACGAGGGCAGACTGTAAATCTGCTGGCTTTGCCTTCCGTGGTTCGAATCCACGACTCACCACCATAGCTTTGCGGGAGTAGCTCAGTTGGCTAGAGCATCAGCCTTCCAAGCTGAGGGTCGCGGGTTCGAGTCCCGTTTCCCGCTCCAAAGTTTGACTGGGAGCTGTATTTATGAAACTTACAGAATTTCCCTTGATAGAGTTTTTAGTTGTCTATTTTTATGTGCGATTTTTCTGAGCGCTCGTATGGCTCAGAGGTAGAGCACTCCCTTGGTAAGGGAGAGGTCGCGGGTTCAATTCCCGCTATGAGCTCCATAATTCGAAAAAATTTCAATGAATTTAGACTTGCCTTGCTAATTTAATTTTATACGGAGGATTAAAATGGCTAAAGAAAAATTTTCTCGTAACAAGCCACATGTAAATATTGGAACTATTGGTCACGTAGATCATGGTAAAACTACTCTAACAGCGGCTATTTCTGCTGTTTTGTCAAGAAGAGGTTTGGCAGAGCTTAAAGATTATGATAACATCGATAACGCTCCAGAAGAAAAAGAACGCGGTATTACTATTGCAACTTCTCACATTGAATATGAGACAGAAAATCGCCACTATGCTCATGTGGATTGTCCGGGACACGCTGACTATGTTAAAAATATGATTACGGGTGCGGCACAAATGGACGGAGCGATTTTGGTTGTTTCTGCTGCTGATGGTCCTATGCCACAAACTAGAGAGCATATCTTGCTTTCGCGTCAAGTGGGCGTTCCTTATATCGTAGTTTTTATGAATAAGGCTGATATGGTTGATGACGCAGAGCTTTTAGAGTTGGTCGAAATGGAGATTAGAGAACTTTTAAGTTCTTATGACTTCCCGGGTGATGATACTCCTATCATTTCAGGTTCTGCTCTTCAAGCCTTAGAAGAGGCTAAAGCGGGACAAGATGGCGAGTGGTCAGCTAAAATTTTAGAACTTATGAAGGCTGTTGATGAATATATCCCAACTCCTGTTAGAGATACTGAAAAAGATTTCTTAATGCCTATCGAAGATGTTTTTTCAATTTCTGGTCGTGGAACCGTTGTAACAGGTAGAATTGAAAAAGGTATCGTGAAAGTTGGCGATACTATCGAAATAGTAGGTATCAAAGACACTCAAACTACAACCGTTACAGGCGTTGAAATGTTTAGAAAAGAAATGGATCAAGGTGAGGCTGGCGACAATGTCGGTGTGCTTTTAAGAGGAACTAAAAAAGAAGATGTTCTTCGCGGTATGGTTCTTGCAAAGCCTAAATCTATCACTCCTCATACTGATTTTGAGGCGGAAGTTTATATCTTAAATAAAGATGAGGGTGGTCGTCATACCCCATTCTTTAACAACTATCGTCCGCAGTTTTATGTAAGAACGACTGATGTTACAGGCTCTATCAAATTAGCTGATGGTGTTGAGATGGTTATGCCGGGTGAAAATGTAAGAATTACAGTTAGTCTTATTGCTCCGGTCGCACTTGAAGAAGGAACTCGTTTTGCTATCCGTGAAGGTGGTAAAACTGTCGGTTCTGGTGTTGTTTCTAAAATTATCAAGTAAATTTTAAAAAGCCAAGTTTATCTTGGCTTTATTTTTAAGGAAAATAGATGAGAGTTAAAGTTGGTTTAAAGTGTGAAGAATGCGGTGATATTAATTATAGCACTTATAAGAATAGTAAAAATACTACGGAGAAATTAGAGCTTAAGAAGTATTGTCCGAGATTAAAAAAACACACACTTCATAAAGAAGTTAAGCTAAAAAGTTAAGCTTTGTGCCTTTAGGGCAATAGCTCCAACGGTAGAGCGCCGGATTCCAAATCCGATGGTTGGGGGTTCGAATCCCTCTTGCCCTGCCATGATCGAGGTTTTGTAATGGAAAAATTAGTAACTTATTTTAAATTATCAAAAGCTGAATTAAGGAAAGTGATTTTTCCTTTAAAAGAACAAGTGAGAAATGCTTACATTACGGTATTTATCGTGGTAGCTGTGGTTTCTTTGTTCTTAGCATTAGTGGATTGGATTATGTCCTCTATTGTTTCTTCTATAGTGTGAGGTGATAAATGAGCGAACATAAATGGTATGCGATTCAAACTTATGCTGGTAGTGAAATGGCTGTAAAAAGAGCTATTGAAAATTTAGTTAAAGATAATAAAATTGAAGAGCGATTAAAAGAAATTGTCGTTCCAACCGAAGATGTTATTGAATTTAAAAACGGTAAAGAGAAAATTAGTGAGAGAAGTTTATATTCTGGATATGTTTTTGCAAATCTTAATTTAGACACGGAACTTTGGCATCGCATTCAATCTTTACCAAAGGTGGGGCGTTTTATAGGTGAATCTAAAAATCCCACACCTTTAAGCGAAAAGGATATTAATTTAATTCTAGAAAAAGCTTACAATAAAGCTGCTCCTAAACCTAAGATTTCTTTTGAAGAGGGAGAAAATGTAAGAATTACGGAAGGTCCTTTTGCAAATTTTACAGGCATAGTTGAAGAGTATGATATGGTGCGTGGCTTACTAAAACTTAATGTTTCTATTTTTGGGCGTTCGACACCAGTAGAAATTTTATATTCTCAAGTTGAGAAGGTGATTTAAATTTTTTAAAGGAGTAATGATTATGGCTAAAAAAGTCGTAGGCGAAATTAAATTACAAATTGCTGCCACAAAAGCGAACCCATCACCTCCTGTTGGTCCAGCTTTAGGTCAGCAAGGTGTTAATATTATGGAATTCTGTAAGGCTTTTAATGAGAGAACGAAAGATATGGCAGGTTTTAATATCCCTGTTGTTATCACAGTTTATGCAGATAAAAGCTTTACTTTTATCACTAAGCAGCCTCCTGCTACGGATTTGATAAAAAAAGCAGCAGGCATTAGTAAAGGTGCGGACAATCCTCTTAAGAATAAGGTTGGTAAGCTAACTCGTGCGCAAGTTTTAGAAATTGTTGATAAAAAACTTGCAGATTTAAATACTAAAGACAGAGACCAGGCGGCAAAAATTATAGCAGGTTCGGCTCGTTCTATGGGTGTTGAAATTGTAGATTGATAAATCCTTACCGCTGGGATTAAGGCGGTAGCACTTTAAAATGCGGAGAAAATAAATGGCAAAAATTACAAAAAGATTACAAGAATTGACAAAAAAGATTGATTCTAAAAAAGATTATGTTTTAAACGAGGCGGTTGATGTAGTAAAAACTCTTGCTTCAGCTAAATTTGATGAAACGGTTGAAATTGCTTTAAAACTTAATGTTGATCCAAGACATGCTGATCAAATGGTGCGTGGTTCTGTTGTTTTACCTGCTGGAACAGGTAAGAAAGTGCGTGTGGCTGTCATTGCAAAAGATGCCAAAGCTGATGAAGCACAAGCTGCGGGAGCAGATATAGTAGGTAGTGATGATTTAGTCGAAGAAATTCAAAAGGGTAATATGAATTTTGATGTTTTAATTGCTACACCAAACTTGATGGGTCTTGTTGGTAAGGTCGGTAGAATTTTAGGACCTAAAGGCTTAATGCCTAACCCTAAGACTGGCACAGTAACTATGGATGTTGCACAAGCTGTGCATAATGCAAAAAGCGGACAAGTCAATTTCCGTGTTGATAAGCAAGGAAATATCCACGCAGGACTTGGAAAAGTGAGTTTTACAAAAGAGAAGCTTTTGGAAAATATTAGCACTTTTGTTAAAGCGATTAATAAGCATAAACCAGCTGCTGCAAAGGGAAGATATATTAAAAATGCGGCACTTTCTTTAACGATGAGTCCTTCTGTAAAACTTGAAGTTCAAGAGCTTTTAGATATGAAATAAGAGTTGTGAAAACAACTCTTATAAATAAACATTTGAGAGAAAGATTTTCTTTGAGATGTTTATTTTAGATTGAAGATAGCCGAGGTCTTAGGACTTAAATGAGAAATCGCTCTGCTTGAAATCTCAATCGGAAAGGAGAAGATGTGACTAGAAGCGAAAAAGTGGAAGTTATCGCTAAGCTTGAAGAGGGTTTTAAGGCAAGTGAGGCTATTGTGGTGTGTAATTACAAGGGTCTTAGCACAAAAAAGCTTGAAGAACTTAGAAATAACGCGAGAGAAAATGGTGTTGAAGTAAAAATTATTAAAAACACTTTGGCTAACATTGCTCTTAATAATTCCGGTAAAACAGGTTTAGTTCTTAAAGATACCAATATTTATCTCTGGGGCGAGGATCAATTAAGCGTTACTAAAGTCGCGGCGAAATTTGAAGAAAATAATGATTTATTTCAAATTAAAACTGCCTTTATTGACGGCGAAGTTGCAGATATTGCTAAGGTTAAAGCCTTGGCTAAGATGCCTTCACGTAATGAGTTGCTTGCTATGCTTTTGCAAGTTTGGAACGCACCGATTACAAATTTTACTATCGGTTTAAATGCGCTTAAAAATAAAAAAGAAACAGAAAATTAATAAAAAGGATAAAAAATGGCAATTTCTAAAGAAGATGTATTAGAATATATTTCAAATTTGAGTGTTCTTGAATTATCAGAACTTGTAAAAGAATTTGAAGAAAAATTTGGCGTTTCTGCTGCTCCTGTTATGGTAGCAGGCGGTGCTGCTGCGGGTGGCGGTGCTGCTGCAGCTGAGGAAAAGACTGAATTTGACATCGTTTTAACTGATAGCGGTGCTAAGAAAATTGAAGTCATTAAAATCGTTCGTGCTCTTACAGGTCTTGGTCTTAAAGAGGCTAAAGATGCTGTAGAGCAAACTCCTTCAACTTTAAAAGAGGGTGTTGCTAAAGCAGATGCTGAAGAAGCTAAAAAACAACTCGAAGAAGCTGGTGCTAAGGTTGAGTTAAAATAAACTTTGAAGTTTAAGGGAATGTAAAATTCCCTTTTTTTGCCTAATTTTTAGGTCTTCTTTTTAAATTTACAAATTTACCAACGAGGTATAGATAATATGTTAAATAATAAATTAGGAAATCGTTTTAGGGTAGATTTCTCCAATATTTCTAAACAAATTGAAATTCCAAATCTTCTTCAATTACAAAAAGCAAGTTTTGATTATTTTTTAAATCTTAGTGATACAAAGAGCGAAAGTGGTATAGAAAAGGTTTTCAAATCCATTTTTCCTATCCACGATCCACAAAATAGACTTTCGTTAGAATATGTAAGCAGTGAAATAGGTAAGCCAAAATACACTATAAGAGAATGTATGGAAAGAGGGCTAACTTATTCGGTAAATTTGAAAATGAAAATTCGTCTCACTCTTCATGAAAAAGATGAAAAAACGGGTGAAAAGGTTGGCATTAAGGATATTAAAGAACAAGAAATTTTCATACGCGAAATTCCTTTGATGACGGATAGGGTTTCTTTCATCATCAATGGTGTAGAAAGAGTTGTAGTTAATCAGCTTCATAGAAGTCCGGGTGTGATTTTTAAGGAAGAAGAAAGTTCCACTGTGGCAAATAAGCTTGTTTATACTGCTCAAATCATACCAGATCGTGGTTCGTGGCTTTATTTTGAATACGATGCTAAAGATGTGCTTTATGTGAGAATTAATAAACGCAGAAAAGTTCCTATAACTATGCTTTTTAGGGCTTTAGGTTATAAAAAACAAGATATTATAAAATTATTTTATCCTATTCAAACTATTCACGTAAAAAAAGATAAATTTTTAACAGAATTTAATCCTAATGATTTTATCGATAGAATCGAGTATGATATAAAAGATGAAAAAGGTAAGGTGGTTCACCCAGCAGGTAAAAGACTGACAAAAAAGAAAATTGAACAACTTATTAAAGATGGTTTAAAATGGGTGGAGTATCCTTTAGAGGTTCTTATAAATAGATACTTGGCAAGTCCTATTATTGATAAGCAAAGTGGAGAAATGCTTTTTGACTCTCTTACTCTCATTGATGAGGGAAAACTTGCTAAAATTAAAGAGCAAAAAAGCTTCAACATTGCTAATGACTTGGCAAATGGGGTCGATGCGGCAATTATTAATTCTTTCATACAAGATAATGAAACTTTAAAACTATTAAAGCAAAGCGAAAATTTAGAAGATGAAAATGATTTGGCAGCAATTAGAATTTATAAGGTTATGCGTCCGGGTGAACCTGTGGTAAAAGATGCTGCTAAAGCTTTTGTTAATGATTTATTTTTTAATCCAGAAAGATATGATTTAACTAAAGTGGGGCGTATGAAAATGAATCATAAATTAGCTCTTGATGTGCCTGAATATACCACCGTTTTAACAAATGAAGATATTATCAAAACTGCTAAATATCTTATAAAAGTAAAAAATGGCAAGGGCTATATTGACGATAGGGATCATTTAGGTAATCGTCGTATTCGATCTATTGGTGAACTTTTGGCAAATGAGCTTCATTTGGGGCTTACAAAAATGCAAAAGGCGATTAGAGATAAATTTAGCTCTTTAAATGCAGATTTGGATAAAGTGATGCCTTATGATTTGATTAATCCTAAGATGATTACAACTACAATTTTGGAATTTTTTACAGGTGGGCAATTATCACAATTTATGGATCAAACAAATCCTTTAAGTGAGGTTACTCACAAACGCCGTTTATCTGCACTTGGAGAGGGTGGTTTGGTAAAAGAAAGGGCAGGTTTTGAGGTGCGTGATGTGCATGCAACTCATTATGGTAGAATTTGTCCTGTTGAAACTCCAGAAGGTCAAAATATCGGTCTTATCAATACCCTTTCTACCTATGCTAAGGTTAATGAACTTGGTTTTGTTGAAGCTCCTTATAGAAAAGTGGAAAACGGCAAGGTGAGCGATGAGGTTATTTATCTTACTGCCACTCAAGAAGAGGGACTTTTCATTGCTCCAGCCTCGACAAAAATCGATGCTAAGGGTTATATCATCGAAGAATTTGTGGAAGCTAGACAGGACGGCGAAACTATCCTTGCAAGAAGAGAGGAAGTCCAACTCATCGACCTTTGCTCAGGTATGGTTGTGGGCGTAGCGGCGTCTTTGATACCATTTTTAGAACATGATGATGCTAACAGAGCCTTAATGGGTTCAAATATGCAACGCCAAGCCGTGCCTTTACTCACTTCTTCCGCACCTATTGTCGGTACAGGTATGGAAAGAATTATAGCTCGTGATGCGTGGGAGGCTATCAAAGCTAGACGAGGTGGAGTGATAGAAAAGGTTGATAATAAAAGCATATTTATTTTGGGTGAAGACGAGAAAGGTCCTTTTATTGATCATTACAGCTTAGAAAAGAATTTAAGAACGAATCAAAATACAAATTATGTCCAACACCCTATTGTTAAAAAGGGTGATGTGGTTAAAGCAGGGCAAATTATAGCCGATGGTCCTAGTATGGATCAAGGTGAGTTAGCTATAGGTAAAAATGCCCTCATCGCCTTTATGCCGTGGAATGGTTATAATTATGAAGATGCTATCGTTGTGAGTGAGAGAATTATCCGTGAGGATACTTTTACAAGTGTGCATATTTATGAAAAAGAAATTGAAGCGAGAGAATTAAAAGACGGCGTTGAGGAGATTACTAAAGATATCCCAAATGTTAAAGAAGATGATGTGGCACACCTTGATGAAAGTGGAATTGCAAAAATAGGGACACATATTAAGCCCGGTATGATTTTAGTCGGTAAGGTTTCTCCAAAAGGCGAGGTTAAGCCTACTCCAGAAGAAAGGCTTTTGAGGGCTATTTTTGGAGAAAAAGCAGGGCATGTTGTCAATAAATCTTTATATGCTACGGCTTCTTTAGAGGGCGTTGTCGTTGATGTAAAAATTTTCACTAAAAAAGGCTATGAGAAAGATGATAGGGCTTTAAAATCCTACGATAAAGAAAAAATAGTTTTAGAAAAAGAATATCACGACAGACTTTTAATGATGGACAGGGAGGAAATGCTAAGAGTGTATGCGCTTTTAGCTAAAGCTCCTTTAAATAGTGAACAAAAGGTCGGTTCAAAGACTTATAAAAAGGGACAAAAAGTCTCTAAGGAAGATTTAGAAAAGGTCAATCGTTTTATTTTAACAAGCCTTATTAAAGCTTATTCTAAAGAAGTGCAAAAGCAATATGAGGATTTAAAAAATCACTTCCAAAATGAAAAGAAAAAATTTAAAGCCGAACACGATGAAAAGCTTGAGGTTTTAGAAAAAGATGATATTTTACCAAGTGGAGTTGTCAAACTTGTAAAAATTTATATTGCAACAAAAAGAAAGCTCAAAGTTGGTGATAAAATGGCTGGGCGCCACGGAAATAAGGGCATAGTTTCTACCATAGTTCCTGAAGTGGATATGCCTTATCTTCCAAATGGAAAAAGCGTAGATATAGCTTTAAATCCACTTGGTGTGCCTAGCCGTATGAATATAGGACAAATTTTAGAAAGCCATTTAGGACTTGTGGGCTTGAAATTAGGTGAACAAATTCAAGAAATTTTTGACAAAAAACAAAAAGATTTTATCAAAAACTTACGCAAAAAAATGCTTGAAATTTGCTCTATCCCACGCCTTGCAAATGAAAAAGCTTTCGTGGAGAATTTAAATGATGAAGAGCTTTTAAACTATGCAAGAGATTGGAGTAAGGGTGTGAAATTTGCCACTCCTGTTTTTGAGGGGGTTAATATAGAGGAATTTGCCGAGCTTTTCAAAATGGCAAAGGTCGATATGGACGGAAAAACGGAGCTTTATGACGGACGCACAGGCGAAAAAATCGCAGAAAGAGTGCATGTAGGCTGTATGTATATGCTAAAACTTCATCACCTAGTCGATGAAAAAGTGCATGCAAGAAGCACGGGACCTTATTCTCTTGTTACCCAACAACCAGTCGGCGGTAAAGCTCTCTTTGGAGGACAGAGATTTGGGGAAATGGAAGTTTGGGCTTTGGAGGCTTATGGAGCGGCACATACTTTGCGTGAAATGCTTACTATAAAATCTGATGATGTTGAAGGTCGTTTTAGTGCCTATAAGGCTTTAACTAAGGGTGAAAATGTCCCAGCCACAGGCATACCTGAAACCTTTTTTGTTTTGACAAATGAGCTAAAATCTTTAGCCTTAGATGTTGAGATTTTTGATAAGGACGAGGAAAATGAGTAAATTTAAAGTAATAGAAATCAAAGAAGAAAACCGACCAAGAGATTTTGAAGCTTTTCAATTAAGACTAGCTAGCCCTGAAAGGATTAAGTCTTGGTCTTATGGAGAGGTTAAAAAGCCTGAAACGATTAATTACCGCACTTTAAAGCCTGAAAGAGATGGACTTTTTTGTGCGAAAATTTTTGGACCGATTCGAGATTACGAATGCCTTTGTGGTAAGTATAAAAAAATGCGTTTTAAGGGCGTAAAATGTGAGAAATGTGGCGTTGAAGTTGCAAATTCAAAAGTGCGTCGCTCTAGAATGGGACACATAGAGCTTGTAACGCCAGTAGCACACATTTGGTATGTCAATTCCCTCCCAAGTCGTATAGGAACTTTGCTTGGCGTTAAGATGAAGGATTTAGAACGTGTGCTGTATTATGAAGCGTATATCGTGGAAAATCCTGGCGAGGCTTATTATGATAATGAAAATTCCAAAAAAGTCGAATTTTGTGATGTTTTGAATGAAGAGCAGTATCAAAGCTTGATGCAACGCTATGAAAATACCGATTTTAAAGCAAGGATGGGCGGCGAAGTCGTGCGAGATTTACTCGCAAATTTAGATTTAGTGGCTCTTTTAAATCAGCTTAAAGAACAAATGCAAGCGACAAATTCTGAAGCCAAGAAAAAGACAATTATCAAACGCTTGAAAGTGGTGGAAAATTTCTTAAATTCTAACATCAATGCTAATATTGACAGCGAAGATGCGGTGCCAAATCGCCCTGAGTGGATGATGATTACAAATTTGCCTGTTTTGCCACCTGATTTGCGTCCGCTTGTTGCTTTAGATGGAGGCAAATTCGCGGTTAGTGATGTTAATGACTTGTATCGCCGCGTGATTAATAGAAACACAAGACTTAAAAAACTCATCGAGCTTGACGCACCTGAAATTATTATTAGAAATGAAAAAAGAATGTTGCAAGAAGCCGTTGATGCCCTATTTGATAATGGTCGTCGTGCAAATGCTGTCAAGGGAGCAAACAAAAGACCACTTAAGTCTTTGAGTGAGATTATTAAGGGTAAGCAAGGGCGTTTTAGACAAAATTTGTTGGGAAAAAGGGTGGATTTTTCTGGTCGTAGTGTTATTGTTGTGGGACCTAAGCTTAGAATGGACCAGTGTGGTTTGCCTAAAAAAATGGCTTTAGAACTTTTCAAACCACATCTTTTAGCCAAGCTTGAAGAAAAGGGCTATGCGACTACTGTTAAGCAGGCTAAAAAAATGATAGAAAATAAAACAAACGAGGTTTGGGAATGCCTTGAAGAGGTAGTTGAAGGACATCCTGTAATGCTTAACCGTGCCCCAACTTTACATAAACTTTCTATACAAGCTTTTCACCCTGTTTTGGTCGAGGGTAAGGCGATTCAGTTGCACCCCTTAGTGTGTGCGGCGTTTAATGCGGACTTTGACGGGGATCAAATGGCTGTGCATGTGCCTCTTTCTCAAGAAGCCATTGCTGAGTGTAAGGTTTTAATGCTTTCTTCTATGAATATTCTTCTACCAGCGAGTGGAAAATCCGTAACAGTGCCTTCTCAGGATATGGTTTTGGGAATTTATTATCTTTCTTTAGAAAAAGTGGGTGCAAAAGGAGCGCATAAAATTTGCACAGGTATTGATGAGGTTGTAATGGCGATGGAGTCAAATTGCCTTGATATTCATGCAAATATCCAAACCATTATCGATGGGCGTAAATGTGCGACTACGGCTGGGCGTTTGATTATCAAGTCCATTTTGCCTGATTTTGTTCCTGAAAATATGTGGAATAAGGTGCTAAAGAAAAAAGACATCGCCGCTTTGGTCGATTATGTTTATAAGCAAGGTGGTTTAAAAATTACTGCAAGTTTCTTAGATAAGCTTAAGAATCTAGGTTTTGAGTATGCGACTAAAGCGGGTGTTTCTATCTCCATAGCTGATATTATCGTGCCAAATGAAAAGCAAAAGGCTATTGATGCCGCTAAAAAACAGGTAAGAGAAATTCAAAATTCTTACAATCTAGGCTTAATCACTTCAGGTGAAAGATATAATAAAATCATCGATATTTGGAAAAGCACGAATAATATTTTATCAAAAGAGATGATGGAGCTTGTGCAAAAGGACAAAGAGGGCTTTAATTCTATTTATATGATGGCAGATAGTGGTGCAAGAGGTAGTGCGGCACAAATTTCGCAACTTGCCGCAATGAGAGGTTTGATGACTAAGCCTGATGGGAGCATTATTGAAACGCCTATTATTTCAAATTTCCGTGAAGGACTTAATGTGCTTGAGTATTTTATCTCTACGCACGGTGCTAGAAAGGGGCTTGCCGATACAGCTCTTAAAACGGCAAATGCTGGGTATTTGACAAGAAAACTCATCGATGTGGCACAAAATGTTAAAATTACAACTTATGATTGTGGCACACACGAGGGCATTGAGATTAATGAAATCACTGCCGATAGTTCTATAGTAGAGACCTTGGAAGAGAGAATTTTGGGTAGGGTTTTGGCTGAAGATGTGATTGACCCTATTACAAATTTTGTTCTTTTTGCTGAGGGAGCTTTGATTGACGAAGAGAAAGCTAGGGTGCTTACTGAAAGTGGGATTAAGAGTGTGAATATCCGCACTCCTATCACTTGTAAGGCTAAAAAAGGAATTTGTGCGAAGTGTTATGGGGTAAATCTTGGCGAGGGTAAGCTTGTCAAGCCCGGTGAGGCAGTGGGAATTATCTCAGCACAATCTATCGGTGAGCCGGGGACTCAGCTGACCCTTAGAACTTTTCATAGTGGTGGAACGGCTAGCACGGATTTGCAAGATAGACAAGTGAGCGCACAAAAAGAGGGTTTTATAAGATTTTATAATCTTAAAACCTATAAAAATAAAGAGGGTAAAAGTATAGTCGCAAATCGTAGAAATGCGGCAATTTTACTTGTTGAGCCTAAAATTAAAGCTCCATTTAAGGGAACTATTAGTATAGAAAGCATCCACGAAGATGTGATTGTGTCGATTAAAGATAAGAAAAAAGAGGCGAAGTTTATACTAAGAAAATACGACCTTGCTAAACCAAATGAGTTAGCTGGTGTGAGTGGAAATATAGACGGAAAGCTTTATTTGCCATATCAAAATGGTGCTTTGGTTAATGAAAATGAAAGTATAGTCGAGGCGATTAAGGAGGGGTGGAATGTGCCTAATCGTATCCCTTATGCGAGTGAAATTTTGGTTAATGATGGCGATCCTATCGTGCAAGATATTAAAGCGGGCGAAAAAGGAACTTTGAAATTTTATATCCTTAAAGGCGATGGGCTTGATAGAGTGCGTAAGGTTAAAAAGGGCGATATAGTCAAAGAAAAAGGTTTTTTTGTTGTGATTGCAGATGAAAATGACCACGAGTCAAAAAGACATTATATCCCTAGAGAGTCTAAAATAGAATTTGATGATAGTGCGGTGATAGATGATGTCAATGCCATTATTGCAAGTGCGGCGAAAAAAGATAAAAGTGTGATTGCTGAGTGGGATGCGTATAATAATGCTATCATAGCGGAGATTGACGGCGTGGTAAGTTTTGAGGATATTGAGGCAGGTTATAGTGCAGATGAGCAACTTGACGAGGCGACTGGAAAGCGTTCTTTGGTGATTAATGAGTATTTACCAAGTGGTGTGCGTCCTACCCTACTCATAGCGGGGAAAGGGGATAAGACTGTGCGTTATCAGCTTGAGCCAAAGACGGTCATTTTTATCAACGATGGCGATAAGGTTTCGCAAGCAGATATTTTAGCTAAAACTCCTAAGGCGGTGGCTAAGTCTAAGGATATTACGGGCGGTTTGCCGCGTGTAAGTGAGCTTTTTGAAGCGAGAAAGCCTAAAAATGCTGCTGTGATAGCGGAGATTGACGGCGTGGTGCGTTTTGATAAACCTTTGCGTTCAAAAGAGAGAATTATCATCGAGGCTGAAGACGGCTCAAGTGCCGAGTATCTCATCGATAAAGCCAAGCATATCCAAGTGAGAGATGGCGAATTTATCCACGCAGGCGAAAAGCTTACAGACGGCTTAATCTCAAGCCACGATGTGCTTAAGATTTTAGGCGAAAAAGCTTTGCATTATTATCTTATAAGCGAAATTCAGCAAGTGTATCGTGGGCAAGGCGTTGTGATTTCTGATAAGCATATTGAGGTGATTGTCTCTCAAATGTTAAGACAGGTGAGAGTGGTTGATAGTGGGCATACGAAATTTATTGAGGGAGATTTAGTTTCACGCCGCAAATTTCGCGAAGAAAATGAAAAAATCGTTAAAATGGGCGGAGAACCAGCCATAGCAGAACCTGTGCTTTTAGGGGTAACTAGAGCAGCCATAGGAAGCGATAGTGTCATCTCGGCAGCCTCTTTCCAAGAAACAACCAAGGTGCTAACCGAAGCAAGTATAGCGGGTAAATTTGACTACTTGGAAGACTTAAAAGAAAATGTCATTTTAGGTCGCATTATCCCTGTTGGAACAGGACTTTATGGTGAGCAAAATTTAAAACTTAAAGAACAAGAATAGTAGCTCTTTTTGAGCTACTATACCTCTTAGTCGTTAAAGTAGATTCTTAAAGTTTTTCTATTTTATTTTTTCTTCAAGTAGTATTTTGTTTAAAAATTTCGTTGGAGTTGAAATAAGGTAAGAAATATCAATTAAACGATTTTATTTTTTATTATAATTCTTAGTGCAATTTTTTGATGTTATAGTATTTTTTGTGATTTTTTGAAAAGCTTGTGAGTAGATTTTTAACTCATTTTTGCTTTTATTTGTTAATAAAGTCTTGTTTAAAGAGATTATATAGGCTAAATAAGAGGTGCCTATGAAAGATTTTAGTTGGGTTTGATTATTGGCGTCTATTTTTTCTAACATACAGCACATTACTTCTTTAAAATTCTCATTTAGCAAATTTGTTTTGTTAAATTTCT
Source organism: Campylobacter vulpis (assembly GCF_014217995.1). Lineage (NCBI taxonomy): Bacteria > Pseudomonadati > Campylobacterota > Epsilonproteobacteria > Campylobacterales > Campylobacteraceae > Campylobacter > Campylobacter vulpis. Next base: position 330,830 of record NZ_CP041617.1, read on the forward strand.
TATGTTTTTGATGAGTTTATGGACTTTAATTTCGTTTTGGATATGATTTGTTAGGAATAGAATTTGAAAGTTTAAACGATAAGTTTTGTTTTTTTAGTGAGATTAGAGTAAATGATGCTTACAGGGATATTTAAATTTTTTGCTATGGCACTTAAAATAAGTTTTTTTTTGTGAGTTGTCAAAAAATTTTTAAGATATTTAATGCTCTTAAAATGGACTGATATAGATAAAACAATCCTTTGATAAAAATTTGTTTTTTATCATTTTAAATTTATTGCAAAATTTATCATAGTTTATATTTTTGTAAGTAAAACTTAGATAAAATCCCAAGTTTATTACATTTTAAGAAAGGAATGATTGTGCCTACCATAAATCAATTGGTTAGAAAAGAGCGTAAAAAGGTTTTAGAAAAGTCTAAATCTCCGGCGCTTAAAAATTGTCCGCAAAGAAGAGGCGTTTGCACGAGGGTTTATACTACAACTCCTAAAAAGCCAAACTCCGCCTTAAGAAAAGTTGCCAAAGTAAGACTTACTAGTGGCTTTGAAGTGATTAGCTATATCGGTGGTGAGGGTCATAACCTCCAAGAGCATAGCATCGTTTTAGTGCGTGGCGGTAGGGTAAGGGACTTACCGGGTGTGAAATATCACATCGTGCGTGGTGCTTTAGATACTGCTGGCGTGGCTAAAAGAACGGTTTCTCGTTCTAAATATGGTGCGAAGCGTCCAAAAGCTGCCGCTAAGTAATTGTTAAAACAGGCAAATCCGTTTGATTTGATTTTGTTTGAGTAAAATTTTAAATTTGAAGGAAAAAAATGAGAAGAAGAAAAGCTCCCGTAAGAGAAATCTTACCCGATCCAATTTATGGTAATAAAATCATTACAAAATTCATTAATTCTTTAATGTATGATGGTAAAAAAAGCACCGCCACAACTATACTTTACGGTGCTTTAGAGGCTATCGATAAAAAAGGTGGCGAAAAAAAAGGTATTGATGTTTTTAATGAGGCGATTGAAAATATTAAGCCTTTGCTTGAGGTCAAATCACGCCGTGTGGGTGGCGCGACTTATCAAGTCCCAGTTGAAGTGCGTCCTGCTAGACAACAAGCCTTGGCGATTCGTTGGATTATTTCATTTGCAAGAAAAAGAAGTGAAAGAACGATGGTAGAAAAATTAGCAGCTGAGTTAATGGACGCTGCAAATTCTAAGGGTGCGTCTTTTAAAAAGAAAGAAGACACTTATAAAATGGCTGAAGCAAATAAAGCTTTTGCACATTATCGTTGGTAGGAGATTAAGATGTCAAGAACGACCCCTTTAAAAAAGGTTAGAAATATAGGAATTGCCGCTCATATTGATGCGGGCAAGACGACAACAAGCGAGAGGATACTCTTTTTCACAGGTATGAGTCATAAAATAGGCGAAGTGCATGACGGTGCTGCGACTATGGACTGGATGGAGCAGGAGAAGGAAAGAGGTATTACCATCACTTCTGCGGCAACAACTTGTTTTTGGAAAGATTATCAAATCAATCTTATAGACACTCCAGGACACGTGGATTTTACTATTGAGGTTGAGCGTTCTATGCGTGTTTTAGACGGAGCAGTTTCGGTTTTTTGTTCTGTGGGTGGAGTGCAGCCTCAAAGTGAAACCGTATGGAGACAGGCTAATAAATATGGTGTTCCAAGAATAGTTTTTGTTAATAAGATGGATAGAATTGGTGCAAATTTTTATAATGTCGAGGATCAGATTCGTAACCGCCTTAAGGCTAATCCAGTTCCACTACAAATTCCTATTGGTGCGGAGGATAATTTCAAAGGCGTGATTGACCTTGTTACGATGAAGGCTTTGGTTTGGGAAGATGAAAGTAAGCCGACTGATTATGTGGAAAGAGAAATACCAGCGGAGCTTAAAGAAAAAGCTGAAGAATACCGTGTCAAAATGATAGAAGCGGTGAGCGAGACAAGCGATGAGCTTATGGAGAAGTATTTAGGTGGCGAGGATTTAAGTCTTGAGGAGATTAAGGCTGGGATTAAAGCGGGGTGCTTGAATTTAAGTATTGTCCCTATGCTTTGTGGAACAGCTTTTAAGAATAAGGGAATTCAACCTTTACTTGATGCGGTTGTTGCGTATTTGCCAGCTCCTGATGAAGTGGCAAATATTAAGGGTGAATATGAGGATGGCAGTGAAGTTTCAGTTACTTCAACTGATGATGGAGAATTTGCAGGACTTGCCTTTAAGATTATGACAGACCCTTTTGTGGGGCAACTTACTTTCGTGCGTGTATATCGTGGAAGTCTTGAAAGTGGTTCTTATGCTTATAATTCTACCAAGGATAAAAAAGAGCGTATCGGCAGACTTTTAAAAATGCACTCTAATAAAAGAGAAGAGATTAAGGTCCTTTACGCAGGGGAAATCGGTGCTGTTGTAGGACTTAAAGATACGCTTACGGGCGATACTTTAGCAAGTGAAAAAGATAAGGTTATTCTAGAGAGAATGGATTTTCCAGATCCTGTTATTTCAGTAGCGGTTGAGCCTAAGACTAAGGCAGACCAAGAAAAAATGTCTATTGCACTCAATAAACTAGCCCAAGAAGATCCAAGCTTTAGGGTTTCAACAGATGAAGAAAGCGGACAGACTATCATCTCTGGTATGGGTGAGCTACACTTAGAAATTATCGTTGATAGAATGCTAAGAGAATTTAAAGTCGAAGCGGAAGTGGGACAGCCGCAAGTGGCTTACCGCGAAACCATAAGAAAAGCGGTCGAGCAAGAGTATAAATACGCTAAACAATCAGGTGGTCGCGGTCAATACGGACATGTATTTTTACGCCTTGAGCCTTTGGAGCCGGGTAGTGGCTATGAATTTGTCAATGATATTAAGGGTGGTGTTATCCCTAAAGAATATATCCCAGCTGTGGATAAGGGTGTGCAAGAAGCCCTACAAAATGGTGTTTTGGCAGGCTATCCTGTCGAAGATGTGAAAGTTACTGTGTATGATGGAAGCTATCACGAGGTGGATTCTTCTGAAATGGCATTTAAACTTGCCGCATCTATGGGTTTTAAAGAGGGTGCTAGAAAAGCGGGAGCTGTGATTTTAGAACCTATGATGAAAGTAGAGGTTGAAACTCCTGAAGATTATATGGGCGATGTAATTGGCGATTTAAACAAAAGACGCGGTCAGGTCAATTCTATGGACGAAAGAGGTGGCAATAAGGTCATTACAGCATTTTGTCCTTTAGCTGAGATGTTTGGCTATTCTACCGATTTGCGTTCTCAAACTCAAGGTAGGGCGACTTATTCTATGGAATTTGACCACTATGATGAAGTGCCTAAAAATGTCTCCGAAGAGATCGTTAAGAAAAGAAACGGATAAGGAAATTTAGCCTATGATGAAATTTGTTATTTTTTTATTGTGCACGTTGAGTTTTAGCTTTGCAAATGAGTGCGAAGAGAAAATTCTTAAGCTTGAAAAAGAATTAGAATACGCCAAAAAATATGATAATGAATTTAAGGCTAGAGATTTGGAAAATGCCATTACTACACTTAAAACAAAGTGCAAGGATAATCCAAATTATTACAAAGAGCTTTTGCAAATCAAGCAAGATAAGCTCATAAAAATAGAAGCTTTAGAAAGGGATCTTGATGCTTTGAGCGATAATCAAGATTCTATGTCTAAGGCAGAATACAAATTTAAAAAAGAAAAACTAAAGTTGCAAAAAGATTCTTTAAAACAAGAACTTAAGGCTTTAGAGCTTTACTAAGGGTTGTTTTACAACCCTCTTCTTTGTCCTCGTAGCTCAGCTGGATAGAGCGCAAAATTCCTAATTTTGAGGTCGTGAGTTCGAATCTCGCCGTGGACACCATTTAAATTCTCTTTCGTTTAATTTTAGTTTATAAAAACTCAACTTTATTGTGTTAGAATTTAAGAATTTCTTACAAGGAGTAAAAATGGAATATAGAATCGAACATGATACTATGGGTGAGGTTAAAGTGCCAAATGATAAGCACTGGGGCGCACAAACGCAAAGAAGTTTTGAGAATTTTAAAATAGGCTGCGAGAAAATGCCTAAGGTTTTAATTTATGCTTTTGCAAATTTAAAAAAATCACTTGCTATCGTTAATCATAAGCTAGGCAAACTTGATGAGGCTAAGAAAAATGCCATCACTAAGGCTTGTGATGAGATTATTGCGGGTCAATTTGACGATAATTTTCCTTTAGCGATTTGGCAGACGGGTTCTGGCACACAAAGCAATATGAATATGAATGAAGTCATTGCGAATAGGGCAACCGAAATTATGGGTGGAGATTTTCGTAAAGAAAAGCTCGTGCATCCAAATGACCATGTTAATATGAGTCAAAGCTCAAACGATACTTTTCCAACGGCTATGAGTATAGTAGCTGTTGAGCAAGTAGAGAAAAAACTTATCCCAGCGCTTGATAGTCTCATTGCGACTTTTGAAAAGAAAGTGAAAGAATTTGAGGGCATTATTAAAATAGGCAGAACGCATTTGCAAGACGCTACTCCACTCACTTTAGCACAGGAATTTAGCGGCTATTTATCTATGCTTTTACATTCAAAAGAGCAAATTATTGCCTCTTTGCCTAGCTTAAGAGAATTGGCTATCGGTGGAACAGCCGTAGGAACAGGACTTAATGCACATCCGGAGCTTAGTGAAAAAGTGAGTGAAGAACTAACAAGACTTATAGGCACAAAATTCATTTCAAGTCCTAATAAATTCCACGCTCTAACAAGCCACGATGCGATTAATTTTACGCACGGAGCGATGAAGGGTTTAGCGGCGAATTTGATGAAAATTGCCAATGATGTAAGATGGCTTTCAAGTGGTCCTAGATGTGGTTTGGGCGAGATTTTAATTCCAGAAAATGAGCCGGGAAGTTCTATAATGCCTGGAAAGGTTAATCCTACCCAGTGTGAAGCGATTACTATGGTCGCCGTGCAAGTGATGGGAAATGACGCTACCATCGGCTTTGCCGCTTCGCAAGGGAATTTCGAGCTTAATGTCTTTAAGCCTGTGATTATTTATAATTTCTTGCAAAGCCTTGATTTATTGGCGGATTCTATGCATTCTTTTAATATCCATTGTGCTGTTGGTATAGAACCAAATCGCGAAAAAATCGAACATAATCTTCATAATTCTTTAATGCTAGTTACAGCTTTAAATCCTCACATCGGCTATGAAAATGCTGCAAAAGTCGCCAAAAACGCTCATAAAAAGGGAATTTCTCTTAAAGAAAGTGCTATGGAATTAGGACTTGTAAGCGAACAAGACTTTAATCAGTTTGTCGATCCTAGTAAAATGATAGGACCTAAAGCTTAATTTTAAAGCCCCTTATTTGGGGGGCTTTATTCTACTGTTACACTTTTAGCCAAGTTTCTGGGCATATCTACATCATTACCCAAGCGGATAGAAATTTCCATAGCCAAAAGCTGAGTAATTAGCATCATTTCAAAAAATTCACACATATAGTGGTTTTGCTGCTTTGTTTTGATAAAATCATCGCTTAAGTCAAAGTCAAGAGGCGAGATACAAAGTAAAGTGGAGTCCCTAGCAATGAGTTCTTCGACATTAGACTTAGTTTTTTCATAAAGTAAATTTTGCGGCATTAATGCTATGGTGTAGAGCTTGGAGTCTGCTAGGGCTATGGGTCCGTGTTTCATCTCTCCAGCAGGATAACCCTCCGCGTGAAGATAGGAAAGCTCTTTAAGTTTTAAAGCACCCTCTAAAGCCAAAGGATAAAAAACATCACGCCCAATGAAGAAAAAGCCGTGTCCGTCTAAATAGCGTTTGGAAAGGCGGTGTATTTTTTCGTGCAAATTTTGCTTCACAAGCACACAATTTGGCGTGTGTAATAAGGCTTTAATATCCTCTTGGATAGGCAAATTTCTTTTTTGTGCAATGAAAATGGCTAACATCCAAAGGGTTAAAACCTGCGTTGCAAAAGCTTTGGTGGAAGCGACCCCCTTTTCAATTCCTGCACGCGTGAGGAGGCTTAAATTTGCCAAACGCACGATATTAGAATTATCTACATTACAAATAGCAAGGCTTTTAACTCCCGCATTTTTAGCTATTTTGAGGGCTTCTAGGGTGTCAGCCGTTTCGCCACTTTGTGAAATGACGATGAAAAGGGAGTTAGGGTCAATTAAAGCTTCGCGGTAGCGAAATTCACTGGCAATTTCTACTTTTGCACGAATTTTAGCCACTCTTTCTAAAAGATAGCTTCCTACTAAGGCAGCGTGGTAGCTCGTGCCGCAAGCACAAAGGGTAATTTCACTAAAATGCGTTAAATCCTCCTTTTCAAGTTCATCAAAAACGACTTTATCACCCTCAATGCGTCCCATCAAAACTTCACTTAAAACGCGACTTTGTTCGTAAATTTCTTTCTCCATAAAAAAGCGAAAGCCGTCTTTTTTCGCGTAAGCCTTATCGCCTGAGAGTTTAACAAAATTTGGTTTTAAACTTTTTTCATTTTCAAAAATAACAAGTTCATTTTCCCCCGCATAGCCATAACTTAAATCTTCTAAATAAATCACTTCATCAACATTGCCGATTAAAGGAGCGTCTCCACTAGCAAAATACAGCTCATTTTGAGTGTTTTTGCCTATGATAAGAGGTGCGGCGTTTTTAGCAAAAAAGATTTTGTTCGGCTCTTTTTTGGTGATGAGTAAGCTTGCAAAAGCTCCCTTTAAACGAGAAATGGTTTTTTTAAAGGCTTCTTTTGCTTCTAAATGGTGTGCGTAGAATTCGAAAAGCTGCACGATAACTTCAGTATCTGTTTGACTTAAAAACTGCACACCCTCTTTTTCAAGCTCGTCTTTAAGTTCTTTATAATTTTCAATAATGCCATTGTGTATCACGCAAGAATATTGCCCTAAATGCGGATGAGCGTTGATTTCAGTAGGTTTTCCGTGCGTTGCCCATCTTGTATGTCCTATGGCAAAGCCAAAATTCTCGCTACGAAATTCCTTGCATTTATCTGCTAAATTTTCAAGCTTACCAACCGCTTTGAAAAAGCTAAGTTCTCCCTCACTCATCACTGCAAGTCCTGCACTATCATAGCCTCTATACTCTAGCTCTTTAAGTCCGTTTAGTATGATTTGCTTTTTTTCATTTTTGCCAATGTAGCCGACTATCCCACACATTTTCACTCGCTTATTAAAGAATTTATTATTTTATTTTGATTTTGCAAAAGAGCTTCGTTTTTTTCAAAAATGAAGCTATTGCGTGTCCTTTGGCGTATGGTTTGAATTTTAGCTGTGCTTAAATGTAAATCATAGCCGCGAAAAATATTCATTACAAACGCCATTAAACCTTGCTGGTCCTTAGTGTTAAGATTTAATTTTGCATAAGTTTTAGAATAATTTAAATCAAATTTTACTTCATCTTTTTTAATGATTGGCTTTTTTATTTTTCTTTTGTGGCTTAAATTTAAATTCGTGTTTAAAAGCGTTAAAAGCTTCTCTTTGTGTGTTTGATTAATGATATTTTCATATTCAAATTTAAGGTAAATTTTATCATTAAAAAGTTCATAAAAGCTCATAAAAATGAGATTAAATTCACTCAAAGCGTATAAAAAATATTCGATTTTAAAATCTTTTTGGCAAATGATTTCAAGGCTTAGATTGCTTTCTGTATTAAGCCAGAATTTAAAATCTTGATTGTGGGCAATTTGGGCGATTTTAATGATGTCTTCAAAGCTGTTTTTGATGAGGAAAAGATTGGATTTAATATGCGTGATTTTATCTTGTAAAAGAGGGCTTAAATCCAAAAAAGCCTTAGTTCTTTTAAGAATTTGTTCTTTTTTAACTCTTCTTGTGCTTTCTTCTAGTAAATTTGCGTCCTCAAAGCCACATTTAGCATTGATTAAAAGCTTATCTAAGGCTTTGTAAAAAAAAGGCGAGGCGTGTGAAATTTGGGCTTTTATTTTGGTTAAAAGGGTTAAAAGTTCTAGGGTTTTGAGATTTTCTAGTTTAGAAAGTAGGGCGGATATGATGAGAGGATTGTAAATATCTTCTTTTTCGACCAGCTCTTTTAAGGCGTTGAAATTTTTATAAAGCTTAAGACCAAGTTCAAGTTCTTTGTTTTCTAGCTTAAATTTTGCACAAAATGCTCTAAAAACACCGCCTTTAGCAAGTTCATTTTCCTCCTTAACACCGCTAAAAAGAATGACAAGTTTTAAAAGTGCATTTTCTTTAAGCACTAAATTTGCTTTTTCAAATTCTTCTAGCATCACAAATGCCTCCACATCAAAGCAATAATCACTTTCTTCATTGCTTAAAAATCTTATCATAGGCTTAAAAAGCTCTTTTAATTTCCCACTATCTAGCAAAATTTTTAAAATAAAAAAGCAATGTTTTCTTTCAAAAAAGCCCTTAAAAAGCTCTAAAGCTTTTTCATTTTCTTCTTTTAAAAAAGGCATTTCTTTAAGTGTGAAAACTAAATTAATATTTAATTCACACGGCTCATCTTTGAGTGAGTTTAAAAATTGTAAAGCTTCTAAAAAACTAGAAAAATGATATTGCTTCTCTTTTTTTTGTAGAAATTCATTTTGAATTTGTTTTATTAAAAAAGCATTGTAGAGACTTATGGTGTGCATAGAATTTAAAATTTTTTGCACTAAATTTTCTTTAGCTTTTAAATTTTTCTTTTCTCTTTTATACATCAAATTTGCTAAATCTTGAGCGTTTTCAAGTCTAAATTCATCATTATCTTTTTGATTTTGAAGATTAAGGGCGGATTTAAATGAGAGCAAAAACTCACCTGCTAAGCGTAATTCACTAAAATTTTTTTCACTAATAAAAGAAAGTGCGTAATTAAAGCTATCTTTTTTAAAAAGTGTGAGTAAATTATCCAAATTTCTTAAATCTTGTAATCCCCCATCTGCTTTTTGGATATTAAAATCCTGCTTTAAAAAGGCTAATTCACAGGGCTTAAAAAGATTTAAAGCAAGGGAATTTAAGTGTTTTTTAAGTGTCAAATTAACCCTTGCTTTACTATCTTTAAATAAAAGCTTTGAGCCACTTATAAAACGCATCTGTATGAGAGAGTTTAAAAGCTCTTGCTCACTCATATAAGCTAAACCCTCATTTTCTAAAATAATATAATCAAGCCTCAAACCTACATCATTTAAAAGCTCAATTAAGGCTTTAATGAGGGGTTTTAAATGATAAATTTTTAGGTTTTTATATGCAAAAAGTAAGGGTATAGGCTCATCAAAACACAAATGATTTTTCGCATAATAATCCCTCGCCACTATGCAAAAAGGCACAAGCTCCTTAGTCGGTAAAAAATCTTCAAAAAATTCCTCTAAAACAATCATAAAAGCTTGATTGATAAAATAGTCTATTTGCTTACTATGATACATACTAAAAGAGCCTTGCTTTAAAAAAAGCTTATGGCAAGAGCTTTTGTAATCTGCAATTGTGTCTTTTAATTTTTGTCTTGGCAAATTTTTCCTTTTTGTTTGTTTAAATTATTTTAGCAAAATTCTTTTTATGAACTTTTATTAAGAAGAAAAAATTATAATAACGCTTTTAAAAAAATAAAAGTGAAAATAATGTGTGATTTAATAAAAAAATTAGAAAGCAAAGAAAGACTTAGTGAAGAAGATGCTTATAGGCTTTATGATTTAGACTTATTTACCCTAGCAAAATTCGCCCATCAAAAACGCACCACCCTACACGGCAAAAAGGTGTATTTTAATCTTAATCGCCATATTAATCCAACAAACATTTGTGCGGATACTTGCAAATTTTGTGCCTTTTCAGCCCACAGAAAAAACCCTAATCCTTATCTAATGAGCCACGAAGAAATTTTAGACATCGTCGCTGATACACAAAAACGCGGCACAAAAGAAGTGCATATCGTTTCAGCACATAATAAAGACACAACTTGGCAGTGGTATTTAGAAATTTTTCAAAAAATTAAACAAAACTACCCCCAAATTCACATCAAAGCCCTCACAGCAGCAGAAATTGACTTCATTCACCGCAGATGGGGACTTAGCTATGAAGAAGTGGTGGAGAAAATGCTAGAATATGGCGTGGATTCAATGCCTGGAGGAGGAGCTGAAATTTTTGACGAAGAAATACGTGCTAAAATTTGCAAAGGTAAGGTAAGCAGTGAAAATTGGCTTAAAATTCACGCTCTATGGCATAAAAAGGGTAGGCAAAGTAATGCCACTATGCTCTATGGACATATAGAAAAAAGAGAACATAGAATCAACCATATGCTAAGGCTTAGGGCTTTACAAGATGAAACGGGTGGTTTTAACGCCTTTATCCCTTTAGTGTGGCAAAAGGATAATAGCTTTTTAGATGTCAAAGAACAGCTTGATAGTGAGGAGATACTTAAAACCATAGCTATTTCGCGTCTTGTGCTTGATAATATCAAAAATATTAAGGCTTATTGGGCGACTATGAGTTTAAATTTAGCTATGGTGGCTCAGGAATTTGGGGCAAATGACTTAGACGGCACGATAGAAAAGGAAAGCATACAAAGTGCAGGTGGAGCTAAGAGTGCGAAAGGGACAAAGCTTGAAACCTTCATTGAGCTGATTAAAACCTCAAATTTAATCCCTGTGGAAAGGGATAGCCTCTATAACGAGCTTAAAATTTATTAAAACATAATATAAGTTTTTTTAGCTAAAATTCAAGCCTTTGATTAAAATGAGGACAGAATGAAAAAAAGTATTATTTTATCTTTTGTAACAATTCTCAATCTTCACGCCCTTAGCGATAAGGAGCTAATCGGCTTACAAGAAGCCTATACGCTTACAATCACGGGCGATGGGATTGAGGTCGGGGTTATAGATTCAGCGATCAATGGAGAGCATCCTAGCTTAAAGGATAAGGTTTTAGGGCAGACTTTTTCAACTATCAATGGTAAAGCTTATACGCCTGATTACTCCGTCGATACACACGGAAGCCATGTTGCTGGTATTATAGGGGCTAAATATATAGATGAAAATAATCCTCACGGCGTAGCTTATAATGCTAAACTTTATGGGGTGCAAATTTTTGGGAATAATAAGGGCAGTGGAAATTTTAGCACACCTAATGTTTATAATTATTTCAAAGATAAAGATGTTAAGATTATTAATAATAGTTGGAATTCAACCCTTTATCCTGTGGTGAGTATGGTTGAGCCTGGGAGATATTCTTTAACCCTGAAAAACTATTCTTCAGCACAACTTTTGCAGCAAATTCATAGTAATCAAACTGCTAAAGAGTTAAACGACTTGGTAAGAGAGAAAAAAACCTTGGTGGTTTTTGCGGCGGGTAATGAGGGTATTATAAGTCCGGGCATAATGGCTTTAAGTCCGCTTTATAATGAGGAATTGCGTTCTTTCTTGGCGGTGGGTTCTGTGGATTCTGCGGAGATTGAGAGAGGTAAAAATGGTGAGCTTATCGTAAAGGCTAAAGGTTTATCCGGTTTTAGCAATGGGCTTTTGGGAGCGGAAAATTTTGGTTTGGTAGCACCCGGTTCTAATATTAGTAATGTTAATGCCGCTTATATGCAGCCTGTCGTTTTTGGTCGTCCTGATAATAAATTATATCGCACACAAAGTGGGACTTCAATGGCAGCTCCTATGGTAAGTGGAGGAGCGGCTTTAGTGGCACAACGCTTTCCTTTTTTAAATGGCAAACAAATTGCCGATGTGCTTTTAAGCACAGCTAATAAGGACTATGTAGCTCCTAAACTCACGGTCAAAGAAACGACCTTAAGGGTTATTGAAGGGAATAAGCTCGTAACTAAAAATCTTTATACTATTTTTTATATCGATAATGAAGTTCCAACGGATAAAAAGCAAATTGAAAGGGATTTGATACAGGCTGAATACTGGAATTATTACACCATAATGAATAATTTGATTACAAATTATCATTTGCTTGAAGAAAGCGAATATGCCTCTATCCAAAAAGTCAGCAAAGAAAGTCTTTTTGGGCAGGGAATTTTAGATGTGGCTAAGGCTATGGGAGGCTTGGCGACTTTGGACGCAAATCGCCTTAATAGCAGCGATGTTTCAAACACTTACGCTGGGCAAAATGAGGCTTATTACACAATCAATACACAAGGATATGAAGCCGTTTTTAGTAATGACATTAGCCAGAAAAAATGGGACGAAAGCTTACATAAAAAAGACGCAGTCAATTTACCGACAAATTTAGCAAATCTCAATGTAGGATTTATCAAAGAGGGTAGCGGCAAACTCATCTTAACGGGAAATAATAGCTATGAGGGGACGACCATTATTAAAAATGGTAGCTTAGCTTTAAATAATAAAAGTGAAAATGAAAAAGCTAGAATAGCTGGTGATGTTAAAGTTTTGGAGGGAGGCTTATTTAGCGGTAATGGCGAAGTGGGTAAAAACCTCGAAAATAAGGGCATAGTAAGAGCGGGAAATGAGGATTTAAGCGATTTGATTGTCAAGGGCAAATACACGCAAGAGGGGGCGAATTCTAAATTACAACTTGATTTTGGTAATGATAAAAATTCCAAACTTATCGCAAATTCTTATGAGATTAAAGGCGGAAAATTAGAATATATCCCTTTACCTAAATTTTTCACAAGTGGGCATTATATTAGCATTGATTTGGGGGGTTTAGGGACACATTTAAATAATTTTGGGGCAGTTGAAGTCGCAAGTAATAATGCTGTGGATTTTGTAGCTGTTTTGGATAATGATAAAACAAGTATCAATAAAAACAATATGCCTCAACCCCCACAGCCTCAACCTGACATCACTCCGCCAAGCACAATTACCCCTCCAACTCCTCCCTCAAACAATATTATTGTTAAGCCCGTCATCAAAGAAGACGCCTATGAAACGACTAATAGCACTATGGGACGAGCCTTAAGAAGCATTCGCTCTATCGACAATTTACAAGATAGATATAAGAATTATTTCGCCTTTTTGGACAATACAGACACAAAAACTATGGAGAAAACTTTAGAAAGTTTGGAGGCTAATAGCTATATGCAAAATGTTTCCGGACTTCATTATCAACAGCATATTTCAGCACAAAGAAATATAATGAGTGCTCTTAATCCAAATTTTACTTCCGGGAATTTAATGGCAAGTTTAGAAAGAGGTCCTTTATTAACAGCTAGTGTTGAAAGTGATGTTTTTATGGATTTGGGCTTGTTGGATAAGGCTGATAAAAGGTATATTTGGAATCTTAGTCCTAATTTTAAAAAAATTAATGGCGATGATTTTGATGGACAAAGCACGGGCTTAAATCTTACCATAGGCGGAGAGCTTAATGAAAATTCCTTATTAAGCTTTGGAATTGATGTGAGTGACACTAGACTAGATTTTGAAAATGCAAATTTGAAAAATAAGCATTTTAATTTTTCATTTAACCACATTTTAGATTTGCAAAATTTTAAAATTCTAAGTGGTGCGAGTTTTGCAAGAGCAAGTAATGATATGACAAGGTATATTGTAGGACAAAATGGCTCTTTAAACTCAAGCTATGATAATTTACTCAGCTCTTTGCAATTGGGACTTGCCAAAGATTTTCAAGCTCTTAATGATTTGACTTTGACGCCTTTGATGTATTTTAATTATAATTATATTAAACAAGCGTCTTTTAATGAAAGTGGTAATAGTGTCTTTGCTAAATCTTACGATGCGATTAATCATCATACTACTTCTTTGGCTGGTGGATTAAATTTATCGTATCTTTTTGACCAAGAAAGAATGCAAACAAAGCTTGGAAGTTTTTTTATTTATGAATATAAATTAAGTGGGAAAACGATTGAAAATAATGTGCGTTTTAAAGACTTTCCTAATCAAGATTTTGTGCAATATCATCGTCTTAATTCTAATTTTATAACTTGGGGACTCACTTCGCATTTTGTTTATCCTAATTCATTTTTTTATGGATTTAATGTAATTAATGAATTTGCCAGTGATCAATATAACATTAATATTTTGGGTCAATTTGGTTTTTATTTTTAAATCTTTTGATGTCAAAATTAATGTATAGTTTATGCAAGGATTATCAATGAGCATTTTTAAGCTTAAGGAAAATGGGACAAATGTAAAAACGGAAGTTTTAGCGGGTATTACGACCTTTTTGACGATGATTTATATTGTTCCTGTCAATTCTCATATCGTAAGCAATACGGGTATGCCTTTGGAGGCTTTAATTACCGCTACTGCCTTAATTACCATTATCGCAAGCGCATTAAATGGGCTATTTGCAAATACTCCTGTGGCGATGAGTGTGGGTATGGGAATGAATGCGTATTTTACCTTTTCGGTTTGTATAGCACAGCAAATTGCTTGGCAAAGTGCTTTGGGTGCGGTATTTTTGTCTGGCTTTATTTTTTTAATTCTTTCTTTTACCAATTTTCGTCTTTGGATTATACGTAATATCCCTAAAGATTTACGCCTTGCTATTTGTGCTGGTATAGGGTGCTTTATAGCATTTTTGGGACTTCAAAAGATGGGCATTATTGTTAAAAATGATGCGACTTTAGTGGGCGTGGGAAATTTCAAAGATCCTAGTGTGCTTTTTGGAATTTTTTCTTTGATTTTAGTCGTGTTTTTTTGGGCGTTAAGACTTAGAGCAGCTTTTATTTTGGGCGTTTTGTTAAGTTCTTTGACACTTTGGGTGTTGGCTTTTTATTTGCTAGAAAATTATGGGGTAAAATTAAATATTGAAGGTGCAATTTTTCCTAATGAAATTTTTTCTTTACCAAATTTTAGCAGGGAAAATGGACTAGGCGCTATTGTTTTTGAGCTTGATATTAAAAGTGCTTTAAGTGTGGCAATGATTCCTGTGATTTTGACTTTTTTTATCACGCAGCTTTTTGATAGTATAGGCACGATTACAGGCGTTGGAGCGAGGGGGAGGATTTTTGATAAGCCTGTGGAGGGAGAGAAAAAACTCGGCAAAACCTTAATGGCTGATGCGGCAAGCTCTGTCGTGGGTGCTTGTGTGGGAACTTCGACCGTTACGGCTTTTGTAGAAAGCACAACGGGGGTTGAGAGTGGAGGCAGGACAGGACTTGTTGCCATTGTCGTGGCTTGTTGTTTTGCACTTACGCTTTTTTTATTACCACTTTTTAAGGCTATCCCACCAAATGCCATTTATCCTGTGCTTGTAATGGTGGGAATTTTAATGTTTATGGAAGTGAAAAATATTGATTTTAGTGATAGTGCCATTGCAGTTGGCACTTTTTTTACCATTATTATGATGCCGCTTACTTATTCGATAACTTCGGGCTTTGCTTTTGGTTTTATTAGTTTTTTGTTGGTAAGGATTTTTAAAAGAGAGTGGAGTAAGATTAATGTGGGGATTGTAGTTTTAAGCTTGATTTCTTTGGGAAATTTCTTATTGATTGCTTTAAATTAAGGAAAAATAATGTTTTACGCTTATGATGATTTTGAAAAAGATGTGAAATTTTTAGCAAAAAAAGTGAAAGAAGATTTTAATCCAGATGCCCTAGTTTCCATAGCTAGAGGAGGACTTAGCCTTGGACACTCTTTAGCGGTAGCACTAAAGACTAGGAATTTATTTGCTTTAAATAGTATCCATTATGATGATACAAGAAAGCTTGATAGTGTTGAGGTTTTTAATATTCCAAATTTAAGTGCTTATAAGAGGGTTTTATTGATTGATGATATTGTCGATAGTGGGGAAAGTTTGAGCGAAATTAAGAGAATTTTAAAAGAGAAATTTCCTCACATAGAGCTTAAAATTGCAACGATTTTTTACAAAAAAACTGCCCTTTTACAACCTGAATTTAGCGTTAAAGAAGCTAATGAATGGGTGGAGTTTTATTGGGATATTGAAATTTGAAGGAAAAGTGTGAAAAAGGTATTGATTTTGCTATTATTTTTCGGTTTTGCGTTTGCAAATGTCGATGAATTTGAAGCTGAGTATGGGCAATATGAAGTTAGCGACCCTCTTTCTGGTTATAATAAAATGATAACAGAATTTAATGTTGGGCTTTATACCTATGTAATGCGTCCTGTGCTAAAGGGCTATAATGCTGTAACACCTAGTTTCGTGCGTTCTGGCGTGAGGAATTTTTTTGATAATTTACTTGCACCTTTTCGTTTTGTGGGAAATGTTTTGCAGTTTAAATTCGATAATGCTGGTGATGAGTTTAAACGCTTTTTGGCAAATTCTATTATGGGCTTTGGGGGGCTTAGGGATATTGCCACTGAGATGGGGATAGAAAAGCATCCTGCAGATTTAGGACTTGTTTTGGCACATTGGGGTGTGGGTGAGGGCTTTCATCTTGTTTTGCCTATTTTAGGACCGAGTAATTTAAGAGATACTTTAAGCTTACCAGCACTTTGGTATGCTACGCCTACGGCTTATATTGAGCCTGATTATGCCAGTTTTTTGGTGGGGGCTTATGGTTTTGTTAATGAGCTTTCCTTTCATCTTGATGAAATTGATGAAATTTATTATAATACCCCGAATTTATACCCATTTTTGCGTGATGCTTACGAGCAAAGGCGTAAAGAACTTAGTAAATAGGAAGAAAAATGCGAAAAATATTATTATTACTCATAGTAGCATTGAGTGCTTTTGCACTTCATTTAGATGAGATTGAAAATTTTATGCAAAAAAATATTGATGAAAGTTTAAAAATCTTGCAAAACGCAAAGGACGACAAAAAATCTGCCGCACAGGATATTTTTAAACTTTTTGACGGAGTTTTTGACTATGAATTAATGGCAAAATTATCCTTATCTAAGTATTATCAAAAATTAAGCCAAGATGAAGTAGCGGAATTTAATAAGGCTTTTGAAGCAAGTCTTAAAAAAAGTTTTACGGATAAATTAGAGCTTTATAAAGACCAAGTTTTAAAGGTTGAAAGTGGGGAAAGGAAAAATGAAAAGCGGTATTTTCTTACAAGTTCTATGATGGTTGATGGAGAAAAAAAGTTTATCGTTTTTAAATTCTATAAAGAAAATGATGAGTGGCTGATTTATGATGTTGATGTTTTGGGCGTTAGCATTATACAAACTTATCGTTCGCAATTTGGCGATATTTTAGAAAATGGCACTTTTAAAGACCTACTTAGTAAGCTTAATGATATTATTATCAAATAATGGCTTTTTTCCTAAAATTTCTCATTAATCACCCTAAAAGCACCTTTTTGCTGACTTTGCTTATCTGTGTGCTTTTAAGCTTTTTTGCTTTTAAATTGCACTTTGATGCGAGTGCGGAGAGTTTGCTTTTAGAAGATGATAAAGATTTAAAGATTTTTAGAGAACTTTCTAAGCATTATAAGAGTGATAATTTTTTAATGTTAGCTTTTAAGCCAAGTGATGAAAATCCTTTTAGTCAAACAAGTTTAAAAAAGTTAGAAAATTTACATAAGGAGCTTGAGGGTGTCAGGGGCGTTGAGAGGGTTTTTAGCATCATTAATGCTCCCTTACTTTTAAGTAGCGAAAATAAAGACTTAAAAGAATTGATGCAAAATATTCCAAATATCACAAGCAAGGACATTAACCAAAGCAAGGCAAAAGATGAAATTCTTACAAGCCCTTTTTATCAAAATAATATCATTGCAAAAGATGGAAAAACGACTGCTTTCATCATCTATCTTAAACCCGATTTAACTTATATCGATCTCATTAGTGCGAGGGATAGTGCAAAAGATGAAGATGAAAGAGAGCGTTTAAGGACACAAATTCAAAAACATCAAGCCGAGCAAAATGCCCTAACTAAAGCTCTTTTAACACAAATTCGCACTATTATCAGTAGCTATGAAAAAGATGGGGCAAGGCTTTATCTTGGTGGTGTAAGTATGATAAGCGATGATATGATAAGCTATATTAAGGACGATTTAGCCCTTTATGGAATTTCTTTAGTGTTTTTGCTAGGCTTTGCACTTTGGTATTTTTTCCGCTCCTTTGCTTTGATGATTTTAGCTCTTTTCATTTGTTTTACTGCTTTAAGCTCGGCTAGTGGGCTTTTTGCCTTGCTTAATTTCCCAGTAACAGTCATTTCTTCTAATTATGCCCCCTTAATGCTCATCATCACACTTTCTGTTGTTGTGCATTTGATTACACATTTTATAGAAATTTCACGCCTTTATCCAAATACTACGCAAAAACGCCTTGTTTTACAAACCTTACTTGCTAAGGCAAAGCCCAGTTTTTTTGCCATTTTTACAACTATGATAGGCTTTTTTTCTTTGATTTTTTCGCATATTGAACCTATTATTAAGCTTGGGATTATGATGAGTCTTGGCATAGCTTTAGGACTTATTTTATCCTATCTTTTTCTCTCTAGTGCTTTAATGCTTTTGAAAAGACAAAATTTCACGCAAAAAGAATTTAAACTTTCCTTTTTGCTTTGGTGTGCTAATGTCAGTATAAAACGCAAGAAATTTATTTATGCTTTGGCTTTTATAACGCTTATTTTAGCTTTTGTAGGAATTCCTAAATTAAAGGTGGAAAATTCTTTTGTTAATTATTTTAAAGATGGCAGTGCCATTAAGGAGGGCTTACTTGTCATCGATAAAGATTTGGGTGGAACCTTGCCGCTTGATATTATCGTCCGCTTTAAAACAGCAAAAACTCAAATGAAAGAGGGCGAAATTTTGGATAGTTTTGAAAATGAGTTTGAAAGTCTTGCTTTAAAGGATACCTATTGGTTTGATTCTAAAAAAACGCGTATTGCTAAAAAGGTGCATCATTTTTTAGAAAATAAGGAATTTGTGGGTTCTGTTTTGAGCCTTAATAGTCTTTTAAGTTTAGGCAAAAGTATTAATAATGGTAAAGATTTGGACGATTTTGCTCTGGCGTTTTTAAATGAAAATTTACCACCGAATTTTAAGCAAGATTTGCTTTCCCCTTTTGTAAATATTAAGCAAAATGAGCTTAGATTTAGCATACGCGTCATTGATTCTAATCCAAATTTAAAACGCGATACTTTTTTAAAGAATTTGGAAAATGAGCTTAATGAGCTTTTAAAAAATGAAGATGTAGAGTTGCAAATCACAGGCATTATGCTACTTTATAATAATATGCTTCAAAGTCTTTTTTCTTCACAATTTGACACTCTAGCCTTTGTGGTTTTGGCTATTTTCGCACTTTTTGTTTTGATTTTTAGAAGTTTTAAAATAGCTACCATAGCCATAATTTGCAATCTTATCCCGCTAAGTTTAGTTTTTGCTTTTATGGGTTTTTTAAATGTCCCTCTTGATTTAATGAGCATTACCATAGCTGCCATTGCCATAGGTATAGGGGTTGATGATATTTTGCATTATATTTACCGCTTTAAAGAAGAACTTAAGCATAATGGTGTGAAAAAAGCCATTGTGAATTCACATCTTTTCATAGGCACGGCACTTTATTACACAACAATTAGCATTGTTTTGGGCTTTAGTGTGATGATGAGTAGTAATTTTATCCCGACCATTTATTTTGGAATTTTAACAACTTTGGTGATGATTTTGCTTTTATTTGGAAGTTTATTTTTGCTCCCTAGTCTTTTGATTAGTTTTTATACTAAGAGAAATAATAAGCCAAAATTGCTAAGATAACATAAGCAATGGTCGCTATGCCAAGATATTTTAAAAAAGTTAGCATTGATAAGCCTTTTTGAGTGTTTTGAGGAGAATTTTAGCAAGTTTTAGGGCTTTAAAGCGGTGAGAAATGGCATTTTTCTCCATATCGCTAAGCTGGGCTAGGGTTTTATCATAATGAAGAGGGATAAAAAGACTATCATAGCCAAAGCCATTTTCACCCCTCTCTTCTGTGATAACCCTACCATACATTTTTGCACTTGCACTAAAAGTGCCAAATTTAGAGCTTAAGCTTAAAGCACAAACATAATGCGCAAGGCTTTCTTTAAGTTTTAATTTTTCTAATTCTTCGGTAAGTTTTAAGCGGTTGCTTTTATCATTTGCCTCCGAAGAATAACGCGCGGAGTAAATCCCCGGAGCTCCATTTAAAGCCTCAACACAAATTCCGCTATCATCACTTAAAACGATGCTTCTTTCTTGCTCTTTTATGCTTAATTTTTCAAAAACAGCTTTTGATTTGATGTTGGCATTTTCTTTAAAGCTTTTGCCATTTTCTTCAATCCCAAAAGGTGTCATCACTTCATTAAGGGCAATAATTTCATATTCGTTTAAAAGTTCTTTAAATTCTTTGAGCTTGTGCGTGTTGGAACTTGCTAAAATAATTTTCATTAGTCATCCTTAGTTCATTGAGGCTTAATCTTACTTTTTTAAACTTAATAAAGCGTTAAAGCTTTTTGAGTAAAATAAGCCCTTTTTAATCAAGGATAAGCAATGCGTAGTATTTTAGTTCTCTCTTTCATTGTTGCGAGTAGATTTTTTGGACTTTTTATCGTTTTGCCTGTATTAAGCCTATATGCTTTAAAGCTTGAAAATGCAAATGACTTTTTGGTTGGTTTGCTTGTGGGCGTTTATGCTTTAATGCAAATGATATTTCAAGTGCCTTTTGGAATGCTTAGTGATAAAATAGGGCGTAAAAAAACTATGCTCCTTGGTTTGGTGCTTTTCATCATCGGTTCTTTAATCTGTTCTTTTGCAAATGACATTTACACTATGCTTTTAGGACGCATTTTGCAAGGTAGTGGAGCGATAGGGGCTGTGGCGAGTGCGATGATAAGCGATTTTGTCAGTGAAGAAAAAAGAGGCAAGGCTATGGCGATGATGGGAGGATTTATCGGTATAGCCTTTGCTTTATCTATGGTTTTAGCTCCTATAATGAGTGAGAGATTTGGGCTTTCAAGCTTGTTTGATTTAAGTGCTGTCTTATCTCTTCTTTGCATTATTTTGCTTTATACTGCCGTGCCAAAAGAGCCTAAAATCACACACGAAAATAGCAAAACACCGCTTTTAAATTTGCTTAAAGAAAAAAATTTAGCCCTAATGAATGTGACAAATTTTATGCAAAAAATGCTTATGTCCATAGCCTTTTTGCTTATCCCTATTATTTTGGTTGAGCGTTTTCATTATGAAAAATTATGGCTTGTTTATACTGCTTCTATGCTTGTGGGCTTCGTGGCTATGGGCTTGGCTGGAGCTTTGGGAGAGAAAAGGGGCTTGGCAAAGCACATTTTATTAGCTGGGGTTGCTTTTTTTATTGTTTCTTACATACTTTTTGCCTTTTTTAATCATTTAGCAATTTTTATCGCTGCTGTGGTAATTTTCTTTCTAGGCTTTAATTTGCACGAGCCTATTATGCAGTCTTGTGCGTCTAAATTTTGTAAGGTTAGTGAAAAAGGCAAGGCTTTAGGTGCATTTAATGCTTTCGGCTATGCAGGAAGTTTTAGTGGAGGCGTCATAGGTGGGATATTTTTACATTTTGATATGTTGAAATTTTTAGCTTTTCTTATGATTGTTTTAGCACTTTTTTGGCTTTTTTCTCTATTTTTCTTAAAAAATCCTTTTGAGCTTAAAAATCTTTATTTGCCTCTTGAAACTAGGGCGGATTTAAATGAAATTTTGCAAATTAAGGGCGTTTTGGAAGCGTATAAAAATCATCAACATTTAGTAGTGAAATTTGATAAGACACAACTTTCTCAAAAAAAATTAGAAGGGCTAATGAGCAAGATCATTGTTCATTAGCGAGTTTAATAATGCTTGCCACGATAGCAGAATCCTCTAAGGTAGAAATATCTTGTTTTAATTCCTCTTTTCTTGCTATGGTGCGTAAGATTCTCCGCATAATTTTCCCACTTCTTGTTTTTGGTAAGCCCGGCGTATAAAGGATTTGTTCGATTTTAGCGATGGGTCCTATTTCTACTCTTAAAATATCATTAAGTTCTTTTAAGGTTTCAAGCTCACTTCCTAAATCGCAACTTGCATTAGGATTTAAAACCACAAAGGCAAATAGACTTTCTCCCTTAATGCTATCTAAAACGCTTACAACAGCAGATTCTGCAACATCTTTATGTTTAGCAAGAGCCGATTCAACCTCTGCTGTGCCTATACGATGTCCAGCGACATTTACCACATCGTCTGTTCGTCCTGTGATAGTAATATAGCCTTTTTCATCATAAAAAGCTCCGTCCCCACTAAAATATACAGGCTTGCCGTCCTTTTTTGCCTGAGAAAAATAGCTTTCCTTATAACGCTCTTCATCTTTCCAAATCCCCCTTATCATAGAGGGCCAAGGCTTGGTAATGCAAAGCAAACCATCTTCACCCACGCCCTTTTTATTTCCATCCTCATCGATGATTTCAGCAAAAATCCCAGGTAAAGGTAGGGTTGCACAACTAGGCTTTAAAGGCGTAGCACCGGGTAGGGGCGTGATCATATGCCCACCCGTTTCAGTTTGCCACCAAGTATCCACAATGGCACTTTTTGAGTTTCCTATTTCTTTATAAAACCACTCCCAAGCACTAGGATTAATCGGCTCTCCCACGGTCCCTAAAACTTCAAGGGTGTTTAAATCGTAATTTTTAGGCTCATTTGGTGCGTCTGCATAAAGCATTCTAATGGCAGTAGGAGATGTGTAAAATTTACTCACTTGATATTCTTCTATCATTCTCCACCATCTACCAGAATTTGGATAGGTAGGCGTTCCCTCATACATTATCGTAGTTGCTCCGCACGCTAGTGGTCCATAAACAACATAAGTATGCCCTGTAATCCAGCCTATGTCCGCACTACACCAATAATTATCATAATCTTTGATGTCAAAAACCCATTCCATAGTCATTTGTGCCCATAAAATATAACCAGCACTTGCATGCATTACACCCTTAGGCTTACCTGTTGAACCTGAAGTGTAGAGCAAAAAGAGTAAATCCTCACTATCCATAATTTCAGGCTCACATTTATACGACTCGTTTTTAACCAACTCATTATAAACATAATCACGCCCTTTAACATACTCAATAGGCTCATTATTGCGTATAACAACAAGCACTTTTTCTACGCACTCACAACCCTCGCTTAAAGCCTTATCTACCGCAGGTTTTAACATATAAGGCTTACCGCGTCTAAAAGCTCCGTCTGCCGTGATGACAAGCTTTGCACCGGCATCAATGATTCTATCTCTTAAAGCTTCAGGAGAAAAGCCTCCAAATACCACACTATGAATAGCTCCTATCCTCGCACAAGCTAGCATCAAAATCGCACTTTCCGGTATCATCGGCATATAAAGAACAACTCTGTCGCCCTTTTTGACATCAAAACGCTTAAGCAAATTCGCTGCCTTACATACTTCGTGAAACAGCCTTCTGTAAGTATAAACATCATAATCGCCCATCTCTCCCTCAAATACGATGGCAGCTTTATTACGCCTTGTTTTCATATGACGATCAAGGCATTGATAGCTTACATTTAAGGTCCCACCCTCAAACCATTTATAAAAGGGAGGATTATCCTCATTTAACACTCTAGAAAAAGGACTAAACCAATCAATTTTCTCCAAAGCAATTTTGCTCCAAAAATTTTCAAAATTTTCACTGGCTTCCTCATATAAGTCATAATATTCACAGATATTTTTAATGCGTGCTTTTTTGGCAAATTCTTTGTTGGGTTTGATGAGCTGTGTGTCGTTTTGATACATTATCCACTCCTAAAAAATTTATTTTATATGCAACTAAAATTAATTGTATGAAAGTTTGACGGATTTATTGAGTATTTTTAGACTGATTTAAGAAAAAATTTATTTTTATGTTAATTTTGGTAACAAATTATAAAAATGATTTATTATAAAAAGCAAAGTGCGTCTTCATTAAAACCTAAATTTAAATTTTGATAAAGATTTAAATTTGCTTTTTTAAAATTTTCACTTTTAAGAGCAAATTCTAGGATTTTACCTCCTGAAATAATCCTAATAAAAACATCATTTTGACGCGTTCTTAAGGCTATAATTTTAGCGTTCTTAATGCAATATTTTTGCCCAGAAAAAAGGCTAATTTTATAGGGATTAAGAGCTATTTTGTCAGCTTTTTTGTCGAATTTAATTGAATTTTCAAAGTGTAAAATTTGATGATTTAATTCAAAAATATTTGTATTTTCAAATTCTAAAATCATTCCATCACTAAGATAGAGTTTCACTTCAGCTAAAGAATCTAAAAATTCTTTATCATGACTTGCGATTAAAAAACCGCAATTTAGACTTTTTTTAAGATGTAAAATAGCGTTTTTGATTAAAAAAGAAGTGTTTTTATCTAAAAAAGCACTCGGCTCATCAAGTAAATAATAACGCACCCTAGCCGCCATAGCCATAGCAAAAGCTACTTTTTGCCTTTGCCCTGAGGAGAGTTCCCCCGGATATTTTTTAAGTAAATTTTTATCAAATTCCAAAAGTGTGTAAATTTCGTTTAAAAAGCCTCTTAAATCGCCCTTTATTTGATAGGTTTTTTGGATAAATTTAAGATTGTTTTCTACACTTCTATTAAGCACACAAGCTTCGGCGAAAAGCAAATAAAGCCATCTTTTCTCCTCACGGCTTAAAATATTTTTCTTAAAATAGCTAATATTTTGATGAAAATCGCCCTCTAAAAAATGAAGCACTCTTAAAAAAGTCGATTTCCCACTTCCATTTGCACCCATTAAAATGCTGATTTTGCTAGTGTCAAGTTTTAAATTAAGATTTTTCAAAATGCACTTTGTTCCGTAGGAAAAGCTAAGATTCTTAATTTCTATCATCAATCTCTCTTTAAACTATGGATAAGAAAATTTAGCACAAAGGCTATGCTAATTAAAACTAGAGCTAAGGCTATGCCACGTTCAAATTCGCCTTTGTTTGTTTCAAGAGAAATGGCTGTTGTTATGGTGCGAGTGTGGTATTTGATATTTCCTCCTACTATCATCGCTACACCCACTTCAGCGACTATCCTGCCGTAAGCTAGGGCTATAACGCTAATGAGAGCAAAACGCAGTTCATAGATAATGGTTAAAACAAGGCGTAAAGGACTTAAATGAAAGGATTTTATCAACAAAAAATGCTTTTTGTCCATATTTTCTATTAAATTTGAAAAAAGGGCGATGATGATAGGTAAGGCTAAAATAAACTGCCCTAAAATAAGAGCTTTTATGGTAAAAAGTAAGCCAAATTCACCCAAAGGTCCTCTGCTAGAAATAAAGGCATAGATGATAAGTCCAACCGCCACGGTAGGAAAGGAGAGGCTGGTATTAACAAGTAGTTTTAAGCTTGATTTAAGTCTAAAATCAAAAAAGCCTAAACAAAAGCCAAGTGGAAAACCCACAGCAAGAGCTAAAATGATAGAAACGCTCGAGCTTAAAAGTGTGGTTTTAATGGCTGAAATTACGCTTTCATCGGCATTGAAAAGTAAATTTAAAGCTTCTTTAAATGCGTCAAATAGATATTCCAAAACAAATCCTTAAAAAGCTGCAATTTTAGCATAATTATGCTAAAATTGCATTTTATTTTAAACAGAAAGGAAAAGCGATGAAAAAAATTCTTCTATCCGCTTTGGTAGCACTAAGTCTTAGTGCGGCAGAATTAAAGATGGCGACAACGACAAGCACCGATAATACGGGACTTTTAGACGCCTTAAAGCCTCTTTATGAAAAAGAGAGTGGCAATACTTTAAAGTGGGTCGCCGTTGGCACAGGAGCGGCTTTAAAACTTGGCGAGGATTGTAATGCCGATGTGCTTTTTGTGCATTCTCCTAAGGTAGAAAAGGAATTTGTAAATAAGGGTTTTGGTGTGGATAGAACCCCTGTGATGTATAATGACTTTATCATTGTAGCAGATAAAAGCTTGGCAGATAAATTCAAAGGAAAGAGCCTTAAAGAAAGTTTAGAGCTTATTCGAACTGAAAAAATGCCTTTTATTTCAAGAGGAGATAAATCTGGCACGGATAATAAAGAAAAAGGTTTGTGGAAAAATATAGGCGGTGTGCCTGAAAAAGAGAGCTGGTATATACAAAGCGGACAGGGTATGTTGGCTAGTATTAAGATAGCTGAAGAGAAAAAAGGTGTGATTTTAACAGACCGTGGCACTTATATCAAGTATGAAGCAGACGCGAAAGCTAATCCAAATTTAGTTATCGTTAGTGAGGGAGATGATAGCTTGAAGAATTTTTATTCCGTCATAGCAGTAAATCCAAAGCACTGCAAAAATGTTAATTATGAAGAGACAAGCAAGTTTATTAAATGGCTTGTAAGCGATGAGACTTTAAAGGCGATTAGCGATTTTAAGCTGCTTGATAAGCCTTTATTTATCGTTGATGCAAAAAGCAGAAAAGAATAATTTGTGGTAGGGCTTAAGCCTTACCCTTTTTTCCCATAAAATAAATCGCTACAATAGCCAAAGCACCGCCCACCAAGGTTAGTGCAGTCGGCACTTCATCTAAAATCAAAAAACTTGTAAATAAAGCACTTGCTGGTGTGATGAGTATAAAAGAATTTGCCCTTACACTTCCTAAAATGTGAATTCCATAATAATAAATGCTAGTTCCCACCACGGTGGATAAAAATGCCACGACAAACATATTAAGCCAAAATTTCATATCTGCTTCTAAAATGAAAAAACTTTCATCATTTAAAAAAAGTGGAGTGAAAAGCAAAAAAGAAATAAAATTAACATAAAAATTCACAGCCAAGGGGTGCGATCCTTTTGTTTGATGTGTGCAAAGACTCATCAAAGCCCAAATAAAAGCACAAAGTAAAAATAGCACATTAAAGCGTCCAAAAAGCTCTTCTAAGGAATTTAAATTTAGCAAACAAAGCCCCGAAATAATACCTATGAAAAGTCCAAAAATTTCATATTTGCTTAATTTGTGACTTTTTTTAAAGCCTAAAAATAAAAAAAGATAAGAAAAAATTGGCACCATAGTCGTTACTAAAACTCCGCCTTTCCCAGCCGTTCCATAACGCAAAGCCAAGAAAAAGCTAAAGGCATATAAAGCATTTAAAGCCCCTGCAATAAAAAGCCATTTTAGCGTATCTTTGGAAAGTTTGAGAGAAATTTTTAAAAATAAAAGCACAGGTAAAGAGCCTACAAGCACGAAAAAGAAACGCCATAAAACAACAAATTCCGCACTTGCATAAGAACTTAGAATTTTAGAGGTTGGCCAAGACATTCCCCATAAAAACATAGCGATGATAAGAGCAAGATAAAGGTAGCCTTGTTTCATTAAGAAGCGATATTAAAGCCTAGTGAGCTTTCGTTAAAATCATAAGCTTGTTTAACTTGTTCTTTAAAGGTGGTTGAATTTTGCGGATTTTCTTTATTTTCTTCGCGTTTTTCTTCGTCTTTTTTAGCTTTTTCTTTTTGTTCTTCGATTTTTAATTTAGTCACCTCTGCTCTTGCTTCAATCTCCATTTTCACAGCATTTGCTGCAACTTTGTAATCTTGAGGACTAGGATCAGATGGCGCCATAGCTGCGGCTACAACTTGCCTCGCGTTGGCTATGGTTTCTTCGGGGGTATTACCTTTTTGCATTCTTATAGGCACTTCGCCAGCGGTAGCATACATTTGATTATCAGGTCCTTTAGTGTAGCTATAACTTGCTGCCCCAGCCAAGCCTCCTCCCGCTGCTTGATGTGCGGCTTCGTGGGCTTTGACATTTCTATCTATGCTTTGAAGTTCTCTTACGACTTGAACTTCTTTCATTGTAAGTTCCACGCCATTTATCATTTGCGTTTGTTCTTTATTTTCTTCTTTTTGGGTGGAGCTTTGGTTTTCTGCATTTGGGTCTAAATTGCCATTTGTTTCTTTTGAATTTGTATCTTGCTTGGAGGTTTTGTAATAATCATAACTCGAATAACTTGTGCTAATTAACATCACTCCTCCTTTTAATTTTTTATATTTTACTTCAAATTGTTTAAAATTACTATAAAATACACAAAAAGGAGAAAAAATGCTTTATGAAAATGAGCTTATTTATATAGAAAGAGAAGTGTCTCAAGTGCCTTGGCTTAAAATTTTTACTAAGGAAATTTATAAGGAATTTAGCCATTGTCCTACGCCTTTACAAAAAGAGCTTTTTGACACTATTTTGTTTTGTGAAAGGGCTTTGCTTGAATTTTACCAGCCTGAAAAGATTAATATTGCTTCTTTTGCCAACTATGTCCCAAGGGTGCATTTTCACATTATGGCACGTTTTAAAGAGGACGCATTTTTCCCTGAATGTATGTGGGGAAAGCAGCAAAGAGAATTTAAGAAGCTTAATTTGCCTTCGTTTGAAGAATTTGAGGAATTTTTAAGAGCAAGGTTAAAAAATTAACATTTGTTATTTAAAATGGATTAAAATTTCTACAATTTAATTTATTAAAGGAGAAAAAATGAAAAAATTGTTGTTTAGCTCACTCTTAGCAACTTCTTTGCTAAGTTCTGCTCTTATGGCTAAGGATTATGTGCTTGATAAGACTCATACTGATGTTGGGTTTAAAATTAAACATTTGCAAATTAGTAATGTTAAGGGGAATTTTAAGGACTATGATGCGGCGATTGACTTTGATCCTGCGACTTATGAATTTAAAAAATTTGAAGCAAAAGTTAAAGTCGCTTCTGTGGATACGGATAATAAATCAAGAGACAATCATCTTTTGCAAGATGATTTTTTCAAGGCTAAAAGTCACCCTGAAATGACTTTTGTGATGAAAAAATATGAAAAAACAGGCGATAATGAGGGTAAAATGAGTGGCACTTTAACCATAGCTGGCGTTTCTAAGGACATTGTTTTTGACACCGAAATAGGTGGCATAGCTAAGGGTAAAGATGGTAAAGAGAAGGTTGGCTTTACTTTAGAAAGTGAGATTAAAAGAAGTGAATTTAAATTTGCTCCAAGCACTTCAAATCTTACTTTAGGCGATGAAGTGAAAATTAGCGTTGAGGTAGAAGCTAACGAAAAATAAGCCTTAAGCCTTAAGGAGCTTTTCCTTAAGGCTTTGCAAATTTTGCCAAAGGTTTCCTTCATTTTTCTGCCAAACGAGTTTGAATTCAAGCTTAAAGCTTTCATTTTCTAAATTTAAATCTGTATTTTTTAGTAAAGACTCTAAATAACCCAAATGCCTTAACGCACTTTCTTCATCTTTAAAAATCAAAATGAAATCTTTATCAATAAAAAAAATTTGAGCTTTAAGACGTCTTAGAATTTTAGCAATTTGTCTTAAGATGAGAGATTGATAACTCTCTTTTGCCTTGCTAAGTTCGTCAAAATGAAGCAAAGCTATAAAATACTCTTCTTTATTTTTAAGATAAAGGGAGAGTTTTTTTTCATTCCCAAATTTAGTAAGACTATCAAAAAAAAGCATTTTATAGGCGTTAAAAAGCAAGATAAAGCAAAAAATAAAACTTGCGAATTCAAAATATTTAAAACTCCAAAACTCTTTGATTAAAAAACTTACATAAGCACCAAAAAGCGTTAAAAGTGGAATAAAATCTAAATTTTTAAGTCCTCTTAAACCTAAAAATAATAAGGCTAAAAGAAAAAACACAAAGCCAAGCTCATTTAGCGGAGTGTAAAAACTCAAAAGCTCATAATTTAAATTTGTGGCGTTAAAATGTGTATTTTGTGGTAGGATAAGGGCTAAAACTCCTACTAAAATAAGGAGCAAAAAAGCTTGAATATTTTGCCAAGAAAAGATGAATTTAGAAAAATTTTTAAGATAAAAAAGTAAAAAAATAAGGGGTAAAAGCAAGCTTAAAAACAAATGTGCCTGAAACACGGGACTAAAAAGATAAGCCGTTCTTAAGACAAGCAAACTAAGGCTTAAAAAGAAAATTCTTACATTGTGAAAATAAAATGCCAAAAATAAAGCAAGAAATTCAAAAAATAAACTAAAAATGAAAAGAAAGTCCAAAGCATACCTTTAATTTTTACTAATTTTAACAGCATTTTTTAAATAAAGATGTAAAAAGCTAGGTTTTACCCTAGCCAAATTAAAGCACTTTTCTCTTTTCTAAGGTCTCTCTTAAAGGCACAATGGCTCTTTTTATCACGCCATTTTGCATAAAGATAAGATTATAAATTTCATCAACCCACGCCTCATTAGCATAAATCCACGCTACAAGCTTATTTTGCCTATCGGAGTCATTTTTGACAGAAGTTAGATAAAGTGGGGAAAGCAAACTTTCGCTATGAAAGGTGCTAGGACCTAGAATTTCACTAAGATAGTAATATCTTTTTTGTCCTATTTTGTTTTTAAAGGCTTCGATATTTTGACAAACACTTTCAAGGGAGTGCTTTTGTGTGTTACCCTGCGTGATTGTCTTGATTTGATTAGAGAGTCTTTTGCACTCTTTGCCTAAACTTTCACTTGCCTTAATATAACTTTTAAGCTTTTTATAAGATTGTAGCATCAATTCATTTTGCTTACTTCTTGGGAGAGCCTTTGGTTTGGGAAGAGGCTTTTTAATGTCTTTTTTAAGTAAAGTTTCGCAAAGTTCTTTAAAGGGCTTTTCTATTGCTCCTTCTATCCTTGCACCGCCTTCTGTGGCATTATAGGTCGTGCATTGATTTTTAGAAAGATAGATGAGCTGTTCGTAAAAATCTCTAAAAAGACTCCAAATTTTCGTGCTTTTAACCTTACCCTTGCCTCCGTAAGCCTTAAGTTCGGTTTGCATTAAAGCGCCAATTTCTCTTTTAGCTGTTTCTAAACCTCTTGGATAGTCTTTTGAGTGCGTGGTTCCGTCTTTGGCAAAGGCTAAATCCTGTCCTATCAAGATAATATTTTTATGTTCTAAAGCCCACGCGATAGAATAAGCCATATGTGCGACACTCCAGCCGTTTGAAAAGCCAAATTCTTTTAGTTTGAGCTCTTGTGCTAGGGGGAGCAACCTTGGTATAAGCATATATTCTCTATGATTTTTTTCTATATAAGTAAGCGTTTTTTGGTGCGTAAGTGTGGGAAGGATAAAAAGCACATCTTTGTCAAATTCTTTAAAATCATTATCAAAAAATTTACTAGTCGCCTCCACTCTTTCAAGGCTTAACACATAATCAGGCTTAATGTTTTCTTTTGCTAAAATTGCATAACTTGCATCAAGACAAAATATACTGGCTCTTTTGGCATATTTTTTAAGTAAGGGAAGTTGTTTGGTTAAACTTGGTCCAGTGGCGACTATGATGGCGGTTTCAGCCTTATTTTGTCTTTTGTCAAGTAGGTTGTGTAGGGTAGGGTGTGTTAGCATTTTAGGGAGGTGCTGGATAAATTGATTAATGCCTTGAGTGGCGTCTTGAGGATCGTTGCCATTTCTTAAAGAGAGATCTATAATGGCGTTTTTGTTGATACGGTTAAGTTCTAAAATGTCCTTTCTTTGTTTTTCGTAATAAATGCTATGAATTTCTAAAAAATAAGAGCGGTAAAGTAAAGATGACATATGGTATTGAAAGAGTTGGAAAGCTCTTAAGGGATTTGTGTTCATTTCTTTATTGAGAATAAAAATAAGTCTATTATTTGCTAAATCCTCGCTAAAATCAGAAAGATTTAAAGCTAGAAAGAGTAGCTCTAAATCCTTTTCAAAAACGATAATTTTTTGATGTGTTTTATTTTGTAACAGAGCTTTATATAAAAAGCCATTTCCCACTCCGTAAAAAAATAAAACAGGATTAAGCGACCTTTTTTCATCGATGAATTTGAGCTTTTCTTCTAGCTCTTTAAGGGGATTTTCATAAATTTTTTCTCTTGTTTTTAGTTCGATGATGTTGAGATTAAGCGGGTCTTTGTTAAAGATGAGGTCAAATTTTTTAGCTTCTTTTATTTTACCGAGTTTTTTGCCAAGTTCAGCATTAAAACTCATCTTCATAGCTTTGATATTTTTGTCAAAAAATTCACTCTTTAGCATTGTTAATCCTTAAATTTAGTCTTTAATTTTTCTACTCTTTTTTCTAAACCTCTATTTTTAAGCTCATTTTCAAGTTTTAAGATAGCGGTTTGAAGCACATCTTCTTCATCTTTGACATATTTTGCGATTAAATCAAAATAATATAAATGTTCTTTAATCCAAAAAAGATTTTTTTGTAAATTTGTCTCATCATCTTTTACAACTATGCTGACTAAACGCCCTAAATTTAAGTCAAATTG
This sequence comes from Campylobacter vulpis, assembly GCF_014217995.1. Taxonomy (NCBI): domain Bacteria; kingdom Pseudomonadati; phylum Campylobacterota; class Epsilonproteobacteria; order Campylobacterales; family Campylobacteraceae; genus Campylobacter; species Campylobacter vulpis. The sequence goes on from NZ_CP041617.1 coordinate 362,819, forward strand.
TGCTTTTAGTGGCTGGATTAGCTCTATAATCTCAAGTCCTACTTTTTGTATTTCTTCTCTTATTTGCATAATCTGTTCGATACTTTGTTGCATAATACTACCCCCCCCCCCCCCCCGTGCAATAAGCTAGGATTGATTTGATTTGCGTAAGGCTTTAGACGCTCATTAAGTTCGTCCAAATTTTCATTTAAAAATGTTCTAAATTTTAAGCAATTTTTTTTAGCTTGGTAAAGTTTATATAAGCTTTTAAGAAGTAATTCATTTTGCTTTTGCTCATTTAAGCTTTCTAGTTTTTCTAAATCGTTCTTATTTTCTGTAAAAAATTCCTCGCAACATTCTTTAAAGGGTTTTTCTATCGTCCCTTGCACCCTAACGCCCCCTTCGGTGGCGTTAAAAAATATATATTTTTTCGCCAACTCACTGATATGCTTTTCTAAAAAATGCTTAAACATATACCATAAAAAGTGGGTTTTCACTTTTCCTCCGCCATAGCCCTCTACTTCAAATTCATCTTCATAATATCCGCTTTCAAAATTTTCTCCATTTTGATAATTTTTAGCGTGAGAGCTTCCGTCTTTAGCAAAGGCTAAATCTTGCCCTATGAAAACGATATTTCTAAAATCTAAAGAACTTGCCACACTTAAAGCCATATGTGCAACACTTATGGTTTCGTTGATATAACCCCATTGTTTTAATGCGGTAAAGGCGTGAAAGGCTAGTAGTCTTTCAAGGAGCATATAATTTTTCCCTCGTGCATCCAAATAGCTTATGGCATTTGGATGCACTAAAGAAGCGAGTAAAAAGATGGTTTTATCATCTTTATTTCCAAAATCGTGCTTAAAAAATTCCGCTGTAATCGCAGGACGCTCCACCATACACACATAATCAGGCACAATATCATTTTGCATTAAGATAGGATAAGCGCTATCAGCAGCAAATATCACAACTCTTTCTTGCACTTCTTTTAAAAGCGGGAGTTGTTTAGTAAGACTTGGTCCCGTGCTAACAATCACACAGGATTTAAATTTACCTTTTCTTTTCGCGTGTAATTCTTGTATGGTTGGGTGGCTTATCATTTCGACCAAATTAAAGCTATGTTGCTTGATGCCAAGCAAAGCATCATAAGGATCATTGCCATAAGCACTGATAGTATTTTTAATGGTAAGAGTGAGGATTTCATTTGTTTGTTTGACATTTTCTTTAAATTTTTCATAATATTTTGAGTGTAGTTCTAAAAAATAGACCTTAGAAGAGTAAAAAGCAGGCATAAATTCGCCCAATAAAGCCTGCACTTCTAAATTAATATCATTTTTTGGATTTAAAAATAGCAATTTACCTTTTTCTAGCTCTTTAGAAAAATCGACAAGATGAAAAATGTGATAAATGATTTCTAGCTCACTCTCAAAAATGACAAATAAAAGGTGGTTTTCATTTTGTGCTAAAACCTTATACAAAAGCCCATTGCCAAAGCCGTAAAAATAAAGCACAGGATAAAGGGGGTAAGTTTCATTATAAAGCTTTATAGCCTCGTTTAATTCTTGCATAGGGTTTTGATAGAGCAAAGAATTATCCCTTAAATCTTGTAAATTAATATCCAAAGCATCATTTCCTGTGATAAGCTTAAAATGCTTTGGTGCTTTTATCTTGCTTAAAGCTTCTTTTAAGGCGATGTTTCTAAGTGCCTTTAAATTTTTTTCATATAGATTCATTATGTTCCTTTAAAAGTGCATTTTGCTTTTTTAAAAGTCTTAAAAGCTTGGCAAAATAGCCTTTCTGTGTCTTTAAATTTGTCAAAATATCGGCATTTTCTGCTCTTAACTTTAATCTTTCACTTTCTAAATCAAAAAGCAAGGCTAAGAATAAATCGGTGCAAATTCCTTGCTCTTTAAATTCTTTGCTTAATTTTTCTAAACTATGCAAAAAGTATTCCAAATTTTGCTTTTCATTAAGAGCTTGTTCTAAATCACGCAAAATTGTTTCAAGTTTAGCTTCAAATTTTTCTCCTTTTTCAAGGAGGTTTTTAAGGCTTAAAAGAGCGTTTGTAGTGGATATTTTTACGCTTTTTATGGGGAGTTTTTTCTTTGGTGCTTTAAATAAATTTTCACAGCACCAAGCAAAGCTTTTTTCGCAAGTTCCCTCTATCCTAGCACCTCCTTGCGTGGCATTGTAAGTGTTTATATTAAGCTTTTTGGCGTTTAATATATCTTCTTGCAGTCCTAGTCTAAAAAGAGTCCAAGCTAAAGAGCTTTGCGCCAAACCCTGCCCACCATAAGCCTCGCATAAAAATTTATCTTTATCGTTTTGAAAGTCATTTTTATGGTAGGAAAGTAAGGTATAGCTTTTTTCGTGCGAAAGTCCCATATCATCATAGGCTAAGTCCTGTCCTATAAAGATGATATTTTCAAATCTAAGCGCTGCTGCACACTCATAAGCCATATTTGCCACACTAGCTCCCACGCCCAAATAGCCAAATTCATCGCATTTTAGAGCCTTTTCAAAATAAAAGGGTCGCAAAACAAGGAGGAAATTTTGATTTTTAAGATATTTTAAGGTGTTTGGGTGAGTAAGGGAAGTGATGATAAAAAGGACATTTTCATCAAATTCATTAAAGTTTTGGTTGAAAAATTCGCTTGTTAATTCTAATCTTTCTAAAGAAAAAACAAAATCCGCCCTTATACCCTCTTTTTTTAAGATAGCATAGGCACTATCTGCGGCGAAAATCACGGCTTTTTCCTGTACTTCTTTTAAAAGCGGAAGCTGTTTAGTAAGACTTGGTCCTGTGCTAACGATAATAGCATTTTGATTTTTAAAGCGGTAGGTCTTTAAAAAATCCTTAAATTTAGGCTTTTCAAGCATAGTTTTAAGATTAATAAGCGTGTGCTTCATACCTGTGAGTGTGTCTTCTGGGTCATTACCCTTTTGCAAAAGCAAAAAGTCAAAATGTTCTTTTATCTTGCGGTGTAAAAGCTCGAAATTTTCATTTTTATAAAAGGGACTATGGGAAAATAGGGTGTAGATTTTATAGCTTGTTTGGATTAACTCATCTTCAAAAAGCTCATCAAGCTCCTTCAAATTTGTGATTAAAATAAGTTTTTTGCTAAGAAGTTCTTCGCTAAAATCTATAAAACTAAAAACAAGGCTTAAAAGCTCTAAATCCTCTTCAAAAACGATGATTTTATCTTGTGTTTGGCATAAAATTTTATAAAGTGTGCCATTACCAAAGCCGTAAAAATAAAGCACAGGATAATGTGCGTAATGTGTTTTTAAAAAAATAAGCTTGGAGCTTAATTCTTCTTTGACATTTTGATAAATTTTACCCTCTTTAAAGCAGGGATTTAAGCTTTCATCAAACTCAAATTTATCTTGCTTTTGAGGTAAATTTAGACTGGGATTGCTTTGTTTTAGAGCTTTGATATTTTTGATTAAATTCATTATGTTTTATAAATCCTCTTCATTTAAAGGCGTGGCAAATGCTATATTTCTTTTGGCTTTCTTGCCTAAAATTTGAGGATAAAATTTAGGGTGCAAACCAAAGCTAGGTCGCACGGATTTGACATTTTCTTTTGTAAAAATTTCGCCTTTTTTAATGTCCTTACACGCATATAAACTTCTCGCAAAACGCCTATTTTCTAAACTTTTTTCATCTAAGTTTAAATCTTTTTTTCCTAAGCAAAGTTCGGCATTTCTTATCATTTTGACTAAGGCACTAAATTCCTCAAAATCAAGGCTAAAAGCACTATCCTCACTGATGACATTTTTATCCAACATAAAATGTTTTTCTATCACCCTAGCTCCCAAAGCCACCGCTAAACTTGCTGCTAAATGTCCTTTGCTATGATCACTTAATCCCACTTCATAGCCAAATTGTTTAAGGTTTAAAAGGGCGTTTAAATTCATATCTTCCAACTTGGCTGGGTAGGCGGAAGTGCATTTTAAAAGGCATAAATTTTCATTTTGTTCCTCTTTAAAAATTTCACAAATCCTTGAAATTTCACTTTCATCAACAACTCCTGTTGAAACAAAGGTGGGCTTTTTCTCTCTTGCTACTAAACGCACAAAATGCTCATCGTTTGCCTCAAAAGAGGAGATTTTATAAGCTGGTGGGTCAAAACGGCGTAAAAAATTTAAATCCTCTTCGCAAAAAGGGCTAGAAAAGCATATAAGTCCTGCATCTTGTGCCGCTTCAAAAAGCTGGGAATGCCACGCATAAGGCGTTTGTGCCTTTTCATAAAGCTCAAAAAATCTCCGCCCCTCCCAAAGTCCTCCTTTGATGATGAAATCCTCTTTATCACTATCTAAGGTAAGGCTGTGGGGCGTGTAGGTTTGAATTTTAATGGCGTTTGCTCCCGCTTTTTTGGCGGCTTGTATGGTTTTAAGCGCTAAATCAAGACTTCCTGAGTGATTTGCCGAAAGCTCTGCAATGATGAAAACACTTTTTGTGGTGTCAAAATCTTTAATAAACATCGTAAGTCCTTAATTTAAATATTTGCGTAGAAGTGTGATAAGCTCATTTTTGCTAACGGAACTTAAAACTTCGCTAATGCAGTCAAATTCGGTAATTTTTTCCTGAGTAAAAAGTATGATGTGGCTTTGTGGGTTATGATTTTTATAGATATGAAGAAGAATTTTAACCTGCTCTAAATCAAATTTAATCACATCATAATCAAGTAAAACAAGGCGGTAGCTTTCTTTACTTAAGCACTCTTTAAGCTGAAATAAGGAATTTACCAAGGTATTTTGCGAGCATTGCTTTTCTATAATGCTAAAAAATAAATTCGCATCAAATTCATTTTGCTTAAATAAAAGCACATTGTTTAGGACACTTTTTTCAAATTGTTTTGGCGTTAATTTTTCTAAGCGTTTTTTAAGGACAAGTTCAAGCCCTTTTTTGTCAAGTGGCATAGGTAAAAAGCAAGGATAACTTAAATTTTTATCCCTCCCAAAAACGATAAAATCTTCTTCTTTTTTGACTAATTTTTGATAGATTTCATCTTTAATGAAAACGAGATGATAATCATTTCTATCAAAACTAAGCTCTTTAAAAAAGACACTTTGTATCCCAAAATACGCCAAGATATTTTGGATAAGAAAATTTTCTAAATCATCATTATTAACTAGAGCGATTTTAGCCTCATAACGCAAAAATTTATCCTTATGTCCACCTAAGCTTTTGTTGTAGCTTATGGGGTGATTGATAGCTAGACGGAGCATTTCTTTTTGTTTATGTATGGCGTTAAGTAAGAGTGAAAGAGCATTTTCATCAGCTTGAGTATAATAAAGAGCGTTTTGAATATTACCTAGATGATAATAAAGCTCTTCTAGCAAAGAAAGCTTTTCTTGTTTTTCCAAATTTGCTTTTTTGATGTGGTATTTTTGTGTTTCTAGGCGTTCCTTTAAGGCGTCTAAAGCTTTTTCCATATCCTCATTTTCGCCTTTTTCTAGTAAAGAAATTTTATAAAAGAGTTTTTGTAAAAAACGCTTCTTTCTAAAAAGTGTAACGCACAAAACCCCATTTAAAAGTAAAATGCTAAGAAAAATACTCAGTTTAAGCTGTTCATTTGTGCTAGTAAGAGCGTTAAAATCGACACTTAAAAAAAGTAAAAAGGTGCTTAAAATTAAAATCAAAAGGCTTAATATCATTGCGTATCCTTAATTTTTTGAGCTATTTTTGCATTTGTAAGCATTTTTAGTTCCTCATAATTTGCCTTATAAATACTTTCAAAATCTCCATAAAAAGCAAGTAGTTTTTGTAAATATCCCTCACTAATGCCTAAATTAAGGAGTTTTGAGCTTTTTAAATCCTGCTTTTTTTTAGTATTTTTATGAAAAGATAGGGCAAAGCGATGTGCTTCGTCTCTTAATTTTTGCAAAAATTGTAGCTTTTTATCCTCTGTTTTAAGTAAAAACTCCCCTCTTTTTGAATGAATTTTATCCCTAGCACTTCCTTTTGAGCGGTGTGCCTTAGAATCGATTTTTTCCTTAGCTATGGCTAAAACATCGACATTTGCACCCGAACTTGCAATAATACTACACGCTAAATCAAGCAAGGCTTTACCTCCATCTATGAGCCATAAATCAGGTGGAGCAAAGCTTTCAAAATCCTTAGTTCTTCTTATCAAAACTTCCTTCATTTGCTCATAATCACTCGCCTCTTGCAAGTGAAATTTGCGGTAATGCTGCTTTTCCCACTTACCATTTTTAAAACACACCATAGCACCTACTTTTGCTACGCCTTGCAAGTGAGAATTATCGTAAATTTCTATGCAATGAGGCAGATTTTCAAGTTCAAAATAATGCTTTAATTCCTCCATTAAGCTTAAATCATTATTTTTAAGATGAATTTCAATGTTAAGCAAAGCATTTTCAAAGGCAAGGTCGCAAATTTTTCTTTTTTCACCTTTTTGTGGGACTTGAATGCGAATTTTTTTAGCAAATCTTTCGCTCAACAATTCTTCTAAAAGCTCCCTATCCTCAAAGTCCTCATAAGTATAGATTCGATTTGAGACGAGTGGGGTATCTTGACTAAAATTTTCTAAAAGCACTTGTTTATAAATTTCATTTGTATAAATTTCTTTTTCTTTTAAAATGTGAATTTTTGAATGAGTGCTAATGATTTTACCCTCTTGTATGATGAAACGCAAAGTGGAGCAAATGCCATTTTTAATCGCAAGAGCAAAAATTTCAAAATCCTCAAGGCGTGCTAAATCAATTTGCACTTTTGTTTCTAGGGCTTTTATGGCGTTAATCTCATCGCGAATCTTAGCGGCTTCTTCGTAATTTTCATTGTGAGCGTATTTGAGCATAGCTTGTTCTAAATTTTTGATTAAAATGCTAGGATTTAAAAGAGCTTTTGTGGCATTTGCTAAAATTTCTTTATAGTTTTCTTCACTTATTAAATTTTCGCACACCCCACCGCACCTTGAAATTTGATGAAAAATACAAAGTTTTTTACAATTTTTCTTTTGCTTTAAAGGATAGTAAAGATAAAGAGCATTTAAAAGCTCTTTAGCACCTCTAAAAAAGGGTCCATAATATTTAATTTTAGGTTTTTTAATAATTTTACGCGTGAGTTCAAAACGGGGAAATTTTTCACTTAAATCCACATAAATGTAAGGATAGGTTTTATCATCTCTTAATAAAATATTATATTTTGGGTGGAGTTGCTTGATGAGAGAATTTTCTAAAATCAGGGCATTAGCTTCTGTTTTTGTGCTAATAAATTTTAAATGTGCTGCTTCGCTAATCATCTTTTGAATTCTTAGACTATTTTTAGCATTTGCCCTTAAAGGATTAAAGCTAAAATAGCTTTTAACGCGTTTTTTTAAATTCTTAGCCTTACCGACATAAAGGAGTTTTCCCTCTTGGTTAAAATATTGATAAATCCCTGCACTTTCTGGCAAACTCATAAGATCTTTTTCAAGCATTTTGAATCACTTTTCTTAAGGCTTCAAATTTGTCATATAAAGCCTTATTTTCGAAAGAATTTTTAAATTTCCCTAAAGAAAGCTCGATATAGGGGCGAATTTTTTTAGGATTATTTTCTAATTTCGGCTTAGCTTTTTCATAGCGTTGGGAAAAAATTTTAAGATTTTTTACCTGAGAAAATTTGTTTAAAGGATTTTCTTTCGCGTAAAGTTTTATAAGAATTTTAATGTAATTTTTGCTATCATCGTGGTTTAATTCTTGGTAGCCTATATGATTATGCGTTATGATGTTTAAAGTGTCATTTTTAATGAAAATTTTAGCAATGTGGCGTCTGTGTTTTTCTGGCATTAAGAGTAAAAAATCTTTATAGTAAAATCGATCTTTTAGGGGAGTATAATGAGGCTGATTTGCCATTTCAACAATAACATTGGTCGCGGTTTTTATCTTTTTCATAGGGGAATTTTAACATTTTTTTGTTTAATATTTCTAAGTGCTTGTGGATACAAAGGAGAGCCAATTTATACAAGCTATGAGCAAAATGGCTCGATAAAAAGTATTAAAAAATATGAAATTTTAAATAGGTGGTAGATGATGAATGATTTAATTTTAGTGCTTGATTTTGGCTCACAATACACACAACTTATTGCTAGAAGATTGCGTGAATATGGCGTTTATACCGAGATTGTCCCCTATTTTGAAAAACTAGAATCTATCAAAGCGAAAAATCCTAAGGGAATCATTCTTAGCGGGGGACCTGCTAGCGTGTATGAAGAGGGGGCTTATAAGCCAGATTCTAGGGTATTTGAGCTAGGAATCCCTGTGCTTGGAATCTGCTATGGTATGCAATATATTGCGCATTTTTTTGGCGGAAGTGTGGTAAGGGCGCAGGCACAGGAGTTTGGCAAGGCGGTGCTAGAAATAAGCGATTTAAGTGTAGAGCTGTTTAAGAGCGTGAAGCAAGATTCTATCGTATGGATGAGCCACGCCGATAAGGTAGAATCTCTGCCTAGTGACTTTGTAGAACTTGCTAAAAGTGGGAATACGCATTATTGTGCTATTGCAGATTTTAAACGGCAAATTTATGCTTTGCAGTTTCACCCAGAAGTGGTGCATAGTGAGTGTGGTAGGGAGATTCTAAAAAACTTTGCTGTTGGGATTTGTGGGGCGGATACAAGCTGGAATATGCGGAATTTTGCGGAAGCTGAGATTGTGAAACTGCGTGAAAAGGTGCTTAGGGATTCTAAGGTTTTATGTGCTGTGAGTGGTGGAGTGGATTCTAGTGTCGTGGCGACTTTACTTTATCGTGCCATAGGGGAGAATCTTATCCCTGTTTTTGTCGATACCGGGCTTTTAAGAAATGGCGAGAGAGAAGCGGTAGAAGCGATGTTTAGAGAGAATCTAAAAGTGCCTTTGATTGTAGCAGATGCAAAAGAGCTATTTTTAGGAAGGTTAAAGGGAGTAACAGACCCAGAACAAAAGCGAAAAATCATCGGTGAAACTTTCATAGAAGTCTTTGAAAAAGAAGCTAAAAAACACAACACAAAAGGCGAGATAAAATTCCTAGCTCAAGGCACACTCTACCCTGATGTCATAGAATCTGTAAGCGTAAAAGGACCAAGCAAAACGATAAAAAGCCATCATAATGTCGGCGGACTGCCTGAATGGATGAAGTTTGAACTCATCGAGCCTTTGCGAGAGCTGTTTAAGGACGAAGTAAGGGCGTTGGGGCGGGAGCTTGGTATGCCTGAATCTATGCTTATGCGACACCCATTCCCCGGACCCGGACTTGCCATACGCATTATGGGCGAGGTGAATGCGGCGGATTTAGAGCTTTTAAAGGAAGCGGATTCTATCTTCATAGAAGAGCTGCATAAATGGGGCTTGTATGATTCTGTATGGCAGGCATTTTGCGTGCTTTTAAATGTGCGAAGTGTAGGCGTAATGGGCGATAACCGCACTTATGACAATACTATTTGCGTGAGAGCAGTGGAGGCAATGGACGGAATGACAGCGAGTTTCTCACACTTACCCCACGCATTTTTAGAATCTGTCTCAAACCGCATAATCAACGAAGTAGCAGGGATTAACCGCGTAGTCTATGACATCACTTCAAAACCCCCGGGGACCATTGAGTGGGAGTAGAGATAATGAAAAAATATGAAATTGTAATTACTAAAAATTCCTTTTATTTCTCAAATAATGAGTTTGAAGAGAATTATGAAGCAAATACTATAAATCTTTTAAAAACTCTGCTTTTGCATTTGCAAAATGAAGTGAAAAATAAAGGTTGCATTGAAAGTGTCTTTGTAGAATTTTTACAAAATAATGAATTTGGCTTAGAATCTCTGCTTGTGTTAAATGGTATAGCAAATGAAAATTTAAAACGCATTATTACTATAGCAAGAATTGTAAATGACAAAGATTTATCAACGCTTTTATACTTGCACGAGTGGAATGATACAAACAATAACAACGATGTTAAAGAATGGGGTGATAAAAAAATAAAAACGCTCATTAGAAAAAATGAATCTTTTGCAAAAGGCTTAATCAATCTGTTTTTTAAAGGCTCATCAAATCCATTTCTAGCGAAAACACTGCCCTTATTTGAATTGCAAAAACTTAATTTTTTAAAAATCAATTTTGAACCTATTGCTATGCTTGATACTCTTGTGCGTTATAGGCAAAAAGGCTCTTATAGCGGTGCAATGCAGAATAATCGAGAATCTAGTATTAAAGGAATTTTAAACGAACTTAATATGCCCTTTGAAAATGGTGATTTACCGCTATTAAGCAAAAATGAGAATCTAAATAAACGCACAATGGACTTTATTATTCCAAATAAACAAAATCCTAAAATCATTATAGAATCTTCATTTTTAAGCACAACAAGTTCAGGGCAGGGCGACAAAGCAAAAACAGAAATTATTGTGGGAAAACTTATTAAGCAATATTATCCACAAGCTATTTTTGTAGGCTTTGTTGATGGCATAGGCTGGTATGTGAGAAAGCAAGATTTACAAAGAATGGTTGAAGCTTATGACGAAGTTTTTACCTTTAGAAATGATGAATTAGAACGCTTTAAAATTTTCTTACAAAAAAGGTTGGCTCAATGAATGTGTTGCCTATAAACGAAGTTTTACAGGGCGATTGCTTAGAATTATTGGCAAAGATTCCAAGCGGAAGTATAGATTGTGTGTTTGCTGACCCTCCTTTTAATTTAAAGAAAAAATACAACTCTCATAAAGATAAGCTTTTGGAAACTGAGTATTTAGAGTGGTGTCAGGCTTGGATAAGTGAATGTGTGCGTGTGCTAAAAGATGATGGCTTTATATTTTTACACAATATCCCAAAATGGCTTACTTTTTATGCAGGATTTCTTAATGAAATAGCTATTTTTCGGCATTGGATAAGCTGGGAAGCAATGACTGCTCCTATGGGTAAAACTTTGCAACCTGCTCATTATGGAATCTTATTTTACTCTAAAGGGGAAGCAAAAAATCGCTTTAAGGAAGTTCGTTATCCACACAAAAGGGATAGGCGGGGCGTTTTATTTAAGGATTATGGGGGTAAGAAAAATATTTTACACCCATTTGGTCCCCTCTGCTCTGATGTGTGGAGTGATATTCATAGAATCCGCCACACCAAAAATAGAGATAATCACCCCTGTCAATTACCCCTACATTTGCTAGAGCGCATTATTTTAATGAGTAGTGAAAAGGGGGATATTATCCTAGACCCATTTTTAGGCACAGGCACAACCGCTCTAGCTGCAAAAAGATTGGATAGAAATTTTATAGGGTTTGAAAAAGATAGCGAGTATTGTGGTATAGCAAAAGCGAAAATTGAAGCGGAGAAATTTGTTTCAAAAGCGGGAGATTTTTATGTAAGTTTTCATTTAAATGAAATTATTACCTTAAGAGAATGTGATTGGAATGGACTTAAAAATTACTTTGAGCTTCCATACAATCCAAAGGATATAGATACATTTAAGATAAAATTAAAAACTAAAGAGAGATTGGGACCAAATTTGTTTGATGATTTATTGGTATTGGAAGCATAAATGTTAATTAGTTTTTTAGAATCTGTCTCAAATCGCATAATCAACGAAGTAGCAGGCATTAATCGCGTAGTCTATGACATCACTTCAAAACCCCCAGGGACTATTGAGTGGGAGTAGGGGTATAGAGATAAATCAATGACAAAACCAACGCATTTAAGCACAAAAGAGCAAATCAATCTTGGCAGTTTTTACACTGCTGATTTTTTGGTAAATGAAGTCTATATAATGCTTAAAAAACATATAGATTCTAAAAACTATGTGCTGCTTGATAGCTCTTGCGGAAGTGGGAATTTCTTACACGCAGAAGCCATTCTTAAAAGCGGATTTGCCAAAGATAGCTTTAGCAAAATCATAGGAGCTGATATTGATAAAATGGCTTTGCATATTGCCAAACGCACACTAGATTCTAAGGTTATCTTACTTCATAAAAACGCATTGCACAATGTTGCTAGAGAGAATTTTGCTACCACGCAAACTGATAGGCTCATTATTGTGGGTAATCCACCTTATAATGATAGGACTTCTATCGTGCAAAATCATCTTAAAAATAAAGATTCTATACAAATAGATTCTGCTTTGCAACATAGGGATATGGGCATAAGCTTTTTGCGCTCTTATGAGAGATTAAAGGCGGATTTTATCTGTGTTTTGCACCCACTTTCCTATTTGATAAAAAGGACTAATTTTAGTGCATTAAAAGATTTTGTAAAAGCTTACAAACTCATAGGTTCTACAATTATTAGCTCTCAAATTTTTTGCAAAGATTCTAAGGGGTATTTTCCCATAATTATCGCTTTGTATAAAAGGGATAGTAGGGGAATGGATTATGACTATATTTGTAATTTTAATTTTAAGACAATAGATGGAAAAGAATTTAGCCTAAATGATTTTGATTATATCAGTAGCTACATTGATAAATATCCTAATAAAAAGCGCGTGGAAAAATCGCAAGTCAAAGCGATGTTTTACACAATGCGGGATATAAATGCCCTGCGTCGCTCTAAGACTTTTATAAACAAAGAAAATAGCAATACGATTTTTGTAACAAAAGAAAAATATAGCCTTTATTGCTATGTTGATGTGTTTAAATTGTTTTTACCGCATATTCCTTATTATTTTGGAAATTGTGATGTGATGATTGACTTTCAACAATTTAAAGCCCTAGAATCTCACTTTATAATGGCGAGTGAAAGCAAGATTCTAAGCCCTAAGATTTTGCAGTATTTTAGAGATTTACTAGGAGTGCATTATGGATATTGTGAAAAGGTATAGTACAATATTAATTTTTTTAAGGAGAGATAATGACACAAGCACATAAAGAGACATTGAATGCCATATATCCATTGTTGATAGATAAGCCCAACATAGAAGAACACATTATGCATTATGCACTAGATACAATAAAGCCACAACAATTTGATAAGCATCAAAAAATAAACTCTAGCAACATTGATGAAAGCATTATCAATGTCTTTAAAAAACACAACTTGCCTTTATGTCTTGAAACTTTCAATGTGCTTTTTGAAAAACTTTTAGAGCAATCATACAAAAATGAAAATGGTATTGTTTTTACTCCAAAATATATTGCTGATTTTATTTGTAAAGATATATTGAAAAGTGAAGTAAATTTAGATTCTATAAAAATTATTGACCCAGCTTGTGGTTGCGGAATTTTTTTAATTTCTGCAATAGAGCTTATTAAAGAAAAAACACATAGAAGTATAAAAGATATAGTAAAAAATCAAATTTTTGGATTAGATATAAGTTCTATCAACACTGAAAGAGTAAAAATTTTACTTAAAATTATGTGTTTAATGTATGGTGAAACAATAAAGGATGATGATATAAATATACAATGCGTTGATAGCTTAAAAGAAAATTGGAATATGCTTTTTAACATTTCTTTTGATTATATTGTAGGCAACCCCCCTTATGTAAATCCACACACTTTAAGCAAAAAACAAGTAGATTTTTTAAAAAATAATTTTAAAACAACAAGCAAAGGTGTCTTTAATATTTTTTATGCCTTTATAGAACAAAGTATAAAATTTTTAGATAAAAATGGCAAAATTGGCTTTATTGTGCCAAATAATTTTTTAACCATTAGTGCAGCAAAACCACTGCGAGATTTCATAGAGCCTCATTTGACAAAACTTATTGACTTGCAGGATAATATGGTTTTTAAGCCGATAAGAACTTACAATGCTATTATCACACTTGATAAAACAAACACAAAGAGCTTAGAATATGCAAACTTGTCAAAAACAAATAATATTAAACAAGCCTTGCAAACTATACATTTTCAAACGTTTGATAAGCAGAATGTTTTTTTGGAAAAATGGCGTTTTTTAGATACTAAAACAGAAACTAATATTGCAAAAATAGAAAGTCAGTTTTTTAATTTTGCCACTTTTATCAATGCAGGTATTGCAACACTAAGAGATGAAGTATATAGGGTAGAATATGATGGAAAGCAATATTATAGGGATGTAAATGGTAAAAGATATATTATTGATACAGAATTGATAAAACCGATTTATAAGATTCCAGAATTTAAAAATACGGGGCAGTGTGGCTATTTTATTTTTCCTTACGCAATTATTAAAGATAATGCTGTTATTATTGATGAAGTTGGAATGCAAAAAGATTTTACGCAAACTTACAACTATTTGCTTACCAGAAAAGATGAACTTGACTCGAGAGATAAAGGCAAAATAAATGCAGTAGCTTGGTATGCCTATGGGCGAACACAAGGGCTTAATCGTTATGGTAAAAAATTACTTTTTGGCACTTTTTCATCAAAGCCAAATTTCATATTGATACAAGACAAAAAGGCTTTATTTTGCAACGGTTATGCAGTATTTGAAAATCCTATAATGGAAATTGAAATTTTAGAAAAAATTTTTAATTCTTGTATTATGGATTATTATATTAAACATACAAGCTATCAAATTGAAGGGGGCTATTTTTGTTACCAAAAGAAATATATTGAAAAATTTAGTGTTCCTTTTTTAGACTCTAGTGAGAAGGAATTTTTACTTAAAAGCAATAATCAACAAATTGATAGTTTTTTAATCGACAAATATGGTTTGGATTTGTAATGTTTGTTTATAGATTTTTAAATGATTTTAAAACAATGCTTGAAGATGCTATTATAGAAAATGGGGAACAAGGGTTTAGCAATATTATTCGCTCACAAAAACCCATTAATTGTATCCACGAAATTATTAAGCACGATTTGATAAGATGCGGAGTAGATGAGAAAAATATCTTTCCACCACTCAATAACTCAAAACCAGAAATTAAACTCGCAGGGTTTTTAAAACAAAAAGACCAAGATATTTGTGTAACACCAAACAATGTTGAAAAGAAAGCAATTTTAGTAAAATGGGGACCTTTAAGCTTTGAAAATAAAGAAGATGTTTATGGTTTTGATTTTTCTCAACATTGTTTGGTTGTTAATATGCACTCACAAATGAGAAGTATTGCTAAAAATACAGATACACTTTTTGAAAGAACTTTTGCTGAAAGCCTAAACTTGCATATGCGTTATCCAAAAATGGTATTAGGAGAGCTGTATGTTATTCCCATAAAGGAATATAGCCTTGAGTTGTCAAAAAGTAAGCAGATAGGATTTGAAAATAGAATGGTAAATATTGAAAAGTATATTTCATTTTTTCACGCTATAAGCGGTAGAAAAGATGAAAAAGATTCTTTGTGGAAATATGAAAAATGTTGTCTATTGATTGTTAATCTTTGTTCAAAAATACCTTTTTTCTATAACAACAGCTATGAGCTTATTTGTGATGGGATAATATCAAAGGATTTTAAAATAGAATATGCAGATATTGGTTTTCACAATTTTACACAAGACCTACTCGCACAATATGCAAAAAGATTTGATATTAAAAATTTACAAACTTGCTAGGAGTGCATTATGAAAATACAAAAATGTGAAAATAAACAAATCTTTGTAGAAATCCCACTTACCACGCAAAGTGGCAAAACGAGAGTAAAAATACGCAATAGCTTTTATGAAAATGGACTACCTACTGCGACAAGACAGATTCCATTTTCACAAAAACATTATATTGAGTGGCAAATCAGCTATGATGTAGATAAAAATGATAAAGAAAAGTTGGCTTTAAGCACTTTAGAGCAAAGTGAATTTATCGGGGCAAATGGCAAAACAAAAGCCTTGTATGAGCTTAGTGAATATCTTTACTATTTCACGCAATGGAGAATTATCACAGAGAGTGAAATAACAAATTTATTAGCCTTTTTGCAAAATATTAAAGATGATGAATTTTTGGATTCTAGGAGCGATTTGCAGATTTTACGAAGCCACCCTATAAGCAAAAATATTTTAGGTGTGGAATTTTATGAATCTCAAGTCAAATATCCGCTTTTGGTGCATAAATTTAATCATTTTGATGTGCTAGTGGAAATCATCATTAAAGAAAAGCAAAGGACAGTTGGCGTACAGCCTATGCTTTATGTCTGTTTTCCTATCACGGAATTATGTTGCAACCCTGCACTTTTAGGCAGAGTGGCAGAATCTAAAGAATGCGGTTTGCTTATCTTAGATTCTAAGGATAAAGACTTTTTGTTAGAGACTTTTAAAATCTTTGGAATGCTAAGTAAAAGTCATAACTATGATGTGTGTGAGATTATAAAGATTATAAAAGTTAATCAAATAGCTTGATAGATTGCAAGAAGCAGGGCTAATTGAATGGAGTAAAAATAATAATCCACGCAAGAAAGTTTATGTAAATGAATGCAAGGGCAAAAAGATACAAGATATTTGGGAGTTTAAAGATTCTCAAAATCAAGCCTATCCCACTGAAAAAAATAGAGCAATGCTAAGGCGTATTATTGCGATGTCATCAAATATGGATTCTAGGGTTATGGATTGCTTTTGTGGTGGGGGAGGATTTTTACAAGAAGCCCTAAATTTAGGTAGAAATTTTATCGGTATTGATGAAAGCATTGAAGCAATAAGGCTTAATCAACAATGGATAAAGAAAAGTAAAACTCATTTGTTTAGTCGTAATATTGCTTTGATTAAGAATCAATCTTATATTAAGTAGTGAAAATTTAAAGTATGAAAAATGAAATTTTATTAAAATATTTTAAAATGTTTTCAAATGGCTAAAATTGAGAGTATTAGGTGCGAAATTAAAAAAGAAGCATTAATTAATGCAAAGTTGTATATTAAAATTTAGCTACAAATGCTAAGTCAGTAAAATGGCTTTATGACTGTATTTAAATTTTAAAACGATTTAAACCAAAATGCTTTTGAATATCTTCATTTAACCTACCAGAATTTAAGGTTTTAAAGCCTAAATTTCCAAGCACAGGAGCAAATTTAAAACCGTGGCTTAAACCGCCGATGAAAAAAATATTTTCGCTTAAAAAATCAATTATAAAATCATTATCCATACTCAAAGGATAACTACAAACACTTCCTTTTTTAAAAGAGCCTATTTTAGGAAAAAAGTTCTTAATATACCTATCTATCTCCCTAAAATCCTCTTCATAAGCACCAAAATCCTTACGCTCCTCCCTGCTATTAATAAGCTGTCCGCTTTGATCACGTCCAATTTTAAGTCCGTCTTTAAAATCATAAAATCCGTAAAAATGGTCATCTTCAAATTCTATAATAAATGATGAAAGTTTTGAAATGGGATAATGTCCCAAGCTTTCATACCAATGCACCACCTTTCTTTTCGCCCCAACACTCACAGGGGCTAATTCAAAATCAAAGCAGTTTAAAACCTCGCTTACAAAACTTCCTGCACAAATTAAAATTTGCTTTGCCTTAATTTTTTCTTTATTTTCAAAATGCAGGGTAAAAATATCTTCTTTTTTATCCACATTTTTAAGAGTGTCGATTAAAATATCTGCACCCAAGTTCCTAGCCTCTAAAACCGCACGACTTACGCTTAAATCACTATAAACAAACCCTGTATCAGGCTCTAAAACGCCAAAAAAATCCTTTGCAACCCTAATGCCGTAATTTTCATAAATTTCTTTAGCGTTAAGTTGTTTTGTGTTGAGTTTAAATTCTTTAATGCTTGTAAGAATATTTTGCATAAAATCATTCTCGTAACTACCTACATTTAAAAGCCCACCACGCTCAAAAAGCTTAATCTTATGTGCCTTTTCAAATTCTCCCCAAAGCGTATAAGCTTCTTGTAAAAGGGGGATATATTTACCCCCCTCCCCATAAGCAATGCGAAAAATACGCGTATCGCCGTGATAAGATCCTAGCGTATGGGGTGTTTCAAATTTATCAATTAAACATACCTTTTTTCCAGCCCTTGCTGCATAATATCCCGCAAAAGCTCCTACCGTGCCACTTCCAATAATAACTATATCATAAAGCATTTTTTAACTCCATCTTTTATATAAATCGTGCTTAATTTCTAGTAAATCAAGCCATTTTCCAACAATAAAATTCTCTAAATCTTCCAAATTTTTTATTTTGCTATAACTCGCATAAACAGGCGGTGCTATCATAACACCCATTAAAGAAAGTTTTGCCATATGTTCTAAATTTAGCGTAGAAAAAGGCATTTCACGCACGGCTAAAATGAGTTTTTTACGCTCCTTTAAGGCTACGGCACAAGCCCTTGTTAGTAAAGTATCGCAAAAACCAGCGTGAATTTTAGCCAATGTTGAAATGGAGCAGGGAGCAATGATGGTTTTGTCTATGCCAAAAGAGCCACTTGAAACCCCTGTGCTTAAATCCTCATTATCTAAAAAAACGCAGCGTTTAAACCGCTGGACAATTTGCTCTAAATTTTGTTTTTTTTCTGCCTCAAAACTTTTTTTTGCCCCCTTGCTAATAATGCAAAAAAGTTCAGCTTTTTGTTCTAAATTTTCAAGTGTTTTAAGTCCTAAATGCACACTGCTAGAACCAGTAATTCCTAATAAAACTTTCATTGTAATAAAACCCTATTTTTCCCCATAACAATGCCTTGCATTACCTTGCCGTCCTTACTTTTAACGCGAATTCTCTCGCCCAAATTTGCACTTTGTAAAGAAACAAGCTCAATTAAGACATCTATACCTTTATCCTTTAAAACGCCTATAACTTGATCATTTCTTTTAATGATAGCCGTAGTTTTAAACATATTTTGTCTTAAGATTGTATTTTTGCTAATATTATTTTTTGCAAGAAGATTATTTAAGTCTTCCTTGTTTAAGGCATTGCTTGGGACTTTATCAAAATCCATCATAACAATTCTATAATCAAACGCACCGATTCTATCTCCTCTTTTTATCGCCCTCGTGCTACGCAAAACTTCTAAATTGGCACGGATAAAATAACGAAAAAAAACATTTTTGGAGATATTTTGCGGGGTTTTAAATTCCGCCCTTACAAAGCCTTGAGCTTTATTAAATTTGCCATTAGCAATGCGTAAAAATTCAAAGCTTTCAAAATCTTTAGGCAAAGAAGTAATTTTTAAATCAATTTGATTGATAATAATTTGAGGAAAATTATTTTGATATTCTTTGATTAGGGCGGCTTTAACTAGGTCTAAATTTCCAGCCTCTAAAATTTGCCATAAAAACAAAAAAACAAAACAAATTTTCCTCATATTTTCCTCTAAAATAAGCTTATTACAGCACCATTATATTTTTCTTTAATGAATTTTTTTACAGCTTCGCTTTTTAACACTTCTTTGATAATTTGTGTTTTCTCGCTGCCCTTATCTTTTTCTTGCACAGCTAAAACAATAGCATATAAGCTTCCTTCATCTTCGATAAAAAGTCCATCTTTTGGATTTAATTTTGCTCCAAGCGCATAATTTGTAGGAATGAGTGCCACATCTACATCATCTAAAGCACGAGGTAATTGCGCGGCTTTAAGCTCGAGGAATTTAAGTTTTTTAGGATTCTCCACGATGTCAAGTGGGGTTTTTAAAATGTTGTTATTAAGCTTAATAAGTCCAGTTTTTTGAAGTAAATCTAAAGCTCTGCTTTCATTAGTCGGGTCGTTTGGAATAGCGATTTTAGCATTTTGTGGAATTAAGCCTTTGTCCTTAATTTTTTTAGAATACCCAGCCATAGGCACCAAAATGATATTATCTACCGCGACTAACTTGCTTTTTTGCTTTGCATTAAATTCGTCCAAAAAAGGCTTATGCTGATATAAGTTTGCATCAAGTTCCTTGTTGCTCAAAGCCTTATTTGGCAGGATATAATCAGCAAATTCTTTAACCTCCAAATTCCAACCTTTTTCTTTAAATAAATCTTTGCTAAATTCCAAGATTTCAGCGTGTGGAGTAGGTGTAGCACCTATAATTATGGTTTTATCATTTGCAAAAGTAAAATGAAACAATAAGCTAATAATTAAAATGAGTTTTTTCATTTTTTCTCCTTAAAAGCCCGGAATTAAAATATTTTTATAATTTTCCTCGATAAATTTCTTAAGTTTTTCGCTTCTTAAGACCTTATCAATAACTTTAGTTTTTGCACTTTGCGAATCCTCTGCTCTTACGACTATAAAATTAACATAAGGACTATCTTTATCTTCGATAAAAATAGAGTCTTTAACTGGATTTAAATTCGCTCCTAAAGCGTAGTTTGAATTAATCACAGCCACATCTACATCATCTAAAGCACGAGGTAATTGTGCAGCTTTAAGCTCGAGGAATTTAAGTTTTTTAGGATTCTCCACGATGTCAAGTGGGGTTTTTAAAACCTTATGATTAAGCTTAATGAGTCCCGCTTTTTCCAAAAGCTCCAAAGCTCTGCTTTCATTAGTCGGGTCGTTTGGAATAGCGATTCTAGCACCATCTTTTAATTCACTAAGATCTTTAAGTTTTTGACTAAACGCAGCCATAGGAGCAATCACGATAGGTGTAGTGGCGACTAAATCACTCTTGGCATTTTTATTGTATTCGTCCAAAAAAGGCTTATGCTGATATAAGTTTGCATCAAGTTCCTTGTTGCTCAAAGCCTTATTTGGCAGGATATAATCAGCAAATTCAACAATTTTAAGCTCATAACCCTCTTTTTTAAAATCTTCTCTCATATGCTCTATTAAACTTTCAAAAGGATTAGGTGTAAGTCCTATAATGATGGTTTTTTCATTGGCAAATAAAAAAGAAAAAAATAAAAAAAAGCTAAAAATAATTTTTGAGAAATTCATAGCTATCTCCTTGTAGCGAAATCCCTATTTAATAGGGATTAAAAAGCTGGAATTACAGCGCCATTGTATTTTTCTTCAATAAATTTCTTTATTTTTTCACTTTGTAGTGCTTTTATGAGAGCTTTGATTTTGGGATCTTGTTCTTTGCCCTCTTTAACGACTAAAATATTTGCATAAGGACTATCTTTATCTTCGATAAAAATAGAATCTTTGACAGGATTTAAATTCGCCAAAAGAGCATAGTTTGAATTAATCACAGCCACATCTACATCACTTAAAGCACGAGGTAATTGCGCGGCTTTAAGTTCTATAAATTTGATATTTTTAGGATTTTGAGTTATATCAATCGGTGTTTTTAAAGCTTTATCATTAAAACTTACAAGCCCTGTTTTAGCAATGATATCAAGTGCTCTACTCTCATTTGTAGGGTCATTTGGAACGGCAATCCTAGCACCATCTTTTAGTTCGTTAAAATTTTTGTATTTTTTAGAATACACAGCCATAGGCTCAATGTGAATATTTGCGACTTTCACAAGCTTAGTGCCTTTGCTTTTGTTAAATTCCTCCAAATAGGGCGAATGCTGAAAGAAATTTGCATCGACTTCACCATTATCTGTGGCAAGATTTGGCAAAACATAATCGGTAAATTCTTTAATTTCAAGCGTGTAACCCTCTTTTTTAAGATCTTCTTTGGCTTGATTTAAAATCTCAGCGTGTGGAACAGGAGTTGCTGCGACAACAATCTTTTCTGCGGCATTTAAATTAAGAGTGAAGCCTAAAAGGCTTACTAAAAGTAGTGTTTTGAAGTTCATATTTTTCCTTTCTTTAAGTCATCGTGCTTGCTTATCTTACGCCCTGACTATCAAGAAAGAGTTTTAAAGATAGTCAGGCTAGGACATCTGAGACATCATAGCTTATCCTTTCAAAAATTAATTAGAACTGATTGTAGCTTAAAAAATTTTAATATAATATTAATTACTTGCTTTTTTTATTTCTTAAATTTAAAAACTAAAATTAAGCTTAAGAAAATTCCTAATAATACTTCAAAAATAATGCTTTCTTGATTGTAAAAATCAAAAATGATTTTAGATAAATCGATTAAAATAATTCCTATAATAATATAAATTTCTTTACAATCTTTCGCCCAAGTGTAGAATAAATTACCTAAAATTTGCACCATTTGCACTAAAATAAGCAAAATAACAACGGTTTGTATCATCATCACACTATCAAAACGCTCATAGCCATAGCGTATCGCTACATCGCCAAGCCCACCTCCGCCTATCGTTCCTGCAAGAGCTGAAAAGCCTATGGTAAAAATCAAAGTTAGGGTTAAACCACTAATGATATTTGGTAAAGCTTCGACAAAAATAACTTTAAAGATGATTTGGGTATCGCTAGCTCCATAAGATTTTGCTGCTTCTATGACTCCTTTATCGATTTCTTTAAAAGCACTTTCTAGCATTTTGGCTAAATAGGGTGCTATCCCTATGGAAAGGGGAGTGATAACAGCATCTGTGCCTATGCTTGTGCCAACAACAATTTTAGAAAGTGGCAAAAGCACGATAATAAGAATAAGAAAAGGAAAAGCTCTTAAAATATTCGTAATAAAATCTAAAACACTATAAGCAAAAGGATTTTCTCTAATGCCATCGCGTCCCCAAATGGCAAGTAAAATTCCGGGAATAATTGCTAGTAAAAATCCTACAAAAACACTCATTAAACTCATATAAATGGTTTCGTTTAAGGCTTGTTTCAAAATTAAATCATAATTTTGAGAAAAATTTGTGATAGAGGCGACAAGCGTTTCTTTCATACCCTGCCAAGAAATTTCACTAAAAAATTCTCTTATCCTTGCAAAAAACTCTCCCATTAAGCCACCTCCCATAAAACGCCACTTTTTTCTATATAGGCTAAGACTTTTTCTTTGTCCTTTTCATTAATGTTAATGACCAAATTACCCAAAGCCACGCCATTGAGTTTTTCGATTTTACCCCAAACGATGTTAAAATCAATATCTAAGGTTCTTGCCATATGTGTTATAATGCTATTTTGGGCGACTTCTTTGGGGAAATAAAGCTTAATATTGAGTCCATTTTCTGGTAAGAAATCACTTTCTCCTAAAAATTCTCTCATTTTAGCATTAGGCTTTAAAAATAATTCATCGATTTTACCGCTGCCAATAATTTGTCCCTGCTCCAGTAAAATAGCTTTTTGCGCTATGTCTTTTACCACATCCATTTCGTGCGTAACTAAAACGACACTTATGCCAAATTCCTTATTGATTTTAAGGATAAGTTCTAAAATGTTTTTAGTCGTGTTAGGATCAAGTGCTGATGTGGCTTCATCGCTTAATAAAATTTTAGGATTAAGTGCTAAGGCTCTTGCTATGGCAACTCTTTGTTTTTGTCCCCCGCTTAATTCTTTAGGATAAGAATTTTTTTTATGACTTAAACCTACGATATCTAAAAGCTCATCAACTCTTTTTTTAACATCATTCTCACTCATATAATCTTTTTTAAACAAACTCGCCATAAATTTGCATTGTGTATAGTGCGTTCTTAAGGGCATAGCGATATTTTCAAAAACATTTTTGCGGTTCATTAGGGCGAAATTTTGAAAGATCATTCCTACATCTTTTCTTAAACTTTTAAGCTTTTCTGGTTTATTTTCAAGTAGGTCTTTAAGCTCTAAATCAAAAACCTTAAGACTGCCTTTTTGATAGCTCTCAAGTCCATTAATACATCTTAAAAGCGTAGATTTACCTGCTCCGCTATGTCCTACTATGGCGTAAATTTCGCCCTTTTTAATTTCCAAAGAGACATCGTTAATAACCAACTCTTTACCATAATATTTTTGTAAATTTTGTATTTTTATCAAATTAACCCTTTAAATTTTTAAGTTCCTTTTGCACTTTTTCAAGCTGAGTTTTAAGGCTATTTAATGCATCTTGATTTTGTAATACAACTTCTTTTGGTGCTTTAGATAGAAATTTTTCATTGCTTAACATTGCATTGATCTTGGTGATTTCTTTTTCTAGTTTCACTTTTTGACTTTCTAGCCTTGCTAAAATTCCACTTAAATCGATATTATCAAGCTTAATATTAATTTCTAAATTTTCACTCACATCACAAATGGCATTATCTAATTTTTCGCTTATAAATTCTATATTTTCACATTTTGCAAGAAGGATAATGAAATGCTGATATTTTTCTATTTCACTTTGCATTGCGGGATTATTAAGTTTAATGTAGGCTTTTTCAATTTTAGCGTTACCAAGCTCAATTAAGCTTTTTGCACGGCGTATGCTAATGATACTTTCTATCAATAAAGAAAAAGTGCGTTCTATTTTTTCATCTTTAATGCCTAAATTCGGATAAGCACTTATCATAATCGAAGTGCTTGTTTCAAGCTCCGTGCCACTTAATCTATGATAAGCATACTCGCTCATAAAAGGCATAAAAGGGTGTAAAGCTTTTAGGGCTTCTTTAAAAATGCTTCCAAGTTCCTTAACGCTACTTTTTTGTGCTTTACTAAGCTCAATTCCCCAATCGCAAAAATCGTCCCAAAAAAATCGGTAAAGATGATTTGCCGCATCGTTAAAGCGATAGTTTTCTAAATTTTCTCTTATTTGTTTAAGACATTCTTGAAACCTTGCGTAAATAAATTTGGCAAGCTCACTTTGTAGTGTGATATTCTCTAAATTTTCAAAACTTTTTTCATTTAAAAGAAGATAATTTGTCGCATTATAAATTTTGTTTGTAAAATTTCTTACTTGCAAAAGTTTATCTTCACTTAATTTTATATCGCGTCCTTGCACAGCAAGCAAAGCAAGGGTAAAACGCAAAATATCCGCACTATAAGTTTTAATACTTTCATTTGGGTCGATGACATTACCAAGGCTTTTGCTCATTTTACGCCCTTGCTCATCTTTAACCAAAGCGTGTAAATAAATATGCTTAAAGGGAAGTTCTTCTAGGACATTTGTGCTTTGAAACATCATTCTAGCGACCCAAAAAAATAAAATGTCAAAACCAGTAATAAGCAAGGAATTTGGATAAAATTCTTTCAAATCATTTTCAAACCACAATTTATCTTTACCCCAGCTTTCATTTCCCCAGCCAAGTGTGCTCATGGCCCAAAGACCCGAACTAAACCAAGTATCTAAAACATCAGGATCTTGATGAAAATTTGTATCGCCACATTTTGGGCAGGATTTAGGTGTATCTTCACTAGCCCACTCACATCCACACTTACAGTAATAAACAGGAATTTGATGTCCCCACCAAAGCTGTCTTGAGATACACCAGTCCCGTAAATCCCGCATCCAAGCATTAAAGCTATTGATCCAGTGGTTAGGGTAAAATTGTGTCTTATTTAAGGCAACTTTTTCTATGCTTTTTTTAGCAATTTCTTTTTTGACAAACCACTGCTTAGAAATGTAAGGCTCTACAATATTATTGCAACGATAGCAATAGCCTACTTGGTTATGATGCTCTTCTATTTTTTCAATAAAACCTAAACTTTCAAGTTTTTGGACGATTTTTTCTCTCGCTTCAAGTCTTTCTAAGCCTCTAAATTCTAAACAATGCTCATTTAAAATTCCTTTTTCGTCAAAAACGCTTACAAATTCCAAATGATGTCTTAAACCCACCTCATAATCATTTATATCGTGTGCGGGAGTTACTTTTACTACGCCTGTTCCAAAATCTTTTTCTACATATTCATCAGCGATAATTTTAATTGCTTTTTGACTTAAAGGTAAAAGCACTTCTTTTCCTATGAATTTTGTATATCTTTCATCATCAGGATGCACCATTAACGCCGTATCACCAAAAAAAGTCTCAGGACGTGTCGTGGCAACGACTAAAAATTCTTTACTATCTTTTAAAAAATATTTGATGTGATATAATTTACCTTTGTTTTCTTTATATTCGACTTCTATATCGCTTAAAGCACCATCGTGGGTGCACCAATTTATCATATAGTTACCTCGAACAATAAGCTTTTCATTATAAAGCTTTACAAAGGCTTTTTTGACAGCATTCGCTAAACCCTCGTCCATAGTAAAACGCAAACGACTCCACGCTGGAGTGATGCCTAGTGTTCGCATTTGTTCTAAAATTTTACCCCCACTTTGCTCTTTCCACTCCCATACTTTTTCTATAAATTTTTCTCTTCCAAGCTCCTCTTTAGTGATACCTTGTGCTAAAAGTTGCTTTTCTACGACATTTTGTGTGGCAATGCCTGCGTGATCTAGTCCGGGTTGATAAAGCGTTCTGTAACCGTCCATTCTTTTATAACGCGTGATAATATCTTGCAACGTAAAAGTAAGAGCGTGTCCTATATGTAAAACGCCCGTTACATTAGGTGGAGGCATCATAATGCAAAAATTCTTACCCTCTTTTTGGAGATTTTTATTAGAATCTATCTCAAAATATCCACGCTTCTCACAAAGTTCATAATACTTTTTCTCTAAGCTCTTATCATACATTAAGCTAATTTCCTATTTTTGAGATTTAATCTCAATGATTTCTGTAAAAGGGAAGAAAAATTGAGCTGTTTCAAGTCTTCTTTTTAGGCTTTTAATATGTTTGGCAAAATCACTTCCTTTAAATTCTTCATCGCTTTTAAATTCTATCCTTTCGATGATCTCTTCTCTTTTGACCTTTGAATTTAATTCATTAAGATTGTTAAAGTGTGGGGTTAATTGCTTAATGTCAATGTATTTATAGGCTTTTTTCATATGAGAAAAAATAATGTCTTTATTATAAATGCTTATATTCATTTTATGTTTTGGTAACATTTCTATAAAGACACTTAGATTATAATCTTGTGCTTTTGATTGAACTGGGATAAGCATATCTTCTAAAAGTTCGATTCTGTATTGAGTCAAGGCTTTGCCGTGCATCACATAAACTTTCATTGTTTCAGAACTAAGCTTTGGCTCAAAACGACTATCTTTACCTTTTTGTTGATATTCTTTTATGGTGCTTAGACGAATCTGCTTTTGGTTTTTTTCTTGTTTTTTCTCTTCTTTTACATTTTGCTTAGACTCTTTCTTTGTATCTTTTACTTCTTTAATGACTTGTTTTGGCTGTTCGTTTGGCTTTTTATTTTCTTCTTGTTTTGTGAGTTTAGGCTCTTCTTTGCTTTTTTCCTGTTTGATTGTGTGATTGAAATCTACTTGTGTTTGTGTTGGCAAAATAGGGCTTAAACTAGTATTTGTCTCTTGAACAAAATTTTGTTCTTTTTGTTGTGGCTCTTGTGGGAGAATTTGCTGTTGGATTTGATTTGTAGGATTTTGATTGACCGTGCTGCTTGTATCACGCTCAAAAAGATAATAATAAGTCCCTCCAAGTGCTAATATTAAAGCGACTAAGATAGCTATTAAGATAGAAAAAACCTTAGCATTCATTTCTTTTCCTTAAATTTAAATAAAATAAAACCTGCATTATACAATAAGAAAGTCAAAATTTCATTTTTTAAGCAATTTTTTTTTACAATTACGCCTTTTATTTAAGGATAGCGATGCCACTTTCTAAACTCAACGAAGAGCAATTAAATGCTGCTAGAGCAAAATTTGGACACAATCTCATTATAGCAAGTGCTGGCACGGGTAAAACTTCTACCATAGTTGCTAGAATAGCTTTTTTATTGCAGCAGGGCATTAGTCCTGAAAGAATTATGCTTTTAACCTTTACGAATAAAGCAAGCAAAGAGATGATAACGCGTCTTTCTCGTTATTTTGATAGTAAAATTACAGGTAAAATTCTAGCAGGCACTTTTCATTCGACTGCATACACTATCTTAAAAAATGCAAATAAAGACATCGCTTTAAAACAAGCAGGAGAGCTTAAAACCCTACTTAAAAGCGTTTATGAAAAGAGAAGATTTTCACATTTAAGCGATGTGAAGCCTTATGCAAGTTCTTATTTGTATGACATTTATTCCCTATTTCAAAATAAAGCACATTGTGAAGAATTTTACACTTGGTTTTGTCAAAATTATAATGAGCAAAGCGTGTATGCTGAAATTTATGAAGATATTTTAAAAGAGTATGATGTGGAAAAAAAGCGTTTTAATTATGTGGATTTTAATGATTTACTTTTAAATTTAAAAGAGCTTTTAAAGACTCAAAAACACGAATTTGATGAAATTTTAGTTGATGAGTATCAAGATACAAATACTTTACAAAGCTCACTTATCGAAGCATTTGAAAGCAAAAGTTTATTTTGCGTGGGAGATTATGATCAAAGCATTTATGCTTTTAATGGTGCTGATATTAACATTATAGGAGGATTTAAAGAGCGTTTTATGGACGCACAAATTTTTTCACTCAATAAAAATTACCGCTCTTCAAAAAGTATTTTAGCCCTTGCAAATAAAGTTATCTTAAATAATGAAAGACTTTATCCAAAAGAGCTTATCGTAACGCGTCAAGATGAATTTAAGGCACCTAGTTTGCTCATTTTTGATGAATTGTTTTCTCAATATCAAAATATCGCTAAAATGATATATACAAGTGGGATAAACTTGGAAGAAATCGCTGTGATTTTTCGCAATAATTCAAGTGCCGATGGCATGGAAGTAGCTTTAAGGGAACGAGGGATTGCGAGTGTAAGAAAGGGGAGCGGGAGCTTTTTTGAAAGTTTAGAAATTAAAGCATTTTGTGCGATGTTAGCCCTAGTTGTCAATCCTAAAGATATTATGGCTTTTATTCATCTTATACAATATACTAAAGGCGTGGGTGGGGTTTTGGCAAAAGATATTTTTGATGCACTTTTAAAGCTTGGAGATGGAAATTTGATTAAGGGTTTTTTAGAGCCTGATAAAAGTGTAAGTTTGAAAAATTATCAAAAAAGAAATTATGAACTTGGACTTTTTGCTGATTTAGATGATTTGGCAAGCGAAAAGCGTTTTGATTTTGAAAGTGAATTTTACGCACACCCCATTTTAAAACTCTCTAAAATTAATGAAAATTGTGCGAAAAATTTAGAAAAAATTTATTTTTTTCTTAAAGAAGTTGAGCATAAAAAGCATTCTTTAGAAGTGTTAAATTGTATTTTTAATAATGAATTTTTTAAAGAAATTTGTGAAGAGCTTGCAACAAAAAGGGCAACAAATAAAGCAGGACAAGTCGATGTGCTAAGAAAAGGTGAGAATTTAAAGAAAATAGAAGCAAAATTTGGAGTCTTAAAAGAATTTGCAAAAAATTATAATGATATCTACAAATATTACAATTTTTTAACGCTAGGATCAAGTGAAATGAGTAGCGGTAGGGGTGTAAATTTACTCAGTGTGCATGCGAGTAAGGGGCTTGAATTTGATCTTGTTTTTGTGGTAGATTTAGCACAAAATCGCTTTCCAAATCAAAAATTAATGGCTATGGGTGGGAGCTTAGAAGAAGAAAGAAGGCTTTTTTATGTCGCTGTAACAAGGGCGAAAAATATTCTTTATTTAAGTTATGCTAAATATGACAAAGATAAAAAAACGCATTATAAACCCTCTTGTTTTTTAATTGAAGCGGGACTTTGCAAAGAAGAGTATTAACTTTTAAGTGTTAGTATAAACGAAATGATTGAAAGGGGGATATAGTGAAAAAAATATTAATTTTAAGCACTCTAATGGCTAGTTTGTTGAGTGCTGAGATTTTACTTTATGGACCAAGTCCAGCAGCTTTAACTATGAGAGAACTTGCTTTAGAATTTGAGAAAAAAAGCGGAGAGAAGGTTATTGTAAATTCCGGTCCTTCTAAAAATTGGCTTTATAAGGCTAGACAAGATGCAGATTTGATTTATGCACCAAGTGTTAAGATTATGGAGCGATATATTGAATTAATGCCAAATTTAAGCATAGATGATATTAGTGTCATTCGTCTATGCCAAACAAGTCTAATGGTGCGTCCTAACAATCCTCTAAAAATTACCTCTTTTAACGATCTTTTAGATAAAAAAGTTAAAATTATGGCGATGAGTGGAGGGCATAATAGCTATGAATTTATAGCCCTTAAAATGGGAAATGGAGAAAATTTAACTAAGCTTAGAAAAAATATTGTTGTATATGCAAAAGGTTTAAAAGAAGCTTTAAGCTTATGGAGGCAAGATTCAAACATCGATGTTTTAATTGGCTCTTCATGTTGGAAAAAGGCTTTAGAAAATGAGGCTTTGTTTGTTGAGGTGGGAAAGGAATTTGCTATGTATAAGGCTATGGAATTAGCCCCTACAAAAAAAGGTTTGCAAAATCAAAAAGTGCAAGAATTTATCAATTTCACAAAAAGTGAGGAGGGACAGAAGATTTTGCAAAATACTATGTGGAATTTAGAGGGTGGTTTTAAACGAGGTGGAGTTCATCAACCGCCGCTTTTGCCACATCATAATAGAAATCATCAATATAATACATCATATTAAAGGAGAAAAAATGTCAGTTAATTTTAAGGGAAATCCCGTTAATTTAAAGGGAAATGTGCCAGAAGTTGGAGCAGAAGCTCCTAAAGTAAGCCTTAAGGCTAAGGATTTAAGTCCTGTGGAGATTGCAAAAGGGGGTAAAACGCAAATTATTCTTACCGTGCCAAGCCTTGACACGCCTGTTTGTGCGAGTGAAGCGAGAGAATTTAATCAAAAAATTGCCACTTTTAAAGGTGCTGAGGTGATTGTTGTAAGTATGGATTTGCCTTTTGCTATGGGAAGATTTTGCTCGACTGAAAATATTGACAATTTAGTCGTAGCAAGTGATTTTGTTACTAAAGAATTTGGAGAAAAATACGGCGTTTTAATTGCTAATAGTGCTTTAGAGGGGCTTTTAGCTAGAGCTGTTTTTGTGATAAAAGATGGTAAAATCGCTTATAAAGAGCTTGTAAAAGAAATCACAGAAATGCCAAATTTTGAAGCTATTGAGAGTTTTTTCAAAGATGGTAGTTCTTGTTGTGGGGGTTGTGGTTGCCACTAAAATAAGCCTTGAAAAAGGCTTATTTCCACCCCTCAATGTAATTTTTAAGTTTGCGTCCTACTTTTGGGTGCTTTAGTTTTTTAATTGCAGAACTTTCTATTTGTCTTACTCTTTCGCGTGTTACATTAAGCTCCTTGCCTATTTCTTCCAAAGTTCTATCACTCTCATCTTCAAGTAAACCAAAACGCATACGAATTACAGCCTTTTCTCTATCATTTAGCTGATCAAGCACTTCATCGATTTGTTCCTTTAAATCATCTTTTAGAATATTGTCCATAGGAGAAAGCGAATTTTTATCCTCTACAAAATCTCCAAATTTTCCATCATCTTCACTACCGATAGGTGCTTCAAGAGAAATAGGCTCTTTGGTAATTTTAATGACTTGCTTTACTTTATCAACGCTCAAGCCCACTTCTTTAGCAATATCATTGACATCTGGCTCTTTGCCATTTTTTTGCAAATGTTCTCTTATGATTTTGTTGATTTGATTAATGGTTTCTATCATATGGATAGGAATACGAATTGTTCTTGCCTGATCGGCAATCGCCCTTGAAATAGCTTGTCTTATCCACCAAGTTGCATAAGTGGAGAATTTGTAACCTCTCTTATATTCAAACTTATCTACCGCTTTCATCAAGCCTATATTGCCCTCTTGTATCAAATCTAAAAATGGCAAACCTCTATTTGTATAACGCTTAGCTATACTTACAACAAGACGCAAATTTGATTTCGCCATTCTACCCTTAGCTTCATCGGAAATTTTTTTACCTCTTTTGATTTGCTCTAAAATTTCTTTCAAACGACTTTTTTCTAAATCAAAGCTTTTTTTACTTGCCTCTTTGGTTTGGAAAAGTTTTTTAATTTCCATATAAGTGCTTACCATAGTTGTTTCCATAGCTCTTTCGGCGATTTCATCTTTGCTTAATTTTGTAATATCTTTTAAAATGTCTGCGTGTCTGGCTTTAAGTTCATCTGAAAACATAGGGAGACGATATTCTAAACGCTTAAGTTCTTTGTCAAATTCATCATCGCTTTTAAGGGCTGTTTCCATCGACTTAACGATCTCACTGATAAGCTTTGAGGTCGGTCCTAGATCCATTAATTTTTCTTTTAAAATATTCTTTTTAAAAGCTATGCTTAGTTTATCTAAAAGCTCGTCATCACCCTCTTTAGCCTTAGTTTCTTTAGAGACTTTAAGCCATTCTTTTTTTGCTTTTTCTAAAGCTTTAAATTTTTCTATCACTTTTAAAGTGCGTTCGTCTTCTTTTTTGTTAGGTTTTTTAGCTTTTTTATCCTCTTCGTTTTCATTTTCTTCTTCATTTTCTTCTTCATCAAGTTTATCGTTTTCTTTGTCCTCCTCTTCGTCAAAACTCTTAAAAAGTTCTTTTACACGTCTTTCTCTATTAATCAAGGGTTCTTGATAATCTAAAATAAAATCAATGAGATAAGGCACAGAACAAAAAGCATCAATGATAATATCCTCACCTAATTCAATTTTTTTTGAAATTTCAACTTCTTCATCTTTATTTAATAGAGCAATTTGCCCCATTTCTCTTAAATACATACGCACAGGGGAATCCGAGCGACTCCACTCCAAAAGTTCATTTTCATTTGCTAAATTAAATTCATTTTCTAAGCCTGTATCTTGGAGTTTTTGTTTTTCTTCCTCCAATCTCTTAGCATCTGCTACATTTTGCATTTGGGCAATTTGTGCCGCAGAATAAAGCTCAACTTTATATTTTTTCATCAAAGAGCGAATTTTTTTAATTGCTGTAAGATTTGGTTGTTTATTAAGATATTTAACTAATTTTTCATAGGTAATATAATCCTCTTTATTTTCCTTAAATAATTCTTCAAGTTCCAATTTTTGGGTTTTAGCGTCCATTTTTTTCCTTTTAAAAGATAAATCTGCGATTTTATCTTATTTTTGCTTAACTTTTGTATAATCGACTTTAAAGCAGTTTTCTTAAGTTTCAACACTTGCAAATTTATTATAATTTTTTAATTAAAATTTGATAAAATCAGAACTTTTAATCAAAATAAGGAAAAATGCGTGGAAATAAGTTATTATGAGATTTTGGAAATCACACAAAATGCCGATAAAGAAAGTATTAAAAAAGCTTATAGAAAACTTGCTTTAAAATATCATCCTGATAGAAATCAAGGAGATAAAGAAGCTGAAGACAAATTTAAACTTATCAACGAAGCTTATGAGGTTTTAAGTGATGATGAAAAAAGAGCCATTTATGATAGATATGGTAAAGATGCTTTAAGGAGTAGGGCTGGCGGGAGTGCTGGTTTTGGTGATTTTGAAGATATCAGAGATATTTTTACGAGTTTTTTTGGCGAAGGTTTTGGCGGTAGGAAATCGCGACAAAAAAATAATGAAGATAAATTTAGTGCCGATTTTGTTGTGGGACTTAATCTTAGCTTTAAAGAAGCTGTTTTTGGCTGCACAAAAGAAATTGATTTTATTTATAAAAATTCGTGCAAGACCTGTAGTGGTAGTGGAGCAAAAGACGGCAAAATGCAAACTTGTCCTAAGTGTCAAGGTAGAGGACAAATTGTTATGAAACAAAGCTTTTTATCTTTTGCACAAACTTGTCCTGATTGTAATGGTAGTGGAAGCTGTGCGAGTGATAAATGTCCGCAGTGTAAGGGACTTGGCTATGAAGAGCTTAAAGATAGGGTTGAGCTTAAAGTTCCTGAGGGTGTAGATAGTGGAATGAATTTGAGAGTTAATGAAAAAGGAAATATCACAAAAAATGGTATCAGAGGGGATTTATTTGTCAAAATTCACGCAGAAGAAGATGAAACTTTTATCCGTGATGATGAGGATATTTATATAGAATTTCCCGTTTTTTTTACACAGGCTATTTTAGGTCAAAGCGTGAAAGTGCCTACAATTCGTGGTGAGGCGACCTTAAATTTGCCAAAAGGTGCAAAAGATGGACAAAGGTTTGTGCTTGAAAATGAGGGTGTTAAGAGTGTTCGTAGCTCACACATAGGTAGGCAAATCGTGCAAATTGCCATTAAATTTCCAAATTCACTCAACGATGAGCAAACAAAACTTTTAGAGCAATTAAGTGAAAGTTTTGGTATTAAAGATGGTATGCATCACGAGCAAAAGGGTTTATTTGACAAGATAGCTACTTGGTTTAAGGGCTAATTAATTAGCCCTTTGTAGTAATTCTAAAATTGATTTTTGTGCATTATCATCATCTATATCAACTTTAAAATAAATTTCAGCCCTATTGTTTGCAAGATCGTTTGGGGCGTGATTTAGTAAAGGTTCATTAAAACCATAGCTTTTAATGCTAAGTTTTTCTACACTCACTCCACCCTCGATGAAATATTGCATCACAGATTTAGCTCTTTCATAACCCAACTCAAAGCTTCTTAAGGCACTATCACTATTATCTGTAAAGCCACGGATTTCGATTTTTGCTTGTGGTGGCAAATTTAAAGAAAGCTGTGCCATACGCTTAAGATAATCTTGCACATCAGCAGATACAATTTCCGCACTATTTTTAGCAAATTCCACGCGTGAGGGAAGATTAAGAGCAATTTGATTTTCGGATTGATCAAGGGCGGCTTTAAGTTTTCTAATTGTCTCTTGCTGACTTAAAGTCAGTCTTTTTAGCGCTTCAATTTCATCATTTG
The DNA here is from genome assembly GCF_014217995.1 of Campylobacter vulpis. Classification (NCBI taxonomy): domain Bacteria; kingdom Pseudomonadati; phylum Campylobacterota; class Epsilonproteobacteria; order Campylobacterales; family Campylobacteraceae; genus Campylobacter; species Campylobacter vulpis. Next base: position 397,078 of record NZ_CP041617.1, read on the forward strand.
GAGTTCTTGAAGCACCTGCGTGTTTTTCGGTATTTTGACTTTCTGTTTTAACAGCTTGAGTTGTTGTGTAATCGAAAATTTTTACAAATTCCGTTTTCAAAGCCTCGACTTTAGCAGGATTTGTTTCAGAAATAGCCCAAAGTGCGATAAAAAGTGCCAAAAGCAAACTGAGGAAGTCCGCATAAGGCACAGCCCATTTTTCACCCGCTGGACATTCTGGACATTTGTGTTTTTTAGCCATTTTTACCCTTTGTCAAATTGTGAAATTCTTGGGTCGTCGTGGCTTAAGAAATTAAAAAGTTTCACTTCTAAATCTCTAGGATTTGCCCCTTCTGCAATACCTTTAATCGCTTCAGTAATGACAACTTGTTCTTTGACAAAATCCATTCCGTTAGCTTTCATCTTTCTTCCCCAGGGTGCAAAAAGTGCATAAGCTCCAAAAATCCCCGTTACCGTAGCGGTAAATGCACCAGAAATCCCAGCAGCCATAGCTTGAGGATTATCCAAAAGTTTTAACGCAAGAATAAGTCCAAACACAGCCCCAACAAGTCCCATTGTAGGGCAGGTTTCCCCAAAGACTATCCAATATTCCGCACATTCTTTATAATGCTCTTCCAATTGTTCGGTTTGAATCTCCATACTTTCGTGAATTTCTTCAAAGCTTTTACCATCGACTAACATCATCATAGCATTTTTTAAAAATTCATTTTCAATTTCATTTGTTCTTGATTCTAGAGCTAAAAGCCCATCTCTACGCGCGATAATAGCAAATTCTATAAGTTGTGCGATGCGTTCTGGCAAATTCACCCCTGATCCCTTAAAAACGATTTTTAACTCTTTATAAGCGGCTTTCACAATTTTTTTATGTGTAGCCGTCATAGCACAAAAAGCTGCCGTTGGCATCACGATAAGAAATGATGAAAAGTGCAAGACATGCAGAGGATTTCCCCCTTCTAAAATGTCTCCCACAGAGATACTAGTAACAGCTAGCACCATTCCAAGTATGGTCGTTAAATCCATTTTTTATTACTCCTTCATTTTAAAGCGCCCCAGTTTTTAGCAATACTTGAACTTGTTTTTAAATTAACTTTTAATTTTACTATATTTTCCATAATATCTCTAGCTCTTTTTTCAAAATTTTCACATAACTCATCTTTAACTTCGAAAATTAGCTCATCGTGAATTTGTAAAATAAGTCTTTTATCTATGTCAAGCTCCTTATAAAGTTCTAGCATAGCAAGCTTGATAATATCAGCGGCAGAGCCTTGAAGTATGGAGTTAATGCTCTCTCTTTCATACATTGCTATTTGCATAGGTTTTGCGTTGGTAAAGTCAAAATAACGCTTTCTACCGCTTAAAGTGCTGATGTAACCATTAGCTTTTGCTTCATTTTTCACTTTTTCAAAAAAGCTTTTAATGCTTGTGAAATTCGCAAAATACTTTTCTATATAGCTTTTTGCTAAACTTGCCTCTATCTTTAAATTTTGGCTTAAGGTTTTATAGCCCATACCATAAATAAGTCCAAAATTGATACTTTTAGCAATGTTTCTTGTTTCATAATTGCTCTCACCAAAAATCATTATAGCCGTTCTTGAGTGTATATCTTCATCGTTTTTAAAGGCTTCTAAAAGTTTTTCATCTTCACTAAAGTGTGCTAACATTCTAAGTTCTATTTGGGAATAATCAAGACTGATAAAGCTAAAGCCCTCCTGTGCTATAAAGCAAGATTTATAGTCCTTAGCATATTGTCCGTGTGCGGGGATATTTTGCAAATTTGGCTCTTTTGAGGATAAACGCCCTGTGGCTGTGCCTGTTTGTAAAAAACTTGAATAAATACGCGAATTTTCATCTTTTAAAGCAAGTTTTAATAAGGGCTCACAATAGGTCGAGTAAAGCTTGGCAAGCTCTCTATAAGCTAGAATTTTACTCACAACAGGATGTTTATCTGTCAGACTTTCTAGCACTTTTTCATCAGTAGAATAACCCGTTTTTGTCTTTTTGGCACTAGGGAGTTTAAGTTTTTCAAAAAGCACATCGCCTACTTGCTTTGGGGAATTAAGATTAAATTTATCATCGCAAAGTGTGTAAATTTCTTCACTTAAAAGCTTGATTTCTTTTTCGAATTCTTGCATTAAATTTTGAAGTTTTTGCGTTTCTAATTTAATGCCATTTTGTTCCATTTTTCTTAAAACTTCTATAAAATTAAATTCACTCTCAAAAGCAAGTTTTAGCAAAGTTGGTTCTAAATTTTTTAAAAAATACAAATAAAATCTTAAAGTGATATAAGCATCTTCAGCAGCATATTTGCAAGCTTTTTCAAGCTCTACACTGGCGAAATTTTCTCCTTTTTTTACCACGCTTTCAAAATGTAGGGTCTTATAATCAAAAAGTCTTAAGGCTAAATCGTCCATATTAACACGTAAAGTTGGATTGTAAAGCCACGCTAAAATCATCGTATCGGCGTATTTTTTAGGAGGAGTGAGATTAAAATTATTTTCGATTATGGCAAAATCGTATTTTAAATTATGCCCTACGATGAAATGGGAATAGATTTGCTCCAAAGCTCTTTTTGCCGTTTGCATTGAAATTTGGCTAGGCACTGCTAAATAAGTATGATTTAACGGCACATAAAAGGCTTCATTTTCACTCACACAAAAGCTAAAACCTACGATTTTAGCTTCCCTTACATTAAGTCCTGTTGTCTCAGTATCAAAAGCTATAATGCTTTCGTTTTCAAAGCTTTCAAGTTTCTTAAAAAGAGTATTTTCATCAAGGATTAAGGTTGTTTTAAAACCTAAATTTTGATTGCGATTTTGAGGATTTGTTTTTAGTTTTTTAAGCAAGGAGTTTAGCTCAAAACGCTCTAAATATTCAAGCACTTTTAAGAGAGGCTCTTTTTGATGATAAATGCTTTTTTCTATCAAATTCCCTAAATCTAAATTTTCATACAAACTAGCGAGTTTTTTACTCAAAAAGGCATTTTCTTTGCCCTCTAAGAGCAAGTTTTTACTTCTTTCATTACGAACAAGACTTAAATTTTCATAAATTTCTTCAATGCTACCAAATTCATCAAGCAAACTCTTAGCGCCTTTAGCACCTATGCCCTTAACGCCCGGGATATTATCCGCACTATCGCCACAAAGGGCTAAGAAATCTTTGATTTGCGAGGGTTTGACGCCGTATTTTTCCAAACAAGCTACTTCATCATAGTCATTTTTAGAAATGGGACTATAAATACTAACTTTCCCGTCCTCAATAAGCTGGTAAAGGTCTTTATCTTGCGTAATGATACGCACGAAAATGTCTTTATCCTTGCAGGTTTTTACCACAGAAGCAATGATGTCATCGGCTTCATAATATTCTTTAGAAATGCTTACAAAGCCCATTTTTTCTATCATTTCAATGCAAATAGGAATTTGAGCCAAAAGCTCAGGTGGGGGAGGAGTGCGATTTGTTTTATAATTAGGGTCAATCTCACTACGAAAGGTTTTACCCTTAGAATCTAGAGCAAAGATAATATAATCGCTTTTATACTCATTTTCAAGCGAATAAATAAAATTTGCAAAGCCACTAATCATACCGCTTGGCTCACCTTTTGAGTTTTGGAAATTTTTTAAAGCATAAAAAAGCCTAAAGAAAAAACCAAAAGTATCAATAATCGTTAAAGTTTTCATCAAATGCCTTTTTGCGTCATCAAAACTTACAGCTCATCAAAAACGATATTCACTCTTAAGCAATCCTCCCACACCGCTCTCGCCCCTTAGGGTCGTTTGAAAATTCACATTAGCACCCAGCACAAAGCTTTTGTTGATTTTATAATTTGCCATCACATCAAGATGATAAATTAGCCTATCATTTTGCAAATCATAGCCTATAAAACGATGAGAGCCATCGATTCCAACGCGTATTTTGTCATTTGTTCTATGGATTGCCTTTTCCCCTGATAGTGCCGTACTCAAAAACAGCTTTTCATCACTATAAGCATACTCCGCACCCAAAACTCCACTCAAAGCGTGATAATTATACGCTCCTATCCTCATAATATCAAGTGTATATCCAGCCATTTTATTAAAAACATATTCAAGTCCAAAAATAGGCTTCAACGCCTGATGCTCATCAAGCTTAAATGCGTATTTATAAAGAGTGCTCACACCAAAACCATAATCTGTCATTTGGTCTGTGGCTAGATAATTATATTTTTTACTTTTACCTATGACATAATTGCTATTCGCTTGTAGTTCATGCATTTCATGATTTAAAGCACCATAAACACCAAAGCCATAATTACTCACATGATCATTATACGCACCATTATCTGCATAGCTCCTACCAAAGCTTAGCAAAGTCCCCAAAATCACATCGTTTTCATCGAAACTAAATTGTCTGTCGTATCCTATATTAGTGCTAAAATATTTAAGTTGCCCATTGCCGTCAAAATATCCACCTCCAGCATTGATCCACATATTATTAACCAAATGATTTTCGTCCATAGGATAAACTAAGGGCACATCGCTTACAAGTGAGGCATATAAATAAGATCCAATCTCATTATTCGCACTCATGTTCGCTGCTTTAATAGTATTTATACGCTTACTTGTAACCTTATTGTGATGATTGATAAGTTGTAAATTTGAATTGCTCATCATCGTTTTTGAAATCTTTTTTGCGTCATCGTCAATACTTTGAATTCTCTCCACAATTCTATTAATAGCACTTGTATTATTTCGGTTAAAAGCTACATCTAGAACTAGTGGGTGATTTGGGTTTGTAGTGATGAGGTCATTAAGTAGTAAAAGTTGTTGATGATTACCACGGTTACCAATAGCATTCATAATATCATCTGCATTGACTTGATTATCCTTTGTAAAGCTTAGTTTTATACCTGTATCTGTCTTAGTAGCGAGGGCTTGCATTTTGGTATTGCTATCTTGCCCCTCAAAGCTTACTAAAAGATCCTCTTGAGCTGTCAGCTTTTTAAGCAAAATCATATCATACACACGCTCAGTATCCACAGTCCCATCATCTAAATAATTATGCGTAAAGCTTACAAGCACTCTACCGCCGCTTAAAAAATTAATTTCCGTATCTTCGAGCTTAAGGGCTAAAAATTTATCATCACCCTCGCCACTACCCACATCTTTTAAGGTCAAAACATTGCTAACATCGATGTGTTTAACGCCATTTGTATTCCAAGTAATACTATCTTTTTGCTTATGGCTTAGATTCTTAGCCCTTAAGCGTGAAGTGTCATCAAACTTAGAGCCATTGAGTGAAAAAGTGGAATTAAGATTATCAAAAGCTAGGGTCGAATTCGTCAAACTCATATTTTTTGGGATTTTTGAGCCATCAGCGACATTTAGGGTTGAACTATTGACATTAATTGTTTTACTTAAATTTTCATTTTGAGTGTTTAAGGATACGGTGCTGTTTTCTATTTTTAACTCATCAATGCTAAGTTGTGATTTCTCATCGACTGAAATAGCATTGTTTGTATTTTTGATATGTAAAGATTTTGCTGTAAGTTTTGCTTCATTTTCTAGCTTCAAGCCCTTTTCTAAAAGCTTAATTTCATCATTGCTAGCTGTTAGGGTAGAATTATCTAAATCTATACTAGCACTAAAGCTTTTAATGCCCTGTGATGTGATAGTAGAATTAGCACTAGCCTTTAACGCCCCCTCATAAGTGATAGTATCTTTCACATCGGCACCAAGGCTTTGACTTTGTATGCTTTGACTTAAAGACTTACTATCGCTACTATCGATATAAAGGGTTTTGCTATTAAGAGTGAGAGTTGAGCCGTTATTTAGCGTGATGTCTCCCTCTACATTAGCATTTCTTTCGATGAAAAGTTTAGAGCCGTTATCTAAAGTGATATTTCCCTTATATTCTCTTTGTATCCAGTCAGGCTGGTTAAAAGTTACAGTTTGATTGATGACCTTATGCCCTTGTCCCATTTGTTCGGCTTTTGGTTTATCATATTTATTAATATGCTGTCCTATGCTACAACCAGATATAGAAATTAAAAATGGCGGCGGGCAACTTGCAGGCGTCCAAGTGGCGTGCGGCACGGGTTTTCCTTGTAAAACGATGTGTTGATTACTCCCGCTTAAAGTCTGTATCTCAAAGCCTCCATCAAAGATAACTGCCCTATCGTCATTATTTGCATTTGCTACGCTAACGCTAGTATGGGCGGCACTTGCTTGGATATTGATATTTCCTTCAAGTTTAGCATGTATGATTGTTTTATTTGCATTATTAAGCGTGAGTGTGGAAACCTTATTTTCATTTTCATTTGTAATCAAGGCACTCGCATTATAAGCCTTAATCCCACTCATACTAATGCTATGTCCGTTAAGATCGACACTCCCTCCACTTTTGCTGAAGCTGATTTGATTAAAATCCCGCATTGCATTTTGATTATCAAGGATTAATTTCCCCTCTCTATTCCCTAAATACACGCTATTAAAGCTATTTTCCGCCTTTAATCTTACTACCCCTTCTCCCATACGCAAATTTCCATTTGTTTGCTGACTAACCTCAAGCTCCCCCTTGCCGATTTTATGTAAATCACCACTCACACCCGTAGCCCACACGACCTTAGAATTTTCTTCATCTATGTCTATGCCAGCCCCAGCGAAAGAGCCGCTTCCTGTGATTGTAAGGGTTTTATCAGCACCCCTTAGAATAATGCCTCCATTTTGTTGATTGATTTGAGTGTTAATATTAATTGTTCCGCTATCTGTATAAACGCTATCCTTATTATCCGTTTTGCTATATTCGCCACCATCTATGGTTTTTTGCTCTTCAAATTGCTGTTTGAAACTCTCAAGCTCCTGTGGATTGACAACAGCCCAAAAGGTATTTGAGACCTCTTGTCTATTTTGACCATTGGGCGTGGCACCGTGAACTGTGCCTATAAGCTCCCATTCTTGCGTTTTATTGTTAAAAATAAGGGCAGGACTTCCACTATCTCCTGTATTAATGGCACCCTTTAGCGGACCATAATTGCTATCATTTGTTGTTATGAGTAATTCTCCACTATTGGGATTCATATAAAAAATCCCCCCTGCTGTGCCGGGACTAGAAGTAAAATCCTTTTTATTATTCGGCGATGCTTTCCAGTTATCAAAGCTCATCAGCCCATTACCCGTTCTATACACGATAAAACGCTCCTGCCCCTCATAGTGGGTAACATAATCCTCTTTTTTATTTTTTATCGTGCGAAAATCAGTAACCTTATACCCCCCCTCTACGATAAATTTATTTGTCCTTGTGTATGCAGAATCGCTGGCGTATTTTTTAATGCCTATATCGCTATAACTTGAATCGCCTATCTTAATGCTTGGATTTAATACGGATCTATTACCAGTCGGATCTACTATATGCTTAGCCGAAGCAGTATAAGCCCCACCTACTGAAGTTCGATTCGAACCATTAAATTTGGAAAAATCAGGAAAAGGCAGGTTAGGTAATGCCACTTCTGTGCCGTCCTTTTTGATAATGCTAAGGTTTTTAGAGCCTGGGGTAAATTGTCCTAGATTTTGCCCAAAATCTAGATAATCTCTTGTATAAAAATTATGCCTATCCACATTCATCGCATACAAACTTTGTGCCGTAGCGATAGACAGCAATAGTATCCTTGTTTTCATTAATTAACCTTTATTAAATATGCTAAGAAATAGACATTATATCAATATTAAATAAATATAATAAGAGCTAGAACAAGAATGAAATAAAATTTTTTATTCGAATAAAATACTGATATATAAATATAGTCATTTTACAAATATAGATGATTGAAAAATATAGGCGCATTGATTTTGTTTTACGATATTTAAAAGTGTTTTTTATTAAAACATTTGCTATAATTTAAAAATGTTTGGTTTGGAGTTAGAATAATATTATGGGAATTTTGACAAAATTAGAACTTGAATATGATGTCGATGAAGTGGAGAAATTTTTAGAATTTTTTCGTAAAATGTGTGATGGGTTTGAGCCTTTAATTATCAAACTTGGAAATGATAAAATGAAATATAAAGAAGCTATTAATGAGCTTGAAACCTTAGCACATAATACAGCCTGGGCTGCGAGAAGACTTAGCTTAGATGAGGTAACGGATCTTTGTGTATTTTGCGAAGAGATGATGGCACAAGCAAAGCGTTTTGAGGGGCCTGCAAGTGAGGAATTTATGGATTGGATGCTTTTACTTGGTGATCAGTTTGAAAAATATTGTAAAAGTTATGAAAATGACGCTTCTGTTTTAGCTATTTTTAATCCTTTAATTGTTAATGTTCCAAATGTTATTTCTAGATAATGGGGACGATTTGGCTTCGACAGGAGTAGTTTGACTAAGATGGCATACCGCTTTGGGCAAAGCGTAAAAAGCCTAAATAAAATTAAACGCAAACAACGCGAAATTCGCTCCTGCTTACGCTAAAGTTGCGTGAGTTCAGTTGAGCCTAGAGCTTGAGCGATACTATCTAGCTTAAGTTTTAGTCATCTTTGGTAGTGTAGTTTTAAGGCTTGACGCACCTTAGAGCGAAGTTTAGTCTAGTCAAATTTGTAAGTTTTGGAAGATGAGCGGAATTTGATGAAAAAGTCATCTTTGCTAAGTATGTAGAGGTCTTTTTTGGGCTATTTTTGGACAGGGGTTCAATTCCCCTCGTCTCCACCATTACAAGGTTACAATGCAAATTTTAAAATTCTTTCAATTTCCAAATGCTTATCGTTACAATAGCGACTCTTTACTTTTAAGTGCTTTTATTTTAGAAGATAATTTGAGTAAAAAAACGCTATTAGATGTGGGTGCTGGCTGTGGAATTATAGGAATTTTATTGAAAAATTATTATCATCATTTAAAGCTTTCTTTACTGGATCTTCAAGAAGAAAATATTTTGCTTATTAAAGAAAATTTAAGGCAAAATGCACTTGAAGCGGAGTTTTTTCATAGTGATTTTAAGGAATTTAAAAGCGAAAAGCAATTTGATTATATCGTTTGTAATCCGCCTTTTTATAGACAAGGGACGCAAAAAAGCACAAATTTGCATAAAAGCATAAGTAAAAATGCTTCTTTTTTACCGCTTGAAGATTTAGTTAAGGGTGTTGATTCTTTACTTGCTCCGCGTGGGGTGTTTTATTTTTGCTATGAAGCTCTAGCTTTGAGTGAAATTTGTGTGATTTTAGAGAAATACAAGCTAAAAATGACTAAAATTCGTTTCATTCATAGCAAAAAGGGCATTAAAGCGAGACTTGTTTTAGTGAAGGTCATTAAAAATGCAAAAAGCCCTTGCGAAGTGGCTTCGCCTTTGTTTGTTTATGAAAATGGGTGTTTGAGTGAGGAAATGAGAGAGCTTGGTGTGAAATTTAGGATTGAAAGTTATGATTTTGAAAGAGGGCTTTAAATACAGCTTTGATGAAAGTAAATGTGAGAGTTGTGGAGGCAAATGTTGCACGGGAGAAAGTGGGAATATTTTTGTCAATCAAGAAGAGATTAAACTTTTAAGAGAGCATTTTAGGCTTGGAGAATTAGAATTTAGGGAGCGTTTTTTAAGGAAAGTTGGCTTTAAGTTTAGCTTAAAGGAAAAAGAATTTGAGGACGGGTTTGCTTGTATTTTTTTGATACAAAAAAAAGAAATTGCTCCATTTACGCCTTGCGTCCTACGCAGTGTAAAACTTTTCCCTTTTGGGATTATTTTAAAACACATAAGAAGGAATTAGAAAAAGAATGTATAGGAATTACTTATTTATCATAATCACTTGCCTTTTTTTAGGTGCTTGTGCAGGTAAAAATACTCCAATTTATGCAGATTTTAAACCTATGAAAGAAAATACCCTTGATAAGGATTTAATGAGGGCTTTCGTATGTGAGCATTATGGAGAATTTCAGTGTGCTAGAGATATTTATCTAAATTTATATGAAGAAAATGGTGAGCTTAAATTTTTAGAGCAGGCTTTTTTTTTAAGTCTTTCTCATAATTTAGATAAAACAAAAGAGCTTAATGAAAAGGCGAAAAAATTTCTTCAAACAAGTCCTAATATTAAGCGTTTAAGTGTGCTTTACTCTCTTTCAAATATGGACCTAGCAAGGGCACAAAAATTAGTCCTCGAGCTTTTAAAAAGTGATGATTATCCGGGAAATTATGAACTTTATGGAGATATTTTACTAAGGAAAAATCAGCTAAAAGAAGCCTTAAAATATTATAAAATCGCTTATAAACAATTACCAAATGAAGCAATGGCGTTAAAAATGATAGGAATTTATACGCTTTTAAATGATATTGAAAGTATGAAGAAATTTCTTGTTGATATGCGTAAAAAACAGGGTTGCACTTTAAAAACTTGTGCGTTTTTATCAAAAATTTATTTAGATGAAGAAAATTATAAGGAGCTTGAAGGTATTTATTTGGAGCTTTATGAATTAAGCTTTAATGATAATTTTTTACTTGCTTTGATTGAAATTTATATCAAACAAAATCAAAAGCAAAAAGCCTTAGATTTAGCTTTTCAGTATGATTTAGATGACGAGCTTAAGGTTTTTTTATTGCAAAATTTAAAGCGTTTTGACAAGGCAAAAGAATTAAGCTTAAAGCTTTATGAAAAAAGTGAAGATAAAGAACATTTGCTCCGTGCAGCGGTATTTGAATTTGAAGAGGCTAGTCTCAATGCAAAGCCTAATTTAGAGGTCGCTAAAAGTGTGGCTAAAAAATTTGAAGAGGCGATAACAAAAGAAAATTCGCCTCTTTATTTAAATTATTATGGTTATTTGTTGATTGATTATGATTTAGATGTTAAAAAGGGTATGGAATTTGTGGAGTTTGCTTTACAAAAAGAGCCGAATAATTTTTACTATTTAGATTCTTTGGCGTGGGGCTATTACAAATTAAAAAATTGCAAAAAAGCTTGGGAGCTTTTAGAAAAGACTTTTGTGGATAAAGAATTTGCAAATTCCAGTGAAAGCAAAGAACATCAAAAAGCGATAAAGGCTTGTTTAAATGATCTTAGATGAAATTTTTTTAAAAACAAAAGAAGAATTAGAAAGGCGTAAAATTACCCTACCTTACGATATGTTAGGACGTTCTTTAGCGGCAAATCCCTTTTTTCCAAAAGATGTTCGCAGGGCGTTAAAAAGAATCGATAAGGAGATAAAAATCATCGCTGAAGTGAAAAAAGCTAGTCCTAGTAAGGGGGTTTTAAGAGAGGAATTTGAGCCTTTAAGTATAGCCTTAAATTATGAAAAAAATTCTGCCGCTGCACTTTCTATTTTAACCGAGCCTTTTTACTTCAAAGGTTCTTTAGAATATCTTAGTCTCATACGCCGTTATACACAAATTCCTTTACTTAGAAAGGATTTTATTTTCGATGAGTATCAAATTTTAGAAGCTTTGGTTTATGGGGCGGATTTTGTGCTGTTGATTGCTAAAATGTTAAGCACAAAGGAGCTTAAGAGACTTTTGGAATTTAGCAGACATTTGGGACTTGAAGCTTTAGTGGAGATTCACAATAAAGAAGATTTAACAAAGGCTATTCTAGCTGGAGCTGATATTATTGGGATTAATCATAGAAATTTGGACGATTTTACTATGGATATGAGTCTTTGCGAGAAACTTATCCCTCAGATTCCAAATTCTAAAATTATCATTGCGGAGAGTGGTTTAGAAAATAGAGAATTTTTACAAGAACTTCAAAAAATCGGCGTTGATGCGTTTTTAATCGGCGAATATTTTATGAGGCAAGATGATGAGGGTAAGGCTCTTAAAGCCTTATGTGAGGGCTAATGGAGCATCTTTACGCACCTTGGAGGAGTGAATATTTGGAGGAGAAAAGTGAGTTTTGTCCCTTTTGTGTGTGTGCGAAAAAGCTTAAAAGCGATGAAGAGCTTGGAGTGCTTTTTAGAGCAAGGCATTGTTTTGGCGTGATGAATCGCTATCCTTATACGCCTGGACACTTTATGATTATTCCTTATAAACACGAGGAACATATTGAAAATTTGAGCGAGGAAGAATGGGGAGAAATGAGCCTTTTTGTGCGTAAGGGGGTTAAGATTTTAAAAGAGCATTTAAAGGCAAGTGGGGTTAATATCGGTATGAATTTAAGCGTGGCTGCTGGTGCTGGGATAGCGTCTCATTGTCATTATCACTTAGTGCCTCGCTGGAGAGGGGATACGAATTTCATCACTTCCATAGGGCAGACGAGGGTTTGTGGAGCGGATTTAGAAAAAATGTATCAAAAACTTTTTAAGGCTTTTAATGCTAGAGGAGCTTGATTATGCGGAGTTTTTAAAGCAAAAATTTGATGCCTTAATTGATGCGAGAAGTCCGCTTGAATACTCTCATTCTCATCTTAAAAATGCTTTAAATTTTTATGCTTTAAATAGCGAAGAACATCAAGAAATAGGCACTTTATATAAGAAAAATCAAGCTAAAGCTAAGGCAAGGGGTGCTGAGTATATTTGTGCAAATATGGCAAGACATATCCCCATTTTTACACATCAATTTAGAATAGGTGCTAAGGTTGGGATTTATTGTGCTAGAGGGGGTTTGCGTTCAAAGTCTATGGCGGTGATTTTAAGTGAGCTAGGGTATAGGGTCGTGCGTTTAAGGGGAGGATTTAAGGCTTATAGGGCGTATTTAAATGACTTTTTTTCAAAGCCTTTACAATGCGAATTGCTTGTCTTGTGCGGTCATACAGGGTGTGGGAAAACAGAGCTTTTGGAGCTTTTAGAACATTCTATCAATTTGGAAAAAATGGCAAATCATTTAGGTTCTTCTTTTGGGGATATTTTAGGAAAGCAGCCTAGCCAAAAGGCTTTTGATGAGGCTTTATTTCACTCTATGCAGACAAAACTTGCTTTTGTAGAGGGTGAAAGTCGCAAAATAGGCTCTATAACTCTGCCCTTAAAGTTTTATGAGGCGATGCAAAAGGGCTTTAAAATCCATTGCTTTGCTTCACTAGAAAAGAGAATTGAGCGTATAGAAAGGCTTTATAAGGCTAAGATGAATGCGGTCAATTTTTATACTTCTTTAAGAAAGATTAGTCCTTATATTAGTCTTAATTTAAGGCTTGATTTAGAGAACGCTTTTAAAAGGGAACAATGGCAAAAACTCATTGCTATGCTTTTGGAGTATTATGATAAAAGTTATAAAAAAAGCTCGCAAATTCACTATGAGCTTTTGACAGATGATCTTTTAAGGGCTAAAGAAGAGCTTATGGCTCTTTATGAAGAAAGACTTAAAGTCCTAAAGCAATTTTAAAGCCCATAAATACGATTGCTGCCATTAAACCTGCTGCTGGTAGGGTTATAATCCACGCTAAGCCTATAGGCTTCATCATAATCCAATTTGCATTTTTAGAATAAAGTCCAATGCCCAAAACCGCACCGATTAAGATATGTGTAGAGCTTACAGGAATTCCAAGCTGAGTGGCTAAAAGTATGACTATACTAGCACCAAGTTCTGCACTAAAGCCCGTTGTGGGGCGTATGGAGGCGAGTTTTGAGCCAACTGTTGTGATAACTTCCTTTCCTAAGAACCATAAGCCTATTACCAAAGATACGCCAAACATAGCAAGAGCGGCAAAAGGCACAGGAGAGGTGGCGTTAATGGCATTAGTTTTAAGCACATCTAAAATGGCTGCAAAAGGACCTATGGCATTGGCAATATCATTTGCTCCGTGTGAAAAGGCGAAACTTGAAGCGGTAAAAATTTGAAACCAAGAGAAAATTCTATCAGTTGTTTTGTTAAGCTCTGTTTTTTTTACTATGCTTACAACCGCAAAGGTAACAACATAGCTAATTGTGCCTAAAATTCCCACTATCCAAAAATTCTGCAAAACATCTAAAGTGCTGACATTATTTAAGCCCTTAAATAAAAACATTGAGGCAATAACCATAGTTCCTAAACAAGCGATAATTGGCATATGGGTTTTTAAAATTCCATAAATATCAATGGCTTTTTCTTTTTCTTTAAATTCCTTAATTTTATTTTTATAAAAACTTTCATCATCGTCCTCATCTAAAGCTATAATGCTAAGTTCTCTAATTTGCTCTTCATCGCTTTTTTTTCTAAGCTCATTAAAAAATTCTTCTTTAAATTGTTTTTTTGCTTTTTTAAGCTCTTTGATGTCTTCATTTAAATTTTTAGCAGGCTTTAAAATTTTTTTATCTATATAAGAATAGATGATGTAAGCGACCAAACCGCCTAAAAGTGGCGAAGCAATCCAGCTTATGGCTATTCTTAGAATTTCACTCCATTTTACCATAGCTAAAGTTTGAGTGCCATCAAATTCCAAAAGTCCCATCATAATACTAGCTCCAACTATGCCGCCTACTATGCTATGTGTTGTTGAGACGGGCAACCCCCTTTTAGTTGCTATAAAAATCCAAAGTCCAGAGCTTAAAAGTGCAGCCAACATAATGGCGACAAAAAGCATAGGATCAAGTGAGCTTGGGAAATTGACTATCCCACTTCTTATCGTTTTAGTTACCTCTCCTCCCGCGAAAATCGCTCCACTTAGTTCAAAAACTGCAGCGATAATTAAGGCTTGTTTAATGGTAACAGTCTTAGCTCCAACACTTGTTCCAAAGGAATTTGCTACATCATTACCGCCTATATTAAATGCCATAAAAATACCAAAGATAGAGGCAAGGATAAAAAGTATGACTTGATGAGAGGCAACATAATTAAAACCCCAAATCATAAAAAAAATTGAACTAATGGCAAAAATACTAAAGGCGAGAAGATTATCTTTTTTCAAGGCGAAACCTTTGTGCTAAATTAAAATTATAATTGTAATATCCTAACTGAAAAATTTAGCAAAAGTGTTTTAAATATAACTTAATAAAATCTAAATTTACTTTTATTTGTTTTTATTTTTTATAATGAGAAATGATGAAAAAGACATTGATAGGGACTTTGTTGTGCCTTTTTACACAGAATTCTTTTATTTTTGCAGATGCGTTGGGCAAGGCTTTAGAAGAAAATAAAGAGGGTAATTGGACGCGTTTTAAATTTAGATATGAAAATAATACGCCAGAAGTGCAAGAAGAAAGCGTAGATTTTCAAGCAGCTTTAAATTCGACTCTCTCAAGTGCTTTTGAAAAAAACAATGGCATCGATCAAACGGAGGGAAATTTGGATTTTCAAAATGAAAATTTTCAAATGAAAAATCTCACTTCTCTTTATGAAGGAGAAAACGACTCCTTACTTTTTCAAAAAGAAATTTTCGTTTCTCAAGAAAGTTATAATTATTCTGGTGGCTTGATTAATCGCTATATACACGAAAATCTTTTGTTTGGCGTTAATGGTTTTATCGATAAGCATAAAGAAGAAAATAGTGATAGCTCAAGTTGGGGTGCGGAATTTGGCTATGCGGACACACTTAAAGCTTATACAAATTATTATATGCCTCAAGATAAAAGCGTGGAGAAAAATTTACAATTAGGTCTTAGCTTCATCATTCCAACTTATGAATCTGTCATTTTTGATGTGAGTAAAGATAATGAAAAGACAAATTATCAAATTACCTATAAGCCTTATAAGGTCCTAAATTTCAATCTTTTTCAAAGTCAAAATAAAGAAAATGAAACTCAAAATGCCGTTCGTGTAGGCTTTAATTTCAATTTAAACAAAAGCTTTTTAGAGCAATTAAAAGAAGATGAAAGTAAATTTGAAGAAATCAATCGCTACGATTTCTTTCAAAGAAATCGTTAATTTAAAGCCTCGTTGCGAAATTTTTCGGGGTGATTGATGGCGTAGTTGAATTTTTCCCAGTCAATTTGCTTATCCCAAATACCAACAATAAGTGCAGCGACACTATTTCCGCACAAATTCCCCACAGCTCTCATTTCTGACATAAATTTATCGACCCCGAGCAAAATGCTAATGGCAGTTATAGGTAGAACTTCAGCTAAAGTGCCTCCGGCTTCTTCTATCTGCATACCCCCTAATGCACCTAAAGTGCTTCCAAGAACGATAAAGCCAGAGCCTGTAACGCCAACTGCTCCTTTTGAGGCTATCATTAAAACAAGTAAAATGCTAAGTTCGTGGCTAAGAGATAAATTTACGCCAAAAGCTTGTGCTAAAAAGATGAGACATACGGATAAATAGATATTGGTGCAGTCTAAATTAAAGCTATATCCAGTCGGTAAAACAAGTCCTACTGTGGCTTTTGAAATTCCTGCTTTTTCGAGTTTTTTCATTAAAGGGGCGAGGGCGGATTCGCTTGAGCTTGTGGCAAAGACGATTAAAACCTCTGCGGCGATAAAACGCATAAATTTAAAGATATTGACCCTAGCCAAATAACAAATAATCCCTAAAATTCCAAAGATAAATACAAGACAAGCAAAAAGCATCACTAAAAGCAAATAGCCAAGATTAAGAAGCGAGTTTAAGCCATATTGTGCAATGAGAAAAGCCATAGCACAAAAGGCAGCTACTGGGCTAAAATACATTATGATTTGTAGGATTTTAAAAACGAAATTTTGCACGACTTCAAAGACTTTTTGTATGCTTTGCTTATCTTCATTTTTCATTAAAGAAATGACAAGGGCTGTAAGTATAGCAAGAACTAAAACTTGCAGCGTTTTTCCCTCTGTAAAAGGACTGATGATATCCGTTGGGATAGCATCTTTTAAGATGTGTATGATTTCAGAACTTGCACTAATGTCGGCATTACTTTTTGTAAGATATTGCTCTACGCTTTTACTATCGATTTCATTAGGATCTAAATTCATATTCGCACCCGGTTTTAAAACATTTGTGATAAAAATTCCAACAGTCAAAGCAAGGGTGCTAACAAGCTCAAAATAAATTACCGCTCTAAGTCCTATGGAGCCGACTTTCTTAAGATTATCAAGACTAATGATTCCTAGAATAATTGTTACAAAAATAATAGGACCGATGAGAATTTTTAAAGCGTGGATAAAATAATCCACTCCAACCTTAACGCTCAAAGCTAACTCTTTATGCACACAGCCTAAAATAATTCCCAAAATAATGCCTAAAATAACCCAAAAAGCAAGACTTTTGAATATATTTTTGCATTTTTCTTTTGCGATAAAAGGAGACAAAATTTACCCTTTTTGTAATAAAAATTATTTAGTAATTGTAGCAAAAATATAGCTCTATTAAGTGCTTTTTCGATTTAAGGCTAAATTTTTGGTATAATGGATAAAGTTTTTGTTGCAATTATATAGAATAAAATATCTTTAAAGATATTTTATGAAAGGGTTGGTGATGAAAGAAATAGTTTTAGCGGATAATACACTCATTACTTCAAAAACAGATTTAAGAGGCGATATTATTTATGCGAATGATGATTTTTTAAAATATGCAGGCTATAAAATGGACGAAATTTTATATAAACCACACAATATAGTCAGGCACGAGGATATGCCACGCACCGTGTTTAAATGCTTGTGGGATTATATCACTAAGGGACACGAAATTTTTGCTTTTGTGAAAAATAAGGCAAAAAGTGGAGATTATTACTGGGTTTTTGCAAATATTACAGCTTCTTTTGATGAAAATGGTAATATTATTAATTATTATTCCGTGCGTAGAAAGCCTAATCCTAAAGCCATTCCTATAATGGAAAGTGTTTATAAAACTTTACTTGAAAAGGAAAAACAAGGTGGCATCAAGGCTGGCGTGGAAACTTTGATGGAAGTTGTTAATTCCTATAAGGTTACTTATAATCAGTTAATTTTTGATTTGCAAGAAAATAATTAAGAGTTTTTTAATCTCTATTAAATATAATTCGTAATTTTATCTTAAAATTTTGAAAATTGTTTAAGTAAGGAAGATGATGAAGGGTATTTTTGTATCGGCAATTACGCTAAATATAGTTGGACTTTTGCTAAGTTTTATGCTTAATATTTACATAGGAGCAGTGTGCTTTGTCGCTGCGGTGGCATTGCTTGTTTATGCTGTGTTGCTATATAAAGATGAAAGTGAGATGATAGAAAAGCTTTTTGTGCTTTCTAATTATCTTAAAGAGGGAGATTTTGACAAAAGGGTAATTTATATTAAGAGTAAAAGCAAGAAGCTTTCTCAAATTGCCGACAATTTAAACAATATGATAGATGGACTTGAGGCTTATTTAAGAGAGATTAATACCTCCATCACCTGTTCGCAAAATAATGAATTTTATCGTAAGGCTTTGCCCGAAGGTTTGAAAGGAATTTTTGCTCACAATATAGAATTTATCAATAAGGCTTTATCTAATATAGAATCAACGGCAAAATCAGCCTTTAAAAACGCTCTTTCTAAAACTTTAATGGATTTAAGCTTAGGTAGTCAAAATAGAGATATGTCGCGTATTACAACTTCCTTAAATGCGGATATTAATGCGATGAATAATATTTACGATGTGGTTTATTCTATCACTAAAGTTGCTACCGAAAATGGTTCGCAGGTTATATCCTTGCAAGAGTCTATGAATACCTTAATGGAGGTTGTCAATTCTAGTAAAGAAACAGTTGAGGCTTTTGTGGCAAATTCACAAAATATTACTTCTGTGGTTGAGGTTATACGTGATATAGCAGACCAAACAAATCTCTTAGCGCTTAATGCTGCCATTGAAGCTGCTCGTGCGGGAGAACACGGACGAGGCTTTGCGGTTGTGGCAGATGAAGTGAGACAACTAGCAGAAAGAACGCAAAAATCAACGAGTGAAATTTCCATAGCCATACAAACAATGCAGCAAGATTTTGACAATATACAATCAGGAAGCGAACAAGTTTTTGATATCGTTAGTAATTCAGAAGAACGCATTTCAAATTTCTCTCAAGCTTTTAAGCGACTTGAAGAAAACAGCTCCGAACTTGGTGTAAATTTTACCTCCTTTGCAAAAAAATTAATTTTATCTGTCGCAAAGATTGATCATATACTTTATAAATCTAATATTTATCTTGCTCTTAATGGCACACATAACTTTGATCTTAATAGTCTTGATGCAATTTCGCATCTTTGCCACGAAGAAAGAACTAAAATGATTATTAATGAGCTTGTGAGTGATGAAGATTTAGATGAAGTAAGAGCGGCAATTAAAGAAAACGCAAGTCGTGCGATAGAAGAATCAAAAGCTACATATATAGGACAAGAAACCTATGACTCCATAGTTAGCAAGGTAACAGCACTAGAGGGTAAGAGTGCGGAAATTTTGGCAAAGCTTAAAATAGAGGAATAAGTATGGCAAAGGAAATTTTTTTAGAAAAGGATTGCCTTATTACTTCAAAGACGGATTTAAAAGGCAAGATTGTTTATGCAAATGATGATTTTTTAGCATATGCGGGCTATAAAATGGACGAAATTTTATATAAACCACACAATATAGTCAGGCACGAGGATATGCCACGCACAGTGTTTAAATTTTTGTGGGATTATATGAAAAAAGGCGAAGAAATTTTTGCCTATGTCAAAAACAAAACAAAAAATAATGATTATTACTGGGTTTTTGCTAATGTAACGCCATCTTTTGATGTAAATAATCAAATCATAGGTTATTATTCTGTGCGTAGAAAGCCTAATCCTAAAGCCTTAGAGCAAATTAAGCCTCTTTATCAAGAGCTTTTAAAATTTGAGCAAATGAGTTTGGATAGGGGTGTGGAATTTTTAAAAGATTTTTGTAAAA
The DNA here is from genome assembly GCF_014217995.1 of Campylobacter vulpis. Classification (NCBI taxonomy): domain Bacteria; kingdom Pseudomonadati; phylum Campylobacterota; class Epsilonproteobacteria; order Campylobacterales; family Campylobacteraceae; genus Campylobacter; species Campylobacter vulpis. The sequence goes on from NZ_CP041617.1 coordinate 416,707, forward strand.
ATTCTCACAAAAGTTATAATGAATTTATTTTTTCTTTGCAAGAAGCAAAGTGATTTTATTTGCTAAATTCTTATATAATTTCAGCCTTTAAAAAAATTAAGGCTTATAATGTATGATATTATCGTAATAGGTGGCGGACACGCTGGCATAGAGGCAAGTGCCGTTACTGCTAAAATGGGTAAAAAAACTCTTCTTTTAACAACTCTCATTGAGCAAATTGGTGCAGCAAGTTGTAATCCTGCCATAGGAGGACTGGCTAAAGGACATTTGGTAAAAGAGCTTGATGCTATGGGTGGCTTAATGGGAGAAATTACCGATGAGGCGGGTATTCAATTTCGTATTTTAAATGAAAGCAAGGGTGTAGCTGTGCGAGGTAGTAGGGCACAAATTGATATGGACCGCTACCGTATTATTGCTAGAAATAAGCTTTTAAAGCTTAAAAATTTAGAAATTTCTCAAGAGCAAGTTACTAAATTAATTTTTGAAAATGATGAAATAAAAGGCGTTAGAACAAATTTAAATCACAATTATTACGCGAAAAAATTGATTCTTACCACAGGCACTTTTTTAAATGGACTTATCCACATAGGGGAAAATCAAATTGAGGCGGGGCGTGTGGGCGAAATGGCTTCTGTAATGCTTGGAAATTCTTTAAGAAAACTTGACTTAAAGATAGGCAGACTCAAAACAGGAACTTGTCCTAGAGTGGATGCAAAAAGCATTGATTTTAGCGTTTTGGAAATTCAACACGGAGATGCGGAGCCTAAGCCTTTTAGTTTTAGAACGAAAGATTTTTCACCCACGCAATTACCTTGCTTTATTGCAAGAACAAATTTAAATACACATCAAATCATTAAAGATAATTTTTATAGAGCTCCACTTTTTACTGGGCAAATTGAGGGCGTTGGTCCTAGGTATTGTCCGTCCATAGAAGACAAGATTAACCGCTTTGGCGATAAAGAAAGTCATCATCTTTTCATAGAGCCGCAAACTAAAGAGGCTAGTGAGTATTATATTAACGGCTTTTCGACTTCTTTACCTTACGAGGTGCAAACGCAAATGTTAAAAAGCATTAAGGGTTTTGAAAATGCTAAAATAACGCGTTTTGGTTATGCTATTGAGTATGATTATATCGATCCAACTGAGCTTTATCATAGTTTAGAGCTTAAAAAGGTTAAAAATTTGTATTGTGCAGGGCAGATTAATGGCACGACAGGCTATGAGGAAGCCGCTGCTCAGGGTTTTATGGCAGGGATTAATGCCGCATTAGCTTTAGAGGATAAAGAACCTTTTATTTTAGGACGTGATGAGGCTTATATAGGGGTTTTGATTGATGATTTGGTAATGAAAGGCACGAAAGAGCCTTATAGAATGTTTACTTCAAGGGCGGAGTTTAGACTACTTTTAAGAGAGGAAAATGCTATCATTAGATTAGGTAAATACGGCTTTAAATTTGGACTTTTAAGCGAAGATGAATTTCAAATGATAGAGCAAAGCCGAGAAAATATTGAGAAAGGATTAAGCTTTTTGCTCACTAAAGAATTAACTCCAAGCAACGAAAATAACGCTTTTTTAAAAGAGTTGGGTGAGGAGAAAATCACTTCTATTGTAAGTCTTCAAAAGATAGTCGCAAGAGTGGGTTTTAATGTGGAAAAATTACGCAAACTTGACCCATTTTTTGAGAATATGGACGCATATTCTTTGCAAGAAATTTTAAGTGAGGCAAAATATTATCATTATATCACTATGCAGAAGACTCAAGTAGAAAAAATGAAAAGTTTAAGTTCCCTTAAAATTCCAGTGAATTTTGATTTTAAAAAAGTAAGTGGTTTAAGCAATGAGGTAGTCGAAAAGCTTGAAAAATTTAGACCGCCTACACTTTTTGCTGCAAGTGAAATTAGTGGCATTACTCCTGCAGCTTTAGATATTTTACACATTTACATAAAAACAAAAAAATAAAAGTAAATATTTTTTAAGCTTCAAACTAGAAATTTTAAACAAAAATAGTAAAAAAGAAAAAATTTATTTTATTTTAGATAAACTGCTAGATTTATTAAATTAAATTTCAAGGAAAGGAAAATTATGGCTATCTCTGAAAGTAGAAGAAGCTTTATGGGCTTTGCATTTGGAGCTGTGGCTGCTGTGGGTGGTGCTTTTTCTCTTGTAGCGATGAAGAAGACTTGGGATCCGCTTCCTAGCGTTAAGGCGGCTGGTTTTACTACTGTGGATTTAAGCTCTATGCAAGATGGCGAACTTAGGACGATAGAGTGGCGTAAAAAGCCTATTTTTATTTTAAAAAAGGCTGCAGATATGACAAAAGATTCAAAGCGTGATGTGGTGATAGATAATGCTTCTTACACCGTTGTAATCGGGCTTTGCACTCATTTGGGCTGTATTCCTGCCTATGCTCCAAGCGAACAGCTTTTTAAATGTGCCTGTCATGGAGGCGAATTTGATATTAGTGGAGTTAATGTTTTTGGACCTCCTCCACGACCGCTTGACATTCCTCCTTTTAAAATAGAGGGGACAAAACTCGTCTTAGGCGAGGAAGGTCCTGAGTATCAAAAAATGGTAGCGGAGGCTTAAAATGGCACAAATTAGAAAGGCAAATGGTATAGTGGATTGGCTTGATCAAAGACTTGCGGTTCATAAATTGCTTGATGTATTGATGAATAAATACTGGATACCAAAACAAATTAACTTTTTATGGGCTATGGGTGTGATTTTAACCACGCTTTTTACCATACTTTTTGTAACGGGACTTTTGCTTGTGATGTATTATAAGCCTGATGTGGCTTTGGCATTTGATAGTGTCAATAAGACGATTATGCAAGAGGTTGAGTATGGTTGGCTTTGGCGTCATATGCACGGCGTGGCGGCGTCTGTGGTCTTTTTGGTGATTTATATTCATATGCTTACGGGAATTTATTATGGCTCTTATAAAAAGGGTCGTGAGATGATATGGATAAGTGGTATGCTTTTATTTGTCGTGTTTTCTGCCGAGGCTTTTAGTGGCTATATGCTTCCTTGGGGACAGATGAGCTATTGGGCTGCACAAGTTATCACAAATCTTTTTGGTGGAATTCCTTTTATAGGCGATGCTTTAGTTGTGTGGATAAGGGGCGATTATGCGGTATCTGACCCAACCTTAACGCGATTTTTTATGCTTCATGTTTGTTTGCTACCTATCGTTATTATTATGATTATAGTGTTTCACTTTTATTCTTTAAGAATTCCACATGTTAATAATGAAATAGCTGAAGAACTAGACTTTGACCTAGAAGCAGAAAAATATATGGCAGGAGATACGAAAGGTTCTAAGGTAATACCATTTTGGCCGGGCTTTTTAAGTAAGGATTTTGTATATATAAGCTTATTTATGATTTTCTTTTTCTATTTGGTAAGCTTTAAATTTGGTTTTGCTATGGATCCTATCAATTTTGACCCAGCAGACGCTCTTAAAACTCCAGCACATATTTATCCTGAGTGGTATTTTTTATGGAGTTATGAGGTTTTAAGGGGCTTTTTCTTTGATGTGGGTGGCGTTAAGGCTTTTGATATAGGCTTAGCTGCTTTTGGTATCGCTCAAGTGATTTTCTTTTTACTTCCTTGGCTTGATAGAAGTGATGTTGTTAAACCAGCTCACGAAAGACCTTTATTTTTCATATGGTTTTGGGTTTTACTTATCGATTTAATTGTTTTAACCGTGTATGGTAAATTACCTCCAACAGGCATCAATGCTTGGGTAGGATTTTATGCTTCTATCGTATTTTTATTGTTGCTAATTGTAGTTTTGCCTGTGATTACAATAATGGAAAAAAAAGGAGCTAAAAAATGAGAGAATTAAAGATATTTTTAGTTGTAGTTGCATTTACAGCCCTTACATACTGGGGTGTTGAGCCTTACGCACACTCTATAATGAAGCCTCATGTAAGCCCTGCGAATTTTAATTTCGCAGAAGAGGATTTAAGCTTTGCTAAGGGTATAGTTGCAGACAAAGAGATGCTTTTAGTTCAAGCACAAAAAGAAAATAACGCCACTCAAATAGAAAATGCAACTAAAGCACTTGATGTGGCTAAAGAAAATTTGGCAAAAAATGAAGCTCTTTGGGCTAGTGTGGAGAAAATAGATTTTGCAAAAGGCGATGCGAGCAAGGGCAAGGCGTTCTTTGAAGGTAATTGTTTTGCCTGCCATGGCTTAAAAGAAGATGGAATTGCTTCAAATTTCACAGATTCTTCTGCTTATGGTGTGATACCGCCTGATTTAAGCTCGGCTGCTTTGCTTTATGATGAGAAATTTTTGGCTGCTTTGATTTTAAATCCAGCTTTAGCATTAAAGGTTGATCATAAATTCGGTGATGCCTTTATTATGACAGCTTATAATAGTGAAACTTCTGGCGAGAGCGAGGAGATTGTCAATCAAAATATAGCCGATGTTATTGCTTATCTTAAAGAAATGGCTTTAAAATTTGAAGAAAAAGAAAATGCTAGAATTAAGCAAGAGGTCGAAGAAAAATACGCTAAAGTTGAGGAAAGTGCTGAAAAAACTGCTTTAATGGAGAAAGAAACAATCTTTGCTAAAGAAAGAATGCTTTTTGTCGAGTCTTGCGGTCGTTGCCACGATATGAGGTATGATGGCTTTTTTAGTCCTTCAGCTAAAAATGATTTAAAGGGCTATTTAGGCTCAATTCCGCCTGATTTATCGATGATGATAAGAAGTAGAGGAGAGCAGTATCTTAACGATTTTGTCAATAATACGCAAAAACTTCTTCCAGGAACGGCTATGCCAAGGGTAGGTTTAAATGAAGCCACACAAGCGAAAGTGATTTCTTACATTGAAAAAGTAGGCGATAGTAAAAAAGAAGAAAGAGAAAGTCTTGGAATTTACATTATGATTTTCTTTGTAATTCTTAGCGTTTTTGCGATTTTATGGAAGCGTTCTATCTGGTCTAAACTGCATTAATTTAAGTCGCCTTTTGGCGACTTTTCTTTATCTAAGTAAAAACTAAACTTAAATTTTGTATAATTCTGCCTCATTTCACACGCATCAATCCTTTTTAGCTTGTGTCAATTAAGGGATGCGGAGGAAAAAGCTAAAATTACAAGGAGAAACTCATGGTTAGTATGAGGGATTTGTTAGAATGTGGTGTGCATTTTGGGCACCAAACAAGACGCTGGAATCCAAAGATGAAAAAATACATTTTTGGTGAGAGAAAGGGTATTTATGTTATAGACTTGCAAAAGACCCTAAGATATTTTAGATACACTTATAATATCGTCCGCGATGCTGCTGCTGAGGGTAAAACTATACTTTTTGTCGGCACTAAAAAGCAAGCAGGTGGAGCCATTAAAGAATATGCTGAAAAATGCGGTATGCCTTATGTGAATCATCGTTGGCTTGGTGGTATGATGACAAATTTTGGCACGATAAGACAAAGTATTCGTAAGCTTGAAGTGATAGAAAAAATGGAAGAAGATGGAAGTATTAAGCTTTTAACTAAAAAAGAAGCTTTAATGCTAACAAGAAAAAAGGAAAAATTACTTGCTTATCTTGGCGGAATTCGCTATATGAAATCACAACCAGATATGATTTTTGTGATTGATACTGTAAAAGAAAAAATTGCTGTTGCTGAAGCAAATAGACTTAGAATTCCTGTGGTAGCACCACTTGATACAAATTGTGATCCAGATTTAGTAACTTATCCTATCCCAGGAAATGATGATGCGATTCGTTCTGTGCAACTTTTTTGTCAAGAAATGGCTGAAGCTATTAATGAAGGTAAGGCTTTAAGAGAGCAAGACGGTGTTACAGAAAGCGAAGAAAAAGAAATTAGTGAAGAAGAAAAACAAGAAGTTTTAGAAGAAGCTATGAGTGAAGAAGATTTTGAAGAGGAGCAAGAATAATGGCTGAAATTTCTGCACAAATGGTTAAAGAGCTACGCGAAAGCACGGGTGCTGGAATGATGGATTGCAAAAATGCCTTAAAAGAAACTCAAGGCGATTTTGAAAAGGCTATCCAGCTTTTAAGAGAGAAAGGTTTGGGTAAGGCTGCTAAAAAAGCTGATAGACTTGCAGCTGAAGGTTTAGTAAGCGTTAAGGTAAGTGATGATTTTACTAGTGCAACTGTGAGTGAGATTAATTCAGAAACAGATTTTGTCGCTAAAAATGAACAATTTATCGCTTTGACTAAAGATACTACGGCACATATTCAAAATCATAGTCTTAAGAGTATTGAAGAACTTCATTCTAGTGTGATTGATGGTGTGAAATTTGAAGAATATTTAAAAAGTCAAATTGCGACCATAGGAGAAAATTTGGTTGTAAGGAGATTTGCCACATTAAAGGCAAGTGAAAAAGGCGTGGTTAATGGCTATATCCACACGAATGGACGCGTAGGAGTTATCATCGCGGCAGCTTGCGAAAGCACTAAAGTGGCAAGTAAGGCTAAGGATTTTTTAAAACAAATTTGTATGCATATAGCAGCGATGAAGCCAACTTATTTAAGTTATGATGAACTTGATATGGGTTTTGTAGAGAGTGAATATAAGGCTTTAGTCGCAGAACTTGAAAAGGAAAATGAAGAAAGAAGAAGACTTAAGGACCCTAATAAGCCAGAACATAAAATCCCTAAATTTGCTAGTCGTAAGCAGCTTAATGATACTATTTTAAAGCAGGCGGAAGAAGATATTAAGGCGGAACTTAAAGCACAAAATAAGCCTGAGAAGATTTGGGATAAAATTATCCCGGGTAAGATAGAAAGTTTTATTGCTGAAAATTCACAGCTTGATAGCAAATTAACCCTAATGGGGCAATTTTATGTAATGGACGATAAAAAAACTATCGCACAGATTATTGCTGAAAAAGAAAAAGAGTTGGGAGGTTCAATTAAAATAGTTGAATTTATCCGCTTTGAAGTAGGTGAGGGTTTGGAGAAAAAGACTGAAGACTTCGCGGCAGAGGTTGCCGCTCAAATAGGCTAAAATGGAACTTCTAAGAGCGGAAAATTTAAGTCATAGCTTTGATTATCCGCTCTTTGAGAATTTAGATTTATCTTTGAGAGCTAAAGATTGCATAGCCGTTCAAGGAAGTAGCGGTTGTGGTAAATCTACGCTTTTACATATTTTATCTTCTTTTTTAAAGCCAAATTCGGGTGTCGTTTTGTATCAAAATCAAAATTTATATGATTTAAATGAAAATAAAAGACTTGAAATCCGCCGTAAAGATTTTGGCATTATTTTTCAAGCACATTATCTTTTCAAAGGCTTTAGCGTTTTAGAAAATATAGAGCTTGCTAGTGTTTTATCTAAGCAGGATTTAGATAAAGAGTTATTAAAAAAGTTAGGTATAGATATGCTTTTGGATCAAAAAATTGGCAAATTAAGTGGTGGACAGCAACAAAGAGTGAGCATAGCTAGGGTGCTTTGTAAAAAACCACGCATTATTTTTGCTGATGAAGCGACAGGAAATTTGGATTTTACTAATGCTAAAAATGTTTTACGCATTTTGATGGATTATGTTAAAGAAAATGATGCCGCTTTGTTTTTCGTAACTCACGATGATACGCTTGCAAGTCTTTGTGATAAAACCTACACTTTAAAAGCAAATGGAATTTGTTAATTATCTAGGCGATAAAAATGTAGCAACTTTTATGCTTTTGTTTGCTAGACTTAGTGGTCTTATTGTATTTTTTCCTTTCTTTTCGCATAATAGCATTCCTATGGTGGTAAAAACAACTATAGTGTTTTTTCTAACGATGTTTTTATATCCTTTAGCGAAAATTGAGGTTTTACATTTGGATAGTTTTTTTATCTTGCAGCTTTTAAGCGAGGTGCTTTTTGGTATGATAGCAGGACTTATTATCCAATTTGTTTTTGTTATCATAATGATGGCCGGTGAGCAAATAGCTTTTACTATGGGTTTTACTATGGCAAGTGTGCTAGATCCTAGTTCGGGTATTAATATGCCTGTTACTTCACAAATTTTAAATTTACTCGCTTTGCTTTTCTTTTTGGCTTTTGACGGACATCATTTAATGCTTTTATTTTTAAGTCAAAGTTTAACTTATATTAATCTCGGTGGCTTTTATCCTGGCGAAAATTTTATGCAATATCTAAATTCTGGTATGTTGAGCGTGTTCGTGATAGGCTTTACTATGGCTTTTCCTATACTTGCCATTTCTTTGCTTGCCGATGTTATTTTTGGAATTTTGATGAAAACTATGCCACAATTTAATCTTTTAGTAATTGGCTATCCTATTAAAATCGCTCTTGCTTTTGTGGTATTAATCGCTATTTTACTCATTATGATGGAATATTTTAAAGAACTTATTGTGGAGGTTTTTTCAAATATGCAAACTCTTTTCTTTACCTAAGCTAATAATAAAAAAAATTATCATAAAATAAGCAATTATTTTTAAGGAAAGATGATGAAAATTTTACTTTTAAATGAAAATCCTGTTGTTTCTAAGCTTATCAATCTTAGTGCGCAAAAAATGTCTTATGAAATTAATGAGTTAAGTGCTTATGAGGATGGAATTTATGATGTGATTATTGTAGATAGCGACACGCAGACTGATATTAACTTCTTGAAAGAAAAATGCAAAAGACTTATTTATCTTAATCCTCGTAATAAAAAATGTGAGCTTGATGTGGAAATTTTATCCAAGCCTTTTTTGCCAACAGATCTTTTAAATTTATTAAGCCAAGAGCCGTCAAAAGAAGCTGTGATAGAAGATGAAAATCCTTACGCTGACTTAAGCCTTGATCTAGATGCTTTAAATTTGGACGATGTGCCAAGTGAAGAAGAGGAAGTGGGACTTGAAGATTTAAGCTTAGATGAGGAACAAGAGAGTGAAAAATTAGATGAAAAATTGAACGAAACTGCTCTTTCTTTAGAAGAAAATTTAAGCGAGCAAGAAGACGAACAGGAGAATTTGGAGACTGAAGAGTTGGAGAATGAAAAATTAGAGAGCGAAAATTTAGAAAGTCAAGAGATTTCAAATGAAGAAAATCCTGAAGACTTAAATTTAGATGAAAATTTGAGTGGGGAATTAAAAGAAGATGTTGAGGGAGAAAATTTGGAGTTAAATTTAAATGAAGAAGAAAAGCAAGAGGACGAACAAGAAGCCTTAGAAAATGAAAATAAAAAAGATGAAAACTTAGAATTTGAAACTTTAGAAAATGAACAAGAAAGCGAAAATGTAGAAAACGAAAAGTTAAAAAATGAAGAAGAGCTTTTGCCTGTGGTTGAGGAGCAAGAGGGCGAGGTAAGTTTTGATGACTTTCCAGAAGATGCTGAATTTTTAGGACAAGAAAAAGAGCAAGATGCTGAAGCTGAGGAAACTTTACCTATGGTCGAGGAAAATTCAGAGGAAGATACGCAAACTGAGCCTTTGAGCACAGAGGAGCAAATTAAGGAAGAATTGGCACAACTTGATGAGCTTGATATGGATATTAATCAAGAAGATAGGGTAAAAGTTTTGGAAGAATTTAAAGATGAACCTGTGCTAGATGATGAAGTTTTAGGCGTTAGCGATGAGGAGCTTGTCGTGCCAAATGTGGAGCTGGACGAATTTGCTGATTTAAAAGAAAATGATATTAAACAAGCCTTAGGTGAGGAAGTGAATTTTGAAGAGGAGCAAACTGCAAAAGAGGCGGAATTGCAAAATGATTTTGAAAAGCAAGAGCTTAAAATTTCACAAGATGAGCTTATGAATGAGCTTAGTCAAGGCATTAGCAAGGCGATAAATGCAAGTATTAAAGATGACACGCTAAAAGCTGCACTTAAGGGTATGAATATGAATATTAACATTAAGATAAGTTTTGATGAGGAAGGGCATTGAGAGGCTTTATTTTACTCATTTCAGGTCCTAGTGGAGCTGGAAAATCAACCTTACTTAAAAAGCTTTTTGAAGAATTTGCAGGTGAGCTTTATTTTTCTATATCTTCTACAACAAGAGCACCTAGAGATGGTGAGATAGATGGAGTGCATTATCATTTCATCAGTCAAGAAAAATTTCAAAATGGTATAAAAAATGGAGATTTTTTGGAGTGGGCTAGGGTGCATGAGAATTTTTACGGCACTTCTTTAGAGCATACAAATAGGGCGTTAGATGAAGGTAAAATTGTCGTTTTTGATATTGATGTGCAAGGCTTTAAAATTGCAAAAGAGAATTTGGGAGATAAAATCGATTCTATTTTCATTACAGCGAAAAATAAGGAGGAGTTAAAAAAAAGGCTTCTTAAGCGAAACACTGATACAATAGCACAGCTTGATAAAAGGCTCAAAAATGCTAGTGAAGAGATGAGAGAGCTTAGGGAATATGATTATCTCATTATTAATGATAATTTAGAAAAGAGTTATGAGGCTTTGCGTTCTATTTTTCTTTCTTTAAAACATAAAACAAAGAGACAAAATATAGAGCAGATTCGAAATTTATGGAATGAAGGAGTATGATATGGGTATAGGAAATATAGGTGTTAGTGGTTGGATTATTATTTTGGTGATTGTCATTTTGCTTTTTGGAGCGAAAAAAATCCCAGAACTTGCTAAAGGCGTTGGTAAGGGCATTAAAACCTTTAGAAGTGAAATGGATAATGATGATGAGCCAAAAAATGCAACGAAAATAGAAGAAAAGCCTGAAGAGAAAAAGACTGCTAGTGAAGCAAATTTAGATGAAGTCAAAAAAGCTTAAGGTTTTGTTTTGAAAAATGTAGTTTATGAAGAAATTTATAAAATTTTAGGGCGAGATTTTATCCTTGAAAATCCAAAAGATAAAACTTTAGCACATTTTGCTACCCCACTTGCCTTTTCTTTAGCTAAGGAATTTAAAAAATCTCCTGCTTTGATCGCTGCGAATTTGGCATTGAAATTTGAAAATCATTTTTATTTCGAAAAGGTTGAAGCGGTAAATGGCTATTTAAATTTTAGACTTTCTAAAACTTTTTTGGATACTCTTGCTAAAAAAGCTTTAAAGCAGCCTGATAAATTTGGTAAGGGACAGGTGAAAAGTGAAAGCTTTTTGCTTGAATATGTCAGTGCAAATCCCACAGGTCCTCTTCACATAGGGCATGCGAGGGGGGCTATTTTTGGTGATACCTTGGCAAGAGTGGCGAGACATTTGGGCTATCAGTTTGATACGGAGTATTATGTTAATGATGCGGGCAATCAAATCGACTTGCTTGGACTTTCAGTTTTATCTAAGGTTAAGATACTTTGTTTAAATGAAGAGCTTGAATACCCAGAAAATGCTTATAAGGGCGAGTATATTGATGATTTGGCGCGTGAGGCATTTGCAAATTTTGAAAAAGATTTTTTTACAATGGAAAATGTGCCAAATTTAGCTTTTTGGGCTAAGGATAAAATGCTTGATTTGATTAAGCAAAATTTAGCACAGGCAAAAATTACAATCGATCATTATGTGAGCGAAAGGTCTTATTATAACGCTTTGGAGGATACGATCAAATCCTTAAAAGCACACGGCGGTATTTATGAAAAGGATTATAAAATTTGGCTCGCTTCTTCGCTAAAGGGTGATGAAAAAGATCGCGTTATCGTGCGTGATGATGGGCGTGGGACTTATTTAGCTGCGGATATAGTCTATCATAAGGATAAAATGAGTAGAAACTATGATAAGTGTATTAATATTTGGGGTGCTGATCATCACGGCTATATCCCAAGAATGAAGGCTGCGATTGAATTTTTAGGTTTTAATCCACAAAATTTGGAAATTATCCTTGCACAAATGGTGTCTTTATTGAAAAATAATCAACCTTACAAAATGAGCAAGAGAGCTGGAAATTTCATCTTGATGAGCGAGATTTTAGACGAAATAGGAAGCGATGCTTTAAGATTTATTTTTTTAAGTAAAAAATGCGACACGCATTTAGAATTTGACATTGATACTCTTAAAAAAGAGGATAGTTCCAATCCTGTATTTTACATCAATTACGCCCATGCAAGGGTGAGGCAAATTTTTCTTAAGGCAGGAAAAAGCCTTGATGATGTTTTAGAAGCTGATTTATCAAATTTAAATGATGAGGCGACAAATTTATTATTTGAAGCTTTAAATTTGGGAGCAATTTTAAATGATGCTTTTGAGCAAAGAGCCTTACAGAAAATTCCAGATTATCTTAAAAATCTAGCGGCATCTTTTCATAAATTTTATTATGAAAACAGGGTTATAGGAACAGAAAATGAAGAAAGCTTATTAAAGCTTTTTGCTCTAGTGGCACTTAGTATTAGGACGGGGTTTGCCCTTATGGGAATTCGGGCAAAGGATAAGATGGAGCATTAAAAGTCAAAAAGTTCCCCTATCCAACTTTCTCTCTTTTTCTTTTTATAGTAGCCGTCGTTGTGGTGAGGGTGATGGTGGTAGTCATTTCTTGTATAAGAAGAGTTTGTATTGGCGGCTGGAGTGCTGCGTTCGATAATTTTATCAAGCTCACCTCTATCAAGCCACACGCCACGGCATTTAGGGCAATAGTCAATTTCTACGCCACTTCTATCACTCATCATTAAATCAACATTACAAACAGGGCAAAGCATATTTATCCTTTTTTTTGAAATTTATTGAATTTAAGCATAGTTTTCTAAATAATGCGTTTAAATTCTTGGCGATTTCTAGTCATCATAAAGCTTTGTTCAAAAAAGATGAGTAGGGTTACAGATACACCAACGGCTAGAGCTAAGGTTACAGAAAGGGTTGTAAAAAAATGATCAAAAAAACTGATTAAAAAATTTGTTTTAGCTTGTAAATCTTCACTTCTTATAAAAGAGAAAAGGTATAAAATGGCTTGATAGGCGTAAATTCCGGGTATCATAGGAATTAGAGCTGGAAAGGTGATGATTTCAGCGGGTGTTTTGCTGATTTTAGCGCATAAAATCCCTAGACAACCTATACAAAAAGAAGCTACAAAGGTCGCTATGGCTAGAGTTTGAAAATGAAAATAATTTAACAAAGCAAAACGCAATCCGTGTGCAATGGCAGCTAGAAGAGCTGAAAAAATGAGTGTTTTTAAGGGGGGATTGCAAGCATAAGCAAAGCCAAATCCAGCAATCGCTGCAAAAAGCATATCATTAAGTAGGGCATTCATTGTAAAATTCCATAATTTGAAAGACTTAAGGTTGCATAAATACCCATAGCAATGCAACATACTAAAATCACAACACTAATAATACGACTAAGTCCCATCAAAATGTGGTCTTTTAAAATATCGATAATGGAATTGATGAAAAATACTCCAGGTATGAGATATAAGATGCTTGAACCTAAAGCTATATCGGCTTCTTTTGTTAAATTTGCATCGATTCCTAAAAAAACAATCCACGATGAAATAAAAGCACAAATGAGATATTGAATTCTTAAATCAATTTTAATTTTAGTTAAAATATATCTTAAACTAAGTCCTGCAAGTGTGCCTAAAAACACTAAACAAAAGCCCCCAAAATCTCCCCCAAAAAGCCTACAAAAAGCAGCATTTCCAAGTGAAACGAGAAGTAGAGTTAGGGCGTAAGGGTGCTTTTTTTGTGTGCTGATTTGATAAAAAAGTTTTTTAGCGTTTTCTAGTTCGTATTTTTTATCATAAATCGCCCAGCTTAAAGCGCTTAAATCTAAAATCAGCTTAAAATTTAAATGTGCGTGTTTGTTGGGTATGATATAGGTGCGATTAATGGAATTATCATCTTTATCGACTATATTAATAGAAAAATGATGAAAAAAGAAGTTGATATTAACCTCATAGCCGTAAATTTGTGCAATTCTACCAACACATTTTGAAACCCTTGCCGTGTAAGTGCCTGAGCTTAACATCAGTTTTGTATATTCTGTCAAAAAATCGCTTAGAGCTTGAACTTGGGGCTTTTTCATTGTTTTTCTTTGATGAAAGGTTTTTTAAATTTGATGTAAATAAGGCTAATGATGAGGACAAAAAGCAAGATGAAAAGTAAAATTTGATGTAAATATTCTTTAATCAAGTCTTCATTTTCTCCTAAAAAATAGCCCAAAAAGACAAGTATGCTGACCCAAATTCCACTTCCAGCGGCGGTAAAAATGACAAAATTAATCACTCTCATTTTAGCTAAGCCAGCCGGCATAGAGATGTATTGACGAATGCCCGGAAGCAAACGACAAACGAAAGTAGAAAATTCGCCGTGTTTATTAAAGAAGTCTTCAAATTTAGCAAATTTTTCTTCTGTAATGCCAAAAAATCGCCCATAACGCAAGATAAAATCTCTTCCCCAAAAAAAGCAAAGATAATAGTTAATTAAAGCTCCCAAAATAGAACCAAAAATCCCGCTTAAAATACAAAGGCTAAGATCAAGCTCCCCCTTATGTGCCAAATAACCAGCAGGTATCATCACAATTTCGCTTGGAAAGGGTATAAAGCAACTCTCCAAAGTCATCAAAAGCACAATGCCAAGGTAGCCCCACGCACTTGCCGTTTCGATGATGAAATTAAATATCTCTTGCATTAAATTTGGTCTAAAATCTCAATGTCTATGATTTTATCTCCTTGTTTAATGGAGTCTAAAACTTCGAGACTTTTTGTATCTTTTTCGTCAATTTGTCCAAAAACGGTATGAACGCCGTCTAAATGAGGCTGTGGGCTGTGCGTGATGAAAAATTGCGAACTACCCGTATCACGTCCTGCGTGTGCCATAGAGAGTGTGCCTCTTAAATGTTTGTGTGTTTGATTATCGCATTCGCAAGCGATTTTATAGCCTGCTCCTCCTATGCCATTTCCGTGTGGGCAGCCTCCCTGAATCACAAAATTTTTTATGACGCGGTGAAAGTTTAAATTTTTATAAAAACCCTCTTTAGCTAAATTTGCAAAATTACACACAGTTTGCGGAGCTTCTTCGCCAAAAAGTTTAAGCTTGATGTCGCCTTTTTCGGTTTTGATGAGGGCGACTTGATACTCTTTTACCTTGCTGGTGTCTATGGTTTTTAGCATTGATTTTCCTTTATGGTGTTTTCCAAAAGTTTTAGAGCGTTTTCTAATCTTAAATCTAGCGTTTGTAAGGCTTGAAAGATAAATTCTATCAGCTTTAAATTTTCTCGCAATAAAATTAAGTTTTTATTAAATGTATCCTCTAAAGTTCTTGGATTTAAAACCAAAATTCTAGCAAGATTTAGTTTAAACTGGGTAATGTAAGGACTTAAAAGCTCAAATAATTCATAATATTTTTCCTTAGCCTGTGAAAGAGAGTTTTGAATTTCGTCTAAAAGCTCAAGTTTGTAATGTTTTAAATTAGCACTTTCAAGCCTTATGATTTCCTCTTGTATGCGTTTGTGAAAATGCGAAAGTGTGGCTTGAAATTCCTTGCTATGTTTTTGTGCGAGTGTGATTTTCTCACTTGCTTTTTGCAAAAGTTCTTTGGAATTTGTAGGTTTTGTAAGGGGCGTAAAGGGTCTTTTTAGCTTTTCTTTTAAAAGCTCTTCGCAACAGGACTTAAAAGCTTTTTCTATGCAATGCTCTATCCTAGCACCTCCCTCAGTGGCATTATAGCAAGTGGGGCTTTGGCGTAAAATCATATCCTCTAAGTTTTGTTTAAATAAAAACCAAGTGTTATGAGTGAGAACCTCGCCCTCTCCACCATAAGCTAAAACGCTAATTTTCTTATTTTCGCTCTCAAAATCTTGCCCGTTTTGATAATCTTTTGGGTGAGAAAAGCCACTTTCATCATAGCTTAAATCCTGCCCGATTAAGATGATATTTTGAACCTCAAGAGCACTGGCAAGTGCATAAGACATACAGGCAACATTAGAAAGTGGTTGCTCAAAATCATAGTCCTTAAAGTCCATAAAATCAGCAAAATATAAAGCTTTATTAATGAGAATACAATCTTTATCTTTAAGATAAGTGGTAGCATTTGGATGCACTAAAGAAACTAAAATAAAGCAAATTCCCTCATCAAAATCCCCAAAATCGTGCTTAAAAAATTCCGCCGTAAAATCACTTCTTTCCACCATACATACAAAATCAGGCTTAATATTATGCTTTGCTAAAATAGGATAAGCACTATCCGCACAAAAGATTAAGGCTTTTTCTCTATACTCTTTTAAAAGAGGAAGTTGCTTCATAAGGCTTGGTCCTGTGCTTACGATGATGGCAGTTTTGCTTAAATTGCGTCTTTTATCTAAGAATTCTTTGAGGCTTGGGCGTGTCAGTTGAAAGGGGAGATTGAGAATAAATTGCTCTATGCCTTGCAAGGAGTCAAGAGGGTCGTTTCCTTGAGAGCAAATGGCGTAGCTAAAGCTTTGAAGTAGGGTTTGATTAAGCTTTATAATATCATCGCTAAATTTTTCATAATAATCACTACAAAGTTCTAAAAAATACACTCTAGCATAGCTAAAAAAAGGCTCTAAGTAGCAAAGACAGCGAAGCTCCTCGGCGTTTATGGTATTAGCGTTAAAAATTAAGATTTTCTGCTCTGCAAGTTCTTTTGAAAAATCGATATAATGAAAGATAGTGTAAAGAATTTCAAGTTCTTTTTCAAAAATGACAATGTGTTTTAAATTAGGATTTTGAAGGAGAAATTGATACAAAAGCCCATTGCCAAAGCCGTAAAAATAAAGCACAGGATAAAGAGCAAATTTATCATTGTAACGCTCTAAATTTTGCTTAAGTTCATTTAAGGGATTTTGATACATCACCCCCCCCCCCTCGTCAAGCAAATTTAGATCAAGTTCATTTTCGCCTACGATGAGTTTAAATTTGCTTTCTTTTATACTAAGAAGTTCTTGTTTTAAAAGAGGATTTTTAAGAGCGTTTAAATTTTTTTCAAAAAAGACTTTTTGCATATTTTTCCTTTATTTTGTCCTTGTAGAAGCTTAAATGTTGCAAAGCGTTTTCAAGAGGTTTTAAGTGTTTAATAAGTGTGTCTTTTTGTGCTTTTAAGCCTTGTTTAGCTAGAGCGATGAGGCTTAGATGAGCCTTGGCGTAAAGCAAGGTTTTTTCGTAATTTTCTTGGATATTTTTAGTATTTTCTACCAAAATCATAGCAAGGTCAAATTCAAATTGTGCTAAGAGAGGATTTAAAACATCAAATAAAATCGCCTTGTCGCTTTTATTGTTTTCTATTTTTTCCTTACAATTTTCTATGAGTTCGACTAAATTTGTTTGCGTTTCTTTGAAAGTTTGAGGATTAGAAAGAGAAAAAGTCTCGTAGGCTTTTTGAATTTCACCTTCATTTTCCTCAAGCTCTTGTAAAAATGCTTCGCTTAAACTTAAACTTTGATAAATTTTAGCATAGCATTTGAGTAAAAGCTCGTCTTGTTTGGCTTGGCTTAAGGGTTTTAAATTTTCAAAAGGTCTTTTTAATTCCTCTTTTAAAAGCTCTTCGCAACACTGCTTAAAGTCTTTTTCTATCGTTCCTTCTATCCTAGCACCTCCTTGCGTAGCGTTAAATATGCGAATGTCAAGCCACTTCTTAGCCTCTAAAATATCTTTTTCAAAACTATGCTTAAACATATTCCAATATAAATTTGTTTTCACAAAACCTTCCCCACCATAAGCTAAAACGCTAAATTTCTTACTTTCACTCTCATAATCTTGCCCGTGTTGATAGTCTTTAGGGTGAGAAAAGCCACTTTCATCATAGCTTAAATCCTCTGCCCGATTAAGATGATATTTTGCACTTTCAAGCATAAAGATAGCACAAAAGCTAAATTCGCCACGCTTGGACCTCCATAATGCAGGGCAAAATCATCGAGCTTAAAAGCCTTGATGAAAGGCAGGGTTTCGTTAAATACAATATAGCTTCTTTTGTATTGCTCCATATATTTAAGAGCGTTTGGATGCACGACACTTTTAAGGATAAAGCAAATTCCCTCATCAAAATCCCCAAAATCGTGCTTAAAAAATTCCGCCGTAAAATCACTTCTTTCCACCATACATACAAAATCAGGCTTAATATTATGCTTTGCTAAAATAGGATAAGCACTATCCGCACAAAAGATTAAGGCTTTTTCTCTATACTCTTTTAAAAGAGGAAGTTGCTTCATAAGGCTTGGTCCTGTGCTTACGATGATGGCAGTTTTGGCAATGTTCCCTCTTTTGTTTAAAAGTTCCTTAACGCTAGGACGACTTACAATGAAAGGAAGATTATGGATAAAATGCCCCACACCTTGTAAGGCGTCCTCTAGGTTATTACCCTTGCTAAACATCGCTTGAGAAAAGGTTTCTTGTAAATCAAGGGCGAGTCTTTCATAATCTTGCTGAAAATTTTCATAATACTTAGCACCCAAATGCAAAACGAAAGTCTTAGCATAAGCTAAAAAAGGCTCTTTTGTGCAAAGCTCTCTTAAAATTTCATTATTTGTTTGATGATAGATGATGAGTTTTTGCTCTTTTAGCTCTTTTGAAAAATCAATGAGACTCAGGCACAGCCATAAAAGCTCTAAATTTCTTTCAAATATTACCAAATGCTTATGGTGTGGGTTTTGAAGTAAGGCTTTATACAAAAGCCCATTGCCAAAGCCGTAAAAATAAAGCACAGGATAAAGAGCAAATTTATCATTGTAACGCTCTAAATTTTGCTTAAGTTCATTTAAGGGATTTTGATACATCACCCCCTCCTCTAAATTCGAAAGGTTAAGCTCTAAACTATCCTTTCCAAAGACGGGCTTAATGTGCGTATGTTTAATGCCTCTTAGCTCTAATTTTAGCGTTTGGTTTTCAAGAGCATTTAAATTTTTTTCTAAAATAGTCATTCTATATTCGTATAAACAGCTTGGACATCATCATCATCTTCTAATTTATCGAGCAGTTTTTCTATATCGGCTAGTTGCTCCTCACTAAAACTTACAGGCGAATTTGGCACATATTCAAGCCCTGCCTTTTTAAGCACCAAGCCCTTAGCTTCAATGGCATTGCTTAATTCCCCAAAAGCAGTATAATCACCGCTAATTAAAAGCTCTTCTTCATCTTGATTTAGTTCCTCAAGTCCTGCATCGATGAGGTCAAGCTCAAGCTCCTCTAAATCGCCCTCAAATTTTTCTAAATGAAAAACCGCCTTTCTAGCAAACATAAAACCTAAAGCCCCGTTTTGCAACATTTCTCCACCATTTTTGTTAAAGATAGCCTTGACATTAGCCACGGTTCTGGTTGGATTATCACTCATACACTCAACCATTATCAAAGCTCCGTGCGGTGCTTTACCCTCATAATGTATGCTTTTAATCTCCGCACTATCCTTACCGCTTGCCCTTTTGATTGCGGCGTCGATGTTGTCTTTTGGCATATTATTTGCCTTAGCGGTGGCGATGGCAGAACGGAGTTTAGGATTCATATCAGGGTCGCTTCCTCCCTCTTTTGCTGCGACTTGTATGGCTTTAGCAAGTTTGGGGAAAAGCTTACTCATCTTGTCCCATCTGGCTTCTTTTGAGGCTCTGCGGTATTCAAATGCACGTCCCATAGTGTCCTTTCTTAGTCTTTTTAAAGTTGAAAGTATAAAATAATAAGGCTTTAAGGGTGTTTAAAATTTAATTTTATACCCAAAAATCTCCTAATATCTTGCTGGGTATAAAATGGGTATAAAAATATTAGCGAAATATAACGAATAAAAATAGGGTTTCCATTTTTTGATTTTTATAAAAGTCATATTTTTCCATTGTTTGAAAGGGGTTAGTGAAAATACGGAATAAAATAATGGTGGATTTAGCAGGACTCGAACCTGCGACCAACCGGTTATGAGCCGGTTGCTCTAACCAACTGAGCTATAAATCCACTGGCTTGGTTTAAAGCCGAAATTATAGCTTAAAATCCTTAAAAAGAAATTTAACCTTTTATTTTATCCGTCCAAAAAAATCTAAAGGTAATTAAGTGCTGTAAAATGCCGAAAAAGACCATAAAGGTTGTAAAAGAGCTTCCTCCATAGCTAAAAAAGGGCATAGGCACACCAACTACCGGTGCAAAGCCAACAGTCATAGAGATATTAACGGCTGTGTAAATAAAGATAAACAAAGCAACACAATTAATCACAACGCGTGTGAAATAATCTTCTTTAAATTTGTAATTTAAACTTAATAAATGAAAAATGAGTAAAGCATACAAAAGCACTAAAAATAAAGCCCCAAAAAAGCCAAAACGCTCTACAACATAAGCAAAGATAAAATCACTTGTTGAAATAGGCAGGAATTTAGAATGTGTTTGCGTGGCTTCATCTTGCACCTTACCGCTAAGTCCCCCGCTACCTATGGCGATGATGGATTGTGCGACTTGATGACTGGGCTTTTCAGATAAAAAATCGTGAATTCTTTGCTTTTGATAAGGTTTTAAAAAATGTGTATAAATAAGCGGTGAGGCAAGAGCTAGAGCTAAAAAGATGCTAAGCCAAATTTTGTAATTCACCCCAATGATAAAAAGCACACCAAAACCTACAATTAAAAGAATGCTTGCTGTTCCAAGGTCTGGTTCTTGCGTGATGAGAAGAAAGGGCAAGAGTATGAAAAAGCTTAATTTCATAAAATCCTTGACTCCATAGCCTTCTTTTGGCGGAGGATTTTGGTAGATAAGATAGGCTAACATTAAAATAAAAGCAGGTTTAAAAAGCTCGGAAGGCTGGATAGTAAAGGAAGTAAAAGGGATAGCAAGCCATCTTTTTGCTCCCAAATTCTCCACGCCAAATAAATCTACGCTTAAAAGTAAAGCGATATTAATCCAGTAAAGCACAGGGATAAGCCAAATAAATCTTCTAAGTGGTAAAAGAAAAAAGAAAGAAAAGGTCAAAAAGCCCACGCAAATGTAAATAAACTGCTTTTCGGCTAGCCTCGCACTTGCTTCATAAATAAGAAAAAAAGAAAGTATAATGATAGGTAGGATAAGTATGGGCTGAATATAGTCAAAATGCGTAAGTATTCTTCTGTCAAGTTTAAACAAAATTTGCCTTTTGTGATAAAATACGCAATTATACGCTAGAATATTAAATTGCAAGGAAAGATAAGGATAAAATGCAAACTTTTTTGGTTGATGAGAATTTAAGACTTGATGTGAAACTTGCTAAAATTCTTAATCAAAGTCGCTCACAAATTAGCCTACTCATAGAAAATAACGCCGTTTTAGTTAATGATGTCGTTCAAAATAAAAATTCCTTTAAACTCAAACAAGGCGATCTTATCACACTTAAAACCCTGCCGCAAAAAGAACTTAAAACACAATATGAAGTGAATTTTGATGTTGATGTTCTTTTTGAAGATGATGATATTTTGGTTTTAAATAAGCCTCAAAATTTGGTTGTTCACGGTGCAAGTAGCGTGAAAGAGGCAACTTTGGTTGATTGGCTACTTGCGAAAAAATATACGCTTTCAAATTTAGCAGGAGAGCTGCGTGCCGGGCTTGTGCATAGGCTAGATAAAGAAACGAGTGGGGCAATTATCATTGCGAAAAATAATTTTTCTCATCAGTTTTTAAGTGAGCAACTCCAAGATAAAAGCTTGGGTAGAATTTACCTTGCGTTAATTGACTTGCCACTAAAAGAGGATAAAATAATTCTCAATAAAGCTTTAGCAAGAAGTATGCAAAATCGCATTAAAAAAGTTGCTCTTGAAGAGAGAGATTTGACTTCAAAAATGCAGGCAAAAGAGGCTAAAAGTGCTTTTATAAATTTGGCACTTGGTAAAGATGTCAATTTAATCGCAGCAAAGCTTTTTAGCGGGAGAACGCATCAAATAAGAGCACATTTAGCAAGTATCAACCGCCATATTTTAGGTGATACGCTTTATGGTTATAAGGGAAATGAAGCCTGTAGGGTGATGTTGCACGCTTATTATGTGTATTTTAAACATCCAAAAACAAATGAAACAATTTTTGTTAAAGCACCTTTAATGCAAGATTTTAAAGAGCTTTTAGAAAAAAAACTTTTAATAGGAGAAGATAATGAGACAATTTCACTTAAGCATTTGCTTGGCGAGTTTAACTCTTTTATTTAGTGCTTGTAGTGTGGCTGAACTTACCACACCTAAGCAAATGCAACTCAATGAAAGCTTACCAAAGGTGCAAAATCTTAAAAGTATAAGTGATTTAAGTAATGTTGCCTTTGAGTGGGAGCCTTTGTATGGTGAGAATATACAAGGCTTTTATCTTTACCGCTCAAGCGAAAAAGAGCCGCAAATGAAGCTTGTAGCGACTATTAAGGATAAATTTCAAACGCATTATGTTGATACAAAATTAGAAAGTGGGACGAAGTATCAATATATGATGAAAACTTTCAACGAGCAAGGACATTTTTCAGAGGAAGGGCAGGTAATAGAAATTGCAACCCAGCCACGCCCAGAGCCTTTAGCCTTTGTGCAAGCAATTACAAATTTGCCTGAACGCATTAAACTTATTTGGCGTCCACATACAGATTTAAGGGTCAATGCCTATATTATTGAAAAAAAGAGAGTGGAGGATAAAAAATTTGCAAAAATTGGTGAAGTGAAAAATCGCTTGAGTGCCGAATTTATCGATGAGGTTAAGGCAAATGAAAATTTTTTATATAGAGTGAGTGCTTTGACCTTTGATGGGATTCAAAGTGAGCCTAGCGAGGTGTTAAATTCGACCAGTAAAGCTTTGCCGCCTGAAATAACGCATTTAAGTGCAAGTAATGATCTTAACGGAAAAATTATATTAAGTTGGGATACGCCTGTATATGAGGATTTTTCTTATTTTAAAATTTATGCGACAAGTTCGAGCTTTTTACCCTTTACGCTTTTGGCAAAAACAGATAAAAATAACTATGAGGACATCGTGCAGGGTGCTGGAGAAAGTAAGCAATATAAAATCACTATGGTAGATAAAGACGGCTTGGAAAGTCCTATGCCTAAAAAGAGTGTCGAGGGTAAGACTTTGGGACTTCCTGCTAGTCCTAGCATTATCCTAGCACAAATTACAAGTGAGGGCATTGTGCTAGAGTGGGTAGATAACGATAATAGAGCCGTAGAATATGAAGTAAGGCGTTATGGAGGGGAGCAAAACGCTGTTTTTAAAGGAATTAAAGAAAAAAGATTAAGAGATATTAAGGCTTTAGCAGGAGTGGAGTATAGTTATGAGGTGATTGGCATTGATGAACTTGGACAACGCTCAGCACCCTCATCTAGGGTCAAAGCAGCACAATAATGCCAAATTTTAAAGCTAAAATCATAAAAGAGCTAACTTTGCCTTTTGAAAAAGACGGAGTAAGCTTTCTTTTTAAGGCGGAAAATACGAACATTACGCTGATTTTTACACAAGTTTTGGAGCAAAGCTTTTTTTTACAAATCAAAAAGGAAAAAAACACCTTTATCATCAAGGCAGATAAACACTCTAAGCCGTCTAAAATAGGCTATTTGCAAAAGGCTTTGAAGGTTTTTAAGGAGAATTTTTGCGAGGGAATTTTAAATGAGGCTTTCGGCTTAAAAAATAATGCTTTAGTGGAGCAAACACCCTTGATTGTCAAAGATTTTGAAGAGCTTTTAGTAAGACTTGAGAAAGAAGAGAAAATTTATATAGAAATAGGCTTTGGCTCGGGCAGACACTTGCTCTTTAAGGCGAAGCAAAATCCTGAAATTTTAATGCTTGGAGTAGAAATTTACACTCCAGCTCTCACTCAAGTAGCCAAACTTGCTAAGGCACATAATTTAAATAATATCCTTTTAGTTCAAAGTGATGCGAGGCTTTTATTAAGCGTTTTGAAAACTAAATCTATTGAAAAAATTTTTTTGCACTTTCCAGTGCCTTGGGAGGATAAGCCACATAGGAGGGTGATAAGTGAGGCGTTTTGCAAGGAGTGTGCGAGAGTTTTGAGGGGGGAATTTGAGCTTAGAACGGATAGTTTTGAATATTTTGATTTTACCTTGAAAGAATTTTTAATTTTTTCCAAACCGCAATTTTTGCTGAAAAAAAATGAAAATTTAGAAATTTCAAGCAAATACGAGGATAGGTGGAAAAAGCAAGAAAAAGACATTTATGATTTAATTGTTTGGGGACTTGATATGCCAGAGCAAAATCAGGGCGAAGAAAAGTTTGATTTTGCAAATTTATATTTAAACGCAAATCAAATAAAAGCTTTTTGGCAGCGGTTTGAAAAGAAAAGCATAAAAAGTAAGGATTATTTCTTAAGCTTTAGAAATCTTTATGAAAGCGAAAAGGGTTTTATTTTAAAATGTGCTTTTGGAGCTTTTAATGCACCATCGCACGCTTATATTTTATTGGGCAAAAAGACGAAATTTCTTTTTAAAAATCCTTTAAAAACACAAGAAAATTTAAAGGCATTAGAAGAATTAAAGCATAAAATTGAACAATTTTCTTAAGTTTTAAGCAAAATTAAAGCAAAATTGCAAAAAAAGAAAAGGTAAAAAATGGCAAATCTTATCGAGGCAAAAAAACTTTCTTTAGGTTATGATGAGTTGGTATTAAAAGAAGTAAGTTTTGCTTTTAAAAATGATGATTTTATTTTTATCACGGGCAAGAGTGGAAGTGGTAAAAGCACACTTTTAAAGTCTTTTTATGGAGATTTAGAGCTGCTTTCAGGGCAGCTTGAAGTGTGTGGGGCAAGTATGAGAAAGATAGGAAATTTAGAGCTTTTAAAGCTGCGTCAAAGGATAGGAATTATCTTTCAAGATTATAAACTCATACAAGAATATAGCATAGAAAAAAATGTGATGCTTCCCTTAATGATTAAGGGTTATTCTAAAAAAATTTGCCAAGAACAAGCGGCTAAACTTTTAAAACATGTGAATTTGACCTTTAAAGCTGATAAAAAGCCTGACCAGCTTTCAGGTGGTGAGCAGCAAAGAGTGGCTATGGCTAGGGCTTTAGCACATAATCCTAAACTTTTGCTTTGTGATGAACCAACGGGGAATTTGGACGAGTATTCCTCTGATATTATTTGGACTCTTTTAAAGTCTGCTCGTGAGCTTTTGGGCACTTGTGTTGTGGTTGTAACGCATAGAATTCCTAGTAATTTAAGATTAAATTACAGAAGATTTAATATAGAAAATGGAAAAATGAATGAAATTTTTTAGAACGCACTTATCTTTGATTTTACCTTTGCTTTTTATGATGTTTGCTTTTGAGTTTATTTTATTTTCTAATGCAACGCTAAATCACTATGAAAAAGTTGTCAATAAAGACTATAATATCATCGTTACAAGTAGTGTAAGTCTTGATGAAAATATACTTAAAACAAAACTAAATAGCTTTGTTTCTTTTGAACTTTTGGATCCTAAAAATTTGATTGAAAGGCTTAAAAATGACATTTCGGATAAGAATTTAAAGCTTTTGCGTGATTCTTTGCCGAAATTTTATAGTATTAAACTTAATTATTTGCCAACTCAAAGCGAATTAAGTGATGTAGAAAATCAGCTTTTAAGTATTAAGGGTATTAGTAAGGTCGAAACCTTTGCTAAAACGCATAATAAGGTCTATTCTCTTCTTGTTTTAATGAAATTTATTTTTTGGTTTTTTCTAGTAATTATTATTTTGCTAAGTTTTATACTTTTCTTAAAACAAATGCGAATTTGGCTTTATGAGCATACACAAAGAGTGGAGATAATGTGTCTTTTTGGAGCTCCTTTTTGGTTTCGCTCTTTTATGCTTTATAAGGTGGTGATAGTAGATTGCCTAATTGCTTTTATAATTTTACTTATCTTTTTTACGCAAATTTATCATTTTTCTTTAATACAAGAGAGTTTGAAAGCTGTGGATATTAGTTTGCCTGAGATTAATTTTGTTTTACATTTAAGTTTGATTTTCTTAGGCACTTTGGCGGTTTGTTTGCTTTGTGTGAATTTTGTGATGTTTAAGGTTAAAAAATGAGGAAATTATTCCTTTTTTCTTTGTTTTCTCTCCTACTTTTTGCAAATGGTATCGCTGAAAAAACGAAAGACTTGAAAGAAAATGAGCGTGTCCAACAACAGCTTAGTAAGAAGCTTGAGGATTTAGCACAAGATATTTTAAGTGGAGAGAAGAATCTTAAAAATTTAAGTGAGCAAATTAATATCCTTTCTTCTCAAACGAGTAAATTAGAAGCTAATGTCAAAATTCAAAACAAAGAACTTAGCACCTTAAATAATCAAAATAAAGAACTTTTGAAAATTAAATCTTTAATGGAAAGTAAGCTTATAAGCTTAATGGCTAAGGATTTCGCTTATAATTTGCCTATACCTGAGGGTTATATTGAAGGAGAAGAAAGCTTTATGGCTTTTGAACTTTTAGGAAGCTTGGATAAGGTCTTAAGTGAGGAAATTTCAAAGCTTTCTAAGGATTATGAGGGAGTGAATTTATTAATAGAAAATAAGCAAAAGCAAATTGAGCAAATTCGCCTTAATCTTAAAAATTATAACGAGCAATTAAAAGAGCTTCAAATCCTTAAAAATAGGCAAATAAAAGAAATTAATCAGCAAAAGACAGACCGACAAATTTACGCAAAAAAACTTGATAATTTAAAGGCACAGCAAGAGGAGCTAAGGGCAACTTTAGATAAGCTTAAAATCATTGATAAAAAAGAGCAGACTAAAGGGCAAAAAGAAGAAACTAGCAAAGTTGCTAATAATAATCAAAAAATAAGACAAATTGGCTCAAGCTACCAAGGAAGTTCTGTAAAGCGATACACTGGAAAAAAGACCATAGCACCACTTGATTCTTTTACTATTAAACAAAAATTTGGCAATTATGTTGATCCCATTTATAATATTAAAATTTTTAATGAAAATGTGGTTTTAAGAAGTAAAAAAACCGATGCAACCGTTAAAAGTGTGTTAGATGGTAGGGTTGTTTTTGCAAAAAATACCACTATGCTTCAAAGGGTTGTAATTATCGAACATAGTGATGGAATTCATACTATTTATGCACATTTAGATAAAATCGCTCCTAATATTAAAGTGGGAAAGAGAGTTAAAAAGGGTGCTGTTGTGGGTAGAATTAAAGATGATTTGACTTTTGAGGTAACACAGAAGAATTTTCATATCAATCCTTTGGAATTGATTAGCTTAAATTAGCTAGTTTTAAAGCAAAATTCATTATAATTAGCCATTAACAAGGAGAAAAAATGCAAAGTAGGAAGAGAGTTTTAGTTAAATTTTCTGGTGAGGCTTTGGCTGGGGAAACGGGCTTTGGAATTGAGGACTCTATCCTTAAATTTATTGCTTGCGAAATTAAAGAATTAATTTTAAATGATATTGAAGTTGGCATAGTGATAGGCGGAGGAAACATTATGCGAGGGGCTTTAGCGGCTAAAGGGGGACTTATAAAACGCACAAGTGGTGATCATATGGGTATGTTAGCTACGGTGATTAATGCTATTGCTATTCAAGAAGCACTTGAAAGTTACGGGCTTGATGTAAGGGTGCAAAGTGCGATACAAATGGAAGCTTTTTGTGAGACTTATATTATGCGAAGAGCACAGAGGCATTTAGAAAAGGGGCGTGTGGTCATTTTTGCTGCTGGGACAGGTAATCCCTATTTTACCACGGATACAACCGCGATTTTAAGAGCTGTGGAGATTGATGCGCAAATGGTCATTAAAGCGACTAAGGTTAATGGCGTTTATGATAAGGATCCAAAGAAATTTGACGATGCAGTCTTTTTAAGCACTTTAAGCTATGATGATGCGATGAAAGATAGCATTAAGGTTATGGACGATACAGCTATAGCTTTAGCTAAGGATAATGCCTTACCTATCGTAGTTTGCAATATGTTTGAAAGTGGAAATTTGCTTAAAATCATACAGGGTGATACGAGCCTTTGCTCAATTGTTAAAAATTAAATTTTAAGGAGAAAGTATGCAAAGAATAGAAGAAATTACAGCAAAAGCTTTAGAAAAAATGGGCAATGACCGCTACCGACTTGCCTTGGTTGTAGCACAAAGAGCCGAGCAGTTAGCAAATGGAGCGGCTCCTTTAGTTAGCCTTGATAAAAATAAAATCAAATTCGCCGACATTGCGCTTTTTGAGATAGCAGAAAATAAAATCACTTTAGAGGGTTTCGTTGAAAGCACTCGATGAGGAAGTATTTCTTGAAGAACTAATCGAAAATGCAAAAAATTGCAAAGATTTAGAAAATGCTAAGACACTTTTATATAGCATTTGTGAAAAAGATGCGATTTTAGAAAAGGCAGTTGAGTTTTGCATTAAATATCACGAAGGACAACTTAGAAAAAGCGGTGAACCTTATGCTGTGCATCCTATTTTGGTAGCTAGTTTGGTTGCTTTTTTGAGTGAGAATAGGGCTACCATTTTAGCCGCCTTACTTCACGATGTGATAGAAGATACTGCTTGCACGGAGGAAGAGTTAAAAGAGCAATTTGGCACGGAAGTTTTAAGGCTTGTTTTGGGGCTGACTAAAATCATAGAAATAAGAGAGGATAATCTCATCTCTTCTAAATCTAAAAAATCTCTCACCAAATCCGCCCTCACTTTTCGCAATATGCTTTTAGCGAGTATCGAGGATATAGGCGTTTTAATCGTTAAGCTTTGTGATAGGCTTCATAATATGCTTACCCTTGATGCCCTAAGGGAAGATAAGCAAAAACGCATCAGTGAAGAGACCTTAGTTGTTTATGCACCCATAGCGCACAGGCTTGGAATTTCTAGCATTAAAAATTATTTGGAGGATTTAAGTTTTCGCTATTTAATGCCAGAAGAATACCAGCAAATTTTTAATTACATTAATTCTAATGATCAGCAAATGCAACTTGGGCTTAATGAATTTATCTCTAAAATTGAGCTTTTGTTTTTAAATAATGGCTTTAGGCAAGGCACTTTTGAGATACAAAAACGCATTAAGCATAGCTATTCTATTTATCTTAAAATGCAAAGAAAGGGCGTTGGTATTGAAGAGGTTCTTGACTTACTTGGGGTAAGAATTTTGGTAGAGAAGGTGAGTGATTGCTACCTTGCACTTGGAATTTTACATACGAATTTTAATCCTCTCGTCTCGCGTTTTAAGGATTATATTGCCCTGCCTAAGCAAAATGGCTACCAGACCATACATACAACTATTTTTGATACAAAAAATATTATTGAGGCACAAATTCGCACTTTTGATATGCACAAAATTGCTGAATTTGGCGTAGCTGCACACTGGAAATATAAAGAAGATGGTAGTATTGTTGCACCGAAGCTAGATTGGATTAGTGATATTTCTATGCAAAGTGCAAATAATTTAGAAAATGCTGAAGATTATAATGCTATCGAGCTTTATGAATATGCTAAAGATAGCTTATATGTCGAAGATGTGGCTGTTTATTCTCCTAAGGGAGAAATTTTTACTTTGCCGCGTGGTGCTACGGTGCTTGATTTTGCTTATGAAGTGCATACTAAGGTGGGACTTCACGCTAAAACAGCCTATGTTAATCGTGTTAAAGTTCCACTTTTAACAGAGCTTAAAAATGGCGACATTGTGCGTGTGGTTACAAGTAATGATAAATTTTATCGCTGTTCTTGGATAGATAGCGTTAAGACAGGGAAAGCTAAGGCAAGCATTAGAGAATTTTGTAAGCAAAAAATGCGAGAAATTCACTATTTTAGTGCAATAAATATACTTTGTTTTGTTTTCAATGAAAGAAAAGAAAAAATCCTTTCTTGGATAGAAAAAGAAAATTTAATGCGTCATATTCGTAAGGTTGCTAAGGATAGTATTTATTTTAACGATGTTGTTAAGGGACTAAAAAAATATGCTAAAAAATCTTATTGGTTTGATAAATATGAAATTAAAGAACAGAAAATAGGAAATTTTTTATTTTATTCTAATCATAAAATTGTGAGTGTGGAATTTGACATTTGCTGCCACCCAAAAAGAGGTGATGAGGTGATGGCTTTTGTTGAAGCTGGGAATGTTATAGTGCATCATAAGCTTTGTGATAGGGCGGATAGGATGTTGGAAAATAAAGATATGGTTTTCATCGCTTGGGATTCTCATATGCCAAAATCCTATAAAATACTTCTTACTTTAGAAAATAAAAAGGGAATTTTGGCTGAATTTTTATCTTTACTTGCTAAAATGCAAATAAATTTATTAACAATTAATTTATCAAGCAATTTAAATTCTTCGGTAGATTATTTTGAAATGCTTATAGAAATTCCTGATAATATCAACCCAGATAGAGTCAAAGACAGATTGAAGGATAATTGTAAGCTTTTAGATTTTACTTCGCTTGATGATGCGTATAAAGAGGGTTAAAGAAAGGTTTTTATGGATATAAAAGAAATTTTGGCAGAAGTGAAAAGAGGTTGTGCGGAGATTATTGATGAGGCTAGAATTGAAGATTTGATTAAAAATTATTACGAAAAGGGTGAGAATTTTTATGTTAAGGCGGGGTTTGACCCAACAGCTCCTGATTTGCATTTGGGACATAGTGTAGTTTTAGGCAAGATGGCATTTTTGCAAAAGCACGGTGCAAGAGTGCAATTTTTAATCGGTGATTTTACTGGGCAAATAGGCGACCCAAGCGGTAAAAACGCTACGCGTAAAAAATTAAGTCAAGAAGAAGTTTTAAAAAACGCCAAAACTTATGAAAGTCAAGTTTTTAAAATTTTAGATAAAGATAAAACAGACATCGTTTTTAATTCTAAATGGCTTAATGAGCTTGGTGCGACTGGGATTGTGGAACTAACTTCGACCTTTAGTGTGGCTAGAATGCTTGAAAGAGAGGACTTTACAAAGCGTTTTAGGGAGCAAAGTTCAATCAGCATTTGTGAGTTTTTATACCCTTTATTGCAAGGCTATGATAGTGTAGCCTTAAAAAGCGATATAGAAATGGGCGGAACTGACCAAAAATTTAATCTTTTGATGGGTAGAGCTTTACAAAGAATTTATGATGCAAAAAAAGAACAAGCCATCATTATGATGCCTCTTTTGGAGGGACTTGATGGGGTTAATAAAATGAGTAAAAGTCTTAACAATTACATAGGCGTAACTGAAAATGCTAAGGATATTTATGCTAAAATTCTAAGCATTAGCGACGAGCTTATGTTTAGATATTATGAATTATTAAGCAAGAAAAGTTTAAAAGAGATTGAAAAAATTAAAGAAGATATTAAAAATGGAACTTTACATCCTAAAATTGCTAAGGAAAATTTAGCCCTAGAGCTTGTGGAGAGATTTCACTCTAAAGAACTTGCAAATGAGGCAAAGGCTGAATTTGACAGGGTGCATAGTGCAAATGCTTTACCAAGTGAGATAGCCGAATTTGAACTAAGTGGTGGTAGTGTGTGGTTGGCTAAAGCTTTGGTTGAATGTGGTTTGGAAAATTCAACTTCAGCGGCGAGAAGAGCCATAGTGGCAAATAGTGTGAGCGTTAATTCTCAAAAAATCAAGGACGAGCAAATGCAACTTGAATTAGGTGAGTATATTTTACAAATAGGAAAAAGAAAATTTGCTAAATTAAAGGTTAAAAAATGAGCTTTAAACCCCTTAAAATAGGAAAACATACAATTAAATATCCCATTTTTCAAGGAGGAATGGGACTTGGCATTAGTTGGGATAGGCTTGCTTCGGCAGTGTCTTTAAATGGAGGACTTGGCATTATCTCTTCTGTGGGAACGGGTTATTATGAGGAGAGGGCGCATATTAGCAAGGAATTAAATGCTAAACCTTATGGAAGTGAAAATTTTTATTCTAAAGAGGGTTTGAAAGCCTTAATTACAAATGCTAGAAAGCTTTGTGGAGACGCACCTTTGGGTTGCAATATCCTTTGTGCGAGTAATGATTATGCTAGAATAGCTCGTGATGCTTGTGAGGTGGGTTTTAATGTCATCGTTTCAGGGGCGGGTTTGCCGACTAATTTGCCCGAATTTACGGCAGATTTTCCCGATGTGGCTTTAGTGCCGATTATCTCTTCAGCTAAGGCTTTAAAGATTATTTGTAAAAGATGGCAGGGGCGTTATAATCGTTTGCCTGATGCTGTGGTTTTAGAGGGTCCAAAAAGTGGCGGACATCAAGGCTTTACCTATGAGCAATGCCTAGATCCAAATTTTGCCCTAGAAAATTTAGTTGCTCCTGTGGTGGAAGAGGCGAAAAATTGGGGTTCTTTTCCTGTGATTGCAGCTGGGGGAGTGTGGGATAAAAATGATATTGAAAAAATGCTAAGTTTGGGTGCAAGTGGAGTGCAAATGGGGACAAGATTTATAGGCACTTTTGAATGTGATGCAAGTGATAATTTTAAAGAAGTTTTGTTAGCCTCCAAAGAGGAAGATATTAAGCTTATAAAATCGCCGGTAGGATACCCTGCAAGAGGTGTGCAGACAAATTTACTTGATTTGGTAGCCAAAAGAATGGGTCCAAAAATTAATTGTATAAGTAATTGTGTCGCGCCTTGCGGTAGGGGTAAAGAGGCGACTAAAGTGGGCTATTGTATCGCAGATAGGCTTTTTGATGCTTGGTCTGGAAAAAAAGAGACGGGTCTTTTTTTCACAGGTGCAAATGGTTATAAGCTGAATAAGCTCATTAGCGTTAAAGAGCTTATGGATAAACTTGTAAATGGTGAATAATGCGAAGCTTAGTCGCACTTTTTTTATTATTTTGTTTTTGTTTTGGGGCTTTTGAAAAGCAAATAGAAGAATTTGATAAAAATTTTATAAATTCTGCAAACGATTCACAGGTGAAATTTCATCAACAACTTAAAAGCCTTTATATACAAAGCGTGATTAATGACGATGAAAAAACAAAGGTTGAAATTTTAAAACGCCTTATCATTAGTTCTAATACATTAAAACTTGATGATACATCTTATGCTAAGGAACTTGAAGAAAGTGGTATAAATAAGGCAAACATTGAGTCTTTAAGAAGAGCTGTTGTTAAAGATGTGAAGCTCGAAAATAAAAAGCCTATGGAAAAACCTGCGTTTGAAAATGTAAAAGAAAATTCCAAAAAAGAAGTCGTAAAGGTCGTAAAAAAAGAAGAATTAAAGAAAAGTGATACGACAAAAAAAGAGGAAAAAATCTACATCTTAAATTCCAAAAAGTTAGCAAATGGAGTGGAGCTTAATTTAAATGTAAATTCGGGTGAGTTTAAGGATTTTGTTTTAGATGAAAAGGGGAATTATCGTCACATTGTCGATTTTGAAGCGATTTTGGAGGGAGGCAGGAAAGAATTTCAGTTTAAAAATTATAATATTATCCTTTCTCAATATAATCCAAAAATTGTTCGTGTAGTTCTTAGAGCTAAGGAAAAAATAAATTTAAATTTAAAAAGAGAGGAAGAAAAATTAAGCATTTTAATAGGTGAGTTGAAAAACACTCCAAAGGAAAATCAAAATATAAAAACGCAAAAAATTGAAAAAAAGCCTGAAAGGCAAGGAAGCGGTTTAAAAATTCAAAAAAATGAGAAAAAGTCCCTTTATATTACTGATGTGGATAAGGGTGTAAATGGAGTTATTTTGAAATTTGATGAGGAGCTTGATGAAGAAGATTTTGAAATTTCCAACACAAAGGATTCTAAATTTTATAGACAAATCATCAGTTTTAAGGGTGTTTTAGGCGGAGATAGAAAAAGCTATACTTATGGTAAAAACGCCATTACCGTAACACAATATAATCCAAAAATCGTTCGTGTGGTCTTAAGCTCACCCAAAGAATTTAAGCTTTATAAAGATATTGATGATAAAACTTTAATTTTAGCTTTTAATGATCTTAAAAATCAAAATTCTAGCCCAGCCAAAGTAAGTTCTAGCAAAAGCACTCTTAATAAAAATTATAAAGCGAGTAAAATCATAGTTCTAGACGCAGGACACGGCGGTAAGGATAGTGGGGCTTTAAGTAAAAATAAGCGTTTAAAAGAAAAAGACATTGTTTTAAGCACAACACTAAAGATTGGTAATGAGCTTAAAAAAAGGGGTTTTAAAGTCTATTACACAAGAACTACGGATAAATTTATCAATCTTAGAGATAGAACTAAAATCGCTAATGATAAAAGGGCTGATTTATTTTTATCCATACACGCTAATGCCGCTCCCAACGCTTCTAAGGCTAAAAGTACCGAAGGTTTAGAAACTTTCTTTTTAAGTCCAGCAAGAAGTGAGCGTAGCAAAAAAGCTGCCGAGAAGGAGAACCAGGGTGATTTTGAAGAGATGAATTATTTTTCTAAACAAAGCATTTTAAATTTCTTAAATAGAGAAAAAATTGTCGCTTCTAATAAGCTCGCCATTGATATACAAAAGGGCGTTTTAGCTAAGACTAGAACGCGTTATAAGGTAGTCGATGGTGGAGTGAGGGAGGCGCCTTTTTGGGTTTTAGTTGGTGCTTCTATGCCAGCTATTTTACTTGAAATTGGCTATATCACGCATCCAAATGAGGGTGAAAGAATTGCAAATAAGAGCTTTCAAGATTTATTAGCCAAAGGCATTGCCGATGGGGTGGAAAATTATTTTTATCATAATCGATGAAAAAAGCTAGGGTCATTTTTAAAGATAATACGCCTTATTCTTTGGATTTTGAAGATTTTTATTTTAATTCACAGCAAGGCGTGGAGGAAAGCCGTTTTGTTTATGCGGAGGCGTTTGAGTGGAAAGAATGCGAAAATTTCACTATCACTGAAACTGGTTTTGGCATAGGGCTTAATTTTTTCTTAACTTTACAACGATTTTTAAAAGCTAAAGAGCGTCCCAAAAGGCTTTTTTATGTGAGTGTGGAGGGCTTTTATTTAGAGTCTAGCTTTTTGCGTGAGGCGTATCAAAGACTTGGAATTTACGAAGATTTTAAAGAGCTTTTAGAGCAATTTTTGCTTTTTTATCCTAAATGTGCTAAGGGAATTTATCGTTTTTATTTTAAAGATTGCTTTTTAGACCTTGTTTTTGATGATATTAGCGTTTTGAAACGCTTGAATTTTAAGGCGGATATTTGGTATTTAGACGGCTTTTCTCCTAGTAAAAATTCTCTTATGTTTGATGAAAATACCCTTTTTGAAATTGCAAGATTATCTAAGCTTAATGCGATGATTTTGAGCTTTTCATCATCTTCTTTTTTGCAAAAAAATCTTAAAAATTGTGGTTTTGAAGTGCAAAAAGTTAAGGGTTTTAGAAAAAGAGAGATGATAAGGGCTTTTTTGACAAAAGAGGTGCAAAATGCAAGTAAGGAGGCTTATTTTCAAAAAATCCCCACTCAATTTAAAAATAAAAAAGTCGCCATCATAGGTGCTGGTATTAGTGGGGCGATTTTGGCATATGAGCTTAGTCTTAGGGGTTTTGAGGTAGAAATTTTTGAGAAAAATGCCACGCTTTATGAGGGTGCTAGTTCGAATGAAAGTGGGATTTTAAGTTCTTTGATTTTAAAGCCTGAAAGTGCTTTGGGAAAATTTTCTTTAAATGCTTTTGTGGAGGCAAGTCGCTTTTATAGACAAATTTTGAATTTAAAATTAAAGGGCGTTTATGAATTTGCTTATACTTCGCAAATGCAGCAAAGATTTCTTACGCAAAAAGATAATGCTTATTTTCAAATCACGCAAAATAAGGCTTTTTTGGACTATGGTGGAGAGCTTGAGCCTAAAAATATATTAAGAAAGCTTTTTGAAAAAGCGGGGGCAAAAATTCATTTTAATCATCATTTTAGCCATTATGAGCGTGAAAATGAGACCTTTAATCTTATCTTTAAAAACGCTTCTAAAAGATGTAAATTTGGGCTTTTAATCTATACTTTAGGAGCAGATGCTAAGGACTTTTTGCATTATGATGCTATGCTTTTGAGTAAGGTAAGAGGACAGCTGACGCATTTAAAGCCTTTTTTTAAGACAAAATTTCCCCTCTCGTCTAAGGCTTATATTTGCCCAGCAAAGCCAAATTTGCAAGTTATCGGTGCAACTTATGATAGGCTTAATGCAAGTTGTAAAAGTCAAATGAAAGATGATGAAGAAAATTTGGCAAATATTAAGGAATTTTTAAAAGGCGATGAAAAGCTTGAGATTATAGGCTCTAGGGTGGGATTTCGCTCTTATTCTAGCGATAGATTTTGCATTGTAGGTGCGGCTTATGATGAGGAATTTTATAAGCAAAATTACAAAGCCTTGTTGTGGCATAAAAATAAGGCTCAAATTCCCCCACAAAATATCCCAAATCTTTATTTAAATTTCGCTCACGGCTCAAGGGCTTTTAGTTCAAGTGTGCTTGCGGCTAGGTATCTTTGTGCCTTGATAAATGATGAGCCTTTGGGCTTTTATGCAGACCTTATCTCTCATATTCATCCTGCTAGATTTTTAATAAGAAAGCTTAAGAAGGGTTTATTAAGCTAAGTTTAAATTTTTTATAAAATTTTTCTAAGATTTGCGAAATTTTAATTTAAGTTTAAAAAGCTTTATTTTATTATTCTAAAGAATAAAAATTTGGAAAGGAAAAGTGATGGTTGAACTAAAGCAAATCGAAGAACGCTTAGCGACACTTGAAAAACTTCCTTCTTTAAAGTCTAATGGCTCTATCCCTAAGGCTTTAGAGAAAGCGGGCTTTTCAAGAAGAGATTTTATGAAATGGGCAGGAGCTATGACGGCGTTTTTAGCACTTCCTGCAAGTTTTGCACCTATGGTAGCAAGGGCGGCTGAATTAGCTGATAGGCTTCCTGTTGTGTGGCTTCATATGGCTGAATGCACGGGTTGTAGTGAAAGTTTGCTAAGAAGTGATACGCCAACTATTGATAGTCTCATTTTTGATTATATTTCCTTAGAATATCACGAAACGGTGATGGCAGCTTCGGGTTGGCAAGCAGAGGAAAATTTGGAAAATGCTATCGAAAAACATAAGAGCAAATATGTTCTTATGGTAGAGGGTGGTATTCCAATGGGTGATACAGAGGGCTATCTTACTATAGGACCTCACGGAAAAACGGGTTATGAAATTTCAAAATTAGCCTGCGAAAATGCTTATGCAATTTTGGCGATTGGCACCTGTTCTAGCTTTGGTGGAATTCAAGCAGCACGCCCTAATCCAAGTAATTCTCAACCCTTAAGTAAGGTAACAAATAAAACTATTATCAATGTTCCGGGCTGTCCTCCAAGTGAAAAAAATATCGTAGGTAATGTCCTTCAACTCCTTCTTTTCAAAGAGCTTCCAAGCCTTGATGTGTATAATAGACCTAAATGGGCTTATGGCTTGAGAATTCACGATTTGTGTGAAAGAAGAGGGCGTTTTGATGCGGGCGAATTTGTTCATAGCTTTGGTGATGAGGGTGCAAAGCAGGGCTATTGTCTTTATAAAGTGGGCTGTAAGGGTCCTTATACTTTCAATAATTGCTCTAGAGAGAGATTTAATCAGCACACTTCTTGGCCTATTCAAGCAGGACACGGCTGTATAGGCTGCTCAGAGCCAAATTTCTGGGATACTATGGGACCTTTTGAAGAGCCGCTTGCTAGCCGTCAGTTTGACCCAGTTTTGGGGCTTGGGGCGGATAATGTTTCGGATAAAATAGGCATAGGCGTTTTAACACTCACAGGAGTTGCCGTAGCTGCACACGCGGTAATTGCTTCTATGAAGAAAAATGAGGAGTAAAAATGAGTCAAAAAATTATCGTTGATCCTATTACAAGAATAGAGGGACATTTAAGGGTTGAGGTTGTCGTTGATGATAATAATATTGTCAAAGAAGCTTATACTGGCTCTACGCTTTGGCGTGGGATTGAGACTATCGTTAAAGGGCGCGATCCAAGAGATGCGGGTTTTATGACTCAAAGAATTTGCGGAGTTTGCACCTTTTCACACTATAAAGCTGGAATTGTCGCTGTGGAAAATGCTTTAGGTATTACCCCTCCGCTTAACGCCCTACTAACTAGAACTTTAATGAATGCGGCTTTATTTTTACACGACCATATTGTGCATTTTTATCAACTTCACGCACTAGATTGGGTTGATGTAGTGAGTGCTTTAAGTGCTGATGTGAAAAAGGCAAGTGATTTAGCCTTTAATTATACCCCAAATCCTTACGCCACAGGTGCGGATAAGCTTTTAGAAGTGCAGCAAAGACTTAAAGCTTTTGTTGATAAAGGAAATTTAGGACCTTTTGCAAATGCTTATTATGGACATAGCACCTACCGCTTTAACCCAGAGCAAAATCTCATCGCCCTTTCGCATTATTTGGAATGCTTAAGAATTCAAAGAATTATCGCGCAATGTATGGCGATTTTCGGTTCTAAAAATCCACATCCACAAAGCTTAACTGTGGGCGGGGTTACTTGCGTTATGGACTTACTTAGCCCTTCTAGAATGGGTGAGTATATGGAGAAATTTAAAGAAGTGGCAGATTTTGTCAATCGTGCTTATTATCCTGATTTGGTAATGGCTGGAAAGGTTTATGCAAATGAGCCTAGCGTGTTAAATGATGTAGGCGTGGCAAATCTTTATACCTTTAAAGAATTTCAAATGGGTCGCGATGAGTGGCTTTTTGAAAGTGGTATTATTAAAAATGGCGATTTAAGTAAGGTTTATGAGGTAGAAGAAGATAAAATTACTGAAGAGGCAACGCACTCTTGGTATGCGGATAATGAACCACTTCACCCTTATGATGGCAAAACAAATCCTAATTATACAGGGCTTGTCGATGGTGAAAGTATCGACCATCACGGCAAAGTCGCTCACACTAAGAATTTTGATACTAAAGGTAAGTATAGCTGGATAAAAGCACCTCGTTATGAGGGTGAGCCTATGCAAGTGGGACCTTTGGCAAATATCGTTGTAAATTACGCAAAAGGAAATCAATATGTTGTGCCTGTTGTCGATACCTTTTTGAAAGAGACAAATCTTCCTTTAACAGCGGTATTTAGCACTTTAGGAAGAACTGCAACTCGTTGTTTGGAGGCTAAAATTATCGCCGATAATACCTTAAGAGCTTTTGATAATTTAGTTGAAAATTTAAAGGTTGATGAAAGCACTTGTGCGCCTTATGTGATTGATAAAAATAAAGAATACAAAGGGCGTTATATGGGACATGTGCCGCGTGGGACACTCAGCCATTGGTGTAGGATTAAAAACGGCGTGATTGAAAATTGGCAAGCTGTTGTTCCTAGCACTTGGAATGCTTCTCCAAAAGACGCAAAAGGCGTTGGTGGAAGTTATGAGCAGTGTTTAATCGGGCTTAAAATTGCTGATGTAAAGCAGCCTTTAGAAATTATACGCAAAATTCACTCTTATGACCCTTGCATTGCTTGTGCCGTGCATGTGATGGACGCTAAGGGAAATAATTTAAGCGAATATAAAGTCAATGTGAATTTATAAGGAGACTTTATGCAAAAACAAGAGGAAAAATTGCAAAGAAAAGCGGAATATGAATTTAGCATAGGCTTACGCTTAACGCACTGGATAAGGGCTGTGGCGATTGTGATTTTAGTGGGGACAGGATACTATATTTCTTATGTTTTTCAAAGTCCAAATTTGCCAAGTGATCCTAGTAATTTTATGCAGGCAAAATACCGCTTAGTGCATCAGGCTGTGGGTTTTGTTTTAATAGGGTGCATTATTTTTAAGGGCTATTTGTTCTTTTTTGATAAATGGAGTCGTAAGGAAAAGGCAAGTATAGCTGATGTTTTTAGTCTTAAAATTTGGGTAGAACAGATTAAATTTTATCTTTTTTTAGGAAAGCACCCGCCTTTAAAGGGCGTTTATAATCCTTTACAATATGTAACCTATCTTTTCTTTTATCTTGTAATGATAGGTATTATCCTTACAGGACTTATTCTTTATACGCACACTTATCACGAGGGCTTAGGCGGTATGCTTTATAATGCTTTAAGACCGCTTGAGGCTATGATGGGAGGCTTGGCTGAAGTGAGAACTTATCATAGAATTCTGATGTGGGTGGTTTTGATTTTTGTGCCTGTGCATATTTATATGGCTGTTTTTAATGCGATTAAAGGTAGAGATGGTGCTTTAGATGCTATTATTAGCGGTTATAAATTTGTCAAGGAAGAGAAAAATTGAAATTTCTTGTGCTTGGCATAGGAAATATTATGTTTGCAGATGAGGGCTTAGGCGTTCATCTTTGCAAACAACTTGAAAAAAACTACAAATTCACTCATCAAAATCACTCCTTAAGCTTTATCGATGGTGGCACTTTAGCCTTGCAGTTAAGTTATATTATAGCCGAGTATGATGAGATGATTGTGCTTGACTGTATTGACGCTGATGATTCTGAAGTGGGAGAAGTTTTTTTCTTTCCTTATGAGGCTATGCCAAAGAGGGTGAATTGGAGCGGGAGTGCGCACGAGGTAGAAATGCTACAAACTTTGCAATATATGGAACTGGTAGGTGATTTACCTCGCACACAAATTTTAGCCGCTGTGCCAAGACGCATTAAGCCTATGAGTTTTGAGCTTTCAAGCGAGATTATTAGGGCTGCTAGTGTAATGGAGAAAACTTTGCTAGATTTTTTAGCTAAAAAGGGTTTTAGCTACGAAAAGGTGGCGGATTTTGCTTTGCAGGATTTAGCGCGTGTTTCTTTTAAGTCTTAAATTCTTTTAATTTTTCTATAACCATTTGCGGAGTTAAATCTTTCATACATCGGTGATGTTTTAGTGGACAAACGCGCTTCATACAAGGCATACAGGCTAGATTAAGATGAATGATTTTAGCATTTTTGCTCTGCCAAGGCGAAGTTTGTGTGAATTTAGTCGGTCCAAAAAGCACGAGCATTTTTACCCCTAAAGCCGCTCCTAAGTGCATAGTGCCGCTGTCATTTGTGAGAAATAAATCGCTTAAAGCAATGTTTTGCGTAAGGGTATGTATGCTTGTTTTATTACACAAATTTTTAGCTTTAACGCCGTTTTGTGCGAGAATTTCGCTGATTTTGGTGCAAATTTTAGCTTCTTCTCCGCCCGCTCCTAAAAGGATAATTTCGTGGCTTTTCGCAAAATAAAGTCCCACTTTAGCAAAATACTCTTCCTCCCATCGCTTCGCACTTCCATAGCTAGCCCCCGGATTTAAGGCTAGAATTTTTTTGCCATTTTTAAGCGTTAAAGGGGCGTTAAATTTCGCCTTTATAGGAAGTTGCAGGGTTTGTGGGCTGATTTTAAAAGAAAGAGTGTTTTCAATGAAATTTAAGTATTTTAAAACCTGATGTTCTTCTTTAATGATAGTTTTATCAAAACAAAATTTTTTCTTCGCTTTTAAAAGTTTTAAAATGAGTTTAGCAGAAAGGGCAGAGCGAAAGGAAAAAGCGAGGTCAAATTGATATATTTTGCGTAAATGAAGAGCTTGTTTATAACGCTTTTTTTTATCTTCTATGATAAATTTTGAGTTAGGAAAGTTCTTAAAAAGTGCTGTTGCCACAAAAGAGCCAAAAAAGATAAATTCCGCTTCCTTAAATTTCTCTTTAATGCCATAAATCGCCGCACTAGCCATAACGCAGTCGCCTAGCCAAGTGGGAAGATTGATAAAAATTTTCATCTTTTGCCCTTCTATGTTAAACTTTCAATTTTAACAAAATAGGCTAAAAATGACAATATTTTCTATCATTATCCCGCTTTATAACTGCGAAAAATGGATTTGCAGGGCTTTAAAAAGCTGTCAAAATCAAGATTTTAAAAATTTCGAAGTGCTTATCATCGATGATAAAAGTGAAGATGAAAGCGTTAAAGTCGTTTTAGAATTCATCAAAAACGACAAGCGTTTTAAGCTTTTTTGCAATGCTTCTCATAAGGGAACTTTTGCGAGTAGAAATGAGGGAATTTTAAGAGCTAGTTCGCCTTTTTTGATGTTTTTGGATTCAGATGATTTTTTATGCGAAGGAGCGTTAAAAAGAGCTTTTGAAAGTCTAAATTTAAAGGCTGATCTTGTGCTTTTTGATGCTTTTGTGCATAGGGTGAAAACTAAGCTTTTCTACCGCTTTAAACAAGATGAAATTTTAAATCAAGGCGAGTTTTTTGACTTTTTAGGAAAACAAAGGCATTTTTGCTGGTCGCTTTGGGCTAAGGTTTTTCGCAGGGATTTAGCTCTAAAATGCTTTGAGTTTGTGGATAAAAAGGCGTGTTTGTGTTATGGGGAAGATGTGCTTTTTTGTTATGTTTATTTTATGCTTTGTGAGAAAATAGCCATTGTTAAGCATAGTATTTACCGCTATGAATTTAACGCTTTTGGGCGTTATGAGAGTAAGGATAGAGAAATTTTAAGGCAAAATTATGAAGACAAAACAACAAGCCTTAAGCTTATCAAAAATATCGCTAAAAATTTCCCACAAAATTCCCTAAACGAAAGGCTTTTTTCGCATTTAGAAAAGGAGAGTTTAGACTTAAAAAAAAGATATTTAAAGTCGATTAAGAAAGAGAAAGTAGAATTAATACAAATAAGTGAGCTTCTTGATAGATGATTGTGGGAGATTTTGATGTATCACATTTTTTTCACGGCTGATGAAAATTACATAAAATTCACTAGCGTTTTGATGACTAGTATTGTTAAAAATGCGACAAAAGCTTATGAGAAAAAACCTTTTTGTTTTCATATTTTGAGTGATTTTATCAGTGATGTAACAAGAAAAAAGCTAGAAATTTTACAAAAAACTTTAAGTGAAATTTATCCTTGTGAGATTAAAATTCATATCCAAGATAATGCCAAATTTGATAAATTCCCAAGTTCGGGTGCCGCACAAAATAATAAACTATCCTATTATCGTCTTAAAATGCTATCTTGTTTAAATGATAATGTAAAAACCTGCCTTTATCTTGATAGCGATATGCTTGTTTTGGAGGATTTAAGAGAACTTTTTGCGCTAGATTTGAAAGATAATATCGCTGCTGTTGTTGGAGATATGGGAAGTAAGAGGGCTAAGATTAAATTTATGGAGGGAAGTGAGAAAAAGACCTTTTATTTTGATGAAAATTATTTTAATGCAGGACTTTTGCTTATTAATGTCAAAGAGTATCAAAAAGCACAGATTGAGGAGCGTTGCGAGGAGCTAGCCTCAAAATGTTTTTATATTAAGGGTGCTGACCAAGATTTGCTTAATGCTTGTATAGAGTCAAAAAAGAGGCTAAAACTTGATTTTGCTTGGAATTTTTTTATTAATGCCTATGCTTATGCCATTACAAAGGACGATAAATTGGGCTATCTAAACTACACAAAAGAGGAATTTAAACATAGCTTTGAAAGTCCTAAAATTCTCCATCTATGCTTTAAGCCTTGGAAATTTTTACGCTCTTTTAATGATAGCAAGGGGCGTAATGTCAATGATTTATGGTGGGAGGAGGCAGCTTTTACTCCTGCCTTTAGTACCGAGCTTTTAGAGCTTAAAAGACACATCAAAGATCATTTGCTTTATGCTGGG
This sequence comes from Campylobacter vulpis, assembly GCF_014217995.1. Lineage (NCBI taxonomy): Bacteria > Pseudomonadati > Campylobacterota > Epsilonproteobacteria > Campylobacterales > Campylobacteraceae > Campylobacter > Campylobacter vulpis. Next base: position 459,888 of record NZ_CP041617.1, read on the forward strand.
CTTGGTTCTTTACTTTACCGCTACACGAAAAATTTTAATGTGCTTAAAATTGTTCATCTTATCAAACATCAAGATGAGGATTTAAAAATCGCTCAAAATGCCCAAAATTTCAATGATAAAGACTTTGCCCTTTTTTTGCTTTTAGGCGAAATGGTTTTACACGCTAGGGCTAAGAAAAAAGGTGTTTTTAGCGTGTTTTTAAAGGCTTTAAAATGTATAAGTTCTTATGAAAAATATGCGAGGCGTTAAAAAGCATTAAAATAAGCGTGTTAGAATTTTCGCTTATTTTCATTTAGAGTAATAATTTGATATTTAAAAATTACATCGTTAATGCCTTAGGGATTTTATTTTCACGCATTTTAGGACTAGCTAGGGATATTTTAATTGCCCTTTTTTTAGGGGCTGGGCTTTATAGCGATATTTTTTTCGTTGCACTTAAAATGCCTGCGTTTTTTAGACGCATTTTTGCAGAAGGAGCTTTTGGACAAAGCTTCTTACCTAATTTTGTCAAAGCAAGGAAAAAGGGTGCATTTTGTGTAAGTGTGCTTTTGCAATTTGGTTTCATTGTCTTTTTATTTTGCCTTTTAGTAAGCTTTTTTGCCTCTTTTTTTACAAAAATTTTTGCCTTTGGTTTTGATGCAAAGACTATCGCTTTAGCCTCTCCTTTGGTGGCTATAAATTTTTGGTATTTATTTTTTATTTTCGTGGTAACTTTTTTTGGTGCCTTGTTAAATTATAGGCACAAATTTTTTTTGACCTCTTTTTCAGCTTCTTTGTTTAATCTTAGCATAGTCATCGCCGCCTTTTTTGTGGATAAAAATAATCCTCATCAAACGCTTTATTACTTCTCTTATGCCACGCTTTTAAGTGGGGTGGCACAGCTTATTTTACATCTTTTTGCTTTGAAAAATAATGTTGCGGTTCGTGCTATGGGTTTAAGCCTTAAATTAAGGCGTTATAAGGCGAATTTAAAGGGTTTTTACACTACTTTTTCACACGGGGTTTTAGGCTCTTCAGCAACTCAAATAAGTTCTCTTTTAGACACAACAATCGCAAGTTTTCTTATCACAGGGAGCATTTCTTATCTTTACTATGCAAACCGCGTTTTTCAGCTTCCTCTCGCACTTTTTGCCATTGCTTTAACTCAAGTTGCCTTTCCTAAAATTTTAAGACTTTTAAAAAGCAGTCAAGAAAAAGAGGCTCTAAGCTTTATGCGTAGGGCTTTAGCAGGACTTAGCTTTTTACTTGTTGTTTCGAGCATAGTGGGCATTATTTTTGCAAAAGAAATTTGTCAGCTTTTGTTTGAGAGGGGAAATTTCACGCAAAAAGATAGCCTTTTAAGCGCTTATGTTTTAATGGCTTATTTACTAGGACTTTTGCCTTTTGGCTTACAAAAATTACTCTCTTTGTGGCTTTATGCGGAATTTAAGCAAAAAATCGCCGCTATTATCGCCATAAAAGCTCTTATTTTGAGTGCTTTTGTTTCTATCGTTTTAATTTTTTTGATTAAAGATGAGAATTTAAAGGTTTTAGCAGTGGCATTTGCAAGTTCTTTAAGTGCTTTTTATTTACTTTTGGCTAATATTAAAGAATTTGGTTTTAGGCGTTTTTGGGGCTTGATTTCTTGGAAAAAAAGCTTTTTCGCCGTGTTATTTTTAGCACTTTTTGCGTATGTGTTGCTAGAAAGTAAGATGATGATAATCAGCCTTTTTGTAGGGGTTTTTGAGTGGATTAAAGGAGGCTTTAGTGCTTTTATTTGATAGTGTGAAAAAGGAGAAATTAGCCCTTAAAAAAGAGGGCGTTGTTAATATGTATTTGTGTGGTCCCACAGTGTATGATGATGCACATTTAGGACACGCTAGAAATAACATTTGTTTTGATATGTTGCGTAGGACTTTACTTGCTCTTGGAAGAAAGCTTTGCTTTGCGAGAAATTATACTGACATCGATGATAAAATTTTAAAAAAAATGCAAGAAAGCGGCGAAAGTTTAGAGCAAATCACGCAAAAATATATCGCACATTATGAAAGAGATATGAGGCATTTGCGTGTTTTAGAGCCTGACTTAAAGCCTAAGGCAACTGATTTTATTAAGCAGATGATAGAGCTTATTTTGTGTTTGGAAAAGCAGGGTTTTACTTACACTTTAGAAGATGGAATTTATTTTGATACCAGTAAAGATAAGGATTATTTAAGCCTTTCAAAACGCAGCTTTGAGGATAATCAAACAAGATTAAACGAACAAAAAGAAAAGAAAAATGAAGCTGATTTTGTGCTGTGGAAATTTGATGAAAATTTTTACACCGCTCCTTTTGGTAAGGGGCGTCCGGGTTGGCATAGTGAGTGTGTGGCGATGATAGAGGCTTTATTTAAGGACGGGCTTGACATACACGCTGGGGGGGTGGATTTATTCTTCCCTCATCACGAAAATGAGGCTACGCAGTGTCGTTGTGCCTTTGGGAAAAACCTAGCCACGCATTGGCTTCATAATGGCTTTGTAAAGATTGACGGCGAAAAGATGAGCAAAAGCCTTAATAATAGCTTTTTTGTAAGGGACGCTTTAAGGGAGTTTTGTGGGGAGGCTTTGAGATTTTATTTAATGAGTGTGCATTATAGGGCACATTTTAATTATTCTTTAGAGGATTTAGCTTTGTGTAAAAAGCGTTTAGATAAGCTTTACCGCTTAAAAAAACGCCTTGATTTAAACGAATTGGAAGATAAACCTAAAAAGTGTGAAAGAGAAGTTTCAACTGCTATTTTACAGGCTTTACAAGATGATTTAAATATTTCTAAGGCTTTGGCTTTACTTGATGAATTTATCACAAATGCAAATTTAAAACTTGACGAAAATAAGGCTTTAAAAGAGAATTTGAGGGAGGATTTTAAGGAGCTTACTTTTATTTTTGGCTTGGGTTTTGAAGATGCGATTTTATATTTTCAGCAAGGATTTAGCAAGGAGCAAAAAGCGTGGATAGAGGAGCAAATTTTTAAACGCACTGAGGCTAAAAAGGCGAAAAATTACGCTTTGGCTGATAAATTAAGGCAAGATTTGGCAGATTTTGGCGTTGTGCTTTTAGATACAGCGCAAGGCACGATTTGGGAGAAAGCTTGATGAGCTTAAGGGAGGTTTTAAGGCGTTTTAAGCCCTTTTATATAGAGTATTTGAGATATTTTTTACTTGCTTTTTTGGGTATGATGATGGCAGCCTTAGGCACGGCGGCTAGCTTTCACTCCTTACAACCCATTTTAGATTATATTTTTATAGAAAAAAGGGTGGATTTACTTTACATCGTGCCTTTTTTTATCGTTTTTGCATATTTGATTAAAAATGCGGGACTTTATATGCAAAGCTATTATGTCGCTTATATTGGCACAAATATCCTAAAAACCCTACGCAAAAATGTGCTTGATAATCTTTTGCGTTTAGATATGGATTTTTTTAAGCGTTATAGAAGTGGGGAGCTAATGAGTCGTTGCACGAACGATATAGGCGCACTTCAAAGCATAGTTTCTACCTTGTTGCCTGAACTTTTGCGTGAAATGATGACAGCCATAGGACTTTTAAGCGTTGTGATTTATAATAGCCCACGCCTTGCATTTTTTGCACTCATCGTGCTTCCTTGTGCAATTTTACCTTTAATATGGTTTGCTAAAAAGCTTAAAAAATATGCCAGAAATTCGCAAGAAACTGGGGCGGATTTACTTTCTAGTTTAGGAGAAATTTTTACAAATATCGAGCTAATTAAGGCAAATAGCACAGAGCAAAAAGAAAGCAATAAATTTAATAAGCACAATGAAAAGCTTTGCAAGGTTACGCTTAAAACAAGCAGAATTGATGCTTTAATCTCACCTATAATGGAGCTTATTGGCTCTTTGGGTGTGGCTTTGGTGATTATTATAGGTGGTAAGGAAGTCATAGCAGGGCGTATGAGTGCTGGTTCTTTCATAGCCTTTGTGTCGGCTCTTTTTGCGCTTTATCAGCCTATTAAAAAGCTTACAAATTTGTATGGGAGATTACAAACTGCCATAGTGGCGAGTGAGAGGACCTTTTATCTACTTGATTTAAAGCCTGAAATTAAGGGTGGAGAAAAGGAGCTTAAGGGCATAAATGCGGTGGAATTTAAAGATGTATTTTTTGCCTATGAGGAAAAAAGCGTGTTAAATGGACTGAATTTAAACTTTAAAAAAGGCGAAATTTTAGCCCTTGTGGGAGCGAGTGGTGGGGGGAAATCCTCTATTATAGGGCTTTTACTTCACTTTTTTAAAAGAAAGAGTGGGGAAATTTTACTTAATAATCAAAGTATTGATGAATTTAGCCTTAAATCTTTGCGTTTAAAAATGGCTTTAGTGACGCAGGATATTTATATTTTTAATGATAGCATTGCTGAAAATGTCGCTTATAGTGAGGAATTTGACGCACAAAAAGTAATTGAAAGTTTAAAACTTGCAAATGCTTATGAATTTGTAGAAAAAATGGGAGGCATTTATACCCAACTTTTTGAAAATGGCAAGAACTTAAGCGGTGGTCAAAAACAAAGAATAGCCATAGCTAGAGCCTTGTATAAAAATCCTGACTTACTCATTTTTGACGAGGCAACTTCAGCACTTGATAATGAAAGCGAAAGAGCCATAGTCAAAACCATAGAAAATTTGAAAAAAGATAGGCTAATTTTACTTGTAGCACATCGTTTAAGCACTGTGGAAAATGCCGATAAAATCGCCCTCATTGACAAAGGTAAGGTTGTAGCGTGCGGGAGCGATGCTGTGCTTTTAGAAAGCTGTGAAGCTTATCGTAAATTAAAAATGAAAGATGAAGTCAAATTGTAAAGATTTTTCGCTAAAATTTGGCATTTGAAAGGATAAAAATGTATGATTTTTTCAAACCCTTACTTTTTAAGCTAGACCCTGAAAATGCACATAGTTTAGTAGAGCATTCATTAAGAGCTTTAAATGCCGTTTTTCCGGGAGCTTTGAGTTTTTTAGCTTATAAATACATCGTTGATAATGAAATTTTAAGACAAAAATTATTAGGACTGGAATTTAATAATCCCGTAGGCTTGGCGGGTGGCTTTGATAAAAACGCCACGATGATACGCCCTTTAAGCACGCTTGGTTTTGGTTTTTTGGAATTTGGCACTTTCACTCCAAAAGCACAAGAGGGTAATGAAAAGCCCAGACTTTTTCGTCTAATTGAGCAAGAAAGCATACAAAATGCTATGGGTTTTAATAATCAAGGTGCAGATATAATTTCTAAAAGAATGACACAAAATTATCCCTTTGTTCTGCCCCTTGGAGCAAATATCGGCAAAAATAAGCTTACAAGTAATGAAAATGCTCTAAATGACTATTTTACCTTGCTTAGAAGCTTTAAGGATTTGTGTGATTATTTCATCATCAATATTTCTTCACCCAATACTAAAAATTTAAGAGACTTGCAAAATGAGGAATTTTTAAGCGTTTTATTAAAAGAGGCTAGAGCAATTACAAAGAAGCCTATATTGATAAAAATTGCACCTGATATGGATTTAAAAGAGGCTTTAAGTCTTTGTGAGAGTGCGATTGAAAAAGGCGTGAGTGGCTTTATTGTAGCAAATACAAGCACAGATTATAGTCTACTTAGTAATAACCGCACTTTTGGCGGCATTAGCGGTAGGCTCATTACGCAAAAAAGCGGAGAATTCTTTCACGCTCTTTCAAAAGAGCTTTTTGGCAAAACCTTACTTATAGCAAGTGGGGGGATAGATAGTGCGGAGGTGGCTTATGATAGGATTAAAAAGGGAGCGAATTTGGTGCAGGTTTTTACGGGATTGATTTTTAAAGGTCCAAGTTTGATTAAAGACATTAATGAAGGCTTAATAGAGCTTTTGAAAAAAGATGGTTTTTACCATCTTAGTGAGGCGGTTGGAGTGGAGTTAAAATGATAAGTTATGAAAAAAAGGTTTTAAAGAATAAGCTTGAAATTTACGCTTTTCCTGTCAATAAAAATAGCGGAGTCATTAGCGTAGATATTTTTTATAAAGTTGGCTCACGCAATGAAACTATGGGAAAAAGCGGCATAGCACATATGCTTGAACATCTTAATTTTAAAAGCACAAAGAATTTGCGTGCTGGGGAATTTGATGCAATTGTTAAAGGTTTTGGCGGCGTGGATAATGCTAGCACGGGCTTTGATTATACACATTATTATATTAAATGTGCTAAGGATAATTTAGATAAGGCTTTAGCTTTATTTGCTGAACTTATGCAAAATTTAAGCTTAAAAGATGAGGAATTTCAGCCTGAAAGGCAGGTGGTTTTAGAGGAGAGGCGTTGGCGAACGGATAATAATCCACTTGGTTATTTGTATTTTAGGCTTTATAATCACGCTTTTTTATATCACCCTTATCACTGGACTCCCATAGGTTTTTATAAAGACATTGAAAATTGGGACATTGGGGACATTAAAGCCTTTCATAAAAGCTTTTATCAACCACAAAATGCAATTTTGCTTGTAAGTGGCGATGTGGAGACGCGTGAGCTTTTCAAAAAGGCTAGTAAGCATTTTGAGGGCATTAAAAATACGGGTAAAATTCCAAAAATTCACACCAAAGAGCCAAAGCAAGACGGCGCAAGACGAGCGGAAATTTTTAAAGAGACTCAAACAGAGCTTTTAGCCTTAGCTTTTAAAATTCCAAATTTCAAGCATAAAGACATTCCAGCTTTAAATGCTTTGGCTGAGCTTTTAGGAAGTGGTAAGAGTGCAATTTTAAGCGAAATTTTGGTGGATAAATTAAGCCTTGTGAATGAATTTTACGCTTTTGTAAATGATAGTGTTGATGAGAATTTGTTCATTTTCATTGCAAATTGTAATCCGGGCGTAAAGGCTGAAAAGGTGGAGAAAAAACTCCTTGATATTTTGCACTTTCTCAAGCAGGGTAAAATTTCAAAAAGATCCTTACAAAGAGTGAAAAATAATACAAGAAGTGATTTTATCTTTTCTTTAAATAATGCGAGTTCCTTGGCTAACATTTATGGAAGTTATTTGGCAAGAGGAGATTTAAGTCCTTTATTAAATTACGAAAAAAATATAGCCACCCTTGAAGTTGAAGATTTGATTAAAGTAGCCTCAAAGTATTTTGTAAAAGAAAATTCAACAACTTTAATTTTAAGAAAGGAAAATAATGGATAAAAATTGCATTATAGGAGCGATGAGCGCACTCATCACGCCTTTTAAAAATGGAAAATTAGACGAGCAAGGCTATGCTAAACTTATCAAAAGACAAATTCAAAATGGAATTGATGCTGTTGTTCCTGTGGGGACAACCGGAGAAAGTGCGACCTTAACGCACGAAGAGCATAGGACTTGCATAGAAATTGCTGTGGATATTTGCAAAGGCTCTAAAGTTAAGGTCTTAGCAGGAGCTGGGAGTAATGCCACTCACGAGGCGGTGGGTTTAGCGCAATTTGCACAAAAATGCGGAGCGGACGGAATTTTAAGCGTTACGCCTTATTATAACAAGCCTACGCAAGAGGGGCTTTACCAGCATTATAAAGCCATAGCTTCAAGCGTGGAAATCCCCGTGCTTTTATATAATGTCCCAGGACGCACAAGCTGTGAGATCGCTACGGACACGGCGATTAGACTTTTTAGAGACTGTGAAAATATTTACGGCATTAAAGAGGCAAGTGGGAATATTGATAAATGTGTGGATTTACTTGCACACGAACCGCGTCTTGTTTTGATTTCTGGTGATGATGCGATTAATTATCCCATACTTTCAAACGGCGGCAAGGGCATTATTTCAGTCAGTTCAAATTTGCTTCCTGACAGACTAAGTGAGCTAACTAAAAAGGCTTTAAATGAAGATTATAAAGCGGCTAAGAAAATTAACGATGAGCTTTATAATATTAACAAAATTCTTTTTTGTGAAAGCAATCCTATCCCGATAAAAGCGGCGATGTTTATTGCAGGTTTGATTGAAAATTTAGAATTTAGACTTCCACTTTGCCCTCCTAGTAAGGAAAATTTTGCTAAAATAGAAGCCGTGATGAAAAATTATGAAATTAAAGGATTTTAATGGATAAGGAATTTCAAGGAAAAACTTTAGTTATTAGCGGTGGGACGAGGGGCATTGGTAAGGCTATTGTTTATGAATTTGCTAAAATGGGTGTAAATATCGCTTTTACTTATAATTCTAACGCCCAAATTGCTGAGGATATGGTAAAAGATTTAGAGCAAAAGTATAAAATCAAGGCAAGAGCATATGAGTTTAATATTTTAGAGCCTGAAACTTATAAGGAGCTTTTTGAAAAGATTGATGTGGATTTTGAACGCATTGATTTTTTCATCTCAAATGCAATTATTTCAGGGCGTGCTGTTGTGGGGGGTTATACGAAATTTATGAAGTTAAAGCCTAGAGGGATTAATAATATTTTTACAGCCACAGTTAATGCCTTTGTCGTGGGTTCGCAAGAAGCCGCTAAAAGAATGGAAAAGGTGGGTGGAGGAAGTATTGTTTCTATTTCATCAACGGGAAATTTGGTGCATATAGAAAATTATGCAGGACATGGCACAGCAAAAGCGGCGGTGGAAGCTATGGCAAGATACGCTGCCACAGAGCTTGGAGATAAAAATATACGCGTGAATGTTGTCAGTGGAGGACCCATTGAAACAGACGCTTTAAGGGCTTTTACAAATTACGAAGAAGTAAAACAAGCAACTATTAATCTAAGCCCCTTAAATCGTATGGGGCAGCCTGAAGATTTGGCAGGGGCTTGTTTGTTTCTTTGTTCAAATAAGGCGAGTTGGGTTACAGGACATACCTTCATCGTTGATGGAGGCACGACTTTCAAATAAGGCTTAAAAAGCCTTATTGATTGTTTTTTAGCACCTCAAAGACTGCTTTAGAGATTTTCTCCACAGAGCTTAACTCACATCTTTCATCTGTTGAATGAGGATTATAAATATTTGGACCTATGGAGGCACACATAAGAGGAAATTTTTTCTCTATAATGCCACATTCAAGCCCTGCGTGAATAGCTGAAATTTTGACATTTTCAACAAAGAGGCTAAGAGCGTTAAAAACTTCTTTGCTAAAAGCATTTTCCTTGCCCTCCCAAGGTGGATAAAAATTATAGCTTTCAACTTCAAAACCATAGCTTTTAAAAAATTCTAAGCTTTCAAATTCTATATTTTCAAGCTCATCGAGGGCATTTGAGCGTGCAAAAAGCTCAAAAATAATTTTGTTTTCTTGCATTTTTAAAAGAGAAAGATTAATGCTTGTTCGCACAATGTTAAGTTTGGTGTCATAATTTCTAACGCCATTAGAAAAGGCATTGATTACACTTAGTAAAAGTGTGCCCTGCTCACATATTTGCACCTCTTGCTCTCCCTTAAAAGTGCATTTTACCCACTCATTTTCTTTTAGTTCTTTTTCACAGATAATTAAGGCTTTAGCGTGTTTTGGTATGGAGTTAATCCTCTCTCCACCCTCAAAAGAGATGATTTTGCCCTCATTTTGCGTGATGAATTTTGCCATTTCCTTCAAAGCATTTTTATGATTTTTGATAATATCAATGCCAGAATGCCCACCCTTGCAATTTCTAGCTTCAAGCTCATAAACTTTTCCATACGCTTTTTGTGTGCTAAAGCTTTGACTTGCTCTAATATCCACACCCCCAGCACAACCTATCATAATTTCATTTTCGCCCTCGTGGTCTAAATTGAGAAGTTTTTTAGCTTTAAGTTCGCATTCTAAGCCATTTGCGCCCAAAAGTCCAACCTCTTCATCATTTGTAAAAAGGCATTCTAAATGAGAAAATCGCCTCATCGCCTCCATCATAATCGCCACACCTATGCCATTATCTGCTCCTAAAGAGGCATTTTTAGCCCTTAAAAAGCCATTTTCCTCGTAAAGCTCAAGTTTAGGTGCATCGCCCATACAAACCATATCATAATGACTTTGCAAACAAATTTTTGGCTCTCCTTTAATGCAGTGGATATTACCCACTTTGTCAATTTGCACTTTAAAACCGCATTCTTTAGCATAACTTGCTAAAAAATTTTTTAATTCTTCTGTTTCAAAACTACAATGAGGAATTGTGCAGATTTTTTTAAAATTTTCGATAACCTCTTGCATATTTACTCCTTAATTTTGTTAAAATTATGCCATTATTTTTTGTTTTTAGGGTAAATTTTGAGAGTTAATTTAAGGCAAATTTCAAATTTAAGAAAACTTGCAAGTAGTCCTAAGAAATTATTTTTAGTTTTAATTTTTGTATTATTCGCACTTTTTTTACAAAATTTTACTCAAAATGATGAAAGCTTTGAGGCTAAGGTTGTAAGGGTGATTGATGGGGATACTTTAGATATTTTAAGTGTTAGAGGGCAAGAAAGAGTGCGAATTTATGGCATTGATGCCCCTGAACTGGGGCAGGAATTTGGACCCCAATCAAAAGCTTATTTGCAACAGCTTGTTTTAAATCAAAAACTTACAATTTTTTATAAAGATAAAGATAGATATGATAGAATAGTCGCTCGTATCACTCGAAGAGAGGAAGATGTAGGGAAGCGTTTGGTGAGTGAGGGCTATGCTTGGGCTTATTGGGCTAAGAATTATGAGCTAGAGCAAATGAAAGCTAAAGAACAAAAAAAGGGTCTTTGGAGAGCTAAAAATCCTAAAGAGCCATCTAAATGGCGTAAGGCAAATCGATAAGGATAAAAATGAAACGATGCATTATAATTTTAGGCGTAATTTGTAATTTGACAGGCTGTTTTGTCAATGAAAGAGGCATTTCTAACCGCTACTATGATGACTGCAAGGAATATTATGACGCAAGTGGGACATATCATAAAGAATGTCCCAAAAATTGGGTTGATGTGCCTATGACTCCAGAGTCATTTTCCCATTGAGGCAAGTAGGGAGGCTGCCATAGCTTCTGGATTGATGTTAGAGGCTGGAGTTTGTTGTGGAGCTTCTTCTTGCTTGACGGCTTGAGTCGGTGGGCGTTTAAGCTTGAAGATGTGTTCATCTGTGCAAATGATTTGTATGCTTGTTTCAAATACTTTGATTTCTTTAACTCTACCTACAACTTTAACGCTTCTTTTTTTTGAGCTTTCGTCAAAAAGAGCGTGTGCTTCTAATTCTAATATATCACCCATCTTTAAAGGAGCGTAAAAATAGGACTTTGAGCTTATGAGAACGGAAAATTCCTTATTAACAGCTGCTTGTGCGACATAATTTGCCGCAGCAAAAATAAAGGCATCCATAATTAATCCCTGCTCGTCTATAATCATTTCTGAATTTGTGATGAGCACAGATTTAGCATAATTTTTCGATAAAGCAGTAATAGTCCCTACCAAAGAATTATTTGCATCAGGGCAACTTACAAGCTCCGTTTTAATGCGTGCCATATCCTCTTGAGATACAAATTCTTCTAGCTGAGTTCCCTCATCAAAATTGTCTTTTTTCATAGCAAACCTTTCTAAATTACTATATCGACTAAAAAAGTTTTTTTTTAATATGCTTTTGTTTTAAATTTAGGGATTTGTTGTAAGATAGTGTTTGGAAGGAGTTTTAGATGAAAAAAATTATTTTTGTATGTTTGGGGAATATTTGTCGCTCTCCTATGGCTGAATTTGTAATGAAAGATTTACTAGAAAAAGAGGGTAGGAAGGGTGAATTTGAAATAACAAGTGCAGGTACTTCAGGGGAGCATAATGGCGAAAGTATGCATCAAGGCACGAAAAATAAGCTTAATGCTAAAAATATCAAAGCCAAGAATTTCATCAGTAAAAAATTAACGCAAAAAATGTGTGATGAAAGTGAGATGATTATCGTTATGGATAATATGAATTTGCAAAATGTGAAGTGTTTTTATCAAAATGTTGAATTGAAACTCAAAAAAATGACAGATTTTGCCAAGGATTTAGGCTATGATGAAGTGCCTGATCCTTGGTATAGTGGCGATTTTGACGAAACCTATCATATCGTTTTGCACGCTTGTAGGAATTTAATCAAGGAGCTTTAATTCTCCTTGAAAAGTTTGGAGGCTAGATGAGTTGCCTTACTTTCATCATTTTCTTTTTGTATGGTTTTGTAAATTTTACTCACAATTTCTTCTAGGGTTTGTTGCGAGTCGATGATTTTATCATTTTCTTTTGGGAGGACTTTGTGATACTCTCCATCTTCTTTAAGCTCGTAGGTTAGGGCATTGTCATTAAGCTCTAGCTTTAAAAATTGTGCAAGTTTGGTTTTAGAACGCTCATCATAAATAGGCGTCATAAGCTCTAGTCTTCTTTCCAAATTTCTAGGCATCCAGTCTGCACTCGAGATGAAATAATTTGGACTACTATGCTTAAAATAAAAAATTCTAGCATGCTCTAAATACTTGCCTACTATACTTCTTACGCGTATATTTTTGCTATATTCCATTTGGGGGCGAAGGCAGCAAATTCCACGCACGATTAAGTCAATTTGCACTCCTTTGCAAGAGGCTTCATATAAGGCACCGATGACATCAGCATCAACTAAAGAATTCATTTTGGCAATGATAACTCCCTCACTTCCTTTTTCACTTTCAAGCCTTATCATTTTTAAAACTTGCTCCTTGATTTGATTAGGACTCATTGCAAGGCTTTCTAGGCGGCGATTTTTACTAAATCCTGAAAGTATGTGAAAAAAGCTTGTTGTATCCTTAGCAAATTCCGTTCTTGAAGTAAAATAGCTCACATCGGTGTAAATTTTTGCACTTGAGGCATTATAATTTCCCGTGCTAAGATGCATATAAAATTTAAGCCTATCTCCATTTTTTCGAATCACTTGAGAAACTTTAGCATGCACCTTAAAACCTGTGATTCCATAAATAACATGTGCACCAGCATTTTCTAGGGCTTTAGCCCAGTGAAGATTATTTTCTTCATCAAATCTTGCTTTTAGCTCGACCATTACAGTAACTTGCTTACCCTCACTAGCGGCGTCTATGAGAGCTTGAACAATGTTTGAGTTTTTTTCCACCCTATAAAGCGTGATTCTTATGGAAATCACATCAGGATCATCACTTGCTTCTTTTATAAATTTATAGACAGGATCAAAACTTTCAAAGGGCTGGATAATTAAAACATCTTCTTTATCGATCGCTTCAAAAATGGATAAATTTTCATCAAAAGGTGGCAGAGTTTTTGGCGTGTAAAGAGGACTTAAAAGATGTGCAAAAGCCTTGTTTCCCACTATTTGCCAAAGGGACGGGAGATTAAGCAAGGTGGAGTATTCATACACATCTTTATGAAAAATTTTTGTGTGAGTGTGAAGAAATTCTAAAATTTGCGCATCGGCGTTTTCTTCGATTTGAAGACGCACAAAAGCCCCTTTTCTACGTAGTTTAAGTCCCTGTTCTAAAATAAGCATAAAATCATCAGCTTCTTCTTCCTCTATGATAATGTCGGCATTTCTTGTAACCCTAAAGGCAGTTGAAGCGAGAAGTTTAAAGCCAGGAAAAATCTCTTCGGCATGTTGTTTGACTATGCTTTCTATGGGGACATAGGTGTTGGAATTGACCTCATAAAAGCGAGGTAAAATTCTAGGAATGCGTATCATACCAAATTTAACCAACTCAGGATTAGACTTATCACAAATTTTAACCGCTAAAGAAAAAGAAAGATTGTTAAGGTGTGGAAAGGGGTGAGTCGCATCCACAGCGATAGGCACGATAACGGGGAAAATATTTGAGAAAAAATATTCATCACATTTAGCTTTTAACTCACTACCAAGTTCTTCGTAGGATTTGATAAAGACATTTTCGCTTGAAAGCTCATTGATAATTTGATGAAAATATTTTTCCAAAAGCTTTTTTTCTTCGTGTAGATATTTACGAATTTCTTTAAGCTGAGTTAAAGGAGACATTTCATCGCTGCTACTTGCATTTACCCCTGCACTAAAAAGCTGCTTAAGTCCTGCAACTCTTATCATATAAAATTCATCTAAATTTGTGCAGTAAATGGCTATAAACTTAAGCCTTTCAAGCACGGGTAAATCTCTACTACACTGGTCTAAAACACGGGAATTAAAGCGAAGCCAAGAAAGCTCCCTATTTAAAAACATACTAGGTTGAGTTTGCACAGGCAGTCCTTTTTTCCTTGTATTTTAGCATTTTTTATTAATATTTAGTCAATTTTTAGTTAATAGCAAAAGTTTCGCAAAGCTTTTCAAATTTCTTATAATAATGCCAAGAATTGACTAAATTTGGGTGATTTTGCTTAAAATATTTTAACTCCTCATCACACATTTGTTTAAATTTCAAACTAATGTCTTTGTGTTTTTTAAGATATTCTAAAACATCTTTTTCTTTTAAGATTTTCTCCTCCGCTTCTTTTGTAACCCTAATAATTTCTGCGATAAATTCACTCAAATATGCCTTAATTTTTGCATAAAATTCTTTATCGATGCGTTTTAAATCCTCCTTTTTTACATACACTCCCAAATTCTTAGAAATGGGGTCTTGACTTAATTCTTTAAAGATATTTTTATGATCTTCATTAGGCTCTGTATTGACATTAATGATAAAAACAAAGCTATTTTCCCTATCAAGTGGCGTTTCTTCCACACTTTTTTCAAGGCTAAAAATAGGGTCTTTCTCATTAGCATACAGCACTAAAGGTAAAATATAACGCAAATAACCCTTAAATTCATAGTTTTGAAAATATGTTTTATTTTTAGGTGGATTAAAATTAAACTTAGTTGCTAATCTCTCCATCGTTTCAAGGGCATTATGGGGCAGAATTTCCTCACAATCAATAGGCGTGATATTGCGAAAAAAGGGCAGAATTTTCGTGCTAGTGAAAGAGTTTTCAAGGTCCTTAAAATCGATATTTAACTCCATATCTTTGTGTGTGATGTGCCTAATGTAGTCTCTAAAATCGTGGCTAAGATTAAATTCATGATTAAAATTTATAATATGCTTATCCCAGTTACGCCCTACACAGTGCTTTAAAATACCTATGCTATCCCTTGTGCCAATGATTACGGGCGTATCTTTACCTAATAAATGACAAAATTTTTCCAAATCTTTAATGTTAAATTCGCTAATATTTACTCCATAGTATTGGTATTTCCCTTCGCTTATATCGATGAAATTTTGGATATAGCGTTCTTTTGAATCAAGGGGCATATTCCAAGAGGGATTGCAAAAAAGATCGCAAAAAAAGAGATAGCTAACAAAAGCCGCCGCTCCCACTCCGTGAGGTGAGATATAAATGAATTTGAGGCGTTCACCCCCCCCCCCCCCCAGCAATGTTAAGAGGCAAATTTAAATTCCACGCTAAATTCGCACAATACCTTGAAGATTCAAGTTCTAAAAATTTAGGATTTAAAAGCGGAGGAAAAGGCTCTTGCAAATGTTCTTTTTCAAATTCCTCACTATGAAGCCACGCGCTAATGGCGTTAATATTTTCTAAAACAAAACGAGAAAATTCCTCATCATTAGCTTTTTGAAGGGCGTCTAGTAAAATTCCAGCTTGTTTGGATTTGAAGGTTGAGAGTAAATTTTGCATTTTAGTCCTTAAAACCTAGTGCGTTTAAGATAAGTTTTATCTTTTCATCTGCTCCATTTAGCTCACTATTATCTATCACCAAATGTGCCTTTGGTGTGTCAAATGCTATATCCACGCCCACGACATTTTGAATTTCTCCGCTTAAAGCCCCGCTATAAAGCCCCTTTTTATCGCGTCTTTTTAGCTCTTCAAAATCACATTTAACATAAATTTCAAAATAATTTTTTAAATTTTTGCGGTTAAATTTATAAATTTCCTCCCACATCGAAATGGCACTGACAATGACTAGCATATTTTGCTCACTTAAAAAATGTGCAAATCTAGAACGCTTAAAAGAAACCTCAAGCCTTGAAGACTTGTCGTAGCCAAAATGCCCTAAAAGCTCTCTTAATTCATCGCCGTCTAAATAAATGACATTGCGAAGTTTTGTGCGTAATTTTTCGCAAAGTGCCTCCGCTAAAAAGCTTTTCCCACTTCCTGCTAAACCGCTAAACCAAATCACCCCACCTTTTTCTAATTTTTCCATTTTAATCCTTACAAATTTGCTATGCTTTTTTTAAAGCATTCGCCCCTTTCTAAATAGGAGCTAAACTGGTCCAAACTCGCACAAGCAGGGCTTAGAAGTGCCACTTCGCCCACTTTAAGCTTTTTTGAAATTTCTTTCACAGCCCTCGGTAAAAATTCACATTTTGTAGCGTTTAATTTAAATCTTTTTGCATAAGTTATCATTTTTTCACAGCTTACACCTATGGCGTAAAGTTCGATATCTAAACCCTGCATAAAGGCAAATAAGTCGCTTAAATCCACTCCCTTATCATCACCGCCTATGATGAGATGGATTTTTTGAAATTGATAGCGTTTAAGTGCCTCCATAACCGCTGCTTGGTTTGTGGCTTTAGTGTCATTGACCCAGAGTCTATTTTGTGCATCAAAAAACTCTTCAAGCTTGTTTTTTTCCATTACGAAGCTATTTAAAAGCTCATAACTTAGGCTATCAAGCAAAATTTTTTCTATGCTTAAAGCAAGGAGTGTGTCAAGTAAAAAGGGAGCCTTGAAAGAAATTTGGGTTAAATCAATCTCCATTTTTTTCGCTAAGTCAAATTCATCTTCATAGCTTATAATATGGGCTTTTGTGGGAGTGTTTTCATACATTTTTGGCAAAATGGCGACATTATTTTCATTCATTCTTTCTAAAACGCTAAGTTTTGCTTTGACATATTTTTCAAAACTTCCGTGCCACGATAAATGGTCATTGCTTATGGGTAAAAGTGCGTAAATTTCAGGCTTTGCAATTTTAGTGTAGTGTAGGGTAAAAGATGAGGTTTCTAAAATCCAAATTTTTGCAAAAGGATCAAGCAAAGCTAAGGGTGTGCCGACATTTCCGCCCATTTGTGAGCTTATTTTTGCAAGTAAGTGTTGGCTCATTTGCGTGGTGGTGGTTTTGCCATTTGTTCCACTTATCCATACGCTTTTAGGCATAATATCATAAAAAAAATCATACTCACTTTGTAAATTTCTTGCTTTTTTAATTAGGCTGTGTGTGGGAGGAAAGCCTGGACTTGGGATTTCAAGCTCACTTTTTTCAGGCTCAAAAGCACTCACAGGTAAAAGCTCATTGCCAAATTCATCAAGGTTTTTTTCTTTAAAATCATCATCATAAATGCTAAAAGTTCCCATTTTTTGCGCTAAAGTTTGAGCGATAGCCTTTGTCGTTTTTCCATATCCAAAAAGTGATTTTTTCATTTTATATCTTTATAATCAAACTTAAAAGCATAAATTCTAATTAATTTTTTTAAATCAATTATAAAAAACCTTGAAATTTACTAACTTTTTAAATACAATTTGAAAATTTGAATTTAAAAAGGATAAAAAATGATGAAAAACTGCTTATTAGCTTTATTTGCACTTTTGATTTTTGCAGGTTGTTCGGCAAAGCAAGATACTTTCGCTCAAGTTAATCAAATCTCTAAAAACACTAAATGTTATCCTTGTGATAGTGCGCAGGGTTTTGAAGCAAAGATTAAGGGACTTTTATACATTAGCGATATGGGGATAAATTGCTGTGCGGATAAAAGGACACTTGATACGGGCGTGGCTTTGAAAAAAGTGTATTTGCACCGCTTTTATGATTTAAAAGAAGAGCAAAAGGTGGTTTATATCAAAAATCAAAAATACTACATCGATTTAAATTTCAATGCCATTTTCTATACTTATCTTAGACAGGAGCTTGAAGCAAGAGGTATTATGGTGCTTGATGGCAATGATAAAAACTCTCCTTATGTAACTAAGGTTGATTTGTCCTTTATGCAATTTGCATCTAAGCAAGATAGTTTAGGACTTCACTCAAGATTAGTTGGCGTGATGAGTTTAAATGATATTAATCGCAATAAAAAATTCACCCTAAGAACCAAGCAAGATGTGCAAGGCTTTGAAAATTTGAGCGACTTATCCTTTTATACACATTTACTTATTAAACAAATGGCAAATAAAGCTGCGAGTTTAATTTCTTCTCTGTGAGGTGCATTAGCTGCCATTCTTTCACTCTTCTAGCTTTTTGCGATAGCTGTTTAAAAGAGCTAAGTGAGCAAAGTTGGGGAGTGAGAAAATTAGAAAATGACTTTAAAGTTTATTATTTTTATAAATATAGTGAAATCAAGCATTTACTTCACTCCAAACATCAGTTTTATGGTTATTTTGTTTTTAAATTTCTTGCAAAATTGAGTTTTGCAAAATTTTATCAAATTTTTAAACCTCAAACTAAAATTAATGCTATTGCTCTTGATGATAGGGTGGAAAAAGGACTTTATTCTCACGCAGCTATTTTAGCTAAGGCTTTAAAATCTCCTTTTATTCAGCCACTTTTTCACGCCTTACAAGCACAAAATAAGATTAAATATAGTGGAAAAAGCTTAGATTTTAGACGCAAAAATAAAAGAAATTTTAAGCTTTTAAAAGAAATTAAATATCCTGTGATTTTAGTCGATGATATTGTAACAACTGGCTCTAGCATACTTGAAGCTAAAGAAATTTTAGAAAAAAACAAAATTTCTGTGCTTTTTGCTTTAGTTTTAGCTGATGCGAAAGATTAATTTGCTACAATAATTTTTTTATAACAAAAGGAATTTTATGGAAAATCTTTTTAACAAAGACTCCGATACTCAAATTATCGATATTGAGGATTCTATTAAGAGTAGCTATTTAGATTATTCTATGAGCGTGATTATTGGGCGTGCTTTGCCTGATGCTAGAGACGGCTTAAAGCCTGTGCATAGACGCATACTTTATGCGATGAATGATTTGGGCGTGGGAAGCCGTAGTGCCTATAAGAAATCTGCACGTATCGTGGGCGATGTTATCGGTAAATATCACCCACACGGCGATACGGCTGTTTATGACGCTCTTGTGAGAATGGCTCAAAGCTTTTCTATGCGTTATCCAAGTGTTGATGGGCAGGGGAATTTTGGCTCGATTGACGGAGATGGTGCGGCGGCTATGCGTTATACAGAAGCTCGAATGACCATTTTAGCGGAGGAGCTTTTAAGGGATATTGATAAGGACACGGTGGATTTTGTTCCAAATTACGATGATTCTATGCAAGAACCTGATGTTTTACCAAGTCGTGTCCCAAATTTACTTTTAAACGGCTCAAGTGGGATTGCTGTGGGTATGGCGACAAATATCCCTCCGCATAGTCTTAATGAGCTTGTTGATGGACTTTTGCATTTGCTAGATAATAAAGAAGCAAGTTTGGAAGAGCTAATGCAATTTATCAAAGGACCTGATTTCCCAACGGCTGGGATTATTTATGGTAAAAAGGGCATTATTGACGCTTATCGCACGGGTAGAGGTAGGGTAAAAATCCGTGCTAAAACGCATATTGAAAAAAGAGCAAATAAGGACATCATTGTCATTGATGAGTTGCCTTATCAAACCAATAAAGCGAGATTGATAGAGCAAATTGCCGAGCTTGTGAAAGAAAAGCAAATTGAGGGCATTGCTGAAGTGCGTGATGAGAGTGATAGGGAGGGAATTCGCGTTGTGATTGAGCTTAAACGCGATGCGATGAGTGAAATTGTGCTAAATAATCTTTTTAAATCTACCACTATGGAAAGCACTTTTGGTGTGATTATGTTAGCTATTCATAATAAAGAACCGAAAATTTTCTCACTAATTGAGCTTTTAAATTTATTTTTAACGCACAGAAAAACAGTTATTATAAGACGCACCATTTATGAACTTCAAAAGGCTAGAGCTAGGGCACACATTTTAGAAGGGCTTAAAATCGCCTTAGATAATATAGACGAAGTGATAGCTTTAATCAAAAATAGTGCGGATAATAACGCTGCTCGTGAGGGTTTAGTGGCGAAATTTGGCTTAAGTGAACTTCAAGCAAATGCCATTTTAGATATGAAACTTGGGCGTTTAACGGGGCTTGAGCGTGAAAAGATAGAAAATGAATTGGCAGATTTACTTAAAGAGATTGCAAGACTTGATGAAATTTTAAAAAGCGAAGCCTTGCTTGAGGATTTAATCCGCGAGGAGTTAAAGGAAATTAGGGCTAAATTTGATGTGCCGCGTATTACGCAGATTGAAGATGATTATGATGATATTGATGTGGAAGATTTGATTCCTAATGAAAATATGGTCGTTACCATTACGCACCGCGGATACATTAAAAGAGTGCCAAGTAAGCAGTATGAAAAGCAAAAGCGTGGTGGCAAGGGTAAGCTTGCGGTTACGACTTATGATGATGACTTTATTGAGAGCTTTTTTACGGCAAACACGCACGATACGCTAATGTTTGTGACTGATAAGGGGCAACTCTACTGGCTAAAGGTTTATAAAATCCCTGAAGGCTCACGCACAGCTAAAGGCAAGGCTGTGGTTAATCTCATTAATCTTCAAGCAGAAGAAAAGATTATGGCGATTATCCCTACTACGGATTTTGATGAAAGTAAATCTTTATGTTTCTTTACAAAAAATGGTATAGTCAAACGCACAAATTTAAGCGAATATCAAAATATACGCAGTGTGGGTGTAAGAGCGATTAATTTGGACGAAAATGACGAGCTTGTAACGGCTATTATCGTAGAAAGAGATTTAATCGAGCTAAGTCAAGCCTCACAAGATGAAAATTTAAGCGAAGAGGCAAGTGAAGAAAATTTAGAAAATGTTGGCGGTAAAATGCTCTTTGCTGTTACCAAAAAAGGTATGTGTATCAAATTCCCGCTTGCTAAAGTGCGTGAAATCGGTCGTGTAAGTCGTGGGGTAACGGCGATTAAATTTAAAGAAAAAAATGACGAGCTAGTCGGTGCGGTCGTCATAGAAAATGACGAGCAAGAAGTCTTAAGCGTGAGTGCAAAAGGCATAGGCAAACGCACAAATGCTGGGGAGTATAGACTTCAAAGTCGCGGCGGTAAGGGTGTGATTTGTATGAAGCTAACCGATAAGACTAAAGAGCTTATTAGCGTAGTGATTGTCGATGAGAGTATGGATTTGATGGCACTTACAAGTAGTGGCAAAATGATACGCGTAGATATGCATAGTATAAGAAAAGCGGGTCGTAATACTAGTGGCGTGATTGTCGTAAATGTCGAAAATGATGAGGTGGTTAGTATCGCAAAATGTCCTAAGCAAAGCGAAGAAGAGGACATTGAAGAAGATGTTAATCTAAGTTTAGAATAAGACTTGGAACGCTTATTGCTTTCTTAGGATATATTACAATATTTTGAAGGTGTAAATATGAAAAATTTGTTTTTTATGCTCCTTGTAGCAGCAATTTTTGGTGGCTGTGTCCCAAGTGCAACAAGCACTGCGAAGACTAACAAAACCGCAGATACGAGTGGTGGAAGTTCTGATGTGGTTGTGCAAAAGGTCGATAAAGACGATGTGCGTGATATCATTAGGGAAGAAAAAATGCTCGCCCCTTATGATGCAAGCGAGAGTGAATTAAGTTTTACGGCGGTTGGTGAAGGCATTGCTCCCTTAAATACGGTTTCTTCTGCACAAGCTCTGGCTTTAGCCAAAAGAGCGGCGATTACAGATGGTTATAGACAGCTTGCTAGTAAGCTTTATGGTGTGAAAGTCAATGGTAAAGACACAGTTAAAGATGCTATGTTAAGAAGCTCAACTATCACAGCACAGGTTAATGGACTTATCAAAAATGCTAGTATTATTGATGAGAATTTTAATCAAGGACTTTATAGAGTAAATTTAGAACTTAAAATCGATGCAGACAAGTGGAAAGAGTTGTTTGCTTATTAATCTTTCTTAGCTTAAAATGCTTTGCCTTAGAAGAATTTATCTTTTGGGCAGAGCTTTCAAGCAAAGACTTCGTTCTCTTTCATCAAAGTCAAAATATCTCCTTAGCAATGACTAAAAGTAAGAATAGATCAAGTGAGTATGCTTGTGAAATTCCTTATAATGAAAAAGATTTAAAAACCTTACCAAGAAATGCACTAGGACTTATAGAAGTGCCGAAAATGACACAACTTGCTTTTTTAAACGCACATAAAGACGAGTTAAGCGAGTGTTTTATAGGGGCGAAAATCAGCGTTAAAGATATAGTAAAAGCGGACTTGCTTAAGGCAAAAAGTGAAACTTATGTGAAAATTTTACCCCTGCGTTTTAGTGTTGATTTTGGTGAGAATTCAGCCTTGATTTACTATCTTAAAAAGAAAGATTAAGATAAAGAATAAAATAAATCTTGCTATTTTTGAAGCACAAGTTCTTTTGAAAAATGCTTTTTTGTGTGAATTTTGGCGTTTTCTCCCATTGTTTTTCTTAAATTTTCATCACGCATTAAAGCTTGAAGTTTATCGGCGTAATCTTTTAAATTTTCATCTTCGATTAAAAAACCACTTTTATCATTTTCTATAATATCACTTAATCCAGCAATGTCAAAAGCCACGCTAGGCAACGCATAAGAGGCACTTTCTATCAACACCATACCAAAGCCTTCCTGATAACTTCCCATAACATAAATGCTAGCACCCAAATACTCTTTTTCAACATCGTTAGTAAAGCCTTTGATGATGATAGTGTCATTTAGATTTAGCTTATTGATTTTATCTTGCATCGCTTCTTTTAGCACCCTATCCCCTACAAAAACCAAATTCCATTCTCTAAATTTAGCTTCTTCTTGCACCTTTTTCCAAATATCAATCAGTCTTAAAACCCCCTTTTCTTTTGAAAAACGCCCTAAGTATAAAACGACTTTTTGGCTAGTATCTGTGCTTTGGAGGGGAAGTTGCGGGATAAAATTTGGAATATAAATGGTATGCTTATGTTTATTTTCAAAAAATTGTTTTTGTTGTTGATTGAGAGTAATGATAAAATCAAAATGATTAAATTTTTTCGAATATTTTGTTCGTGTAATGTGAGATAAATATAAATAATGCGTATTTTTATTTTTAAAAAGTGCATAATGAGGGATATTATTATAAATTATAACATCAGCTTCTTTACATTCTAACTTTAAAAGATAATCCTCATAAAATCTATAAATGAGTTTATAAAATACCCCTCTAGTTTGCGTTTTTTTAGTATGTAAAAAGCGAAGTGTAATTTTATCATCAAGCAAAAAGGCGGGTTTCACCCCCCCCCCCCCTCACTATAAAGGCTTAAAATTTCTACTTTGTAATATTGACAAAAAGCATTAGCTAGATTGCTAACAACTCTTTCAACACCCCGGTAGTGATATCACCTATTAGCAAGATGATTTTCATTGTTCCTTCCAAGAAATTTTTTTATTTTTGATAGTGTTTAGATAAAGTTGATGATTTTCATCTAGGCAGGCTTTATCGTTTTCTTTATGATAAAGATGATAGGCTAAAGCCTTAAATTTAAGTCTTCTAAATTCCCCACCCTTAAATAAAAATCTCGCAACAAATTCACTATCTTCTCTACCCCAGCCACTAAATTTTTCATTAAAGCCACAAATGGCGTCAAAATCACTCTTAAAAAAGCTCATATTGCAACTACGAACACCCTTAATAAAGTCTTTTTTGTCAAAAAAATCTGCCCTAATTTTAGAAAAGTGATAATAAATTTTTGACAAAATAAAGCTTCTTTTAAGCTTATCACACGACCCTCCCCTTAGTATGTTTTGACTCTTAGTTGCATTTAAAATCACTCTTGAGCCTTGCAATAAAACACCCTTTTTCGCAAAATCTAAGTGGTCTTTGATGAAATTTTCTTCTAAAACCATATCTCCGTCTATGATGATGATATACTCACTTATTACCTTTTTAGCGGCATTATTACGACTTTTTGCAGCTCTAAAGCCCTTATCTTCTTGCCAAATGTGTTTTAGGGGCATACTAAATTTGTTTTGAAATTCTTTAATTAAATTTGCCGTTTCTTCCGTGCTTCCATCATCGGCGATTAAAATTTCATTTGGCATAGTGTTTTGTTTCATCACGCTTTCAAGCACGGCTTTTAGGTAGGTGGGGCTATTATAGGTAGTGATGATTAAGGCAATGCTAGGTTTTTTATTTTGAAACTCATAAAGTTTAGCATATTTAAAAAAGGCTCCAAGCCCATTACAAAGACTAATGATAAAGCCCTTATAGCCATAAAAAATGCCTTTTTTGAAAAAATAATCCCTATGAAATTTCCACACTCCGTGCGTAATTGCTTTAAGCATAGAGCTTTTTTTGTGTAAATTTTGCTGGGCGTAAAGCTGGGAGTAGCGTTGGCATTTTTCAAGCAAGTCGTAAATTCCGT
The DNA here is from genome assembly GCF_014217995.1 of Campylobacter vulpis. NCBI lineage: Bacteria > Pseudomonadati > Campylobacterota > Epsilonproteobacteria > Campylobacterales > Campylobacteraceae > Campylobacter > Campylobacter vulpis. The sequence continues at coordinate 484,140 of NZ_CP041617.1, forward strand.
TATAAGCATAATGTCTAAGGGCGTTTTTAAGATAAATTTTTTCTGCATTTGGAGGCAAAATAAGGCTTTCATGGACTAAGTTATCATTAAATTTTGTGTAGTTTTTGTGAAACAAACGCAAAACGAAATCAGGATACCAGCCACAAGCCTTAATCCACTCTCCGCGGTATAAATTTTTCCTAGCAAAGGCTACGATGTGATGCGTTTTTAAATCAAGCTTTTCAAGCTCTTTTAAGGCTTCATATTCTAGCACTTCATCAGCATCAATGCTAAAAATCCACTCCTTTGTTGCATAGCTAATCGCCCTATTTTTAAGCGCTCCAAAGCCTATAAATTCACTTTGCTCTATGCGTATGTTAGAAAAGTCTTTTGCGAAGTCTTTTGCGATTTGAAGTGTATCATCATCGCTTTGATTATCTAAAAGCACAATCTCACCAAATTCTTTTAGGGAATTTAAGCATTTTTTTAGCGTTTTAGTGGCATTTTTGACGATTAAAACCGCACTAATTTCTTTAAGATTCATTTTTATCCTTTGTAAATGTTAGCATCAAAGCTACGAAAACGCTTATGAAAGAAAAAATACTCATCAGGCTTAAATTTTATCATATCCTCCACGCATTTTGCTTGATAATGCGTTAGCTCCTCTATGCTTTTTAATGTAGCGTCCATAGCTTCAAAGCATTTGATGTGAAAAATTCCAGCCTTTTGATAGATAAAAGCGGGGATTATTAGGGCATTTGTTTTTTTTGCTATGACACTTGCTCCCATTTGATAATTCACCTCTTTACCAAAAAACTCAAGCCTTAAGCTTTCATTTAACGCGCAATCTTGGTCTGTGAGTATGCCTAAAGTGCGGCGATTTTTGAGGGCTTTGAGCATTTTTTTAAGTCCGCCTTTTTTATCAATAAGCTCGATGTCAAATTGCGTTCTATTTTTGCTTAAAATTTTATCCATAGCTTTGCTATCAAGCCCCCGTCCTACTATGGACATTTTACCAAATTTCGCAGCAAAGGCTAAAGAAGAAAGCTCCCAGTTACCATAATGTGCTGTGGTTAAGATAAGGGCTTTTTGACTTTTTAAAGCCTGTGTTAAAATTTCTTCATTGTCAAAATGCACTTTTTGAAGAATTTTTTCTTTTGTAGCATTGCGGTTTTTAATGCAATCTAAGCCAAATTTGGCGAAATTTTGATAGATTTTTAAGGCGATTTGCTCTCTTTCTTTTACATCTTTTTCGGGGAAGCAAAGTTGAAGATTGATGTCGATGATTTTACGATGTTTTTGATTAAGATGAAAGATAATTTTAGCGACTAGTAAGGCTAATTTTTGCAGAACAAATTCGGGCAAAGTCGCCATTAAAAATTGAAGCAAATAGTATAAAAAAAGATAAAGCTTATCTCTCATCTAAAAGATCCTTAGCGAGGGAAAAAATATCTTCTTCATCAATATTTCTAATGCAAAAATCGCTTTTATCGATATGCTTAACATTGGCAATTTTTTTATGGATACTTATGGTTTTATTAATATCCGTAACAAAAGCATTGCGGTAATGTGGAGTTGCCCCAAAAATCGTAATGGAGGGTTTATTCATCGCAAAGGCTAGATGTGTGGGTCCGCTGTCATTTCCTATCACTAGGCTTGAAAGTTGAGTGAGGGCGATGAGTTCTTTAAGACTTAATTTATCGAGCAAAATAAGGTTTTCTTTGTCGATTTTACTAAGAGAAAGCACTCTTTTGGCTAAAATTTTCTCCTTTTCGTTCCCCCAAGTAAGATAAATTTTAAGTCTTTCATCATAATGAAGCAAAAGTTTGCAAAGTATAGCCAGTTTTGTCATAGGATAAATTTTATTTTGCACACTTGAGCCTACATGAATTAAAATGTTTTTTTCGCCTAAATTAAACCTTTGTTTTAAAGAGTTTTTAAGCTCTTCATCGGCTTTAAAAATGGGCTGCTTAAAATAAATATCCTTTGGCTCAAAGGGTGCATTAAGCATAAAAGCTGCTAAGGCGAGATAACGCACAAAGACATTTTCTGCGTAGTCAATGCTAAGTTTTTGATTATAAAAATTATGTGCAAAACTTTCTTTAAGGCTGTCTTTGTCAAAGCCAAAATTATTGAGGCTTAAAATGCGACTAACTAGAGCAGATTTAATTAAGCCTTGCAGGTCCAAAACAAAATCATAGTGGTTTTTCCTAGCTTCAAAGGCGATTTTAAGACTGGAGAAAAATTTCTTATTTTTTAAGGGTAGGGCGTAAAGTTTGTCGATGTGGGGGTGATTTTCTAAAATTTCTTTAAATCTCTCATCGATAAACCAGTGAATTTCAATGTCTTGACGAAATTTTTTGATAAATTGTAAAACAATGGCACTTTGTATGATGTCTCCAAGTGCAGAGAGGCGGACAATTGCTATTTTCATTTAAACCTAGTTTTAATTTTTTTGTTATGATTGTAGCGAAGTTGTTTAAAAAAAGGTTAAATAAGATGAAAAATGAGGGTTATATTTGCATATTTGATTGTGAAAGTGTGCCAGATACCGAGCTTATAAGAAAAAATTTAGGTTTTGAGGGAAGTGATGAGGAGGTAAGCTTACAGGCACTTGCGTGGCAAAAAGAACAAAACGGAAGCGAGTTTTTACCCTTGCCTTTTCATAAAATCATTAGTATTTGTGCGGTGATAGCTGATCATTTTGGTAAATTTATTAAGGTTAATAAGATTGAGGGCGAAGACGAAAAGCAGATGTTAGGAAATTTTTTTGCCTTCATCGAAAAAAGTGAGCCTAAGCTTGTGAGCTTTAATGGGAAAAATTATGATTGCCCTTTGTTTGTTTTAAGAGCTTTAAAATATAACATTAAGGCAGGTGCTTACCTTGACACGCAGGATAAGTGGAATAATTATAAAACACGCTTTTCTGAGCTTAAGCATTGTGATTTGCTTGAAAGTTTGGGGGGACGCCTTAGACTCGATAGTGTTTGTGCTATGGCTGGACTACCGGGAAAATATGATGTAAGTGGGGCTGATGTGATGAGCCTTTATTATCAAAATAAAATGGAAAAAATTCACGAATATTGTGAAAGCGATGTTTTAAACACCTATATGCTTTTTTTAAAATATGAGCTAATTAAGGGAAATTTAGTGGAGGAGGATTATGGGCTTTATTTAAATTTAATGGCAGAATATTTAAGGGAAAAAAAGGCAAATCGTGCCTATGTGCCATATTTTATAAAGGCTTGTGAAGAGGAGTTTTTGAAGTTAAGCATTTAAAGAATTATTATAAAATGCTATAAAGTTTAATAGCAAAGGAAAATAATGAAAATTTTAATCACAGGCGGTGCTGGCTACATCGGCTCTCATACGCTTAGACAATTTTTAAATACCAAGCACGAAATTTGTGTGCTAGATAATCTTAGCAAAGGCTCTAAAATCGCTCTTGAAGATTTAAAGAGTATAAGAGAATTTGACTTTTTTGAGCAAGATTTGAGTGATTTTAAGGGCGTTAAGGACTTGTTTAAGAGAGAAAAATTTGACGCTGTGGTGCATTTTGCAGCAAGTATTGAGGTCTTTGAGAGTATGCAAGATCCTTTAAAATATTATATGAATAATACGACTAATACTTCAAGTCTTATTCAAACTTGTTTAGAAAATGATGTTAATAAATTCATTTTTTCTTCTACGGCTGCGACTTATGGAGAGCCTAAAAGTGCTGTGGTGAGTGAAACAAGTCCTCTTGATCCTATCAATCCTTATGGTAGGTCAAAGTTAATGAGCGAGGAAGTTTTACGCGATGCAAGTAGGGCAAAACCTGAATTTAAACACTGCATTTTGCGTTATTTTAATGTCGCTGGTGCTTGTATGGATTTTAAACTGGGGCAACGCTATCCTAAGGCAACTTTGCTGATTAAAGTGGCGGCGGAAGTGGCTGCTGGAAAAAGGGAGAAGCTTTATATTTTTGGCGATGATTATGAGACTAAAGATGGCACTTGCATTAGGGATTTTATCCATGTTGATGATATTTCAAGTGCTCATTTAGCAGCTCTTGAATATTTAGAGAATAATGAAAGCAATGTGTTTAATGTGGGTTATGGGCACGGCTTTTCAGTTAAAGAAGTTATCGAAGCGATGAAAGAAGTAAGCGGAGTGGATTTTAAAGTCGAATTAGCACCTAGAAGGGCGGGAGATCCCTCTGTTTTAATCTCAAACGCAGAAAAAATTCGCAAACTCACTTCGTGGAAGCCCAAATATGATGATTTAAAATTGATTTGCAAGTCTTCGTATGAGTGGGAAAAGCAGTGCTAAATAAGCTTTTTTTCATACTTTCTAGGGAGGATAAACGCTTTTTATTCTCCCTATTAGTCTTTTCTATATTCATTTCTTTTATAGAAACTTTTGCCATATCTTTGATAATGCCTTTTATCACTTTGGCGAGTAATTTTTCTTATTTCGAAAATAATGCAATCTTGCTAAATATCAAGCAAAGTTTAAATTTAAAAGCCTTTGAAATCATCGTTTATCTAGGGCTTATAATGGTTGCTTTTTATCTTTTAAGAGCTGTGCTAAATGCCTTTTATTTTCATCTTTTAGCACGTTTTTCTAAGGGACGCTACCACGCAATCTCATCAAAAATTTTTGCTAAATTTTTACGCCTTCCTTATGAAAAATTTACCCAAAAAAATCAATCCGCCATTTTAAAAGCGACCACGGGAGAGGTTTTTAATCTCACTACTATGCTTTCCTCATTTTTATTGATGATGAGTGAAATTTTTGTGGTGCTTTTACTTTATGCTTTAATGCTTTTTATTGATTATAAAATTACAATTTTTTTAAGTCTTTTTATGTTTATCAACGCCCTTATTTTAGTCAAAATTTTAAGTCCCATCATTAAAAAAGCAGGTGTTAAAAGAGAAAAGGCGATGAAGAGTTTTTTTGAAACTTTAAATACAAATTTAAATAATTTTAAATTCATAAAGCTCAAAACAAAAGAAGAAAGTATAGCAAGGCTTTTTAAAGAGCAAAGTGAGGCTTTTTCTAAGGCAAATATCACAAATGAAAGCATTAATGCCCTGCCACGCATTTACCTTGAGGCGGTGGGTTTTTGTGTGCTTGTTTTGATTGTGGTGTTTTTAGTTTTTAAGTATGAAAGCGATATTTCACATATTTTGGCGACTATTTCCATTTTTGTTTTGGCGCTTTACCGCTTAATGCCAAGTGCAAATCGCATTATAAGTTCTTATCACGATTTAATTTATTATCGTTCTTCTTTGGATATACTTTTTGACATTTTGCAAGAGAAAGAAGAGCAAAATGAGGCAGAAGATTTAAAATTTACTAAAGAAATACGCCTTGAAAAGCTTAGCTTTCATTATGAAAATAAGCCTATGCTTTTTGAAAATGTCGATTTTACCCTTAAAAAAGGTGAAAAAATAGCCTTTATAGGCGAGAGTGGAAGTGGAAAAAGCACTTTTGTGGATATTTTAAGTTCGCTTTTAAAACCTGTGGAGGGGCAAATTTATGTTGATGAAATCTTGCTTTGTGAAAAAAATATTAAGACTTATCGCAGGAAAATAGGCTATATCCCTCAGCAAATTTATCTTTTTAATGACAGCATAGCTAAAAACATTAGTTTTAATGATGAGGTCGATGAGAATTTACTCAAAGAAGTCTTAAGACAGGCAAATTTGGAGGATTTTATCAAAAGTTTAAAAGAGGGTGTTCATACTAAGGTAGGTGATGGTGGAAGTCATCTAAGTGGAGGACAAAGACAAAGAATAGCCATAGCAAGAGCACTTTATACTAAGCCTGAAATTCTTATCCTAGATGAAGCCACTTCAGCACTTGATAGTGAAAGCGAGGCAAAAATAATGAGCGAAATTTATAAAATTTCACAGGATAAAACTCTCATCATCATCGCACACCGCCTTTCTACCATTAAAAATTGCGATAAAATTTATAGGGTGCAAAATGGGCAAATCACTTTGGAGCAGGGTGTATGAAAATCACTTTCATTATAGCTACTCTTAATTCTGGCGGAGCGGAGAGGGTTTTAGTAACTTTAGCCAACGCCCTTTGTGAGGAACATGAGGTAAAAATCATCAAATTTCACCCAGAACCCTCTTTTTATAAGCTTGAAAATAAAGTGCTTGTTAAGACTCTTCCGCAGTTTAGTTTTCATAATCTTTACCATAAAATCGCAAGTCGCATTAAGAAAATTTTTGCTCTAAGAAAGGCATTAAAAGAAAATGAAAATGATATTTTTATTTCTTTCTTAGATACAACTAACATTGCTTGCATTATTGCTAAAATAGGACTTAAAACGCCTTTGATGATTTGTGAGCATAGTAATGAGGCTTATTTAAAGTCTAAATTTTGGAGGCTTTTAAGAAGGCTTACTTACCCTTACGCACAGGCTTTAAGTGTGCTTGGCTCAAGCGATAAGGTTTTTTATGAAAAATTTGTAAAAAAGGTTGTGGTTTTAAATAATCCTTGTCATTTTTCTTTAAATCACAAAACGCATTTTCAAAAGGAAAATTTGGTGCTTTTTGTGGGGCGTTTGGATAGGAATAAAAATGCTTCGATGTTTATAAAGGCGGTGGCTACTTTAAGGGCTTTTACGCAATACCGCTTTTGTATAGTGGGTGATGGGGAGTTAAGAGAGAATTTGGAAAATGAAGCTAGAGCTTTAAATGCTAGGGTTGAGTTTTTAGGCAAAGTGGAGGATATGGCGGGGCTTTATGAGAGGGCTAAGGTGCTTTGCCTTTGCTCTTTTGTTGAGGGTTTGCCAACCGTTTTGATTGAGAGTTTGTATTTTGATGTGTGTAGAATTTCAAGTGCGTATTATAATGGCGTTAAGGACTTAATAGCTGATGAAAAAGATGGACTAATTGTCCCACAAAATGATGAAAAAGCCCTTGCTTTAGCACTTGAGAGAGTTTTAAATGATGAGGAGTTGAGAAGAAATTTAGTGCAAAATGCAAGAAAAAGGCAAAAAGATTATGAACTTTCTAACATTAAACAACAATGGCTTAAGTTGATAGGAAAGCTTTTATGAAACTTTCTATCATCATCGCCACTTATAATAGGGCAGAACTTTTAAAAAAGGCAGTTAGGAGCGTTTTAAGGCAGGATTTTAAAGAGTATGAAATCATCATTAGCGATGATAATTCAAATGACGGCACAAAAGAGCTTGTAGAGGATTTACAAAAAGAGGATAGTCGCATTAAGTATGTGCTAAATACTCGCTATAAACAAGGTCCTAATGGAAATAAAAATAACGGGCTTGATTATGCAAGTGGCGAATTTATAGGCTTTTTAGATGATGACGATGAAATGCTTGAAGGAACGCTAAGTCTTTTAATGCAAAAAGCAAATGAGGGTTATTCGCATATTTTTGGTAATTGTGTGATAGAAAAAGATGGGATTTTAAGCGAGGAGTTTAGCGGCAAGGGCTTAAATGAAGATTGTGAAGTGAGCAAGAAAGAATTTTTAATGCAAAAATTCCACGGCGAATTTTTAAGCATTTTTAAAAAATCTTTGCTTAAAAATCAGCGTTTTAATGAGGATTTTTATGGTAATGAAGCCACACTTTGGGTGCATTTGTATGATGAAAAGAGCTTTTATATCCATAAGGCTTTACGCATTTACCGCATTAAAAGAGAAGATAGCGTAACCTTGGGTGCACAAAAACACGCCTTTAGGGTATATCTTGGCTATTTAGAACTTGCAAAAATTTTAGAAAATGAACTTAAAAATGATGAGGATTATAGGGCGGTGTGTGCGAATTATTACAAAATGGCGGCGTATTATGCAAAATTTGCAAATGAGTATCAAAAAATGTATGTGTGTTTATTGAAAAGCTTAAGGATTAAGTTTAATGCTCCTGCTTTGATTTTATTATTTTTAAGCATAGTGCCAAGGGGCGTGGTGGCGAATTTATCAAAATTAAGGGTGGCTTTATGCAAAAATTAGCAATTTTTATCTATTCTTTAGGTAGTGGAGGGGCTGAAAGGGTTGTGGCAACCTTAGTTCCGCTTTTAAGACTTTATTTTGAAGTGCATCTTGTTTTGATGAATGAGAAAATTTCTTATGATATAGAGGATTGTCATTTGCATTTTTTAGAAAAATCAAGCCCCAATGAAAATGCTTTGTTAAAATTCATCAAATTACCTTTTTTAGCCTTAAAATATAAAAAGCTTTGTGAGAATTTGGGTATAGATACAGAATTTGTCTTTTTAAATCGCCCTAATTATATCGCTTTAATGGCGCGTTTGTTTGGCTCTAAAACGCGTTTGGTTATTAATGAATGCACCACGCCTAGTGTGATGTATGCGAAAAATAATTTCAACGCTTTGGCAAATAAGCTTTTAATTAAGTTTTTATATCCTAAGGCGGATTTGATTTTACCCAATTCTAAGGGGAATAGAGAGGATTTAATCAGCCATTTTAACATAGCTTTGGAAAAATGCGAATTGCTTTATAATGCTGTGGATTTAGAGGCTATTGAATTAAAAATGAAAGAAGAAATTTCACTTAAAGAACCTTTTATCTTAAGCGTGGGGAGACTTGATAAGGGGAAAAATCACGCTCTTTTAATCCGTGCCTTTTCTAAACTTAAGACAAATTTAAAACTTGTGATTTTGGGTGAGGGCGTTTTAAGGGAGGAGCTTGAAAGTCTTGTTTTGGAGCTTGGTTTAGAAGATAGGGTTTTGTTACTGGGTTTTGATAATAATCCTTACAAATATATGGCAAAATGTGAATTTTTCGCTTTTGCTTCCGTATTTGAGGGCTTTTCTAATGTGCTAATTGAGGCTTTAGCTTGCGGTTGTGCTGTGGTTTGCACCGAGCATCAAAGTGGGGCTTTAGAGCTTTTTGGGCGTGATGAATTTGGACTTTTGGTTGAGGTGGGTAGTGAAAATTCTATGTTGCAAGGCTTAAAAACGATGCTAGAAAATGACACATTAAGAACAGCTTATAAAAAAAAGGCTAAAATGAGAGCTTTAGAATTTGATAAGGTCAAAATCGCAAGAGTGGCTTTAAAATACTTAATGGGGACAAAATGAAAAATGAGGCTGTGAAAAATGCGAATTTGAGGCTAGTATTTTTTATTTTACTAGCTTTTGGTTTTAGTGTTTTATGTCGCTTTTATTGGATTTATTGGGCGAGTGATTTTAACGAGTATTTTTTTAATAATCAGCTTATGATAAGCTCAAATGACGGCTACACTTTCGCAGAGGGTGCTAGAGATAAGATAGCGGGCTTTCATCAAGAAAATGATTTAAGCTTTATCAATTCCTCTCTTTCTATCTTAACTTATGTGCTTTATAAAATCACGCCTTTTAGTTTTGAAAGCATTATTTTATATATGAGTGTATTTTTTTCTTCGCTTATAGTTGTGCCTTTGATTTTAATTGCTAATGAGCTTAAACGCCCTTTAATGGGACTTTTTGCGGCATTTTTAGCAAGCATTGCAAAAAGTTATTATAATCGCACGATGGCAGGTTATTATGATACAGATATGTTAGCCATTGTGCTTCCTATGTTTATTTTATATTTTTTCATCAGGCTTATTTTAAGAAAAGATGACATTTCTCTACTTGCTTTGCCATTTTTTATGGGGCTTTATCTTTGGTGGTATCCCTCAAGCTATACTTTAAATGTCGCTTTTATCGCACTTTTTGTGCTTTTTGTTTTTGTATTTTATAGAAAAGAAAGATCTTTTTATATAGCTGCACTTTTATGTGCCATTACTCTTTCAAATATTGCTTGGTTTTATCAAAGTGCTACCATTGTCTTACTTTTTGCCTTTTTTATGCTGAAAAACTCATTGTTTAATTTTAAATTTATCGTGCTTTTGGCTTTGGGAGTTTTGATTTTTTTAGCTTTTAGTGGGGGGATTGACCCTATTTTGTATCAGCTTAAATTTTATCTTTTAAGAAGTGATGAGAGTGCAAGTTTAGCGCGTGGTTTTGCGTATTTTAATGTAAATTTAACCATACAAGAGGTTGAAAGTATTGATTTGAGCACTTTTATGCAAAGAATTAGCGGAAGTGAGCTTGTGTTTTTACTTTCTTTTTTTGGCTTTTTATGGCTTTTAAAAAAGCATAAGGTAATGCTTTTAACCCTACCTATGCTTTTACTTGGCTTTTTAGCACTTAGGGGAGGGCTTAGATTTACGATTTATGCTGTGCCTATTATGGCACTTGGTTTTGGTTTTTTAAGCGTTCAACTTTTAAGCTTAATCCAAAAAATGCGTCCTTTAAAAGAGGCTAGAAAATTAAGAATATTCTTTTACGCAGTATTTCCGCTTTTTGTGCTTTTGCTTGGGGTTTATTTTTATCTTAGTCAAAGTGCTATTTATGAGAGTATGGGAGTGGAATTTCAAAAGAGCTTTGTGAGCTTTTTTATAGAGGATAGTTTGCTTTTTTCTTTGCTAATTTTAATGATTTTTACACCTTTGGTTTTCGAGCTTTTGTGGAGAAAAAAGGATATTCGCTTTGTATGTAGCTTTTATATTATGGGGGTTTTGCTTTTTTCTTTATGGGCGAATTTAAGTCATATTTATAATTATAGAGCACACACGGTTTTTAGTTATAACGAAGCGGCAATTTTAGATAGTCTTAAAGATAGAGTTTCTAGGGAGGATTATGTGGTAGCGTGGTGGGATTATGGTTATCCTATTCGCTATTATAGTGATGTAAAGACCTTAGCTGATGGGGGTAAGCATTTGGGTAAGGATAATTTTTTCCCTTCTTTTGTGCTAAGTCAAAATCCACGCGCAGCGGCAAATATGGCAAGACTTAGTGTAGAATACACAGAAAAAGGTTTTAAAACACCTTATAACGACCTTTTGGAAGCGATGATGAAAGATTATAATTTTAATAATGTGAATTTATTTTTAGCTGCACTTGCTAAAAGGGATTTTGAGATACAAACGCCTAAAACTAGGGATATTTACATTTATATGCCAGCTCGTATGGCGGCGATTTTTGGCACGGTGGCGAGTTTTTCTCATATGAGTTTAGAAACGGGTGAGCTTGAAAATCCTTTTGTTTATAGTGTGGCGTATTATTTGGGAAATGAGGACGGCAAACTTGTCTTAAGTAATAATATGCTCCTTCATAGCGATTTTAGAAGTTTTGATCTTAATGGCAAGAATTATGCTATTAATTCTTTAGTGGAATTTACTTCGGTGCAGCAAAAATATTATAGCGTAGTGGAGATTGATAAAAATGCGAAATATTATCTCTTTCACATCAAAGACGCTAATATCCCTAATGTGCAGTTTATTTTAATGGATAAGGCGATGTATGAGAGTGCTTTCGTGCAAATGTTTTTCTTTGGTAAATATGATGAAAGTTTGTATGAATTAATTGTGGATAGTAAAGAAGCAAAGGTGTATAAATTAAAATTATGAGAGTAGGATTTTTAAGCCACGCGGGTGCGAGTGTGTATCATTTTAGAGCACCCATTATTAAAGCTTTAAAGGCTAGGGGTGATGAGGTGTTTATCTTAGTGCCAAATGATGAATATGCTAAGAGGCTTGAAGAGCTTGAATGTCCCATTATTTTTTATGAGTTAAAACGCTCAAGCCTTAATCCTTTTGTGGTGATAAAAAATTTCTTACACCTTAAAAAAGTTCTTCAAAGTTTGAATTTAGAGCTTTTGCAAACAAGTGCACACAAAAGTAATACCTTTGGAATTTTCGCTGCATATTTTGCTAAAATCCCTCATAAATTCGCACTTGTTGAGGGGCTTGGCTCTTTTTACATCGATACGAGTTTTAAAAGTGCTTTGGTGCGTTTAAATATTAATTTTCTTTATAAATTAGCCTTTAAATGTGCGAATAAATTTATCTTTGTCAATGAAAGCAATGCTAAATTTATGAGAGATTTAGGCTTAAAAGAGGAAAAAATTTGCGTGATTAAGTCCGTTGGCATTAATCTTAAAAAATTTTTTCCCTTGCCTATCTCAAAAGAGCAAAAACACGCCTTTTTAAACACGCACAAAATGCCTGATAAACCCATAGTTTTGATGATAGCTAGAGCCTTGTGGCATAAGGGCGTGAGAGAATTTTATGAAGTGGCAGAGCTTTTAAAAGAAAGAGCAAATTTCATCTTTGTAGGAGGAAGAGATGATAATATCTCCTGTGCGAGTTTGGAATTTCTTAAAAATAAAGCGGTGTTTTACTTGGGTGCTAGGGGCGATGTGGTTGATTTAATAAGGCTTTGCGATGTGTTTGTTTTGCCAAGCTATAAAGAGGGCTTTCCTGTTACCATTATGGAGGCTAAGGCTTGTGCTAAGGCTTGTGTGGTGAGTGATTGCGAGGGGTGCGTGGAGGCTATTTCTAATGCTTATGATGGACTTTGGGCTAAAACAGCTGATGTGAAAGATTTGGCAGAAAAAATTAACCTGCTTTTAGATGATGAAAAATTAAGAGCAAATTTGGCACAAAATGCCGCTAAAGAGGCTTTAAAATACGATGAAAATGAGATAGCTAGGAAGTATTTAAAACTTTATGATGAAAGTGTAAAAAATGTATGAAAATGTGATAAAAAGGGCGTTTGATTTTGTTTTGGCTTTGGTGCTTTTACTGCTTTTTTTACCTGTGATTTTGCTGACAGCCTTATTTCTTAAAATCACACAAAAAAGCGTGATTTTCACGCAGCTTAGACCGGGAAAAGATGAAAAGCCCTTTGTGATTTATAAATTTAAAACAATGAGCGATGAAAGAGATGAAAAAGGCGAACTTTTACCTGATGAGTTGCGTTTAAAGTCTTTTGGTAAGCTTGTAAGAAGCCTTAGTTTAGATGAGCTTTTGCAACTTTTTAATGTGCTAAAGGGTGATATGAGTTTTGTGGGACCTAGACCTTTGTTAATGGAGTATCTAAACCTTTATAATGCAAGGCAAAAATTAAGACATAGGGTAAGACCGGGTATCACGGGCTGGGCACAGGTGAATGGGCGTAATAATATCTCTTGGGAGAGGAAATTTGAGCTTGATGTATATTATGTCGAGCATATTTCCTTTTTTTTAGATTTGAAAATTCTTTGTTTAACTGCCTTTAAGGTGCTAAAACGAAGCGGAGTGAGTAAAGAGGGACAAGCCACAACGGAGAAATTTAATGGAAAGAACTAAAAAAATTTATATTTATGGAGCAGGCGGACACGGGCTTGTGTGTGCAGATGTCGCTTTTGATGTGGGTTATGAGGAAGTGATATTTTTGGACGATTATAAGGGCTTGGCATTTAACAAAGAGCTTGAGAACTTTGACATTTTTATTGCCATAGGCACAAATGAAATTCGTGAAAAAATCTTTCAAAAGGTCGAGCAATGTGGCTTTAATATAGTAAATTTAATTCACAAAAGTGCTATCATTAGTCAAAGTGCGAAGATAGCAAAAAGTGGGGTTTTGGTTATGCCTAAAGTTGTGGTTAATGCTGGAGCTAGTGTGGGGAAGGGCGTGATTTTAAATACGGCTTGTGTGATTGAGCATGAGTGTGAGATAGGGGATTTTTCTCATATTAGTGTGGGGGCAAAGTGTGCGGGAAATGTTAAGGTAGGAAAATTCTGTTTGATGGGGATAAATTCTGCCATTTTGCCAAATTTAAGCTTGTGTGATGAGAGCATTTTAGGAGGAGGAGCGCTTTTGACTAAAGATGCGAAAGAAAAGGGCATTTATGTGGGTGTTCCTGCGAGGAAAAATTAATGCGAGGGTTTTTCTTTGTAATTTTGAGTTTAAATTTAGCGTTTGGTGCAGATTTTATCACGCCAAAAGAATATGCAAAAATGCTTTATGAAAATCCAAGAGGCATTAGTTGTAAAAAATGCCACGGAGCTGAAGGCAAGGGGCAAATTTTGGGTTATTACACGCATAAGGATAAAAAAAAGGCTTATGAAATTCCTAATATTCAAAATTTAAGTTTCGAGCGTTTTAAGGAGGCTTTAACTAAGGAGCAAGATGTTAAGTCTATAATGCCAACTTATTCATTAACCAACGATGAGATAAATGCTTTATATAATTATATTAAACAAGTTAGCAAGGAGAAATGATGACAAACAAAGCAGCATTTAAAGAGGCTTTAGACTTTATAGCAGGTGGGGTGAATTCGCCTGTGAGGGCTTTTGCGAGTGTGGGGGGTGAGCCTTGTTTTATCGCGGAGGGTAAGGGTGCTTACATCAAGGACATAGAGGGAAAGCGTTATATAGATTTCGTGCAAAGCTGGGGACCCTTGCTGTTTGGACATTGCGATAAGGACATAATAAAAGCTTGTAAAAAGTCTCTTAAAAAAGGCACAAGCTTTGGAGCGCCGACTTTGAGTGAAAGTGTTTTGGCTAAACTTGTGCTTGAAAACTTTTCGCATTTAGATAAAATCCGTTTTGTAAATAGTGGCACAGAGGCGACAATGAGTGCGATTCGCCTAGCACGTGGTTTTACAAAAAGAGAGAAAATTCTTAAATTTGAGGGTTGTTATCACGGACATAGCGATTCTTTACTTGTGAGTGCGGGAAGTGGGGCAGCGACTTTTAATGCTCCTAGTTCTTTGGGTGTTTTAAATGAAGTCGCTAAACAAACCTTAGTTGCAAAATATAATGATATAGGGAGCGTGAAAGAGCTTTTTGAAAAGCATAAAGAGGAAATTGCCTGTGTGATTATTGAGCCTATCGCTGGTAATATGGGGCTTGTTTTAGGGGAGCAGGAATTTTTAGAAGAACTTGCTAGGCTTTGTAAGCAAAATGGCACTTTGTTGATTTTTGATGAGGTTATGAGTGGCTTTAGAGCTTCGTTTTTAGGCTCTTTTGGGATAAATAAAATTAAAGCCGATATTGTAACCTTTGGTAAGGTTATAGGTGGGGGCTTACCTGCGGCAGCTTTTGCGGCAAGGGCCGAGATAATGGACATTTTAAGCCCTTTAGGAGGTGTGTATCAAGCAGGAACTTTAAGTGGCAATCCTTTGGCAATGGCAGCTGGCATAGCTAGCATTTCAAAAGCGAAAAAGGACAAGGAGCTTTATAAAAGACTGGCAAGACTTGCTAAAATTTTAACGCAAGGCTTAAGTGAGTTGGCAAAGGAAAGAGGAGTGCCTTTTAGTGCGACTTTTGTGGGGTCGATGTTTGGCTATTTTTTTACAGAAAATCCTGTCAAAAATTATCAAGATGCTTTAAGGTCAAATTTAAAGCTTTTTGCTAAGTTTCATCAAAATATGCTAAAGCAAGGAATTTATTTAGTCCCTTCGCAGTTTGAAACAGGTTTTATCTGCGACAAAATGAATGAGAAGATGATGATAAAAACCCTAGAAGCCGCTAGAAAGAGTTTTAAAGCCCTATGAGAAAAGTTTTTATTCGCAAGGGCTTAGAGGCAGCTGATGGTTTAAGTCTTGGCATTTCTATGGTTGTAGCGGTTTTGCTAGGCGTTGGGCTTGGTTTTTTACTGAAAAATATCACGCCCTGGCTGTTTTGGGTGGGTGTTTTTATCGGCGTAGCTGCGGCGATTTTAAATGTTTATAAGGCTTATAAGGCACAGATTAAAAGCTATGAGGAATTTGAAAAACGCGACACTTTGATACAAGAAAGCCTTAAAAAAGAGTGAAAATGACTCAAAAAAAGACTCTTTTTTTAGTCCTTTGTATTTTTAATGCGTTTTTTTTATTTGCTTTTTTTATTTTTAAAGACTTAAATTTGGCTTTAATTTTAAGCTACGAAATGGCTTTTTTTAGCACTTTGCTTGTGATTTTAAGCTCTTATTTGCATTATAAAAAAAATATTTTAGCTAGAAGTTTGAAATATGATTTTAAGCCTAAGGCACTTTTTATTAAAAAAATTCCAAAAAATTCCAAAATTATAAATTTTAAACACTACAATGACGATTTAGTGATAAAATTTAAAGATAAATTTAAAAATTTTTCTTTGTTTTTTTCTTTATTTAAGCTTTTAGCTTATGGAATTTTGGTGGGTGGATTTTTGTTTTTACAAAGGCAAAATTTACTTTTTATAGCTGGATATTTGGGCGGAATTTCTGCCTTTTTGATGGGAATTTTTGCGTATATGTTGTGTGTGAAAAATGAGTAGTGCAAAAAGAATTATTAAGTCAATGACAGCCCTTTTTTTTGGTATGGGTTTTTTATTCGCCGGAAATGCTTTAATTATAAGCTCCATAGGCGTGATTTTAAAGCATAATGGTGCAAGTTCTTTTGCTGTGGGCATTGTGAGTGCTTGTTTTTTTATAGGGGCGATGTGCGGGACGATTTTTTCGCAAAAAATCATTTCACGCATAGGACATATCCGTTCTTTTGGGCTTTTTGGGGCTATTTTTGGCATTTCTGCGATGCTACATAGCTTAAGTGAAAATTTGATATTTTGGGCATTTTTACGCTTTTTGATAGGAATTTGTTATTATAGTTTGCTAATGATTATAGAATCATGGCTTAATGAAAAGGCTAAAAATGCCGTTAGGTCGCGTATTTTAGCCTTTTATGAGCTTGTTTTTTATCTTTCTTTTGGAGTGGGGATTTTAATCATTGCTTTTGATTTAGACCCTCACGCTGTTTTTATCATTTCGGCGGCTTTGATTTTATTTTCTTCTTTGCCGCTTAATTTAATTAAAATTAAGGAGCCACTTTTGCCAAAAGCGAGTGAGGTTTCTATCCCTAAGGTTTTTGATATTGCTCCTTTGGCGATTATGACGAGTTTTGTTGCAGGACTTTTAATTAATGGCTTTTTTTCTATGGCATCTTTGTTTATACTGCTTCAAAATTATGATGCTAAGGTTGTTTCTTATTTTATGTTTTGTGCCATTATGGGAGGATTTATCGCACAAATGTTCATCGGTGTGATTAGTGATAAGATGGGGCGTAAAATCGCCATTATGCTTTGTGCTAGTATAGGCTTTGCGACTATGCTTTGCTATGCTTTTTTCACATTACATCTTTATTTGCAATATGTCCTTGCCATTTTTTTAGGTATGGGAATTTTTTGCCTTTACGCCTTGGCTTTGGCAAGAGCTAATGATATGTTGCAAGATAAGGGTAGGGCGGTAGAGCTTGGTAGGGGGGTGCTTTTTTGCTATTCTTTAGGCTCTTTGCTTGCTCCACTTATTTTGGGTGTTTTGATGGAGTATTATGGTTTTAGGGGTTTTGTGTGGTTTTATGTTATTTTACTTGGGACATTAATTCTTTTTGCACTTAATAAGCCAAATATTTTAAATAAGAAATTTAAGAAAAATCTTGGTAATGCGGTGATTTTTAATGATTAATACAAAATTAAGTTCGCAAGTTGCCACGCAAAGAACGGATATAAAAAACGATTTAAAATTAGACAAAGAAAAATTAAGTCCAAATGAGCTTTTAACGCAAAATTTAAGACAAAAATTAGGACTTAGTAAGCAAATGCCTCCGCCCAGTGAGGCTTTACAAAAATTCGCACAAAATGAGCTTAATCAAAAATTACAAGAAATCGTTAATAAATTATTAAATCAAATCAACGCTCACAAAAATCCAAATTCACCCATTTTAAAACAGGCAAATTTGCTTAATTTCGCTCCAAATTTTATTAATGAATTAAAACTTTTAAGCAAGGAACTTAGTAAAAATGAGAATTTTGCTCCCTTGCTTAATAAGATAGAATTGCTTTTAAAGCCAGCAAGTGAAATAAAGGCTAAGGACCTTGCTCCTCTTCTTAAGAATTCAGGTGTTTTTTTTGAAGCTAAACTTAAAAATGCTTTAAATGAAGAGCTTTTGCCGAAGAGTTTTTATCAGCTTATTAATACTATAAAGTCTTTAAGTAGTGAAAAAATTGCCACGCAAATAGCCACTTTGGCGGATAAGAATTTGAGTGCTAAAGATTCTCTTAAGGAGTTAGCCAATGTTATTATTCAAAACAAAAATGAAAATAAAATCATTGTCAATCATAGCACCTTTAAGCCTTTACTTGAGCTTTCTCAAAAATTAGAAAATTTTAAAAAATACATTAATAAAAATCCCCAGTTAGCAGAAAATAAGATGAATTTTTTAGCACAAAATTTCGCAAAGGAATTAGCCAAAGTGAAAGATGATTTTGTAAAAATTTTATCTAAACCTGAAAATTTACTCATTAAAGATCCTATCCTTTTAAAACAGGCTATGCAAAGCTTTGAAAAATTACAAAATCATTTGGATAAAATTATTCAAAAAGCAGAAACTGGCGTTAAGCTAGAGAGCGAAGATTTACTAAAGCAGCTATTAGAAAGTCAAGATGAAATTTTGAATACAAAAGAGGAATTAATAAAGCAAGATGAGCCAGAAGAACAAATAAAAGAACACAAAGAGAAATTAAAAAACGAAATTGAAAATGAAAAAGAAAAAATTGAAAATGAAAAAGAAGTTGAGAGAGAATTTGAAGAAGAAAGTGTGCAAAAAGAAGATTTTAGCAAAGATGAAAAGCTAGAAAATGCAGAGGAAAATGTGGGGGAAAATTTAGAAAAAGACACGGAAAAAAACGCAGAAAATTTAGATAAAGAAGTCATCAAAAGGCAAACTGATGCTAAGGAAGATCCTAAGGAGCCAATTAAAGAGAGGGCAAAAGAGACATTAAAAGAGCAGGTAAAGGAGCATTCTAAAGAAACTTTAAAAGAGGGGATTAAACATCACGAAGAAAAGCCCTTAAATACTCAAGCAAGAGAAAGCATTTTTAAACAGCAAGAATTTAGCAAAGAGGTGTTTAAAAATCTAGCCTTTAAAGTCCCACAAGGACAGAATTTAGAAGGGCTTGAAAGCTTGAGTAAGGATATTACAAGCTTAAATAGAAAAATCAATGAAAATTTAAAGCAGCTTGACCCCTTAGCACAAAATGCAAAGCTGAATTTAAATGAGCTTAAGGGTTTGGAAAATAAATTAATCGGTGCGGTTAAAGACTTGCAAAACATTAAGCTTAAAAGTGTGCAAGATGTAAGCTATGAAATTCAAAACGATGTGAAATCAACCCTCCTTCAAGTGGCAAGTCAAGCTAAAGCCGAGAATAATGATGCGATTTACAATCAGGCAAACCGCCTCTTAGCACAAATTGAGATGAATCAATTAATGTCCTTGGCAAATGACTCTATCAATACCTATTTACCCTTTTCGTGGGAGGATTTAAATGAATCTAAAATCATTTTTAGACGCGGAAAAAAGGATAAATTTTTCGCACAAATTAAGCTTGAATTTGCAAAGTTGGGCGATTTAGAAATTCTTGTTTCTTTAAATAATGAAAAATATATTGATATTAATATAATGGCGGAAAATAAAGAATTTAGAAAAATGATTTATGAAAATGCTCACGAATTAAAAAGAAATATCAATAAAGCTGGGCTTTTAAGCTCGAATTTTTTTGTGGGAGACATTATCCGCTCTCATTTTGACCCAAGGGATTTAAAAAATTATGATTTGCAAATGGGTATGGATAAAAAGGTATGAGTAAGATTAAAAAATCTATTAAAAAAGCCGTAGCGCTTGGCTATCAAAGGGAGAAAAAGGAGTCTGCTCCTAAGGTTTTAGCAAGTGGTAAGGGTGAGAGTGCGGCTAAAATTATATCCCTTGCTAAAGAACACGGTGTGCCGATTAAAGAAGATGAGGATTTGATAGAAATTTTAAGTAAGCTTGATTTAGGCGATGAGATACCGCCAAATATGTATAAGGCTGTGGCGGAGGTTTTTGCCTTTATTTATCAAATGGCAAATAAAACCCTGCCGCAAAAATAGCTAACAAAGATATTTTTTATAAAAAATATGCCAGTAAAGCCCTGCAAAAATGAATACTATGCCAAGTAAGGCTGTGATATTCATAAGGCTCATTTTAGCTTCAAATAAAAAGCCCATAAATTGCGAGATAAAAGCCGAAAAGGCTAAAAATACCATGTCTGTATAAGCTAAAACGCGTCCGTAAAATTTCTCATCGCAGTGCTTTTGTATGGTAGTATAAGTATAAGACCAAAGTGAGGTTGTGAAAAAACCAGCCCCGATAAGCCCTATGAAACTGATATAAAAATTAAATTGCGTCAAAGCCCAAAGTAAAATTCCAAGTCCTTGCCCTACATATAAAAAACTAATGACACTATCTTTTAAAAAGCGACTTAAAATAAAAGGTCCTACAATTAAAGAGAGAGCACGAACGGCGTTTAAAAAACCCATAACAAGCCCTGCGGATAGAATTTCTTTATATTCGTGCTGTGCTAGAAGTGTTACTAAGGTTTCATAAGCTGTAAATCCTATAAAAGCATGAAGTATGATAAGATGAAGAATGGTTTTGTTGTTTAAAACATAGCAAAAGCCTTCTTTTATCATAGCAAAAAAATGCCCCTCGACTTTTTGCACGAAATTTGGCAAAGAAAGTTTAAATAAAATGAGTATGCCTATAAGCAGTAAAAAAGTGTCAAATAAAAAGGCAGCCTTAACACCGAAAAAATGGATAAAAAATCCCGCTCCAGCCATACCAAGCGTATAAGAAACCGACCAGTTGATGCTGTAAATTTCATTAGCAAGTTTCAAATCCTCTGCATTTAAAAGCCTTGCCATAAGGCTCATTTCAGCTTGTCCATAAATCATAGCCACGCAAAGCCTTGCAAAAATGAGCGTAAATAAAAGCCAAAGGTCATTTAAGCTTGTTACAAAAATAAGTAAAAAAACAGAAATAAGCTCTATGCTAACCGTGCTAATAAGGAGTGTTTTGGGTTTATTTTTTTCTACAATGACTCCATTAAAAGGTGCAAAAAGCACTCCGGGTAAAAAGGCTAACATCGCACTAGTAGCGGTTACCCAAGTGGGGGCATTGAGCTGAACTAAGAGAGTAAAAACGCCTATTTGTGAAAATAAAGCACCAAAATAGACGATAAACTGGGCTATGGCTAAGATGCGAATGTTTTGATTGGTTTTTAATAAGATTAAATGTTTCATTGCGAAATTGTAGCAAAAATTCATAGAATTTAGTTGGAAAAAGCGGTAAGATTTGTCAAATTTTGTTTTAAAATTTTGATAATTAATATTAATATTAAATTATATAGTTTATAATAATGAAAATCAATTTGGAGTGTGTGTTGTGGAATTTTTAAAAAACTATATGGATTTAATCATCTTTTTAACGCTTGGCATTATGGCACTTTTAGCCTTTTGGTGCGTGGTTGAAAGAATTTTATTTTTTAGAAAGATTGATTTTAAGACTTACAAAAATCAAGAGCAATTTGACGATGCGATTAGCGAAAATTTGACGATGATTTATATTATTTATTCCAATGCCCCATATATAGGACTTTTAGGCACTGTTGTGGGTATTATGATTACCTTTTATGAAATGGGTGTGGTGGGGGATATTGATGTAAAGTCCATAGTTATAGGCTTATCTTTAGCGTTAAAAGCCACAGCTTTAGGGCTTTTAGTCGCCATTCCTTGTTTAATGGCTTATAATGCTTTGCTTCGTAAAATTTCTCTTTTAAGCAATGCTTACAGGGAGAGTAAAAATGCTTAAACTCCCTAAAAATGAGGGTTTAAATATAGTCCCTTTTATAGATATTATGCTCGTTTTACTTGCCATAGTGCTAAGCCTTTCAAGCTTCATCGCACATAGTAAAATAGAGCTTAAACTTCCAGTAAGTGAGAATTCGACAAGTTTTAATGAGGATCAAAATAAGCTTTTCATAGCCATTAATGAGAGAGATGAATTCTTTTTAAATGATGAAAAAATAAGTTTAAAGCAGCTTGAAAACGCCATTTTGGCACTTGATAAAAACACTATGGTTGCACTAAAAAGCGACAAATTTGCTAAATTTGAAAATTTTGTCAAAGTCATCGATCTTTTAAAAGCTAAAGAGCACGAAAAAATTCAAATCATTACGGAGAAAAATCAATGAAAAATGCACTATTAAACACTAAATTTCAGGCTTCTTACATCACTTTTTTAACTTTCATACCCTTGCTTTTTGCCTTAATTTATACGCATAGTCTTTTTAAAACTCAAATAAAAAATGAAGAAAGTTTTGAATTAAAGATGAGTTATTTTACTCAAAAAGACAATCATTTGGTGCCAGAAAAGCAGACTTTAGACCCCTTCAAAATAGCTCCTAAAAAATCACAAAGCAAAACTCCAGCAAAGCCACTTAATGAAAGAATTGAAAACTCAAATTTAAAATCTAATGAAAGCACCAAAAGTTCAATTTTAAGTTCTAAACAAAGCGAAGAAATTGCCCTTAATAAAATACAAGAAGCCATACAAAAGGCTCAAAATTATCCAGTAATCGCACAAAAAAGGCGTATGAGCGGCGTGGTAAAAGTGGAGTTTATGTGGATGGCAAATAAAACCCTAGCAAATTTAAAGATAATCCAAAGCTCAGGCTATGCTTTACTTGATAAAAGTGCCTTAGAAAGCATACGCAAGGCATCTTTAAATTTCCCAAGTTATGAGAGAAATTTAAAAATTACCCTGCCTATATCTTATGAAATTAAGAGCCTTTAAAGCTTTTTTAAGGCTTGTTTAAATTCTGCTATTCTTTCGATGATTTTAGGGCTTAAACGCAGTAAAATATGCGTTTTTTCGTTTGTGTAAATTCGCCCTGTTTTGAGGGCTTTTGTTTTGTTTAAAAGTGTGTTTTGCGTTAAAAAAGCTTGATTTGCATTTATACCTAGTATGAGTAAATCAGGATTTTGCTTAAGGATAAACTCAGCCGAGATAATGGGGCGTTCTATTTGACTTTTTGGACTTAGATTTTTAATGCCTATGAGGGTTAAAATATCTGCCATTAAAGAATTGTCATTAAAAGCCATAAGAGGATTATTTGAGTAAAGATAAATCGCACTTTGATTTAAAGGCTCATTTTTTAAGCTTTCAAGTCCTTTTTCAAATTCTTTTATAAGCCTTTTACCCTCTTCATTTTTATGTGTGATTTTAGCGAGAATTTGGATATTTTCTTTAATATCATCAAAGCGATTAGCTTTTAAATAAAGGCTTTTAATGCCAAAATTTTTAAGCCCTTCTTCTAAATTTAAAGAATAAGAACTTAAAATGACCAAGCTAGGTTTTAAAGAGATGATTTTTTCTAAAGATGGGTTTGAAAAAGTGCCTACACTTGTGAGTTGTGAAATTTTATCGCTTGGATAAATGTTTGAGTGCTGTAAGTTCGCAATACCTACGATTTGCTCCCCAGCATCAAGCATAAAAAGCGTTTCAACGCTAGCAGGATCAAGCACGACTAGGCGTTCTTTTGCGTTTGATATTGCAAAAAGCAAAACTAGAATAAGTAAAAATTTTTTCATTGTGTCTCCTTTAAAGCTAAGATGTAAGGTTTAAAATTGTGATAAATTAATTCGCAATTTAAATTATAAATTTCTTTTAAAATCTCTTTGGTAAAAAGCTCCTTACTTGTCCCAAAATACTTAATTTCTCCCTTTTTTAAAAAGATAATTTTATCGCAAAATAAAGAGGCTAAATTTAAATCGTGCAAAATGGCAAGCACGGCAATATTTTTTTGCTTTATCCACCTTTCGCATAGGCTTAAAAGCTCTATGGCGTGATTTAAATCAAGAGCAGAGGTTGGCTCGTCTAAAAAAAGAATTTTAGGCTTTTTCAGTAAGGCTCTAGCTAAAAGCACTTTTTGAAATTCTCCTCCGCTTAAACTTAGCACATTTCTTTGCAAAAAGCTCTCAAGCTTCAATTCTTTAGCAAATTCCTCCACTTCTAAAACATCTTCTTTAGAATAAGAACTAAAGGCGTGCTTTAAATTTGCATATTTACTCATCAAAAGCACATCGATGAGTTTTAGCGGGGCGTTTAATTTTGAGTTTTGTGGGACAAAACCGCAAATTTTAGCAAATTCTTTAAGGTCAAAATGCTTAATATTTGTGTTAAAAAGGGCGATTTCTCCCTCTTTTAAGTCTAAATTATTAAGGATAAGCTTTAAAAGTGTGCTTTTACCCGAGCCATTTGGTCCTAAAATGCCTATGAAAGCATTATTTTCAAGCTCTAAATTGATATTTTTAAGTAAGGCTTTTTGATGATAAGAGAAGTTTAAATTTTTAATCTTTAGTATCATAAAAAACTCCTAACTTTTAAGGCTAAGTATAAAAATAGCGGCGCCCCAAAAAATGCAGTTAAAATTCCTATGGGAATTTGCACAGGTGCTAAAATCGTCCTTGATATAGTGTCGCAAAGGAGTAAAAAAAGTCCTCCAAGTGCCGTGCAAAGTGGGATAACAAGGGCGTTATCATAATTTTTTATCAAAAGTCTTACGATGTGAGGCACGATAAGTCCCACAAAGGCGATAAGTCCCGTAAAAGCGACTGCAAAAGACACGGCTAAAGAGGAAACAATGAGAAGATTGATTTTTAATTTTCTAGCATTAACGCCTAAATTTCTAGCCTCTTCATCACCACTTAAGAGTATGTTAAGCTCATTTTTGTGTATGTAAAAGTAAAGTAGGCAAAAGATTAAAGGTAGGCTTAAAATTCCCACTCTAAGCCACGAAGCGCTCCCTATACTTCCCATAAGCCAAGCGACTATTTTAAAAGAATCTTCACCGATAAGATAGGTAAAAAACGAAGTAAAAGCTCCCAAAAAAGACGAAGTGGCTATACCTATGATGAGTAGGGTTGCTATGGAGGCTTTAGCAGAAATTTTAAATATAGCCAAAGCAAACAAAGCCGAGCAAACAAAGCCCAAAATTCCATAATAATAATCAGGCAAATTTAGCAAATACGCCAAAACCGCCCCAAAGGTCGCTGCGGAGGCTATGCCTATGATGTAAGGATCTGCTATGGGATTTGCAAAGATAGTTTGCGTAATCGCCCCACTACTTGCTAAAAGCATACCGATTAAAATCGCCATTATAATGCGTGGTAAGCGTCCATCGATGATGATTTGACGCAGGATTTCATCATCTTCAAAAAGATAGGTATAAAGCCTAGCGGGACTTAAATTTTCATCACCTAAACAAAGAGAGGCAAAGCAAACAAGAGCATAGGCTAAAAAAAGAGCTAGGCTTAAAGTTTTAAAACGCATACTTAAATTCGACATAATAATTTCTGCCATTTCCTACGAGATATTGGTCGTTAATGCTGTCTTGATAAGTGTAGTATTTTTTGTCAAAAAGATTACGAATTCCTGCTAAAACTTGTAATTTTTTGTAATGATAATTCACCCCCACATCGGTGAGAAAATAATCTTTTATCCAAGCATTTTTAGACATTTTACCCGTTTTTTCATCAATGCTTCCTCCATCTTTTGCCCTTGAAAAATAGGTCAAATCCACAAAGCTTGAAAAATTGTTTGTAAAAGCATATTCCACTCCCGTGGTGGCTTTTATCTTAGAAACATAAGGGATTTTAAGTCCGTCATTAATGCCCTTTGAAATTTTAGCGTCAAGGTAGCTTAAGCTTTCTTTCAAAATCAAAGCATCATTTAAGAAAAATTGACTAAGATTTAACTCCACTCCAAAACGCCTTGTCTCATCGATATTATAATACTTCCAAAACGCACCTTGCGTGGAGTGTGGATTACCAAGATATGAAATTTCATCTTTGCTTAGAGTATAAAAAACGCTTAAATTAAAGCCATAAAAATCCCACCAAAAATCATCAATCCCCAGTTCAAAAGTATCAAAAACTTCAGGGTCTAAATTTGCACTTTGATATTTTTGACTTGCTTGGTCTTTATTGACTAGTTGCGAAGGGCTAGGCGAAATGAAGCCTCTTTCATATTTTGCGTAAATTTTTCCTGTGTTTGAGTATGTGAAATTTGGCGTGATTTCAAAGGCAAGATTATGGCTTGTGTCATCGGTATTAAAAAATTCTTTAGTATTTGTAGGGCGTCCCATCATTATCATATTTGAATTGTAATTTCTACTTGTATCATAGAGGCTATACTCATACCTTGTTCCGCCTGAAAGAGTGAAAAAGTCGTTAAATTCGTGAGAATCTAGCATAAAAAAGGAATGGCTTTGCTTATCCATATCCATAAGCGTTGTCATTGTGTGGCTCATCGAAAAGCCATTTGGGGGAGGCATAGGGACATTCACATCATAGTGGATAATGCTTCTTCTTTTTGCATCGTGATTGGCAAATTCATAGCCAAAGATGAAATAAGAATTATTAGCGTAATTTAGTTTATTTTTAAAATTCACTCCCATAAGTGTATCTTCAAAAGCACTTCCATTTTGATACACAGGCACACTCATTCCTCCACTAGTCATAGTGGAGACATCTTTGAGATAGTGTATTTTTTGATTTTGCCAAAAAGTTTCAAGGCTAAATTCATAAAAATCGTTAAAATAATGATGATAATTAAGAGCAAGTTCAGGGCGGTTAATCTGCGTGATGTTTTCACTATTTCCCTTTTGACTAGGATTATTTTGCGCTTGTTTTTTGGTAAGATAGCCGCTACTTGTATTAAGAGTTCTAAAATAATTATAAGTGAAAGTTAAATCGCTATCCTCACTTAAATCAATATAGCTTTTTGTATTAATATTATAGCCTTTTTGATTATAGCCTTCTTGAAAGCCGTCTTTGTTAAAGCCTTGCAAGTCAAAGCTAAAGGCTAAGTTTTCATCGATTTTTTTCGCCCCACTTAGTCCAAAATTTCCGCCAAGATGCCCCCCGTCAAAGCCTCCACCACTCACGCTAAAGGCAAGGGCATCTTCTTTTTGCTTTTTAGTGATGATGTTAATCGCTCCGCCTCTCGTGCCATTTCCATACAGCACAGAGCCTCCGCCGGGCACGATTTCTATACGCTCGATATTATCCAAATTCACACTTTGAAGTGGAGTTACGCCGTGAGAATTGTCAAGCACATTAATAGAGCGTCCGTCTATCATTACCTTTACGGCTATGTTTGATTTATTTCCTTGCCCTCTTAAGTCGATGTTGCGACCTAAGCCAAAATTGACAAAGTTTATCCCAGCGACCCTTTCTAAAGCCTGTTCTAACGAAGTGTAGCCCTTATTTTGCAAGTCTTTACCCTCTATGCTGATGACATTGCGTAAATTAGAGTCCGCCTCTTGTTCAAAACCTGAAGCACTGACAACGACCTTTTGCAAATTCACATCTTCACTTAGCTCTTTAGATTCTAAATTGACTAAAAAAAGTGCGGTGAGTAAAGAAAGTTTGATGATTTTTGATTCTTGCATTTTTACTCCTAAATAAAATAAATAATGATAATGTATATCATAATAAAAGAGGCGAAAATTTAATATTTCTTTACTTAATATTTGATAAATTTACGAAAAAATAGGAATTTAAAATTTTTTAAGTCCTTTTTAATTTGATAATTGCTATTATTTTCAATCATATTTTATTTTGCAAAAAGAAAGGAAAAAAATGAATTACGAAAGTATTATTTCTCATATGAACGAGCATCACCGGTCAAATTTGGTGGATTTGTGTAAAAAATTTGGCGGCG
This sequence comes from Campylobacter vulpis, assembly GCF_014217995.1. Classification (NCBI taxonomy): domain Bacteria; kingdom Pseudomonadati; phylum Campylobacterota; class Epsilonproteobacteria; order Campylobacterales; family Campylobacteraceae; genus Campylobacter; species Campylobacter vulpis. The sequence goes on from NZ_CP041617.1 coordinate 511,512, forward strand.
TGGAAGATGTCAAAGAGGTTTTTTTAAAAAGTGTGGATTTTAACGGCTTGGACATTGTTTATAATGGGGACGAAAATTTACGCGTAGAATTTCCTAAAAAAGCCGATGAAAGCACGATAAAAGATACTATCATCGCACTTTGTATGAGTGCAAAAAGTGTAGGGGATACTAGTGGCGTGGAAAAGGAGCTAAAGGAATTTATGCTTAGTTTTAATTCCATATCTTTAGCGACCTTAAATAAAAATGGCGAGGTCGTATGCTCTTACGCCCCCTTTGTTAGCACGCAGTGGGGGAATTTCATCTATATTAGCGAGGTGAGTGAGCATTTTGAAAATATCAAAGCAAACCCTGATAATATAGAAATCATGTTTTTAGAAGATGAGAGCAAAGCCGCTTCTGTGATACTTAGAAAAAGGCTTCGTTATAGAGTGAGGGCGAGTTTTATAGAGCGTGGGGAGGAATTTGATGGGATTTATGATGAATTTGAGAGGCAAACAGGAGGCGAGGGAGGCATTAAGACTATACGCAAAATGCTTGATTTTCACTTAGTAAAACTTGAATTTGGCAAGGGGCGTTTTGTGAAAGGCTTTGGGGCGGCTTATGATATAGAAAATGGCACGATTAAGCAAGTAGGCGCTAATTCTAACCCCCACAAATTCCCGCATAAGCATTAGGAGCGTTATAAACGCTCCTTATTATTCTAGTAAAAATTCATATTCATAGACTTTTACTTCTATCTTTTTGGCCAAGCTTTTTAGGGCGTAGTTGAGTGTGCTTAATCTTTCTTTATAGGCTTCATCTTGGGCTTTTTGGGGAGGGCTCATTTTGCCTTTATCATTAAAGCCTTGAAAGTGGGCTTTGATGTCATAGAGCGCGGCGTTTGGGTTGTAGCTTTTCTCATCTTTTGCTTGTTCGTGGTAGTGCTTAAAAAGTTCCTTTCCTGCTTGTAGCACTTCTTTTGCTTCATCGCTAAAAATTAGCGGCTTTGTGGGGATAAAGGTAGATTCTAGCTCATCGCTTTGAAAGTCAAATTCTTGCTGTCCTTTTTTCTTTTTATTTGAAATTTTGATTTTACCCTGTATAAATTCAAGCATAAAGTGAGATTCAAAGGCTTCCGCTGCGTCTATATCTTTTTCGCTAAAAGGGATAAAGTGATTTATACCTTCTTTGCAAGTGATTTTGTTTTGTCCGTGAAAAAGCATAAAAATAAGGCAGTCGTTATGAAACTCTGTGTCCTTCTCCCATTTTTTATTTGGGGCTAGAAACTGGTCTCTATCATTTATCCAAGTGGCTTTGATACAATGACGCACAGCAAAAAACACCGCACAAGGGATTAGATTAGTAAGAGTAAGAGTAAGAGCGTGGCTCTCATCGCCTACATAATGTTTGATATACACAAGCTTTTGATTTTGAAAATCCACCCGCCCGGAATTTAGCATCGCTAAATGAAGAGGCGGATTTTTAATCCTATATCCTGCTATCCATTTGCCTATATTTGCGGTCGTATTTTGCATAGTATAGAATTTTTTCTTTCCTAAACCTGCTCCGCTGTCGTTAAAAATATCTAGCGTAATGTTTTTTATGGTTTGAGATTGAGCTAAATTCCACACTAAAAAGCCTATGGGGAAGTTTCCTTTGACATTATCAAAGGTATAGGCTGGAGCGATAAAGCCTTTTAGAAATTTTGCTTGAAAAGTCTCTCTAAACTTTATGAAATTACTAGAATTGACATATTTAAGCTTTGAAAAGGCAGCTAGGTGGCAGTGTGGAATCTCTTTATAGATTCTAAAGAAAAATTGCGCGAAAAGCTCATTACTCGCCTTTCCCATAGAATCTTTGTAGCGTTCATAAGTGGCATTGCCTAGGCTTACGCCATCTTTATTTTTGCCTGTGCCTGTGGTTTGTGCTGTTGTGCCAGCTTCCGCATAGGGTGGATTGATGAAAATAATAAGCTTTTTGCGTTTTGCCTCATCTTTTAGAATTTCTTGTAAGGATTTTGGGACTTTGGATTTTTGACATTTTTCACACTTTTCGTCTGCGAAATTTAAGCCCTCTTTTTGATGCTTTTCACAAATTGTGTCAAAAAACTCATGATTTAAAAAGTCAAATTGAAAAATATGCTTTGGCAGTAGGTGCAGGGCATTTTTACTTGAAAGCTCTTGTATAATTTCTACATCAGCTTTATCGAGTGTCGAGGCATAGAGTCTGTGAGATTCTGTAAGGTTTGTGAGTAGATTGCCCGTCCCTGCGGCAAGGTCCCATATATAATACTCACTTTGATAGTTTTCACCTAAGGCTTTTTCTAGGTAACTCCTCGCTTTGCCTACCCAAATTTGCGGGGTGAAAAACGCCCCCTTTCGCTCCCTGATATCACTTGGCACTAGCAAGTCTCGCCTATCTATAATGTAGCTCCAATACTCTTCTTTTGGTGGGCGTTCATAGAGATTCCAAAAGGCTGTGTGGGCTTTTTGATTATCATTAAAACTTGCGGTATCTTTTTGCCGTGTCCCCATAAATGTGGTGGTTTTATTAAACTCATAATGCGTTTGTTTTAGCACGACAAAGAGCTTGTCTAATAGGCTTTGATTTTCACTGCTTAGTAAATCTGCTAGGTAGAAATCTGCGTCTAAAATCCCTGCATTTTTAGCAAGATTCCAATCAATGCCAATGCTAGGAGCTACGCTTGTAAGCCACTTTTGATAAATGGTAGTGAAGTTGTTTTTGGTTATGGGGATTTTGGCGATGTTTTGATTATTTAGCGTGAAGTTTGCTTGTATGAAAGATTGTAGTTCTTTGGTATCGCTTTTGAAGTTAAATTGTAATTTTTTAGATTCTAAAAGCTCTTTTGCTAGAGCGTAAAGTGTCTTAAACTCTTTTGTGTCGTGCTTACTTGGCGGTACATTCCAATTAAAGTCATTTTGCGTGAAAATAGAATCTAGCTCGTGGTAGGGGATAAAGGCGATTTTCTCACAATCAAAAGCTCCCAAGAAAATGGGCGGGAGATTGTTTTCATAAGTTTTTTCCTTGCCTATGGTTAGGATTAGCTGGATAAAAGATTCTATAATATCGCTTTTATTGCCCTTTTTGGCTTCTGCCCACAGGAAGTTTATAGGCTGGAAAAGTGTCTTTGCGTTGTAGCTTATGCAAAAGTCAATCTGCCCTAGAATCTGCGTGGAATCTAGGTTTTTCAAAAGGGACCTTTGCTCTTTGTCTAGCTTTATAATTTCACTTTGTGGATTTGGGCTGAAAAAATCAGCTGCGACTTTGTGCTTTAGCTCTTCTTCGGGGAGATTTAGGGGATACATCAAAATTCCTTATTTTAAATGTGAAAGTTTAGCATTTAAATTTAAATCGTTTTTGTTTGAAATGATTTGATGAAAGCTTGATGTGCTTTAAATTTCGTTTTTAGTTTTGTTAGAATTTTTAATTATAATAATAAAAAATTTTAAGGCTTAAAAGTGAAAAGAATAGACAAAAAAGAAGCGTTTGACTTACTTCAAAATGCCACCTTAGCAGAGCTTGGTGCTTTAGCTTATGAGAGAAAATTAGAACTTCACCCTGAAAAAATCACAACCTTTGTTGTGGATAGAAATATCAATTATACCAATGTTTGCTGTATTGATTGCGATTTTTGTGCTTTTTATAGACACGCAAAGGAAAAGGACGCTTATATCTTAAGCTATGAAGAAATAGGCAAAAAGATAGAGGAATTAGAGGCTATCGGCGGAACGCAAATTCTCTTTCAAGGCGGTGTGCATCCTAAGCTTAAAATCGAGTGGTATGAAAACTTGGTAGAGTGGATTAGTAAGCATTATCCTAACATTACCTTGCACGGATTTTCGGCTGTTGAGATAGCATATATTGCTAAAATTTCTAAGATAAGTATAAAAGAGGTTTTAAAAAGACTTCAAGCAAAAGGGCTTTTCTCCATACCAGGAGCGGGGGCTGAAGTGCTAAGTGATAGGGTGCGAGATGAGATAGCTCCGCACAAGTGCGATACGCAAACTTGGCTTGAAGTGCATAGAAACGCCCATCAAATAGGTATGAAAAGCACGGCTACGATGATGTTTGGCACGGTGGAAAATGATGAGGAGTTAATCGAGCATTTCGAGCATTTAAGAAAGCTGCAAGATGAAACGGGAGGCTTTAGGGCTTTTATTTTATGGAGTTTTCAAAGTGAAAATACGAAGCTAAAGCTTAAACACCCTGAAATTTTAAAGCAAAGTTCTAATAAATATTTAAGATTACTCGCACTTGCTAGGCTTTATTTGGATAATTTTAAAAATTTACAAAGCTCTTGGGTAACGCAAGGCTCACTCATAGGGCAGCTTGCTTTGAAATTCGGCGCAAATGACTTAGGCTCTACGATGATGGAGGAAAATGTCGTCTCAGCAGCGGGTGCTAGTTATAAAATGAATCAAGATGAGATGATAAGGCTTATTAGAAGTCTTGGAGAAAAACCTGCGAAAAGAAATACAGCTTATGAAATTTTGGAGCGTTTTTGATGAGGTATTTAGAGACTAAGGGCGTTAGAATTCCTTTTATTTTTGAAAAAAATAGCGATTTTCCTGTTATTTATTTGCGTCTTGTTTTTAGAAACTGCGGACGAAGTTTTGATGAGGTAGCTGGTGTGGCTAGTATGTTTGCAAGGATTTTAAATGAGGGCGTTAATGATAGCTTTTTTAAAGACTTGGAATTTAGAGCGATTAATTTGGAAGCTAGTAGTGCCTTTGAGAATTTAGAATTAAGCTTTTCTTGTTTGAGTGAGCATAAAAATTACGCTTTTAAAGCCCTTGCAAAATTGCTTAAAAATCCTCGTTTCGAGGAGAAAATTTTACAAAGACTTAAGCTTAATACGCTTGGAGAACTTGCAAGTTTGCAAAATGACTATGATGATGTAGCGAAAAAATTACTCAATCAAACGATCTTTAAAGAAAAGGAATTCCAAAGTGCAAATGAGGGCGATGAAACAAGCATTAAAGCCATAAATTTAGAGCATTTAAAAGCTTTTTATAAGAATTTTTTTCATCTTAATAATGTAGCGGTGGTTTTAGGTGGAGCTTTAGAGGAGGAAGAAGCACGAGATTTAAGCTTAACTTTACTCAAAAACTTAGAAAAGGGTAGGCAAAGCTCACAAAAACGCTACGAGCTTAAGGATAAAACTCAAGATGTGATTTTACAAAAGCCTAGCGAACAAGCCTATATTTATTTTGCTACGCCTTTTAATGCAAATTTTAAAGATGAGGATTTGCACTTGGCTAAAATCGCTCTTTTTATCTTAGGGCAAGGGGGCTTTGGTTCTAGGATTATGGAGGAAATTCGTGTTAAAAGGGGCTTGGCTTATTCTGCTTATGCAAGTTTGGATATGAGTCATTCTTATAGCCGTGTTTTTGGTTATTTACAAACACAAAATGAAAATGCAAAAGAGGCTAAAGAGGTGATAAAGCAAATTTTTGCCGATTTTGTTAAAAAAGGCGTGAATGAGGAAGAGCTAAAACAAGCGAAAAATTTCATACTTGGAAGCACACCCTTGCGTTATGAAAGTCTTAGTAAAAGGCTTTCCATCGCTTTTGCAGAATTTTATCAAGGTTTAAAAATCGGTGCTTTTAAAGAGGAACTTGCCAAAATCAAAAATGCAAATTTAAAGGAGCTTAACGCCTACATTAAAAAGCATAATGAAATTTTAAATTTAAGCTTTGTAAGCGTGCAAGATGAAAGTTAAAGAAAGCGATTTAGAGCTTTTTAGAAAATTAAAGCTTAAAAGTGCCATTGATTTGGCTTTAATTTTACCGAAGAAAATTGAAAATTTAACCCTCACAAAAGAACCTATGGAAAATGAAAATTGTGTGCAAGAATTACGCATACTTTCACACTCTTTTAAGACAAATATGCTTTTAGTAAAAGCGTATTGTGAGGCTTGGGGAGTCGATGTTTCTTTAGTTTTTTTTCATTTTAGTAAATGGCATATGGGAGTTTTTAAGGTAGGTGCGAGCTTACTTTTGAGTGGAAAACTTGGCTTTTTTAACCATACTTGGCAATTTTATAATCCCAAAATCATCAAAAAAGCGGGAGTTTTTGAGCCTAAATATCAAATTTCTGGCATCAAAGATAGTAAAATTCAAAGTCTTATTGAAACTTATGTGAGCTATGAAAATCTAAAAGAAAGTGGTATAGCGGATAAATTTATCTTTTTGCTTTTAAATTTGCACGCTTATGATGAAAAAAGTTTTGAGCTGTTTAAGAATTTGGAGCATTTTTTGGAGGATTTAAAATATATTGAAATTTATAATTTTTTGAAAAGACTTAAACATAAAAAAAATCCATCAAAAGCCTATAAAATCAAGCTTTTTGACATTGAAAAATGGCTTAAAACCTTGCCTTTTAGCCCGACAAAAGACCAGCTTAATGCCATAAAAGATATAAGGGAGGATTTAAGTAAAGATGTGGCTAAAAGACGCGTGATAATGGGTGATGTAGGCTGCGGAAAGACCCTTGTTTTGCTTGCAGCGGCTTTAAGTGTGTATCCTAAACAAGCCTTATTAATGGCACCTACTAGCATTTTAGCTCAGCAGCTCTTTGAAGAAGCAAAGAAGCTTTTACCACCTTTTATGAATATACTCTTCATTAAAGGAGGCAAAAAAGAAAAAGGCTTAAAAGAGCAGATTAAAAACGCTCATTTGATTATAGGCACACACGCACTTATTTATGAGGAGAGTTTTGAAGCGGTTTTGGTGATGATAGATGAGCAGCACCGCTTTGGCTCAAATCAAAGGCAAAAAATTAGTCAGCTTTCAAGTAAAAAGGGCTTAAGTCCTCATTTTATACAATTTTCCGCCACGCCCATACCACGCACTTTAAGTATGATACAATCAGAGCTTTTAAATTTTAGTTTTATCAAACAAATGCCCTTTAAAAAGGACATAAGCACCTATTGCGTTCAAAATGAAGACTTTGTTAAAATTAAGGCTAAAATTGACGCAGAAATTGCTAAAAAACATCAGGTGATTATCATTTATCCTCTTGTAAATGAGAGTGAGAAAATCCCCTATCTTTCGTTAGAACAAGCAAAAGTGTATTGGCAAAAGCATTATGAAAAGGTCTTTGTAACGCACGGCAAGGATAAAGAAAAAGATGTCATTTTGCAAGAATTTAAAGAAAGGGGCGATATTTTACTTAGCACGACCGTTGTAGAAGTAGGCATTTCTCTTCCTCGCCTTAGCACCATAGTCATTGTAGGAGCTGAAAGACTAGGACTAGCGACCTTGCATCAGCTTAGAGGTAGAGTAGGGCGTGTGGGGCTTAAGAGTTATTGTTATCTTTATACTAAGCTTAGGGAAATTCCACAAAGATTAAGCGAATTTGCGAAAACTTTGGACGGCTTTGAAATTGCCGAGCTTGATTTAAAAAACCGCCTAAGCGGAGATTTACTAGACGGCTATATCCAGCACGGCAATGAGTTTAAATTCTTTGACTTTGCAAACGATGAGGCAATTTTGGCTAGAGTGAAAAAGGATTTAGGTTAAATAATTTGCGTTATAATTTTTCACTTTAAGAAAAGGATAAAAAATGAAATTTTTTCTTTCTCCTCCGCATATGGGAGGTAATGAGCTAAAATATATCGATGAGGTTTTTAAGAGTAATTATATTGCACCTTTGGGCGAATTTGTGAATCGTTTTGAAGAAAGCATTAAGGATTATACCAAAGCTCCTTATGCCCTTGCACTTAATTCTGGCTCATCGGCTTTACATTTAGCTTTAAGAGTGGCGGGAGTAAAGCAAGAAGATGTAGTTTTAGCCTCTTCTTTTACCTTTATCGCTTCGGTTGCACCAATTTATTATCTTAAGGCAAAGCCTGTTTTTATTGATTGTGATGAAACTTTAAATTTGGACATTGAACTATTAAAACAAGCGATAAAAAAGAGCGAGAAGAAACCTAAAGCCCTTGTTTTGACACATCTTTATGGAAATGCGGCAAAAATTAAGCAAATCGCACAAATTTGCAAGGAAAATAACATTATCTTAATCGAAGACGCCGCAGAGGCTTTAGGAAGTTTTTATGATGGGCAGGCTTTAGGGACTTTTGGAGATTTTGGGGTTTATTCTTTTAATGGTAATAAAATCATCACAACTTCAGGTGGCGGTATGCTTGTGGGTAAGGATAGGGCTTTAATGGAAAAAGCGAGATTTTACAGCACTCAGGCGAGGGAAAATTGTCTGCATTATGAGCATTTAGATTATGGTTATAATTATAGGCTTAGTAATGTTTTAGGAGCTATTGGCGTAGCACAAATGGAGGTTTTAGAGCAAAGAGTGCTTAAAAAGCGTGAAATTTATGAGTGGTATAAGGAATTTTTAGCAGAAAAATTTAGCTTTTTAGATGAGCTTGAAAATTCAAGGGGAAATAGGTGGCTTAGCACGGCTTTGATAGATTTTAATAAAAATGAGCTTTTTGCAAAAAATGAATGTGTTAAAAGTGGGGCGAAAGAACTGCCACTACACCCTAAAATTGCAAAGCTTATTAAAGATTTGCAAGCTGCACAGATTGAAACGCGTCCTTTATGGAAGGCTATGCACGCACAAGGGGTTTTTGAGGGCGAAAAAGCATATTTAAATGGAAATGCCGAGCTTTTTTTCAAAAAGGGCATTTGTCTTCCAAGTGGCACAGCGATGACTAAGGACGAGGTGCGTGAGGTTGCAGAGCTTATTTTAGAGAGTTTGCAATGAATTTAGCGAAAAATAAACGCCTGATTTTCTTTTTAAGCTGTGATGTTATTTTAATTGCTTTAAGCATTTTTTTAGCTTTTGAATTAAGATTTAGCGGCGAAATTCCTAAAAGCTTTTATATGGGTATGATAAAAGCTGGACTCTTGCTTTTAGTGCTTAAGATAGTTTTTTTATTTGCTTTTCGAATTTATAAGGTTGCTTGGAGATTTTTTTCTTTGGGTGAGGCGAGAAAGATTTTTTTCGCACTTGCTTTGGCTGAACTTGTGTTTTTGATAATTTTTTATTTTTATCCTAGTTTTTTTAATCCTTTTCCAAGAAGTGTGGTGGGGATTGATTTTGTGCTTTCTTATATGTTTATCGGCACTTTGCGAATTTCAAAAAGAATGCTGATTGACTTTAAACCCTCACGCCTTAAAGATGAGCTTAGTCCTTGCATAGTTGTGGGTGCGACTTCTAAGGCGCTACATCTTTTAAAGGGAGCTAAAGAGGGAAGTTTGGGACTTTTTCCTGTGGCTGTTGTCGATGGGAGAAAAGAGCTTATTGGCACATATTGTGATAAATTTGTCGTTAAAGAAAAGGGTGAGATTAAAAAATTTGTGGAAGAGGGTGTTAGGACGGCTATTATTGCCTTAAAGCTTGAAAGAGAAGAGCTTAAGGAGCTTTTTGAAGAGCTTGTTGGCTATGGCATTAGCGATGTGAAAATCTTTTCTTTTACCAATAATGAAGCAAGAGACATTAGCATAGAAGATTTACTTGCTAGAAAACCTAAAGATTTAGACAATGTAGTCGTGGCGGAATTTTTAAAAGATAAGGTCGTCTTAGTTAGTGGTGCGGGAGGCACGATAGGAAGTGAGCTTTGTAGGCAGTGCATTAAATTTGGTGCGAAACATTTAATTATGCTTGACCATAGCGAATATAATCTTTATCAAATTAATGAAAATTTAAGCAAATATAAAGAAAAAATTACGCCGATTTTATTAAGCATTTTGGACGAAAAGGCACTTGATGAGCTTTTAAAGCAGATGAAGCCCGAGCTTATCTTACACGCCGCAGCCTATAAACACGTCCCACTTTGTGAGCAAAATCCTCACTCTGCCGTCATCAATAATATCTTAGGAACACAAATTTTGGTTGATTGTGCTAAGAAAAATGGCGTGAAAAAATTTGTGATGATAAGCACAGATAAGGCTGTAAGACCAACTAGTATTATGGGTTGTTCGAAGAGGGTTTGTGAGCTTTATACCTTGGGGCTTTCTAGCGAGGAATTTGAAGTGGCTTGTGTGAGGTTTGGAAATGTTTTAGGCTCAAGTGGGAGTGTGATTCCTAAATTTAAAGCACAAATTGCCGCAAATGAGCCACTTAGTTTAACGCACCCTGATATAGTGCGATATTTTATGCTTGTAGATGAGGCGGTGCAGCTTGTTTTACAAGCAGGTGCTATTGCTAGAGGTGGAGAGCTTTTTGTTTTAGATATGGGTGAGCCTGTAAAGATTATGGATTTAGCTAAAAAGATGCTTTTATTATCTAATCGGACGGATTTAGAGATTAAAATCACGGGACTTAGAAAGGGAGAGAAGCTTTTTGAAGAATTATTAATAGACGAAAATGACGCCAAAACGCAGTATGAGAGTATTTTTGTAGCCAAAAATGAAAAAGTAAATTTAAGCCTTTTAAAAGAGCAAATTGCTAAACTCATCAAAAGCGAAGAAGCTGAAGAAATTGTTGCGATTTTGCAAGAAATCGTGCCTGAATTTAAACATAATAAAGAAGGAAATGTATGTTAATTAAAGATATACAAAAATTTGAAGATAACCGCTATAAAGCAAGGGCTTATATGAGTTATATACTCATAAGAAATTTACCCGATAGGTTGCCAAATATCCACTTAGAAAGCGTTAGAGAAGCACTAGATAAAATCGCTCACGATGTTTCTGTCTTTGATGCTTTGTATATTTTGGATAATTCAGGCACTCAAATAGAAAATGCTATAACCTTAGAGAAAAAATATGAAAGAGGTGCAGGAGAGGATAGAAGCTCTAAGGCTTATTTTTATAGAGCTGTGAAGCTTAGGCGTTGTATTTTAAGCGATCCTTACCCTTCTATTTTAAATAATGAGCTTTGCGTTACTGCTTCTATGCCCATTTATGATGATAAAGAAAATTTGCTTTTTGTTGTTTGTATTGATATTAAATTAAGAGATATTTTAAAACTTATTCAAGCAAGTAATTTTGAATTTAGCTTTTTACAATTTAGTCGTTTGGTGTATTTTTGTTTTGCAGCTGTGCTTTTTGTTATTACCTGTTTTTTATTTCAAAAAGGCTTTTTGAGTCTTTTTTACTATCATAGCGTTGATATTCAAAAGATTTTTGAAAGCACGATTGCCATTACTTTGGCTTTGGCGATTTTTGATTTGGCTAAAACTATCATAGAAGAAGAGGTTTTAGGCAGAAGTCGCAAAGAAAAAACAGGCATACAAAAGACTATGGTAAGGTTTTTAGGGAGCATTATCATTGCTTTGGCTATTGAGGCTTTAATGCTTGTCTTTAAACTTGCTGTTGGAGATTTATCGCAAATGGTTTATGTGATTTATCTTATTTGCGGGGTTACTTTACTTTTAGCTGGGCTTAGTGTGTATATTTTTGCCGTAAAATATAAAAATAATAATGTTTTAGAGACAGATTAAATAAAAATATAAGCAAACAATGCTATAATTTCGCTTTACATTTTTGGTTTATAATATGAGAATTTTGAAAGGAAGAAGCCGTGAAATTACTTGTTGTTGATGATAGCTCCACTATGAGAAGGATTATTAAAAACACTTTGGCAAGATTGGGGCATAATGATGTTCTTGAAGCTGAGCACGGAGTTGAAGCTTGGGACTTGCTTGAGAAAAATGACGATGTTAAAGTCTTAATTACGGATTGGAATATGCCAGAGATGAATGGACTTGACCTTGTTAAAAAAGTAAGAGCTGAGAAAAAATACGAAGATATGCCTATTATTATGGTAACGACTGAAGGTGGCAAGGCTGAAGTTATTACAGCCTTAAAAGCCGGAGTAAATAACTATATCGTTAAGCCTTTTACACCTCAAGTTTTAAAAGAAAAACTTGAAGATGTTTTGGGTGTGGGAAGTGATGCTTCAGCTGAATAAATTTCATTTTTTTAAAGATGAAAAAATTTTACTACGAGTTGTTTTTTAAGATAGGTGAGCCCTATAAGGATTTGGTGCTTGACTTTATTTTTGATTTGGGAGTTGAGGCAGTAGAGGAAAAAGATGAAGGCTTTTATATACGCTCAAGTGAAGAATTAGATGAGATTGCTTGGGCTTTAGAACTTTTTTGCGAAAGACTTTCGCATTTAAAAAATTATCCTTTAAATTTTAATTTTATTCTCAAAAAAAGAGAAAATAGAAACTGGATAGAAGAGTATAAAAAAGGCATTGAGCCTATTTTGATTGATCAAATTTATATCCATACCACTTGGCAAGAACCCAAAAAAGAGTATTTAAATATACAAATTAATCCCGCTCTAGCTTTTGGTTCGGGACATCACGAAAGCACCCATTCTTGCATAGAGCTTTTGCAAAAATTCGCCGAAAAAGATATGAAAGCCCTAGATTTAGGGTGTGGAAGTGGAATTTTAGCCATTATCTTGGCTAAATTCGGTTTAAAGGTTGATATTTGCGATACAGATGAGTTAGCCCTTAAAAGTGCTTTAGATAATGCAAAGCTTAACGATGTAAATTTTTGTAAGTCTTGGCAGGGTTCTTTAGATAAGGCTAAAGAAAAATATGATTTCATTGTGGCAAATATTATAGCTGATGTTATTTTGATTTTGGAAAAGGATATGAAAAATTGTTTAAAGGAAAATGCTATACTTATTTTATCTGGGATTTTAGACAAATATGAAGCTAGAATCAAGGATAAATTTAAGGATTTAAGTCTCATTTGTGAGCTTAGAAAAAATGAATGGCTAAGTTTAGTTTATAAAAAAGGAAAAAAATGAACGAAAATAATAAGAATAATAACAATCCGCAAAACAATAATTTTTTTAATAAAAATCCCATTTTTGTTTTTGCTATCTTTGCGATAGTTATGGTGGTTGTATTTAAAAGTTTTTTTGATGGAGGAGCTAGTTCTTTTGGTGGAAATTTAAGTGGTAGTGAAGTGAGTAAAAATGTGCCTTATTCTGAGCTTAAGAAGTTGATTGAAAGTGGTCAAATTAGTCAAGTTAGCATAGGGCAAAGCACCATTAAGGCTGTTTCTAGTGCGAATAATACTATTTATAATGCAAAAAAGGTTAATGACGCTGAATTAGTAAAATTACTCGATAGCAAAAACATTGCTTATGGGGCTTATTCTGAAACAAACTGGTTTACAGATATGATTTTTTCTTGGGTTTTGCCTATTTTTATCTTTTTTGCAATTTGGATGTTTTTGGCTTCTAGAATGCAAAAGAATATGGGAAGTTCGATTTTGGGTATAGGAAGTTCAAAAAAGCTCGTTAATTCCGAAAAGCCTAAGGTTAAATTTGCTGATGTTGCTGGGGTTGAGGAAGCTAAGGAAGAAGTCAAAGAGATAGTTGATTTTCTTAAGTATCCCGAGCGTTATATTAAGCTTGGGGCAAAAATTCCAAAAGGACTTTTACTTGTGGGACCTCCGGGAACGGGTAAAACGCTTTTGGCTAAGGCTGTAGCGGGTGAGGCTGATGTGCCGTTTTTTAGCGTTTCAGGTTCTTCTTTTATAGAGATGTTTGTAGGGGTAGGTGCTTCTAGGGTAAGAGATTTGTTTGAAAATGCAAAAAAAGAAGCACCCGCCATAGTTTTTATCGATGAGATTGACGCCATAGGAAAAAGTCGTGCGGCAAATGGCTTAATGGGCGGTAATGACGAAAGAGAACAAACGCTTAATCAACTTTTAGCTGAAATGGACGGCTTTGGCACAGAAAGTTCTCCAGTGATTGTTTTAGCAGCGACTAATCGTCCTGAAGTTTTGGATGCGGCTTTGCTTAGACCTGGTCGTTTTGATAGGCAAGTTTTAGTAGATAAGCCAGATTTTAAAGGGCGTTGCGAAATTTTAAAGGTGCATATGAAAGATGTGAAAATTTCGCCTAAGGTTAAAGTTGAAGATGTCGCCAGACTCACAGCTGGTTTGGCTGGGGCTGATTTGGCAAATATCATTAACGAAGCTGCACTTTTAGCAGGTAGAGACTCTAAAAAATATGTTGAACAAAATGATTTGGTAGAGGCTGTTGAAAGAGCTATTGCGGGGCTTGAGAAAAAATCACGCCGGATTAATGATAAGGAGAAAAAAATAGTAACCTACCACGAGTGCGGACACGCGCTTATTGCTGAAACGACAAAGGGTGCAAAAAGAGTAAGTAAGGTTTCGGTTATCCCTAGAGGCTTAGCGGCACTTGGCTACACCCTTAATACCCCTGAAGAAAATAAATTTCTTATGCAAAAACACGAACTTATTGCTGAGGTTGATGTGCTTTTAGGTGGGCGAGCGGCTGAAGAGGTTTTCATAGGTGAAATTTCCACAGGTGCTAGTAATGACTTAGAAAGAGCCACTGACATTATTAAAGCAATGATTTCTATGTATGGTATGAGTGAGATTGCTGGACTTATGGTGCTTGAGAAGCAAAGAAATACCTTTTTAACAGGTGGTCAAAGTATTAAAGATTATTCTGAAAAAATGGCAGAGTCCTTAGATGACTATGTTAAAAAGACTTTAGATGAGCGTTATGCTGATGTGAAACAAACGCTAAATACCTACAAAGGTGCTATTGAAACTATGGTAAATGCTTTGTATGAAGAGGAGACCATAGAGGGCGCTAAGGTGCGTGAGATTATTAAGGAATTTGAGGAGCAAAATGCTCTGCCGACGCGTCTGCAAGTTGAGGAGAAAAAAGAGCAAGAATGAATCGTTTCATTGCAAAAGAGGGCTGGACTGTCGTTTTTACCTTGCTAGGCTTATTGCTGTTAGTTTGGATATTTTGGGGTTTTAGCTTTATTTTACTTTTGGCGTTTTTAGCCTTTTTATTTTTATTTAGGGCTTCAAAACCTTATCTGGTATGTAACGATGAGAAGGCTATCTTGGCTCCCATTGATGGAAGGATTACGCGTATTGAAAATGCTTATTATGAGGATTTTGGAGAATGTTTGGAGTTAAATATCAAAAATGCTTTTTATGATTGTGGAAGTTTAAGTGCTCCTATAAAAATGCAGTTTGAAAAATTAACTTTAAGGCACGGGCTTTTTTTATGTAGTGAGCTTGAAGTTGCTAAAAAGATGAACGAGAGAATGATAATCCGTGCTTTTGCGGGAGATAAGAGCATAATAATGCGAATTTGTGCAGGTTCTTTAGATAGAAAATTAAAGCTTATGAATAATCCACATCATTTAAATGCAGGTGATAAAATGGGTTTTTTACTCAATGGATCTGTAAGCTTACTTTTGCCAAAAGATACAAGGGTGCATGTGGGTTTAAATGATGAGATTAAAGCAGGTTCACTTCTTGCTTATCTTTCTTAAGGCTTAAAAATGAATCATAAACTTCAACTCATTTATATCTTACCTAATCTTTTTACCGCCGCTTCGGCTTTTTTAGGTGTTATTTCGATTATTTCTTCGATACACGGTGATTTTGAAAAGGCTTTGATTTATATTATTTTATCCTTGCTTTGTGATGGGCTTGATGGACGCATAGCAAGACTTACTAATACAACTTCTAAATTTGGAGTGGAGTTTGATTCTTTAGCTGATTTAGTGGCATTTGGGGTTGCTCCTGCTGTGCTTTTTTATACAAGTATAGGGGTATATTATGGTAAATTTGGCTCTTTGGTTGCGGCGTTTTTTGTCGTTTTTGGAGCGATTAGATTGGCACGTTTTAATGTAACCACAGGTACTTATGAACCTTCTGTTTTTATAGGACTTCCCATACCAACAGCAGCAATTGTGAGTGCGATTTATACTTATACTTATTTGAGTTATGATTTTTTGAAAGATTATGGGCTTTTATTTGTGATTTTACAAGCGATTTTGGGAATTTTAATGGTAAGTAATATACGCTATCCAAGCTTTAAGAAACTTAATTTTAACCGCTCCAGCGTTTTGAAAGTGCTCGTTTTTTTAATGATGCTTTTTTCTTTTTTATATTTGTATCCTTTAGAAAGCTTGGTGATTTTGGCGAGTTTATATGTAGTGTATGGAATTTTACGCTTCTTTTTGACCTTTTTTGGGGTAAGAAAAAAGACTAAGGGTTAAGAGTAAAAATTTTTGAGTTCTTTAAGTTCTTTCTTACTGAAACCAGCTTTAAGTCTTGCTTCTTCATTAAGTGTTTTTCCAGCTAGGTTAAATTTCTTAAATTGCCTGCAAAGACTTAAATAATCATCTTTTTCATCTTTAGCAAAATTCCACCAAAAATCGCCTTTTTTTACATGCGTAATTTCTTCTTGCAAAATGATATGTAAAATTTCCTCTAAAAATGATTTAATACTATGATTTGAATTTTGAATTTTTTTAAGAACGAAGGGATTTGCGTCAAGTCCCTTAGCCTCAAGTCCCCTATGCACCACACCCATTCTGTATTTAAGCGAATTTTTAGTCGCTTTTAAGGCGTCTTCTAAATTATCGTGTGCTTCAAAAGAGCCATATTTAAATCCAAGTTCTTTTAGAGCCCTATTTAAAAGCTTAAAATGCTTGATTTCATCACTTGCGACTTCAAGCCAGTCTTTATAAAATTTAAGGGGTAAATTCTTAAAACGATAGCTTGCATCTAAAGCCAAATTAATGGCACTAAATTCTATATGTGCGATTGAGTGTATTATCTTTGCTAGAGCTTGTGTGCTATTTGTGTTTTTGGGACGGCGTATGCGAGTAGGATGCAAGATTTTGATTTTCTCATAAGTATTATTTTGAAAAATAGCAAAATGCTCGTGATTAAAGATAAAATTTTCCTTTTTAACCTCTTCGTAAAAATCATCAAAAAGCTCAAATTTAAGTTTTAAGTTTTTTTCATATAAAATTTTTTCTATTTGACTAAAAAATTCTTTTTTCATCTTTGCTTCTTTTTAAAATCTTTTTTCATAGATAAGTTTAGCTTGAACTTCGTTAAAAAAGGCTTTGGGAAAAAGATATTTTCCGCTTAAGGTAGGTAGATTTAATTCTTCATAAGTTAAATTTAGCTTAATGTGTGGCGTGAGTAAATTTTCTATAAAGGTCGTGCAGTAAAGCGTGTCATTTCCTTCATTAAGCACAAATTTTTTTCCAAGTTGTGATTTTGCTGTTAATGCAATGATTTCTTTTTGTGCTTTTGTAAGCGGTAGGCGTTTGATAGCTAGAGCTTGAGCGCGTGAGGCAAATTCTTCAAGTGAGCTTAAAATGACTTGATTGGGTTTATTTAGGTTATCATCTGTTGTGGCGTGTATGATAAGTGGCGGAGTGCTTGCAATCAATATCCCTAAATGTGTATAATAATGCCCTGAAATTTGAGATATTATCACACTTTCAAGGCTATTTCCACGCCTAAAGATGAGGTCGCCTATTTCAAGTTTAGGTAGTTTTAAATTTTCCATTTTAGAAATTTGAATTTGTTGTTTGGAGGGTTGCAAAAAGGAAGATGTAGCTGTATTAAAATATAAAAATACAGCACAAGAAATTAAAATTAAAGAAAGAAAATCAAACATATTAAATCAAATTAGCGAATCTTGACGCTCATTGCATCAAGTAAGAATAAATTAAAATATTTTGATTTTCCATTGATTATCGATTTTATTAAGATTAAAAGTTTCATTTTGACTACTATTGTCTTTAAAAACAACTTTAATCTGCACTTTTGCATTATTATCATCATCAAGCTCTTCGTTTAAAATCTCAATGGATTTTACCCCACCTTTTTTATCTGCCATTGTTTTTGTTTGGACACTATGAGCCTTTAATTTACCATCGACAAATTCTTTTTCGCCTTTTTTTGCATTGTCTGGTATATGAACAAATTCAATCAACGCTTCGCCATTACCATCATAAGCTTTTGTTATAAATTCTTTTGCCACTTCACTTGGTGAATTGCTTCCACAAGCTACGAATAGTAGCGTTACAAAAGCTAAACCTACATTTAAAAATGTCTTTATCATTTTCACTTTTCCCTATATGTTAAGATAGGATTAATTATAGATAAGAAAGATTAATAAAGTGATTAAAATATCGCAAAAAAAGAAAGCTATTTTTATATTTTGTGCTAAAATTTATCCTTAAATTTATAAAAGGATAAATGATGCTAAGCGAAGAGGAAAAAAGAATCATTATAGATAAAGGCACAGAAGCACCTTTTAGTGGGGAATATAATGATTTTTTCGAAGTTGGCGTCTATCTTTGTAAGCAGTGCGGGGCAAAACTTTATGAATCTACACATAAATTTAAGTCGCATTGTGGTTGGCCTAGTTTTGATGACGAGATTAAGGGTGCTGTTAGAAGAAAGCCCGATAAAGACGGAGTTAGAATTGAAATTTTGTGTGCGAAATGCGATGGGCATTTAGGACATATTTTTGAAAATGAGGGTTTTACGCCTAAAAATGTGAGACATTGTGTCAATTCTTTATCGCTGAAATTTGTGAGAAAATGATGTTTGCGAATATAGAAAACGAATTTTACCTTATGTTTTTTGCAGCCATTACCATACTTGCGGTGCTAAATCCTTTTGGAAATTTGACGCAGTTTTTGGCTATGAGCGAGGGTTTGCCCCTCAAACTTAGAAAAAAACTCTTTGCGACTATACTTTACACGGCTTTTATCATCGTCTTAGTTTTTTTGTTTTCGGGTTCTTTTTTTATGAATTATGTTTTTCGCGTGGATTTGGACGATTTACGAATTGCCGGAGGTTTGATACTTATTATAATGGCGGTTAAAAATTTGCTTTTTTCGGCTAAATTAGCTACGCAGGATTTTTCTCATTATCAAGAATTTGATGAAAAAGAGCTTTTAAGACGCAGTCTTATTCCTATGGCTTTTCCTATGTTAGTAGGTCCGGGGACTTTGGCTAGTGTGGTTGTGATTGCTGAAGATGGAGGAGTTAAGGTCGCTTTGGGTGCTGTTTTGATGGCATTTTTATTTATGGCTTTTTTGTTTTATTATGCGGCGACAATTGAAAAGATTGTAGGAAAGCTTATTTTACATGTGTTTTCACGCATTGCTCAAGTTTTCATTGTGGCTATGGGTGTTAAAATGATGATAGTGGGGATTAAAGGAATTTTTGGCTTAAATTAAGTTTTTTTAAAGCTTCATATTCTCTTGGAGTTCCACAAAATAGAATTTGATTTAAAGCGATTAATTCATATCTTATATCGGCGTTGCGTTTGATGAGTTCATTATACATAGGTGCGATGTAAAATTCGCCTTTTTCTAAATTATTTTTTTCTTGCATTGTTTTAAAAATGCTTAAAAATTCTTCACTTTTTCTAAAATAATAAAGCCCACTACTACAAAATGATGAAATGCGTGTTTTTTCTGCTGTTTTAGCGACTTTGCAAAGTTTTTCATCACTAGCTTTTATGAAGCTCCATTGTTCTCCTTCACTCTTAAAAACCTCCAAATAGCCATCAATCTTGTCTAAATCAAGATTTTGTGGGAGGTGAAAATTTGGGCGTAAGGTATCGATATTAAAAATCAAAATGCTATCTTTAATGCCTATTTTTTCAAGTCCTAGTGCGACGGTATGTGCTTGTCCTAGAGTAGGACTATCAAGCTCTATACTTTGATAATTTTTAAGATTAAGTTTTTGGCATTCTTGTTTGATAAATTCTTTTGTGTGATTGATATTTCTATAAATAAATAAAAAATCATTTGTCTTAAAATATGTCTTAAAGCCCTCTAAAACCCAGAAAAACACGCTTTTTTCTTGCAAATTTAGCATATATTTGGGTAAAGTATAACCAGCCTTACTAAAGCGTGAGCTAAGCCCAGCCATAGGAAAAATAATCGTCATCTTTCTTCCTTTAATAAATCATAAATTCGATAAGCATTTGCTAAAAAGGCATTTTGTCTTTTTGCGTCATCATTGTGAAGTGGCAACATCGATAAAAAAAGATGAAGACAAAGGGCTATGTGAGTTTGATTGATTTCGAAAAGTTCTTTAAAGATGTTTTGAGTTTTAATAATATTATCATTGATTTCGAGTTTAAAATCAAGTTCATATCCTTTTAGCTCACACTCGTAAAAACCTGCGACGATAAAATCATAAAGTCCAAAAATGGAATGTGCCAACTTAGCTAAATCGTAATTTTTATCTCCAAAAATACTGATTTTAGAGTCAAAATCCATACCCCTTGGATCATAAGTTTTAATTAAACCACTTCTAAAATCATACATTATATTAGAAAAACAAAAATCCCCGTGTATGAGACTAAATTCTTTTATATTTGGCAAAATTTCACTTGTTTGAGCGACAAGTTCGTTTAAAGATGGTTTTGGAGTGTGATTAAGGATAAAGGGTTTATTAAGATCTATATTTCTTTGCTTGGAAAATTCTTTAAGTCTTGATAAAGTTTTTTCTTTATAGTTAAAATTTAACCTACCTTCACTCTTAAAAGTGTGGCAAAGGTTTAAAAAATCTTTGATGGAAAGAAAAATTTTTCTCCAAATAAAATCAGGTAAAGACCCAAAAACAAAAAGCTCACTTAAGGTATTATGATAAAGATATTCTAAGGCGTAGCCGTCCTTTTTGGTAAAAAATTTTGGTGCGTAAATTAAAAGTGGAGTTGGCAGATTTTTAAACCACGCTTTTTCGGCTTTTATTTTTTCAGTCCAAGAGGAATTTTTAACGATGTAATTTTGTGAAACTTGCATAGTGTTAAAGCCTCGTTGTGTGGATATGATTTTTTTGGAGTGAAAATAATTTGTCATTAAGCCAAAATCAAGCCAAGTTTCATTTTCTATCGCTCTCATTTTTCTTTCTTTAGAATAGCTTTTTATACCTTTTACAAAGTCATAATGATTTTTAATTAAGTGTTTAGCCAGTAGTCTTGCATCGCTAAAGCAAAAAGCACCGGCGAGGATTTTACCTCTCTTTTCTCCTATTTCATTTACAATGTTAAATTCCTCGTTCAAATAAGCCCATTCGTAGTTTTCTTTTACACTTGTGATGCAAAGGCTATCGTTTTGTAATCTTAGGTTTTGAAAAAAGGTATCTCCATGAAGAATGCTTAGTTTTTTATTGATATTTAGGGCTTTAATGCAATAAACAATGGACTCACCAAGACTTAAATTTTCATCAACAAAAATAAGCTCAATGTTTAACTCTTCAAGTTTTTTTAAGTCATAATGACTGATTTTAAAGCTTTCTGGTAGGGATAGGACGATTTTTTCTTTTTGAAATAATTTTGCTTGATATTCGTAAAGTCTTTTATTGCCAAGTGGTAAAAAGGACGGCACTATCTTGCCAAATTCTAAAGTAAAGTCCGCGGAAGAATACTTAGCTGAAGTGATTAAAAGCATTGTGAGCTTTCTTTGGCGAGAAGTTTTTGAATTTCTTCATAACTTAAACTAATAAATTCACTCGGCCTAATAGCCTTATCATCGACATAAAAGCCCTCATCTCCACACCAAGCCTTGCCAACAATAAGATCGTCAAAAGGCACTTTATGCTTGTGAAGCCACTGCAAAATTGTAGGATAAGTGTGCGTTTTAATTTTTTCAACATCACCCTTAAAAGTTCGCATAGAGCGACTGGTGAAAATTGTGATTTTAAAGCCCATTTTTTGATAGTTTTGCAATTGTTTAATGAAAGCTAAATTGGGCTTTTTGTCCTCATAAGGGATATTTTTTTCATCTAGGGTTAAGGTGCCATCAAGATCAATAATAAGATTTTTCACGCTTTTCCTTAAAAAAATAAATAAGGTTATATTGTAACTTAAGCTTGTAAATCAAAACTTAAGTAAGAATTGATTAAGATAACAAGCCTTAAAGGAGAAAATATGCAATTTAACGAAAATTTAAATCGACTTAAAACTTATGAGCCGGGTAAAGATATAGAGCTAATTGCTAAAGAATATGGCGTTAAAGAAGTGATAAAACTAGCGAGTAATGAAAATCCGCTTGGCACTTCGCAAAAAGCAAGAGAAGCTATTATCCAAAATGCCTCAAAAGCTTATTTATACCCTGATGATAGTGCAAGTGAGTTAAGAAATGCGTTAGCCTTGAAATTTGGGCTTAAAATGCAAAATGTCATTATAGGAGCGGGAAGTGATCAAATTATCGAACTTGCCACACATGCTAAATTAAATCATCAAAATGCTTTTTTACAATGCGGTATAAGCTTTGCTATGTATGAAATTTACGCAAAGCAAGTAGGTGCTAAAGCTTATAAAACTAGGAGTATAACTCACGATTTAAACGAGTTTAAAAGCCTTTATGAGATGTATAAAGATGAGATAAAAATTCTTTATCTTTGTCTGCCAAATAATCCTTTAGGTGAGTGTTTAAACGCATTTGATGTGGAGGAGTTTTTAAAAGATCTTGATGAAGATTGTTTAGTTGTTATTGACGCAGCTTATAATGAATTTGCAAGTTTTAAGGACGAAAAAAAGCATATAAATCCTGCAAAATTCATCGAAAAATTCCCTAATCTTCTCTATCTCGGCACTTTTTCAAAGCTTTATGGGCTTGGGGGTTTGCGTGTGGGCTATGGTGTGGCAAATGAAGATCTTATTGATGCTTTGTATAAATTAAGAGCACCTTTTAATGTGAATATTCTAGCCTTAAAAGCCGCAGTTGCAGCACTTGATGATGAAGAATTTGTTAAAAGTAGCTTAGAAAATAACTTTTCTCAAATGCAAAAATTTGAAGATTTTGCTAGATTTAATGCTATTGAGTTTATCCCATCTTATACGAATTTTATCACTTATTTTTTTGAAGAACAAAATAGTAGCAATTTGAGTGAAAAATTACTTAAAAAGGGTATAATTGTGAGAGATTTAAAGAGCTATGGTTTAAATGCTATGCGAATTACCATAGGTAAGCCTTATGAAAACACACGCTTTTTTGAGGAATTTGAAGATATTTTAAAGAAAAATTAAATTTGATATTGATTAAAAAATAATTAATTTTTTGATTATAAAATAATGGCAAATTAAGGTATGAGAGAGTCTATGGATTTTAAAAATATGTTGCTACAAATTGGACAGCTGTATCAAAATTTAACGCGAAAACAGCGTATCGTTATAGCTGCCTCCATTGTTGTTGTTGTGGGATTTTTGGTTTTTTTAGCTCTTTTTCGTAATGGTCCTGCTGGGTCAAATGGATATGTTCCTCTAATAGAAAATGCAAATCCAAGCACAGCGGGAGCTATTGTTACAAGACTTGAGCAAAATGGAGTTCCTTATCGCTTAGAAAATGAAAGCACCATTTTAGTTCCTCAAGATCAGGTCAATCGTCAAAAAATGTTCATTGCTAGTGAGGGTTTGATTAAAGATAATCGCGTTGGTTTTGAGGTTTTTGATAAGCAAATTTTTGGGGCAACAAGTGCGGAGGAAAAGGTTAGAGCACAAAGAGCTTTGCAAGGAGAAATTGCAAGGATTATAGAAACTTTAGAACCGATTCGCAGTGCTTCAGTCATCTTAGCTTTACCTAAAGAGAGCGTTTTTACAGAAAGGCAAATTCCCCCAACAGCCTCAGTTACCATCAACATTAAAGACGGCTTTAGGCTTACAAGAAAGCAAATTGATGGGGTTAAAAATATAGTCGCCGCTTCTGTGCCAAGACTCACTAAAGAAAATGTTAAAATTAGTGATCAAAATGGTAATACTTTAGACGAGCAGCAACTAGAATCCGGCGAGGTTTTAGCTATGCAAATTCGTTACAAAAGAGATAGTGAAAGAGAGCTTGAAGAAAAAATTATCAATTCTCTTGCACCTTTTGCAGGAGGACGCGATAAACTTCAAGTGAGCGTTAATATAGAGTATGACTTTTCTAAGCAGGAATCCCAAAGCGAAATTTACGATCCTAACACCGTAGTTAGAAGTGAGCAAACGCTTAATGAAGAAAAGCAGGGTAGAAAAGATCCAGAAATTCAAGGAGTGCCCGGTGCTGTTTCTAATATAGGTCCTGTTGAGGGCTTAGCAAATAATGGTGTGATAGACTCTTATAAGAAAAATCAAGTTACAACAAATAACGAAATTTCAAAAACCATCACAAATACCAAAAAGTCTTTTGGTGTGCCTTTACGCATCTCAGCTGCAGTTACTATTGATGGAAAATATGAAGATGTTGTCGATGAAAATGGCGAGGTTAAAAGTGAATATGTGCCTTTACCACAAGCCCAGCTTAGTGGAGTGGAGAGCATTGTTAGAAGCACGATTAATTTTAATGCGGCAAGAGGCGATAGTGTTGTGGTGCAAAATTTACCATTTTATAGAGAGTCTATTAAGGTTGAAAGTAAGGTTAAGACCTTTTATGGACGCTTTATTGAGCCTTTTATACCGCCTGTTAAATACTTCATTGCGGCGATTTTACTTTTCTTCTTTTACAAGAAAGTTATCGCCCCTTTTACGCAAAAAATGCTCGAGGATGTTGCCGCTCAAGAAGAGGCACAGCATGGTCCAAGTCCGCTTATCGATGATGCAGAGGATGCGTTGGAGAAATTTAATGCGGCTAGAAAAAAGGTCGAAGAGCAGCTTGGTTTTGGTGATAATTTTAATGAGGACTCCATACAATATGATGTCTTACTTGAAAAATTAAGGGCTTTGGTGGGTGATAAGAGTGAAGAAATAGCGGCACTTTTGCAAAATCTCATTCAAAACGACTCTGATTTTAGCGAAAATAAGGATATATAATGATAAAGCTGAGTGAAGAACAAAAAATGATTTATGATGATTTGTCTATGCCTGAAAAGGTGGCGATATTTCTCATACAGCTAGGTGAAGATTCGACAACTTCGGTTTTTTCTCATATGGAAATCGATGTCATTACCGAAATTTCTCGCTATATCGCTATGGCTAAAAATGTTGATCGTTCTGTGGCTACGGCTGTTTTGGAAGAATTTTATACCTTACTTCAGTCTAATCAATTTATTAAAAGTGGTGGTCTTGAATACGCTAAAGAAATTCTTTTCCGCACTTTTGGACCAGAAATTGCTAATAAAATTTTAGAAAAACTCACAAAAAGTATGGAAAATAATCAAAATTTCGCATACTTAGCACAAATCAAACCACAGCAATTAGCTGATTTTATCACCAAAGAACACCCGCAAACCATTGCTTTGATTTTGGCACATATGGATAGTATTCAAGCGGCGGAGACTTTGGAATATTTTAGTGATGAATTAAGAGCTGAAGTTGTGATAAGAATGGCAAATTTGGGCGATATTTCTCCAAGTATCATTAAAAGGGTTTCTGCCGTGCTTGAAAGTAAGTTAGAAAGCCTTACTTCTTATAAGGTTGAAGTGGGTGGTCCTAGGGCTGTGGCAGAAGTGCTTAACCGCTTAGGTCAAAAGGCGTCTAAATCGACTATTACTTACATCGAGCAAAGTGATGAACGTTTGGCTGAAACAATTAAAGAATTGATGTTTACTTTTGATGATATTCAAAAGCTTAGCACTCCAGCGATTAGAGAAATTCTTAAAGTGGCTGATAAGCGTGATTTGATGGTAGGTTTAAAGGGTGCAAGCGAAGAGCTTAAGCAAAAATTCCTTTCAAATATGTCAACGCGTGCAAGTGAGGCTTTTTTGGAGGAAATGGGCTTTTTGGGTGCTGTTAGGGTGAAAGATGTTGAAGAGGCACAAAGAAAAGTTGTGGAAGTTGTGCAAAAGTTAGCAGAACAAGGCTTAGTCCAAACAGGCGATGCTGATGAAATGATAGAATAGGTTAGAATATGATTAATCGCAGTAATGTAATTTCAAACGAAACCTCAAAACAACATGTGATTGAGGGATATCGCTTTAAGGTCATTTCTGAATTTGCGAGTGAGCAAGAAAAAGCACAAAATGAGCAAGTGCATCACGAAGCTCCCATACCTCAAGTGCCTATAAAAGAAGAAAAAAACGAAGAGGCAAAAGAAGAAAAAAATGAGGAGCAAGAAGTCGCTTTTCAACCTAGTTTTGTAGAGGATTTACTTAAAAAAACTGACGAAATGTCTAATAATATTATCAAGCTCCAAATGCAAATTGAAAGTCAAGAAAACGAATTTAACAACCGCCTTGCAAGTGAACTTGAAAATGCTAAAGAAAAATACACAAAAGAGGGCTTTGAAGAAGCAAAAAATGAATTTGAAAAAGAGCTTAATGCTCTAAAAGATAAATATCTAAAAAGCATTTCTAAGCTTGAGGAGGCTTGTGCTAATTTAGATAATTTTGTGATTAAAAATGAAAAAGAATTAGCCGATACGGCTGTGGATATTGCCAAAGAAGTGATTTTAAAAGAGCTTGAGGAGGATTCTAGAAAAATCGCTTATGCTTTGGCTAAGGATTTGATGGAAGAGCTTAAGGGTGCTAGTGAGCTTGAATTAAGAGTTAATGCAGAGGATTTTGAATATTTAAAAGAGCATTTTAGTCAAGATAATCATATTAAAGTAAGTTTAGATGATGCCATTAGTAAAGGAAGTGTTGTAATTTTAAGCAATGCTGGAAACATAGAGTCTAACCTTAATTCACGCTTAAACAAAATCAAAAAAATGATTCATAATGATTAAGTTGGCTCATACAAATTTAGAATTGTGTGCTTTAAACGAGGGAGAGCTTAAAACACTTGCCGATAATTTAAGACAAAAAATCATAGAGGTTGTGAGTCAAAATGGAGGACATTTAAGTTCAAATTTGGGCGTTGTCGAGCTTAGTATAGCAATGCACTGCGTGTTTGATAGTGCAAAAGATCCTTTCATTTTCGATGTTTCTCATCAATCTTACGCCCATAAGCTTTTAAGTGGAAGAGAAGAAAGTTTTCATACATTAAGGACTTTTGGGGGTCTAAGTGGTTATACGAAAGGGGAGGAGGGAGATTATTTTATTGCTGGACATTCTAGCACTTCTATTTCTTTAGCCATAGGAGCTTGTAAGGCTATAAATCTTAAAAAGGAAGAGAGAACGCCTGTGGTTTTAATAGGCGATGGAGCATTGAGTGCGGGTATGGCTTATGAGGCTTTAAATGAGCTAGGCGATAGAAAATATCCTTGCGTTATTATTTTAAATGATAATGAAATGAGTATTTCTAAGCCCATAGGTGCGATTTCAAAATATCTTTCTCAAGCGATGGCAACGCAGTTTTATCAAAAATTTAAAAAACGCATAGAAAAAATGCTTGATTTTTTACCAGATAGTGCGACTTATATGGCGAAGCGTTTTGAGGAAAGCTTTAAGCTTATTACGCCCGGACTTTTGTTTGAAGAACTTGGACTTGAGTATATAGGTCCTGTTGATGGGCATAATATTAATGAAGTTGTTAATGCTTTAAAACAAGCTAAAATGATGCAAAAACCTTGCATTATTCACGCACAAACCATAAAAGGTAAGGGCTATACACTAGCTGAGGGTAAGCACGCAAAATGGCATGGTGTGGGTGCTTTTGATATTGATAGCGGAGAAAGTCTTAAGAAAGCAAATTCTAAGCCTAGTGCGACAGAAATTTTTAGTCAAAATTTGCTTCATTTAGCACAAAAGTATGAAAATGTAGTCGGTGTTACAGCGGCTATGCCTAGTGGGACAGGGCTTGATGCTTTGATTGAAAAATATCCTCATCGCTTTTGGGATGTTGCCATAGCCGAGCAACACGCCGTTACCTCAATGGCAGCTATGGCAAAAGAGGGTTTTAAGCCTTTTATAGTGATTTATAGCACCTTTTTACAACGCGCTTATGATCAAGTCATTCACGATTGTGCAATTATGAATTTAAGTGTCGTTTTTGCTATGGATAGGGCTGGGATTGTTGGTGAAGATGGTGAGACACATCAGGGCGTTTTTGATGTGAGTTTTTTAAGTGCTGTGCCAAATTTAACCCTTATGGCTCCAAGAGATGCTAAGATGATGAGAGAATGTGTGAAATATGCTTATTTTCATCAAGGTCCCTTAGCCTTTCGTTATCCGCGTGGTAGTTTTATTTTGGAGGAGGAATTTACTTCTTGCAAACTTTCTTTAGCTAAGTCGCAATGGCTGATTAAAAATTCAAGCGAGGTGGCGTTTTTAGGCTTTGGGCAGGGTGTTGGCAAGGCGTGGAAAGTTTTGCAGAATTTGGGAGAAAATTTTGCAAATTTAATTGATTTGATTTTCATTAAACCTTTAGATGAGCTTTTATTAAAAGAATTAGCCAGTAAAACTAAGATATGGTTTGTTTTTAGCGAAAATGTTAAAATTGGTGGAGTGGCGAGTTTGCTTAGGGAATTTGTAGCCCTGTATGATTTAAACATAAAGATTGTGAGTTTTGAGTATGAAGATGCCTTCATTACACACGGAAATTTAAATGAAGTTGAAGTAAGTTTGGGTTTAGATGTAAAAAAATTAAGTCAAAAAATACTTGATATTATTTAATAAAAAATATTCTTTGATATAAACATTTTTTAAATAAATTTTTTATATGATTTTGCTTGAAACTTAATTTAAGGTGAGATTATGGAATTGTTGCAAATGCTTAAAAAATATGATTTAAAAGCGACTCCACAAAGACTTTGTGTGTTGAAAATTTTAAAAAGACACGAACATCCAAATATTGATGAGCTTTATGCTGAGATTAAACGAGAATATCCCTCCATTTCTTTAGCCACCGTGTATAAAAACATTAACACGCTTCAAAGTCAGGGTTTGGTTGTAGAAATTAATATTGCAAATCAAAAATCCTGCTATGATATTTATGAAAAAGAACATATTCATATTATTTGCAGCGGATGCGGAAATATCGAGGATAAAAATTTTGACGAAATAGAATTAAATGAATATCAAGAAAAACTTGAAAAAAAGATTTCAAATTTGATTGAGCATTTGTCCGTTTGTGCTTATGTGAAAAATTGTAAAAAATGTCAATAAATATTAAACTTAAAAGGCTAAAATAAGCCTTTTAGTAAGGGTTTATTGTGAATGATTTGTTTCAAAGAATTTTTTTACTTCACTCTTTTGATTTGAATACGGAGAAAATGCCACAAAGTGTATCTATAACGACTTTTTACACAAAAATTTCTCCTAAAGAAACCTTGAAATTTCAAAGTATCGATGAGAAATATTTTTTATTAAAAAATGGTTTGAGAGAGGAAATTTCTAAAAAAGAATTTAAGAAAGCAAAAGAAAAAGCTCTACTTGAGGTGCTTTCTAAAAAAAGTTATGAATTTTTAGATGGAGATAGAAAATTTCTTTTTCAAATCTATAAAGAAAAAAAGCTTTTCATTTTAAAGGTTTTATTTAAAAATGAAGAAGATGCTCGTCAATTCAAACTTGATGAAAAAATAAGACCTTTAAGAGAACTTGATGAAAAATTTAATTCTAAAAATTTAATACTTTATAAGTATAAAAATGCTTTTTTTGACCTTCACACTTGCTTTAATATTATAGAAAAAAATCAAAATTTTACACTTAATTTTCCTCAATCTTTATACGCAAATGATGGTTTTAGGGTGCTTTTATTTTATTTACTTTATGCTTTTAAAAGTCAAGCAAAAAAAGAAAATGGCAGAGTAAAATTACATTTTTGCGTTTTAAAAATTTGTGTATTTTTAAGAAATGCAATTGAACTTTTTGATGACAAAATGGCACAAAAATTGTTAGCAGGATTTGAAAAATTAGAAGAAAAACTTAAACAAAATGTAAATACAAAAAAACGCTTTAATATTAGGCTTTATAAGAATTTATTGAATGATTTTGAATTATTTTTAAGAGAGGGAGAGTTTTATAAAAGTGCAAAGAAAGATGTTTTTTTAAAAGTTTTTGTGGCACAAAAATTGCGATTAAAACTTATTTTATTTAAAAAATTCTTCATTAGAAATTTTTCTTATGACGAATTTATGTTTCAATGTCTAGAACTCCGTATTTTTCTTGAGCATTTTGCAGATTTTTTTAATGATAAAAATTTAGAAAAATTAAAAGCAGTCTTTGATGAAGATATTTTTATTAAATTTATAAAAAAACAAATGAAAATTTTAAAATTAATAGAAAAAACGAGTAAAAATTTAAAAATTTATAAAGGATAAAAACTATGCAAAAACAAGAAAAAATTATAGAAATGTTTAATCAAATTGCTCCAACTTATGATAAAGCAAATCGAATTTTGAGTTTTGGTGTAGATGTGAGCTGGCGAAGGAAGGCTTGCGAAAGAGTTTTAAAGATTTATGAAAACGATAATTTAAATATAGTCGATGTGGCTTGTGGCACGGGGGATATGATAGAAATTTGGCAAGAAAGTGTGCAAAAAATTCATAAAAACATAAAGCAAATACGAGGCATAGATCCAAGCTCACAAATGCTTAAAGAGGCGAAGAGAAAATTTAAAAGTGTTGAATTTATCGAAGCTGGGGCACAGGATTTACCTTTAGAAAGTGAGAGTGTGGATATTTTAAGTATCAGTTATGGAATTCGTAATGTGGTTGAGAGGCAAAGGGCTTTAGGTGAATTTGCTAGAGTATTAAAAAAGGGTGGCATTTTGCTTGTTTTAGAATTTACTAAAAGAGAGCAAGGTGGTTTTGTAGCGTTTTTTAGAGATTTTTATCTTAAAAATATTTTGCCAAGTTTGGGAGGTTTTATTAGTAAAAACAAGGAAGCTTATGCTTATTTGCCAAATTCTATTGAAGAATTTTTAAGTAAGGAAGAATTTATGCTAGAACTTGAAAGTGTAGGCTTTAAAAATGTAGATTTTAAAAGCTTTAGCTTTGGAGTAAGCTCTATGTTTATAGTGAGAAAAAATGACCGTTAGTGAGTTAAATTTAGGAGCTAAAGCATTGCTTGAATCGCATTTTGACGATATATTTTTGAGTGGAGAGCTTTCTAAAATTACAAAGCATAATTCCGGACATTGGTATTTTGAATTAAAAGATGAACGCTCAAGCGTAGCTTGCGTGATGTTTAAGGGGAATAATCTTAAGGTCGATTTTGAGCCAAAGGTGGGTGATTTTTTAGAGCTTGAGGGGAGTTTGAGTTTATATGCTGAAAGTGGGCGTTATCAATTTATCGCTAAGAATATGAAAAAAGAGGGTTTTGGAGATTTAGAAGCGCGTTTTTTGGCACTTAAGGAGAGTTTGCAAAAGGAGGGTTTATTTGATGAAGCTCATAAAAAAACTCTTCCAAAATTTCCTTTAAGGGTTGGAATTATCACCTCTTTTACTTCGGCTGCTTTGGAGGATATGCTTAAAATCATTACTCAAAAGGCTTATTTTTTGGCGAAAATTTATATTTTTAACGCTCTTACGCAAGGACAAAACGCTCCACTTTCTTTAATTAATGCCTTAAAAAAGGCTGATATGACAGGGCTTGATGTGATTATTATAGCAAGAGGAGGGGGGAGCAGAGAGGATTTGTTTTGTTTTAATAATGAAGCTTTAGCAAGAGAAATTTTCGCTGCTAAAACGCCTATAATTTCAGCCATAGGACACGAGATTGATTATGTGATTAGTGATTTTGTGGCGGATTTAAGAGCGCCCACTCCAAGTGCTGCCATTAACATTTTGCTACCTTCCAAAGAGGATTTGGAACAAAAACTTGATTTTATAGAGGATAGGTTAAAAACAAGTTTTATGATGATTTGTAAAAATTTAGATAATAAACTTTCAAATTTAGAAAAAATTTTCAAAGCAAATTCTTTGCCTTTGATGATAGGGCAAAAAATAAAGCATTTAGAAAGCCTCAAAAAACAATTGGATTTATTGATTAAAAATAAAATTCAAGTCAGTTTTTTGGAATTTGAAAAGTTAAAAAATGCTTACTTGCAGCACGAAAATTTTTTTGAAAAAAGCAAACATCTAGTTTCGCTTAGAAAAAATGGTAAAATAGTGCATTTGGAAGAGTTAAAGAGTGGTGATACCTTACTTCTTAGCTCACAAAATGTAGAAAAAGAAGCTAAAATTTTATAGTAAGGAGAGAGTATGAGAAAGATTAATTTTAGTGCAGGTCCTTCAACTTTGCCATTAGAGCTTTTAAAAGAGGCGCAGGAGGAGTTTTGTGATTATAAGGGTTTGGGTTATTCTATTATGGAGATTAGTCATAGGACTAAGATTTTTGAAGAGGTGCATTTTGGTGCGATGCAAAAGGCTAAAGAACTTTATGGTTTGGGGGAAGAATATGAGGTGCTATTTTTGCAAGGAGGAGCTAGCTTACAATTTGCGATGATTCCTATGAATTTGACTATGGGAGGCGTTTGTGAATATGCAAATACGGGAGTTTGGACGAAAAAGGCGATTAAAGAAGCGCAGATCTTAGGACTTGATGTTAGGATTGTAGCAAGCAGTGAGGAGGAAAAATTTTCTTATATTCCTAAGGTGGAATTTAGTGATAGGGCTGATTATGCTTATATTTGCTCAAATAATACCATTTACGGCACCCAGTATAGAGAATATCCAAAAACAAAAACGCCTTTAATTGTCGATGCTTCGAGTGATTTTTTTTCTAGGAAGGTGGATTTTAGCGATATTGCTCTTTTTTATGGTGGTGTGCAAAAAAATGCTGGAATTTCAGGACTTTCTTGTCTTTTTATACGCAAAGATATGCTTGAAAGAAGTAGGGGGAAAAATATCCCAAGTATGTTAAAATATGCTATCCACGCGGAAAACAATTCTCTTTTTAACACTCCTGCAACCTTTGCAATTTATATGTTTAATCTTGAAATGCAGTGGCTTTTAAATTTAGGTGGCTTAGATGCAATCCATCAAAAAAATATGCAAAAAGCAAATCTTTTATATGAGACGATAGATAAAAGTGAGAGTTTTTACAAGGGATATGCAAAAAAAGTAGATAGATCCTTAATGAATATAAGTTTTAATATAGCAAAGAGTGAGCTTGAAAATGTCTTTGTTAAAGAGGCTGAAGAAGCTGGTATGATAGGACTTAAAGGGCATAGAATTTTAGGTGGAATTCGTGCGAGTATTTATAATGCTATAACTTTAGAACAAGTAAAAATCCTATGTGATTTTATGAAAGAATTTCGCCATAAATATGCCTAGTAATTTAAGAAAGTTTTTTGACTTTCTTAAAAATTTTCTCCCCCAAAATGAAGCAGGGCTGATCCCCAAGTAAAACCGCCACCAAAAGCATCAAGTAAGATTAAAGAGCCTTTTTTAAGGCGTTTTTCTTCATAAGCATCATTCATTGCCATAGGTATGGAGGCTGCGGAAGTATTGCCATACTTTTGCACAGTAATAACACATTTTTCATCTTCTAAGCCGAGCTTTTCCTGCACGGCTTTGATGATTCTAAGATTTGCCTGATGGGGGACAAACAAATCAATTTGTGATGAGCGAATATGATTTTTTTCTAAGAGTTCTACAACATCATTACTTAGGGTTTGAACGGCTATTTTAAAAACTTCGTTACCTTTCATTTTCATCGCCAAAGGAGAGCAAATTTCTACATTTTTGGAACGCTCTGTCATAAGTAAATCTCCATAAGTCCCATTACTTGCTGTATGCACATCGATGATAGGATTTTCTTTATCAAGGCTTATAACTCCAGCTCCAGCTCCATCTCCAAAGAGAATGCAAATACTTCTATCTTTATAATCCATAAGCGAACTTGCTTTTTCTGCACCTATGATAAGGACATTTTTTTTAGCACCGCTCTCTACCAAACTTTTGGCAAGCTCTAAAAGATAGATAAAGCCCGAACAAGCTGCGGATATATCAAAGGCTGTGATATTATAAAGCCCTAAATTTGCAGCAATTTTACAAGCTGTTGAAGGCATAGTGAAATAATCAGGACTCAAAGTTGCTACAAGTATGGCGTCAATTTCGCTTGGCTTTAACCTCGCTCTTTCTAAGGCTTTTAGTGCAGCTTTTGTACCTAAGTCGCTAGTATTTTCGTCATCTGCGGCTATTCTTCTTTCACTGATACCTGTCCGGCGCAGTATCCATTCATCACTTGTATCAACCATTTTTTCAAGATCTGTATTGCTAAGAATTTGTTCAGGCACATAAGATGCTATACTTCTAAGAGAGGCTTTAAAATTTGGAAAGTTCATTTTCTATGGCTTTATTAATATTAGCTTCGCTAAAATGAAGTGCTTGAAAAATAGCATTTTGAATAGCTCTCGCATCACTTTTTCCATGACTGATAATCACACAGCCTTTTACGCCAAGTAGAGGTGCACCACCGTATTCTTGCCAGTCAATTTTCTTTTTAAGACGCATAAAGGAAGGTTTCATTAGTATTGCTCCAAATTTGGAGATTAAGTTTGTTTTAATATCTGCTTTTAAGATTTTAAAAATCGCTCCAGCCACACCTTCGCAGGATTTTAAAATGACATTGCCACTAAAACCATCGCAAACTAAAACATCGACATTTGCATTAAAAATATCACGCCCTTCAGCATTACCTATGAAATTTGGAAGTTTTTTCATTAGTTGATGCGTTTCTTTGGTAAGCTCATTGCCCTTGCATTCCTCTTCTCCATTTGAAAGCAAGGCGATTCTTGGTTTCGCAATTTGCATAATTTCCTTTGCATAAACCTCGCCCATAACAGCAAATTGAAACAAATTTTCACTTTTACAATCCGTGTTTGCACCCACATCTAAAAGTAGAGTTGTCCCTGCAATATTCGGCATTAATGTCGCTATTGCTGGTCTTAAGACATTTTGCAATCTCCCAAGTCTAAGTGTTGCTAAAGACATGCTAGCTCCACTATGTCCAGCCGAAACTACGGCTTGGACTTTGCCATTTTTAACAAGCTCGACAGCCTTGTATATGCTCGTATCTTTGCGTTTTAAAGCATCGGTGGCATTTTCCTCCATAGAAAAAACCTCCTTAGCTTCTTCATATTGAACCAAGTGTTCCAAATTTTTTGGAATGAGCGGTTTTAAAACCTCACTTTTGCCTACCAAGATAGCATTAAAAGGTTTGACATTTAAAGCTTTTATAACGCCCTCTATAATAGGCTTTTCACCGAAGTCGCCCCCCATTGCATCAATGGCAATGTTTATCATAATTTTCAATATTCCTTAGTTAGCGGATTAGCACGGTGAGGCATTTTGTAGCTTCCATCTTTATCTTTTATAGGCTTAGGAAGACTAACTTTATAGTGTGTCCTGCGTTTAGCTGCACGAGTTTTACTCACTCTTCTCTTAGGGACTGCCATTTTTTCTCCTTTTTAAATTTAATCTTTCTCACTGCAAGAATTGCAATAAAAATAGTCGCTTAAATAAGCTTCTAATTCGCCCATAGCAATTTCTAATAAGTCAATATGGGCATCAAAAAATTCTATCGTATCACTTAGCTCATTTTTAGGATCTTTATAAAGACCATCGCTTGCTAAGAGATTTAGTTTTTCATCAATATGAAGTTCTAATTCCGCTCCACATCTATCACAAGGTCTATAAACAAAACCTTGCATTTTTGCTTGAATTTTTACAAGCTGAGAATTAACTCTGCTTAAATTTCCCTCAAAGACCATGTTTTCCAAATTTAATCTAAAAGGATAAGCGGTAGAATTAATTCTAGAAAAAGCGATTTTCATCAGCAAATTTCATTAGATTTGAAAAAGAAATCAATCTCTATTTTTGCATTTTCTAGACTATCACTTCCGTGAACAGCATTTGCGTCGATATTTTCAGCAAAGTCCGCTCTAATAGTTCCAGCTTTAGCCTCTTTAGGATTTGTTGCACCCATTAATTCTCTATTTTTAAGCACAGCATTTTCGCCTTCTAAAACAGAAACAACTACAGGACCGCTAATCATAAATTCAACTAAATCTTTAAAAAATGGTCTTTCTTTATGCACAGCGTAAAATCCCTCAGCTTGCTCTTTGCTTAATTGCAGTTTTTTCATCGCTGCTATTCTTAAGCCATTGCTTTCAAAGCGGTCTAGAATTTTACCTATAACACCTTTCTTAACGGCATCTGGTTTGATGATAGATAAAGTTTTTTCCATAATCACTCCTTGACAATTTTTGTAAATAAAACTTGGAATTATACTTAAATTTGTTTATAAGAAAATTAAACAAAGAAAAGCTAGTGAAAACTAGCTTTAAAAATTTTAAGCAAATACAGGAGTATCGCCACTTCTCATATCATTTGATATATTTTCTCTGCTTGGTTGTCCCGAAGCAACTTCGCTCCAAACAATGCAACCATCAGTTGGACAGGCACTAGCACAGGCTGGTTGATCATTATGTCCAACGCATTCAACACATTTGTTTGAATAAACATAGTATCTATCCTCTCCCTCAGGATTGCTAACGTCATCTACGATAGCACTAACTGGACATTCATCAATGCAAGACCCACAAGCAATGCAACTATCTGTGATTTTTACAGCCATTTTAACTCCTTATAACTTTTGATGTTTGTTGAGTATTTTATCGGTAAAATCTTAAAGAAATATAATTTTATCGTTTTTTGATAATCAAAAAAGCCTTATTTTTGATAATAATTATTGTTTTTTACATTTTCTATTATATTTTTAAATCTTATTTAAAGTTTTAAATGATATAATTTTGCCATCAATAAATTTTATTATTTAGGAGAACACAATGATTGTTACAAAAAAAGCTTTAGATTTCACTGCTCCAGCAGTGTTAGGCAATAATGAGATTGTAAATGATTTTAATCTTTACAAAAACATAGGTCCAAAGGGTGCTGTCGTTTTCTTTTATCCAAAAGATTTTACCTTTGTTTGCCCTTCAGAAATTATCGCTTTTGATAAGAGATATGAAGAATTTAAAAGCAGAGGCATTGAGGTGATAGGAATTTCAGGAGATAATGAATTTTCTCATTTTGCTTGGAAAAATACGCCTGTTAATCAAGGTGGTATTGGTCAAGTTAAATTTCCACTTGTTGCCGATTTAACTAAGCAAATTGCTAGAAATTTCGATGTGCTCTTTGCTGAAGCTGTCGCACTTCGTGGCTCATTTTTACTTGATGCTGATGGCACGGTTCGTCACGCTGTGATTAACGATTTGCCGCTTGGTAGAAATATTGATGAAATGCTAAGAATGGTCGATACTATGCTTTTCACAAATGAGCACGGAGAAGTTTGCCCTGCTGGTTGGAATAAAGGCGATGAAGGTATGAAAGCTAATCCTAAAGGCGTAGCTGAATATCTTGACAAAAACGAAAGCAAACTTTAATCTTAAAGCCTCTTTTTGAGGCTTTTTCTTCATTATTAACCCTTTTTCTTCATTTCAAACTGATTTTTTACAAACATAATTAAACTGATTTTCTATCTAAATTCGACTTAAAGTAAATTTAAGCAAATTTTAAGGGGGGGGGGGGGGTATCATATGAGCTTTTATTTTACTTTTATGAGAATTATATGATTTATATTTTAGCATTTTTCTTCCCCTATGTTGCCTTACTTGTTAGAGGTCTTTGGATACAAGCGATTTTTAACTTTATCCTTTGTGTGATAGGCTATTTTACGATAATGCTCTTATTTGGAGGTTTTCTTTGTCTCATTGCTTCGATTTGGGGCATTATAGCCATTTTGCAAAATACCAATAAAAAAAATCATCAAGAGATGGTTGAAGCTTTAAAAAACAAAGATTAAAATTCTTGGTCTAAACTTTTGTTTTAGACCACACTTTCTTAGATAAAATTCTACAAATTTATATTTTTTCATTATAATTTAGCTTTAAATTTTTTAAGGGTAAATATGGCAGGCGAAGACCAAGAAAAAACGGAAGAACCCACCTCCAAAAAAATAGAAGATGCTAGACAAGAGGGTAATGTTCCTAAAAGTCAAGACGCAGCCGCTGTGGTAACCTTGATTGTGGCGATTACTTTGCTCTTATTTTTGTTGGGTTTTATGGGTGAGAGAGTGGCGAATTTGTATCGCTATTATCAAAGTTTTATTGGTGTGGAATTTGATTTACGCATTATTCAAGCCATTATGATGAAGAGCATTTTTGAGGTTTTGATTATCTTAGCTCCCATAGTTTTAAGCATTATGGTTGCAGGAATTATTGGTAATGTGATGCAATTTGGCTTTATTTTTACAACCAAGCCCATTATGCCAAATTTAAGTAAAATTAATCCTCTTAAAGGACTTAAAAATCTTTTTTCTCTCAAAAAACTCATCGAAAGTGTCAAAATTATTCTTAAAGTGAGCGTCGTTTTTACCATAGCTTTTATTGTTCTACTTCAATTTGTCAAAGAACTTCCTAAAGTCGAGCTTTATAGTCTTGCTGCACAAATGGTCTGGTTGAGGGATAAAACTTTGATTTTGGCAGCTATTGTGATTATTGCTTTTTTGATTATCGCTATTTTAGATGTTTTTCTGGTGCGTTTTCAATATTTTCAGGGTCTTAGAATGAGTAAGCAGGAAATTAAAGATGAGTATAAGCAAATGGAAGGGGATCCACAGGTTAAAGGTAGAATTAGGCGTTTGCAAATGGAAGCGGCAAGGCGTAGAATGGTGCAAGATGTCGCAGGTGCCGATGTGGTCATCACTAACCCTACACATTATGCTGTGGCTTTGCGTTATGATACGACTAAAGAAAATGCCCCAAGAGTGGTGGCTAAGGGGGTGGATTTTCTTGCTTTACGCATTAAAGAAATGGCATATAAACACAATGTTATCGTCTATGAAAATCCTCCTCTTGCAAGGCAGCTTTATAAGGATTGCGATATCGACCAACTTATCCCTAGAGAACTTTTTAAGGCGGTAAGTGAAGTCTTTAAATTTGTTTATCAGGCAAATAAAAAGAAATTTCCTAAATCTTAATCTAAAATTTCTAAGGTAATTTCTTCTTTAAGTTTGAGTTGCTTGACTTCTTTTAGCTTTAAATTTGGGGGAAGTTTAGAGAGTAATTCTTGATTTGAGCTAACTTCATTTTCCGCAGCCACTCTTAGTAAAATGCCCCGATAAGCCTTAGCATAATGGCTAACTATTTTACCATTTTTAAGGAATTTATAAGTGCTAACTTTCTTTTGTGGCGTGTAAAATTTATCATAAAATCCCGCTCTTAAATCAAGCACTTCTTCTTTTTCTAACAATTTGTCTAAAGCTTTACTAAAATGTTTTTTATAAAAATGCTCTATGTTAAAATCCTTAAGCTTTGCACCCTGTTTAAATTTATAAAAGGGCAGGGTATCATTTGCTCTTACTACGCCAAAAAGATTGGAAAAAATTAAAGTATTTTCTAGGATATAATTTTGAGCTTTTTTGTGAAGAGTTTTGAAATTTAAATATTCATAACTCACGCCTGTATAAAGTTTGATTGCTTGTTTTGTGGGAGCCGTTTTTAAATCTTGTAAAAATTCTTGTGTGGGATTTTTAATGCCAAAAAGAGTTTCAAGCTCTTTTAAATTGGCGTTTTTAAGATAATCTTCATAAATTTGCAACGCTTCAAGTCTATATTTAAAAAGCTCCTTAAAGATAAAGGAGCTTTCATCAAAAGGACTTAAATCGCACTCTTTACTTTTACTTTCACTAGGAGAGAAAAGAATTTTCAAGGATAAATCTCTCCTATTTGCGAAAGCTGATTAATGGTTTTAAGTATGGTGCTAAAATCTTTGCCATTAATGGTAATGTTTGCAACACTTTCTTCTTTTAAGTTGATAAAATCACTCACAGGCATATCTTTAAAGCCAAGCACAAGATTTAGCTTATAAAGTGGGTCTTTGCTAATGTCATTGATAAGCTCAAGTACTTGGGAATAAAGCAAATTTTGCTCTTCATTTGCACTTTGATTTTGTAATGCTTCTAGGGAAGCTTTTGCCATATTGATGTAAGGGCTAAAGGCATTATTTGTTTGAAGATTGAAATTAAATTTAAATTCTTTAAATGTGCTTTGTTTTAAAAATTCTTCAAAGTTATTATTAAAACCTTCTTCAAATTCTTTAGAGGAATTTGCTAAGTTAAAGGCTAATTGATTGGTGTCAAATTTCACATTTAAATGATCTAATAGAGTAAAAATTTCTTCTTTAAAATTACCTTCTAAATTTGTAGAAATGACATTTTCTTTATTGTTATCAAGCTTATAAGAAAAAGTATAATTTAGCTTTTTATCATTTTTGGTTGTTAGCAATGTATATGTAAAATTGTAGGTATCTTTACTTAAGTCTTGAATTAATTTGGAGATTTTTTCATCATTTATGAGCTGTTTGCTTGCATTTTCTATCGCTTTAATGCTCTCATCACTTAGTTTTAGACTTTCAAATACCAAATTTGCTTCTAATTTCTCGTGCTTAGCGAAAAGATGTGTGTAATAATCTTTATAAGAAATTAAACCGGAAGTATTATTTTCTGTGTAAATTTCATTTGAGCGAAATTTAATGTTTTGAATATCGAAAAGTTTTGATTCTTTATTGCTTAACGAAAAATTAGAGCTTTGACACTCTATAAAAGCCCCATCAGCTTTACAAGTGAAATTTTTAAAATCGACCTTAAGATTTGGAAAGGCATTCATTTGCTCTTGTATAGTTTTTTGTGCGGAGTCATTAAGCGATTTTTCATATTTTTTAACAATTTCATCGCTAAGATCATTTGATGAGCAAGCAGCCAAAAAAAGTGCTAAAACACCAAGTAGAGCTAAATTCTTTTTCATTTTTTTCCTTTGCCATTAAAATAAGGCGAAATTATAGCAATTTTTTCTTAACTTTTTTTCGATAATTTTTATCCTAATTAATTTTTTTGTATTAAAATAAACACAAATTTAATGGAAAGGACAAAAATGAAAAAAATATTTTTAAGTATTTTTACGGCTTTTGTT
Source organism: Campylobacter vulpis (assembly GCF_014217995.1). Classification (NCBI taxonomy): domain Bacteria; kingdom Pseudomonadati; phylum Campylobacterota; class Epsilonproteobacteria; order Campylobacterales; family Campylobacteraceae; genus Campylobacter; species Campylobacter vulpis. The sequence continues at coordinate 552,047 of NZ_CP041617.1, forward strand.
GCGGTATTTTTAGCCGCTTGTGGTAGTAGTGAGAGTGGAGTAAATTCCATTGAAAGAATTAAAAACTCAGGAGTAGTTAAAATCGGTGTTTTTGGTGATAAGCCTCCTTTTGGTTATGTCGATGAAAAGGGTGCAAATCAAGGCTATGACATTATTTTTGCTAAACGTATAGCAAAAGAGCTTTTAGGTGATGAAAATAAAGTCGAATTTGTGCTTGTCGAGGCGGCAAATCGTGTCGAGTTTTTAAAGTCTAATAAGGTCGATATTATCCTTGCAAATTTCACGCAAACTCCAGAAAGAGCGGAGCAGGTTGATTTCGCTTTGCCTTATATGAAAGTGGCTTTAGGCGTGGCAGTGCCTAAAGATAGTGAGATTAAAAGCGTGGAAGATTTAAAGGATAAAACTTTGATTTTAAATAAAGGCACAACAGCAGATGCATATTTTACTAAAAATCACGCCGATATTAAAACTTTGAAATTTGACCAAAATACTGAAACTTTCGCAGCCCTAATGGATAAAAGAGGCGATGCTCTAGCTCACGATAATACCTTGCTTTTTGCTTGGGTTAAGGAAAGACCTGATTATAAGGTTGTGATTAAGGAGCTTGGAAATCAAGATGTTATTGCTCCAGCGGTTAAAAAAGGCGATAAAGAATTGAAAGAATTTATTGATAATTTAATCATTTCTTTAGCCGCAGAGCAGTTTTTTCACAAGGCTTATGATGAGAGTTTAAAGGTGCATTTTGGAGCAGATATTAAGGCTGATGATGTCGTCATTGAGGGCGGAAAACTTTAAAATTTAAGGGCAATTTGCTTAAATTGCCCAATAATGGCAAAAAGAGTTTCTATGCAAAGACTTAAAACGAGACAAATTAAAGTTGGTAAAGTGGCTATCGGTGGGGACGCACCTATTTCGGTGCAATCTATGCTTTTTACAAAAACAAGGGACATTGAGGGCTGTTTGGAACAGCTTAACCGCCTTTATTTTGCAGGAGCGGATATTGTTCGACTTGCCTGTTTGGATATGGCAGATGCTAGGGCCTTAAAGGAGATTAAGGCAAAAAGTCCTCTGCCTTTAATCGTAGATATTCATTTTAATCATAAACTTGCCGTCTTTTGTGCGGAATTTATAGACGGAGTGCGGATAAATCCGGGTAATATAGGCTCTAAAGAAAATGTCAAAGAAGTGGTAAAAGCGTGCAAAGAAAGGCAAATTCCCATAAGAATAGGCATAAATCACGGCTCCATAGAAAAGCAATTTAGTGATAAATTTGGCTATGGAGTTGATGCTATGCTTGAAAGTGCGAAATATAATATAGGACTTTTGGAGGATTTGGATTTTAGGGACATTAAGATTTCTATGAAAACCTCGCACACGCAAACGACCATTGAGGCTTATGAGAGGTTGCGTCCGCTTTGTGATTATCCTTTTCATTTGGGCGTGACGGAGGCTGGGACGCAATTTCACAGCACCATTAAAAGCTCTATTGCTTTAGGACATCTACTTTTAAAAGGCATAGGTGATACGATGCGAGTGTCGATGACTGGGGAGCTAGAGGAAGAAATTCGCGTAGCAAGGGCTATTTTGCAAGATAGCGGTGTGCAAAAAAGTGGGGTAAATATCATTTCTTGTCCAACTTGCGGACGCATTCAAAGCGACTTAGTATCAGCGATAAAAGTGGTGGAAGAAAAAACCAAGCACATTAAAACTCCCCTAAATATCAGCGTTATGGGCTGTGTAGTCAATGCTTTAGGAGAGGCTAAGGGTGCTGATGTCGCCATAGCTTTTGGTAAGGGACAAGGACTTGTGATAAGGCAGGGCGAGGTCGTAGCAAAGCTTAAGGAGGATAAATTAGTTGAGCGTTTTTTAGAGGAGGTCGAGGACGAAGTGAGATTAAGGGACGATTGATTTTTTTTTTTTTTTGATTATAATGCACCCTTTATTTAAGGAGCAATGATGACACCGACACAATCTACACTTAAGGAATTTTTTCAAGGAGATAGGCAGTTTATAATCCCTGTGTATCAAAGGGCGTATTCTTGGGAAGAGTCGCAGTGGAAGACATTTTTAGAGGATTTAGAGGAAGCTACAAAGGGGGAAAATCACTATTTTTTCGGCAATGTGCTGTTAGAAAAAATAAATAATGGCAAATTTGACATTATCGATGGGCAGCAAAGACTTAGCACTATTGTTATTTTTGTGCGTTGTTTAATCAATGCACTAAATCTCAAAGATTATGATAAAGAGAGGCTAAAAGAAATAGAGGAGGATTATTTAGAATTTAGAAAAATGTCAAAATTAAAGGCTTTGGAATATGATAGAGATTATTTTTGTGATGTGATTATCCATAATGATGACAATAAACACGAGCCGCAAACCCCCTCGCAAAAACGCATTTTAAAGGCAAAAGAATTTTTCATAAAAGAATTAGAAAAGAAAGAGATAAAGCAACTCGAAAATATATTTCAAGCTATGCAAAATGCACAAATTATTAAGCTTGAATTTGATAATAAAAAAGACTCCGTGCTGATGTTTGAGCTGCAAAATAACCGTGGCAAAGATTTGACAAATATGGAGAAGTTAAAAAGCTATCTAGCCTATCAAATTTACACTTATAGTGATAAAGAATCTGCTGAAAATAAGCTTAATGAAATGGTGGGCGTTTTTGAGGAAATTTACCGCATTTTAAATGGCATAAAGTGCTTGGACGAGGATGCTATACTTAGATATTTTAATATCGCAACTTCAAAATATGGCTTTTCTTACAGAGAAAATGATGATAGTTTAAACTATAAAAAAGAGCTAAAAGATATAAGGGATAATGAGGCTAAACTTGCTTGGATTAACAATTATGTCAAGGGGCTTAAAAATGCTTTCATTGACTTTAAAAGCTTTGAGGAATCTAAAAGTGAATTTAAAGAATATTTGCTTTTTTTAAATGTGGCGGATGCTTATCCTTTCGTGATTAAGGCTTATGGGCTTTTTAGAAATGATGCACAAAAATTAGAAAGAATATTTAAAGCCCTTGAGATAATTTCTTTTAGACATAAATTGATAGGAACTAGGGCAAAAATGGGAGAGCATTTAAATGAATCTTTGAAAGAATTTAGCATAGAAAAGCTTGAAGAGAGCATTAAAAATGCCTGTGCTTCACATTGGAGTGATGATAAAATCAATGTTATATTAAAACCAAAAGGATACACTTTAGGCAAAATATCTCCTTATATTTTTATGCGTTATGAAAATGCCTTAAAAAATGAAAATGCGAGAGATAGGGGCTATATTTTCAAACTTGACGATGTGAAAGAACCGCAAATAGAGCATATCGCTCCGCAAACAGAAAATGACGAAAAACTCGCAGGTGGATACTGTGAATATGATGAAGATTTTAAAGAAAAACATTTAAATTGCATAGGCAATCTTATGCTTATTTCAGGTGCACATAATATTTCTATCGGCAATAAAGTCTTTAGTGAAAAACTATCAAGCTATGAAAATTCTCCTATGTTACAACATAGAGAAATTAAAAATTTTGCTAATGGTAAAATATGGGATAAAGATTCTATTAATAACCGTCACGAAAAAATACAAAAATTTATCTTAAAAACTTGGAAATTGTAAGTTTTAATAAAATTTTTTTATTGCAAAGAGTTTAAAATTGATGAGGTTGATTTCATTTTTTTTTTTTTTGATATAATCCCTCTTTTTAATTTTAAACTTCATTTTGAATTAAATTTAACCACAACGAACACAAAAGGAACATAATGATTACTAATCCAAACTCAGCCACACAAAGAATTAAAAATCATCTTTCTTATAAACTTGGTCAAGAACTCATTAAGTATGACACGGGGGGGGGGGGGGGTAATCCTCTTTCTTTAATCTTTTGCCTACTTAAAATCAAATTTCATCATAAAAAACTTACCAAATTTAGAAAAACACTTGAACTTGCAAGGGCAGATTTAGCCTATCCTCCACTTAGACAATGTCCTGATTTTAACGAAGCTTTATGGATAAAAACTTGGCTTACTTATAGACTTGGCAGGGTCTTGCTTGAATGTGATAGGGATAAATTTAAAGGGGGTTATTTTAAATTTTTCTCTAAAATCAAACAAGCTAAAAAAGAATTTAAGGTCTTAAAAGAAAGTAAGGTTTATCAACTAAAAGATGAACTAAAATTTAAAAATGAAGAAGATTTTGACTTCCTCATTAAAAACTATGCTTTGATAGAAAATTTACTTACACATTATGAGGCTTTAAATGAAATTATTGTATTAAATATGGCTTTTGTGTTAGAGCATTTTAATGAAATTTCTTTATGGCTAAACTCTAAAGAATTTAAAGAAAAATATGAGAAAGAAAATCACCCTTATCCACCTTTATTAAATCCTGATATTTTAAATGAGCTTTTACTCATAGAATGTGATGATAAACAAAACTTAAAAAGTGTTTTAAAAGAACAAGCCTTCAAGCTAAGCAAGGAAGCTTTAGCTTATATCAATGCTAAGCTTGATTATAGACTAATCCCTGCTGAAAAAGCTTGGGAGATGAACTTGCCTTTGCCAAGAGGATATAAATTTATTTATTTAAACAATGGTGCCTCAGCTTCTTCGGCTATTTTGAATTATTTTTCTTTATCGGGCGTTAAAATTTATGAGTATTGGGTGCCTCAAGAAGAAAATTATCATTTGTATTATAATGATTTGTTAAATAAAAATAATTTTGTAGCTGTGGCTGTGCATGTTCATTATTCAAAATTGCCTTATTTGTTAATAGAAAAAGTTCCAGCACTTTATGTTACGAGAGATCCTATTTCTAAGCTTAAATCTATCTCAAATCATTTTATCTGTGGCTTAAATGCACTTGACTATATCAAATCAACTATGAAGCGTTTTAATCTTACTTGCAAAGAATATAGCAAACTTATACCCAAAAATAAATATTGGAAGCACGAGGGAGAATATCCAAGATGTGATGTTACTTTTGAGGATAGTTGGCTTTTATATGGTTGTCTTAGCTTTGATAGTTTAATTCAAAAAATTCCTAGTATTACAGACATTTACTTTTTTGATTTTAACGAATTTGAACCAAAAAATGTATTTTTGACTTGGAATAAATTAGCCAAACTATTTCATTTTTCTATACCAGACAGATTATTGCTTGAAATAAGAATGGAGACTGTGAGATTTGGATTATCGGTTCTTCCCACATGTCTTTACGCATTAGAAGAAGATGTAACTAAAAATGAAGAAGATAGAAGTAGTCTCAATAAAGAGGGAGGTTATGAAATTTATATTAGTGCAGATATAAAACAAACGCTTAAAGAAGATATTATTATCATCGATGAAATAAATATTAATGATAGTAGAATCATCGCTTATATAAAGGACGATTGCAAGGATATTTTGCGTAATGAAAAATTATTGCAAGAGAGTAAAAAATTCCTCGATGGTTATTTTCAAGCATTAAGAGAAAATGTTAATAAAACTAAAGAAAATCTCATCACAGAAAAGAAAGTTTTAGAATATCTTAAAAGAGATACGCAGATACGAAATAAGATTAAAAAGCTACTTGACGAAGAACTAAACTATCTCAAAACCCATCGTCCCGACATCGTAGCTTCGTGGAAGTATTATCAGGAGTTTGAAAAAATTTGTGAGGAGCTGGAGAGAAATTAAGCTAAAGGGCTCTCTTTAGAAATTTATTAAAGATATTTAATTTATTACATAGTTTTGTTAAAATTTGCTTTTTAAATGGAGTAAATTGATGAATAATGAAGAGCATTATGATTTAGATTTGGAGCGTATGATATTAAGCTCTTGTTTATTGGGCGGTGGGGAAGTTTATGCTAATATCGCTGGAGATATTGAGATTAAGGACTTTAGTTTAAAAGCACATCAAGATATTTTTAAAGCCATTATTGCCTGTGTGAATGCTGGAGAGCCGATTAGTCTTAGTTTTTTGAAAAAATATGGTAAATTAGATGAGCAAATTTTAAACGAAATTATAGCCACGCCCTCGATGGTAGATCTTAGTGCTTATGCTAAAGAGTTAAGGGAAAAGGCTATTAAAAGACAACTTCTAGGCTTTGCCCATCTTTTACCAAGTCGCATTAGTGCAAATAGGGCTGTGAGCGAAATTTCTGATGAGCTCAGTAAAGATATTTTTAGCATTATTAGCCGTGTTAATTCGGCTGATATTAAAAATGTCAATGAAGTTTTAGGTGAGCTTTTAGAGGAATTTAAAAGACAAAAAAGTTTAGAAAATAAGCACATTATAGGACTTGAAAGCGGTTTTGATGAGCTTGATGATAAAACAAAAGGTTTTAAGGGCGGAGAGCTTATTATCGTTGCGGCTAGACCGGGTATGGGTAAGACAACTTTATGTCTAAATTTTATCGATAATGTGTTAAGGCAAAACAAAGGTGTAGTGATGTTTTCACTTGAAATGCCCGGAATTCAAATTATGCAAAGACTACTTGCGTCTAAAACTTCTATCCCCTTGCAAAAAATCATTACCGCCGATTTAAATGATAATGAGTGGGATAGAGTGAGTGATGCTTGCAATTATTATTCTAAAACCAAGTTTTTTTTGTATGATAGCGGTTATGCTAGTATTACAGATATTAGGGCGATTTTAAGAAGGCTTAAGGCTCAAGAAAATGATATTTCTTTATGTGTAGTTGATTATATAGGACTTATGATGAGCCATTCAAATTTTAGTGATAGACATTTGCAGGTAAGTGAAATTTCACGCGGACTTAAGCTTTTGGCAAGAGAGCTTGATATGCCTATCATCGCACTTTCACAGCTTAACCGTTCTTTAGAAAATAGGTCCAATAAACGCCCGATGTTAAGCGATTTGCGTGAGAGCGGGGCAATTGAGCAAGATGCGGATACGATTTTATTTGTTTATCGTGATGAAGTATACAGGGAGCAAGAGGAAAAAGAAAGAGAAAATAAGGCAAAAGCAGAAGGGAAAGAATATTATCCAAATTTCGTGCCTAATCCAAGGCAAGAAAGTGCTGAAATCATCATAGGTAAAAATAGAAATGGTCCTGTTGGCACGACTGAAGTGGAATTTCAAAAGGAAAATTCGCGTTTTGTAGATAAGTCAAACATAGATGAAATAACTTTTAATGGTTAAAGGAGAAAAAATGAAATTAAGAGAGATAGCAGAATTTTTGAGTTTAGAATATGAGGGAGAGGATTTAGAAATTAGTGCGCTTAATTCTTTACTAAGGGCTAGTTTTACGGAGCTAACATATTGTGATGGGGAGAAAAATGCTAAAGATATCCCAAATACAGGTGCCGCAGCTATCATAGTTGCTAAAGAATATGAAAATTTAGTTCCAAAAGACACTAAGGCTCTCATTTCTCCTAATCCTCATCTTAGCTTTGCTTTTTTAAGTAAAATTTTTGCTAAACCTCTTTTTGGTGAGGTTAAAATTCAAAATATCGCAAAAAGCGCGAAAATAATGCCTAATGTTTATTTGGGAAATAATGTTGATATAGGCGAAAATGTAGTGATTATGGCGGGGGCTTTTGTGGGGGATAATGTCAACATAGGCGATGAAAGTGTAATTCACCCTAATGTTGTGATTTATAATGACACAAAAATCGGTAAAAAATGCCATTTGTTAGCAAATTGCGTTATAGGAAGTGATGGTTTTGGCTATGCACATAATAAAAATGGAGAGCATTATAAAATTTATCATAATGGCAATGTGATTTTGGAGGATTTTGTCGAAATCGGGGCTTGCACGACTATCGATAGGGCTGTGTTTGGAAGCACTATTATTAAGACTGGGACTAAGGTGGATAATTTGGTGCAAGTGGGACATAATTCTCAAATCGGGCAAAATTGTATCATTGTCGCGCAAACGGGAATTTCAGGCTCAACTGAACTAGGGCGTAATGTTGTAATGGGCGGACAAAGTGCGACAAGCGGACATCTTAAAATAGGGGATTTTAGCACCATAGCAGCAAGAGGGGGCGTGAGTAAAAGTTTGGAAGGTGGGCGTGTGTATGGGGGCTTTCCTATAATGTTACAAAAAGATTGGCTTAAAATGCAGGCTAAAATCGCTTTAAGTTTTAAGGATAAAGATTAAACGAAGTCTTGTTTTGAGTGTGAGAAAAAAGTGTTTTGCATTACGCCATAGGCGGTAAAGCTCACGCGTGAATTTGTAGCTGTTCTCTCTCTCTCTCTCTTGTAGTTGCTATATCACTTTGCAAGGGTAGTTCTTTTAAAAATAGCGGCATAAAAGCGACATTTAAAACGCCACTATAATCCATACTATCATCAATAGGATTGATTAAAATTTGCGTGTGTTTTATGAATTTTTTAGCCGCACTAGGTTTGAGATAATAACCCTGCGTTCCAGCGACATTAGAAAAGGTAATTTTGAAATTTGGCTCTAAATCATAAAAACGAGCCTCTTTTATGTGATAAAGTCTCACATACTCATAAGGACTTTTTAAAATTTTTTCTACATTTTGTGCGTTAAAAGCCTGAGTAAATTCCACATCGTCCTCAAGCACAAAAATGCTCTCATCAAGCTCTAAGCACTTTTGCCATAATTTATAATGACTTGCAAAACAGCCTTTCTCCCCAGAGCTTAACCCTCTACCATTTAAATATTTCGTCCAAGTAGGGTGAAATTTGGCAAATTCCTCTCCTCCATCTCCATTAATAGCTTCAAAAAAGATAAAGTCTAAGCTATCTTTCAAAGAGGGATTTTCGCTTAAAAGTTTAGAAATTTGCTCTCTCATAGCCTTTTTTCTGTGTGTAGAGCGTAAAAGATTAATGATAAAAACTTTCCTTTCGCATCCTTTCTATAATGCTTGTTGTGCTAAAGCCTCGCTCAAATTCAAGTAGCTTGACTTCTTTTACAAGCTCACTTCCTACGACCTCTTTACCCTCATAATCCGCCCCCTTAACCAAAACATCAGGTTTTAAGGCTTTGATTAACTCAAAGGGCGTGTCCTCCTCAAATATGCACACAAAATCGACAAAATAAAAAGCCCCTAGCATACAAGCCCTCTCATACGCTTTATTAATAGGGCGTTTTTCTCCCTTTAGCCTCCTGACACTCTCATCATCATTTAAACCCACTATTAAAATATCCCCAAGCCTTTTCGCTCGTTCCAAATAGCTTAAATGCCCCAAATGCACGATGTCAAAGCAGCCATTTGTGAAAATGATTTTCTTATCTTTTTGCTTTTCAAGAAGACTTACAAGCTCTTCCTTGCTTTTAATTTTCTTTTCAAAAGTGCTTAAACTCAAGCTTTTTATTTCCTCAAAGCTCACACTCACACTTCCTATCTTACTCACAACCACAGCCGCGGCTTCATTGGCTAATTCACAAGCCTTTAAAATAGGCACTTTACAAGCTAGACAAAAGGCTAAAATGGCAATAACACTATCTCCAGCTCCTGTTACATCATAAACTTCTAAAGCTCTAGCACTGATTAGATGTAAATCCTCATCAAACAAGGCTATGCCGTCTTCTGAAAGCGTGATGAGGGAGTATTTTAAATGAAAGTCGTTTTTAAGCTTTTTGATGCCAAGTTTTAGATTTTCCCCCTCTAAATCTTTAAATTTCAAAGCTTCTAAGGCTTCTTTTTTATTAGGTGTTAAAAGTGTGGCATTTTCATATTTACTATAATCGTCTCCTTTTGGGTCGATTAAAATAGGGATATTAAGTGCATTTGCTTTACAAATAAGGGCTTGACATACTTTTTTACTCAACACCCCCTTTCCATAATCGCTTAAGATAATTGCCTCAAAATCTTTTGCTATCTCATTAAAATTTGAGATTAACTCCTCTTCTAATTCGATTTTAGAGCTGTCCTCCTCATCAAGTCTTAAAACCTGCTGATTGTGTGCTAGAATGCGCGTTTTAAGAGGAGTTTTGCGTCCTTTTTGCGTAAGAATAATACCTTTTAAATGACGCTTTAAAAACTCTCCCGCCTCATCATCACCCACAACGCCAAGCGCGAAAACTTCGGCATTAAGATTAGTCAAATTTGCATAGACATTTGCCGCTCCACCTAGCCTTTTATCTTGTTTTAGGGCTTTTGCGATTAAAACGGGAGCTTCTGGGCTTATCCTCTCACACGCACTCCAAATGTAATTATCCACCATAAAATCGCCCACAACAAGAATTTTAGGGCTTTGTTTGCTTAAATTTTCAAGCATTATATTCCTTTTCAAAAATGCGTTTAATCTCAGGCAAATAGTCCTTAATCCCATCTTCAAGCTCAAATTCACCCTTATAAAAATTCTCGCTTAAATGTGCCTGGGTGTGAAATTGATAAGCTTTTTTGTAAGGATTTTCTATCCATTTATAGGCTAAATTTGTGCCAAATTCTTTTTGTAAAATATCCACAATGTCCTTAAAACTCCTTGCCTTACCACTGCCTACATTATAAATTCCACTTTTTGTCTCTAAGGCTCTTAAATTCGCATTTACAACATCTTTTATATAGGTAAAATCCCTATAAATTTTCTCACTTCCCTCAAATAAACGCGGATTTTTCCCACTTAAAATTTGTAAGCCAAATTGTAAAACCATCGAAGCGGTTTTACCCTTAAAAAATTCATTTTTTCCATAAATGTTAAAATAGCGTAGCCCCACGATGTGAAGTTCATTGAAATATTTTTGTGCAAGTTTATCCATCATTAACTTAGAAAAAGCGTAAGGGTTTTTAGGCTCTTCAAAGCCTACTTTTTGAGGGCTTGGCATATCTCCATACACGCTAGCCGAACTTGCATAAATGAGTTTAGAATCGCACTTAATGGCAAGTTTAATAAAATCTTTAAAGCTATTTAAATTCACGCTTAAAACCTGGGTTTGATTATAAGCTGTGGTGTCCGAAATGGCTGCTTGATGAAAGATAATATCAGGTTTAAATTCACGCATCACATCAAAGCTTTTAGCCTCACAAATATCACCTACAAAAAGTTCTCCCTTAAAATCAAGCAAATTTTTAAAATGCCCAAAGCTCTCTAAATTTCCATTATCTAGCCTTTTATCACTTCGCATTTTATCGATGATTAAAACTTCGTGCTTTTCTTGTAGAGCAAGAGCTAAATTTGAGCCGATAAAGCCCGCTCCTCCTGTGATGACTATACGCATATTTCCCCCTTTTTGATATCACTTAAAAGTGCATTTAAATTTGCATAATGATGAAAAAAATCACCCTTTTGATTAGGGTTGATAAGATAGAGTTTTTTAAGTCCAGCTTTAAGTCCAGCTTGCATATCTGTGAGATTATCGCCTATGAAAAGAGAATTTTTTCTATCAATGTCATATTCTTCATAAGCTTTAAAAAACATACCGGGCTTTGGCTTTCTACACTCACAACCCTCCAAATGCGGACAATGATAAATTTTATTTATGAAAATTCCTTTTTTAGCAAATTCTTCGCACATAAAGGTGCTTAATTTTGCGAAATCTTCTTCGCCATAATAGCCTCTTGCAATGCCTGATTGATTTGTTATAACAAAAATGAGATAGTCTTTTTGCATAAAAATTTGACAAAGCTCAAAAATTCCCTCACAGAATTCAAAATCTTCTATCTTATACACATATTTTTTATCGACATTTATCACGCCGTCCCTATCTAAAAATAAAGCTCTTTTCATAAGTCAATTATAATTAAATTTTTTAAATGATTAAGAAATTTAAGAAGTATTAAATTTTTAAAGATATACTAACGAGATTTTGTAAAAAGGAGATAAAATGAAAAAGTTTGTTGCAATTTCAGCTTTAGCCTGTTTAGGTGTTTCAGCTTATGCGGCAGATGGTGCTACACTTTATAAAAAATGTGCAGTTTGCCACGGACCAAAGGCTGATAAAGTGTATCTTAATAAGGTCCCAGCACTTAAAAGCATTTCAAGTGCTGAAAGACTCCAGTATATGAAAGAGTATTCAGAGGGCAAAAGAAATGCTTATGGACAAGGTGCGATTATGAAAATCAACCTTAAAGGTTTAACGGAGGAAGATTTTAAAGCTATTGAAGCTTATATCGAAACCCTGTAATTAAGGCTCTTTTTGAGCCTTTTTTTCTACTGCTTCTTTCTTTCTACGCTCTAATTCTACTGCTTCTTTTAGATTTTCTTCATCATCATTTAGTGTTGTGAATTTATAATCATCGTCAAATTGCCTATTTTTAATCCCCCAAAGCAAGGTCGCAAGTATGATGAAAAAAACGAGGATAGAAACGCCCATCATCATCATTATAACCAAATTCATTTTTTAATCCTTAGTGCATTTAAAACGACTATTATACTACTAAAAGACATCGATAGTGCTGCGATGAGAGGATTAATGAGACCTAAAAAGGCTAAAGGTAGGCTAAGAGCATTGTAAAAAAGTGAAAAAGCTAAATTTTGCTTGATAATTTTAAAAGTAAATTTAGAAAGTTTAAGAGCTGTTTTTAAGGAATTTAAGTCATTTTTTAAAAGCAAAATATCACTATTTTCAATAGCCAAATCACTCCCCTCTCTTAGCGTGATAGAAACAGAAGCAAATTTTAAGGCTAAAGCGTCATTAACCCCATCTCCCACAAATAAAATTTTGTGGTGTTGCGAAAGTTTTTCCAATTCTCTCATTTTATCTTCTGGCAAACAAGAAGCTCTAAAATATGAAATTCCAAGCTCTTTGGCGATTTTACTAACGGCAAATTCATTATCTCCGCTTAGAATCATCATTTGTTTTTTTTCTTTTTGTAAATATGCTATTAGGTCTTTAGCTCCCTCTCTTAAGACGCTTTCTAGCTCAAAAAATGCTAAAATTTCGTTATTTTTAGCGAAGATAAAATGGGAATTTGTGAAGCGTTTTTTTATTTTAATGTGATTTTCTCTTAAAAAAACTTCATTTCCTCCTAAAAAAAGCTCTCCATTTAATTTTGCTTTCAATCCCCTAGCACTGATATTTTGAAGTTCTTTAAAATTTAAATTTAGCTCTTTAGCTCCTCTTTGCTTTAAAAATCCTCCAACACTTTTTGCTATGGGGTGTTTTGAAAGGGCTAAAAAGGTGTAAAGCTCATCAAGATTAAGTTTTTCATTAAGGTAAAACTGCCCGATTTTAAGTTCTGTTTTTGTTAAAACGCCTGTTTTATCAAAAACGGCAAAATCACATTTATTTAAATTCTCAATGACACTAGAATCTTTAAAAAGAATATGATGCTTAAAAGCCTTGCTTAGGGCGATTAAATTACTTACAGGAGTTGCAAGGGCTAGGGCACAAGGACAGGCTATAATTAAAACAGAAATTGCATTGATGAGTGAAAGTTCTACGCCTTCATTAAGATAGAAAAACCAAAAGCAAAAGCAAAGCAAGGCTAGACTTAAAATTGTCCTTGAAAAATAGCCGCTGATTTGACTGACAAGATTAGCCAACCTTGTCTTTTTAGAGCCTGCAAATTCTAAAAGTTTGATGATTTGTGAGAGAGTGGAGTCTTTGTAAAGTTTGGTAGCTTTGTATTCTAGTTTTCCGTCTATTAAAATGCAAGCGGATTTTACTTCATCTGCTTTTTTGACAAATTGTGGAGCGTTTTCGCCGTTTAAGGAAGAGCAATCAACACTACCTTCACCCCTTACGCAAACTCCGTCTATTAAAATTTTATCTCCAGTTCTTAGCAAAATAATATCATTAAGCTCTACTTTTTGCACATCTTTTGGTTCAAATTTCTCTCCATTAAAAACCATCACTTCGCTTTGCAAAAAATCATTTAAGCCATCTATGGTATCAAGGGCGCGTTTTTTGCTAAAAATCTCCAAATATTTACCTATAAAAACAAAGCAAATAATCATAGCCACAGAGTCAAAATATACTTCCCCTACCCTAAAAAACATCGCCCATAAAGAATAAATATAAGCTAAGCTCGCCCCACTAATGACAAGAGTGTCCATATTTAAATTCTTATATTTCAAGGCTTTAAAAGCACTTTTATAAAAACTTGAACCTGTATAAAAAAGCACAGGGGTGGCTAAGACAAATTCGAAGAAATTTAAAATATCCTTTGTGTCCCTTTCCATACCACTGAAAAAACCCGCATATTTTGCCACAGCTATCCACATTATATTCATCACGCAAGCAATGCCAACTATCATTTTGGAGTAAAATTCACGCTTTAAATTCTCTGCTTTTTTTTCATTTTTATTTGCATCATAAGCACTTGCTTTATAGCCTATGCTCTCAATAAGTATTAAAATTTCTTTAAGACTTATTTCTTTCGGGTCGAAAACGATTTTGGCTTTATGATTAAGATGATTAATTTCAAGCTCTAAAATCCCTTTTTGGCGGATTAAAATTTTTTCATTTAGCCATATGCAAGCAGCACATTCTATGCCGTGTATAAGGAGATGAATTTCGCTAAAGCCATCTTTAGTCGTATGGATAAAATCATCGTAATTTTTTAATTCTTTGCTAAAATTAACGGGCTTTAGGCTTTGATTGCCAAGTCTTTGATAAAACTCATCAAGTCCATTATCTTGTAAGATTTCATACACACTTTCACAGCCCTTGCAGCAAAAAAACAAGCCATTTTTTTCACGCATTTGTTCTGGCTTGAAATTTAATTTACAATGTTCGCATTTCATTTTTTTACTTTGAATTTTTTTGTAAGTATAAACTAAATTTGACAAAAATAAGAATTTTTTACTAAAATCACACTTTTAATTACTGCTACATCTTACAGAGGACTTATGGAAAAAGAGAAAAAACATCAAAGAACCCACATTCCCGTTGAGGGCTATAAAATAGAAGATTTAAAGCTGCTTGACTTAGAAAATTTGGTTAAGATTGCAAACGAATGTGAGATAGAAAATCCTAGAGAATTTCGCAGACAAGAGTTAATTTTTGAAATTTTAAAAGCACAAACTAAAAAAGGCGGCTTTATCCTTTTTACGGGGATTTTAGAGCTTAGTCCCGAAGGATATGGCTTTTTAAGGGGTATGGATGCAAATTTAAGTGATAGCGTAAATGACGCCTATGTTTCAAATTCGCAAATTCGCAAATTCGCTTTAAGAGTAGGCGATATCGTTACAGGACAGGTTAGAGAGCCAAAGGATCAAGAGAAATATTATGCACTTTTAAAGATTGAAGCGATTAATTATCTCCCACTAAAAGAGGCGAAAGAAAGACCGCTTTTTGATAATCTTACCCCCATTTTTCCCACAGAAAAAATCAAGCTTGAATATGAGGCGATGAAGCTTACCGGCAGAGTGCTAGATCTTTTCACGCCCATAGGTAAGGGACAAAGAGGACTTATAGTCGCACCTCCTCGCACGGGTAAAACAGAGCTGATGAAAGAATTAGCCACAGCGATTGCCAAAAATCACCCAGAAATGCACTTAATTGTGCTTTTAGTTGATGAAAGACCTGAGGAGGTTACTGATATGCAGCGTTGTGTCAAGGGAGAAGTATTTAGCTCGACTTTTGATTTGCCTGCTTATAATCATGTGCGTGTGGCTGAGCTTGTTATAGAAAAAGCAAAAAGAATGGTAGAAATGGGTAAAGATGTCATCATCTTGCTAGATAGCATTACCCGCCTTGCAAGGGCTTATAATACTGCTACTCCAAGCTCTGGTAAGGTTTTAAGTGGAGGCGTGGATGCAAACGCTTTGCATAAACCAAAACGCTTTTTTGGTGCAGCCAGAAATATAGAAAACGGAGGTTCTTTAACCATCATTGCCACGGCTCTTATTGACACAGGTTCAAGAATGGACGAAGTGATTTTCGAGGAATTTAAAGGCACGGGAAATAGTGAAATCGTGCTAGATAGAAATATTTCAGATAGAAGAATTTATCCTGCGATTAATATTATCAAATCAGGCACAAGAAAAGAGGAGCTTTTACAAGGGGTTACAAATCTGCAAAAAATTTGGGCGATTCGCTCTGCTATTTCGCAAATGGACGATGTGGAGGCGTTGAAATTTCTTTATTCTAAAATGCTTAAAACAAAAGATAATATCGAGCTTTTATCTATAATGAATGAGTAAAATATGCTTCAAGCTTTAGCCATTAAATACCGTCCAAAAACTTTTGATGAGTTAATCGGACAAAAGGCTGTGAGTGCGAGTTTAGAATATGCACTTAATTCTAAACGCCTCGCACACGCCTATCTTTTTTCAGGACTTCGTGGGAGTGGGAAAACTTCAAGTGCGAGGATTTTCTCTCGTGCTTTGGTGTGCGATGAGGGACCAAATGCCACGCCTTGCGGGGTTTGTAAGCAATGCGTAGCTGCACTTGAGGGTAAGCACATCGACATTATAGAAATGGACGCTGCGAGTAATAGAGGACTTGAAGATATACAAAGTCTTATAGAGCAGACCAAATACGCCCCTTCAATGGCACGTTTTAAAATTTTCATCATTGATGAGGTGCATATGCTCACCACTCAAGCGGCTAATGCTTTACTTAAGACCCTTGAAGAGCCACCAAATTATGTTAAATTTATACTTGCTACGACTGACCCTTTGAAACTTCCTGCCACAGTGCTTTCACGCACTCAACATTTTCGCTTTAAACAAATCGCACAAAATGAAATTTTAACGCATCTTAAAGATATTTTAAATAAAGAAGATGTGAAATTTGAAGAGGAAGCTTTGAAATTTTTAGCACGCAGTGGAAATGGCTCTTTAAGAGATACACTCACGCTTTTAGACCAAGCGATTATTTTTAGTGAAAATCACATTAGCACGGCGAAAATCACAGAAATGCTAGGCTTTTTAGACCCGTCCAAAATTAAGGAATTTTACCGTGCTATTTTGCATAAAGATAGAGAGAAAGTGTTTGAGTTTTTAGAGGAACTTCAGGACTATGAGGCAAGTAGCGTAATTGATGAAATGTTATTTTACCTTAAAGAAAGCTTTTTTGCTAGAAGTGAGGAGTTTTCAACCTTAATTTATGAAAGATTTTTTAGAATACTTTCAAGAGCTAAGAATTTACTTTGCGATGATGATGGATTTACGCTTTGCGTGATGGCTTTTATGATGATGGAAGCGAGTCATTTAAAAGAAATCGATACGCAAATAAATGAACTTCAAAATCAAATTAAAACCCCGACAAATGAGCCTCAAAAAGAAAATATTAAGCTAGAAATTTTAAAACCGCAAATAAGTCAAAATGCTTATGAGCTTTTGCTTGAAAAAATTTATGATAGGGATTATGAACTCGCTGAATGCTTTAAGCAAAGCACGAAATTTATAGCTTATGAAAATGAGGTTTTGATTATTAGTTCTCATGCACAAGGGCAAAACCGCACTTTACTCAATCAAGGCTTTAAGATCATACGAGAATTATTAAGAGAAAATTTTGGCACAAATGCTAAGATAGAAGTAAGAAAAGAGCTCGTCATAGACGAAAGTAAATTGCAAAGTCTTAAGCAAAATGTTAATCAAAATGATTTAAATTCGCAATTTGATGAACTCCGTAAAGATGCTAAAAAGGCAGACCCACAAGGCGAAGCTAAAGAGGCTTTAAAGCAGTGTTTTGGCGATCCTCGAGTAGAGTAATATAAGTATTACTTTTTGTAACTTTTTTTAATGGTGCAAAATATTATTGACTTCTAAATTCTACAAATAAATATTACTAAAAGTAACTTTTATCTTAAATTTTTTTTAAAAATTGCTTCTTTACTCACATATATTAACAAAGCTATTTTAATCTTTTAATGAAAAGGAGAAATGATGAAAATTCAAGAAGTGGTTGTAGTAGCCGCGAAAAGAACGGCTATTGGTTCTTTTTTGGGGAGCTTAAAGCAAACGAAAGCCGTAGAGCTTGTAAGTATGCTAACTCAGTCTTTGCTTGATGAAACGAGGGCTAATAAGGGCTTGATTAATGAGCTTATTTTAGGACAAGTTTTAGGAGCTGGCTGTGGGCAAAATGTGGCACGCCAAGCCTTGATAAATAGCGGTATAAGTGTCAAAAAAACAGCATATACAATCAATATGCTTTGCGGTTCGGGCTTGAAAGCTGTCCAGCTTGGTTTTGACTCTATCCGTTTTAATAATGCAGATTTGCTTTTATGTGGAGGCGTTGAAAATATGTCCTTAGCACCCTTTTTGCTTGAAAATGCTAGACTTGGTTATAAAATGGGACAGCAAAATTTAACCGATAGTATGATAAAAGATGGAATTTGGTGTGCTTTGAGTGATTGTCATATGGGCATTACAGCAGAAAATTTAGCGAAAAAATATGAGCTTTCACGCGAAGAACAAGATGAATTTGCACTCAACTCTCAACTAAAAGCCGCAGAAGCTATTAAAAATAAGGCTTTTGAGGCAGAAATTTTACCCTTAAAAATTCAAGATAAGAAAAAAGAATTTCTTTTTAGTGAAGATGAATTTGTGCGTAAAGATGCAAGTTTGGAAGCCTTGTCGCGTTTAAAACCTGCCTTTGATAAAAATGGCACTGTTACTGCTGGTAACTCTTCTGGGGTTAATGACGGAGCAGCTATGCTCTTATTGAGCTCTAAAGAAAAAGCCCTTGAGTTAAATTTACCCATTTTAGCAACCTTAAAAGGCTTTGCTAGTGTGGGTGTAGAGCCTAGCATTATGGGTATAGGTGCGGCTTTTGCAGCACAAAAGGTGCTTGAAAAAACGCATTTTGGCATTGATGATATGGAGCTTATAGAGGCAAATGAGGCTTTTGCAGCACAAAGTTTAGCTACACTTAAAGAGCTTAAAGCTGACGCTAATAGGGTAAATGTCAATGGGGGTGCTATTGCTTTAGGACACCCCATAGGAGCGAGTGGAGCGAGAATATTAACAAGTCTCATTTATGCCTTAAGAGCTAGAGGTAAGAATTTAGGTTTAGCGACTTTGTGTGTGGGTGGCGGACAAGGAATCGCTGCTGTGCTTGAGATAGAAAGGTAAAAAATGAATAAAATCATTACAAATTTAAATGAGGCTTTTAAAGACATAAGAGACGGCGTAACGCTGTTGGTTGGTGGGTTTGGTTTATGTGGGATTCCTGAATATGCTATCGCAAAGATTAAAGAACTTGGAGTTAAGGATTTGACCATAGTGAGTAATAATTGCGGTGTTGATGATTTTGGTTTGGGGATTTTGCTGCAAAATAAGCAAATTAAAAAAATCATCGCCTCTTATGTTGGGGAAAATAAAACTTTCGAACAGCAATTTATTAACGGTGAGCTTGAAGTTGTTCTCACACCGCAAGGCACACTTGCCGAGCAGCTTAGAGCAGGTGGGGCTGGAATAGCTGGCTTTTATACGCGAACAGGCGTTGGCACTTTGGTTGCGGAGGGAAAGGAGCATAAAGAATTTGACGGAAAAACTTATATTTTAGAAAGAGGCATTAGGGGTGATTTTGCCTTAGTTAAGGCACAAAAAGCAGATAAATTTGGAAATCTTATCTTTAATAAAACAGCTAGAAATTTTAATCCCCTTTGTGCGATGGCAGGTCAAATAACCCTAGCTGAAGTGGAAGAAATCGTTGATGAAATAGAGCCTGATAGTGTGCATTTAAGCGGAATTTATGTGGATTTTGTCTATCAGGGAAAAGACTATGAAAAACGCATAGAAAAAATTATCACAAAAGGATAAAAAATGTCAAAAGAACTCATAGTTAAAAGAGCAGCTAAGGAAATTCAAAATGGAATGTATATTAACCTAGGCATTGGTATCCCAACTCTCATCGCTGACGAAATAGAAAAGATGAATTTAAAAGTCTTTTTGCAGTCTGAAAATGGGCTTTTGGGTATAGGTGCGTATCCTACAAAAGAGCAAGTTGATGCGGATTTAATCAACGCAGGCAAGGAGACGGTTACGGCGGTTAAGGGGGCTAGCTTTTTTGATAGTGCCCAAAGCTTTGCGATGATACGCGGTGGGCATATTGATTTAGCGATTTTAGGAGGAATGGAAGTCTCACAAAGGGGGGATTTGGCTAATTATATGATACCGGGCAAACTTGTCAAGGGTATGGGCGGGGCTATGGATTTAGTTAGCGGTGCGAAAAGCATAGTGGTGGTTATGGAGCATACGAATAAGCACGGAGAAAGTAAGGTAAAAAAAGAATGCACCCTACCTCTAACAGGAAGAGCAGTGGTAAATAAGCTTATCACGGAGCTTGGAGTTTTTGAATTTGAAAATGGCGAAATGTTTTTGGTGGAACTGATGCAAGGAGTTAGCTTAGAAGAGCTAAAGGCAAAAACTGAAGCGGAATTTAAAATAAAATTGAAAGGTGTTTAATGTTAAGAGCTTTTACTCAAATCTGTGTTAATTTAGCATCAAAATGGCTTCCTGATTCTTTTGTTTTGGTGGCTGTTTTAACGCTTTTTGTTTTTTTATCGGTATGGGGTTTTACAAGTCAAGAGCCTTTACAAATTGTGCAAAATTGGGGTAATGGGGCTTGGAATTTACTTGCTTTTTCTATGCAAATGGCTTTGGTTTTAGTTTTGGGTCAAGCCCTAGCAAGCGCTAAGATTATATCCTCTTTTTTGCAAAAACTTGCCTCCATACCTAAGGGTTATTTTAGTGCTATTTTGTTGGTTACTTTTCTTGGACTTGTGGCTAATCTTATAAATTGGGGTTTTGGACTGGTTATATCAGCGATTTTTGCAAAAGAAATTGCAAAAAAGGTTAAAGGTGTGGATTATCGTTTGCTTATAGCGGCAGCTTATTCTGGCTTTGTAGTATGGCACGGCGGACTTTCAGGCTCTATACCGCTAACCTTATCAAGCGGAGGTGAAGCTTTAGCGAAAAGCACGGCGGGAATTTTGACTGAGGGTATCCCTAGCTCTATGACGATATTTTCGGGTTTTAATCTTACTATTATTGCTATTATTGTAGTGTGTTTGCCCTTTTTACTTGCTTCTATCCACCCTACTAAAGAAAATACTTTAGAGATAGACAAAAAGCTTTTAGAGCAAGAAAATAAAGATTTAGAGGTTATTAATCATAGCAAAGATAAAAGTTTAGCCGTTTGGCTTGAGAATAGTTTTTGGGTTAGTGCTTCCATTTCTATTTTGGGTTTTGTGTATATTGTGTCGTATTTTGTTAAGGGTGGGGATTTAAATTTAAATATTATTAATACAATTTTTCTATTTTTAGGAATTTTACTTCATAAAAAACCTGCTTCGTATATTAAGGCTATCAATACTGCTGCGAAAAATGCGGCGGGGATTTTACTGCAATTTCCTTTCTATGCGGGGATTATCGGCATGATGGTTGCTGGTGGAGAGCATAGTCTTGCAAGTATGCTATCGCAATTTTTCATTAGCATTTCAAATTCCGATACCTTTGCACTTTTTGCTTTTTGGAGTGCAGGTTTTGTGAATATTTTTGTGCCTTCAGGTGGAGGGCAGTGGGCTGTGCAAGCACCTATTATGATACCTGCTGGATTAGAGCTTGGGATAAGTCCTGCGGTAACTTCTATGGCTATTGCTTGGGGGGACGCTTGGACAAATATGATTCAGCCATTTTGGGCTTTACCAGCACTTGCTATCGCAGGACTTGGTGCGAAAGACATTATGGGCTATTGTGTTATTACGCTTTTATTTACGGGCTTGGTAATTAGTCTTGGGTTTTTATTTTTGGTCTAATCAACAGACTAGTTTAAAATTGTTGATATTTTAAGATTTTAGCTTTTAAACCTCACTTTATCAATAAAAGTGAGGTGTTTTTATAATAAAATATGTATATTCGTTGTTAGAAAATTTATTTGAAAAATTAAATAAATTATTAATAAAAAATTTTATTTTTTTATCTTAAAGAATTTGTAATAGTGTAAGTTGTGTGAATTATAAATATATATTAAAGACTTATTTTATCCTTAAATAAAAATTAAATATTTCTTACTATAATTTTTCATTACGATTGTAAATCATTTTACAAGGAGGGGATTTTGGGGCAAAAAAGAGCTTTTACGAATCTTTTTGGAATTTTTTTACTTTTGATTTTTGCTTTGTTTGCGGTGGGTTTTTATACTTTTTACAACGCAAAAGGCATTTCTTATTTTAGCAATTCAAGTGAGTCTTGCAATAATTGTCATATTATGAACGAGGTTTATAATGATTACTTGGCAGGTTCGCACTCCAAGAAAGTGAAAGGCGAATCGCGTGCAAGTTGTGCGGATTGTCATTTGCCACATCAAGGAATGGAAAAATGGATAGCAAAAGCTGAAAGTGGTCTAGCTCACGCTTATGCTTTTACCTTTAAACTTGATGAGTTGCCGACAAATTTGAGTGCAACGCAAAAAAGTAAGGAAATGGTGCAAAATAACTGCATTCGTTGCCACGGTGATTACGCTGCGGTGGCTGTAAATTCGACAACAAATCCTCACGCAGACAGCTCTTTGAGTTGTGTATCGTGTCATAGTGATGTTGGTCATAAACGCGGATTTTAAATTAGGAGGTTTTAATGAATAATAAAGGTCCTTTATACTTCGGTATAATCGTAGTTATTGCCTTAATTGGCGGAGTTTTGTGGCTTAATAATGATGTAAGTCAAAAGCAAGCAGAAAGTGTAGGAGGCATTGCGAGTAAAAATTTCGTAGAGATGAGTGATGATAATCCTACTTTTGATGAGTGGGGCAAAAATTTCCCTGATTATTTGGATATGTATTTAACTGTGGAGAAAGAAAAGCCTTTTGAAACAGATTTTGGTGGGAATTTGGCTTATTCTAAGCTCATTCGTTATCCACAACTTACCGTGCTTTGGGCTGGGTATCCTTTCTCCATAGATGCAAATGAAGAAAGAGGGCATTTTTGGATACAAGTTGATCAAATGGACACAGCTAGAAATAATAAGGATTTTCTTAACGCTCACGGCTTTGCGGGTTTTGGCGGACAGCCGACAGCCTGTATGAATTGTCATAGTGGCTGGACTCCTTGGCTTTTGAAAAATGTCGCTAAAGATGATTGGGTAGCGTTTAACTCGACTAAATACTGGACAATGATTAAAAATGTTCCAGCAGTTAATGGCTATAAAGAAGGTTCAGTAGAGCATAGCGGACCACACGGAGGCAAGAGAATGGGCGTAACTTGTGCGGACTGCCATACTCCAAATAATATGAGCTTAAGACTTACACGCCCAGCAGCCATTAATGCCTTAGTGGCTAGAGGTTATGAAAGAGATGTAGAGCAAGGCGTGAAAGCGACTAGAGAGGAAATGAGAACTTTAGTTTGCTCACAATGCCATGTGGAGTATTATTTCAAACCAACAGGCGAAAAAGTTAAGGTTATAGGTGAAAGCATAGCAAATGATACAAGCAAAAAATGGTGGAACGGCACACAAAAAACTTACGATGAATTTGACACTTGGAGAGATGGTAACAAGCCTACCGAAATCGAAGTAGCGGGGATAGAGCTTGTTTTCCCTTGGAGTGAGTGGAAAAAGGGTGAGCCATTTAGAATAGAAATGTTTGATGAGTATTATGAAAAAGTGCGTAAGGTTTTTGATAAGGACTGGGCACATAAAATCAGCGGTGCACCTATGATTAAAATTCAACACCCTGAAAGTGAGCTTTATAGTGGCGGTGTGCATGCGGCAAATGGCGTAAGCTGTGCGGATTGTCATATGCCTTATATTAGAAAAGGTGCAAAGAAAATGACTCAGCATAATATCACTTCGCCTTTAGCAGATATTAACTCTGCTTGTAAGACTTGCCATAATCAAAGCGAGGATTATCTTAAAGCTCAAATTAAAGATATTCAAAACTCAACCGCACATAATCTAAGAACAGCAGAATACGCAATCGTAAGTCTTATCACAGACATTAAAACAATGCGTGATTCACTTGGTGCTTTAGAATCTTATCAAAGCGAAGGTAAGGCAGATGTGAAGAAGATTAACGAAGAATTGCAAGAAGTGCTAGAGCTTCACAGAAAAGCACAAATGAGAGCTGATTTTATTGGTGCGGAAAATTCAACAGGCTTTCATAATCCAAGAGAAAGTTCTAGAATGCTTTTACAAGCTGTGGATATGGCTAGAATGGGTCAAACTAAGCTTGTAGAAATCGCTAACGCAAATGGCATAGCAGATTTTAAAACCTCGAATTTAGGCTTTGAAGATATGCAAAAGCTAAATCCTGGCGAGATACGCTATAAGGTTGATGTTAATAATCACAAGGCTGGAGAGCGTTATTATGAACACGATAATGTTAATGGTAGCCCTTCAAATGCTCTAATCGAAGGGGATAAAAATCTTAAGCCCTATAATTATCAAGTCGTTGATAAGCAATAATTTAAGCCCGCAAAGTCGGGCTTATCTTCATTTCACTTTCACTTCACAGATTATATTTATAATACGCTAAATCTTTCAAGGAGTGAGATATGATTAACAAAAACAAGCTTTTTAGACAAATCCACATTTATACCAGTCTTTTTTTCTTACCCTGTGCGGTGCTTTTTGCTTTTACTGGCTTGGCTTATATTTTTGGCTTTAATCAAGATGTTGGACTTAAAACGCAAAATTATATTTTACAAAAAAACATAGAGGTGGGTAAGGAGCGTGAAGTACTTTTGGAATTTTTGAAAGAAAATAATTTAAAAATTCCAAACAATACCGAACTTCGTGTTGGTAAAGGTAAGGGCAATGGAAATTCGGCTAATGTGATGCTAATGGGTGGGACGCATTATAGTGTAGAAATGAAGCCTATGGTAAATCGTTATGAGATTACGCTTAAAACTAGAAGTATTTTAGGAGATATGATAATGCTGCATAAAGATAAGGGAGCGTGGTATTTTTCCGTGCTTTCTGTGGGCTTTGGAGTGGTGCTATTTTTACTTTATCTTTCAGGGCTTATGATAACATTTTTTGCAAGTAAAAAAGATAGAGTTAAGCAGCTTGCAACTTTAGCAATCGGGCTTTTAGTAACAATACTTTTGGCTTATTTAAGTTTATAATGCTCAGCTTTAAGCTGGGTATTATTTAAATTTTATTATAATCACACTTTCTTTTTACGGACAGATGGGTGAGTGGCTGAAACCACACCCCTGCTAAGGGTGCAGATCTTAACGGGTCTCGAGGGTTCAAATCCCTCTCTGTCCGCCACTTCTATTAAGTTTTTATCGCTTTATTTATAGTATTTTTATAATCGTTTTTTAAATTTGATTAGCTTATTGAGATTTTTGTTTCAATTTCTTATTGATACAATCTTGTTATAATATGTGCCTTGTAAGGAGTGTCTATGCAAATTCATCAATTTCAGCCCATCATTAGTTTTATTTGGAGTGTGGCAGATGATTTACTGCGTGATGTGTATGTTAAGGGTAAATACCGCGATGTTATCCTGCCTATGACGATTCTAAGGCGACTAGATGTTATCCTAGAGCCGACAAAAGATAAAGTCCTAGGGACTTACACCAAGCATAAAGATATGCAAGACAAAGATACTCTAAATACTTTACTATGCAATGCAAGTGAGACCACATTTTACAATCACTCAAATTTCACACTTAAAAAGCTTTTAAACGACCCTAAAAACATTAGAATCAATTTTGAAAACTACCTTGAAGGCTTTAGTGAAAACATTAAAGACATTATCGCAAAGTTTAAATTCAAAAATCAGCTTGATACCTTAGAAGAAGCAAAGATTTTATTCGCAGTGATACAGAGATTCTGCTCTACAAAAATAAATCTCTCTATGCACCCCATTTTTAATGATAAAAATGAGCTTATCCACAAAGGCTTAAGCAATCTTGGTATGGGCTACATCTTTGAAGAGCTTATAAGAAGGTTTAATGAGGAGAATAACGAAGAAGCCGGCGAGCACTTCACACCCAGAGAGCTTATAGAGCTTATGACGCATTTAGTCTTTTTGCCTATAAAAGATAGAATCCAAAAAGGCACTTTTACTATCTATGACAATGCGTGTGGAAGCGGCGGTATGCTTACAGAATCTAAAGACTTTATCACAGATGAAAAGGGACTTATCCGCTCTAAAGCTCAAATCCTACTCTATGGGCAGGAGATAAACCCAGAAACCTACGCCATTTGTAAAGCCGATATGCTGATAAAGGGTGAAAATCCCGACAATATCAAATACGGCTCAACCCTAAGCGAAGATAAGCTAAGTGGCGAAAAATTTGACTTTATGCTGACAAATCCCCCTTATGGCAAATCGTGGGAAAAAGACCAAAAAGAATTAGATGTCAGCAAAAAGGGCGGAATCACCACTTGCAATGACCCAAGATTTCAAGTAGGCATCACAAGTAAAAGCGATGGGCAAATGATGTTTTTACTTAACCAACTAAGCAAGATGAAAAAGCCAAGCGAGAATAATGGCGTAGGCTCTCGCATAGCCTCCGTGCATAATGGCAGCTCACTTTTTAATAGCGATAGCGGTATGGTAGCTATCCGCAAATACATCATAGAAAACGACCTCCTAGAAGCCATCATCGCCTTGCCTACAAATATGTTTTACAACACAGGTATTCCTACTTTTATATGGATTCTAACCAATAATAAGACAAAAGCGAAAAAAGGCAAAGTCCAGCTCATAAACGCAACAAAAGAGACATATTATACAAAGATGAAAAAATCTCTAGGGCAAAAGCAAAATAGTATGCTAAAAGAACATATAGATAAAATCACAGAACTTTTCTTAGCAAATAAAGAAAATGATGACTGTAAGATTTTTGATAATGCCGAGTTTGGCTATGCTAAAATTACTATTGAAAGACCAAAAAGCATAGAGCTTTTAGTCAATGATGAAAAATTTCAAGCCCTAAAAGACAAAGATAAGATTCTAGCAAAATTACAAGAATTAGAAATAAGTCCGCAAGATTTCACAAGTAGAGCAGACTTTATAAACTTCCTTGATGTCAAACTCAAAAAAGCCGAGGAAAATTTACTTATAGATTCTAACACCACAAACAACACAGAGAAAATCCCCCTAACACAAGATATACAAAGCTACTATGAAAGCGAAGTAAAGCCCTATGTGCCAAACTCGTGGATAGCGTGGGAAAGCAAAGTGGTAGGCTATGAAATTTTGTTTAACAAATATTTCTACACCTACACGCCCCCACGCAGCCTAGAAGCTATCAATAAAGATTTGCAAGACTTAGAGCAAGAAACGCAGGATTTATTAAAGCAGATTCTATGTTAAAATGACTAATGTGCTAAAATTTACACGAAAAGGAGTAGAAAATGACTTTGATACTAGAAAATGTCAAGCAAGAGTTTTTAGATGATTTTAAAGCCCTAGCAGATAAGGCACAAGCACATTTAAGCATAGAGCAAACACAAACCGATGATTTTCAACAATTACGCGAAGCTATGCTACAAGATTTAAAAAAGCCAGAAAATAAAGCCGTGTTTGAAAGGCTTAAAGATAAATGAAATATCTAAGCTTACAAGAAGTGCAAATAATGCACGATGATATTATCAATGAAATAGGCGGACTAAGTGGGGCAAATCCTAAGCAAATCGCCCTTTTAGATTCCGCACTAACACAAATCCAAAATGATGATTATTACCCAAGCTTTATAGATAAGCTTACGCACTTAATGTTTGCTTGTGTGAAGTTCCACCCCTTTGCAGATGGCAATAAACGCACCGCACTTTACATAGCAAAAGCCTTTATCAAGCTAAACCGCCCAGATTCTCTCCCTACTGATTTCTACCAAAGGCTAGAAGATGTAATTGTAAGCGTAGCAAGTGATGAGCTAAGCAAAGATGAGCTAACACAAATCTTAAGTGCTATGCTAAAAGGCAACTAAATGAAAAAGCATACTCAATCCCCTTATGAAAGTAGCAAAGTGTCCTACAAACCTAGCGGGATAGAATGGCTGGGGGGGGGTAAAATCCCAACCCATTGGGAAGTTAAACCACTTCAGGCTATTTTTAATCAAAGAAATGAACAAAATAACAATTTAGAATTTCAAACAATTCTTTCACTAGTTAAAGATGTCGGCGTAATACCTTATGAAGAAAAAGGAAATGTCGGCAACAAAGCAAAAGACGATTTGCAGGGCTATAAGATTGCAAGAGTTAATGATTTAGTATTAAACAAAATGAATGCTGTAATCGGCTCATTAGGTGTTTCAAAATATGATGGTTTGGTTAGTCCCATTTATCTAGTTTTATATATTGAAAATCCAAACTATTTGATAGCCTATTATTCTTATCTTTTTCAAACAAAATCTATCCAAAAGTTTTTAAGAAAATTTGCTTATGGTATTATGGAAATTAGGGAAAGTATAGATTATTTAGAATTTAAAAAGATGTTTTTACCTATACCACCATTACAAGAGCAAAAAGAGATTGCGGAATTTTTAGATAAAAAATGTGAAAAAATTCAAAATTACATCAACAAAAAGCAAAAGCTAATCACACTTTTACAAGAGAAAAAACAAGCCCTAATTAACCAAGCCGTTACAAAAGGACTTAATCCAAATATAGAATTTAAACCTAGCGGTATAGAATATCTCGGGCTTATTCCACACCACTGGGAAGTAAGGCGTGTCGCAACGCTTGGAAAATTTTTTAAGGGGAGTAATATTTCAAAAAATGATTTGCAAGATAGTGGCGTTTGCGTTGTTTTATATGGCGATATATATACAAAATATGAGATAAAAACAAAACAATTTCATTCAAAAATAGCAGAAAATTTTGCTAAGGATAAAACACAAATTTTATTTGGCGATTTGTTATTTTCTGGTTCTGGCGAAACAAAAGAAGATATAGGAAAATGTATTTGTTATTTAGGTAACGAAAAAGCGTATGTTGGTGGCGATGTAATTGTATTAAGGCAAATGGGGCAAGATAGCTTGTTTTTATCCTATGTTTTAAATAGTGATTACATAAAATATCAAAAAGCAGTAGTAAGTAAAGGTGAAATTATAATTCATATTTATGCTTCAAATTTAAGAGATTTAAAAATCCCCTTACCCCCATTACAAGAACAAAAAGAGATTGCGGAATTTTTAGATTCTAAAGTCGCACAAATCAATTCAGTCATAGAGAAAACAAAAAAGCAAATAGAACTCATCAAAGAATATAAAAACACACTCATAAACGAAGCCATTTGTGGTAGGGTAGCTTGTAGCAGAGATTTTTCGCCTACGGCTCAAAATGACAAAATGAAATCTGGATTTTCGCTAACGCTCAAAATGACAAAAATAAAAACTAACAAAAGGAAGTAAAATGCGTAAATATACAGAAAAAATGCTAGAAAGCTTTATAGAATCTGCTTTATTAGAAAATGGCTATATCAAAAGAGAAAGTAAAGATTATGATAAAAGCTTATGTATGGATAAAGAGCTATTTGAACGCTTTTTGCAAGAAACTCAAGCAAAAGCCCTGCAAGAATTAGAAAAAAGAAATATAAAAGAGCAAGAGTTGCTAAAAAGAGTAGCTTCACAAATAAACGAGAAAGGAATCTTAAAAGCCCTGCAAACTCACATAGAAATAATGGGCGTTAAACTCTTTCTTGCATACTCTAAGCCAAATTCAAGTGCGAATGAAAAAGCCATAGAAGACTATAAGAAAAATATCTTTTCTATCACGCGTCAGCTTTATTATAGTGAGAAAAATAACAACTCTTTAGATATGGTGATTTTCCTAAATGGACTGCCGCTTATCACTATGGAGCTTAAAAACCCTTTCACGCATCAAAATGTCTATAATGCCATAGAGCAGTATAAAACAGATAGAGACCCAAGAGAGCGTATATTTAAGCAAAGTGTGGTGCATTTTGCCCTTGATAGTGATTTAATTTATATGAGCACAAAGCTAGAGGGAGTGGG
The DNA here is from genome assembly GCF_014217995.1 of Campylobacter vulpis. Classification (NCBI taxonomy): domain Bacteria; kingdom Pseudomonadati; phylum Campylobacterota; class Epsilonproteobacteria; order Campylobacterales; family Campylobacteraceae; genus Campylobacter; species Campylobacter vulpis. The sequence goes on from NZ_CP041617.1 coordinate 581,773, forward strand.
GAGTAAATTATTACCCTTTAATAGAGGGCTAAATAATGGTAGCGGGGCAATAGGGCTTGAGTGTGGCAGTGGGAATCCTGCGGTAAAAGATAAGATGAAAACGAGCTATTTTTGGGAAGAGATTTTACAAAAAGATACTTTAGCAAATTTGCTTTTTAACTTCGCACAAATTGTGAAAAAAGATAAGGCGGAATTTGTGATATTTCCTAGATTTCATCAATTTGATGTGGTGCGTAAGCTTTTAAATGATACAAAAGAAAAGGGCGTGGGGCAAAGGTATCTTATTCAACATAGTGCAGGAAGTGGGAAAAGCAACTCAATAGCGTGGCTAGCTCACAATCTAGTAAGTTTGCACAAAATAGAAAATAATAAAGAAAAACCTATCTTTGATAGCATTTTAGTCGTAACAGATAGAAAGGTGCTAGATAGACAAATACAAGAAAATGTCAAGTCTTTTGAGGAAAATAAAGGTCTCGTAGAAGCTATCACAGATGGAAGTAAGCAGCTAAAAGCCGCCATAGAAGATGATAAAAAAATCATCATCACAACGATACAAAAATTCCCCTATATCGCCGATGAAATCACGCATTTACAGAATAAAACCTTTGCTATTATCATAGATGAAGCACATTCAAGCCAAAGTGGCAAAAACGCACAGAAAATGGGAGAAGCCATAAGTAATAAAAATGATAAAGAGGCAGATGAAATAGACATAGAAGAAGAGCTGATAAAAATCATTGAAAATAAGAAATTTCAAAAAAATGCAAGTTATTTTGCTTTCACTGCTACGCCTAAGCCAAAAACGCTAGAAATGTTTGGAATCCCTTGTGAGATAAATGGGGAGAGAAAGTTTATCCCCTTTCATCTTTACTCTATGAAACAAGCCATAGAAGAGGGCTTTATCCTTGATGTATTAAAAGGCTATATCACTTATAAAAGTTATTATAAAATCATCTCTAGCATAGATGATGATAAAAAATATGACAAAAGAAAGGCAAATGCGAAACTAAAAAAGTATGTAACAAATCATATCGCAACGATTGAAAAGAAAGCAACAATAATGATAGAACACTTCTTCCAAAATACTTGTAAAAAAATCGGTGGCAAGGCAAAGGCAATGGTCGTTACAAGCTCTAGGGAAAATGCGGTTAAATACTATCTTTTCTTTAGGGAATATTTACAAGAAAATTACCCGCAGTATAAAGCTTTAGTAGCATTTTCAGGGGATAAGGAAATAAATGGGGAGAGTTATAGCGAAGCGGGTCTTAATGGCTTTAGCGAAGCTATGCTAAAAGATGAGTTTAAAAAGGATAATTATCGCTTTTTAATTGTCGCAGAAAAATATCAAACAGGCTTTGATGAGCCGCTTTTACACACAATGTATGTGGATAAACGCTTGGAGGGCATAAGTGCGGTGCAAACACTCTCACGCCTGAATAGAATCTGTAAAAATAAAGAGGATACTTGTGTGCTAGACTTTGCAAACACGCACGAAGAGATTGGGGAGTCTTTTAGCACTTTTTATGGGCAGACTTATCTCAAAGAGCCAAGCGATATTGAAAAGATTTTTACACTTAAAAGCAATCTATTTGAGTATGGAATCTATACGCAATATGAGCTAGATTCTTTTGTAGAAGCTATTTTACAAAGGCAAAGCGAGGATAGAATCCACTCTAAACTTGATAGTATGGTAAAGGAATATAACGCAAAAAGCGATGATGAAAAGACAGAGTTTTACACAAAAGCAAAGGCGTATTTGAGAGAATACTCCTTTCTCGCACACATTCTTCCCTTTAATGATACAGAGCTTGAAAAGCTATATATCTTGCTAAAAATGCTTATTACAAAGATTGCCCCACCACGCACGGAGGACTTAGCAAAGGGGATATTAAATAATGTAGATTTAGAGAGTATTCGCATAATACTTACAGACACAAAGGACATAGAGCTAGAAGAGGATAAAGGCGGGGTTAAGCCATCAAGTGCTGATGGCTCTAGCAAAAAAGAAGTAGAGTTTGAACGCTTATCAAATATCGTTAAGGCATTTAATGATAAATTTGGCAATATAGATTTTAGCACAGATGAGAAGATAGCAAACTCTCTTGTAAAATTGAAAGATGAAATTAGAGAAAATCAAACGCTTAAGGATTCTCTGGGAGATAGGCAAAATTCGCATAAATTATTTGTGGATATTTTTAAAAGCAAGTATGCTAATTTCTATTTGGAAAACTTACCATTTTTAGAACAGCTAGGGGACAAACAAGCAGAATTTAAAGAGAAAGTTTCTAGCGTGATATTTGAGATGATTTGCGAGGGTTTAAATGCTTAAATCACTTTCTAGTCTCGTAAAGCAATTTTAAATTTTTCTTAATCAAGCGTTCAATATAAGTTGTTAGAATTCTCACTTTTATAAAAGGGTTTATTATGCGTCAAATTCATTTTATAGGTATAGGTGGTATTGGAATTTCAGCTTTGGCTAGATTTTTAAAAGAGAGGGGATATGAGATTAGCGGGAGTGATTTAAAGCCTAGTAAAATTACAAAAGAGCTTGAAGAAGAGGGTGTGAAAGTATCCATTCCGCATAGTGAAGAAAATGTATGCGGTAAGGATTTGGTGATTTATTCTGCAGCAATCAAAGAGGAAAATAAGGAATTTAAACACGCAAAAAAACTAGGAATTCGTTGTCTTTCAAGAAAAGAGGCTTTACCTTTAATTTTACAAGACAAAAAGGTCTTTGCTGTGGCTGGAGCTCACGGAAAAAGCACGACTTCTAGTATTTTGGCTTCTTTGCTTGATGATGCGAGTGTGATTATTGGGGCAGTGCTTAAGGAATTTGGTTCAAATATGATTTATAAAGAAAGCGAAAGGCTTGTTTTTGAGGCAGATGAGAGTGATAGCTCTTTTTTAAATTCAAATCCTTATCTAGCCATAGTTACAAATGTGGAAGCTGAACATTTAGAGCATTACAACAACGATCTTTCTAAGCTTCATAATGCTTATGCGGATTTTTTAAATGTTGCCAAAATGCGTGTTATTAATGCTGAAGATCATTTTTTAAAAAACTATAAAGGCGAAGCTTTAAGGCTTTATCCTAGTGTGGATATTAAAAATATTTCTATGCAAATTGAAGATTATAAGCCACTTACTTGTTTTGAATTTAAGGATTTGGGGCAATTTAGTGTTTTTGGTATGGGCTATCATTTAGCTCTTGATGCGGCTTTGGCGATAATGGCAGCTTTAGAATTTGAAGATGTGGAGCAGGTGCGTTTGAAACTTAAAAATTATCAAGGGATTAAGAAGCGTTTTGATATTTTATATGCAGATGAAGATTTGGCTATTATTGATGATTATGGGCATCATCCAACAGAAATTAAAGCAACCTTGAGTGCCGCAAAAGAATATGCGAAACTTGCAAATTATTCTAAAATCACAGCTATTTTTGAGCCACATCGCTATACGCGTTTGGTGGCAAATTTGGAGCATTTTAAGGAGGCTTTCGAGAATGTGGATATGCTTGTTATTTTGCCTGTTTATGCGGCTGGAGAAGATGAGATTGAGCTTGATTTAAGGGCGCATTTTCCTAAGGCTTTGTTTGTAGATGATATTAAAAGAGAGGGGAAATTTTTAGTGGCAAACAAGGGAGAACTTTTTGATGAGGGGCTTATTATAGGCTTTGGTGCGGGAGATATTAGCGTAAAATTAAGAGCTAATTAGCGTAAATTTAGAGCCTCTAACATAGCTTTTTGAATTTGTTTTTGTTGATTTTTTAAGTCAAAAAAAAGCTCAAAAGCAAAAATACCTTGCCATAAAAGCATATGAAGTCCGTCTTTGTGTTTGATATTTTTTTCTTCATAAAATTTAATAAAAGGCGTTTTTTTACCATAAATCACTTCAAAAGCGTATTTTGTTCGTATTTTCTTTAATAAATTGACATCACAGGGTAAATGATCATCATTTAAACCTGCCGAAGTGCTATTAATGATAATATCAAATTCAAAGTCCTTTAAATTCTCATAAAGCACACATTGAAAGTCTTTAAAATGTGTCAATTTTTTCTCACTACGATTAGCTATGATAGCGTGAATATTTTTTTGCTTGAGGGCATAAGCGATCGCTCTAGCCGTGCCTCCTGCACCTAAAATTAAGGCTTTTTTAACATCTTTAAATTCCTCAATAGCTTTTAAAAAGCCCGATGCGTCTGTATTGTAAGCATAAATTCGATTTTCTTTTAAGATAAGTGTATTAGCAGAGCCTATTTGAGTAGCTAAGTCATCTTTAAAATCGGCTATCTTAAGCGCTTCTTCTTTAAAGGGCAGGGTAATGTTTGCTCCATCAAGTCTAAGTTTGAAAAGATTTTCTTTAAGTTTTTCTTTATCTTTAAGATGAAAGCGAGTATAAATGCCATTAAGCCCTAAGAGTTTAATGGCATTATTGTGAATTCTAGGCGATTTAGAATGAGAAATAGGATCGCCTATGACACAAAAAAAATTCATTTTAGTGTGAAAGAAAAGGCGTCTTTTGCTATTTCTTGACGAATCTTTGCAAGTTCATTTGCGATTTTGTCTTTTTCAAAAGGACCAATTAAAACTTTAGTAATTTCTTTGCCGTTAATTGTCGTTTTAAAGAGCTTATAGTCATAACCTTTAGCTTTGACATTGGCAAGTTCTTTAGATTTTTGGTCTAGATTGCTAACTGAAAAAATTTGCACATACATACCCATAGCAAGACCACTTGAATGTGTTGGGATAGCCTCGACATTTTTAAATAAATCCTTAGGATCAGCTTCTTTTTTAGGACTTTCTTTTGGTGTATTTACCTTTGGTGCTTCTGTTTTTTTAGGTGCTTCTTGCTTTGGTTTAGGTGTGTTTTGTTTTATTGGGCTTGGTTCTTGCTTGGCAACAGGAGTTTGTTCTTCCACCTCTGCGGGTTCTTGGATAGCAGGTGGAGGTGTTTGTGTTTCACTATTGACACTAGGTTCTGCTTGAATTTGAGAGCTTTCGTTACTCTCTTCGCCTTGAAGTTGTTTTCTTAACAAATCAAATTGATCTTCAGGCCTATTTTCTGTGATAGGCATATTTTCAAAGCCATTATTAGATTCTGTTGAAACTTGAGTGATTGGTTCGCTTGGTGGAGTTAGTTGTTCTGTGCTTTCATCACTATTGATAAGCTTCATAACTATCATAACAACTAAAAAAAGTATAATGAGAGCAATAGCTCTAAGGAGAATTTTTTTAATTTTCTCATTTTTATTGCTTTTTTCTAAGATGATGTCATCAAATTCATTTTTTTTATTGTTTTCCATAATTTTCCTTTTTACATATGTTTAGACCACGAACTACCGCGTTCTTTTTGATAAACCTCATAAGGCACCACTAAAATATTAAAATCCCTTGGCATATCCATACTAGGAAAAACTTTCCATTCAATAGGCATTTTACTAGCAAACATCATAGAAAGTTTGGAAGCTAGAGAATAGCCTTCGTTTAAAGCCGTGTGCCCTTTATGAATATAAAGATGCAAATGCCCCGGCGTTTTAGTTTTATAGGCTGTAAAATTAATAAAACCTTCCTCACGTAGGATAAGCTGTGCTCTATGCCAAAACCTCTCAGCGTTAAATCCATTATAGTCAAAAACGATATTTTCGACCTTATTATCCTTCGTGATAAGATCGTGAGCTACAACGATTTTTTTACTGGCGTGTTCTCTCAAAATGTTCGCATTAAGGGGGGCATCAATCCTTTCAAATTTATTAAAAAAATATCTTCCTCTATGCTCACATTTACTGACAATCTTATCTCGTTTAATATAATAATGGTCGCTTATCATTTTTATGAGCGACATATCCATAGCGGAAATCAAAACATAGCCTTTGGATAAATAATAAAATTACTTGCAAGTTTTTTAAGCTTTTCTTTTATATTGATTTGCAAATTTGTATTGTCAATATCATCTAAAATATCTGCAATGGAGTGTGCTACCATTTCTATTTCTTTTTCCTTAAAGCCTCTTGCAGTAAGTGCTGGTGTGCCAAGTCTTAAACCGCTGGTTACAAAAGGACTGCGTGTCTCACCGGGGACAGTATTTTTATTAGCAGTAATTCCTGCATTTCCTAAAGCTAAATCCGCATCTTTACCGCTAAATTCTCTATTTAAAAAGCTCATTAAAACAAGATGATTGTCTGTACCATCACTGACAAGCTTAAAATTTCTTTCCATTAAAATTTTTGCTAAAACTTTAGCATTTTGCACCACTTGTTTAGCATAATTCTTCCACTCAGGACTTAAATTAAATTTAAAACCAACAGCCTTAGCGGCAATGATATGCATTAAGGGACCACCTTGAATTCCCGGAAAAATCGCAGAATTAATTTTTTTAGCAATTTCCTCATCATTACTCATAATAATCCCACCTCTAGGACCTCTTAAAGTTTTATGTGTAGTGGAACTAACGATATGTGCGTGAGGGAAAGGGCTAGGATGCTCTCCTGCTACGACAAGTCCAGCAATATGGGCAATATCTGCAAAAAGATAAGCCCCGACTTCATCGGCTATCTCCCTAAATTTCGCAAAATCAATAATTCTAGCATAAGCACTCGCTCCACATACAATGAGTTTAGGTTTAACAATATGAGCTATCTCTCTTACTTTTTCATAATTAATACGCCCATCAAGCTCAACTCCATAAAAAAAACTTTCATACATTTTACCCGAGCTACTAACTTTAGCACCGTGTGTGAGATGTCCTCCGTGGCTTAAATCCATACCTAAAATTTTATCTCCTGCATTAAGCAGGGCAGCATACACACCTTGATTTGCCTGTGAGCCTGAATTTGGCTGGACATTAGCAAAGGCACAATTAAAAAGTTTTTTACATCTTTCGATAGCAAGAGTTTCAATTTCATCGACTATTTCACAACCACCATAATATCTTTTCCCCGGATAACCTTCGGCATATTTATTTGTCAAAACGCTACCCATTACCTCCATCACTTCAGGTAGAGTAAAATTTTCACTTGCTATCATTTCAAGTCCATCGCATTGACGCTTTAATTCTGCATTGGTAAGATTGTAAATTTCTTCATCAAATTGCTCTAAACTCATTCTTTATCCTCCTTAAGTTCTGATTTTAATGGACGCATCGCAGGGAATAAAATTACATCGCGAATTGACTTTTTTCCCGTTAAAAGCATAACAAGTCTATCGATGCCTATGCCCTCGCCAGCAGTTGGAGGCATACCATAACCTAGAGCATTAACAAAATCCTCGTCCATTTCACACGCTTCTTCATCGCCGGCGTTTTTGGCTTCGATTTGTTTTAAAAATCTTTCATACTGATCAAGTGGATCGTTTAATTCATTAAAGCCATTTGCAATTTCTTTTCCGGCGATGAAAAGCTCGAAGCGTTCCGCTATATTTTCATCTTTTTCGCTACGCCTTGAAAGAGGACTTATGGATATAGGAAAATCTATGATGAAAGTGGGATTGATGAGCTTATCTTCAACATAATGATCAAAAAGTTCTGCTTGCAAATGTCCCAAATCTAGTCTTTCATTTGCTTCAAAGCCATCGCTTTTGAGTTTATTTAAAATTTGTTCCTTATTTTCTATGATTTCTTTACTTAAATTTCCATATTTTTCTAAGGCTTCTTTATAGCTAATTCTTTCAAAAGGTTTAGAAAAATCGATGGTTTTATCGTCAAATTTTATTTTGCTTTCCAATTTTAATTCTTTTAAAAGTAGAGCAAAAAGCTCTTCTGTTAAATCCATTAAATCCTTATAATTGTGATAAGTCCAGTAAAATTCTATGGTAGTAAATTCAGGGTTGTGGGTAAGATCCATACCTTCATTTCTAAAACAGCGATTAATCTCAAAAACAGCTTCAAATCCTCCTACAATAAGCCTTTTTAAGTGAAGTTCTGGAGCAATTCTTAAAAATCTTTCCACACCTAAGGCATTATGAAAAGTTACAAAAGGTTTGGCATTTGCTCCTCCTGCAATGGGGTGCATCATAGGGGTTTCTACTTCTAAAAAACCTTTATTTTCAAAAAAATGTCGAATCAAACTTACAATTTTAGAACGCGTAAAAAAATCTTTTCTAACATCAGTATTCATAATCATATCTACATAGCGTTTGCGGTATCTTTGTTCAATGTCTGTAAGTCCGTGAAATTTTTCAGGTAAAGGCACGATGCTTTTTGCCGCAAGGGTTAATTTGCTAATGTGTAGGCTAAATTCTCCCATTTTAGTTAGAAAAGGATAGCCTTTAGCTAAGATAATGTCGCCCACCTCTAGATTTTTTTTAAAAAGATTAAATTGTTCTTCGCCTATACTATCTTTAGAAAAGTAAATTTGAACATTTTCGCTTTCGTCTTCTATATTTGCAAAGATGGACTTTCCAGCTATTCTCAAAAGCTTAATGCGTCCTGCTATGCTTACAAAAACATTTTCATCTCTTTTTTCATCATTTTGTGTGATGTAGGCAAATTTATTTTTAAATTCTTTAATGCTTAATTCTTTTTGTAAAAAATGCGGATAAGGATTAAATCCCGCCGTTTTAAGTTCCGTTGCCTTGGCGATTCTTTGTTGCTCTAAAACATTATCAAACATTTATATTTTCACCTTTGTCTTATGATTGCAATCACTACAAATTCCATAAAGCTGCATTAAGTGTCCTGTGAGTTTAAAATGATGTTCATTGGCAATTAAAGATTGCTGTCTCTCTATGATAGGGTTTTCAAATTCTATAATTTTCCCGCAAACTTTACAAATCATATGGTCGTGATGAGGTTTGTTTGCAAGTTCGTATTTTTTACCTGCAGAACCAAAGGATAAGGAGGTTACCATCTCGGCTTCTTCAAGTAGATTGAGTGTTCTATACACTGTGGCTATGCCGACATTAGAGTCTGGTTCTGCCTGTTTGATTTCCATATATAGGCTTTCTGGTGTATAGTGTGTGTCGCTGTGGTAAAGCGTTTTAAGCAAAACTTCTCTCTGTTTGGTATATTTAAGACCACCTTCACGCAAGATTTTTTTAAATTTTTCAAGCAAAACATCGTATTCTAAATTTTCCATTAGCATTTATTGTCCTTGAGCTTCATTGGATATATTTTCTACGCTTTCTTTTAAATTTTGTTGTGCTTCTTCTAGGTTTTGTTTGGCTAAAGGTTGATTCATAATGAATGCACCGGTATTTTTAAGCAAATTTAAAGTATAGCTATCTTTAGCGAAATTTTCTAGTTTATCGTTTAAAAAATCTATTCTAGCAACACAAAAAACTAAAATTGCAAAAATTAAAAAGACCTTAGCTCCACCAAACAAAAAACCACCAATTTTATCTAAGAATCCTAAACCGCTGAGTTTAATAAGCTTTGCTAAAAAATTTCCAAGCAATAAACAAGCGATCCAAAAAATAATTAAGATTGCTAAAAAGCCCGCAAAAGAAGCCAAGGACTCATTTTCTATTTTATAAAAGGTATTTTGTATGAAAGAAGCGCCATCGTTGGCATATTTTGAGGCGACAAAAACTCCGCCCACTATCCCTAAAAGTCCAAAGATTTCCCTAAATAATCCATTTAAAATTCCCTTGAGTCCCAGCAATAAAGTAAAGCCGATAATAAAAGCATCAAACCAATAAAAACTCATTTTAATCTTACCTTAAAAATAAAAATCCGCAAATATATTCTACTTTAAATCTAAAAATGATGAGTAAATCACTCTATGATTTTTGGCACAGAAAAGAACTTTCCCTCGTGGCAGGGCGAATTTTTTAATACATTTTCTACCACTTCAGATGTTTTTTCATCATCAGTTCTTAGAGGTGTGCCGCCTTTTAATGTGCTTATTGCAACTTCGTTTTGACTTAAGTCTAGCGTGTTGAGCTTATCAACAAAATTGACAATTTCGCTTAATTCATTAATAACACTTTGTCTTTTTTCTTCATTAATTTTTAGAGCACTAAGCTTTTCAAGTTTATTTAAAAGTTTTTCATCAATTTGCATTTGCAATCCTAAAATTTTCAAAATTTCAAGCGAATTATAACATAAAAGGCTTAATTGTTTAGAATATTTTGTTTTATTATGTTACAATTTTGCAAAAATTCAAAAAGGAACTATTTTGGCATTAAAAGAGAATTTGAAAGCAATAAAAACGGAAATCAATACAGAAGAACAATTTTTGGAAAATTTCATCAAGGGCGAGAGATTTATACGCAAATATAAGCTTTATTTTGTAAGTTTTGTAATCATTTTTGTTTTATGGTTAATAGTAAGTTTTATTATGGATACCATAAAAGAGAGCAATGTGAAGGAAAGTAATGAAATTTACGCTAATTTACTTATAAAAAATGATGATAAAGCTCTTTTGGATAGATTAAAAGATAAAAATCTTAATTTATATGCTATTTTTTTAATGCAAAAATTGGCTAAAAATCCAATGGATACGCAAATTTTACAAGAGCTCAACGCGTTAAGTGAAAATGAAAAAGTTGAACCCTTATTTCGTAATATTATAGCTTTAGCCAACAATGATAAATCCATATTTTTAAAAGATTATGCTAAAATTTTGGAGGCTTATATGCTTTTAGAACAAAAGAAAATAGAAGAGGCAAATGTTCTTCTTGCTCAAATTAAGTCAAATACGCCTTTGGAACAAATTGCTAAAAATTTCAAACATTATCAAGGCATATCACAATGAAACATATCGCAATAACTCTTTTTTGTCTTTTTTTGCTTTGTGCTTGTGGCACAAAAAGGCAGTATTTTACACCTAGCTATGAGGATGGAATTTTAAATTCTAGTGGAAGTCTAGGGGCTAAAATCATTGACTATAATATTGCTTCAGCTAAATTAAATAATGGCAAAGTGATCTTTGAAAATGATGGCGTTTTAGATTTTAAGTTAGAGAAAAATTATACACTTTTGCACTATCAAAATGACGAATTTGTTGTAGCGGATAATGAAGGAAATTTGAAAATTCTAAATGCAGATAAAGAAGAACTTTACGCATATCAATTTGATGCGAGTGTTTTAAGTGTGGCTTTGAGTGGAGATGATATTGCTTTAATTTTAGCGAATAATACCATTGTCTTAGCAAATCGTAGTTTAGGTGTGAAATTTTCTAAAACTTTCACGCAAGCCGTGGCACAAGATTATCGCTTTGCCGCTCCTGTATTTTTAGGAGAATTAATTATTTATCCTACCTTAGACGGAAAACTTATCGTTTTTTCTAGATTCAATTCTCAAATTGTAAAAGATGTGATTGTTTCATCGCAAGACTTTTTTAATAACATTATTCATTTAAGTGTTTTGGATGATAAAATGATAGCTGCAAGTGGAAAAAAGATTATAGTTGTTACTCCTGCAAAGACCTTTTATTTGGATACAGATATCAAAGAAGTGCTTGTTGATGAAAATGCTATTTTTATCTTAGGAAAAGATGGAAGTGTGATAAAGACGGATTTTGAATTAAAAAAGCTTGATGAAAAGAAATTTGAATTTGCTATTTTTAATAAAGCAAGTATTTATGGGAATCATTTATATATTTTTGAAAAAATGGGCTTTTTGATTAAGTGTGACACTCAACTTGAAAATATAGAAATTTTTAAACTCGAGGGTGCTGTTGATAAAAAATCTTTTATGAATGGAAATAAATTTTATTATGACAATCGTATTTTGGATTTAGATAAAATTTTATAGGATTGATGTGGATTTGAGTGAATTTACTAAGAAGCGAAACTTTTCTTGTGTTTTAAGTGGGGAAAATTTAATTTTTTCTTATGTAGGTAAATCGAGATTTGTGTTAAAAGATGCGGTATTTTTAGAACACTTATGTCTTGATATTTTAGAAAAATATAATATTAAAAATGTTAATTTTTCTTTTGTTTCGCATTCGGCACTTTGTTCTAAGGCTAAGGCTTATTTGCAAATGAAGGGTTTTAGTATCAATGCTTCTATGTGATATAGGTAATTCTAGTGCGAATTTTTTGGATGATAATAAATATTTTACTCTAAACATAGAGCAATTTTTAGAATTTAAAAGTGAGCAAAAAATCTATTATATTAATGTTAATGAAAGACTTAAGACTTATTTATCTACACAAAGTCATTTTATTAATCTTGAGCCTTATTTCGCTTTTGATACGATTTATCAAGGACTTGGCGTGGATAGAATTGCGGCTTGCTATACTATAAGCGATGGAGTGGTTGTGGATGCTGGAAGTGCAATTACTGTGGATTTGGTGTCAAATTTTATTCATTTAGGAGGATTTATTTTGCCCGGGATTGCTAATTATAAAAAAATTTACGCTCATATATCTCCGCGTTTAAAGGGCGAATTTAATACACAAATTAGCTTTGATGCTTTTCCGCAAAAAACAAATGATGCTCTCAGCTATGCTGTTTTTAAAGGAATTTATTTGCTCATCAAAGATGTGGCAAAAAACGAGAAACTATATTTTACAGGAGGAGATGGTCAGTTTTTGGCAAATTTTTTTGATAATGCTATTTATGATAAATTATTAATTTTTAGAGGAATGAAAAAGCTTATCGGTGAAAATCCTCGCATTTTAAAACTTTAAAGTGTTACTATTTTACTCATAAATTTTAAGCTTTTATAACTTTTATTTTTTTATAAAATAAAATGAATTACACTTTTACTTTGTAAAGAAATAAACTATTTTAAGGAAAATCGATGAGCCAGCAAGAATTTGATGTGTTGGTTATAGGAGCTGGAATTTCTGGTGCAGCTTTGTTTTATGAGCTTGCTAGATATACGGATATTAAAAATATCGCTTTAATAGAAAAGTATCACGCCCCAGCAACTATAAATAGCAAAAGCACAAGTAACTCGCAAACCATACATTGTGGTGATATAGAGACAAATTATACTTTAGAAAAGGCACAAAAAGTCAAACGCACAGCCGATATGATAGTAAAATATGGACTTTTGCAAAATGCACAAAATAAATTTATGTTTTCGCATCAAAAAATGGCTTTAGCCGTAGATGATGCGGAGTGTGCCTATATGAAAGAACGATACGAGGAATTTAAAGAGCTTTATCCTTACATTCATTTTTATGATAGGGATAAGATCAAGCAAATTGAGCCTAAGGTCGCTTTGGGTGAGGATGGTGTGAATGATAGAAAAGAAAATATTGTCGCTATGGGCGTTGAGGCTGGGGAAGTTTTCACGACCGTTGATTTTGCTAAAATGAGTGAAAGTTTGGTTGAAGAGGGGCAAAAACAGGGCAAAAACACTTTAGTGGCTTTTAATGAGGAGGTAGTGCATATCTCTAAAAATGAGGGAATTTTTACGATAAGGACGGCAAATTTTAAAGAATATAAAGCTAAGGCTGTTGTCGTAAATGCTGGCGCACACTCTTTGTATCTCGCACATAAAATGGGCTTAGGGCTTGATAAATCTTGTTGGCCTGTGGCTGGCAGTTTTTATCTTACTAAGCAAAAACTTTTAAATGGCAAGGTTTATATGGTGCAAAATCCTAAACTTCCTTTTGCGGCATTGCACGGAGATCCTGATTTAATGGCAGATATGAATACGCGTTTTGGTCCAACAGCTTTAGTAATCCCTAAGCTTGAGCGTTATAAGGGTTTGAAGTCTGTGCCAGAATTTTTTGAAGCTTTAAAACTTGATAGAGTTGTGCTGAGTGTGAGTTTGGGTATGTTTAAAGATGCTACGATTCGAAATTATATCCTTTATAATTATTTATATGAACTTCCTTTTATCAATAAAAGCTTGTTTGTTAAAAATGCAAGAAAAATTGTCCCAAGCTTAAAATCCGACCAGCTTTATTATGCTAAAGGATTTGGTGGGGTGCGTCCGCAAGTGATTGATAAAACAAAAAGAGAACTTATGCTAGGTGAAGCTAGTATTAACGAGGTGGAAGGAATTATCTTCAATATGACACCAAGTCCTGGTGCGACAAGTTGTCTTGGCAATGCCGAAAGAGATACAAAAACAATTTGTGATTATTTGGGTGCTAAATTTGATGAAGATAAATTTAGCACAGAATTATTATGAGGTAAAAATGCTTAAGAAAACTAAAATAGTTGCCACGGTTGGTCCTGCTAGTGAAAGCGAAGAGATTTTACGCCAAATGATTATTAATGGTGTTAATGTGTTTAGACTTAATTTTTCTCACGGAACTCACGAGTATCATAAGCAGAATTTAGAAAAAATTCGCAAGGTAGCAAGTGAGCTGAATACGAGAATAGGGATACTTCAAGATATTAGTGGTCCTAAAATTCGCACGGGTGAGCTTAAAGAGCCTTTTGAGCTTAAAAAGGGCGATAGATTAGATTTTTATCGTAGTAAAATTCTTGGAGAAAGAGTTGATTTAACACATTATAAATTAAGCATTAATCAAAGCGATATTTTAAATATGCTAAAAGTGGGAGAATATGTTTATCTTTACGATGGCAGTATTCGTGCGAAAATTGTGGATATTAATAAAAATTTTATTCAAAGCGTAATTGAAAACGATGGATTTTTAAATTCTAATAAGGGGATTAATTTTCCCAACACGCGTATTAATATTGATGTCATTACACAAAAAGATAGGCGAGATTTGCTTTGGGGTATTGAAAATGGTGTAGATTTTCTTGCAATCTCTTTTGTGCAAAACGCTCACGACATTGATGAAGTGAGAGAAATTTTAGTGCAAAATGGGGCGAAGATTGCTATTTTTGCTAAGATTGAGAAATTTGATGCTGTGGAAAACATTGATGAAATTATTGCTTCAAGCGATGGCATAATGGTAGCTCGTGGGGATTTAGGTATTGAAGTGCCCTATTATAAAGTGCCAAATATACAAAAAGCCATTATCCAAAAGGCAAATAATGCCTCAAAACCTGTCATTACGGCGACGCAAATGCTTTTTTCTCTTGCAAAGACAAAAACAGCAACAAGAGCCGAAATTTCTGACGTAGCAAATGCGGTTTTAGACGGAACAGATGCGGTAATGCTGAGTGAGGAAAGTGCCGTAGGGATTGACCCTGCTAATGCCGTTGATGTAATGTGCAAGACCATAGTGGAAGTGGAAAAAAGCTATCCTTATAATAAATTTAATCGTTTTGATTACTTAGATGATACGGATAAAATTATGCAGTCAAGCACTCATTTGGCAACAGATTTAAATGCAGACGCTATTTTTGCTCTTACAAGCAGTGGTAAATCTGCCATTAAAATCGCACGCTATCGTCCCAATATAGAAATTATTGCCATAGCACATAGTGAAAAAACACTCAATTTTCTTAGTATAGTTTGGGGAGTTAATCCTGCCATTTTAGTTAATAAAAGTGATGAATTAACACAATTGCTTAAAGATGCTGTGAAATCAAGTGTAGAGAAAGGTTTTATGAGTAAAGATAGATGCTATATTTTAAGTGCTGGTTTTCCAACGGGTGTTGAGGGAACGAGCAATCTTATACGCATTTTAAAGAGAGAGCAAATTGCTTATTATCTTAGATAAAAAGGGTTATTCAAAGATAATAACCCCATCTTCCTCATTGTCTGTTGAAGTTTCTTGCGTTTGACTTTCTTTTTTATACCTTTGTTCGGTAGGATTTTCTTCACTAAAGCTCTCATTTGTAAATTCATTATATTCTTTGGCATTTTGTGGCTCACTTTTGCCTAAATCTAGAGCTTTTGGAAGATTTATATGAAGAGAATTTAGAGTATTTTTGTAAAAAGCCAAATAAGCTTTGTCTATTTCAAAAGCTGGACGTTCTAAACCTTTGTTAAGTTGGGTTGGAACATTGCTAAGTGTAGTTTTAAACATACTCACTCCATCACTACTTTTAATAGGATAGGTTAAATCGATTAAAGAATCGAGTTTGGTATTGCTTGAAATTTTAGTTTTATTTTGTGGATTATGGGCATCGATAAATTCGATTTTCCCCTCAAATTTTAAACCAAGTTTTGAGTCTATTGAATCTCCACTAAGCCATTCGCTTGTTTTTTGAATTTCTTTTTCATCAATGAAAATTTTAATTACGCCTTTAAGTTTATAATCGGGATTTGCATTATCTATTTCATAGCCCTTAAGCTTTGCAATAGTTTTGATTTGTTCCTCTAAATTTTGTTTTAAAAGCTCATTTTCCTTATCGATGCGAATTTTAAGCACAGAATTTTCAAAATTATCCGAATAATTATTATTTTGTTCTAAAATTAAAGGCTCTAAGGCAATTTTAATGCCAGAATTTATAGCTTGAATTTGAGTGGGAGCTTGAGGTTTAAAATTTGGCATAGAAAGATGAACGAAATTTGAGCTTGTATTTGAGCAAGCTATAAAGAGTAGAGCTGTGCTAAGTAAAAAAGCTTTTTTCATTATTTAACCTTTTATTTTTTAAACGTAATTATAGCAAGTTAAAGTTTTTTTGCTATATTTCTCTTAAAAAATTTGGACTTAAAATGGAATTTTGGCAAAATATTTATGCAAATTTTGATGTTGTAGCTTTTGAGTTTTTTGGTTTTAAGGTGCATTGGTATGGCATTATGTATGTGATAGCCTTACTTTTAGCCTTATATTTGGCGAAATTTTTTGTTAAAAAATTTAATTTAGATATAGATAGTAAGCATTTAGATAATTATTTTATCTGGGTTGAACTTGGCGTGATTTTAGGTGCTAGACTTGGTTATATTTTAATTTATGATTCTCATACACTTTACTATTTTACGCATCCTTGGCAAATTTTTAACCCTTTTGATATAAATGGCGAATTTGTAGGTATTCGTGGTATGAGTTATCACGGTGCTATTATTGGTTTTTTATTGGCAACCTTTCTTTTTTGTAAAAAATATAAGCAAAGACTTTGGCTTTATCTTGATGTTGTAGCTTTGAGTGTTCCTTTGGCTTATGTTTTTGGAAGAGTGGGAAATTTCCTCAATCAAGAGCTTTTTGGGCGTGTGAGTGATGTGCCTTGGGGAATTTATGTTGATGGTTTATTACGGCACCCCTCTCAACTTTACGAAGCATTTTTGGAAGGTGTTGTTGTTTTTATTATCGTTTATTTGTTTAAATTGAGACAAAAATTTGAGGGAGAGCTTATTATCGTTTATGCTGGAGCTTACTCTTTAGCGCGTTTTGTGTGTGAGTTTTATAGAGAACCTGATTTTGAGCTTGGATTTGTGGCTTTTGGGCTAAGTATGGGACAAATTTTAAGTTTAATAATGTTCATAGTAGCTTTATTTTTTTATCTTTTTTTTAAAAAAAATTTAATGTATCTTAAAGGCTAATAAAATTATAATTAATAGTTTTTAAATTCATTCTAAGGAGAAAAGATGAGTGATCTTATCGAAGGTTATTTGGGTAAGAGCATTGAGGGCAAAAAAAGCAAAATGCCTGCGAGACTTGACTTTATCCAAAGTGCTTCAGGGCTTTTTTTGGGACTTTTTATGTGGCTACATATGCTTTTTGTATCCACTATTTTGGTGAGTGAAGATTTTTTTAACTCTGTTGTCCATTTTTTAGAGTTGAAATTTGTTTATGATAACCCTATTATGAGTTACATTACTTCATTCCTTGCAGCCTGTGTTTTGATTGTTTTCATTGTGCATGCTGGTTTAGCGATGAGAAAATTTCCTATTAATTTTCGTCAATATCAACTTTTAAGAACGCACACAAAAAAGATGAAGCACGAAGACACTACGCTTTGGTGGGTGCAAGCTTTCACAGGTTTTGTAATGTTTTTCTTAGGTTCAGCTCATCTTATCTTCATTATTACAAATGCTGATAAAATCAGCGGTGATATGTCTGGAGAAAGAGTAATCAACCACTTTATGTGGCTTTTTTATATTGTTTTGCTTATTTGCGTTGAACTTCATGGAAGTATAGGACTTTACAGACTTTGTGTCAAATGGGGCTGGTTTGAGGGCAAAAACGCTAAAGAAAGTCGCAAAAAGCTTAAAATGGCAAAATGGGTTATTAGCGTATTTTTCTTAGTTTTAGGCGTGCTATCCCTTGCCGCATTTGCAAAAATAGGCTTTGAAAATTATCAAAATCAAGCACAAAGTGCGTTGGTTAAAACTTATAATGGAGCAAATTATGAATATACAATATAGTGATGCTTTAGTAATAGGCGGCGGTTTAGCAGGACTTAGAGCAGCCATTGAAGTGGCGAAAAGTGGGCAAAGCGTTACGCTTTTAAGTATTTGTCCCGTGAAGCGTTCCCACTCGGCAGCTGTGCAAGGTGGTATGCAAGCAAGTCTTGGAAATGGTGCTAAAGGTGAGGGAGATAATGAGGATTTACACTTTGCAGATACTGTGAAAGGTTCTGATTGGGGATGCGATCAAGAGGTTGCAAGAATGTTTGCTCAAACTGCACCAAAGGCTGTTAGAGAACTTGCGGCTTGGGGTGTGCCTTGGACTAGAGTAACTAAAGGTCCTAGAACGGTTGTCATCAACGCACAAAAAACTGTGATTGAAGAAAAAGAAGAAGCCCACGGACTTATCAACGCAAGGGATTTTGGAGGAACGAAAAAATGGCGAACCTGTTATATCGCCGATGCAACAGGGCATTGTATGCTTTATGGTGTAGCAAATGAGGCGATTAAACATCAGGTTAAGGTTATTGATAGAATGGAGGCTGTGCGTATTATTCACGATGGTAAAAAATGTTTGGGTGTAATTGCTAGAGATTTGACAAATGGACAACTCATTGCTTACATTGCAAGAGGCACGATGATAGCTACTGGAGGCTATGGTAGAATTTATAAGCAAACAACTAATGCGGTCATTTGTGAGGGAACGGGTGCTGCTATAGCTCTTGAGACAGGACTTTGCAGACTTTCTAATATGGAAGCTGTGCAATTTCACCCAACCCCTATCGTGCCAAGCGGAATTTTACTTACTGAAGGGTGCCGTGGCGATGGTGGTATTTTGCGTGATGTTGATGGCTATCGCTTTATGCCTGATTATGAGCCGGAGAAAAAAGAGCTTGCCAGCCGTGATGTTGTAAGTCGTAGAATGATGGAGCATATCCGTAAGGGTAAGGGTGTGAAAAGTCCTTATGGAGATCATTTGTGGCTCGATATTTCTATTTTGGGTAGAGCGCATGTTGAAAAGAATTTACGTGATGTGCAAGATATTTGCAAAACTTTCAACGGCATTGATCCTGCTGATGAGGGTCCTAAAGGTTGGGCGCCAGTTCTTCCTATGCAACACTATTCAATGGGTGGAATTCGCACCAAACCAACGGGTGAAAGTCAGTGGCTTGATGGGCTTTTTGCTTGTGGTGAAGCGGCGTGTTGGGATATGCACGGCTTTAATCGCTTGGGTGGAAATTCTTGTGCAGAAACCGTTGTTGCGGGTATGATAGTAGGTGATTATTTTGCGGATTATTGTAAAAACAACGGCGAAGTTGTAGATACTAATGTTGTAAAAGACTTTTTAAGCAAAGAGTATCAATACCTCAAATCCCTTGTTGATAAAGAAGGGCAAAACGATGTTTTTGAAATCAAAAACAGAATGAAAGAAGTAATGTGGGATAAGGTTGCGATTTTTAGAACAGGCGAAGGTTTAAAAGAGGCTGTTAATGAGCTTGAAGAGCTTTATAAAAAATCTTTAAATGTTAAGGTGCATTGTAAGGAATTAGACGCCGCAAATCCAGAGCTTGAGGAGGCTTATAGAGTGCCTAGAATGTTAAAAGTTGCTTTATGTGTTGCTTATGGTGCGCTTTTAAGAACAGAAAGTCGTGGGGCACATTATAGAGAAGATTATCCAAAGAGAGATGATTTAAATTGGATGAAAAGGACGCTAACTTATTGGGTTGAGGGCGAAACTTTGCCAAAAGTAGAGTATGATGAGCTTGATATTATGAAAATGGAAATGCCACCAGCCTTTAGAGGATACGGTGCTAAGGGTAATATCATTGAAAATCCATTGAGTGAAAAGCGTCAGGCTGAGGTTGATGCGATTCGCGAAAAAATGGAAAGCGAGGGTAAGGGTCGTTATGAAATTCAAAATGCTTTAATGCCCTATGAACTTCAAGCCAAATATAAAGCACCAAATCAAAGAATAGGAGTGGATTATGAGTAGGAAATTAACAATAAAGGCGTTTAAGTATAACCCTTTAAGCAAAATTTCAAAGCCGCATTTTGTAACTTATGAGCTTGAGGAAACTCCTTTTATGACAGTTTTTGTGTGTTTGACACAAATACGTGAAAAAATGGATGCAGATTTGAGTTTTGACTTTGTTTGTCGTGCAGGGATTTGTGGAAGTTGCGCGATGATGATAAATGGTGTTCCAAAACTCGCTTGCAAAACTTTAACTAAGGACTATCCAGATGGCGTAATTGAGCTTATGCCTATGCCGGCATTTAAGCATATTAAGGATTTAAGTGTCAATACGGGCGAGTGGTTTGAGGATATGTGTAAAAGAGTGGAAAGTTGGGTGCATAATGAAAAAGAAACCGATATTTCCAAAATTGAAGAACGCATTGAGCCTGAAGTAGCTGATGAGACTTTTGAGCTAGATCGTTGTATCGAGTGTGGGATTTGTGTAGCTTCGTGTGCGACTAAATTAATGCGTCCAAATTTCATTGCAGCGACAGGACTTCTTCGCACTGCAAGATATTTGCAAGATCCGCACGATCATAGAACTGTGGAGGATTTTTACGAACTTGTAGGCGATGATGATGGGGTTTTTGGGTGTATGTCTTTGCTTGCTTGCGAGGATAATTGCCCTAAGGAATTGCCTTTGCAGAGTAAAATAGCTTATATGAGAAGA
Source organism: Campylobacter vulpis (assembly GCF_014217995.1). Classification (NCBI taxonomy): domain Bacteria; kingdom Pseudomonadati; phylum Campylobacterota; class Epsilonproteobacteria; order Campylobacterales; family Campylobacteraceae; genus Campylobacter; species Campylobacter vulpis. Next base: position 602,512 of record NZ_CP041617.1, read on the forward strand.
CAGCTTGTTGCACAAAAATGTAAATAAATATTTCCCCCTTTTTAAAGGGGGATTTTAATGCAAAATCTTCTTCAACAACTTTGGCAAAATAAATTACAATTTTTAGATTTTAACTCGATTTTTGACAATTCAATCCAACTTGATCTTAGTGAATTCGCCATCATTTTAAGTGTTGATGAGACAAATTATGAAAGGTATTTTCTCTTAAAAGAATTTGCAAATATTATGAAAAAAATTGCTTTAAGAGTGGATATTTTTAGTATTCAGTATGCTCAAATTTGCACCTTAAATCTTTTGCAAAAAGGTTTTTTAAATCAACGGGATTTATTAAGTGCTTTAAGAATTTTGGAAAGGATAGCAAATAATGATTTGATAATTAAATTTATAGAAAATGTCAAATTAGAAGAAAAGGATAAAAAGATTCTTTTTGAAACTTCTTTCAATGAGTTAGACACCATTAATCTCAAGCTCCAATCTTTAGCCCTTAGTCAAGTTAGTAAAGAAAATTTACAAAAAGCTTTAGAAAAATTTAAAAATTTAGAATTTAGTGTTGCTGTTACAGGTGTGATGAATGCTGGCAAATCAAGCCTTTTAAATGCTTTGTTAAAAGAGGAATATTTGGGTGTTTCAAATATCCCAGAAACCGCAAATTTAAGCGTTTTAAAGTATGGAAAATCTAAAAAAGCAAAATTATATTTTTGGAATGAAAAAGAGTGGGAAAATATCCTTTCAAACTCTAAATTTAGTACGGAACTTGAAGGTTTTGTGCGTGAGCTTTCTAGTAAATATAATATTGCTGATTTTATCCAAAAAGAAAGCATAGTAAAAGAGATTTCCCAAGAGAAACTTAAGGAATTTAGTAGTGCTAAAAATCAAATTTCAGCTTTTATTAAAAAAATTGAACTTGAGGCAGATTTAGAATTTTTGCAAAATAATATTTCTATAGTGGATACTCCGGGGCTTGATGATGTCGTTGTTCAAAGAGAATTATTAACGAAGGCTTATTTAAAGCAAAGCGATTTTTTGATTCATTTAATGAACGCTTCTCAAAGTTTAACTCAAAAAGATATGGAATTTTTAGTTTCTTGTCTTCTTAATTCGCGTCTTGGTAAGTTTTTAGTCGTTTTGACTAAAGCGGATTTATTGAACGAAGAAGATTTAAAAGAAGTCATTACTTATACGAAAAATTCGTTAAAAGAAAGACTTAAGGGCGAAGAAATGTTGATTGAAAAAATCGATTTTCTTTGTGTGAGTGCAAAAAAAGCAAATGATTTTTATAAAAATTTAGTAAGCAAAGAGGAATTTAAACAAAGTGGAATGGAGGAATTTGAAAGATATTTGTTGAATGCACTTTATTCTGGAGAAAAAAGTAAAACGACTTTAAATGCCTATAAAAAAGAGCTTAACTTGGAACTTATGCAAATTTTAAGCGAATATGAAATGCAAAATAAATTTTTTAAAGAAAGCTCACACGCCACTCAAGATGAAAATATGCAATTTTTAACGGAATTTAAAAAACAAGAAAAAGAGCTTTTAAATGCTAAAGATGATATTGAAAATTCTATTTCAAAGCTTAGAAATTCTCAAAATGATATAAATCAACTTGTCCTACTCTTAGCCAAAAAACTTAAAGAACGCTTAATTGATGAGTTAAAATATCTTAATAGTAATGCCAAAAAACTTGATTTAAATCGCATTTTAAATATAATTGATATCACAACAAGAGATGGGATTAATGATATTTTGAGAGAAGTGAAATTTGAAAATTTGAAGAAAATTGATGATATTAAGAAAAATTTAAGCTTAAAATATAACTTCTTGCAAGCAGAATTTGATAATGGCTTTGAAGACTTTAAAGAGGGTATTTCAAAGACGATAGAGGATATTTTTGCGACAGATCAATTTGTATTTTTAAAAATAGAACTTGGTCAAATAATGCAAGAAAAAAGTGATATTTTCACCATGGAAAAACAATTAGATGAGCTTATAATTAAAGCCTTTAGGAGGTTTGAGCTTGATAAGATTTTGGAAGACTTGAATATAAATGGAAATTTTTTGAATTTTTTAAATGAAAAGTTGATACATTTTGAAAAAAATGTGAGAGAAAAGTTAAACAATCTCACAAATTTACTTCAAAATTTAGAAAAAGAACAATTTGATTTTACGCAAAATTATGAAACAAATTTAGAAAAAATTGCCGAACTAAAAGAACTTCAAAAGGATCTTTTAAATGCAAATTGAGCTTTTAAAACAATTTATTAATGCTTATGAAAATGCCTACAAAAAAGAATTTGATGAAAGTTTTGAGGGTAAGATAAGAAGACTTTGTAGTGAATTTGATGAGCCTTTTATGCATCTTAGTTTAGGCTTAAAAGAGCGTTTAAAAAGCCTTATTTTTTCTTTGGAGAAAAATATACAAATAGCCATTATAGGTCAATTTTCTAGTGGAAAGTCAAGCCTTTTAAATTTGATTTTGGGGCGTGAATGTTTGCCAACAGGTGTTGTGCCTGTTACTTTTAAACCTACTTTTTTGCATTATGGAAAAGATTATATTTTACGTGTAGAATTTGAAGATGGAAGCGATATTATCACAGAGCTTAGTGAGCTTGGATTTTATACAGATCAAAGAAAAAGTTTAAAGGAGGCTAAAAGCATACACATTTATGCTCCTGTACCACTTTTAAGGAATTTAAGTCTTGTGGATACTCCCGGACTTAATGCAAATGAAAGCGATACGCTAACAACTTTTAAAGAGCTTGAGGATATCCACTGCGTGATTTGGTTAAGTTTGATTGATAACGCGGGCAAGAAAAGCGAAGAAGACGCCATCAAAGCCAATTTAAGAATTCTTGGTAAAAATAGCTTGTGCGTCTTAAATCAAAAGGATAAATTAAGTCAGGTGGAACTTGAAAGAGTTCTTGAATATGCAAGAGGTGTTTTTGGAAAATATTTTAAACAAATTATCGCCATTTCTTGTAAGGAGGCTAAAGAAGAGCAAAATTATGAAAAGTCTAATTTTAGCACTTTATTAAAATACTTGGAAAATATTGATACAAAAGAATTAAAACGTGAATTTAGTAAGAGGAAATTACTTGAATTTTGTCAAATTACTAGAGAAGAAAGTATTCTTTTTGATACTATTTTCAACGAGCTTGAAGCTAAATTTGAAGATTATGAAGTATATTTGAGACATTATTTTGTTGATTTAAAAGAGAAAATTGAGCTTTTAAATCATCAAATTTTAGAACAGCTTAAAAGTATAGCCGAGCGTTTGAGTGTAGAAATTTTTAATTTTGTTAGAGAAAAAGAAGGTTTTTTTTATAAGGAGGCGCAAGGTTTTTTTAAGAAAAACTTATATTGCAAATACAGCTACAAAACCCCTTATATTTCAAGCGACGATGCCTTTTTGGCGATGTTTTATCATTCTGATGTGATGAATAAGGAATTTAGGCATATTAAAAAAGAATTTGAGTTTTCTTTTGAAAATTTAAAATCAAATTTGAAAGAGAGTTTTGAGACTTTAAAAAAAGAAATTCTACTTTTTAAGGCAAGAATTTCTAACATTCAAAAAGATGATTTTTTGCAAAGTGAGAAAAATTTTGCCGACCTTAGAACTTTTGCGAGTGCGAGTGAAGAGTATTTTTTGCGCGATTTTGAAAATATCTTGTTTAAAAATAATTTGGATTTAGAACTTTTTTTTGAAAAATTAAATCTTAAAGCTTTTGCAAACTATGAAAATGCTTGCAAATTAAGTTTAAGTTTTTTTAGTCGTAAAATTAACGAAAGTCGCATATTTTACGAGCTTGACAGCTCACAATTTTCTTTATATTATCCTAAAAAAAATGAGATTTACGAAAGGGTTTTGACCGAACTAAATGTTTATGAATTTGAAAATTTATTGGTTGCAAAGCCCGTTATTTTGAAAGTTATTAACACATTTTTTGAGCAGAATTTAGACTTAATTGCACAAAAAAGGGCGTTGATTTCAACCAAAAAAGAGGAAAATAATGAGCGTTTAAATTATATTTTAGCTTTAGAGGAAAGGATTAAAGCTTTATGAAAAGATTAGTTTTATTACTATTTTTGGGACTTAATGAGCTTTTGGCACAGGATATAGAAAAAGCCTTAAAGCTTTATGAAGCAAATAAATTTATCAAAGCTTACGAACTTTTTGAAAGTTTATGTGAAAAAGATAATCCAAGAGCTTGTTTTTCTTTGGGTTATATGAATGAGAAAGCGCAAGGTGTTTCAAAAGATTTGAGAAAGGCTCATCAATTTTATGATAAGGCTTGTAAATTCGGCTATTCTAGAGGCTGTTCAAATTTAGCTTTAAGTTTGGAAGAAAATGGCTATAAAAATGAGGCAGTTTTAGCTTATAACAGAGCTTGCAAATTGGGCGATTCCAGAAGTTGTAACAATATAGCTTTATTTTATGAGGAAGAAAAAGATGACGAATTGAGTCTTTATTTTTATAAAAAATCTTGCACCTTAAAGGACGCTAATGCCTGCTATAAACTTGGTTTGCTTTATGAAAAGGGTGAGAAAATTAGGCAAAATTTAGATACTGCTTTGCATTTTTATTCTCAATCTTGCACTTTTGGCTTAGGGGAAAGTTGCTATATTTTGGGGCGTTATAATCAGCTTGAAAAAAGGGATATAAAAAAAGCAAAACGCTATTTTGGCATAGCTTGCGATAAAAAACACAAAGAGGCTTGTGCGGCATATAGGGAATTAAATGATAGGAAGATTGATATTTATTAACTTCTTCCCCACATTTCATCTTCCCTTAAGTTTCTTTATGTATAATTTCAACTTTCACTTTCTAAAAAAAAGTCTAAATAAATATTTTAACTCCTTTTAGAAAGGTGTTCTTTAACTTATCATTGTTAAGAGTCACAAGCAAGTTTTAATAAAAACAATTTTACTGAACTTGTTAAAGGATAGAAGAAATTCAAAGTTTAATACACGACTTTAGCTTCACATCATTGACTTTATTTTTCAATATGAAACTAAAGATTAAACACTTTCCGTCTTTATATAAATCATCAAAAATTTATATAGCTCTTTTATCATTAAACTTTAACAAGGAAGTGATGCGTTTTAGAATTAACACAATCAGTTGATTATGTTTAAAACCTGATTTAGTTTAATAAGAAGGAAGTTAGCCTTATCTACTTAGCTTAATTTTACATTAGGCTTGGCGGGGTAGGCCTTTAGTTTGCTTCTTAGTCAAGGCTTTGCCTTGACGCTAAAGAAGGTTGAAAAAAGGTAAGCTACTAAGAGCGAATGGTGGATGCCTTGACTGGTAGAGGCGATGAAGGACGTACTAGACTGCGATAAGCTAGGTGGAGCTGTCAAGAAGCTTTGATGCCTAGATTTCCGAATGGGGCAACCCAATGTATAGAGATATACATTACCATAATGGAGCGAACGAGGGGAATTGAAACATCTTAGTACCCTCAGGAAAAGAAATCAAAAGAGATTGCGTCAGTAGCGGCGAGCGAAAGCGTAAGAGGGCAAACCCAGTGCTTGCACTGGGGGTTGTAGGACTGCAATGTGCAAGAGGAAAGGTTAGCAGAACACTCTGGAAAGTGTAGCCATAGAGGGTGATAGTCCCGTATGCAAAAACCTAACCTTAGCTAGCAGTATCCTGAGTAGGGCGGGACACGAGAAATCCTGTCTGAAGCTGGGTAGACCACTATCCAACCCTAAATACTCCTACCAGATCGATAGCGAACAAGTACCGTGAGGGAAAGGTGAAAAGAACGGCGGTGAGCCGAGTGAAATAGAACCTGAAACCATTTGCTTACAATCATTCAGAGCCCTATGGAGCAATCCAGGGTGATGGACTGCCTTTTGCATAATGAGCCTGCGAGTTGTGGTGTCTGGCAAGGTTAAGCTAACGCGAAGCCGTAGCGAAAGCGAGTCTGAATAGGGCGCTAAGTCAGATGCTGCAGACCCGAAACGAAGTGATCTATCCATGAGCAGGTTGAAGCTAGTGTAAGAACTAGTGGAGGACCGAACCCGCTAGCGTTGAAAAGCTATGGGATGACTTGTGGATAGGGGTGAAAGGCCAATCAAACTTCGTGATAGCTGGTTCTCTCCGAAATATATTTAGGTATAGCGTTGTGTCGTAATATAAGGGGGTAGAGCACTGAATGGGCTAGGGCATACACCAATGTACCAAACCCTATCAAACTCCGAATACCTTATATGTAATCACAGCAGTCAGGCGGCGAGTGATAAAATCCGTCGTCAAGAGGGAAACAACCCAGACTAACAGCTAAGGTCCCCAAATCTTACTTAAGTGGAAAACGATGTGAAGTTACTTAAACAACCAGGAGGTTGGCTTAGAAGCAGCCATCCTTTAAAGAAAGCGTAATAGCTCACTGGTCTAGTGATTTTGCGCGGAAAATATAACGGGGCTAAAGTAAGTACCGAAGCTTTAGACTTGCACACAACTTAGATTATTTAAGTTTAGAATATAGAAACTAAGTTATATTTTTACTGATTTATATAGAGTAAGAATAGAAATAAACTTAGTGAATTTAGTCAAAATATTCTTAGATTAAAAGTTAAGTCATTTAAGTTGTGTGCAAGTGGTAGGAGAGCGTTCTATTTGCGTCGAAGGTATACCGACAAGGAGTGCTGGAGCGAATAGAAGTGAGCATGCAGGCATGAGTAGCGATAATTAATGTGAGAATCATTAACGCCGTAAACCCAAGGTTTCCTACGCGATGCTCGTCATCGTAGGGTTAGTCGGGTCCTAAGCTGAGTCCGAAAGGGGTAAGCGATGGCAAATAGGTTAATATTCCTATACCAACATTAGTGTGCGATGGAAGGACGCTTAGGGCTAAGGGGGCTAGCGGATGGAAGTGCTAGTCTAAGGTCGTAGGTGCTTACACAGGCAAATCCGTGTAAGAATACACCGAGAACTGAAAGGCTTTTCAAAGTCTTCGGACAGCGAGAAGAACCCCTGATGCCGTCGAGCCAAGAAAAGTTTCTAAGTTTAGCTAATGTTGCCCGTACCGTAAACCGACACAGGTGGGTGGGATGAGTATTCTAAGGCGCGTGGAAGAACTCTCTTTAAGGAACTCTGCAAAATAGCACCGTATCTTCGGTATAAGGTGTGCCTCCCTTTGTATTAGGATTTACTCCGAAAGCAAAGAAGGTTACAACAAAGAGTCCCTCCCGACTGTTTACCAAAAACACAGCACTCTGCTAACTCGTAAGAGGATGTATAGGGTGTGACGCCTGCCCGGTGCTCGAAGGTTAATTGATGGGGTTAGCATTAGCGAAGCTCTTGATCGAAGCCCGAGTAAACGGCGGCCGTAACTATAACGGTCCTAAGGTAGCGAAATTCCTTGTCGGTTAAATACCGACCTGCATGAATGGCGTAACGAGATGGGAGCTGTCTCAAAGAGGGATCCAGTGAAATTGTAGTGGAGGTGAAAATTCCTCCTACCCGCGGCAAGACGGAAAGACCCCGTGGACCTTTACTACAGCTTGACACTGCTATTTGGATAAGAATGTGCAGGATAGGTGGGAGGCTTTGAGTATATGACGCCAGTTGTATATGAGCCATTGTTGAGATACCACTCTTTCTTATTTGGGTAGCTAACCAGCTTGAGTTATCCTCAAGTGGGACAATGTCTGGTGGGTAGTTTGACTGGGGCGGTCGCCTCCCAAATAATAACGGAGGCTTACAAAGGTTGGCTCATAGCGGTTGGAAATCGCTAGTAGAGTATAAAGGTATAAGCCAGCTTAACTGCAAGACATACAAGTCAAGCAGAGACGAAAGTCGGTCTTAGTGATCCGGTGGTTCTGTGTGGAAGGGCCATCGCTCAAAGGATAAAAGGTACCCCGGGGATAACAGGCTGATCTCCCCCAAGAGCTCACATCGACGGGGAGGTTTGGCACCTCGATGTCGGCTCATCGCATCCTGGGGCTGGAGCAGGTCCCAAGGGTATGGCTGTTCGCCATTTAAAGCGGTACGCGAGCTGGGTTCAGAACGTCGTGAGACAGTTCGGTCCCTATCTGCCGTGGGCGTAAGAAGATTGAAGAGATTTGACCCTAGTACGAGAGGACCGGGTTGAACAAACCACTGGTGTAGCTGTTGTTCTGCCAAGAGCATCGCAGCGTAGCTAAGTTTGGAAAGGATAAACGCTGAAAGCATCTAAGCGTGAAGCCAACTCTAAGATGAATCTTCTCTAAGCTCTCTAGAAGACTACTAGTTTGATAGGCTGGGTGTGTAATGGATGAAAGTCCTTTAGCTGACCAGTACTAATAGAGCGTTTGGCTTATCTTAAAATATTTGTTATTCTTTTTTGCTTATGTGTCGTTAGAGTTCGCTCACATATTATCAATATGCTACGCTCACTCTGCCTAGCCTAAGACAAAAAATAAAAAACAAATAAGCATCACTTCCTTGTTAAGGTTTAACCTTAATATAAGTGTAAAAAGTTTGATTAAAACTTGCTCTTAACATTGTTTTTTAAGTGTTTTTAGTTCTAAACTAAAGATGAGATTTCATTAAGCTTTATTAGCAAGATATGATTTGATATATTTCATAGCTAGGAATTTATCCTAAATTAAGCTTATCTTTGAAAGTTTAAATAAAATATCCATAAAACATTTAAATAACAATGTCCGTGATTATACAGATGTGGAAACGCCTTGCTCCATCCCGAACCAAGAAGCTAAGCACATCGTGGGTGATGATACTACGCCTTACTGGCAGGGGGAAAGTAGCTCATTGCGGACTTGTTAGTTTCTACAAACTTCCTTTCAAGCCAAGTTATACAATAAACAAATGCCGATATTTTAAGCACTTTTTGTTTGAATGCTCCTTAATTAGTTTTAATGAATTAAAATGACACAAAATTAAATTTTTTAGCACAGGTAAAATAATTTGCAAAATAAAACGACATTAAATGCCACATAACTCATTTGCTAATTTTTCTAAGTATCGATTTAAAATGATGAAAATTGATGAATTTGGAATTATTATTATCTTATATTTGACTACTTTGCATAATATAAATGAGCTATTAAAAAGCTCTTTTTTTAAGCCTATTATTTTTTATTATAATGTCTTCTTGCCGTTGAATTCTTTATGAAAGCCTTAATAAGAACTTAGTTTTTATTGCTTTAAGTTTTTTTAAACTCTCTTAAAAAACCTTATAAAGTCGTATTAAAAAATTTTTGTTTGATTTTTGAAATTTGATTGTTGAAAATTTAGTGTCAAAAAGTTGAAACTAAGTTTTTAATGTTTAATTGCTGTGAGGGTTTGGTTAAAATTCTCTTTTATAAGGAAAATTAAGAAATCTAAATCAAATTTTTTTAGCCTTTAATACTCAAAAATGATATAAAAAAGCTAAATGGTTTAAAAGCCAATTTATTTAAAATACTTATTTTAAACAAGACATAAGTGAATAATCGTCGAAAAAATAAATTTATCAAACACAAAATATTACAAAAATTCATTTTCACATTCTTTAAACCATTTTAATTATTAAGTTTGTCAATTTTATTTATTGTCCATTTTCTCTTTTATGTGCGAAGTAAAATTGGTGCGAAGTGTCAAAAAGTCAGCATAAAAAATGCCACGATATATATAATAAAGCTCTTATCTAAACCAAAGTTGCCTTTAAAGCCCTAATGTAGAAAAGCTCCAAAATCATCAAAACAAAATACCGCCTTTGTTTTGCTTAAAATTCTACTTAAAGACATTTTCCTTTGCTTATCAAAGCATTTTAAGTGTGAAGTTAAGATAAGAATAATAAAAATTGTTGCACTAGATTTAATGACAATATGGAGTTTTTTGTATAAACACCTAAAAGTTTTCTCGGCTTTACATAATTTTGTTATAATTTTTTATATTATTATTGACGGATTTTTTATGAAAAATATTAGAAATTTCTCCATTATAGCACATATTGATCATGGTAAAAGTACTTTGGCAGATAGAATTATTAGCGAGTGTGGGGCGATTAGTGCGAGGCAAATGAGTCATCAAGTGATGGACACTATGGATATAGAAAAAGAAAGGGGCATTACTATAAAAGCCCAGTCTGTGAGACTTGAATACACGCTAAATAATACGCCTTTTATTCTTAATCTTATTGATACTCCCGGACATGTGGATTTTAGTTATGAGGTGAGCCGTTCTTTGGCGAGTTGTGAGGGGGCTTTGCTTGTCGTTGATGCTTCGCAAGGCGTGGAAGCACAGACCATAGCTAATGTCTATATAGCCTTAGAAAATAATTTAGAAATTATCCCCGTGATTAATAAAATCGACCTTCCATCAGCAGATATTGAAAAAGTGAGGCACGAAATCGAGCATATTATCGGTATTGATTGTAAAGAAGCCATTTGTGTGAGTGCAAAAACGGGTGAGGGGATTAAGGAGCTACTTGAAGCTATTATTACAAAAATTCCAGCTCCCAAAACAAACGATACGGCGGCGACTAAGGCTTTAATTTATGATTCTTGGTTTGACAATTATTTGGGCGCTTTGGCTTTAGTGCGAATTTATGAGGGTGGTATTGCCAAAAATGATGAAATTTTAGTGATGAGCACGGAGAAAAAGCATTTAGTGCAAGACTTATTTTATCCGCACCCTTTAAATCCCAAAAAAACGCAAAAATTAGAAAGTGGCGAAGTGGGTGTTGTGGTGCTTGGACTTAAAAATATCGGCGATTTACAAGTCGGCGACACGATAACCTTAAGCAAAAATAAAGCTAAAGAAGCCATAGGTGGTTTTGAAAAGGCTAAGGCTTTTGTTTTTGCAGGGCTTTATCCCATTGAAACGGATAAATTTGAGGATTTAAGAGACGCTCTTGATAAATTAAAGCTCAACGACAGCTCCATAAGCTATGAGCCTGAAACTTCTTTAGCTTTGGGTTTTGGCTTTCGTGTGGGTTTTTTGGGGCTTTTGCATATGGAGGTGATTAAAGAGCGTTTGGAGCGTGAGTTTAATTTAGAACTTATCGCCACAGCACCTACGGTAACTTATGAAATTTATCAAACAGACGGAGTGCTTTTAAAAATTCAAAATCCTAGCGAACTGCCTCCTGTTAATAAAATTGAAATGATAAAAGAACCTTATGTGAGAGCGACTATTATCACGCCCAGTGAGTTTTTGGGAAATTTAATCACGCTTTTAAATCATAAAAGAGGCTTGCAGATTAAAATGGACTATATTACGCAAGATAGAGTTTTACTAGAATATGATGTGCCTTTAAATGAAATTGTAATGGATTTTTATGACAAGCTTAAAAGTCTTACTAAAGGTTATGCGAGTTTTGATTATGAGCCTATTGAGTATAGAGAGGGGGATTTGGTGCGACTTGATATTAAAGTTGCGGGAGAAAATGTCGATGCCTTAAGCATTATTGTGCCAAATTCTAAGGCTTTGAGTAAGGGCAGAGAGCTTGTTAAAGCGATGAAAGAGATAGTGCCAAGGCAGCTTTTTGAAGTGGCAATTCAAGCAAGTATAGGTAATAAAATCATAGCGCGTGAAAATGTCAAATCTATGGGTAAAAATGTAACGGCAAAGTGTTATGGCGGAGATATAACGCGTAAAAGAAAGCTTTTAGAAAAACAAAAAGAGGGCAAAAAGCGTATGAAAGCCATAGGCAAGGTGCATTTACCGCAAGAAGCCTTTTTGAGTGTGCTTAAGATTGATTAAAATTGTAATGCGTTTTGATACGCATTGCGTTTTTTGTTGAAAATCTTTTTCTATCTTTAACTCTTATCGTATTATTTATTCTTTCAATTTGAACAATTTGATTTGCTTTTTGTAGATGTATTTAAGCTAAAAGCGTTTGTATGTAGCTTGCGAAAGGGAAAGTTTAAGGCAAATATCTAACAAGGTTAAATTTTTTAATAAGAGAAATCTTAGCCAACACTAAGATTTCTCCTTGAGGCTTAAAGCCAGAAGAAATACGCCATTAAAGCGATGATGGTAGAGCAAAGAACATTAAGATAAATTCCTACACGCACCATTTGAGACTGCTTAATATAACCTGTGCCAAAGACTATGGCATTTGGCGGAGTTGCAACAGGTAGCATAAAGGCACAACTCGCTCCTATGCCTATGATGAGTGCTAAACCAAGCGGTGGTGCCCCTAAGGATTCTGCTATGGAGATAAAAAGCGGCACTAAAAGTGCGGCAGAAGCTGTATTTGAAGTAAATTCTGTTAAAAATACGATAAATAAAGAAACTAAAAGCCCGATTAAGAATAAATGTCCCCCAGCGATTAGATTGATGATGCCATCAGCCATAATTTTGCTTGCTTTTAAGACAAGACTTAGTGTAATTCCACCACCAAAGAGCATTAAAACTCCCCAGTCGGTATTTTCTTGCACTTTTTTCCAGCTTACTACCCTAAAAGCACAGACTAAAACAGCAGCCAATATAGCGATAACGCTGTCAAAATCGGCGATTTTTTTCTCAAATCCTAACAAATTTGAAACGAAAGGATTAATATGAGAGCTAAAAATCCAACACGTAGCCACAACAGCAAAGATGACCAAAGTGATGTATTTTTGAGTATCCATAGGAATTTTTTGCTCTAAGTCAGTATTGATTTGAAATTTTAAATTTGGCTTAAAAGTTACATAAAGAACGAGTATCATTAATGGCATAAAAATGATGACAATAGGAATGCCATATTGAAGCCACTCGGCAAAAGTGATATTTAAATTCGTTGCAACTATGGCATTTGGAGGTGTTCCCACTAAGGTCCCTATACCACCTATACTAGCACTGAAAGCTATGCCTAAAAGCACAAAAACATAAGTGTTTTTATTTTCTTCATAGTCAAGTTGCGAAAGCATACCTATGGCAAGAGGAAGCATCATTGCAGCTGTGGCAGTATTTGACATCCACATCGATAAAAATGCGGTCGTAAAAAAGATGTAAAGTGCTGCAAGAGCAAAATTTCCTTTAGCTAGTATGAGTATTCTGTGAGCGATGATTTTATCAAGCTCTTGAAAATGCATAGCAGCAGCTAAGGCAAAGCCACCAAAAAAGAGAAAGATATTTGGATCGGCAAAGCCGTGTAGCGCAGATTTAGTCGGCATCAAGCCCATAATAACAGCTAAAATGGGAATTAAAATCGCAGTGATGGTAACATGCAAAGCCTCACTAAGCCATAAGACTGCGATAAATGCTAGAATAGCCAAACCTTGATTAACTTTTGTTTCAAAAGGTAACAAGGCAAGCAGCGCGATAAATAAAATAATATCAGCTACAATAATAAAGGTTTTTGTAGAATTTGACATTACAAGTTCTCCTTAATAAGTCGTTTTAAGTGAGAAGTATAACATTAAAATGATGAAATTTTGTTTTAAATCTAACGAAATTTGCATTGAAACTTTACAAATTTACTCACTTATCTCAACTTAAGAGAGGCTAAGGCGAGGAGATTAGAAAGTAGGGCTATCATCCAAAAACGAACGATAATTTTATTTTCCACCCAGCCAACTTTTTCAAAATGATGATGAATGGGTGCCATTTTAAAGACTCTTTTGCCCCAAATTTTAAAGCTTCCCACTTGCAAAATAACAGAAATTGTTTCTAAAACAAACACAAATCCTATAAGAATAAGTAAAATTTCATTTTTGCTTACTATGGCTAAAAAGCCTATAAAACCGCCAAGAGCAAGACTTCCACTATCTCCCATAAAAATTTGAGCAGGATAGCAGTTAAACCACAAAAAGCCCATTAAAGCACCGATTAAAGCTGCACAAATGACAACTAATTCGCCTAAACCATTGATTTTTGGCAAAAAGAGATATTCGCTATAAATTAAATTTCCGCTTAAATACAAAAACACGCCTAAAGTCGCTAAGGAAAAAATGGAAGGCACGGTCGCAAGTCCGTCTAAGCCGTCTGTTAAATTGACAGCATTTGAGCTTGAGATTAGCACCAAAATCCAAAAGAAAAGGGCGAAAATATACATATTAAAAAGAGGATATTTGTAAAAAGGTATGTAAAAATCAGCACTTAAAACTCCGCTAAAATATAAAGGAGCTAAGCACAACAATGAGGCAAAAATCAAGCCAAACATTTTAGCCTTAGGACTTAGACCTGAATGATTATCTTTTTTAAGGACCTTACCTAAATCATCAATAACGCCGATAAGACAAAAGCTAATCAAGCATAAAAGTCCCATTATGGCAAATAAATTATCAAATTTAACGCAAAGCAAACTAGCAAAAATCGCACAAAATACAAAAATAACCCCTCCCATAGTTGGGGTGTGAGATTTTTCTTGATGATTTTGCGGAGCGTGTTTGTAAATGGGCTGGGAGGCGTTTTTTCTCTTAGCCCAAGCAATAAATTTAGGCATTAAAAACAAGCTTAAAATTAAAGCGATGAAAAACGCAAAACCCGCACGCACACTGATATAAGTAAAGAAAGCATAGGAGCTTAATTCGGAAAAATAATACATTTTAGCCTTTTATTTGCTTTTTAAAAGCTTAATTTTAGTAGAATTTCCCCAAAAATATTCTTATAAAAGAGCAAAAATGAGACAAAAATGTATTTTAATCATAACAGATGGCATAGGATATAATCCAAACGCAAAATTTAACGCTTTTAACGCTGCTAAAAAGCCCACTTATGACAAACTTTTCAAAGAAGTGCCAAATTCGCTTTTAAAAACGAGCGGCTTGGCTGTGGGACTTCCTAAGGGACAAATGGGAAATAGTGAAGTAGGGCATATGTGTATAGGAAGTGGGCGTATTATCTATCAAAATTTGGTTAAGATTAATCAAGCGATAGAGCAAGATACGCTTAAAGATAATGCAAATTTAAAAGCTTTGCTTGAAAAATGCAAAAAAGTGCATATTATAGGGCTTTATAGCGATGGGGGGGTGCATTCTTTACATACGCATTTTAATGCCTTGCTTACAATTTGTAAAAATGAGGGTAAGGAGGTTTTCGCACACGCTATTAGTGATGGACGCGATGTTTCGCCAAAAAGTGGTTTAAATTTTATTAAAAATTTAGAGGAATTTTGTGAGGCTAAAGAAGTGCATTTAGCAAGTTTGGCTGGGCGATTTTATGCAATGGATAGGGATAAGCGTTGGGAGCGTGTGGAGGCGTATTATAAGGCACTTTTAGGGGAGGCAAAAAGAGTTAAAAAGATGAGTGTTTATATGGAGGAAAATTATCAAAAAAATATTTTTGATGAATTTATCGAACCTGTGATTAGCGGGGATTTTGAGGGCTTAAATGAAGAAGATGGCTTAATTTTTATCAATTTTAGAAATGATAGAATGAAGCAATTAGTCGAGCTTTTAAGTGCTGAAAATTTCACTCCCTTAAAGCAAAAAAAGCATTTTTCAAATCTGCTAACGATGAGTGTTTATGATGATAAATTTAATATCCCCGTGCTGTTTGAAAAGGAGGAGCTTAAAAATACCCTTGCAGAAGTGATTTCAAATGCAGGTCTTAGCCAACTTCACACAGCAGAAACGGAAAAATATGCCCATGTAACTTTCTTTTTTAACGGCGGAAAAGAGGATTTGCTAGAAAATGAAACAAGGGTGTTAATCCCAAGCCCCAAGATAAAAACTTATGATGAAAAGCCGCAAATGAGTGCCTTTGAAGTGTGTGAGGTGGTAAAGGAGGGGATAAAAAAGGGCGAGGATTTCATCGTAGTGAATTTTGCAAATGGCGATATGGTCGGGCATACAGGTGATTTTAATGCGGCTGTGAGTGCGGTGGAGGCTGTGGATACTTGCTTAGGAGAGATTATAAAAGAGGCGAGAAGGCAAAATTACGCCTTTATCATCACAAGCGATCATGGAAATTGCGAAGCGATGCAAGATGAAAGGGGAAATTTGCTAACAAATCATACAACTTTTGATGTTTTTGTTTTCATTGAGGCACAAATTTGTAAGCAAATCAAGCAAAATATGGGTTTAAGCAATATAGCTTCAAGTGTGCTTAAAATTTTAAACCTTGAAATTCCCAAAGAAATGAACGAAACCTTATTTTAAGCATTTAAGATTTTAAAGTAGAATTTGAGAATTTTTGAAAAAGGAAGAAAATGAAATTTAGCGGAAAAAATGTTTTAATCACAGGTGCGAGCAAGGGTATAGGTGCTGAAATCGCTAGAGTTTTGGCGAATTTTGGTTTAAAGGTGTGGATTAATTATCGTTCAAAACCTGAACTTGCCGATGCTTTAAAAGAAGAAATTGAAAAAGAGGGAGGTGTGGTAGCTTTGATTAAATTTGATGCAAGTAAAGAAGAGGACTTTACCAATGCTGTAAAACTCATCGTAGAAAGCGATGGGGAGCTTAGTTATTTGGTAAATAACGCAGGCATTACAAATGATAAACTAGCCCTTAGAATGAGCTTTGAGGACTTTAGTGGTGTGGTTGATACGAATTTAAGTTCGGCATTTTTAGGTTGTAGAGAAGCCTTAAAAGTGATGAGTAAAAAGCGTTTTGGAGCGGTGGTTAATATTGCTTCTATTGTTGGTGAAATGGGAAATGCTGGGCAGGTTAATTATAGTGCAAGTAAGGGCGGTATGATAGCGATGACCAAGTCTTTTGCGAAAGAGGGAGCAAGTAGAAATTTGCGTTTTAACTGCGTAACGCCGGGTTTTATTAAAAGCGATATGACTGAAAATTTAAGTGATGAAGTGAAAAAAACTTACGCAGAAAATATTCCACTTAAGCGTTTTGCCGAGCCTTGTGAGGTGGCAAATTGCGTGGCATTTTTGCTAAGTGATTATGCTTCTTATGTAACGGGAGATGTGCTTAAGATTAATGGTGGCTTATATATGTAAGGAATATAATGCTGTTTTTAGATGTGCAAGGGACTTTAATTAGCGATAAAGATAAGTCTTTAATCACTGGTGCAAAGGAGCTTTTAGGGCTTTTAAATGATAAAAATATCCCCTATGTCATCATTACAAATAATACTAAAGATTTAAATTTTTTAGAAAATTTGCGTCAAAAGGGACTTGAGATAAAGGAGGGGGCATATTTAGACCCATTTTGTGTTTTAAGCTCTTATCTTAAGCCTTGCAAGGTGGCGGCTTTTGGTGCTGATGAGTTTATAAATAGCCTTGAAAATTTGGGCTTTATGCTTGATTTTGAAACGCCTGAGGCTTTGTTGGTGGCAAGTTATGATGATTTTAAATTTAAAGATTTTGCTAAGATGATAGAACTCGCGCAAAGGGGTGTAAAGATTATAGCAATGCACGAAACAAGCCTTTATAAAAAGGACGGCTTGTTGTATCCGGGTGTGGGAAGTGTGATGGCTATGCTTAAAAATGCGACAAATTTAAGTTATGAAGTCGTAGGAAAGCCTAGCAAGGCGTTTTACGAAGAGGCTTTAAGACTGATAAATTTGCAAAAAAATGGGATTGAGTTTAGCGATATAAGCATAATAAGCGATGATTTTAAGGGCGATTTGCTAAAAGCTTACGCACTTAAAATGCGTCCTATTTTAGTTTTAAGTGGGAAAATTAAAAGCATTAAGGGGCTAGATGTGAGCATTTTAAGCGGAGTGTATGAAAGCGTTTGGGAGTTTAAAGAGGAGCTGTGATGCCAAATTTAGAGGAATTTAGGGTTAAAATTGATGCCATTGATGATGAGCTTTTGAAGCTTTTAAATGAAAGAATGAGCTATGTTAAAAGGATAGGGGAATTAAAGCAAAGTTTAGGTGCAGCCATTTATAGACCTGAAAGAGAAAGAGCGATTATAAATCGCTTGAAAAGTGAGAATTTAGGGCTGTTAGACCAAAATGCCATTGAGGCGATTTATGGGGAAATTTTTGCGGTTTCTAGAAATTTGGAATTGCCTCAAGCGGTGGCGTATTTTGGACCTGAGGGAACTTACACACATCAAGCCGCTAGAATGCGTTTTGGTGCGATGAGTCGCTATATCCCCTTAGCGACCATTGAAGATGTTTTTAAAGAGCTTGCAAATAAAGAGGCGAAATTTGGAGTCGTGCCGATAGAAAATAATACTGAAGGTGCGGTAGGCGTGACGCTTGATTGCTTGGGGGCGTATGAGGAGCTTAAAATTTTTGGCGAAATTTATATGGATATCCATCATTCTTTTGTGGGGATTAATGAAAATATTAAGGAAATTGAACGCATTTACTCCCATCCGCAAGGTTATAATCAGTGTAGAAAATTCTTGGAAAGTCACGGCTTAAATGCTGTGGAATTCGTCCCAGCTAAATCGACTGCAAACGCCGCTCACCTTGCTTCACAGGATAAAAAGTCTGCTGCCATTTGTTCTAAAATCGCAGCAAAAATTTATAATGTGCCCCTACTTTTTGATAAAATTGAGGATAATGCGGCAAATAGGACGCGTTTTTTGATTTTAAGTGATATTATAACGCCTAAAATGAATCATTGTAAAACTTCTATTTTAGCACACACAGCACATAAGCCGGGCGGACTTAGTGCCTTGCTAGAAAATTTTAAAAAAGAAAATATCAATCTCACTAAGCTAGAATCGCGTCCCGTGAAAGCAAAAGAATTTCTCCATAGCTTTTACATCGATTTTGAAGGGCATATAGAAGATGAAAATGTCAAAAGAGCCTTAAGTGGCAATGAAGACATTGTGTGGCTTGGCTCTTATTTGAAAGAGTGTTAGAATACTTTTGGTAAATTTGGACTATTTTATAAAATTCATACCCTTTGGAGAATTTTAATGTGCAGTTAGGCTCTTTTTACCTTTCTTTATAGGCTTTAAATCGTGCTACATTTATTTGTTTAATCTCACTTCCTTGCGTTTAATTTTCTTTTCTCTACTCTGTGCGTTGGCTTGAAGTTCTGCGTGTTGGTTTTTTATTTCAAGTGGCCAGTCCGCGCCTTGTTCTTGCACATTCCATTCTGGGTGTTCGCTTTCCACACTTAAATAATCCTCCACACAACACTGCTCTATAAATTTATAAGAAATAGAAACATTTTTGACTTTTTTCAGCCCAAACAACCCTTTGACTTCTTTTTCAAAATTCTCTTGGTAAATCATATAAAATTCTATTTTTTTACCCTGTAAAATCGTGTGATAGAGAAAATACCACACGCCAAAACTTCTAATACTTGGTCGCCCTTTTACTCCGCCGTCTCTATAAATTTCTAAAGTGCTTTTGATTCCCCCTGCGGCTTGGCTTCCACCGATTTTTTTAATCTCGCCATCTACTACAATAAGATACACTCTAGCTACATTTTCACTTAATATTTTTTGTGATAGTGCCTTGCCATTTTCATCTTTTAAATCTTTTAGATAATTAAAATTAAGCTTTGTGCTACCACTTACAAACTCTACATCAGCGATTTTAAATGCCGTTTTGACTTGCCCTATTTTCATTTTCACTCCTTTATAATCAAAAGTTCGTGGCTTTGTTTGGTGTTGTCTGCATCGCCCCTTTCAATGCGATTTTTACCTATTCTTGTTTCGCCTTGTCCCATTGTATATTGCCATTTTGGCTCTAAGATTTTAAAATCCTTATAAGCTTCCCTGATAAACTCACAATCATTATAACTTAACACAAACTTGCCTTTATGGTTTTTAAGACAAATTGCTAAAAGCTCATGATTAAAGCTATTGTGATGAATAGGAAAGTTTCGCATAGGATAGATTCCTTTAAACATTTTAGAATCTCCCTCTAAAAAATACGGCGGGTCGCAATAGAAAAAATCAGTAGGATATTTTTCAAACACCGCTTCAAAGCTCGCCATTTCTACTTTAAGATTATGCGTTTTAAAAGCTCTAATTTTTTCTAAGGCTTTTAAATAGCGATTTTTATCTTCATAGATTTTACTCATCCAGCCTAAAAATCCGGGTCCATAGCTTAGATTAAAATTAAAGTAATAATCCCTTGCAAGTATGAGAGAATCTAGCTCTATTTTGGGCTTATTGTTGGGGTTTTTATGCCTTTCATTCCAAAATAAACTTAGCTCATTTTTGATGATTGCGTAATTTTCTTTTGTGGGTTCAAGCTTTAAAAGCTCATTATAAAGCGCGTTAGAATCCTTGCATAAAACTTGCCAAAAATTCACTAAAATATCAAATACATCAAAAGCTAAAACTTCAATATCAAGCTCTAAAGCTACCGCTACTTCCACACTCCCACCGCCAATAAATGGGCTAATAAGTCTCTTTATATCACTAGGAATCTGTTCTAAAATTAACCCCACCGCCAAAGATTTACCCCCACCATAACGCAAGGGGCTTTTTGTGTAGCGTTTATAGGTTAAATTTTTGCCTTTGAGATGATGTAAAAAAGTTTCTTTTTTCACCGTGTTGAATAATCCTTATCAAATTTATAAATGTAAAAGTTTAGCATTTTAGTTTAAATTGCTCTCTTTATTTTGCAGTTTAAAATTTGCAAGAAAAAATTAAAAAATAAGTTTAATTGTGCTAAATTTCTAACTTATGAAATTTCAAGGAAGAAATAATGCACGGGAAAATAGCGATTTATATGGACTCCACAGGTAGAGGCACCGTTACAAATTCGGCGAAGCTTTTTTTTGAATTTAATCGCCAGTCGTGGAGTGATAAAAGAAGTATGCCTAGTGTGGGTATGCTTGTGGAATTTCGTGCTGAGGGTAAGACAATAACAAGCGTTCGTCCTTCGCGTTATCAAGAATTTAAAGAGGGTGATTTCATCACTGAAAATGACTTTTGGCGAACGGATAGCGATGAGGCGTTAGAGGATTTACAAGGCTCAAGGCGTAGTGCTTACATTACCGAGCTTTATAGAGGGACGGACTATGATACCATAGAGAAAATTCCGCTTTCTTTTACCATACCTCAAGCGATTCAAAAGTATTTTGCGGGAGAAATTCTTTCTGTGGAGGCTTTAAAACAAAATGTCGATGATGAAGAGGAAATTCCTTGCATTTTGGATTACTTTATCTTAAAACGCTTTTTGACAAAATCTTTAGATACGCTCATTTTTATGGATCATTCTACTGATCAAACGCAGTTTAGCTCTTTAAAAAGTATCATTATGCACCTAGAAAATTCTTATAATGATATGAAAGATAAGCATAAGATGATTAATATAACGAAAATTTTTAACGAGACTTTTTTGTCTTTACAATGTCATTATCAAGCTCTTATTTCCACCATAGATACAAGGAAAAATCGTGCCCAGTCCCTAGAAGCTCAAATGAAAACTTTAACTTTAGAAATGAATGCAAGGGCGGCGACTATGGATCCTGCTAAAATGCAAGCTAAACAAGAGCGTTTTGATAAACTTGCTAAAGAGGCGACTTATTACCGCACTTCCTTAAAGCGTTTGGAGGCGATTCGCGATGATTTTTATAAGAAAAATTTTAGTATTTTTGAAAATGCCTTTAAGCTTTCAAGAGAAAAGCTTTTTAATAAAATCGTTACAGGCTTAAACCTCTGTGCGACTATTATGGATATGAAAATTTGGAAGCTATCTTTAAAATCATCAGGGGTTAAAAATTCCTATTTTACGAGAAGTAATATTGAAAATTCTTTTTGCTCTTTAGCTTTTGCGGAGCATTATTTAAGTAGGCTTAATAAGGCAGCACTTAATCCATTTGACCAAAAACTTCTAGTTTATATCCAAAAAATCACTAAGGAGCAAAGAAAGAAATTCCTCGTGGTAACTTCTGATTTAGACTTGCTTTGTAAAGTGAAAGTGGAGGTTTTTGCGTTAAATCCTTATTATATCGTTAAATATGCTCCCAAAAAAGTTAATTATCAATCTTTAATGAGAGATAATAATTTTGACATTGTTTATATCGATGAGGCACATATTTGGGAGAGTGCTGCGGATATCATTTTGCAAGGAAAGCATTTTGATAAGACGGGAAAGACAAAATTTAAGTTAATATAAGAATTTTAAGCTAAATAAGACTATAATTTCACTTGCCTGAGTAGTTTGTGCTATTTAAAGTGATCCAACACATTATTACTAACTGCGAGTGTGCGATTTACCGTGTCTGTGGCGTCGTTTGAGTTTCGAAAGAAGCGAGAAGTTGCAGCCTTTAAAAGTCGCCTAGTGGTTTTTTGACTTTTTGGGGTCAATCTTTGTAAAACGGCTGCTTGGGTTTTTAAGGAGAAATAATGAAAATTATGATTTTAGGGGCGGGTGCTAGGGAGTATTCTATAGCCTTAGCCTTAAAAAAAGAAAGAGAAAATTTAGAATTTATTTTTGTGCCAGGAAATGGAGCGAGTGCGAAACTTGGTCAAAATGTAGATATTAAAGATGTTAAAGAGCTTGCTTTGTATGCGAAAAATGAGGGCGTAGAGCTTTGCATAGTGGGAAGCGAGAGTTTTTTAGAGCAGGGAGTTGTCGATGAATTTTTAAAGCTCAATCTTAAAATTTTTGGACCGACAAAAAGTGCGGCTATGCTTGAAAGTTCTAAGGCTTTTATGAAGGAATTTTTGCAAAGACATAAAATCAAAACGGCAAGATTTATCAACACAAGCGAATTTAAAGAAGCGTGTGAATTTATAGAAAGTTTAACGCCTCCTATTGTTGTGAAAGCCGATGGCTTATGTGCTGGAAAGGGCGTGATTATTGCTAAAAGCAAGGAAGAAGCCACGCAAGTTGCCGCTAAAATGCTTAGTGGAGAGAGCTTTGGCGAGGCGGGGCGTAAAATTGTGGTGGAGGAATTTTTAGACGGCTTTGAATTAAGCATTTTCGCTCTTTGTGATGAGGAGGATTTTGTGCTTTTACCTGCCGCACAAGATCATAAAAAATTGTATGATAATGATGAAGGACCAAACACTGGTGGTATGGGTGCTTACGCTCCAAGCTCTTTAGCAAGTAAGGAGCTTTTAGAGCGTGTGAAAGATGAGATGATTAAGCCAACGCTTAAGGGTATGAAAGAGGAAAATAACGCCTTTTGTGGAGTGCTTTTTGTGGGACTTATGGTTGTGAAAAATGAGCCTTTTGTTTTGGAATTTAATGTGCGTTTTGGCGATCCTGAGTGTGAAGTTTTAATGCCTTTAATTAATAATCCGCTTGAGCTTTTTATGGCAGCAAGTGAAAAAAGACTTAAAAATTTCAAGCTTGATTTGAGAAATGAGGTTGCTGTGGGGGTTGTTTGTGCAGGGAAAAATTATCCTTTTAAAGCTTCCCCAAAAAGCAAGATAGAAATTTCAAAAATACCTGAAAACTCACACATTTCTTATGCTGGTGTGAGTTTGGAAAAAGATGAGTTGATCGCTGATGGAGGGAGGATTTTGGTTTGTGTTGGCACGGGTAAAACCATACAAGAGGCGAAAAAAAAGGCTTATGAACTTTGTGAAAATGTAAATTACGAAGGGAAGCATTTTAGAAAAGATATAGCTTATCAGGTGGATTAATGAACGAAAATTTACAAGATAAATTAGATCGAGAGGGCTTAAAAATCGCTAGTTTTTTCAAAAGAGCTTTGGCTTACACTATTGATGAATTTTTGCTTTCTTGTATAGTTTTTGTGATTTTTTTTAATGAATTTCAAAAGATGAGCGACCCGCTTGAAGCAGTAAGAATTTTAGGAAATTTTTCTTTGGGCTTGTTTGTGCTTCAGTTTAGTTATCACACTATTTTTACGGCACTTTATGGGGCAAGTTTGGGAAAGATGGTGTGTAAAATTATCGTGATTGATGAGCAGCTTTTGGATAAGCCAAATTGGACGCAAAGTTGTATTAGGGCTTTAATTAGGCAGTTTAGCGGTATGGCTTTTATGCTGGGTTTTGCGTGGGCTTTGGGGAATAATTTGCGTAAAACTTGGCAAGATTATTTAGCTAGGACTGTGGTTGTTGATGTGGCGTAATTTTTCTTTCTTTTTGGCAACTTCTCTTACTTTAAATGCTGCACAAGTAGATATTTACGCTACAAATGCTAAAAAAGAGGGAGATAAGCTTATTGCAAATCAAGATGTAGTTATATTTTCCGATTTTTATTTCATCACGGCAAATAAGGCAATTTATAATGAAAAAACCTCCGAAGTTGAGCTTTTTGGCGATGTGAATATTTTAAGGGGGCAAAATGAAAGGTCGCATTCAAATTATGCTAGAATAAAACTTGACACAAATGAAGCAAATTTTGAAAAATTTTTCTTTGCAAATAATGACCTTGAAGTATGGTTTAAAAGCGATAAGAGCTGCTTAGATGATAAGAGCTTTAAGGCTACGCTTTCTTCCGTTTCAAGCTGTAATGTCGAAAGTCCTGACTGGGAGATTAAATTTAGTGAAGGTAGGCTAGATAGAGAGACAAATTTTGTCCATCTTTATAATGCACGCTTGTATGTTAAAGATGTGCCTGTATTTTATATGCCTTATTTTGGTTTTAGTACAGATACGCAAAGACGCACAGGACTTTTAGTGCCTAAATTTAGCATAAAGGGTGATGAAGGCTTTTTTTATGAGCAACCTATTTATTTCACTATGCAGGAAAATTGGGATTTGCAGTTTAATCCTCAAATAAGAACACATAGGGGTTATGGACTTTACTCAACTTTAAGATTTATCGATTCTGCTTCTTCTATGGGGGAGTGGAATTTTGGAGTTTTTAGGGAAAATACAGATTATTTTAAAGATGAAAATTTGGAAAATCAAACCCATGTAGGTGCTGAGCTTAAATATCTAAGAACGGATTTGATTAAATCTTTACTTGGAGATAATTTTCAAGAAGGATTGTGGGTTGATGCGACTTATTTAAATGATGTGGATTATTTAAATTTGGGAAGACGCGATTATAAAGATGTGAATTCTTTAATTACTTCAAAAATTAATTATTTTCTTGCCGATGAAAATAATTTTTATGGAGCTTATGGAAAATACTATATCGACACCTCTAAAACCCACAATAAAGACACCTTACAAGAATATCCCTCATTTCAATACCACCGCTTTTTAAATTCTTTGCTTGATGAGAGGATACGCTACTCTTTTGATGTGAGTTTTAATAATTATTACAGACGCGTAGGACCTTATGCGAATAATCTTAATTTAAGCTTACCTTTATCATACCACAATGCTTTTTTTGATAATTTTTTGCACTTTGCTTTTACGGAAAGGCTTGACGCTTCTTTTGTTAATTACAGCAACGACCCACAAAAAGAACACGAGCATTTTTATAGAAACACACACGAATTTGACTTTTATACAGATCTTTCTAAGGCTTATGATAGCTTTTTTCATACTTTAAATTTGGGGGTTAGTTATATTTTACCCGGAGGTAAATCAGGAGGTATTAGTGAGGATTATTTAAATTTGGAAAAAATTGATGAAAAATTAAGTCCTTATTTAGTGCAATATTTTTACAATGAAAATGGCGAGAAAAAACTTAAAAATCGCATCGATGTGAGTTATTTAAGCAGACGCGATGAATTTGAAGAGAGTAAAAATCTCATTACTTATTATTATAATGAAAATATTAGCCTTAATAACGAAGTGATTTATTCTCATTTAGATAGGCATTTTAGTAATATTTTAAGTCAAATTGAGCTAGGCTTAAATCCGCAGTTTAATTGGGAATTCTCTCACGCTTATCAAAATGATGAATATGGAAAATATAGCTTCATAGGCACAAGGGCAAATTATTATTTAAACGCAAATTATAATTTTTTTGGTGGAATTTGGCTTGATACTCAAAGAGCGCATGCGAATATGTGGGAGCTAGGTTATACCTATCAGCGTAAGTGTTGGAATTATTCTTTAATGTATAAAGAAAGGATAGACCCAAAACTTACAAGTGCTGGTATTAGTGCTAGAAATCAAAGTGGATTTTATCTTGTGTTTAATTTTTATCCACTTGGGGGCGTGGGCTATGATTTTGCTTTACAAGATGATGAAAATAAAATTTAAGGAAAAAGCGTGTTTAATTTATTTAAAAATTTTAAAAAATTACTATCAAATGATAAAGGAAATATAATGCAATACAGCATAGAAGTGAATCAAAATTTAGAAATTTTTGACATCAATAAGGTCGCTAAACAAGCAGCTGGCTCTGTTTTAATGAGAGTGGGTAAAAGTGTTGTTTTAGCAGCCGTAGCAAGAGAGGATAAGCAAGTCGAGGAGGACTTTTTACCTCTTACTGTGCAATACATCGAAAAAGCTTATGCCGTAGGACGCATTCCCGGAGGCTACATTAAGAGAGAAACAAAGCCAGGAGATAATGAAACCTTAACGGCAAGGATTATTGATAGAAGTTTAAGACCGCTTTTTCCTAAGGGTTATGCTTATCCTACACAAATAGTTGTAATGGTGCTTTCAGCTGATGATGAGGTGGATTTACAAGTGATGAGCTTAAATGCGGCAAGCGTGGCTTTATATTTGAGTGGAATTCCTATGAAAGCACCTGTTTGTGGGGTAAGAATCGCTAGAATTAATAATGAGTTTGTGCTAAATCCAAGCAATTCTAAACTTAAAGAAAGCACACTAGATCTTTATGTAGCTGGAGTTAAAGATGAGCTTTTGATGATAGAAATGAGAGCTTTACCAAGTGAGAGTGAGGGTGAGGTTATGGTAGAAACTAGCTTTGCGGAGGCTTTAGCGGGAACTAGCATTTATGAGCAAGTGATGAATGAATTAAGCGAAGATGAGATTTTACAGGCTTTAAGTGTAGCAAAAAAAGCTATACTCAATGGCTCAAACGCTTATGAGGAGGCATTTTCTAAACATAGAAAAAATGAAGAAATCGAGCTTAAAGCAGAGCTTGAAAATGTAGAACTTTTTGAATTTATCAAGCAAAATTACACAAATGAAGTTAAATTTGCCATCAATCAAATGGCAAAAAGCGAAAGAGCAAGTGAGTTAGAAAAAATCGCCAAAGAGCTTATGAAGCTTGAAAATATCATAGATAAATATAGCCAAGAAGAAGTTTTTAATGCCCTTTCCAAAGTCAAAAAAGAACTGATAAGAACACAAATTTTAAAAGAAAGAAAAAGAGCAGATGGACGCGCTTTGAACGAGGTAAGAGCCATAGAAATAGAAACAAATATTTTACCAAATGCACACGGCTCTTGCCTTTTTACAAGGGGACAAACACAAGCTTTAGTTGTGGCGACTTTGGGTGGGGAAAATGATGCACAAATGACAGATTTACTAAGCGAGAAAAATCCTATTAGCGAACGCTTTATGGTTAATTATAATTTTCCAGGCTTTTCTGTGGGTGAGGCAAGTCCTATTAAGGCACCGGGCAGAAGAGAGCTTGGACACGGAAATTTGGCTAAAAGAGCACTTTATCCAAGTGTTGATGAAAATTATCCTTATGTGGTGCGTTTAGTGAGTGAAATTTTAGAGAGTAATGGCTCTAGCTCTATGGCGAGTGTGTGCGGTGGCTCACTAGCTTTAAGGGCGGCTGGAGTGCCTAGCATTAAGCTTGTGGCAGGTGTGGCTATGGGGCTTGTTTTAGAGGGTGATGAGTATGCTATTTTGACTGATATTATGGGACTTGAAGATCACGATGGAGATATGGATTTTAAAGTTGCTGGGAGTAAAGATGGCGTTACCGCACTTCAAATGGATATTAAATTAGGCGGAATTGATGAAAATATTCTTAAAAACGCTCTTTATCAAGCAAGAGAGGCGAGGCTTCACATTTTAGATTTAATGGAGGAGGCAAATTCTCAAATTGTCGTTAATGAAGAGATTTTGCCAAAATTAGAGTTTTTTAGCGTAGAGCCTAGTAAGATTGTTGATATTATAGGACAAGCGGGTAAGACGATTAAAGAGATTATCGAAAAATTTGGCGTTTCTATCGACCTTGACCGCGAAAAGGGTGAGGTTAAAATCGCAGGAAATCAAAGTGAGCAAATCAAAGCGGCGAAAGATTATATCATCAGCATTACAAATAAGGGCAAGAAAAAGGATTTAACGCAGTTTAAAGTCGGCGAGGAATTTCACGGCGCAGAGGTTAAAAAGGTAGCACCTTTTGGAGCTTTCATCGCTTTAAAAGACGGGGTCGATGGTTTGCTTCATAATTCTAAAATTAAGACTAAATTAAGCGAAAATGACAGGCTTGATGTGAAAATTAGCGAGATTAAAAACGGCAAAATTTCAGTGGATTTACTCTCTTAGAGAGTTTTCCAAGCCTTTGTTTAAAATTTGGATTTTGCGTTCTAAATTTTCTATGAAAAATCCTAGCCACTCTTTATAATGATTGATGTAGTAAAGATGAAATAAGCTTTCATCTTCTATTTTTGCTTTTAAAACTTCACAGATGAGTTCTCCTTTTTTATAAAAAACAAAGCCTAATTTCCCATCATTCAAAAACTCGTCCTCTTCTAATTTCCCATCATTCAAAAACTCGTCCTCTTCTAATTTCCCATCAAATTCATCAATCATCTTTTTGACTTTTTCTAAAAAGTTAAGGGGGAGAGTTTTATGACTTTCAAGTATGGTATTTAAGGCGTTTAAAAGCTCTTTTGCTCCCTCTAGCATACCTTGGCTTTTTCTAAGATCCGCTTTGACTTTAGTGTTAAATTTGCTTAAAATTTTTTTTGCTTTATTGTGCGTGATGGGTTTTGTGAGGCTAAAATTTGGCTTTTTATTAGTGAGTAATTTCGCACTTTCTTCAAAGCTAAGTTCCTTGCTAAATTTGATGAAAGCCCCACCCTCTGTTGAATTGATGAAAGTCGCTTTGTTTTTATTTAAAAGAAAAAGTCTTTCTAAATCTTTTCTGTAATAATCCCAAGTAATATGCGTTGTAACCTCACCTTTTCCTCCATAAGCCTTGATTTTAAAATACTCTATGTCTGCCTCTGTTTCGAAATTTTCCCCATAAGCATAGCCTTTAGCGTGCGAGTCTCCGTTAAAATCAAGGCTTAAATCCTGCCCCAGCATAATGATATTTTTAAAGCCAAGCTCTAAGGCTAAGGCGTAAGCAAAATGACTGACATTCCCTCCAAGCTCTATAAAACCAAAGTCTTTAAAGAAATTATACTGACATACGCCGTCTTTCGTGCCCAGCACCACGCTTAAATTTTTACCCTTAAGGCTTTTTAGGGTTTTTGGGTGAGTAGAGTAACCATTAATGATGAGGCTTTTAGCTGGAATTTCGTGTAAAAAAGCCTTTGCAAAATCACTAATATCTGTATTGAGGATATAATCAGGCTCAATGCCTTGCTCTAGGACTATGTTTAAAGCTCCGTCCGCACAAAAAAGCACGGCGTTTTCTTGCACCTTTTTTAAAAGGGGAAGTTGTTTGCTAAGGCTTGGACCTGCTGAGATGACAATGGCATTTTCAAATTTGTTTTTTCTTTCCTCAATAAGTCTTGCTATAGGGATATTTTCAAGCATTAAAGGCACATTGAAAAGAAAATTTTCATACACGCTAAATAAAATGTCCCTAGCCCATACCCCAAGTGTGCTTAGGGTTGTAAAAATGGCACTTTCGCAAAGTCTATGCACGGCTTTTGCTTTTTCTAAATAAAAATGCTGATAATATTGCCCGTTCATAAAAAGCTCAAAAAGGCTAAGGTATTGATAATAAGGCTTAGTTGAAAAAAGCATAGTAAGATAAAGCTCTAATTTTTCACTGCTAGTATCGACAAAAATGACCCTGCCTTGCTTAAAATCCTCACTAAAATCAAAACGAGAAAAAGCCGAAATGAAAAAGTCTAAATTCTCTTCCAAGACGATAATAAGAGAGTATGAGGGAATAAGCCTTTTTATAAGTTCGCCATCTCCTATGCCAAAAAGGCAGATGAAAGGATAACGCAAACTTTGAGTTTTAATCTCACTAAAAAGCTGCTCTTTTTCACCCTCTTCATACGCAAGACCCCCCCGTTTTTACTTAATTGGCTTTTTTCGTTACCTTGAAGGTAAGAGACAATTTTTAGGCTTAATTCGCTAAAAACACTAGAATTTAGGGCGGATAAATTTTTTTCTAAAAACATTAGTAAGAGATTAAAAAGCCCGTAGAAATACGCTCTAAGCGTTTGTTATAGTCAATGAGACTATCGCCATAGCCGTTAAAATACTGCACATAATAATAAATGCCATTGTCAAAAATGTCATAACCTATATCCACTTGCACTGCACCTTTGTTGCGAGAGAAATTAAGATTATTTCTTAGCATTGCATTAAGAAAAAAATCGTCCCCCAAATAGCCCAAATTCACATCAAAATTTCCCATATAATGCTCCATAGCAGGATTATCATCCTCTCCGCCGTCCTCGTTAATTCTATACCAAATTCTAGGAACAATTAAAAATCTTTTATATAAAAAAGTCGTGGAGGCGTAAAGTCTGTTCCAAGAGCGTGATTGCTCGTGGTCATCGTCCTTGCCATTGCTTTCGTGTAAAAATCCTAATCTAAGATTATTAAAATGATCATAGCCGTCAAAATGGATAGGAAAATCGACAAAAAATTCAGGCTGGTAGCTATTTTCCCTAAAAGGAGAAGAGTGCTTGTAAAGCTGCCATAGTGAAGTTTGCGTGTAGCCTAAGTAGTATTTTTCATCAAGTCCTAATAAATTTTCAAAAAGGCGTTTTTTGAGACTGATTTGAAATTTGACTTCATTTTTAGAGCCACTTAAGTCGTGATTGGTGTGTGAAAAGGGTAAAAAATAATTCATCTTATAAGAGCTAATGCCAAGTGGATTAAAGGAATTTTCATCTCCTAAATAATTTGCTAGAGCGATTTGAGAAAAATTATCCTTTTGGCGTTTTTGATTTTTTGGAGTTTGAGTGCTTTTTGCCTCATTTTGTTTTGCTAAAATTTCGGTGGAATTTGGCGTTTGGGTTAAAATGGGCGTTTGATTTTGCAGGGCTAGTTTTTTATAAATTTGCATAGCTCTTTTGTAATCGCCTTTTTTTTCATACTCTAAAGCCTTACTTAAATCATCTGCCAAGCATAAGGAAAAAAGACTGAAAATAAGAAAAAATTTTTTCATAAACACTCGCTTTGATACTTTAAAAACTCATCATAATAGTTTAGATTCAAAAAAGGCTCTTCGCTTTCAAAAGGCACAAATTTGCTTGGCACTTTATCAAATAATAGTCCTATTTTTTG
The DNA here is from genome assembly GCF_014217995.1 of Campylobacter vulpis. NCBI lineage: Bacteria > Pseudomonadati > Campylobacterota > Epsilonproteobacteria > Campylobacterales > Campylobacteraceae > Campylobacter > Campylobacter vulpis. The sequence goes on from NZ_CP041617.1 coordinate 633,487, forward strand.
CTCATTTTTTTCAAGCATTTCTTTACATAAGGGTGCTAAAGATGAGTGGTAAAAGCCACAGAGACTATGTTTATAAAGCCTAGTTTGCGGGATAATGATTTTATAATTTTGTTTTAAAAAGGGCGTTAAATTTTCTAATTCTTCCCCAGAAAAGCGGACAAAATCCACAGCTAAAATAAACACAAATTCATCTTTAAAATGTTTCAAAATAGAATAAAGTGCAAGCATAGGGGAGTGAATTTGAAAGCCTTTATCATCTTTGATGATATCTGTTTTAAAGTCGAATTTTTCATCTTTACTAGAGAGATAGACCTTTTTAAAAAGTGGAGTAAGCTTTTCATAAGCATTTTGAGCGAGGCTTTTTTGTCCTATTTGAAGTAGGCTTTTATCTCTTCCCATACGAGAAGACCTACCTCCGCACAAAATTACCGCATTTAAAAGCGAACTCATCTTAATCCTTAATAAAAAATGGCGAATTCTAGCATAAATTTCCAAAATATCTTATAATTTGGTTATGAAATATACAGAATTAGTGCAAATTTGCGAATTTTTAAAGCAGTATAAGAGGCTTGATTTTATTAGAAGAATTGATGATAATGTTTTGTGTCTTAGTTTTGATAAGGTGTATTATGTTTTTGATTTAAATAAAAATGAAAGCGGAATTTACACAGCAAATTTAAAGATGAAAAGCTACAACGCTCCTTTTGATTATGCGCTTAAAAAATACTTTAGCAATGCTTTAATTAAAGAATTGAAAGTGCTTGAAAATAACCGCATTTTATGTTTAAAAGTGGAGCTTAACAAATCTTATAAAAGCTATGAAAGTGTGATTTATTTTGAATTCACAGGTAAAAATACAAATGCGATTATCACAGATAGTAAAGGCTTAATTTTAGAGGCTTTAAGGCATATAGATAAAAGCTATCGTCAAGTAAAGCCTAATTTAATGCTTTTAGAGCTAAAGCCCTTTAAAATGGATACAAATTTCGTTAAAATCGAGGATTTTAAGGCGTATTTTGAGGAAAAATTTCACGCTTTATACTCTAAAAAATTTTTGCAAATTCAAGGAGTAAAATTAATTCTTTTGCAAGGTAAAATTGAAAAATTAAAGAATCGTTTAAATGCCTTAGAAAGTGAAGAGGATTTACTTTTAATGGCGATGAAGCTCAGTCAAAAAGCGGATATTTTATTTGCAAATTTAAGCGTTTTAAAGGAATATGAAAGGAATTTTAAACTTTTAGATTTTGAGGGAAAAGAAGTGGAATTTGTGCTTGAAAATAGTCCTAAAATGAGTGCAAATCTTTATTATAAATTGGCAAAAAAACTCAAACAAAAGGCTAAAAATATCTGTTTGCAAAGAGAAAATCTGGAGGAAAAATTAGAATTCTTATTTGCTTTAAAAAAAATGGTTCAAAATTGTCAAAGTTTGTTTGAGCTTGAAATTTTACTCCCTAAAAAAAGCAAAAAAGAACTTGTAAAAAAAGATGAAAATGAACTAGGAATTGCAAGTTTTTATTATAAAGAATTTAAAATTTGTGTGGGTAAAAATGAAAAGGGTAATATTTATTTGCTAAAAAACACTAAAAAAAATGATGTGTGGTTACATATCAAAGATGTGCCAAGCTCACACACTTTCATTATACACAATAAACAAAATATTAGCCAAGAGGTGCTAGAATTTGCCGCGAAACTTTGCGTAAGCTTTTCTAAGCTAAACCCCGGGAGTGTTTTGGTCGATTATACAACAAGGAATTTTGTCAAAATAAGAGAAAAGGCTTTTGTTAATTATACAAATTATAAAACCCTTAGCGTTTTAAAGGAGTGAAAATGCCCGTAAGTCCCATAGGAAATATGAATTACATCAATCAAAATATGGCTTATCCGGCGACTCAAATGAGTAATGAGCTTGCTAAAGAGGGCTTTGCGGCAAATTTAAATTTAAGTGAGTTTAGCGAAAAGGAAAAAACAATAGAAAAATTAGAAAAAGTCGCTAAAAGCCACGAGGTCGATGAGGAGATTAAAGAAAAAGCTGACGAGGAAGAAAAGAAGAAAAAACACGAAGAAAATGAAAAAGAGGACGAGGAAAACGGCGAAGAGCAGGATTTAGAGGAAGTGGAGGAGAGTGGGGATTTAGAAAAATTAGATGAGGAAGATGCATTGTTTAAAAACGCACAAAAAATCCCCCACATTGATATTAGTATTTAAAAGGAAAATGTATGTTTGATACGACAAGGATAATATCTGGCTTTGTGATGATAGCGGCTGTTATCATCATCGCTTTGATTGATGTTTTTTGGATTAATTTTGTGGTGTTTGGACTTTTGCTTTATTTTGCTTTTGATGAGGCAAAAAAGCTTTTTGATGTGTCTAATGCCTCTTTTATCCCTGTCTTTTTAGCTTTTTTGCTAGGAAGTTATTATGAAAAAGCCTTGTTTTTTGGGCTTTTTCTTGTGATTTTGGTCGTGGGATATTTATCTTATAAAAAGGCGGAAAATTTAAGATTAAGCTTGATTTATCTTTATCCTACTTTGCCTATTTTGACTCTTTGGCAGGTGTATTTAAACGAGGGTATGATTACGCTTTTTTTGCTAATTTTACTTGTTGTATTGTGTGATAGCGGGGCGTATTTTATCGGTAAAATGTTGGGTAAAACGCCTTTTTCACAAACTAGCCCTAATAAAACCTTAGAGGGCGTTATAGGCGGTGTGCTTTGTGCTGTTGTGGGTGGGGGGCTAGTAGGCATTATTATGGGGGGATTTTGGCTGTGGATTGTGATTAGTTTTTTTGTGGCTGTTTTGGCTGTGATAGGAGATTTGATAGAAAGCTATTTTAAAAGGGTGGCAAATTTAAAAGATAGCGGAGATTTAATCCCCGGACACGGAGGCATTTTAGATAGAATTGATGCTGTGATGATAGCCTCTTTTGCTATGGTTGTGCTTTTATGATAGTTTTTGGAAGCACGGGAAGTATAGGGGTTAATGCCCTAAAACTTGCCATTTTGAAAAATTTACACATTAGTGCTTTGGCGTGTGGGGGGAATATTAAGCTTTTAAATAAACAAATTGAGCGTTTTAAGCCTGAATTTGTTTGCATTAAAGAGGCAAAAGATAGGCATTTAGTTAAACATAAAAATGTTTTTGTGGGTCAAGAGGGGCTTGAGAGAATTTTAGAACTTAGTAGTGATACCCTTTTGCTAAATGCTATTGTCGGTTTTGCAGGGCTTAAAAGCACACTAAAAGCTCATAAACTTAATAAAAAAATCGCCTTGGCAAATAAAGAAAGTTTAGTTGTGGCGGGGGAATTTTTAAAGGGAGCAAATCTTATCCCTGTGGATAGTGAGCATTCTGCCCTAAACGCTTTGCTTAAAGAGAGACAAAATGTCAAAAAGCTTTATGTCTGTGCGAGTGGAGGGGCGTTTTTTAAATTGAAAACAAAAGATTTAAAAAGCGTCAAGCCAAGTGATGCGTTAAAGCACCCTAACTGGTCTATGGGTTCTAAAATCACCATCGATAGCGCAACGATGGCAAATAAGCTTTTTGAAATTATCGAGGCTTATCATCTTTTTAACATTAAAGAAATTGACGCTTTTATCGAGCCTAAATCCTTGTTGCACGCTCTTTGTGAATTTCAAAATGGTGCTACAAGTGCGTATTTTTCTAAGCCTGATATGAAACTAGCAATCGCTGAAGCTATTTTTGACACGCACGAATTTGAAATTTTGCCTCCGCTTGATTTTGTTAAACTTTCTCATTTAAAATTCCACAAAATTAGTCTTAAAAAATATTCGCTTTTTACTCTTAAAAATGCTCTCTTAAATAATCCAAATTTGGGGGTCATCATCAATGCGGCAAATGAAGTGATGGTTGAGAAATTTTTAAAGCAAAAATGCGAATTTTTAGACATTTCAAAAGGTGTTTTTAAAACTTTAGATCATTTTGGAGAGCCTAAAATAAGAGAACTTGAAGAAGTGTTTGAGTATGATAGAAAGGTAAGGGAATATTGTGAAAATTTTAGCTTTATTGTTTAGTTTTATTGTGAGTATTTTTGCTCTTGAATTTAGCGTGGGGGAAAATGGCACGAGCAGTGAAAATAATAATACTATTTTAATTCTTGGCGGTATGCAAGGCGATGAGCCGGGTGGCTTTCATGCGGCTAGTTTGCTCCTTAGTGATTATAATATTACTAAAGGCAAGATTATCGTGGCTCCAAATTTAGCTTTTGAGAGCATTATTAAGCGAAGTCGGGGTGTGAGTGGGGATTTAAACCGCAAATTCGCAGAGATTAATCCTAAAGACCCTGATTTTGAAACGGTGCAAAGGATTAAAAGCCTCATTTTAAAGCCTGAAGTAAGTATGGTAATTAATCTTCACGATGGCTGGGGTTTTTATCGTCCTACTTATGAAAATGAGCTTAAAAACCCTAAGCGTTGGGGAAATTCAAGTGTGATTGATACTAAAGAAATTAATGCTAGTGCTTATCATAATTTAGAAAGCATTGCAAAGCAGACGGTTGAAAGTGTCAATGCTTCTTTGGCTGACCCTAGACATAAATATTTTCTTAAGAACACCAAAACAGAAGAGCTAAACGATACGGAAATGCTTAAAGCCCTCACTTATTTTGTGATTTCAAATCAAAAAGCCGCCTTTGCCAATGAAGCGAGCAAGAATTTACCTGTGCATTTAAGAGCTTATTATCATCTTTTAGCGGTGGAAAATTATCTTAAAACAGCTGGGCTTGAGTGGGAAAGAAGCTTTGAGCTGAGTCCTGATGGTGTGTATGGAGCTATTAATAGAGAGATTGAAGTTAAGCTTTTTGATGATAAAATTTTGCTTTATCTTAAAAATCCTAGAAAAAGTATGAATTATATCCCCTTTCCTGTCAATAAAGAGTTAAACTATCAAACAAGTAACGAGCTAACCGCTGTGGTTGCGGAGAATAATCATTTTTTTATCCAGTATGGCAATCGCTTTCAAAGCCGAATTTATCCAGAATATTTAGAATTTAGCGATGCCTTTGAAGAGGTGGATTTTATCATCGATGGAAATGAGACTTCCGTGCCTTTTGCAACTAGAGTTAAGGTTAAGAAGGAATTTGTAATACCAAAAATTCAAAATGTGCGTGTTAATATCATAGGTTTTGATCATTCAAAAGATGAAAGTAATATCATCGTAACAAAAAATAAAATGAAAACTCAATATGCCCTTGATGATGCAGGTAAGATTTATAGGGTGGAATTTTATGAATTACGCGGAGCAAATTTACAGCAACTTCTCGAATATCAAAAAGGCACTAAGATCATTAAAAACGCTAAAATGCCAGACATCAATACACTTAAAGAGGCGGCGAGAAAAGATAAGTTTTTAGGCTCTGTTTTGGTAGAATTTGAATGAAAAATTGCATTTTAGCCATAGAAAGTTCGTGTGATGATAGCTCTATAGCTATCCTTGATAAAGACAATTTTAATTGCCTTTTTCATAAAAAAATTTCACAAGAAAAAGAGCATTCTCATTATGGTGGGGTTGTCCCTGAACTAGCCGCTAGACTTCATAGTGAAGCTTTGCCTAAAATTTTGCAGCAGTGTAAGAGCTATTTTGATAAACTTTGTGCCATAGCCGTTACAAATGAACCGGGGCTTAGTGTGAGTTTAGTGGGAGGTATTGCTATGGCTAAAAGCTTAGCTTTAGCCCTTGATGTGCCGCTTATTGCTATTAATCACTTAAAAGGACATATTTACTCACTTTTTTTGGAGCAAAAAGAGGAGTATGATATGGGCATTTTGCTAGTGAGTGGCGGACATACTATGGTTTTGAAAGTCGATGAGAAGGGCTTTTTAGAAATCTTAGCAAAAAGCAATGATGATAGCTTTGGCGAGAGTTTTGATAAGGTAGCTAAAATGATGAATTTGGGCTATCCGGGTGGGGTTGTGATAGAAAATTTGGCAAAAAAAGCAAGGATAAAAAATTTCCATTTTTCTGTGCCTATGATTCACTCAAAAGAACTTAACTTTTCTTTTTCGGGACTTAAAAATCAAACAAGACTTGAGCTTACAAAACATCAACATTTAGATGAAAATACTAAAAGTGAGATAGCTTATGCCTTTGAGGAGGCGGCTTGTTTGCACATTATTGATAAGTGTCGTAAAATTTTTACCAAACATCGTTTTAAAAAATTTGGAGTCGTGGGGGGGGCGAGTGCAAATTTGAATTTAAGAGGGCGTTTGCAAACACTTTGTGAGGAATTTGAGTGCGAGTTAAAATTAGCTCCGCTTGAATTTTGTGCTGATAATGCCCTAATGATAGCAAGAGCGGCGATCAGTGCATATGAAAGAGGTGAATTTGTGGGTGTAAATGAGGATATTTTAAGCCCCAAAAACACAAATTTAGCAAGACTTTAGGGAGAAATGATGAATAAGGCTTTTACGATTTTAGAACTTGTTTTTGTGATTATAATACTTGGAATTTTAGCAGCCATTGCCCTACCAAAACTCAGCTCTAGTAAAGATGAGGCGGAGCTTAGCAAGGCTTTAAATAATCTTAGAACTTTCATCAACGATGTAAGCATTTACGCTCTTAAAAATGACAAACTTGCAAATACTAAACTTCTTAGCAATGTTAGCGGTATAGAGGAAGTGGATTTGTCGCGTAATTTGAGCGATGTGGCGTTTAAGGTAGGAGAAGATGAAAGGTGTGTGGAATTTGTCTTCGTGCAAGGAGCCAGTTTTGTTTTGATGGGAATTTCTAGCAATGATAATGTCAAAAATGCCATTAAAGCGGTGGCAAATGGAGCTGATGAGAGTGTTTTAAATAATGCCGATTTTACAAGCCTCTCTCAAAATAAAGCTTGCGTGGCTTTAAGTAAGAGTGAGAGCTTTAAGGCTTTGGCAAATAAAACCTATTTATTGTTAGGCACGAGATGATAGTTTTCAAAAGTCTTAAAATCAATTCAACCGATGATGTAGAGCTTGGCATTAAAAGAAAATCTAAGTTGGAATTTAAGCTAAGTTATGATGATGAAAAGGAGATTGAGGCGATTTTGGTGCTGATACAAGGCACGGGAGATGATGCGAATAATTCTTTTTTAAAGATTATTATGCAAAGCCTAGCTAAAAAGTATAATGCTGCTATCATTAGTCCAAATTATTTTGGAATTCATAACCGCCCTCAAACAGGTGCGAAGCCTTATTTTGACGAGCTTGATAAAAAGATTATGTATGAGCTTTGTGAAAGCCTTAATATCGCTTTAGATGAGGAAATTTTTCAAACAAATTCCCCTGAAAAAATTTTAGAAAAACTTAATATCCACATAGCCTATAAAAAGTCAAAAGGTGATTTAAAGCAAGATTATGCGGCGATTATGCATTGCAGTTTAGATCCTTTAAATGATGAGTATCAAAACTGGGGCATTATGCCTGCTATGGATATTATCAATGCCATTTTACATCTTAAGAAAAATCCGCCCTTTAAGACAGGGGGGGGAGTTTGCGTGTTGTGGTATCAGGGGGTTCTTATGGAGGATATTTGGCGTTAATGTGTGCTAAGATAGCGCCTTGGCTTATTGATGGTGTGATTGATAATTCAGGCTCTGGGCTATTTTCGTGGAGAATGATAGGCTTTGGCAAGGAGCTTGATTTTAAAACATATTGTGGTTGTGGTGCTAGGATAGGCGATGTGCATTTTTTGCTGAGTGATAAGACTTTTTGGACTCTTGATGCACACTCTGCTTATTTCTTTTCACAATCAAGAAGTGATATAAGATATATCCTTAATCCTACGCACCTAGAAACTTTAGCCAAATTTAATCATATTATCTTTGTAAGTTATCATTCTAAAAATGACACTTTTTTAGCCCCTTATACTGAAAAAGTCGAGCTTTTTGAGCTTTTAAAAAAGCTTAAATTTGACGCACATTTGCATTTGATACAAGATGAAAGCGAGATTGATGGTAAATTTATTAAAAATTTAGAACACGGACTAGGAATTCCTTTTAAAGCCTTGATTAATAAAGAATTCCCGCCGCTTTTAGAAAAAATCAAAAAGCAAAAGAAAAAGTCCCGTGAAAAAAGCGTCAGTTATACTTGCTATGATTTGATTTATCATTTTAGTGAGAAAAATCATAAGATGAAACTAGAAATTGAGTATTATGATAGATAGAAGTTTTTTTATTGATTCTTGTGATGATGTGGAGCTTAATATCAAAAGAAGTTCAAAGCTAGAATATCGCATTAGCTATGATGAAACCAAGCCCATAAGGGCGATTTTTGTTATAGTAGGAGGCTTTGGCTCTAGTGCGGATACTAGGATGCTTGATTTTACAAGGCGTCAATTTGCTTTGCGTTTTGGTGTTTTGGCGATGAATGTTTTTTATCACGGCTTTTGTTGCCGTGTTTCAAGCGAGGAAGCTTATAGTGCTAAATATAGCATAGAAAAAGAAGATGTTGAAAATATCAAAAAAGTCCTTGCAAAATTAAATTTGCCCTATCATTCAAATTTGCCACATAATGCCTATTATTTCTTACTTGAAGATATGATGAAAAAGCAAAAAGAAGCAGGACTTTATACGCAAAATGCTTTTTTAAAAGGACTAAGTTATACTATTTTGCCGACAAATGATGAGTATCAAAACTATCTTTTAATGCCAGCACTTGATCACATTAATGCCCTTAAGCATTTATTTAAAACTCACGGGGGGGGGGGGTAAGCTACCCATCATTTATGCAGGTGGGTGTTACGGCTCACAAATCGCTCATTTAATCGCTAAAATCGCTCCGCATTATACGCAAGGCGTGATTGATGTCGCTTGTGCGGTTTTACCAAGAAAGCAAATGTTTATGCGAACGGCGGAGGGGGAGTTTTATTTTTACACCCAGCATTTAGAAATATCTTGTCATACAAAAAGTTTTTGGACACCACATAATTTTAGCAAAGCTGCATTTAGCATAAGAAATCTTTTAGAATTAAAACACTTGCAAATTCAAAGTGAGCTTAGTAAGGACTGCATTTTTGTAAGCTATCACTCGCAAAAAGATGAGTTTAAAACCGCCGATGAGAAAGAAAGGCTTTATAAGACTTATGTGGATTTAGGTTTTGATGCGAGTTTGCATTTAGTAAAAGATAAAAATGATATTGATGGTAAGCTCATAAGGGGTTTAAAGCACGATGGAATTTCAAATGAAAGAGTGTTTAAAAAAGAATTGCCACTCATTTTAGAAAAGCTTGAGGGAAAAGACTTTCAAAGGGAGGAGAAATCCCTTAGCTTTCCAAGCGATGATAAAATTTATCATTTTAAAGATACAAAAGATAAATACGAGCTTAAAATCACTCCCCTTTAAGCCTCCAGCCCACATAAGCACAAAGCAAAGAAAGCACGAAAAGTGCATCGAGTTTTAAGTTACTAAAACCTATAAAGCTTAAAGAAGTCGCACTATATAAAAAGCCTCCCATAGCACTATACATACAAATCATACTTAAAGAGCCATTTTCAGCCATTTTCTTACAAGGGCAGAGGCGGTAGAATTTTTTATCGTTCGTTTTGGCTTTTTTTTGAAATTTCAAGCCTAAAAGTCCAAAAATAATCAAAAATGCAAAATAATAAATCAGCAAAGTATCCATTAAAAATACCTTAGCCAAGTTGGCAAATGCTCTTGTTCTTCTTTAAGTGTCGTTTTTACGCCGTGTCCGGGCAAAAGCGTGTAGTTTTCTTTATAAGTTAAAATTTTTTCTAAACTTTGTTTCATTAAAAGAGCGTTAGAATAGGGAAAATCCCATCGCCCTATACTTCTATAAAATAAAAAATCCCCACTAAACATCACGCCTTCTCCCACAACTTCTATCATACAGCAGCCCGGTGTATGACCGGGGAGAAAGTGGAATTTAAAAACGCTATCAAAAAGCTCTAGAGCCTCTTTATTTTCAATCAAAACATCGGCTTTATGCTTTTCAAAACCCTGATTAAAGGGATCTTCTAAAAAAAAGGCATCATTTTTATGGATATAAAGAGGGATATTAAATTCCTTTTTTATTGCCACATTGTCCCAAATGTGGTCAAAATGTCCGTGAGTGTTAAGTATAGCTAAAGGATTTTTAGCATTTTCTTTTACAAATTTTAAAGCTCCCACACCCGGATCAATGATAAATTCGCCTTTTTTTGTGCTTAAAATGTAACAATTTGTCTCATAAGCCCCACAAGCTTGTTTATAAATTTGCATTTTTTTCCTTATTTTTTCAAAATTATAACCTTTTTTCTTTACAAATTGAAATGATTGTATGCGTAAATTTGTTACTTTTTGTTACTTTATTTTTAAGTTTTGATTTTTATCGATTGTTTTTTAGTCTTTTTTGCTATTATAAAGCATTTTAAGTTTGAAAGGATAGCTATGAATTCTCTTGGCACAAAAATTTTATGGCTTTTCGTGGCGGCTCTTGGCGCTGTGTGTTTTGGCTATTTGGCTTTACAAAACGGCGAAAGTGTCTCTGCGATTTATTTGATCGTTGCGGCGGTGTGTATTTATATGATAGGATATAGATTTTACGGTCGCTTTGTAGCTTATAAGGTCTTAGAGCTTGATAAAAGTCGTGCGACTCCAGCTTTGACGCAAAATGACGGACGCGACTTTGTCCCTACAAATAAGATTGTTTTATTTGGACATCATTTTGCCGCCATTGCAGGGGCTGGTCCTTTGGTCGGTCCTATTTTAGCCGCTCAAATGGGCTATTTGCCTTCTATGCTTTGGATTTTAGTCGGTGGTGTTTTGGCGGGTGCTGTGCATGATTTTGTCGTGCTTTTCATCTCTACAAGGCGTAATGGTCGCTCTTTAGGAGAGATGATTAAAGATGAGATGGGAAATTTCACAGGTGGTGTGGCTATGGTGGCGATTTTTGGCATTATGCTTATTATTATTGCCATTTTGGCTATGGTTGTTGTCAAGGCTTTAGCGGAGTCTCCTTGGGGTTTATTTACCATTGCGATGACAATTCCTATTGCGATTTTTATGGGAATTTATATGAGATTTTTGCGTCCGGGTAGAGTGGGAGAGGCTTCTATCATAGGTTTTGTGCTTTTGATTTTATCTATTCATTATGGTAGTGTTGTAACTGCTGATGTGTATTGGAAAGAATTTTTCACCCTTGATGCACCGACCTTGGCTATTGTGATGATGATTTATGGTTTTGTGGCGGCTGTTTTACCTGTGTGGTTTTTGTTAGCGCCTAGGGATTATCTTTCTACCTTTTTGAAAATCGGCGTTATCGTGCTAATGGCTGTGGCTATTGTGATAGTCGCTCCGGATTTGCAAATGCCTAAGGCAAATACGCAGTATTTTGACGGAACGGGACCTGTTTTTGCTGGAGCTATCTTTCCTTTCTTATTTATTACCATTGCGTGCGGGGCGATTAGTGGCTTTCACGCTTTGATTTCAAGTGGCACAACACCTAAAATGCTAGAAAACGAAACACACGCTTTAGCAGTGGGCTATGGCTCTATGCTTATGGAGAGTGCTGTGGCTATAATGGCTTTGATTTGTGCTTGTATTTTACATCCGGGAATTTATTTTGCTATCAATTCTTCGAGTACTTTAATAGGCACTGATGTAGCTGGTGTTGCGGCGACTATTTCTAGCTGGGGTTTTAGTGTGAGTCCTGAAGAGATTATTTCTCTTACAAAAAGCATAGGTGAGGAAACTATACTTTCAAGAACAGGTGGTGCACCGACCTTTGCTATCGGTGTAGCTTTGATTTTGCACGAGCTATTTAGTGGGGTGGATTTAATGGCGTTTTGGTATCACTTTGCCATTTTATTTGAGGCTTTATTTATCTTAACAGCTGTTGATGCTGGCACTAGAGCGTGTCGTTTTATGGTGCAAGATATTTTGGGTAATGTTTATAAGCCTTTAGGAAATATCCACAGCATACCAGCGGGGATTTTTGCAACTGCTTTGAGTGTGGCTGGGTGGGGTTATTTTCTCTATCAAGGAGCCATTGATCCTAAGGGCGGAATTTACACACTCTGGCCTTTATTTGGCGTGAGTAATCAAATGTTAGCGGGTATGGCTTTACTTTTAGTAACGGCGATTTTAGTTAAAATGGGCAAAGCAAAATATACTTGGGTAACCCTTGTGCCAGCGACCTTTGTTTTAATCGCTACACTTTATGGTGGTATTCAAAAAATCCTACCTTATGAAGAGGGTAATAAGGTGCGTAATGCCGTAAGTCATGTCGCCACAGCAAAAATTCAAAGTGATAAAATCACTACTTTAGAAGCTAAGTTAGCAACTATAAGTGATGAGGCAGAAAAAGCGAAAATTCAAAAAGATATTTCTGTCGCCACTCAGGCGAAATTTGCAAATATTTTAAATGCCATATTATGTGTGTTCTTTATGATAACAACCTTACTTGTCATCATCTCTTGTGCGGGAATTTGCTTTGGTAAGATAAGAATTCCACTCAAAGAAAGCCCTTATATAAAGCTTGATAATAAACAAATTGTTTAAAAAAATCAAGTTTTATTACGAAAAAGCCGAGAGGTTTTTTCACCCCTTAGTGGGGCTTTCAAGTTATGACAAGTATTTAGAACATATGAGGGAGAATCACCCCGAAATTCCGCCCAAAAGTAGAGGGGAATTTTTTAAAGAATGCCTTGATAAAAAATACAATCAGGGTGGCTTAAATAAGTGCTGATAAAATTTAGAGCAAAGGTTTTGCTAGACAATATATTCAGCCAAAAAGCCGTGAATTTTTTTAAGTTCTTTGCTTATAGGCTTTTTTCTACCTCTTTTATCCACGCTAATGTAAGTCGCAAAAGCGGAAGTTACATTAATGCAAGAAGTGCAGCCTAAGTCATCAACCCTTTGCACGACAACTTCGATTTTAACACCTATGGAAGTATTACCAACCTTTTCTATCTTAGCATAGCAAGAAAGTATGTCGCCCACATAAACAGGCTCTTTAAAAATCACCTTATCCATAGAAATCGTTACAACACGCTCAGGAGAAAGCTCTCTAGCCGTAATCGCCCCTGCTAAGTCGATTTGCGATAAAATCCATCCGCCAAAAATATTACCATCTGGATTGGTATCGCTTGGCATAGCGACTATTTTAAGTTTCGGTTCCCCCATATCTTTCATATAATTACTCCTTGTTTTAAAAAGAAAATTATAATTAAAAAAGTTAATGGCTTTAAGGAGAATTTGATGAATAATTTTAAAGAAGTCGCAAAACTTGCTAAAAAGCGTAGGGATAAAATTAATGAGCTTTATCATTTTTTAGAAAGTAAAGAAAAAAACAAATTTTTAGAAAGGCTTTTAAAAAATAGCGGTTTAGAATATGAAAAAACTGCTTTGTTGGTGATTTTACGGCGTTTGGTTGATTTAAAAGAAGAAAATTTGGTAAAAGAATTAGAAAAAAGGGGCGTTAAAGAAGAGAAAATCACGCTCATTAAACACTCTCTTTACGAAGAGGTAAGAAAATTTTACGAGCGAGAGCATAAAGAATTGATAGGAGAAGTGAGAGAAAAAAAGCTTTTAAATGATTTTTATCAAACTTTAATTGAGGGCGTTCATAGTGTAGGACTTGTGATAAATAACTTTGAGCTTGTTTGGACGAAAGAAATTATAGAAAAAAATAATAAAATGCTTAAATCAAGCTTTTCAAATTTAGAAGATGCACTTGAGTTTTTGCGTAAAAATAAACTTTATCAAGTGGATAATTTTGGTAAAATTTGCGAAAGAAGTTATGGGGTTATCGTTAAAATAGGCTCTTTGTGGCGTTTTGTCCCTTATGCTAGATTTTTTGAAAATGAAATTTTGCGTTTAGAATTTGCCTTTGAAAATATGATTGAAAAATTGCGTCCTTTGGCACAAAATGAAGAAGAATTTGCTTATATAGAGTATTTTGAAAAGCTTAAAAATGCTTTTTGTGAGAAGGAGGACGAAAGGGTTATTTCTGCGTGGCAAGAAGCTGAGTTTGCTTGGATGAAAGTTAAATCCCCTTTACAAGTAGGACATCCTCTTGAGTATTATGAGGATCAATACACGCACGCAGTAGCATTAGAATGGGACATTAGATTAAGTGATACTAGTGTTTTTGATGAGCAAAAATTTACAAAAAATATTAAAAAAACTTTCTTAAAAATATATGAAAATATTGGCATTGAAGATGAAGATTTAAAAAAGGAAGTATGTGAAAATATAGATAAAACTCAACTTTATATTTGTCTGCCGATGATTTATTATGGGGCGGAGTTAAAGGGGCTTTTTTCAGCACAAGTTGTGCCAAACGATGAATTTGTCAGTTCAAAAGCAGGTAAAAAAATCTTTGCTTTTTTAAATTTTGTGTATGAAAATAGCAAAACAAAGCCCTTTATGAAAATAGCAAGTGAAATTTTTGATAGGGAATTTTTAACTTATGGGCGCGATATTTTATTTTATAATGAAAAGCTTTGGAAAAGAATTTATGAAATTTCAACCATAGGACACGAGTTTGGACATATCTTTTTTATCGCAAAAGATAGTGAAAAATTGATGAATCAAAGTGGATTTTTCAAAAATATCGAAGAGTATAAGGCTACTTGTGGAGGGCTTGTGAATTTTTTCTATCACGAGGAAGAAGAGCTTAAAATGCCCGTTTTTCACGAGCTTATTAAAAGAGCCGTGGGACTTATAGCGTGGCAGAGGGTTGAAGAAGTGAAAGCTTATTACACGGAAGGACTTATTCATCTTTGCTTGTTGTTTGAAAGTGGAGTTTTAGAATTTAAAAAAGGAAAACTAGGAGTTAATTTTAATCTTGAAGCTTATGAAAATTTTAAAAAGCTTTGTTTGCAAACTTACCACACCTTAGCTAAGCATTATGCACTTAGACTTGATGCTAAAGAATTTTTAGACATTTTTTGCGTTTTGGAAAATGAGGTTTTTTTACCTAAGCATAATGAATGCAGAGAATTTGTGGAATTCTATCATACTCTTTATGAAAAAATCGGCAATGAGCTTGATGAAAGTGGAGAATTTGAACGCTACACTAGAAAAAATGATGAAAAATGAAGATAAAAGCCCAAAAATAGCCTTTTTTCTTGCTATTTTGTTTAAAGTGTGCTAGAATTAGGCGTTTTAAATCAATTTAAAAGGAGTCTTAAATGACTAAGGCAGATTTCATTTCACAGGTTGCTCAAAATGCTGGGCTTACAAAAAAAGATGCAGGTGCTGCAACAGATGCGGTAATCTCTACCATTACTGAAGTTTTGGCTAAGGGTGATAGCATTAGTTTTATTGGTTTTGGAACATTTTCAACCACTGAAAGAGCTGCTAGAGAAGCTAGAGTGCCAAGCACAGGTAAGACAATTAAAGTTCCTGCGACTAGAGTTGCTAAATTTAAGGTAGGTAAAAATCTTAAAGAAGTAGTTGCTGCTAAAGCTGGAAAAAAGAAAAAATAATTATAAGGCTGAATTTTCAGCCTTAGCTTACTTGTTTTCTACATTTTTATTCTTCTAAAAATTCACTTAAAGTTCTTAAAAGTTCCTTTTGACTTAAGTCATTTATGGAGCCTTTAAAATGTCCCTTTTCGTCAAAGAGGTAAAGCTCGTTGCTATGAGCGATAGAATACTGCATAAAAGAGTCCTTAAGGTCAATTTCTTCATATAAAACTCCATAGTTTTTTGTTAGCTTTTTCAAACTTTTTTCATCTTTAGCAATGAGAGCGGTAGAATTTGGGTAAAAATATTTAAGCCACTCTTCAAGTTTGACAGGGTCTTTATCTCGCTTTATATCAAGGCTAATAAAAAGAAGATGAGGTTTATTTTTTATTTTATCTAGGGTCAAAGAAAGCAAAGAAAGTGTGCCGGGGCAAATGTCCGGACAAAAAGTGTAACCAAAATATACAATTAGTTTTTTACCTCTAAAATCTTTCAAACTTGTGTGATGCGAAGAGCTTGATTGCAGGGAAAAATCATAATTTTGACTAGGATAAAAAAAATAACCAAATCCCAAAATAAAGCAAAGGGTTAAAATAAAAATAATCTTTTTCATCGTCTTAACTCAAAGTCAAAATGAAAACCCAAAGGCTTGTCATCTTTAAAAAATTCCGCTCTATAACGCATAGTATCAAGTGTGCATACGCTTAAGAGAATTTTAGCTTCGTAGTGAGAATTTTTGTAAATAAGACGCGGTTTTATTTCTCCCATAAACATATTTAAACCATAAATTTTAAGGCTTAAATTTTCATAAAAGTCTAAATTTTCTATTTTTAAATCAAGCTCTTGCATAGCTTGTAAGGGTTTTGGATTTAAAAAAATGTTGATTTTTTTACCCTTGAAATCAAAAACACAATCTTTAATATTTAAATCACAAGATAAAGAGGCGTTAGTATCGGTAAAATTTTTATCTTTATCAAAATCAAACTTAAGATAAAGATAAAATCCTAGCAAAATAAATGCAAGACTAAAAATAAAAAAAAATTTTTTCAAAATTTAGAGCTTTTTAGATGGAATTTGCTCGATTTTTAAGCTAGTATTATTATCAAAATAAAGCGTTAAATTTGCTTTAGTTTCGGCATTTACGGGATTTTTTAAATCAAAGAGCATAATATGAAAAGAACCCGGTTTTAATTCGGTAGTGGAATTAGGGCTGATTGTAATTTTGGGAATTTGTATCATAGACATTTTTTTGTCTTTATGAATATGCGTATGAAGCTCTATTTTTTCGCTTAAATCGCTTTTTGCATCAATAAGTGCGATTTCTTTTTCGCTTTTGTTGGTAAGAGTAAGAAAAATGGCTGTATTTTTCGAATTTGGTGGAGTTTGCTTAATGTAAGCATTATTAATTTCCATTTCTGTGGCACTTAAGCTCAAACTAAGAAGACTTAAAATAAAAATTTTTTTGTTTAACATTGTCATCTCCAAATACAATTATGTTTTAATATAAAGTATAACAAAAAAGCTTTATTTTGTCGTAAATCATTAATATTTTTTAAGAAAAAAATATTATAATTTCACTTTTGAAATTAAATTTTTAAGGAAATATCTTGAAATTTTTGCTAATTTTTATGGCTTTTTTATCAAGTTTGTGTGCCTCTGATTTGGTAAAAATATATTTAAACAATGGCTTAGATGCTGTAGGTGTCGCGATAGAAAAAGAGCTTGGAAATAAAGATTTTTGGCTTAAAGAATTAGGAGACAAAAATTTAAGCCTTGGCTATTATGATAGAGATGTTATGATAGTCAAAACAAACAAAAATGATAAGATCTTAAAAGTTTTTTCCTACACAAATGGTAAGATTAAAGAGGAATTTGAGCAAAAGGAAGTTATTACAGGGCTTATGGGCGATAAGGAAAAAGAGGGAGACTTAAAGACGCCTATAGGCTTTTACGAGCTTGGAATGAAATTTAGCCCCGGAGATCAATATTATGGACCTTTCGCTTTCGCAACGAGTTATCCAAATTTGCTCGACAAGGTACAAGATAAGACGGGTGGAGGTATTTGGATACACGGCTATCCTCTTGATGGGACGAGATTAGATGAATTTAAAACAAGAGGTTGCATTGCTTTATTTAATGATAAATTGGAAGATTTTGCTAAGGTTGTAGCAGGTAAAAAAGTCTATGTTTTAACAGAAGAAAAAGATAAGGTTAAAGCTAAAAAAGAAGAAATTGCTTCGATAATGGCTGATTTATTTGCTTGGAAATATGCTTGGACTGTGAGTGATGTTAATGCGTATTTAGCTTTTTATGACGAAAAGGATTTTAGACGTTTTGATAAAAGTAGTTTTTCGCAATTTGCTTCAATGAAAAAAATTATTTTTGCGAGAAAAGAGCATAAGATTATCAAATTTTCTAATATTAATATTAGTCCTTATCCAAACTTGAAAGATGAAAAAATGTATAGAATTTCTTTTTATGAGGATTATTATACAAAAAATTATCAATTTAAGGGAAATAAAGTTCTTTATGTTAAGCTTGATAAAAAAGGTAGAATGAAAATTTTAGCAGAACAATAATGTCTTTAATTACATTAGATTCAAATGCTTATAAATATAATCTTTCTTCCATAGCCACTAGAGCTGGTGGCTATGATAAGCTTATTTGTGTTTTGAAGGATAATGCCTATGGACATGGGATTAAGCTCTTAGCTCCTGTAGCTAAAGCTTGTGGAGTAAATTTTGTAGCTGTAAAAGATGAAAATGAGGCATATTTATTAGAAAAATATTTCGATAACATATTAATCCTTTCGCATAGACCCACAGGAAATGAAAGTCTTAATTTTATCTATGCTTTAAACGATCCTTCAAGTTTTACAAAATTTAAAAAAAATACACGCATTCACCTTAAAATAGACACAAATATGCATAGAAATGGTATAAACTTAAATAGTTTAGAAGCTTTTTTAAAAGAGCTTCGCTATTTGAATTTAGAAGGTGCCTTTACGCATTTTATGTCGGCTGATGAATTTGACGCTAGTTATTTTACGCAAAGACACAATTTTCAAAAAGCTAAAAAGATTATTAAAAATTTTACACAAGAAACTTTAATTTTTCATTCTTTCAATTCTTCCGCACTTTTTAGGGGAAAAATGTCGCAAGATGAAATGTGTAGAGTGGGACTTGTGCAGTTTGGTTATGGAGGAGATGATAGACTTAAAAAAGTTCTAAAACTTTACGCCCATAAATTAAGTTCAAGAGTGCTTGAAAAGGGGCAAAGTGTAGGTTATGGTGGAGCTTATATAGCAAACGAGCCACTTAAAATAGCCACTTATGATTTGGGTTATGCAGATGGACTTTTTCGTTACGATGGCAGGGGTCATTTAAGACTTGCAAATGGCAAGAAAATGTTGGGCAAGATGTCTATGGATAGCTTTTCTTGTGAAGATAGTGGAGAGGAAATTTGTGTGCTTGACGATGCGAATTTGTGGGCTGATTTTTTTCACACTATAAATTATGAAATTTTAGTGAAGCTTAATGCCAATATTAAAAGAGTGCTTATTTAATGTTCCATATTGTCCTAGTTCATCCTAGAATTCCTCAAAATACAGGTAGCATAGGTAGAATGTGCTTTAATGCGGGCTTTAAACTTCATATTATTAAGCCTTGCGTTTTTGATTTGAGTGAAAAAGCGGTAAAAAGGGCGGGACTTGACTACTGGAAAAAACTTGAACCTATGATTTGGGAGAATTTAGAGGAATTTTTAAAATGTAATTTACAATATAAAGAGCGTTTTTTCTTTGCGACAACTAAAAGTAAAAAGCCTTATTTTAGCGTGAAATTTAGGGAGGGGGATTTTTTATTTTTTGGAAGTGAGAGTTTTGGATTGCCAAATGAGCTGATGAAACTTAATGAAGCACATCAAATAACCATACCTATGAAGCCTTATGGTAGAAGTTTAAATTTGGCTACTAGTGTTGGGATAGTTTCTTACGAGGCTTTAAGACAGAATTTTGATTGTTTTAAATAGTTTCAAATTTACACATTTAAAGAAATAAACTTTAAGGAATAAGCTATTTTTTGTTAGTTTAATGTTAAAATTACCTTTATCTTTATTTAAGGAGTTTTAATGGAGTTTTTAAAGCCTTTGCTTGATTTTTTATCAAGTGCAACGCATATTATCCC
The DNA here is from genome assembly GCF_014217995.1 of Campylobacter vulpis. Lineage (NCBI taxonomy): Bacteria > Pseudomonadati > Campylobacterota > Epsilonproteobacteria > Campylobacterales > Campylobacteraceae > Campylobacter > Campylobacter vulpis. The sequence goes on from NZ_CP041617.1 coordinate 653,067, forward strand.
TTATACTGACACAATGATGGTTGTCATTTTAATTGTGTGCGGGATTTATTATAGCTTTTTGACAGGCTTCGTGCAATTTAGAATGCTAGGTTCAGTTTTTAGCATTTTAACGGAAAAAAATGACGGACGCACTAAGGAGCACATTTCGCCTTTTCAAGCCCTAATGATTTCAACGGCTTCAAGGGTAGGTATAGGTAATATCGCAGGGATTGCGACTGCTCTTACCTTAGGTGGGGCTGGAGCTATATTTTGGATGTGGGCTATGGCATTTTTTGGGGGAGCCTCGGCTTTTGCGGAAAGCACTTTAGCACAGGTTTATAAGTCAAAAGATCCAAGAGGAGGCTATAAGGGTGGTCCTGCTTATTATATAAAAAAAGCATTAGGACTTAAGTGGCTTGGAGCATTTTTTGCTGTTATTTTAATTATCACTTATGCTTATGGCTTTAATGGTCTTCAAAGTCAAACGATGACTTCTTCTTTTGAAATTTATTATAATATGTTTAATCCAAACGCTACTCAAACTTTTGCTCAAAGTTCTTGGCCTGTTATTATAGGGACGATTTTGGCTTTATTTGGTCTTTGGATGTTTTTTTCTCATCACACTAAAATAGGTAAGGTAAGTTCGGTTATCGTGCCTTTTATGGCTTTGGCTTATATAGGACTTTCTTTAATTGCTGTATTTATGAATTTGGAGAAAATTCCTTCCGTTTTGAGTCTTATTTTTGAAAGTGCTTTTGATTTTAAAGCGATTTTTGGTGGTTTTGCAGGTTCTGCTTTGGTTATAGGGATTAAAAGGGGACTTTTTTCAAATGAAGCAGGTATGGGTTCAGCTCCTAATGCTGCTGCCTCTGCACTTACAAATCACCCTGCCAAACAGGGGATAATTCAAGCTTTTGCCGTTTTAATTGACCTCATTATCTGCACCGCTTCAGGTTTTTTAGTGCTTTTTTCTATGGCATATTTTAATGTAGGAGCAGATGGAAAGCCTTTGCTTACTGCTATGCCTTTAGTGCAAGAAGCAATGAGAGAGTATTATGGTAGTTTTGGAATTCATTTTGTAAGTATTGCTATTGTGCTTTTTGCGATTACTTCTTTGATAGGAAATTATTACTATGCGCAAGCAAATGTTAAATATCTCACAGATTCTAAATTTGTAATGAATTTATTTAGAATCACTGCCGTGGCGATGATTTTCATTGGGGCACAAATGGACTTAAAACTCGCTTGGAGTTTGGCGGATTTAACGATGGCATTTATGGCTACGACTAACATTATATCCTTATTGCTTTTAGGTGGCATTGTTTCAAAAGTGCTTAATGATTATACAACGCAAAAAAGAGCAGGGCTTGATCCTAGTTTTAGCGCTTCAAAACTTGGCATTAAAAATGCTGAATGCTGGGATTGATAAGAAAGGGGAGCTTAAGCTTCCTTTTCGCTTTTTTCCAAAACGAGGAAGTATTCATTTTCTAAGATTTCTAGTATTTTTTGAGCCTCTTCAAGCTGTTTGTAAAGATTGTCAATTCCAAGCCTTTCATAAATTTGTGGATTAGAAAGAGCATTTTGAAGCTCTTTAATTTCGCGTTCTAATTGTTCTATTTTCTCGGGGTGTTTTTGCAAAATTTCATTTTCTTTATAACTTAGCTTTTTGCTTGTTTTTTCTTTCATATTTGAATTTTTTTCTTCAAATTTTATAAATTCGTCAAATTCTTTTAATTCTTGCTCGTTTTCTAAGTATTGTGTGTAGGGGATATGCAACACATTAATACTTTCATTTTCAAAGGCATAAATTTTTGTAGCGATTTTATCGACAAAATAGCGATCGTGGCTTACAAGCAAAATGGCTCCTTCATAATTTTGCAAATATTCCTCTAAAATATTAATAGTCGCTATATCAAGATCATTTGTAGGCTCATCAAGAATTAAAATATCATATTCTTTAGTGAAAAGTAGGGCTAAGGCGAGGCGATTTTTTTCACCTCCGCTTAACAAGGCGACACTTTTATCTAAATATTCTTTAGGAAATAAAAAGCTTTTAAGATAGCCAAAAACGTGCATATTTTTCCCTTTTACCTCCACTCTATCGCCTCCATTTGGGCAAAAAATTTCCACTAAGCTTTTATTTTCATCGATACAATTTCTCGCTTGGTCAAAATAGCCGATTTTTAAATCTCCTCTTTTAAACTCCCCACTATCAGCTTTGATTTCACCTAAAAGAAGTTTTAAAAAGCTTGATTTTCCGCTACCATTACGCCCCACTATTCCTATTCTTTCGCCCTGTAAAATTCTTGCATTAAAATTTGAAAAAAGCCTTTTTTCGCCAAAACTCAAATTAATGTTTTTAAGCTCAAAAAGCATTTTTTTGCGGTTTGTGCTTTGAGTTTGATTGAAATTTAAATTTGCTCTTTCTATTTCAAGTCTTATCTTTCTTATTTCGCTTGGATTTTTCTTAGCCAGTTCTCGCATTTTCAAAAGCCTCTCTTTACGCCCCTCATTGCGTTTTAAACGCGCTTTTACACCTCTTCTTAGCCACTCTTCTTCGCTTTTAAGTTGTTTAAGCAGGGTTTCGTGGCTTTTAGAAAGTGAAGCTAAAAGCTCTGTTTTTTTCTCCAAATAATGCGTATAGCCACCCTTAAAAATGCGAATTTTTCCTTCTTCTATTTCTAAGCATTTCTGTGCTACTTCATCGATGAAGTAACGATCATGAGAGATAAAAATGACACACATTTTAGAATTTTTTAGCAAATTTTCCAAAAAGGAGCACATATAAACATCTAAATGATTGGTAGGCTCGTCAAGAAGTAAAATGTCTGGATTTTGCAACAAAAGTATGCAAAGTCCAACGCGACGAATTTCCCCTCCGCTAAGTGTGGATAGACTTCTATTTTTATAGCTTTCTAGCTTTAGCTCCTTAAGAAAACGCATAATTTTATTATTGATATTCCAAGCGTCCTTACTTTCTATAAAATCAATTACCGCATCGATTTCTTTGAGTAAAGCATTATTTTGGTGTTTTTCTAAAGCACTTTGTAGTTTTTCGTAAGTTTGTAAGGCTTCATAAATTTCTTTAAGTCCTATTTTTATCGTTTCTTCTACGCTTAAATTACTGTCAAAATTCACATTTTGTGAAAGTAGGGCAATGCTTTTATTATTTTGTCTTATAACCCTACCGCTATCTAAATTGAGAGTGCCTAAAAGTGTTTTGAGTAGGGTTGATTTCCCCTCACCATTTTTACCTATAATGGCAATTTTTTCATTTTCATTAACACTAAAGCTTACATTGTTTAAAATAGTTTTTTCGCCAAATTTTTTACTTGCTTCAATAATATCAATGAGTGCCACTTATGTCCTTGAAATGTGCGTTATACACACATAAATTAAATTTCTACATATTGAACAAAGACGCAAACCTCAAGCTTATTAAGCTCATCTAAAACTTCTTTTGAAATTACTTCATCGACTAAAACAACAGCCAAAGCATAGCCAAAACCATCTCGTCCTAGTCTAAAGTCCGCTATATTAATATTTTGTTTTGCAAGTGTAGAACTTATTTTCGAAATAACTCCCGGAATATCTTTGTTTTTAAAGATAAGCATTTTACCCTTTGGCTTAAAGTCTGTTTTAAAGCCGTTAAGTCCTACTATTCTTTGCTCATTTTCATTAAAAACTGTGCCAGAAACGCTAATGCTTGAGTTGTCTGTCGCTATTTTTACGCTAAGTTTATTATTATAACCGCTATTTGGTAGAGTTTCGCAAGAAAGTTCTATACCTTTTTCTTTGGCAACAAATTCGGCATTAACATAATTAATATTCTCTCCCAAAATTCCACCTAATGCACCAACCGTTGCGAAGGTTAGCATAGAATTTGCGTAATCACTTATATTTCCCTCAGCTTCGATTTTTATGGATTTAACAGGATTTTTATCAATTTGCACAGCCAAAAACGCCATTTTAGATATAAGCTCAATATAAGGCTCAACAAAGGGTGGTAAATCTTCCGTTTTAATAGGCAAATTTAAAGCGTTAGGGTAAGCCACGCCCCTAGCAGCACTTAAAGCTTGCTCACACGCTTCTATGGCGATATTTTCTTGACTTTCTAAAGTATTTGCACCAAGATGGGAGGTAACGGAGATATTTTCAAATTCTAAAAGGGGGTGATTTGTGGCTGGTTCTTTGTCAAACACATCAATTCCAAGCCAAGCGATTTTGCCACTTTTAAGCCCTTCACATAAGGCGTCTTCTGTGTATAAGCCACCTCTTGCACAATTGATTAGTCTAATCTTATCTTTCATTTTTGCGATCTCTTTACTGCCTATCATACCATTTGTTTCTTTTGTTTTGGGAGTGTGAATTGTAATAAAATCACTTTGAGTTAGAATTTCATCTAAATGTTTTACTTGCTTCATACCCAAATCTGTGATTTTGGAAGCACTAATATATGGGTCGTAAGCTAAAATTTTCATACCAAAAGCTTTAGCGCGAATGGCAACTCTTGAGCCTATATTGCCAAAGCCTATAATACCTAAGGTTTTACCTTTTAATTCTATGCCATACCATTTTTCTCTTTCCCATTTTCTTTCGATTTTAAGAAAATTATGTGCATTTACAAAGGATCTTGCCGAGCTTATGAGATGTGCCATAGTGAGTTCCACGGCTGCTATGGTGTTGGCGGTTGGGACATTCATCACTATAACGCCCTGTTTGGAGCAGTTTGGAATATCGACATTATCAACGCCAACACCAGCACGAACGAGAGCTTTAAGTTTTTTAGCGTGTTTAAGAAATGTATCATCGACATCCGTTGAGCTTCTTGTAATAGCAACTTCAACATCTTCGAGCATATCTAAAAGTTTATCTTTAGGCACTTTAGCTGCTTCGATTAGATCTATATCTTCTGCTTCTCTTAAAAGCTGCACGCCCTTATCTAAGATGGCATCGCATACTATAATCTTTTTTTTCATAACCAAATCTCCTTTGCTTGAGTGTTAATTTTGTATTTTTTAAGTTCATTTATAATCTCTTCTATAAGCTTTTGATTGTCCGTATCTAAGAAAATTTGGGGACTTTCTACGGATTTTAGTAAAAAGTATTTAACTTTAAAAGAATCAAGCGTTTGTCTTAAACAAAACATAGAGTAAATATCGTATTTGTTGATAATGAGTTGATAGTATTTATTTTTTTCTTTAAGTTCACTTGTATCTGCATCAAAATATAAACGAAATTGTTCCGCTGCTGGAGTAAAGTCTTTTACGGGCCACATTGCAAGTTCTTGCTGCCAAGTTTTAGTTTTATCTAAAACGGCATTTGTAGCATTATTTTCTTTTATAAATTGTGGAAAAAAATCCGAGTCTGATTTAAAATTCCACAATAAAATAAAAACAACAATAAGCAAAATAAGCGTTAAAACGCTTAAAATGCCTATAAGGGCGTATTTTTTCATATCTTTACGATAGCTGTTCTTTAATAATATCGCCTAAAGTCATTTTGTCATCATTATTAATTTCATTTAAAACTTCTCTTTCTTTGAGTCTCAATAAATTTTTGACACTTAGACGAATTCTATTTTTCTTTTCATCAATAAAAGCAATAGCCGCCTCTATTTCATCGCCGATTTTTAGACTTTCAAGCATAGTTGGATTAATATCTTCCTTGTGAATCAATGCATCGACATTTTCGCTAAGCTCTACAAATACTCCAAAATCCTTTATGTCTCGAATTACGCCCTTAACTACATCGCCGATTTTATGAGTTTTAGCATATTCTTGGACTGGGCTATTTTTTAATTCTTTTGTGCTGAGCGAAATTTTTTGATTATCTTCGTCAATTTTGATAATCTTTACTTTGATTTCATCGCCGATTTTAAAAAGCTCTTTGCATTTGTCATTTCTATCCCAAGAGGCATCTTCATTATGCAAAAGTCCTTCAACATTGTCAATTTTTACAAAAGCACCAAAAGCAGTAATGGAGGTAATTATCCCTTGAGTCATATCGCCTACTTTATGCATCTTGCTAAATTCATCAAAAGGTTTTGAAAGTAAATTTCTAAGAGAAACTCGCAATCTTCTTTCATCTGGGTTAATTTCTATAACTTCAACATCGATTTCTTCACCTTTGCTGATATAATCTTTTGGATTTTTTATGTTTTTATTCCAAGAAATTTCACTAATATGCAAAAAGCCTTCAATATCATTGCCTAAATCAACAAAAGCTCCGTAAGGCTCAATGTTCGAAACGACAACCTTAATAGTATCTCCCACTTCCAAGCTATCTTTTATCTCACTCCAAGGATCAGGTAAGGCAGCTTTTATCGATAGAGACAGATGTTTTTTATCTTTATCATAGCTGATAATTTTCACAGGAACTTTATCGCCTTCTTTGTAGAGAGAGCTAGGATTAACAGGGCCCTTATATGAAATTTCACTATAATGCACAAGTCCATCTATACCACCTACATCAACAAACATACCATAAGTGGTAATTTTTTTCACAAGCCCTTCAATAAGTTCATTTTTATCTAAAATTTCGTTAATAATTTCTTTGCGTTTTTTTCTTTCGTCTTCTAAAACTCTTTTTCTAGAAGCAATAATGCTTTGCTCTTCTTTATCAACTTTAATAATCTTGACTTTAAAATTTTTACCAACAGGATTACTGGAGTCTTTAAAGCTATATTGAGATTTAGGGATGAAAAATTCTACATCATCGCTATCAACCGCGACAAGCCCACCTTTGTTTTTGCTTATTACCTTGACATCAAAGATGTTTTCATTTTCTTCATTATAGCTTTTAATAAATTTGACAACCTTCTCTTTTCTCAAAGCTTTTTTGTGAGAAACAACAACTCTACCACCACGAGAACCCATAGTAGCGACCTTAATGCTATCGCCTACATTAAAAGTTAAATTTCCTTTGTCATCTTGAATTTCTTCTAGAGCTAACAAGCCTTCTGATTTTTTGCCTATATCGACATAGACTTCATCATTTTTAATGGCGACTATTTTACCTTCAAAAATCGCCTCTTCTTTGGATTTATCATAAGCATCCAAAAGCTTTCCAAAATCTTCTTCCTCAAGAAAATCTTCCATATTGTTTTGAACTTTTTTGTTCGCCTCGTTCATCGTGGTCCTTTTTTTTGATTTAAATAAGTGCTAAATTTTATCTAAAAATTTGTTAATAAGTCTTAAATTTGCATATTTTTTCTAAATTTTTAAGAATTTTCTCTATTAAATTCTTCCAATCTTTCAAGCACTTTTTTAATGATCCAATCAGGTGTGCTAGCTCCAGCACTTACTCCGCAATGCTTTTTATCCTTAAACCATTCTGCTTTTAACTCTTCTTGAGTTTCGATTAAATAGCTATCTTTGCAATGCTGTTTAGCAATGAGAAAAAGTTGTTTAGTGTTGGCTGAGTTTTTACCTCCTACGACCACCATCACATCGCTTTTTTGAGAAAGTTCTAAAATGGCTTCTTGATTTTTAAAAGTGGCATCGCAAATGGTATTAAATACTCTAACCTCTTTGCATTTAAGTATTAAATAATTAACAATTTTCATAAAATTTTCCACTTTTTTCGTGGTTTGAGAAACGACAGCGATTTTACTTGGAAGTTTGATATTGTATAATTCTTTTTCGTCTAAAATCACATAGGCTTTCGTGCTAACATAGCTTTTTACTCCCTTAACTTCAGGGTGATTTTCATCGCCAAAAATTACGATCTCATAGCCCTCAGCACTCATTTTTTCGCAAAGTTGTTGAGGCTTAGTTACAAAGGGGCAGGTGGCATCGTAAATTTCTATGTCTCTTTTTTTAAGGAGAGCTAAGTCTTGCTTTGTGATCCCGTGCGTTCTTATGATAGCTTTTTTTTCATCACTTAAGTCGTTGATACTTTGTATGGTTTTAACATTAAAATCATTTTGCAAACGCGAGATTTCCTCATTATTATGAATAAGAGGACCTATACTAGCAGCGTTTTTAATTTGTTCAGCTTTTTTAATAGCTCTTTTGACACCAAAACAAAAGCCGTAATTTTTTGCTAATTCAATAATCAATTTGTGCTCCCAAATTTTCAAGTAATGCGATAAAATTAGGAAAAGAGGTCGCAATGCAAGAGCAATCATCTATCTCCATAGAGCAAACTAAGCCTAAAATGGCAAAACTCATAGCAATTCTATGGTCTCCAAAGCTTTCTATAAGCGTTGATTTTGGTGTGCCTCCTGTGATTTTAAAGCCGTCTTCTAATTCTTCTGCCTCAATGCCACATTTTTGCAAATTTGTAATCATAGCCTTGATTCTATCACTTTCTTTCACGCGAAGTTCCTTAGCATTTTTCAGCACACTTGTGCCATTTGCAAGAGCAAAAGCTATGGCAAGAGCAGGGGCTTCATCGATAAGCCAGGGGATATTTTCACTCACTTCTATGGCTTGTAGTTTGCTACTTGAGGCGTAAATTGTGCCAATTTGCTCGAAATTCTTTTCATCAAATTTATAAGAAATGTTTGCACCCATTTTTTCTAAAACCTTATAAGCTTCGATTCTCGTAGGATTTAAAAGAACATTTTTAATGCAAATTTGAGAATTAGGCAAAATGAGTGCGGCGAGGATAAAATAAAAGGCTGAAGAGGGATCATTTGGTATAGTGATATTTAGAGGTTTTAATGGCTTTTTAAGTGGAGAAATTTCAAGGCTTGTTTGCTTAATTTTCAGCGGCGCTTCCATAAAGCTCAACATATTCTCACTATGATTACGACTTAAAAAACTTTCTTTAAAATAACTTATTTTATCAGCTCTAAATCCTGCCAAAATCATTGCCGTTTTAACTTGAGCTGAGGAAATTTCACTGATATAATTAAAGTTTTTAAGCTTTTGTCCCTCTATGCAAATGGGTGCGAAATTTGCGTCTTCTCTTCCCATAATTTTAGCCCCTATTTCTCTTAAAGGCTCGCAAATGCGTTTCATAGGTCTTTTGTTAAGATACTTATCTCCACTTAAAACGAAAAATCCTGCAACCCCAGCTAAAAAACCTATCATTAAACGCATTGCTGTGCCAGAATTTCCACATTCTAAAATGCAAGTTGGCTCTTTAATTCTTGCACTAGGACTAATGCAAACTTCACTGCCGTTTCTTTCGACTTTAGCACCTAAATTTTCGATGATTTTGAGTGTATTGAGTGTGTCTTCTGCTAAAAGATAATTTTTTGCCGTGCTAGTTTTATCGCTTAAAAGTGCAAAAATGGCAAATCTGTGACTAATGCTTTTATCCGCTGCGACATTTTCTAACTCCGCTTTAAATCCATCTTTAAGAGCTTTGATTTTCATCTTAGTTTCAGCCCCAATTCTTCAAGGGCTTTTAAGATAGTATCTAAGCATAGATTAACCTCTTTATCCTCTAGGGTTTTTTCAAAGGATTTGAAGTTAAAACTTAAGGTTAAGCTGTATAAATCTTTCAAATTTTCATCACTATAAATGTCGATTAGTCTAAAATTCTCCAAAAGGTCAAGTTTGAGCTTTTGAATTGCTTCTTTGATGTTTTCATAAGGAAAATTTTTAGGTGCAAGTATGCTTAAATCTCTGCTAACCTTTGGAAATTTTGAATAAGGTTTAGCGGTTTTTGGCTCATTTTTTAACAATTTTAAATCAAGCTCACAAATATAGCTTTTAGCTAAATCTTTTTGTGTTTCTAAATTTAAATGCACACGACCCAAAAAGCCTATTTTTTGGTTATTTTTATAAATATAGGCTTGCTCATACGGACTTAAAAAGCTAAAATTTGAAGTTTTTAGCTCAAATGTTCCTAAAATATTTCTCATATCCAAAAGAAAATCGTAAAAATTGACTAAGGCGGGTTTAGCTTTATTTGCGATTTTCGCCTCCTCTTTAAAGCCGCTATGGATAAAAGCTATATGGTGCAATTCTTCATTTTTAGCGTTAAAAACAGCCCCACTTTGAAAGAGTTTAATAATTTTTTGCGAATTTTTTGCATTAAGACTTGCCGCGTTTAAAAGCTGGTTTAAAAGCGTGGAGCGTAGAGTGTTTAATTCTTCTGTTATGGGATTGATTAATTTTAAGCCTAGCTTATCAAAGCCAAAGATTTCAAGTTCTTTTTCATTGTCTAAGACATAATGCAAACTTTCAAAATAGCCGCTATTAACTGCATTTTGACGCAAATTTAAGAGTTCTTTGTAGTCTTTATAGCTTTGATTGAGATGATTTTTTTCTACAAATTCTAAGCCTTTTGAGATGATGTTATCAATTCCTATAATACGCACAATCTCTTCGCAAATGTCAAATATATTTTTAATATCGCTACGATGCAATGGCACTTTGATATTAATTAAGCCGTCATTTGAAAGCAAAAGCTCAAAGCCTAGTTTTTTAAGAATTTTCAAAATTTCATCTTTGTCTATATTTTGCCCTATGGTGTTGTTAATGGTTTCTATGCTGATGGTTATGATTTGTTCTTTTTTATAGTCTAAAACTTGCTGTGAGGAGCTATAAATCATAATATCTTGAATTGTCGCTATTTGTTGTAGCAAAAAGTCCATTCCAACACCCAGTTTAGGTTCGCTTCCTCTAAAACTTCTATAAAAAGTCTTTTCATCAACTTCTTTGTATTTTCCCTTACTTTGTGCGATTACGCTAGGGTCTGTGTAGTGTGCTTCTAGGATTACTATTTTTGTTTTTTCGTCGCATTTTGAATTTGCATTTTGATAAATTCCGCTAATGCTTAAAAGCTCTTCTTGGCAGCTAATTTTACTTTCGCCTTGCTCTTCTTTATCAAGGGTAAAATTTAGCTCATCATTATTTTTTTTAAGTTTATCAAAGTCATAAGCATTAAATAAAACCCCCGTTGAATGTGTAGCATAATTTAGCAAATTCTCGATAGGATTTTGACTTAAAAGTTCTGCTTGTGCAAGTCTTAGATTAATTAAAAGTTTATTGTGTAATTTTTCCTTAAGTTCGAAAGCTCTATACATAAGAAGGCTGTTAAGATCTCTCGTTACACCAAGTCTTAAAATACGCCCTATGCCAAGGGCGTTTTCGCTTTCTTTAAAATTTTTCTTTTCGTTTAAATCTAGTTCTAAAGCTACGGCTAAATCTCTAGCCACTCCATAAACACTAAGGCAATCGCCTCTATTAGGCGTCAGTTCGATTTCGATAAGCTCATCGTTAAAAATATTATAACTATTTAATTCTCTGCCTAGCTCAAGCTCACCCATACTCTCATCTAAAACTAAAATTCCCTCATTTGTTTTACCAAAGCCAAGCTCAACACTAGAACAAAGCATACCATTTGATTCTACGCCTCTTAATTTTGCCTTTTTAATTTCTAAGCCATTTGGCATTTTTGCACCATTTAAGGCTACGGCGACGAATTGATTTTGTGCGACATTAGCTGCTCCGCAGACGATTTGTAAAATTTCTGTGCCAATATCGACCTTGCAAACGCTTAATTTTTCAGCATTTTCGTGTTTTTCTTTTTCTACGACTAAGCCCACGACCACATTATTTGGAGCTTTTAAACTATAAGCTTTATCAACTTCTAAGCCTATGGAATTTAGAGTTTTAACTAAAAGTTCCAAGTTTTTATCATCAATATTAACCCACTCGCTTAACCAAGTTCTTGTAATTATCATCGAAATTGCTCCAGTAATCTTAAATCGCCCTCATACAAAGAGCGTAAATCAGGGATTTGATGTAAAAGCATTGCAAATCTTTCAACTCCAAGTCCAAAGGCATAACCGCTAACATTTTTATAATTCACAAAACCATAGACATTAGGATCGACCACTCCACAGCCCATCACTTCAAGCCAAGTGGTATTTTTACACACTCTACACCCACAACCCTTACAAAAAACGCAACTAATATCCACTTCCGCAGAAGGTTCTGTAAAAGGAAAAAAGCTAGGACGAAAACGCACCTTAACCTCACCGAACATATAACGCAAAAAGTCCTCCAAAACGCTTTTTAAATTTGCAAAACTCACTTTTTGACCATTTTCTACAACCAAGCCCTCGATTTGATGAAACATAGGCGTGTGTGTGAGATCAAAATCGCGCCTAAAAACAGCCCCGGGAGCTATCATTCTAATGGGCGGTTTTTGCGAAAGCATCGTGCGAATTTGCACAGGCGAGGTATGCGTGCGTAAAAGTCTCTCATCGTCAAAATAAAAAGTATCTTGCATATCTCTTGCTGGGTGAGATTTGGGTAAATTAAGAGCTTCGAAATTGTGAAAATCATCTTCGATTAAAGGACCTTTTTCAATGCTGAAATTCAGTGCGACAAAATATTCTATAATCTTATCCATCGTGCTTAAAACTGGGTGTAAAGCTCCTTTTTGTGCATTTTCATCAAAATAGCTAAAATGAAGAGCATCTTTTCGCATTTTTTCATCAAGTTCAAGATTTTGTAGAATTTTTAATTTCTCATCAAAAGCTTTATTAAAATCTTCTTTTAAATTGTTAATTTTAGCCGCAAATTCCTTTTTTGCTTCTCCCTCTAAATCTTTGAGTTTGGCAAATTGTGCTGTCAAACTTCCTTTTTTTCCTAACACAGCAATCCTAAGATTTTCCAGCTCACCTAGCGTTTTAGCTTTTTGTATTTCATCGATGAATTTTTGCAAATTTTTTCCTTAAATCACAATCTAAAGCCCTAATTTTACAAAAGTAAAGTTAAAACTTTCTTTTAAGCTTATGAATTAAGTCAAAATTTGCTATGATTTACAAAAACGGAGTTGAAAATGCAAGATCTTTTAAAAATCGGTCGTTTTGAATTTCAAAGTCGCTTTATTTTAGGTTCTGGGAAGTATTCTTTAGAATTAATTGATAGTGCGATTAAGGAGGCACAGGCGGAGCTGATTACCCTTGCGTTGCGTAGGGTTAATGCAAATGGTATAGAAAATATTTTAGATTTTATCCCTAAAAATATCACGCTTTTACCTAATACTTCAGGTGCTAGAAATGCAGAGGAAGCTCTACGCATAGCGAGGTTGGCTAGGGAGCTTTGTGGAGCGGAGCTGATTAAGATTGAAGTGATTAAGGATAGTAAATATTTGCTACCTGATAATTATGAGAGCATTAAAGCTGTTGAGCTTTTAGCAAAAGACGGCTTTACTCCCTTGCCTTATATGAGTGCGGATTTGTATGTGGCTAGGGCTATGCGCGATGCAGGAGCGGCGGCTATTATGCCCTTAGCCGCACCTATAGGGAGTAATAAGGGCTTATGTGCGAAGGAATTTATCCAAATTTTGCTTAATGAAATAAATTTGCCCATCATTGTTGATGCAGGGCTTGGCACTCCCGCTCAAGCTTGCGAGGCTATGCAAATGGGTGTTGCGGCTGTAATGTTAAATACGGCTTTAGCAGAGGCGAAAAATATCCCCCTTATGGCTAGAGCTTTTGCTTTAGCTGTGAAGGCAGGTAGGGCTGGATATTTGGCTGGTTTAGCTAGGGAAAATGAGGCTAGGGCAAGTTCGCCACTCACAGGCTTTTTAAGAGATTGATAAAGGATAGAATTTGACTTTAGAATTTAATTTTACTTATTTGGCAAATAATGAAATTTTTGAGTATCTTTTGAAATTTTATGCGAAAAATTATCATTTTGAATTCAAAAAAGAAGAGGAAAATTATACACTTAAAATAAGTGGTGAAGAAGAGGAATTAAAGGACTTTTGCGATATCTTATCTAAGATGAGTTATAGTGTGTTTTTAAAGGATTTTGAGGTAAAAGCAGCACAGGATTTTACCCCTAAAAAAAGTGAAGAAAGAGAATATCAAACATACGCCCTCTTAACGCATCTAAACGCTAATGCTTATGATAAAAATGGGTTTTTGTGTGAAAATGAGTGGGGCGTTTTTTGCGAAAGTGAGCTAAAAATAGGGAAAAATTTTGAAAGAATTACAAAGGAGAATTTTAATTTTTTTCTTGAAAAAAGTTTAAAATTACTGAAAAATCATCAGTCAATTTATCTTAAAAATCATAGCGGAATTTATGCCATTTCACTTTTTGCTAAGGATTTTAAGGGAGATTTTTTAATGCCTTGCAAATTAGAGGATTTACGCTCTATTTTTGTGTGCAATGACCAAATTTTAAAGCTTTTAGCAAGTGTGGAAAAGCCCTTAATTAGCCTTAAAATTAATGCTGTTTTTAGGCAAAAACACGCCTTAAATTTTAATGAATTTAAGGTCAAATTAGCCGATGATCTTTTTTTATATGCCTTAGGACTTAAATTTGAGGATAGCCATTTTTTAAGCTTTAAAAAACTGGAAAGTTTTAATGAAGAATTTGAACTTTTGAATTACGAAGAGAGACTTGTGGTTTTAAGAGGGTTTGATTTTGTAGCTAAGAGGGCTAGGGAGCTTATTTTTTCCAAAGAAGATAAGAATATGGCAAGACTTTCTTATCTTGCAAGTTTGGAGGGAGAAAATGCACTAATTTTAGAGCTTAGTGAAGATTATGAAGATATTTTACTTTTGAATAGGGAGCTTAATTTACTTAATTTAAAACTACCAAAACATAGCAAAGAACTTTATGAAGAGATAAGAAAAGATGAAATAGGTTCTAGACTTTTGACAAATTTTCAAAAAGAATTTGCCTTGCTTGATGAAGCCTTAGAAACGCAAAATAATTTTTTCTCGCTTTTTGGAATTTTAGGACGAATTTTGGACTTAAAGCCTACTTTAAAGGAAGCAGCTTTCGCACTTTTAGCTTTGGCTGATAGTGCGAAAATCCCACGTGGGGTGAAGATTGATTATCGCTTGAAGGAAAATAAGGAATTTGATTATACAAGAACGCTAAGAAGTGCGATGAGCTTTATGTTGGCAGGGGTTGAGAAAAATAATATTGCTTATGGAGCTGTGGAGAGTTTGGGTTATTTTTTACGCGATACTTACGATGATTTAAGAGAAAAAAAGCAAGTGGATAAAGCCCTTATTAGTGGCTCACTTTTTTCGCATAAATCCTTGCTTAAAATCACTCTTAAACATCTTAAAAACTCAAAATTAAGCGATGTGCCACTTTACATATAAAATAAGGCTTAAAGGCTTAGTTCAGGGTGTTGGAATGCGTCCTTTTATCTATACTCTTGCCCTAAAGCTTGGGCTTAAGGGTGAGGTTTTTAATGACGGCTTTGGTGTGCAAATTAAACTCAATGCTAGTGAAAATACCCTTAAGAGCTTTTTAGAGCTTTTAAGGCAGGACTTGCCCCCCCTTGCTAGGATAGATGAGCTTAAAATTACGCAAGAAAATTTCGAAAATTTTTTAAAATTTCGCATTGTAAATTCGCAGCAAAGCCCTAAAAAATCCCCACTTTTAAGCGATTTTAATTTGTGCTTAGAGTGCAAAAAAGAATTTTACGATGTTAAAAATCCGCGTTATCTTTATCCTTTTATTACTTGCACACATTGTGGTCCTAGGTTTTCAATTATTAACAATTTGCCTTACGACAGAAAAAACACTTCAATGCGTCATTTTGTAATGTGTGAGTTTTGTCAAAATGAGTATGAAAATCCTCTAAACAGACGCTTTCACGCTCAGCCTATAAGCTGTCCTAATTGTGCGATACCTGTTTTTTTAAAGGATAAAAATGGGGCGGTTTTAGCTTGTCAAAATGAGGCTTTTAAGCTTTGCGCTAAGTTTTTAAAAGAGGGTAAGATTGTGGCAATTAAGGGTTTGGGAGGCTTTCATTTGATGTGTGATGCTTTTAATGAAAATGCCTTAAAAGCCTTAAGAGAGCGTAAAAATCGTCCCTTAAAACCCTTTGCTTTGATGTGCAAAGATATAAAAGAAGCGAGAGCTTTAGCCCATATCAATCAAGATGAGGCAAATTTACTTACAAGCAAGGTTGCCCCTATCGTGCTTTTAAAAGCTAAAAAAGTTCCAGACTTAATTGCTCCAAATGTCGATAAGATAGGAATTTTTTTAGCTTATACTCCTTTACATCTCTTATTGTTTGAATATTTTAAGAGCGTTTTGGTGGCTACAAGTGCGAATTTAAGTGGGGAGAGCATTATTTATGAGGAGAATAGTTTGCGTCAAAAGCTGGGGGAAGTTTTTGATTATTATTTAGATTACGAAAGAGAGATTATAAATTCTAGTGATGATAGCATAGCACAAATTATCAATGGTAAAACGATGTATCTTCGCACTTCAAGAGCTTTAAATCCGCGTTATTTAAGCCTAGATTTTAGCAAGAGAAAAAAGCCCTTACTTGCACTTGGGGCGGAACTTAAAAATGAATTTGTGATTTTTTACGAAAATAAGCTTTTAATCAGTCCTTACTTAGGTGATTTAAAAAGTCTTGATGTAAGAGAGCGTTTTGAGAAGCTTTTGGGCTTTTTTAAGGAGCTTTATGACTTGGAATTTGAGGAGCTTTTGTGTGATAAGCATCCGCATTTTGATTATGTTAAAGATTTTAAAAAATGCGTTTTATACCCTATATCACATCATTATGCACATTTTTGTGCGGCGTATTTTGAGGCAGGTTTTAAGGGTGAGATTTTGGGTTTTATTTTTGATGGCACGGGTTATGGTGATGATGGGCGAATTTGGGGCGGCGAAATTTTAAAAGGTGATTTGGAGAAATATGAAAGAATAGGGCATTTTGAAAGCTTTAAGCTGATTAATGGCGATGTGAAAAATATCCGTAATTTAGCCTTAAGTGTGATTTTTCATTATGATCTAAAAGAGGAAGCGACAGAATTTTTAAGTAAGATACCAAGCATTAAGTTTAGAAATTTAGAAAAAATTTATGAAAATTCCACACTTTATACGAGTTCTTTGGGGCGTATTATTGATGCGTTTGGAAGCATTGTTTTTGACCTTACACATTCTTCTTACGAAGCACAAATTGGGCTAATGTGTGAGAAATTTTACGATAAAAAGCTAAATTTGACTTATAATTTTAGCTTTGAAAATGGCATAATCGATTTTAAAGAAGCGTTTTTGGGTGCTTTAAAAGATGATAAAACTAGGGCGGTAACGGGTTTTTTTAACGGCTTGGCAAATTGTATGCTTGAGCTTAGTGAGGGTAAAAAAGTGCTTGTGAGTGGGGGCGTTTTTCAAAATAAAACCTTACTTGAGCTTTTGCGAAAAAAGGGGCTTGATTATTTTGTCCCCTTAGAATTTCCTTGCAATGACAGCTCCATAGCACTTGGGCAAATGGTGCATTTTTTAAAATGTGCTAAGGATTAAATAAATTATTGTTTAATTTCACTTAGATTTATCGAGGAGAAAAAATGAGAGCATTATTAAGTGTGAGTGATAAAGAAGGCATAATCGAATTTGCTAAAGAGCTTGAGAATTTAAGCTTTGAATTACTTTCTACGGGTGGAACTTATAAGCTTTTAAAAGAAAATAATTTAAGCGTGGTAGAAGTGAGCGAATTTACAAATAGTCCTGAGCTTTTTGAGGGTAGGGTAAAAACCTTGCATCCTAAAATTCACGGCGGAATTTTACATAAAAGAATAGACGAAAATCATAAAAAACAAGCTAAAGATAATGGAATTTTAGGCATAGATTTAGTTTGCGTGAATTTATATCCTTTCAAAAAAACGACTATTATGAGTGATGATTTTGATGAGATTATTGAAAATATCGACATAGGCGGACCTGCGATGATAAGGAGTGCGGCGAAAAATTATAAAGATGTTTTAGTCGTTTGTGATGTTATGGATTATCAAAGTGTGATTGAGGCTTTAAAAAATGAAAGAAATGATGAGAATTTTCGCTTAAATTTGATGATAAAAGCTTATGAACATACAGCAAATTACGATTCTTACATAGCAAATTATATGAATGAGCGTTTTAATGGGGGCTTTGGAAAGCATAAGTTCATCGTAGGGCAAAAGGTTTTTGATACAAAATATGGGGAAAATCCACATCAAAAAGGTGCCTTATATGAATTTGATGCCTTTTTTAGCACACATTTTAAGGCTTTAAAGGGCGAGGCTAGTTTTAATAATCTTACAGATATTAACGCTGCTGTTAGTCTCGCTGCAAGTTTTGATAAGGCTCCTGCTGTGGCGATTATTAAGCACGGGAATCCTTGTGGTTTTGCTGTGAAAAATACCCTATTTGAAAGTTATGTCGAGGCTTTAAAATGTGATAGTGTGAGTGCTTATGGGGGTGTTGTGGCGATAAATGGGAAGCTTGATAAGACTTTAGCGGAAAAAATTAATGAAATTTATGTTGAGCTTATCGTCGCAGCTAATGTCGATGAAGACGCTTTGGCTGTGTTTGAGACGAAGAAGAGGATTAAGATTTTCACGCAGGAAAGCCCTTATTTGCTAAGAAGTTACGATAAATTTGACTTTAAGCATATTGATGGGGGCTTTGTGTATCAAAATAGTGATGAAGTGCGTGAAGATGAGCTTTTAAAAGCTAAGTGTGTGGGTGAAAAATGTGCGAGCAAGGAGGAGTTAAAAGATTTAGAAATCGCTCTTAAAATCGCCGCTTTAACCAAGTCTAATAATGTCGCTTATGTGAAAAACGGCGCACTTGTCGCCATAGGTATGGGTATGACAAGCCGTATTGATGCGGCTAAGGCGGCGATTCATAAAGCGTGTGAGATGAAGCTTGATTTAAAGGGTTGTGTTTTAGCGAGTGAGGCATTTTTTCCATTTAGAGATAGCATTGATGAAGCGGCAAAAGTGGGTGTGAAAGCCATAGTTCAGCCCGGAGGTAGCATAAGAGATGATGAGGTTATTAAGGCGGCAAATGAGTATGATATAGCCTTATATTTTACGGGTGTGAGACATTTTTTACATTGATAAATTTTTGAGTAAATTATTTATAATTTAATTCATTTTAAATAAATAAAAAGTAAAATGATGGAACTTAGACTTAGGAGTTTATATGTTTAAAAGCATAGGTTTTAAGGTTTCTGCGACGATTTTTTCTATTTTGTTTATCAGTTTTGTGGTTGTATGGTTTATTTTAAATTTAGACTTTAAAAATACTGCAGATAAAATGGGACGAGAAAATTTAGACACTATAAGCACTTCAGTTTTTCAAACTATGCGTATGGCTATGAATTTGGGCGATCCCGAAAAAATTAAAGAAGCTATTGAGGATGCGAGGAGTATCAAGGGTATTAGTGATATTTACATTTATCCTTCGAAAGATACCATTGAGCTTTTTGAAATGAAAAATCCACAAATTGCAAAAGATAGTATCATTTTAGAGCAGTTTGATAAACCTGAAATTAAAACCCTAGAGCAAATGTATAATGGAACTCCATCTTTGAGGCTTATACGCCCTTTGATTGCCGATGATTCTTGTGTGGCTTGTCATGCAAATGCTAAAAATGGTAGTGTTTTGGGAGTTATGGATGTATATCATTCCTTACAAAGTGTGCAAGATGATATAGCAAGGACAAGTAGGTCGTATATTTTAATTTTTAGCTTTGCTTTGCTTTTTACACTCATTGTTGTCCTTTTGGTGTTAAAAAAAGTTGTGGGAAATCCTGTTTTGGAGCTTTTAAAGCACGCTAAAGAGTTAGCTCAAGGCACGGGCGATTTGCGTGCAAGAATTAGAATTAAGGGACGAGATGAAATTTCGCAAGCTTGTAGCTATATCAATCAATTTATAGAAAAAACGCAAAATGCCGTAATCTCTACGGGAGCAAGCGTTAAAAAAGTCGAAGATCAAACAGGTGTTTTAAATTCAAACGCGACTAGTTTAAATGAAATCACTATGAAAAGTCATCATAAAACTAATGAAAGTTTTGATTTGAGCAATAATATAGGATCAGAATTGACTGAACTTGCATCACTTTCTAGTGAGGCAAATGTGGCAAATGATAAATCTTATACCTTGCTTGAGGAAATGCTAAGTTCTCTCTTTAATGTGGCACAAAAGGTTAATAGTGTAGCGACAAATGAAGATGAACTTGCTAAAAAAGTTGAAAATATGGTTAAACAAGCACACAATATACAAAAAGCAACAACTATGATGGATGAAATCGCTGATAAGACAAATTTGCTTTCTTTAAATGCTGGGATTGAAGCGGCTAGAGCTGGGACATTTGGGCGTGGATTTTCCGTCATCGCGGAGGATATTAGAAATTTGGCACAAAGTAGTGAAGAATTTTTGGGAAGTGTTGCACAAATTACTAAGGAGCTTTTAGAAAGCATACAAAATGTAAGTAATGAGCTTAAAGAAAATGCCCATAGCGTTCAATCTTTAAATGAAAACACAAATTTACTTGTAGATTCTGCAAATGAAGTTAAAATTTGTAATCAGGAGGCTAAAAATTTAGTTCTTCAATGCACACAAAAAATTAAAATTTCTCAAGAAAATATTCAAAAACTTCTTTTTTCTATGCAAGAAACTGTGGAGGTAAGTGAAAAAAATGAAGAGATTGCCAAAATTCTTTTGCAAATTTCTAATGAGTTAAAAATAGTGTGTAATAATTTAGAAGTTCAAATCAATCAATTTCAAGTTTAAAGGAGAGTATATGAAAAAATTTGGTGTTGCCTTAGCAAGTTTAGCGTTTTTTGTAGGCTGTGCAAGTCATAATGGAGCAGATAAAATGGAGGGAGAAGTTATGAAAACTCTTTCTTTGGAGGGTCAAAATTTAAAAATAGAAAAAATTGTAATTAGTGGAAAAAGCTTCAATCCTGAAAATATGGAGGAAAACCCTAATATAAGTTTTGACAAAGATAAATTTTATGGTTTTGCGGGCTGTAATCGCTTTTTTGGAAATTATGAAAAGAAAGATATGAATATTCAAATTGACGGTGCTGCTTCAACACAAATGCTTTGCCATCCTCAAAGTGTAATGGAATTTGAAAGTGCTTTTTTAATGAATTTTAAAGGGAATTTTAAAATTATTAACGAAGATGGTAAAATTATTTTAGAAGGTAATGCGGCAAAAATTTATCTTAAATAAGTGCCTTTTAAAGGTACTTAAAGCTCTAATTTTAAATCAAGAGCGTGTTGCCAGAAATTAACCTCTAAACGAACGACAGAATAAAAAATCTCACTTAGTTTCGCAAATTTTTCTTTTGAAACGCTTTTTTCATAACTATTTAAAAAATCTTCAAATTCTTTAATCTCGTCCTGAAAAGCCTCTCCACTATAAGTTAAAATCCACTCTTTGTAGGGGTGATTTTCTAGTTTTTTAGCTCCTATATTTTCATAAATTTCTTTACCTATGTAGCCATAGCCTATCGCACAAGCACTAAGAGCAACCAAAAGATCTAAGTAATCTCCACTTTGTCCAACGCTTAACATATAGCGGGTGTAGGCGATATTTGCCAAGCTTTCATCTTTAACGCCTAACTTATCAGCATTAATGCCAAGTTTTAAAATGCTTTTGTGTAGTTCAAGCTCTCCCTCAACGATATAGTTTTGAAATTTCATAGCAAAGCGAAGCTCTCTAGCATTATTTGCATTAAGAGCAAGTAGGGCGTAACATTTAGCATAGTGAATGAGATAAATATAATCTTGCTTGAGATAAAATAAGAAATTTTCACTTTTCAAAGTGCCATTTTCTAATTGTTTTACGAAATCGTGATGTAAATATGAGTCCCAAATTTGAAAATTTTCTTTTAAAAGTTTTTGAAAAAGCATTGTAGTTCCTTTAAAATTTGATATTTGCATAAGTGTATTAAAAAACTATAAATAAATTTAAGTTTTTTATAGTAAAATGTCGCTTTATTTTTAATTTAAGGAGAAACAAATGGCAACATTTGATGATGTAAAAGCAGTAGTAATGGAGCAGTTAAGCATAGAAGCAGATGCTGTAAAAATGGAATCTAAAATTGTTGAGGACTTGGGTGCTGACTCTTTAGATGTTGTTGAGCTTGTAATGGCTTTAGAGGAAAAATTTGGTGTGCAAATTTCAGATAGTGATGCGGAGAAATTGATTAAAATCGAGGATGTTGTTAATTATCTTGAAAATCTTAAAAAATAAAAGATACGCATAAGGAGCTTGTCTTGAAAAGGGTTGTGGTTACTGGCATTGGTATGATAAACGCTTTAGGCTTAGATAAGGAGAGTTCTTTTAGGGCGATTTGTGAGGGTAAAAGTGGAGTGGATAAAATCACACTTTTTGACGCAAGCGAATTTCCCGTCCAAATTGCTGCGGAGGTTAAGAATTTTGACCCTTTAGAAGTGGTAGATGCTAAGGAAGTTAAGAAAATCGACCGCTTTATACAGCTTGGACTTAAAGCCGCGAGAGAGGCGATGAGAGATGCGAATTTTGATGAAGATTTGGATAAAGAGGAATTTGGTGTTGTCTCTGCTGCTGGCATAGGCGGTTTGCCAAATATAGAGAAAAATTCTGTTATTTGCGAAGAAAGAGGACCGCGTAAAATTTCCCCATTTTTTATCCCTTCAGCTCTTGTTAATATGCTAGGAGGTTTAGTGTCCATAGAACACGCCCTTAAAGGTCCTAATATTTCTTGTGTAACAGCCTGTGCGGCTGGAACGCATGCTATAGGTGAAGCTTATAAAAGTATAGTTTTAGGCACAGCAGATAAAATGCTAGTTGTGGGAGCTGAAGCAGCTATTTGTCCAGTAGGCATAGGAGGTTTTGCTTCTATGAGGGCTTTATCGACTAGAAATGATGATCCTAAAAGAGCTTCACGCCCATTTGACAAAGAAAGAGATGGTTTTGTAATGGGTGAGGGTGCTGGCGCTTTAGTTTTTGAAGAATACGAGGCGGCAAAAAAACGCGGAGCAAAAATTTATGCTGAACTTGTAGGGTTTGGAGAGAGTGCAGATGCACACCATATCACTGCTCCAACTTTAGATGGTCCCTTAAGAGCTATGCAAAAAGCTTTAAAAATGGCATCTTGTGTTAAGGTTGATTATATTAATGCTCACGGCACTTCAACTCCTGTTAATGATAAAAATGAAACTGCTGCTATAAAAGCAGTTTTTGGTGAGAATTTGCCTTTTGTCAGTTCTACAA
Organism: Campylobacter vulpis; assembly: GCF_014217995.1. NCBI lineage: Bacteria > Pseudomonadati > Campylobacterota > Epsilonproteobacteria > Campylobacterales > Campylobacteraceae > Campylobacter > Campylobacter vulpis. The sequence continues at coordinate 675,978 of NZ_CP041617.1, forward strand.
AGGGACAAATTGGACATTGTTTGGGTGCGGCAGGAGCTATTGAAGCGGTGATTTCTTTAATGGCTATGGAAAAAGGGCTAGTCCCTCCTACAATTAATCAAATTGAAAAAGATGAAGATTGCAATCTTGATTATGTGCCAAATGTCGCTAAGGAAGCAAAGCTTGACGTTGTGATGAGTAATTCTTTTGGCTTTGGTGGAACAAATGGCTGTGTGATTTTTAAAAGAGTGGATTAATATGGCTTTTTATTTAGATTTTGAAAAAAATATCCAACAAATTGATGAAGATATTATAAATGCACAGATTAAGAGTGATTTTGAAGCCGTAGCCATTTTGAAAAAAAATCTTGAAAGAGAAATTTCTAAAACTTATAAAAATTTGAGCGACTTTCAACGCTTACAATTGGCAAGACATCCTGATAGACCCTATGCACTCGATTATATTGATTTAATATTAAATAATAAATATGAAATTCACGGAGATAGAGCCTTTAGAGATGATCCCGCCATTGTCTGTTTTATGGGCTACTTGGGTGATAAAAAACTTATAATTATAGGGGAGCAAAAGGGACGCGGCACTAAGGATAAAATAGCAAGGAATTTTGGAATGCCACATCCCGAAGGATACAGAAAAGCTTTAAGAGTTGCTAAAATGGCGGAGAAATTTCAAATTCCTATTTTATTTCTTATTGATACTCCGGGTGCTTATCCGGGCATAGGAGCTGAAGAAAGGGGACAAAGTGAAGCCATTGCGACAAATTTGTATGAATTAAGCGATTTAAAAACTCCAACCATAGCCATAGTTATAGGCGAAGGGGGAAGTGGGGGAGCTTTAGCTATCGGTGTAGCAGATAAACTTGCGATGATGAAAAATTCTGTTTTTTCTGTGATTTCTCCTGAGGGTTGTGCGGCGATACTTTGGAATGATCCTGCTAAAAGCGAAGCAGCAACTAAGGCTATGAAAGTCAGTGCTGATGACTTAAAAACTCAAAATTTGATCGACGATGTTATTGAAGAGCCTATAATGGGAGCACATAGAGATAAAGAAAATGCGGCTGTGGCAATTGCCGATTATGTTAAAAAAGCTTTAGATGAGTTAGAAAACATTGATTCTAGGGAGCTTGTAGCCAACAGAATGCAAAAAATTCTTAAACTTGGAGCTTTTAGAGAAAATTCTTAAAGAATTTTCTCTGTATTTATTTGATAATGTGTCCTGCAAATTTGGAGGCATTATCTATAATCATCTCTCCTTTTCTAAAACCCAAGCCACAACCCTCATAAGCGAAAAATACTCCAGCTTGATAATATTCATTTTCACTAGAATTTAATTCATAATATTCTTGATAAATCATTTTATTATTTCCGTATGGACCGACATTTTCTTTAATATTTTCACCATTTTTCACTATGCTAATATTTGCCCCCTCTCGACCAAAAACAGGCTTTTTCACATAATCTTTACCTTGTAAAGGCTCATAGGAGCTTTCCAAAAGTAAAGGGTGATTTGGGTAAAGTTCCCATAAAATTTTTAAAATCCCCTTAGATTGAAACAATAGTGTATAAGCAGGATTTAAAATAATCGCCTTTTGATTACGCATAATTTGCGTTAAAAGCATAGCAAGTTCTCCTTCCTCAATGGCAATTTCCTCCCAAGGTATGAGCTTAAACCAGTATTCATAATTCACTCCATCTTTAAAAATACCCTCCTCGCCAAATTCCACTTCATCAACATAGGCAAAATCACATTCAAAACCCGCATCCTTTGCTATATGTGCTAAAAGCTTGGTTGTAAGTTCTTCCTCTTTGCTTCCTGCCACACTTGAAAAAAGAATTTTCCAGCCCCTATAATGCTCCTCAAAATTTTCGACACTTTCATCAAGGGTGATGAGTCGTTTAAAATTATCCATCAAACTTTCATAAATGCTATTAAACTGCGAATGCTCATCTAAGCCATTTTGTTTTAGTATAGCCCATTGTAAAATGGCACTTTCAAAAAGTGAAGTTGGCGTGTCTGCATTAAATTCGATGAGTTTTATCGGCTTACCATCAAGCCCACCTGCAAAGTCAAAACGCCCATATAAATGCCAATGCACTTCATTTTCCCAACTCATTTTAATAGCATCGATGAGATTAAAAGGTATGCCAAGCTCGTCAAATCTATCATTATCGATGACATTTTGTGCCGCTGCTATAAACATATCATAAAGCTCATTAGCTGCTTCATAGTAGGCATTTGCTTCATTTTTGCTGACACAAATGAATCGATTGTCTAAATAATCACTCCCGTCCTCATCTGTATGCCAAGAAAATCCTATGCTTTCTAGATAGTTTTTTTCTAATTTTTCTAGCGTTAAAAATTGCATTTTTACTCCTTTAAATAAATAACACTTACAAAGCGTTTTTTTGTTTGATTGCGGCGATAAGAAAATAAATTTTTATCCTCAAAGCTACAAATTTCTAAATCATTAATATTTTTCAGCCCTAAAGTTCTCGCTTGCTCTTTCGCAAGAGTTTTTAGGTCAAGCTTATCGTCCCTTAAAAAGGGGGCAAAATGTTTTTGTGTGTAATTTAAAATCGTTCCGCTAAGTTTATAATTTTTTTGGCAAATAGAGGGTAAGATGAAGAGGATAAAATCTTCATTTTTAAGCGTTAAATCAAGATTTTTAAATTGACTTAGTGCCTCTTTTAAGATGTTTTTAAAAGTGCCTTCACGCCCAGAATGTAAGGCTGCAATAAAGCCTTTTTTATGGTATAAAATGAGGGGCAAACAATCCGCACTCAAAACGCAAAGAGCGATGTTTTTTTCTTTTGTGATTAAACCATCGCAAGAAAAATTGTTGAAATTTGCATCATAAATTTCAACTTTATTTGAGTGAATTTGATTCATAAAAACACATTTTTTAATTTTTTCAAAGCCTAAATGCTCAAATAAATTTTCTTGCCAAATTTTTGCTCTAAATTCGCTATAATCCTTATCATAAGCACAAAAAATACTAACCTTTTTAGTCTCTAATACAGATATGAAATTCTTTCGACTTCTTCCCACGAAAGCCCCTTTTTAGCTTGAAGTTGCGACCTTATATAGCGTGCAAGCAAGTCGCTTTCTATATGAATGCGTCTGCCTATTTTATATTCCTTAAAAAGCGTATCTTTAAGGCTTAATGGTATGAGAGTGAGGCGAATTTGGCTTTCAAAGACTTCATTGATGGTAAGGCTCACTCCATCAACGCCTATGCTACCCTTATTTGCCATAAGTGGCATAAGATGAGCGGGTAAAGAAAGATAAAAGTCAAGTCCATTTTCATTAGGGACAATTTTTTCAAGCACTCCAAGTCCGTCAATATGTCCTTGCATCAAATGCCCATCAATGCGGTCTTTATACCGCAAAGCAGGTTCGATATGCACTCTATCTTTTAAATTTTCTAAGGCTAAATGTGTCCTACTTTCCTTAGAAAGCTCTAGTTCAAAGCCATTTTTTTGCACACTAATCACACTTAAACACGCTCCATTAACCGCTATGCTATCACCTATTTTAGGGCGATATTTGGCATTTAGGCTTAAGATATTGTTTTGGTAAAATTTTACCTTAGCAATCTCTCTAATTAAGCCATTAAACATTATTGATCCTTTAAAAGCTTATTGAAAAGCTTGTCAAGTCCCTCGCCCGCTTTTTGAGCGGGTTTTGTAGCCTCGTGTCCTAAAACTTTACCCAAAGATTTAATAACGCTTCCTGCATCAAGTTTAATTTTAGGCTTTTGGCTTGTTCCCGTAATAAAACCTTTGAAATTTGCCCTATCAATTTTCGCATCAAAAGGGATATTTAATGCACCATTTTTAGAATTTAAACTGCCTTTTTCTATGATGATGTGCGAATGCGGTGCTTGCATATTGAGATTAAAATCAATATGTTCTTTATCGATGTGTGCGTTGGCATAAGCGGTGTTAAATGCTTCTTTTGTTACATCTTTTAAGGTAAGAATGTGTAAAGCTTTTGTAATGGCATTTTCTTTTAAATGACCTTCATTGATGTCAAGTTTAATATCGCCTTTTTCGTTTAGAAGATTATAATTGATATTAGCATTTGCCTTTCCTTGATAAAGGTCTATTATATCAATGCCTTTAGCTAAAGAAGAGAGGTTAAGTCCATTTAAAGTTGCTTGGAGTTGATTATTTTTAAGTGAGGCATTAAGCTTTGCTTCAAATAAATTTTCACTTATAAGTAAAGCATCAATTCCCTTCGCATTAAAATCAAATTTCCCATCAAAATCTGCTTTTCCGCTGAGTTTTCTCTCAAGTAAAAAACCTAATTTGGAAAAATCGTTTAAGTTAAGCTTGAAAGTGGATTTTAAAGCGACATTATTTAAGTCAAAGCTTCCTTTTAAGCTTGGGATATTTGCAAGACTTGAGTTTAAATTTGTGTCAAAATTAACAAGAGAATTATTTATATTTGCTTTGGCATTTAGATCATAGTTTGCATTATTTGGAAATTTAACTTCCAAAAGCTTAGAAAGAGTTGTATGATTAAGCACTCCTTTAGCGTTTAAACTGACATTGCCATTTAGCTTTTTTAAATCAAGATTTGTTAAGACGCCTTTGGCATTGAGTATCCCACTTGCGTAATTTGGTTGCCCTGCTATAATGAAAAGTTTAGCTAAGTCAAGCTTATTAATGTCAAAATTGAGATTTTGTCCGTTAGAATTTGCCTTGATTGTCCCTCCTGCTAAATTTGCGTTAGCGTCAAGACTTTGGATATTGGAATTTTCTAATTTGGCTTTAGCATTAAGCGTAACTTCGCCTTGTAATTTTTGTCCAGCAATGCTATTAAATTTGGATAAATCTTCAATGAAAGCTTCTGTATTAAGTGCAAGTTCTGCATTATTTAAATCATAGCTTCCATTTAATTTTTTAATGTTGAGTAAGGTTGAGGCTAAAAGTGCATTGTAATTGATCTTGCCATTTAGAGCATTTGCTGTGGCGTTGAGTTTGAAATTAGTTTGAGGAAATTCGAGTTTTGTGAGTTTTTTAAGCTCTTTTGAATCAATTTTGCCGTTATCAATATTAGCTTTCAAGTCAAAATTTTTAAAATCTAAACCCTTACTATTTAAATTTGCGTTTAAGCTACCATTTGCTAAAGCACCATAACCTGCAAGAGCAAGAATTTTTTCAAGTCTTACAGCGTTTAAAAGCACGGCTAAATGGTTATCTTTAAGTTTAGCATTAAATTCGCCTCCAAGTCCGTCAAGTTTGGCGTTAAGACTATCTAGGACATTATTGGTAAAGATAAGATTACCATTTAGACCTAAAGAACCTTGAAGTTTCGTTTTTGTGAGGCTTTCAAGTTTAGTTAAGTCGGGAATTTGTAGTTTAAAATCCGTATTGAGAGTATTATTCGTTAAATCATAAAGTGTTTTTTGGCTTGTAAGACTCAAATAGCCATTTTGCGTTTGGCTTGTAGCGTGAATTTGATTATCTTTTATAATGGCTAAAATTTCTGATTTAAGATTAGAATTTGGTGGTAAATTAAGGTTAAAATCTTTTTGAATTTGCTTATAGTTTATAGAACTCATATCAAGTTGTATAATGGCATTACCCTCAGGTTTTAAATCTTTTGCGCTAATTTTTGCTAAGGCGTTTAATTCCCCACTTGCATAAGGAGCTTGGTTTAAAAAGCTTAAAATTTCCTCGATTTTTAAATTTTTAGCATCTAAATTTAAGGCAATAGGAGAAAAATTGTAAATTCTTGCGTCGTAATTTAAATTTGAGCCAAACACCCTCCCTCTTCCTTTTGCTTCAAAATCTTTGATAGAGCCTATTATATCGCCATTTAGCTCTAAATTTTCTTTTAAATTTAGATTGAGTGTTTTGGCGAGATTTTTATTTAAAGAAAGAGCATAATCAAGCTCAAAACCAAGACTTAAGAGGCTTAAATTCCCTTCGATTTTAAGTTGAGCGATTTGATTTAAATTTGCTTCTAAATTTAAGAAAGATGGACTTAAAGAAAAATGAGAGATATTTAAATCAAGTCCAGAAAGTTCCTTAACTTTAGTTTGGGCAACATTAGCAATTAAACGATTGCCAAAAGAACTAAAAATCAAGCCATAAATAACGACAAAAAGCACTAAAAAAAAGGCTAAAAGTGCGTAAAGAATTTTTTTCATTGTTTCTCCTTGAGTTATTTTTATAAATTAACTTTAGTCAATTAAGCTAAAGTTTTATAAATATTTTTACTTAAAGTATTGACAAAATTCATTTTTTTTAGTATGATTTTATCACTCAAATTAAAGAGTGCTAAAAATCAATATTTTAAGGATGGACAAAATGAATTTTCAACCTTTAGGAAAACGCGTTCTAGTTAAACGAGTTGAAGAAACTAAAACTACCGCTTCAGGCATTATTATACCAGATAATGCTAAAGAAAAACCTTTGATGGGGGAAGTTGTCGCAGTAAGCAAAGAAGTAAGCGATATAGCAAGTGGCGATAAAATTGTATTTGCTAAGTATGGCGGCACAGAGATTAAACTCGATAATGGCGAATATTTAGTTTTAAATTTAGATGATATTTTAGGAATTTTAAAATAAGGAGTAGAAAATGGCAAAAGAAATTATTTTTTCAGATGAGGCTAGAAATAAGCTTTATGAGGGTGTTAAAAAACTTAATGACGCAGTTAAAGTAACTATGGGACCAAGAGGTAGAAATGTTTTAATTCAAAAAAGCTTTGGTGCACCAAGCATTACAAAAGACGGCGTAAGTGTGGCTAAGGAAGTTGAGCTTAAAGAAAATCTTGAAAATATGGGTGCATCTTTAGTGCGTGAAGTTGCGAGTAAAACAGCTGACCAAGCAGGTGATGGCACAACCACAGCGACTGTTTTGGCACACGCTATCTTTAAAGAAGGTTTAAGAAATATCACAGCAGGAGCGAATCCTATTGAAGTTAAAAGAGGTATGGACAAAGCTTGCGAGGCTATCGTCGATGAGCTTAAAAAGCTTTCAAGAGAAGTTAAAGATAAGAAAGAAATCGCTCAAGTGGCGACAATTTCAGCAAATTCTGATGAAAAAATCGGTGCTTTAATTGCCGATGCTATGGAAAGAGTGGGAAAAGATGGTGTTATCACGGTGGAAGAGGCAAAGTCTATTAACGATGAATTAAGCGTTGTCGAGGGTATGCAATTTGACAGAGGTTATCTAAGTCCTTATTTTATCACTAATGCGGATAAAATGATAGTTGAGCTTTCAAATCCTTACATTTTGCTTTTTGATAAAAAAATCACAAGCTTGAAAGATTTATTGCCTATTTTAGAGCAAATTCAAAAGACGGGAAAACCGCTTTTAATCATTGCTGAAGATATTGAGGGTGAGGCTTTGGCAACTTTAGTTGTGAATAAATTAAGAGGAGTTTTAAATATCTCTGCCGTTAAGGCACCGGGCTTTGGTGATAGAAGAAAGGCTATGCTTGAAGATATTGCTATTTTAACAGGCGGTGAAGTGATAGCTGAAGAGCTTGGTAGAACGCTTGAAAGTGCGACTTTGGAGGATTTAGGGCAGGCTTCTAGTGTGATTATCGATAAAGATAATACGACCATAGTCAATGGTGCTGGAGATAAAGCAAATATTGACGCAAGAGTAAATCAAATCAAAGCACAAATTGCTGAAACAACGAGTGATTATGATAGAGAAAAATTACAAGAAAGACTTGCGAAACTAAGTGGCGGTGTGGCACTTATTAAAGTCGGTGCGGCAACTGAAACAGAAATGAAAGAGAAAAAAGACCGCGTTGATGATGCTTTAAGTGCGACAAAAGCAGCGGTTGAAGAAGGTATTGTTATCGGTGGTGGTGCGGCACTTATTAAGGCTAAAGCTAAGATTAAGTTAAATTTAGAAGGCGATGAGGCTATCGGTGCTGCTATTGTGGAAAGAGCTTTAAGAGCACCTTTAAGACAAATCGCAGAAAATGCGGGCTTTGACGCTGGTGTGGTTGTCAATAGTGTAGAAAGCTCAAGTGATGAAAATGCGGGCTTTGACGCTGCTAAGGGCGAGTATGTGGATATGTTTAAAGCGGGTATTATCGACCCTGTGAAAGTGGAGAGAATAGCTTTGCTAAACGCTGTTTCTGTGGCTTCTATGCTCTTAACGACTGAAGCAACAATTAGTGAGATTAAAGAAGATAAACCTGCTATGCCAGATATGAGTGCTATGGGCGGTATGGGAGGAATGGGAGGAATGATGTAATACCTCCTCTAACTCCTGCCCTCTTTTGAGGGCAAATTCTCTTATTTAAATTTCACTAACCCTTCTTTGTTACAATCCTTAAAAATCAAAAGGAATTTTATGGATTATCTTCCCCATATGCAAGTGATTCAAAGCGATATTTTAGCTAAAGTGATGAAAGAAGTTGAGAATTATGATGAGGCAAGGTATCAAGCAAGTGATGTTTTAGAAGCTTTAAATTCTCATCATCTTAATATAGAGCATTTAAAAGCTCTTCTAAGCAGTGCTGCGGAGGATTTTATAGAGGACTTAGCTCTCAAGGCTTCAAAATTAAAACTTAAATATTTTGGAAATAATATTGCTTTATTTACCCCTCTTTATTTGTCAAATTTTTGTAATTCTAAATGCGTTTATTGTGGTTTTCAAAAGGGTAATAAAATCACAAGAGCAAAATTAGATGAGCAGGAAATTCACGCAGAAATGGCTGCCATAGCTCAAAGTGGTTTGCAAGAAATTTTAATGCTAACAGGAGAGGGGAGGGAATTTGCAAGTGTTGCATATATTGCTAGGGCTTGTGAAATTGCAAGAGAGTATTTTAAGGTTGTAGGTGTGGAGATTTATCCTATGAATGTTGATGAATACGCCCTCTTGCATAAAAGTGGGTGTGATTATGTAACGATTTTTCAAGAAACTTATAATGAACTTAAATATTCTAAAATTCATCTAGCTGGTGAAAAAAGTGTGTTTAAATATCGTTTTTTTGGGCAAGAAAGGGCTTTAATGGCTGGTATGAGGGGGGTGGCTTTTGGGGCTTTGCTTGGGATTGATAATTTTAGAAAAGATGCCCTTGCTTGTGTGCTTCACGCTTATTTTTTACAGCAAAAATACCCTCACGCTGAATTTTCTCTTTCTATCCCGCGTTTAAGACCTATTATTAACAATACGAAAATTTCTCCTAAAGATGTGAGTGAAAAAAGACTTCTGCAGGTTTTATGTGCTTATAGACTTTTTTTACCCTTTGCTCACATTAGCCTTTCAAGTCGCGAAAGAGTTGGCTTTAGAGATGAAGCTATTAAGCTGGGCGTAAGTAAAATGAGTGCTGGAGTAAGCGTTGGTATAGGGGAGCATTCTGGTGCTAAAAAAGGCGATGAGCAGTTTGAAATTTGTGATGATAGAAGTGTGGGGGAGATTATAACTAAGCTTAGAAATTTAAAATTACAGCCCGTGATGAGTGATAGTGTTTATGTGGGGTAAAAAAATCATCGCAATTAGCGATAGAAATTTAGCAGGGAGTGAATTTTTAACGCAGGTTGAAAAACTTGCAAAGGCTAAGATAGACGCTTTTGTGCTCAGGGAGAAAGATTTAAGCGAGTATGAGTATTATGATTTGGCTAAGGAGGTTTTAGGTATTTGTGTGAAGTATAAAACAATTTGTTTTTTGCACGGCTATTTAACGCCCACTTTAAAGTTAGAGCATAAGTATTTCCAAGCTCCCTTAACCCTACTTAGAAAAGAGTCGAATTTGGCAAAATATTTTCACATTTTAGGCACTTCCGTTCATAGCAAAGAGGAGCTTTTGGAAGCGATTAATTATAGAGCAAATCACGCTTTTGTGGGACATATTTTTGAGAGTTCTTGTAAGCCAAATTTAAAACCTTACGGAATGGAGCTTTTAAGAGATTTGCTAAGTTTTAGTTCTATACCACTTTATGCCATAGGGGGGATTAATGCTGAAAATATTGGTGCTTTTAGAGAATTAAATGTCGCTGGAGTATGTATGAGAGAAGTTTTAATGCGTGAGAATAATCCTAAAAAATATCTCACGCTTTGCAAAAAGGAATTTCTATAAATTTCAAGTTTTTCTATATATTTGTTTTAAGGATTTTATAATCCCACTTTTGTGGGATTAAATCTTAACAAGAATAACAAGTTTTAAATTCGTAAGCTGTAGGGCGTGCTTCCACAGGCCACACTTGAGTGGCAAATTTAAGGTGTTGATAATCATCAATAAAAAGATCGCTCATTACAGGCTTTAAAAAACTATTATAGCGGATAAGTGCTTCTAGACTTCCCCTTAGGGTGTGAGGGAGTTGCTCTATGCCTTTTTCACGCACTTCATCTAGAGTTAAATCAAACAAATTTTCTTCCATAGGACCCACTGGGATATGCTTATTTTTAATCCCATCAAGTCCCGCCATTAGCAGTGAAACAAAGGCTAGGTAAGGATTTGCCGTGCTGTCTGGAAAGCGAATTTCAACGCGTGCTGAATTTTTCCCCATACCATAAGGAATGCGACAACTTGCACTTCTATTTTGACAAGAATAAGTCAGTATGCAAGGTGCTTCAAAGCCCGGGACGATTCTTTTGTATGAATTTGAGCTAGGATTTGTAAAGGCAGCAACACTTCTTGCGTTTTTGAGGATTCCTCCTATGTAATGAATAGCATTTTGGCTAAGTCCGCCGTATCCGTCTTTATCATAAAATAAATTCACGCCATTTTTCCATAAACTCATATGCACATGCATACCACTACCATTATCGCCATAAAGAGGTTTTGGCATAAAGGTTGCAGTTTTACCATTGAGATGAGCGACCATTTTAACGATATATTTGTAAATTTGCACATTGTCAGCTGCTTCAACTAAGGTGCCAAAATGAACGCCTATTTCAGCTTGTCCTTGTGCAACTTCGTGATGATGCACAAAGGTTTTAATGCCGACTTTTTCTAGAGTTTGTACCATTTCAGCTCTAATATCAACCAAAGAGTCAATGGGTGCAACTGGGAAATATCCACCCTTATTTCTTGGACGATGTCCGGTATTATAGCTATCGACAAATTCTCTATCATCATTCCATTCACCTTCTTCGGTATCAACTTCATATTTAGCACAATTAGGACTATCTACTATTTTAACACTATCAAAAATAAAAAATTCATTTTCAGGTCCAAAATAAGCCATATCAGCTATGCCACTTTCTTGTAAAAATTGCAAAGCCTTTTTTGCCATAGAACGCGGACATTTTTCATACATTTGTCCCTTATAAATATCATAAACATCGCAAAAAACGATAATGGTCTGGTCTGCTGTGAAAGGGTCTAAAAAGGCACTTGGAGCGTCTGGTTTTAAAATCATATCCGATTTATTAACAGGCTGCCAACCCTCCAAAGAACTGCCATCAAAGGGAATTCCTAGCTCAAAAGTCTCTTCGCTAATGGAGTGAAAATTGTAAGTGATATGATGCCAAGTGCCTATGATGTCGGTAAAACGAAAATCCACAAACACAACCTCATTTTCTTTGCAATAAGTAAAAAATTCCTCGACATTATTGACAAATTTGCCCATATTTTCTCCTTGATTAAAATTAAATTACAAAATTGTATCATAAAATTTTTAATTCAGTTTTAATTAAGATAATTTTTTTTATGAATTTGAAAATTTCATTTTTACATAAAAATTTTTATTTTTTATCTTTTAGTTTTAATTTATTTGCATTATAATTTCAAAATAATTTTAATATTAAGGAAAAAAATGACTCAAGAAGAACTTGACGCCTTAATGAATGGCGATGTTGATATTGATGCGCCAAATTCGAGTGAAGAGCCTAGTGTGGTTGAAGAAAGTGAGACTGGTGAAAATGGAGCCATAGTTGAAAATATGAAATCTACCGAGTATCAACCAAATCCTAGCATACTTTGGCCACCTCCCCCACCAAATGACGAACATAAAGTTGTTCATCAGCTTGATGATGTTACGAAAGATAGTGAAGAAAAAGCGACCGAGATGATGGACAAGCTTGAGAGCATTAGTAATTTTTTTGCAGATTCTGAAACTTTGCTTAATGAATTAAATAATGTTTTTGATAAAAATATTGACATTTTTAATAAATTGAGTGAGCGTTTTCCTAATGTTGAGAGTTTTGGCGAGGCTTTAAAACTCAATCAAGATATTAAGGAAAAAACAAAAGAAATAGGCGAAAATTTACAAAGCGGACAAGATGAAGTGATGATGGCTATGGACGCTATGCAATATCAAGATATCCATAGACAGAAAATTGAAAGAGTAATTAATGTTATGCGTGCGTTAAGTCGCTATATGAGTTCTTTATTTGAGGGTAAGATTGATGATAAAAAACGAGTTAGTTCTGCCATACATATTGAGGGTGATACCACAGCTGATGTTGTGAGTAATGATGATATAGAAGCACTGATTGCGTCTTTAGGGCAGAAATGATTATACCTGAAATTGTCGCTCCAGCGGGGAATTTTACTAAACTTAAAATCGCCCTTGCTTATGGTGCGGACGCCGTTTATGCGGGAGTAAATAACTTCTCTTTGCGTTCTAGAACGGCACGGGAATTTGATTATGAAAGTTTTAAAGAGGCGGTTGATTACACGCACGAAAAGGGCAAGAAAATTTATGTAACGCTCAATGGCTTTCATTTAAGTGGGCAAGTTGAGGGACTTAAAAGGCATATTTTAAAGCTTAAGGCTATGAAGCCTGATGCTTTTATCGTGGCAAGTGTAGGGGCTATGGCTTTGGTAAGGGAACTAGCCCCTGAAATTCCTTTACATATCTCCACGCAAGCTAATGTTTTAAATTATTTAGACGCTAAAGTTTATAAAGAAATGGGTGCAAAACGCGTGGTTATTGCAAGAGAATTGGGCTTAAAAGATGCTAAAATTTTAAAAGAAAATTGTGATATAGAATTAGAAGCTTTTGTGCATGGTTCAATGTGCTTTGCATATTCTGGACGCTGTTTAATTAGTTCTGTGCAAAGTGGTAGAATGAGTAATCGTGGCTCTTGTGCGAATGATTGCCGTTTTTCTTACGAGCTTTTTGCTAAAAATCCCGAAAATGGGGTTTTATTTCGCCTAGAAGAAGATGAAAATGGAACGCATATTTTTAATTCTAAGGATTTAAATTTGTGTGCTTATATAGAAAAAATCATGAAAGAAAATTGCATTAGTGCCTTTAAAATAGAGGGTCGCACGAAGAGTGAGTATTATGTCGCACTGACTACACGCACTTATAAAATGGCGATTGAAGATGTTTTAAAGGGGGAATTTGACGCTTTAAGATATGAAAAAGAAATTCACACACTTAAAAATAGAGGCTTTACAGATGGCTATCTCATCTCACGCCCTTTGGAGAAAATAGACACGCAAAATCATCTCACAAGCATTGAAGAGGGGACACATCAGGTGCAAGGATTTGCAGAAGATGGAGAGTTTTTTAAGTGTAAAGGCAAAGTTGTCTTAAATGAAGCTTATGAAATTTTAAGCCCTTTAGATTCTAAAATTACGCCTTGTGAGAATGAGCTTGGCACAATTTATGAAAAAGAAGGGAAATATTTTGTGAAATTTAAAAAAATGCTCACTCAAAATCATAAAGAATATACAGAAATTCATAGTGGGAATGAAAATGCTATTAAAATGCCGAGTTTAGTGCCAAAATTTAGCTTTTTGAGAAAGGAAATTGTATGAAATTTGTAGCGATACTTATGGGAAGTAAGAGTGATTATGAGGTAATGAGCGAGGCGGCTAGGGTGCTTGAAAGCTTTGGAGTTAAATATGAGCTTTTTATCACTTCAGCACACAGAAGCCCAAAAAGAACGAAAGATTACATTAAGGAAGCAGAGCAAAAAGGAGCAAAAGTTTTCATCGCGGCAGCTGGTATGGCGGCACATTTAGCAGGAGCAGTGGCAGCCTATACAACTAAGCCCGTTTTGGGAGTGCCGATGAGTGGAAGCAGCTTGGCAAGTATGGATTCTTTGTTTTCCACTGTGCAAATGCCAAGCGGAATTCCTGTGGGAACTTTAGCTATAGGTAAGGCTGGAGCTATGAATGCAGCTTATTTGGCGGTGCAAATTTTAGCTCTTAATGACGAGAATTTAGCAAAGGCTTTAAAAGAAGAGCGTAAAGCGAAAGAAGATAAGCTTATTAAAGATTCTAAAAGTGTAGAGGTGATTTTATAAATGCAAACTTATTTAGAATTGGACGAATTTTGCAAATTGGTGCATTTAAACGAAGATGTCGTTAAGGGTATGATGGCAAATGGCTCTTTGAATTTTAAAGAAGAAGATGGGGTGATTTACATCGAGGCAAATCAAGGCACTTTTAGTGTCGTGCCAAGTGGAGCAAATCAAAATTCTATGGTTAATTCTATGACCTTAGCTGGAGAAAGCTTTGTGGAAAAGACCATAGGAACAATTTTAAATTTACACGAGAAAGTTTTAGACGCTAAGGACGAAACCCTTGAAGCCTTAAAAAATGAGAATAAATTTTTAAAAGATGCACTCTATTCTATGCAAGAGCTTTACGATGCGGATAGAAAAACTATAGAAACTTTAAATGAGGAACTAAAGCACGCTAGAGAAGAAGCGGAATTTATGAAAAGAAAATATAAATTAATGTGGAATAAAACCATAGAAACTTATGGCGATAAGGCTAAAGAAGAGGAAAGTGAATAATGACTTTTTCGCAAATGATACTAAATTTACAAAATTTTTGGCAAGAAAATGGCTGTGCAATTATGCAGCCTTATGATATGCCAGCTGGAGCTGGAACCTTTCATCCTGCGACTTTTTTAAGAAGCTTAGGTAAAAAACCTTGGGCTTGTGCTTATGTGGCACCAAGTAGAAGACCAACAGATGGGCGTTATGGAGAGAATCCTAATCGCTTAGGAGCCTATTATCAATTTCAAGTTTTAATCAAACCAAGTCCGGATAATATCCAAGAGCTTTATTTAAAAAGCCTTGAAAATTTGGGCTTTGATTTAAAAAGCCACGATATACGCTTTGTGGAGGACAACTGGGAAAGTCCGAGCCTTGGGGCGTGGGGGCTTGGCTGGGAAGTTTGGCTTGATGGTATGGAAGTAACGCAATTTACTTATTTTCAGCAAGTGGGCGGCATCGCTGTGGATTTAGTGAGTGTGGAGATAACTTATGGGCTTGAGAGAATTGCTATGTATTTGCAAAATGTTGATAGTGTTTATGATATAGTGTGGAGTGAGTTTAATGGGGAATTAATCAAATACGCCGATGTGCATAAGCAAAGTGAGTATGAATATAGTAAATATAATTTTGAAACAAGTAGCGTAGAGCTTTTAAATTTGCAGTTTCAAAATGCTTATGAGGAGTGTAAAAATACGCTAGAACAAGGTTTGGCTTTACCTGCATATGATTATTGTATGTTGGCTGCACATACTTTTAATTTACTTGATGCAAGAGGAGCTATTTCTGTGGCAAAAAGACAGGATTATATGCTTAAAATCCGTGAACTTTCTAAGCATTGTGCTGAAATTTATAAGAAAAATTTAAATGAAGTTGAATGAAATTTATGCTTTTTTAAATGAGCTTAGTCCTTTTGAAAAGCAAGCCAGTTGGGATAATAGCGGACTTTTGCTAGGAAATTTACAAGATGAAATTGATACAATTTATCTTAGTCTTGATGTTGATGAAAATTTAATACAAAATGCAGAGGAAAATTCACTTTTCATTACCCATCATCCTTTAATTTTTAAGCCTCTGCGTGATTTAAGTGGAATGGCTTATCCCAAAAATTTGCTTAAAGAAATGATTAAAAAAAATATCGCTCTTATTTCCCTACATACAAATTATGATTTAGGTCACCTTAATGCGTATTTTGTTAAGGAAGTTTTGGGTTTTGAGAGTTTTTATCAAGAGGAATATTTGATTTATGTAAAACTTGATTTAAGCTTTAACGAGCTTTGTGAGAGAGTGAAAGAAAGGCTTGGTTTATCGCAGCTTAAAGTTAGTTTTAGTGGTAAGGAAAAGCTTGAGAAAATCGCTATTTGCACTGGTAGTGGAGGGGATTTAATTTCTAGTGTGAAGGCGGATTGTTTTTTAAGTGGAGATTTTAAGTATCACCAAGCTTTTGAAGCTTTAAGTAATAATTTGAGCCTAATTGAGCTTGGACATTATGAAAGTGAGCGTTATTTTAGTGAAAATCTAGCGAAATACTTGCAAAATTTGCCGCTAAAGGTTATAATGTCGGTTTCAAAAAATCCATTTCAATACTTTTAAGGAAAATTTAATGAATAAATATTTAGAGCAGTTAGTTCATTTATCACAAATAGACCAAGAAATCGATAGTTTTGAGCCTAAAATTAGTAGTGTAAGTAAGACCTTAAGAGATGCTGAAGCTAGGATAGCTAAGATGAGTGAGGAGCTTGTAGCTGCTGATGGAGAGATTGGGGATATAGAGGCACAAAAAGCACAAAATAATGCTCATATAGCAGAATTTTCAGCTAAAATTAAGGAGCTTGGTAAAAAAAGTGGTGCAGTCAAGACAGAAAAAGAAGCGAATGCACTCAAAATAGAGGAGGATATCGCCAAAGAACAGCTTGATGCAGCTAATGATGAAATTGTGCGACTCGATAAAATTTTAGAAAATAAAGAGCATTTTAAGAAGGAATTGTTAGAAAACAGAAGTAAAGAAGAGGCGAATTTAGAGGGAATTAAAAAGGAAATTGAGGTGCAAATTTCAAACCTTGAAAAAGAAAGAATGACAATTTATAATAGAAAAACAAAGCTTGTGAGTGAAATGAATCAAAAAGTGCTTGGCTTTTATGAAAAAATTCGTAAATGGGCGAAAAATACTGCCGTTGTTCCTGTTAAAAAACAAGCTTGTTATGGGTGCTTTATGAAAATTTATGATAAAACTTATTTGGCTGTGATAAAGGGCGAGGAGATTGTAACTTGTCCGCATTGTGGTAGAATTTTATATAAAGAGCTTGAAGAAGCGAAAAAGAATTGATAATTGCCTACTATTTCCTCACTTGGGTGGCATTTTTTTTAGGTGCTATCCCTTTATTTTTTCTTTCATTTTTTAAAGCAAAATACAAAAAAAGTTTGAAAGCGAGATTTTTTCTTTATAAAAATTCTTGTCAAAAAGCACAGGTGCATTTTCACGCTTGTTCTTTGGGAGAGGTTAAAAGCATTGGAATTTTAAGTGAGAAATTTGATTCTAGAATTAGCGTGATTACACAAACAGGCTTTGAGTGTGCGAAAAATTTTTGCAAAAAAGTCAATTTCTTAGCTTTTGAAAATTGGCTGCCTTTTTGGTTTAAGCCTTGTGAAGTTTTGGTGATTTTTGAAGCGGAATATTGGCTAATGCTTGTTTTTATGGCGAAGTTAAGAGGTGCGAGAGTGCTTTTGATTAATGCGAGAATTTCAAATCACTCTTATGAGACTTATTTGCGTTTTGCCTTTTTTTACCGCTTGATTTTTTCTTACATTGATAAGGTTTTTGCTCAAAGTGCGAAAGATAAGCAAAGACTTGAGCAATTAGGTGCTAAAAATGTGAAAATTTTTAAGAACATTAAGGCAAATTTAGAAATTAAACCTAGTAAGCATTATACTAAGCTAAAAGAAAGACTTATCGTTTTTGCTAGCACACATCAAAAAGAAGAGGAGCTTTTATTAAAGTTTGTTACTTTACAAGAAAATGAAAAGCTTATTATCGCTCCAAGACACCCAGAGCGTTTTTTGGAAGTCGAAAATTTATTGCAACACCATGCTTATGAAAAATTTTCAAATTTAAAAAAATGGGAAGATTTTAAGGGACAAATTTTATTGCTCGATGTTTTGGGAGAATTAATTAATTTTTATGCGATTAGTGATGTAGTCGTGCTTGGTGGTTCTTTTGTTGAGGGGATTGGAGGGCATAATCCCATTGAGGTAGCAAGTTTTAATAATATTCTCATTACAGGTATTTTTATTCATAATCAAGAAAATTTATTTGCAGAAGTTGAAAATGTCAATTTTTGTGAGGATTTGACAAGGCTTGATTTTATGATACATCATTTAAGTAAAAAAGCTAGAATCTCGCAAAATAAAGACTTAAGCGTGATAGAAAATGCGATAAAGGAGGGACTTAATGCAAGAAAAAGCCTATAAATTACTTGCTTTGCAAGAAAATATTTCAAATAGAGAAGCTAAGGATTTGATAGATAGAGGCTTGGTTTTTTCTAGTGGTAAAAAAGTCGTCCTTGCCAGAGCTTTGATGAGAGAGGGAACGAAATTTAGTTTGCTTAAGACGAAAAAGCCCAAAATTTTGTTTGAAGATGAAAAAATTTTAGCAATAAATAAGCCTTATTCTTACATTAGTGAGGAATTAGAGAGTGAATTTAAGGCTAAACTTTTAAATAGATTAGATAAAGAAACAAGTGGGCTTATTTTGCTTTGCAAGGACGAGACTTTTAGACAACTTTGCATAGAAGAATTTAAAAGACAAAGGGTCTATAAAAGCTATATAGCTGTTCTTGATGGAATTTTAGCAGAAAAAGTTGTTGTTGATGAGCCTATATCCACATCTAAGAGTAAAAATGGTGCTTTTAGCAAAATTGTAAAAGACGGACAAAATGCTTTAAGCACTATAAGTCCTTTAATGATACAGAGCAAAAAAACTTTAGCAAAAATTTGCATTCAAACAGGTAGAACGCATCAAATAAGAGTGCATAGTGCCTTTATAAAACACCCTGTTGTAGGTGATGAAAAGTATGGAAAAATAGTAGCGGATAGAATGTATTTGCATAGTTATGAGCTTAAAATTTTGGATTATGAGTTTAAGGCAAATTTAGATGAAAGTTTTGCAAAATTGGGCTTTGAGCTAAAAAATTTAGACTTTTAAAGCCATTTAAGCAAAAATTTTGTATAATCTCGCTTTTATTTTATAGGGAAAGGTTTTGGAGTGTTTGAACTTGTCAGCGAGTCTTTTAAAAGTGCTGTAAATAAGCTTCGTTTTGTCGATGATGAGAAAGCTTTAAAAAACGCTTTAGAAACCCTTAAAAAATCCTTACTCAAAGCTGATGTCCATCATAAAGTTACAAAAGAACTATTAAGCTTAATTGAAGAAGATGTGAAAAAAAACGGCATAGGACAAAAGCAGTTTTTAGAAGCGATTAAGAAAAATTTAGAAGACATTTTAAGCGTTAATGGTAAAAATCAAGGTTTTGTTTTTTCCCCTAAGCCTCCAACTATTGTTTTGATGGTCGGTTTGCAAGGGGGTGGTAAAACGACAAGCACGATAAAACTGGCAAATTATCTTAAACTTCGTAATAAAAAAGTTCTTGTTGCAGCGTGCGATTTACAACGCTTAGCAGCGGTGGAGCAATTAAAACAACTTTGCGAGATTAATGAAGCTCAGCTTTTTTACATAGAAAATGAGACAAATCCCATCAAAGTTGCAAGAGAGGCTTTACAGAAGGCTAAGGACGGCTTATTTGATGTTTTACTTGTAGATACGGCTGGGCGTTTGGCTATTGATGAATCCTTAATGAACGAGTTGAAAGAAGTTAAAGCAAGTTTAAATCCTGATGAAATTTTTTATGTTGCTGATGCAATGAGTGGTCAAGATGGAGTAAAGACTGCATCAAGTTTCAATGAAGCTTTAAACCTTAGTGGAGTGATTTTATCCAAATTTGACGCAGATACTAAAGGCGGTGTGGCACTTGGCATAGCAAGGCAAGTTGGTATCCCGTTAAGATTTATCGGTGTGGGCGAGAAAGTTGCAGATTTGGAGGTTTTTATCCCAGATAGAATTGTTGGTCGTATTATGGGAGAGGGCGATTTGGCGACTTTGGCGGAAAAAACTGCGGCAATTATTGATGAAAAAGAAGCAAAAAAATTAAATCAAAAAATCAAAAAAGGCGATTTTAATTTTAATGATTTTCTAACTCAAATGGAAAGCGTTAAAAAATTAGGCAGTATGAAATCACTCATTGGTATGATACCGGGGCTTTCTAATGTGGCTTCTAGTGTGAAAGATTTGGACTTAGATAATTCTAAGGAAATTTTACATATTAAAGCGATGATTTCTTCTATGACTCCAAAAGAAAGGGAAAATCCCGATCTTTTAAATAATGCTAGAAGACGCCGTATAGCAAATGGTGCTGGACTTTCACAAATGGAGGTCAATCGATTTTTAAAACAGTTTAACAATGCGGCTAAATTAGCAAAGAAATTTTCAGGCAAAAAAGGAATGGATAGTTTGATGACGATGATGAATCAGGCTCGTAGGCAGTTTTAAATTTCACTTATAAATACTAATTTTAGTATCTATAATTGATTTTTAATTTTTAAGGAGACACAATGACAGTGATTAGACTTACAAGAATGGGAAGAACGAAAAGACCTTTTTATCGTATTGTCGTAACTGATAGTAGAAAACGCCGTGATGGCGGTTGGATAGAGAGCATAGGTTATTATAATCCTATGGTTGAACCTGAAGTAATTAAATTTGATGCAGAGCGTTTGGCTTACTGGAAGAGCGTGGGTGCTAAGCTTAGCGATAAGGTCGCTTCTATTACAAGTAAATAATATGGTTGAAGATTTTTTAAAAGAATATGCCAAACTTATTGCCGATTATCCCGAGAAAATCGATACGCAAAGAGTAAAAATAGAGGAAAATTTCTTTGAAATTTTTCTTTTTGCAGATAAAAGTGATACAGGTAAGCTTATAGGTAAAAATGGCAAAATGATTCATGCGATTAAGACGGTCATTTCAGCTTGTAAAAGTAAAGAAAATATCTCTTACCGCGTTACGGTAAAAGCCCTTGAGTGAATTTGTTTTAGTCGCTAAAATAGGTCGAAGTGTAGGCTTGAAGGGCTATTTAAAATTACATAATCTTAGCGATTTCCCCTCTCAGTTTCAAAAAAATCTTACTTTTTTTACCAAAGATAAAAGGGAACTTACCATTAAAGATTATGATAAAAATCGTCAAAGTGTTTTATTTTACGCTTATGAAAGTCTTGAAAAAGCTAAGGAACTTGTTAATTTGGAACTTTATCAAAGTATAGAAAAGACAAGAGAGCTTTGCAGATTAAAAAAAGACGAGTTTTTTTATTTTGATATTGTAGGCTGTGAAGTGAGAGATGAGCAAATAATTTTGGGGCAAGTTAAAGATATTTTACAAAGTGGCGGGGGATATTTGTTTGAAATTAAAAGCGATGAGAACTTGATAGCTCAAGGTCTTTCTAAGATTTTTTTTATCCCTTATATTGATAAATATATTTTGAAAATTAATGTGCAAAAAAAGCAAATTCTATGCTCAAATGAAGCTTTTTATATTTTAGAAAATTCATGAAAATTACTTTTGTTTCTTTATTTCCTCATTTGATAGAATTTTATTTTAAAGATTCTATCCTTGCTAAAGCACTGCATAAGGGCATTTTTAGTCTTGATTTCCAAAATCCTAGATCTTTTAGCAAAGATAAATATAAAAAGGTTGATGATTATAAAATTGGTGGTGGAGCAGGACTTTTGATGCAGATAGCTCCACTTTTTGAGTGTTTGGAACAAATTCGTCAAAAAGAGAAAAATCCCCATTTTATATTTCTTAGTCCAAGTGCAAAAAGTTTTCATCAAAAAGATGCTAAACGCCTTAGTCAAAAATCAAATTTGATTTTCGTTTGTGGTCGTTATGAGGGCATAGATGAGCGTGTAGTGGAAGAATTTGCTAACGAGCTTTTTAGTGTGGGGGATTTTATTTTGACTGGAGGAGAACTTCCTGCTCTTTGCCTTTGCGATGCGATTTTACGCAATGTTAATGGAGTGCTTGGAAATTCACAAAGTTTAGAAGAGGAAAGCTTTGAAAACCAGCTTTTAGAAGCACCCTCTTTTGCAAAACCTTTAATTTTTGAAAAAAACTTGAAGAAATTTTATGCTAATTCAGTGTTTTTAAAGGGTAATCACGCTAAAATTGCGGCTTTAAAAAATACTTTAGCGTCTTGCAAGACAAAATTTTTTCGTCCCGATTTATTTTTGGAGCATGAACGCAAAATTTAAGGAAATTATGATGAAAAACAAATATATAGAGCAATTTGAGGCTAAACAAATTGAAGGTAAAAATGTGCCAGATTTTCGTGCTGGAGACACTTTAAAACTTGCTATTCGCATTAAAGAGGGCGATAAGACTAGAATTCAAAATTTTGAAGGAATTTGCATTGCTAGAAGAGGAAATGGAGTGAGTGAAACTTTTATGGTGCGTAAAATCGGTGCAAATAATGTAGGTGTTGAAAGAATTTTCCCTATTTATAGTGAAAGTTTAGAAAGCATTAGTGTTTTAAGACGCGGTCGTGTACGTCGTGCAAGACTATTTTATCTTAGAGATAGACGTGGTAAGGCTGCTCGTATTAAAGAGCTTAAAAAATAATTTCTACAAAGAGCTATTTTATGGCTCTTTCATTTATCTAAAGTGAGTTTGCGATGCAATGGACGAGAGATTCTTGGAGAGCCTATCCCATTAAACAACATCCAGTTTATCCTTGTGAAAATACCCTAAAAGAAAATCTTGAGAGACTTGAAAAATTACCTCCACTTGTTTTTGCGGGGGAAGTTAGACAGCTTAAAAAATCTTTAGCTAAAGTTGCCAAAAAAGAAGCTTTTTTGCTTCAGGGTGGCGATTGTGCGGAGAGCTTTGAAAATTTCGGTGCAAATAATATACGCGATATGTTTAAAATTCTTCTTCAAATGGCGATTGTTTTGACCTTTGCTGGAGGTTGTCCTGTGGTGAAAATAGGGCGTATAGCAGGGCAGTTTGCTAAACCTAGAAGTGCAGATTATGAAGAGCTTAATGGTGTGAGTTTGCCGAGTTACCGTGGAGATATTATTAATGGTTTTGAGTTTAGTGAAAAAGCAAGGATTGCTGATCCTAAGCGTATGCTGGAAGCTTATTATCAAAGTGCGACGACACTTAACTTGTTAAGGGGTTTTGCTAAAGGCGGTTTGGCTGATTTGCGTGAGGTTCAACGCTGGAATTTGGGTTTTGTGAAAAAGAGTGAATTGCATAAACAATATGAAGATTTAAGTGAAAAAATTTCCAGCGCTTTAGCTTTTATGGAGGCTTGTGGAATTAATGCAAATAATACTCCAAATTTAAGAGAAGTTTCACTTTACACTTCACATGAGGCTTTACTTTTGCCTTATGAGGAAGCTTTAACGCGTGTGGATAGTTTAAGTGGCGATTTTTACGATTGTTCAGCACATATGCTTTGGATAGGCGAAAGAACCCGCGAGATTGATGGAGCTCATGTGCATTTTTTAAGCGGTGTGAAAAATCCTTTGGGTGTTAAAATTGGTCCAAGTGCCAAAGCTCAAGATATTATAAGACTTTCAAATAAACTTAACCCTAACAATGAAGAGGGTAGGCTTAATATTATTATTCGTATGGGAGCGGATAAAATTGCCTCAAATTTACCAAGTATTTTTAAAGATTTAAAAAAAGAAGGACTTAATTTAATTTACAGCATAGACCCTATGCATGGAAATACCGTTAAGGCTGGAGATTTTAAAACGCGTGAATTTGATAAAATTATGCAAGAAGTGCGATATTTCTTTGAGGTGGCTATTAGTGAGGGAGTGTATCCGGGTGGGGTGCATTTGGAGATGACTGGACAAGATGTTACCGAATGCACAGGTGGTGCGAGTAATGTAACAATGCAAAATTTACAAAATCGCTACGAAACCCAGTGCGACCCAAGACTTAATGCCGACCAAGCTTTGGAGCTTGCCTTTTTAATAGCAGATTTGCTTAAAAGGGCGCGAAAATGAAACTTTATGGGATTAAAAATTGCGGTAGCGTCAAAAAGGCTATGGAATTTTTAAAAGTTAAGGGTGTAGAATTTGAATTTTTAGATATTAAAAAAATCAATGAAAGCACTTTAAATTCGTGGCTTGAAAAAAGAAAGATTGAGGATTTTCCAAATCTTTCAGGTATGAGTGCGAGAAAATTAAATCTTAATAAAGAAAAAATGAAGGCTTTAGCCAAAGAAGAATTAAAGGCGATGATTTTAGAAACTCCAAGCCTCATAAAACGCCCAGTGATAGAATATAGAGGACAAATTTATATTGCTAAAGAATATGAAAATTTAATTTCTTAAGTAATTTTTGAAGTTAATATTGCTTAATCTTAGATAAGGCTTTGAAAATATCCTCTGTGTTTAGTAAGAGTGGGGATCTTAAAAGTGGCTCCGGATGTAGGATTCGAACCTACGACCAATCGGTTAACAGCCGACTACTCTACCGCTGAGCTAATCCGGAATAAATTAAAAATGTAATTCTAATAAAAAATGTAAAAAAAGTCAAGAAAATTTTGCAAAATAAAAGAAAATATAAAATTTTGTATTCTATTTTTCAAACGGGTCTTTTTCCCAATTAATTTTTAACTTGACAAATTTTACAAAGATTTTACGCGTTTAATATATTTTACATACAAGAGCAGTTTATAATCCTTAGTGCCAATTGCAAAATGTTGAAAAATATTTAAAATTTCAAACATTTTGACAAGAAGTTATATGATTAAAAAGGATAAAAATGAAAAAAATTGTAGGTTCTTTATGCTTGTGCAGTATTTTATTTGCGGCAAATGAATATGAGGCAAATTTGGCAGGACATATCGTTATCCCGGCAGAAAATTTCATCAATGCCCCTAAAGATGCGCCAGAATTTTTGCAAAGCACGGGGAAGTTTTTACGCACAATAAGAAATGAAAACTTAGGTGCATTTAATGCAAATTATACAGAAGAAGAAAGTTCTAATACCTTTAGAATCCCTTTTAAAAAACAAGCTTTGCAAGGGCATAGTGGAGTTAAATTTACAGGGGATAAAAGCTATTGGCTTTTAAGTGATAATGGCTTAGGCACTAAGAAAAATTCACCAGATTCTATGACCTTTATCCACAATTATGAATTTGATTTTCAAAAGGGTTCTTATAAACATCTTAAAACCATTTTCTTTAATGATAAAGATAAAAAATTTCCTTATCTTATCACCCTTGAAAGCACTAAAAGTAGGTATCTAACGGGAGCTGACATAGACCCTGAAAGTTTTCAAATTGTAGGTAAAAGTTTTTGGGTCGGTGATGAATTTGGTCCCTTTTTGCTAGAATTTGATGAAAAAGGAACCTTAAAGGAGCTTTTTGATGTTAGTCTAAATAGAAAACCTATTTTATCGCCTGATAATCCATCTTTACAGCTTTCAAACCCAGACATCTTAGAAAACAAGGCTAATATTAAACGCTCTAAAGGTTTTGAAGCAATGGCTAGTTCTAAGGATAAAACGAAGCTTTATCCTATGTTAGAATATGCAATATTTAAAGATGGTAAGTATGAAAATAAAGGTGGCAAAAACTATTTAAGGATTTTAGAATTTGACATTAAGGCTAGAAAATTTACAGATAAAAGCTACGCATATATACTAGAAAGTAATGCTCATTCTATTGGCGATTTTAATATGATTGATGAAGAGTATGGATTAATTATAGAACGCGATGATACGGAAGGCACTATGGATAAGGCTTGTAGGGGACAGGAAACAAAATCGTGCTTTAAAAATCCTGTCAAATTTAAAAGAATTTACAAAGTTAAACTTGATGATAAAAAGGGTGTGGCTGAGAAGATTGCCTATATTGATCTTATGAATATTAACGATACGAATAAAATTGCCAAAAAACCTTTGGTTAATGGCAAATTTGTCTTTCCTTTTTTTACCATTGAAGATGTGGATATTGTAGATGATAAACACATTGTTGTAGCAAATGACAATAATTTTCCTTTTTCATCAAGTAGAGAGCCTTATGTCCCAGATGATAATGAGATTATTTTGCTAGAAGTCGAGGAATTTTTAAAAATTAAATAATAAATTTGAGGAGTAAAAATGAAAAAACTTGCTTTTATCTTAATGTTTTTAGGATTTAATCTTTTTGCAAGTGATAAACTTATCATTGCACACAGAGGTGCTAGTGCATATTTGCCAGAACATACGCTTGAGAGTAAGGTTTTGGCATTTGCTCAAGGAGTGCCTTACATCGAACAAGATGTGGTTTTAAGTAAAGATAATCATTTGATTGTTATCCACGATTTGTATTTAGACAAAACAAGTGATGTAGCACAAAAATTTCCGGATAAAAAGCGTAAAGATGGGCATTATTATGTGATCGACTTTACTTTAGCTGAGCTTAAAAGTTTAAAAATGAGTGAGGGTTTTAAGGGAGAAAATGACAGCACAAATGCTTATCCTAACCGCTTCCCTGCTAAAAAGGCGGACTTTACTATCAATACTCTTGAAGAAGAGATTGAGCTCATTCAAGGACTTAACAAAATGCTTGGTAAAAATGTGGGAATTTATGTGGAGGTTAAGCGCCCTTGGTTTCATAAGCAAGAGGGCAAAGATATTTCTAAAATCACCTTGGAAGTGCTTAAAAAATATGGCTACACAAACAAGGATTCTAAGGTCTATTTTCAAAGTTTTGATTATCCTGATTTGGTGCGTGTGAAAAAGGAGTTATTGCCACAAATGGGTATGGATATTAAGCTCATCGCCCTTATAGGTTTAAATGAGTGGGAGGAGACTTTTGAGTATAAAAATGGCGTGTGGCAAAATTATGATTTTTCTTATCTTTTAGATGTTAAAAATTACGCTGAAATTTCAAAAATTGTCGATGGTTTAGGACCGACTTATATTTTACTCTTTGATGAAAATAAGCTTAAAAATAATGAAATTGTGCCAAATGATTTTGTTAAAAATGCTCATAAATATAATATGAAAGTGCATCCTTATACCATTAGAGCAGATGCACTTCCAAACTGGACTAAGTCTGTCGATGAGCTTTTTGAGGCTGTTTTGTTTAAGGCAGGAGCCGATGGAGTTTTTACAGATTTTCCTGATTTGGGTTTGGAATTTTTAAAGAAAGTAAGATAGGATGAGTTTTTCTCGCTCAATTCTTACAAGTTATATGTTCGATTGACAAATTAACTAGTTTGATGTTTTTCTGTATTCCTAATTTTTTTGTCATTCTTCTTAGATTTAGACAAGAATATAATGAGGGGGAGGGAGGGTGATTTTAAGATTTTTAAATGGGTTTTAATTAACAAAAAAAATGTAGAATAAGTATTTAATCATTTGACAAGTTGTTAAAATTTAAATCAAAATAAACAATAAATTTCGAAAACGATTTTAATTCTTTACAAATTAACTTAAAAATTTTTTTAAAAAATCTTTGTTTTTTACAAATGTTTCGCAGTTTATTTAATGTATCACAAGTCGCATTAAAATCATCTCGTCGCCGTCTAGGACTTTTAAATCCACATTTTGACACAAAGGACACTGAAATACATTTTCTTTCAAAATGCTCTTCTCCCCACAAGAAAGACATAAAATTTCAAGTTCAGCAATTTCTATAAAGAGTTTGGCATTTTGACAAAGTGTAGAATTTTCTTTAAAAGTTTCAAAACAACGCTCAAAAAGCGGGATTTCTACTCCGCTTAAACGCCCAATTTTGATATAAATTTCGCTAATTTCTTTAGCATTTTGCTCTCTGGCATTTTCCTCGCAAAGTGTGATTAAGGACTCAACTACGCTTAATTCGTGCATTAGCATATCCTAGGTAAAAGCTCACCCTTAGGGCTTTCTAAAAAGCGTTTTGCACCATAGCTATTTTGCAAAATCACCCTTGCTTTTTCGCTTGGTAAAATTTCACCTATAATGTTTGCTTTTTTGTTATATTTCTGTAAGATTTCTAAGGCTTTTTGCGCGTCTTTTTGCTCCATGCAAAGCACAAAAGTGCCCTCATTAGCAAGCTCATAAGGTTCATAGCCAAAAAGCTCACAAAGTCCTAAAACTTCGCTTTTAACAGCGATTTTTTCTTCATAAATCAAAATATCTTTCCCGCAAAAACTCGCCCACTCATTTAAAACGGCTGATAAACCGCCACGCGTAGCATCACGCATTGCCGCTATATTTAAATTCGCTTCCAAAAGCTCCAAAACCTCGTTTTTCACGCACTTACAATCACTCTTAATATCCGCCTCAAGTGCATTTCTTTTTATCAGCACGCTTGCACCGTGTCTGCCTATATCACCACTTATTAGCACACTTAGACCCCCTTTTAAATTCTTCGTTTGGCAGGGTTTTATGATATGCCCTAGGGCTGTTGTATTGATGTAAATTTCATCACCTTTTCCCTTTGGCACGACCTTAGTATCTCCACATACAAGCTTAACGCCTATATTATCGCATTCATTTTTAATGCTTTTTAAAATTTTTTCTAATTTTTCAAAAGCAAATCCCTCTTCTAAAATCAAAGCAAGACTTAAATATAAGGGCTTTGCACCGACCATTAAAATATCATTGATTGAACCGCACACGCAAAGTTTGCCTATATTGACCTCCTCATCTAAAAAAATGGGACTTAAAACAAAAGAATCTGTGCTTAAAGCCATATCTCCCAAAATTGCAGCGTCATTTGCTTCTCTTAGAATTTCATTGTCAAAAAGCTTAAAAACGCCTTTTAAAAATTCATTCATTTCCTCGCCACCGCCTCCGTGTGCTAATGTAACTTGTTTCATCATTTTACCTTTTAAATTTTATGCAATTTTAACATTAAATATAAAATATTGATGAGTGATTAATTAAAATAATTTAGAATTAGGATAAAAATTGTAGAAAAAGGAAAATTATGTGTAAAGACTGCGGCTGTTCGGTAACTCCACATACACACGACCATCACACTCACTCCCATCATCATTATCAAAATTATGAAAATCCCGAGCTTAAAGAGGAAAAAACCCTAGAAGTTTTAAGCAAAATTTTAAGCAAAAACGACCACGAAGCAGAGCATAATAGGGAGCATTTTAATGAAGCTGGGGTGCTTTGTATCAATTTAATGAGCTCACCAGGAAGTGGGAAAACTACGCTTTTAGAAAGCACTTTAAAAGCTTTAAAAGATGAGATGAAAATCAGCGTTATTGAGGGTGATTTAGAAAGTGAAAATGACGCTAAACGCATAAGAGAAGCTGGAGCAGAAGCGTTTCAAATCACCACGGGACAGAGCTGTCATTTAGATGCTTTTATGGTGCATGAAGCTTTACATCATTTAAGCTTAAAGGAGTGTGATTTACTTTTTATCGAAAATGTGGGGAATTTGGTCTGCCCTGCAAGTTATGATTTGGGACAGCATATAAATGTTGTGCTTTTAAGCGTTACGGAAGGTAGTGATAAGCCGCAAAAATATCCTGTGATGTTTAAAAAAGCGGATTTGGTCATTATTTCAAAAGCAGATTTGGCACATCATTTTGACTTTGACATCGAAGAGGCAAGTAAGGAATGCAAAAAGCTTAATCCTAAGGTGGATATTTTGATTTTAGATTCCAAAACTGGGAAAAATTTAGAACTTTGGTATCAGTATCTAAGACTTAAAAAGGAGCTTTTTTAATGTGTCTTTCTATCCCTTCAAAAATTTTAGAAATCGATGAGTTTAACAATGCTTTGGTGGATACTTTGGGCGTTAAAAGAAAGGTGAATTTGGACCTTATTAGTGAGCCTTTGAAACAGGGTGATTTTGTGCTAATCCATGTAGGCGTGGCGATGGAGAAAATAGACGAGGAAGCTGCACTTTTAAGCATTAAAACCTATCAAGAGATAGTGGATAAAATGCAAAACGGAGAGATAGAAACGCACGAGGGAGATATGGGGCTTAATGAATTATATCGATGAATTTAGAGATAAAAATACCCTCTTAGCACTCAATGCTTTAATTAGGAAAAATATTAAAGAACCTATTAATATAATGGAAATTTGCGGCGGACACACGCATAGCATTATGAAATATGCTTTATGCGACTTACTTCCTAAGGAAGTGAATTTCATACACGGACCGGGTTGTCCTGTGTGCGTAATGCCAAGAGAGCGTATCGATATAGCTTTAAAACTAGCACAACAAGAAGATGTGATATTTTGCACTTTGGGAGATTTATTAAGAATCCCCGGAAGTAAAGAATCTTTACTTGATTTACGTGCTAAGGGTGCCGATGTAAGAGCGCTTTATACTCCGCTTGAAATTTTACAAATTGCAAAAGAAAATCAAAATAAAAAAGTCATTTTTTTCGCCATAGGTTTTGAAACAACCACGCCGATGAGTGCTTTGCTTTTAGAAAAAGTCATTGAACAGGGCTTAGAAAATATTTCTATTTTTTCCAATCATATCACCGTCCCAGCTCCGATACAAGCGATAATGAGTGATGAAAATGTCAAAATTGACGCTTTTTTAGGTCCTTCTCATGTGAGTGTTATAACGGGCTATCAAATTTATGAGTCTTTAGTTAAAAATTTTCACACACCCATAGCTGTGAGTGGTTTTGAACCTGTGGATATTATGGAAAGTGTGCTAAATATTATCTTACAAAAAAATGCTCAAAAAGCCGAAATTTACAATCAATACTCAAGAGTTGTGAGCCGCAATGGCAATGTCAAGGCACAAAATTTAGTGGAGAAATATTTTAAGCCTTGCGATTTTGAATTTAGAGGCTTAGGACTTATCAAAAATGGCGGTTTAGAGCTTAGAGAGGAATTTGCAAATTATGACGCAAGTAAGCTTTATGATTGCGAGGTTAAGAGTAGAGGCGAAAATAAAGCTTGCATTTGCGGTCAAATTTTAAGAGGTTTGGCAAAGCCTTATGAATGTAAGGTTTTTGGCAAGGCTTGCACACCGAAAAATCCCATAGGTAGCTGTATGGTTTCAGGTGAGGGTGCTTGTGCGGCGTATTATAAATATGCTAAGGGGCGTTAATTTAAAGGAGAAATAAAAATGAAATTTAAAATGAAATTTGAAAGCATCGATTCTAATTCTATCCGTAGTCTTATGGATATTTTTTATGCGAAAGTAAGAGTTGATAAGAACGGACTTGGGGAGATTTTTAATGCTAAAATCGGCACAGATGATACAAGCTGGAGCAATCATAAGGAAAAAATTGCGAATTTTTGGGAGGGTTTATTACTAGGAAGTGGGAATTTTAAAGGAAATCCTATGCGAACGCATATTGATTTAGCACCTTTTCCTAGAGAGCTTTTTTCTGTATGGCTTAAGCTTTTTAAAGAAAGTTTAGAATGTGTTTATAAAGAGCCAGAGCATCAAAGACTGATTTTTCAAAGAGCTGAAATGATAGCACAGAGATTTCAATATGTGTTGTATGAAAGCGATTATGTCAGTTAAAAATTTAAGAGCTTGATTTTGTAAGTTTTAATTCTAATAAGTGCTTTTGTGCTATAATTTTTATTTTTAAAGGAAGGTAAATGTTTGCCAAACTTATACAAGGGTATTCTAAAGGAAATTTAATCTTACAAATTTGTATCGGCATAGTGCTTGGAATTTTTGTGGGTTTGCTATCTAAAGATATGGCGGTGGTGGCAAATTTTTTGGGAGTTTTATTTACAAATGCACTTAAGGCTATTGCTCCCATTCTTGTGTTTATTCTCATTTTAACTTCCATTTGCACAAAAAATTTTACACAAAAAAGCACAAAAATGAAAAATATTGTTTTTTTATACATTGTGGGAACATTTTTGGCTTCTGCTTGTGCTGTTGGGATAAGCTTTTTAATGCCAACGGAGCTTGTTTTGGAGGGAGTAGAGAAAGCCTCACAAAGCTCCCCTGCTTTTATCAGTGAAATTTTTAAAGATTTGATTTTAAAAATCGTGGATAATCCCATAAATGCTCTTTCAGGTGGGAATTATTTGGGAATTTTAGCTTGGGCTATCGCTGGAGGGGTAGCGCTTAGACACTGCTCAAAAGAGGCAAAGCAAGTTTTTGTGGATATTAATGAAGGTGTGTTAAAAATCGTTCAGTTTATTGTCAAGTTAGCTCCTTTTGGAATTTTTGGCTTGGTGGCAAATTCCGTTGCTAACACGGGTGCGGCGGGACTTATTAGCTATGCGAAACTTTTGCTCGTTTTGGTTTTAACGATGCTTTTTGTAGCTTTTATCATCAACGCTTTTATCGTTTTTCTCTACACGCGTAAAAACCCATTTCCACTTATTTTTATCTGCATTAAAGAAAGTGCATTTTTTGCTTTTTTTACACGCAGTTCAGCGGCAAATATCCCTGTAAATATGGCACTTTGTGCTAAACTTGGCATTGATAAGGAGCTTTATAGCATTTCTATCCCACTTGGAGCAACCATTAATATGGGCGGTGCGGCAGTTACCATAGCTGTCTTAAGCCTTGCTGCCGCTTATACTGTGGGCATTGAGGTTAGTTTTTTTCAAGCATTTTTACTTAGCATTATTGCAACTTTTGCGGCGTGTGGGGCGAGTGGGGTGGCTGGCGGTTCACTGCTTTTAATTCCTCTTGCTTGCTCTTTGTTTAATATCAATTACGATGTGGCGATGAAGGTTGTGGCAATAGGTTTTATTATAGGCGTGATTCAAGATAGTGTAGAAACAGCACTTAATAGCTCTACCGATGTGCTTTTTACGGCGATTTGCTCAAATGATGATTTACGTTTGTAGGTAAGAAACGATGAAGCATTTGATTACGACTAGGGATTTTGACAAAGATGAGATTGAGGCGCTTTTTGAAGATACGCGTGAATTTTTAGATGAAAAACCTAGAATTTTACTTGAAGGAAAAAGTGTAACGACTATATTTTTTGAAAATTCCACTAGAACACTTTCAAGCTTTGAAAGTGCGGCTAGAAGGCTTGGTGCTAGGGTTTTAAGGCTTGATGTCTCAAGGTCAAGCTCGAGTAAGGGTGAAACGCTTTACGATACAGCGGCAAATTTAGACGCTATGGGACCTCACGCCATTATAGTAAGACATCAGCATTCAGGTGTGCCTTATCTTTTAGCAAAACACTTGCATTGCCCCGTTTTAAACGCAGGAGATGGTAAGCACGCTCATCCTAGTCAGGCTTTACTTGATTTATTTACCATTAAAGAGCATTTTAAGGGTGATATTGTGGGGCGAAAAATTCTTATTGTAGGCGATGTAAAAAATTCGCGTGTTGCAACTTCAAATATCGAGCTTTTAGGGCGTTTTGGGCTTGACATTACCCTAGTTGCACCACCACATTTTATGCCTCAAACTTCACTTAAAAGCTCTTATGAGTTAAGTGAAGAGTTAATTGAAAAAGCGGACATTATTATGAGTTTAAGGACACAAACGGAAAGACATCAAAAGGCAATTTATGCTTCTTTGAAAGATTATGCGAATGATTTTTGTATAAGGGCAAATGTATTGACTAAAAATCCCAAGCTTATTATTTTACACCCTGGACCTGTGCATAGAAATATTGATTTAAGCGATGAGGTGATGGCAAGTTCTCAAAGTCTTGTTTTAAGACAGGTTAAAAATGGCGTGGCGATAAGAATGGCGATTTTAAAAAAGCTGATTTTGGAGAAATGAGATGTTGGAATGGAATTTAAGTGCTTTATTTAAAAGCGAAGAAAAACTTGAAAGTTTTACTTGTGAAAGTGTAAGGCAAGCAGAGGAATTTAGGCAAAAATATGAAAAAAAAATAGCCCACTTAAATAAGGAAGAATTTTTAATTAGCTTAAAAAACTATGAAAATTTAAATGAAAATGTCGCAAAAATAATGACTTACGCTTATTTATGCTTTGCTAAAAATACTTCAAATGGCGATTTTTACGCAAGATACGAGGAAAAATGTAAAAAAATAGAAGAAAATTTACTTTTTTTTGAATTAGAATTTTGTGAGTTGGAAACTTTAAAAAGCAGTGAATTTGTGGAGTTTTGTGAGAGTTATGCCTTTTATTTAAATCGTCTTTTGAAAAATAAGAAATTTAATCTCAGTCAAAAGGAAGAGCGCGTTTTGCTTTATCTCTCAAATACTGGTGCAAGTGCATTTTCTAGGCTTTTTGATGAAAGTATGAGTGCTTTAAGAATTAATTTTGAGGGTAAAAAGCTAAGTGAGGAAGAAATTTTAAGTAAGCTTTATCATAATGACCGCAGGGTGCGAAAAAAGGCGGCAAAAAATTTCACTAAGGCTTTAAAGCAAAATGCTTCTTTATTAAGCTTTATTTTAAATATGATCAAAACAGAACTTAAAAATATTTGCCATTTAAGAGGCTATGAAAATGCTGAAATGCCAAGACATTTAAGCAACCAAATTTCACAAAAAAGCGTTGATGCACTAATTTTAAGTGCGGAGAAAAGCTATCATTTGGTGGAAGATTTTTATTTGATTAAAAAGCAAATTTTAGGTTTTAAAAAATTAAAAGATTATGATAGATATGCGCCTTTAGGCAAAGAAGCAAATTTCAGCTTTGAAAAGAGCAAGGAGATAATTTTAAAAGCATTTAGGAACTTTTCGCCCGAATTTGAAAGCATCGCAAAAGAGGCTTTTGAAAATGGTTGGATCGATGTGTATCCTAAAGAAAATAAGCAAGGAGGTGCTTTTTCACACTCTGCGACCTCCGCAGCACACCCCTTTGTGCTATTAAATTACACCAATCAACGCCGCGACCTTTTTACTTTAGCACACGAATTAGGACATAGTATTCATCAAAAACTTTCTTATAAGGTAAGCTTTTTAAATCAAAACACGCCTTTAACCACAGCCGAAACGGCGTCTGTGTTTGCGGAAATGCTTGTGTTTGACTATGTAAAAGATAAGCTGAAAAATGAGGAATTAATCGCCCTTTACGCAGCTAAGATTGAGGATATTTTCGCAACGCTTTATAGACAAATTAGCTTTACTTGCTTTGAAAGACGTGTTCATAAAGAGGAAAATGAGTTAAAAAAAGAGCAAATTGATGCGATTTGGATGGAAGAGTCGGCTAAAATGTTTGGTAAAAGCGTGAAACTCACTAAAAATTACGCTTCTTGGTGGAGCTATATTCCGCATTTTGTCCACTCTCCTTTTTATTGTTATGCTTATTCTTACGCCCAGCTTTTGGTTTTGGCACTTTATGGGCTTTATAAGAGTGGAAAATGTGAGAATTTTAAAGAGCTTTACATTGAAATGCTTTCTCGTGGTGGAAGTGTTAGCCCTAAAGAGTTAATAGGCGTTTTTGGTTTTGATGTGGAAGATGAGAATTTTTGGCAATTTGGTATTTGTGAGATTGAAAAATTATTAAAGGAATTTAAAATAAAGGCTTTAAAATGCTAGAGGCAATTTTAAAAAAACAAAAATTTGTTACTTTAATGAGAGAGCATTGTTTTGAGGTGCTTCAATTTTTGCAGGAAGAAAAGATAGAATTTTCCATAGTTGCAAATATGCAATTTGTCAAATTTGATCCTGAATTACCCAAAGAATTAAGCCTTAAAAATAATCCTTTTGTAATGTTTGCTTTGGCTGGTTATACCTTTGAATCAATGGAGCTAAATAAGGAACGTTTATATTTTCACGCGGGTTTTGGAGCTGATGACTTTGCAACTTATGTAAGTGTGGATTTGGGAGCCATTACGCAAATTCAAATTGAAAATACCATTATTTTTGTCAATTTTAGCATTTATAAGGGTAGAACAGACGAAGAAAATGTTAAAAATTCCAAAAATATCTTTTTGAAAAACAATAAAGACTTATTTCAATGAAAATTTTAAAAAGCCTTAATGAAAGTCAAAAGGAGGCAGTGAGACATATAGATGGGGCTATGCTTATTTTAGCGGGTGCGGGAAGTGGTAAAACTAAGACTATCACAACGCGTCTTGCTTATCTTATCGATGAGGTTGGAATTCCAGCACAAAGCACCCTAACGCTTACTTTTACTAATAAGGCTGCTATGGTGATGAAAACTAGGGCTTTGGAGCTGATTAGAGCTAAGGAGGCTATGCCTTTACTTTGCACCTTTCATAAATTTGGATTGATGTTTTTAAGACTTCACATTGCAAGGCTTGGGAGAAAAAATGATTTTGTAGTCATTGATAGTGATGATGTTAAAAAAATTCTTAAAGAAATTATAGGGGCGGAAAAGGATAGTATAAGTTTTATTATGAGTGAAATTTCACGTTTTAAAAATATGGCTTTTGGCGTAGAAGATGTTTTTGAAGAGGCAAAAAAGCTGAAAAAAGAAGGGCAAGAATATGAGAAAGCTTTTAAGCTTGCGACTTATTATAAAAATTATCAAGCTTATCTTTTAAAATATAATTTTGTCGATTTTGACGATTTGCTTTTGCTAACTTGCTTTTTGCTTGAAGATGAGGAATTTGCAAAAAAACAGAGTTTGATTTATCGCTACATTATGGTTGATGAGTATCAAGATACGAATTTTTTACAGCATCAAATTCTAAAAAGTCTTTGTAAAAGCCACGAAAATCTTTGCGTTGTGGGTGATGATGATCAAAGTATTTATAGCTGGAGGGGTGCTAAGGTCGAAAATATCCTTAATTTTCAAAATGAATTTGAAAATGTTAAATTGGTAAAATTGGAGCAAAATTACCGCTCTGTCGGGACAATTTTAAAAGCGGCAAATGAACTTATCACACACAATCAAAAAAGATTAGGTAAGACTTTAATTTGCACTAAAGATGAGGGAGAGGAGATTGAAATTTGTGCTTGTGAAGATGAAAGAGATGAAAGCATTATGGTCGCAAAGAAAATTAAGTCTCTCTTAAAGCAGGGTGTAAAAACAGACGAAATTGCCGTTTTATTTCGCGTTAATGCTCTTTCTCGTGCTTTGGAGGAAGCATTAATGAAAGAGCAAATTCCTTATCTTTTATTAAGCGGAATGCGTTTTTATGAAAGAGCGGAGATTAAGGATTTAATCGCTTATCTTAGACTGGTTAATAATTTAGAGGACGATTTTTCTTTTAAACGCATTATCAATAAGCCTAAGCGAGGCTTTGGAGAGGTGGCATTTCAAAAACTAGAAAAGCACGCAAAAACGCATCAAATTTCACTTTTTGAAGCCTTGTGTAATTTGGAGGGAAGTGGTGCTTTTAGTCAAAAATTGCAAAATGAATTGTGTGATTTTGTAGAAAATATTAAAAGCTTGAGAGAGCTTTCAAATTTAAAAGATTTAATTGATGGACTTGATGAAAAATTTAAATTCAAAGAATACTATGAAAATCAAAATGATAGTGAGGATAAAATAGCAAATATTAATGAATTTTGTGCAAGTTTAAAAGATAGAATCAATAATGAAAATATTGAAGATTTAGAAACAATTTTAAGCGAAATTTCGCTTTTAAGTGAGCAAGATCAAACAGCCAAGGGTGTATGTATAATGAGTGTGCATACAAGCAAGGGCTTGGAATTTGACTATGTTTTTGTTATAGGTTTAGAAATGGGCTTTTTTCCTGTGAGCTATGATAATATAGAAGAGGAGAGGCGTTTGGCTTATGTAGCTTTCACTAGAGCAAAAAAACGATTGTGTTTGAGTTATGTCAATTCGCGTTTTCATCAAGGAAGTAGGGCTTATTTGCAAAAAAGCTGTTTTTTGGAGGAAAGTGGGGTGCTTAATGAAGAAATTGAGAGAGAAGAGAGGTTTAAAAAGGGCGATTTGGTGCGACATAAAATTTTTGGAGTAGGGAGAATTGTGAAAATTAATGAGGACAAATTAAGCATTAATTTTGGTGGTATTGAAAGGGTCATTCTTAATTCTTATGTCGAAAGAGCGGTATGAATAGACTTTTTGTCGCCTATAAACCTCCACAAATCAGCTCCAATGCTTTTTTAAGTCAAATCAAAAGAAAATATAAAGTTAAAAAAGCAGGATATTCAGGCACGCTAGATCCTTTTGCAAAGGGTGTTTTAATCGTAGCCTTTCATCAATACACTAAGCTTTTCCGCTTTTTAGATAAAAGTCCAAAAAGCTACCGTGCTACAATCTGGTTAGGTGTTAAATCTTTAAGTTTTGATACGCAAAATATTAAAGAAGTCCGTCTTTTAAAGCCCTTTGATTATAAGCAAATTCAAAAGGTTTGTGAGGAGCTTTTAGGGGAAATTTCTTTTTATCCACCGCAATTTAGCGCCAAAAGAATAGAGGGTAAAAGAGCTTATGAATTTGCAAAAAGAGGTGAAATAGCCCCACTTAAAAAATGTAAAATGCAAGTTTTTTCTTATGAAATCTTGCACTACACTCACCCCTTTTTAAGCGTGGAATTAAAATTAAGCGAAGGAGCTTATGTGAGGTCTTGGTGCGAGCTTTTAGCACAAAAGCTTGAAATCAATGCGACTTTAAGTTCTTTGGAGCGTTTGAGTGAGGGAAAATTTTTTTATAATGATGAAAAAAGTTTAAATGTGTTAGAATATTTAAATCTTAAAAAAAATTCTCTCAGAGATCTAAGTAAGCTTGAAAATGGCACGAAAATTGCTTTAGAGGAACTTGAAATTAGGGAAGATGGGGAATATTTTTTGGAAAATGAAAAAAATTTTTCCATTATAAAAATAGAAAATAAAAAAGTAGAATATATTTTAAATAAGGTTGAGAAATGTTAATTTTATCAAGAAAAGAAGGGCAAAGCTTACAAATAGGCGAAGATATAGAAATCAAAATCGTTCAAACGGGTAAAGGCTACGCTAAAATAGGTATTGAAGCACCTAGGTCTTTATTGATTTTAAGAAAAGAATTAATTATGCAAATCAAAGATGAAAATTTACATTCTGTCGCTCAAAGTGAAATTAAACTCGATGATTTAAGCAAAAAGCTTAAGCAATGAAAGCATACGCAAAGGTAAATATTTTTTTAAAAATTATAGGACTTGATGAGAGGGGTTATCATCTTTTAAGTTCGCGTTTTGTGCTTTTAGATACGCTTTATGATGAACTTTTTTTAAGCAATGAAAAGCAAAAAGAAGGCTTTGAGCTTATTAGCGACTTTAAATGTGAAAATAATATCATCGATAAAGCTTATCGTTTGCTTTGCGAGGAGGGCTTTGAAAATGAGCTTAAAGAATTTTTTAATAAAAAAAGTTTAAAACTAATTAAAAATATTCCAACTTGTGCGGGACTTGGGGGCGGAAGTAGTGATGCTGCGGCGTTTTTAAGGCTGATAAATGAGGAGTTGAATCTTAAAATTTCTAAAGAAAAAATGCTTCGCTTAAGCGTTAAATTAGGTTCAGATCTTGCTTTTTTTCTCAGTGGTGTAAAGAGTGCAAATGTGAAGGGCTGCGGTGAAGTAATTGAAGAATTTGATGATGAATTAGTCCCGTTTGAACTTCACTTTCCAAACATCGCTTGTGAAACAGCTAAGGTTTATGAGGAATTTGATAAAAAAGTATTTGATTTTAGTAAGGCTTTAAAAGACGCACAAATTTATGAAAAACTAAACACAAAAGAACTTTTAGAGTATGAAAATTTAGCTCTTAATGACCTTTTTAAACCTTGCATAAGGCTTTATCCTAAAATGAGTGAATTTTTAGAAACAGGCTACTTTTTAAGCGGAAGTGGAAGTAGTGTTTTTAAGGCTAAAATATGAAAATTATCGCTAGAAACAAAAAGGCTTTATTTGATTATCATATTATAGAGCGTTTTGAGGCTGGTATTGTGCTAAAGGGTAGTGAGGTGGTGGCTTTAAGAGCTGGTAGGGCGAATTTGAAAGATTCTTTTGTGCGTATTATTAGAGGGGAGCTTTTTTTACTCAATGCCCACATTTCTTTACTTAGCACAACTCATAGCTTTTATAAACACGAGGAAAGAGGTTCTAGAAAGCTTTTGATGCATCGAAAACAAATTGATAAATTGCTAGGAAAGGTGAGTGTGGAGGGTTATACTTTAGTGGCTTTGGATTTGTATTTTAATGCTAAAAATAAAGCAAAATTAACCCTAGCTTTAGCAAAGGGAAAAACCCTACATGATAAAAGAGAGGTTTTAAAGAAAAAGCAAGCCGATTTGGAGGCTAAAATAGCGATGAAAAATTACAAGTGAGAAAGCTTATATAATGAAAAATTTAAAAAATATCATTTTAAAGCAGAGTGAAGCTTATATGAACGGCTTTGTGTTGGTGCTTTTAGTAAGTCTTGCGAGTTATTATGTGAGTTTTTTGCCGTGGATCAAAAGCCTTCATTTATCACCTTTGATTTTAAGCGTTTTACTTGGCATAGTTGCAGCACCTTTATTTAGAGCTTCTAAAAAAAGTTGCGAAAGGGCGGTCGTTTTTAGTGCTAAAAAACTTTTAAGGCTTGGCATTATACTTTTTGGCTTTAATGTTACGCTTGGTAGCATTGCTTCTGTGGGTTTGAGTGGAATTTTATTGAGTGTTGTCGTGGTGGCGGGGGTTTTGGTGCTTGGCTACATCATCGGTGTGAAAGTTTTAAAACTTGATAAAGAAATTGCCATTTTGGTAAGTGCTGGAAGTGCTATTTGTGGAGCGGCGGCGGTTTTAGCCTTAGAATCTTCGATTAAGTCTAAGCCTTATAAAGGTGTTATAGCTGTCGGGACTGTGGTGCTTTTTGGACTTTTGGGTATGTTTTTATATCCTTTATTTTATGCCTTTCATATCCCGTCTTTTTCTCACACACAGGAGGGATATTTTATAGGACTTACTTTGCACGAGTTGGCAAATGTCGTAGGTGCAGCAGGGGCTATTTCTCCTCACACTCAAGAAGTTGCTTTAATTGTTAAAATGATACGCGTTATTTTACTCGTAGCCGTTTTACTCATCGTGCCTTATTTCTTCGCACAAAGTAAAGAGGGAGAGCGTAGAAAGCTTCCTATACCTTGGTTTGCGTTTTGGTTTTTGGGTGTTGTGGTATTGCATTCTTTTATAGCTTTACCTGCAGAACTTGTGGAATTTTTGCGATTCTTATCTAGCTTTTTGTTAGTAATGGCGATGAGTGCTTTAGGACTTCAGGTAGATTTTAAAAGTTTTTTGGAAAGTGGTGCAAAGGCATTTTTACTCGCTTTTATTTTGTTTTTAATCTTAATTTTTGGTGGCTTTTTGCTTGTGTATTATTTTATATAGATTATTTATCAAAGCACTAGAATTCTAGTGCTTTTATTTTATTGTGGTGGTGTGTCATCGTGCATTTTTTCAGTTTTACTAGAATGAATTGTCGCATCATCGCCTAGCTCTTTGGGATCGGGCATTTTACCATTATCAAGATGACTTAGCAACGCTCTTTTAAATTCTAGCGTAGAATTTACTTGATAATACTTTCCACCGCTATCCTTGCTTAATTTTTGCAAAAACTCCACCCCTTCGCCTAAAGCAAAGCTATGAAATATAACTTGATTAATGGCAAGTTCTGGCTT
This sequence comes from Campylobacter vulpis, assembly GCF_014217995.1. NCBI lineage: Bacteria > Pseudomonadati > Campylobacterota > Epsilonproteobacteria > Campylobacterales > Campylobacteraceae > Campylobacter > Campylobacter vulpis. The sequence goes on from NZ_CP041617.1 coordinate 717,132, forward strand.
ACCTTGCGTGATGTTATGATTGAGATTTTTCATCATTTTTACTACCAAGTCTGCACGGAATTGATCAAGTGGTGTAGGATTAGCTCCAAAAATATAGAGCTCTTTTACCAATCCATTATATTTAGTAAAATATCTCATACTTTCAATCATTGCGTCATTTAGCAAATAGAGATTTTCTAAATTCATAGGGATATTTTGGACACTTTTTGTAAATATTTTTTCATCATAAAAAGGACCTAAAATATTAATTTTTTCACTTTTATAATCATTTACCACCGCTTTTGTGAAATGCTTAGATTTATAAATTCTTTTAGCGATATAAGGGGCGATTTCTTTAAATGCTTTGATGTAAGGATGCACACTAAAAGTATTGCAATACACAAAGCTCATTTCTTTATAGGGGATCTCGCACAAGTGAATTCCAAAATCACAATTTTTTTGCGAAAAATTTATAATTGTAAAGCTTGTCTTTTTACAAGTGGAAGTGATACGCAAAATTCCAGCTCCGCTTGTATCAAGGCTATAAATAAACTCTCTATCATCACTTAGATAACTTCCATCTTGCTGCAAAATTCCGCCATTTAAAATTTTGTTTGCAAAAGAAATTCTTTTATCTGTGCTAGAGGATTGGATACTTTGCCCATTTTTAGCATAGATTATGCCCTCTTGCTCTTTGTGCTGCTCTACACTCTGCTTGGAGCAATCAAGCCCATTGATAAGGTTACTAAGTTTTTCAAACACGACTTTTTCGTCATAAGGATTAAAATTTTTCATTGCCACTCCTTTGTGTTGAATTTCATAATTATCACTCTTTTTTAGATAATTAAAAGCAAATGCTGACAAATAATAGACATTAGTGTAACTTTAAGTTACATTTAATTAATATTTGTAGCTTATGTGAATTAGTTTAGATATAAAAATTTTCGCATTTTAAAATAAGCTTTTTACGATATAATGGGCTTTATTTTATTACAAGGAATTTCAATGCAAAAAATGCAAGTTATATTTTCAGCTTTTTTAATCACATTTCTTTTTGTGGCTTGTGCGAGTGAAGATGTTAAAAATGAGTTGGATTTTAAAGAATTTGCACTTGGTGAAAAAGTGCTTTTAAAAAGCGTTAATGGAGGAGAAAAAACTTTTCTGCGTAAGGAAAAAGGTTTTGTTATAGAGGGAGAAGAGGACAAAATTATAATGTTTGATTTTTTTGGCACTTTTTGTCAGCCGTGCAAGGAAGAGGCTTTGGAGCTTAGCAAATTATGGCAAAATAATGCTAAGCACTTTGTCATTATAGGTTTAAGCCATTTTGAAGAGGTGAGCGATGAAGAGGTGTTGAAATTTGCTAAAGATTATAACGCTTTTTATTTTTTAAGTAATTCTAAAGAAAAAGACAGGCTAATTGCACAAATTTTAAAGGATATAGCTTATCAAAATATGGAGCAATTGCCCTTTAAAGTCGTTTTAAAAAATGGAGTGTATCAAAATGTAAGTGATTTTTGGAATAAGGGCAAAAAAGTGAAATTCTATCTTGGCAAGGTTCCAAGTGAGCTAATGCAAGAGGATATAAACGCTATTTTGCAAGGGCAAAACTAATGGAAAAGCTTGAAAGTCTGCAAAAAGAGCATTTGCAAGAGCCAAAAATGTATAAGGTTGTGCTTTTAAATGACGATGTTACAACTATGGATTTTGTGATTGAGGTTTTAATGCGTGTGTTTTTTCATAGCTTTGAAAAGGCAAATGAAATTATGCTAAAAATTCATTGTGAGGGAAGTGGAGTGTGTGGAATTTACACGCAAGAGATAGCCCTTTCTAAACAAAAAAAAGTGCAAAATATGGCAAAAGAGGCACAATTTCCTTTGCAAAGTAGAGTGGAGGAAGAATGAACGAAAAAATCAATGAATTTTTAGATAATGCTAAACATCTCAGTTTTATCAATCACCACGAATTTGTTACTTGCGAGCATTTGCTTTTTGTTTTGCTTAAATTAAGTCACGATTTTAAAGATTTATTTAAGAAATGCGGAGATGGCGATTTTTCGCTTTTAGAAAGGGAGCTTAAAAATCATTTAGCCTCCAAAAATGAAAATTTAGGCAAAGAGGTAAAGCCTGAATTTTCTATTATTTTAGAAGAACTTTTGGCGAAAAATTCACAAGTTGATGTGATAGAGTTTATTGAGGAGCTTTTGAAAGATGGGCGTTCTTTTAGTGCGTATTTATTAAAAAAGCACGGCTTAAAAGTAGATGATCCTAAGAGTCAAAATCCTCTTTTAAATTACACTATCAATCTTAATGCTTTGGCAAGTGAGGGTAAAATTGATCCTTTAATTGGGCGTGAATTTGAGCTTGAAAGAATGATGCAAATTCTACTTCGCCGTAAGAAAAATAACCCTATCCTAATCGGCGAGGCAGGCGTTGGTAAAACAGCGATTGTCGAGGGTTTAGCTTTAAAAATTTCGCAAGGCTTAGTGCCTGAAAAATTAAAAAATGCTAAGATTTTTAGCCTAGATTTGACAGGACTTCTTTCAGGCACGAAATACCGCGGTGATTTTGAGCGTAGGATTAAGGAGATTATCGAGGGATTGATGCAGATTGAGGGGGCGATTTTATTTATCGATGAAATTCATACCATAGTGGGAGCGGGAGCTACGGGCGAGGGACATACAGACTTTTCTAATTTGCTAAAACCAGCCCTTAGCAATGGCACTTTAAAATGTATCGGTGCGACCACTTTTATGGAGTATAAAAACAGCTTTGAGAAAAATAAAGCCCTTTCACGCCGCTTTGCCAAAATTAGTGTTGATGAGCCAAGTAAGCAAGAGTGTCTTCTCATACTTAAGGGACTTAGGGAAAAATATGAAAGTTTTCATCATATTAAATTAAGCGATGAGCTTTTGGAAGAAAGTATAGAGCTTGGAAAAAAATTTTTTGTCGATAAATTCCTGCCAGACTCGGCAATCGATTTAATTGATGAGTTGGGAGCTTCTTTTACCCTAAAAGCTAAGAAAAATCCAAATTTAAAAGATTTAAATGAAGTCGTAGCTAAAATGACACACACGCATAAAATTTTTGAATTTAATCAAAATAAAGCCCTTTTAAATCTCAGTGTTAATTTAAAAACACAAATTTTTGGGCAAGATAGTGTGATTGATGGTTTATGTGATACTCTAAAGCAAGGCTATGTGGGTTTTAAGGGTGAAAATGCACCTAGGGGGGTTTTTCTTTTTACAGGTTCTAGCGGGGTTGGCAAAACCGAGCTTTGTAAAAAAATCGCCGAATTTTTAGGACTTCATTTAGAACGTTTTGATATGAGTGAATACGCTGAAAAACACGCCCTTAGCAAACTCATCGGCTCACCAGCTGGCTATGTGGGCTATGAAGATGGCGGACTTTTAAGCAATGCTGTGCGTAAAAATCCTTTCTCTCTCGTGCTTTTTGATGAGATAGAAAAGGCACATCCTGATTTAACTAATACTTTTTTGCAAATTTTTGACAACGCTATGCTAACGGACAATAGTGGCTTAAAGGTTGATTTTAAAAATACTATCATTGTAATGACTTCAAATTTGGGACTTAAGGAAAGCAATGAACTTGGTTTTTTAAGTCAAAATGGGGAGAAAACAAAGCGTGCCATTAAGGATTTTTTCGCACCAGAATTCATTAATAGAATTGATAAAATTTTACATTTTAATGAGCTTGATGATGATATTTTAGAAAAAATCGTCCAAAAAGAATTAAATGAACTTTCTAAAAATCTTAAAAACATCAGCCTCAATGCGACAAAAGCGGCTAAGGTATATTTAGCTAAAAAAGCATATCAAAAAGAATTTGGAGTGAGGCTACTAAAGCGCATTATAGCGGAAGAAATTGGCACAAAACTCAGTGATAAAATTTTACGCAAAGAGCTTAAAAATGGTGCGAAAATTAAAATAGACCTAGATAAAAACAACAAAATTATTTTAAGATAAGGGGTGGGGTAAAATGGCAAAAATTCTCATTTTTATTTTAATTATTTTATGTTTAGCTTTGATTTCTTTTGCATTAAGAAAAAAATTAGGCAAGAAAACAAAACCTTTTTTTATAGCATTGCTTGTCATTTTTATCATTTTTGCTGTGATTTTTGAGAGCAAAAATCTTAAGTTAAGTGATAAAAAGCAAGATTTACTCTACGCTTTTCATCAAGGAAAAGTTTTAAAATGTAAGGATTTTAATGTCTCTAAAGAGCATTTTAACTACGAATTTGGCACTTCAAGCTTTATAGCTAAAAGTAAAGAATTTAAAGGCGTGGTGCTTGATATTAGAAAATGTGAGCTTGACGATGAATGAGCTTTTGATTAAGCTTGATTTAAAAGACTATATTGCCGAATTTAAGACGCTTTTTGCAAGGGAAAAGGAGATTTTTTTAGAAGGGGATACGCATTTGCATTTTAAGCGTTTGCGTGAGCTTAGTGAGCTTGAGTTTAATCCACCCTTAAGCGTTAAAGCCTTAGATTACGCCCTTACTCATCTTAGCAAACAGGGTATTTTGCATCTTGATGAGCTTTTTGAATTTGTGAAAATTTTACGCTATTTTTCTTATCTTAAAAGCTTAAAATTTGAAGGCTCACTAAAGGCTTGGCTTGATAAAATTGAACTTTTGCCTCAACTTTTAGTCTTTATAAATGCTTTTGATGAAAAGGGCGTTTTAAAAGAAAGTCTTGATGAAAGATTGCTAAATTTAAATGAGGCGATTAAAATTAAAAAAGAACATATCAGTCTTGAATTTAAAAAACTTACCCACACAAAGGCTTTAAATCCTTATCTCATCGATACCCAAATTCATTTTATTAGCGGTTTTGAAGCCTTACTTGTAAGGGGAGGTTTCAACCACGCGCTAAAAGCTAAGATTATAGGTAGAAGTAGTGGTGGGGGCTTTTATGTCGTGCCTTTTGGTGTGGAAAAATTGCAAAGTGAGCTTGATGATTTGGAGGAAAAAAAAGAAGAAATTTATTATGAATATGCGAAAAATTTCTCCGCATTGCTGCATAAAAATCTTTTGTTTTTGAAATTTATCAATCAAGTTTTTGATTTATTTGATCATTATAGTGCGAGGGTGTTACTTGCAAAAAAGAAAGATTATGAATTTATGCTTTGTGAAAATAGCTCAAATATCATTCTTAAAAACTTTGCTCACCCCGCCCTTAAAAATCCAAAAAGCATTAGTGTGGAATTTAATAAACAGGTTTTAATCATTACAGGCGTTAATGCGGGTGGAAAGTCAATGCTACTTAAAAGCATTTTAAGTGCGGCATTTTTGGCTAAATATTTACTCCCTATGCACATTAAAGCGGACGAAAGTAAAATCGGCTCTTTTAAGGACTTTGAAGCCATTATCGAAGACCCGCAAAATGCGAAAAATGACATCTCCACCTTTGCGGGTAGAATGTTAGCCTTTTCTAAACTTTTTACAAAAAAAAATCTGCTTTTAGCAGTCGATGAGATAGAGCTTGGAACAGATTTTGAAGAGGCGGCGTGTCTTTATAGTGCTTTGATAGAAAAACTCATAGAAAATAAGCTTAAAATCATCATCACAACGCACCACAAACGCCTTGCTATGCTTTTATCTAAAAATAGTGAGGTTGAGCTTTTAGCTGCTTTGTATGATGAGGCTTTAGCACGTCCTAAGTTTGAGTTTTTAAAAGGCACGATAGGCAAGTCCTACGCCTTTGAAACGGCACTTCGCTATCAAATTCCGCCAAATTTAGTTGCTAAGGCGAGGCAAAATTACGGCGAGGAGAAGCAAGGCTTGGAGGATTTGGTTGGTAAAAATATCAACTTAGAGCTTGAGCTTAGAGAAAAGCTTTTAAATGTGAGTGAAAAAGAGAAAAAAGCCGACATAATCCTACAAAGTCTCAAAGAACAAAAAGAGAGAAATGAAAATGAGTTTAGAGCTAGATATAACGCACTTAGCTTAGAATTTCACAAAGCCATAGAAGAGGCAAAAAAAACAATCAAACTCCACGACACCAAAGAAAAGCAAAGAAGTCTCAACAAAGCAAACGAACTTAAAAAAGCCATCATTTTACCCACTTCGACACAAAAAGAGGAATTTTGCGTGGGGGATTTTGTCAAATATGAAAAAATAAAAGGTGTGATTGTGGGCATTTCTAAAAACGATGCCTTGATAGAAAGTGAGGGTTTAAAACTTCGCATAGGCTTAAATTTACTGCGAAAAAGCACCCCCACTCCCAAACCTAAAACAAAAACGCAAATTAGCCTTTCAAAGCCCACAAATTTAGCTCTTAGTCTTGATTTACACGGACTTAGAAGCGATGAGGCTTTAGAAAGGCTAGATAAATTCATTTCAGACGCCTTAATAGCTGGACTTGATGAAGTTTTAGTTTATCATGGCATAGGCACGGGCAAATTAGCCTTTGCGGTAAGAGAATTTTTAAAATCACATAAAAGTGTAAAGGACTTTAAAGACGCCCCAATCAATCAAGGCGGTTTTGGCGCAAAACTTGTAAGATTATAGAACGCAAAAAAGCATTATTGTGAGGATTATAAAAAGGAATTATTGTTAAATTTATTCTATTGTGTGATTTTAAGAAGCATTTCTGCCTTTTTTAAATCTTCTAAAGTGTCTATGTCTATGCTTGTTTTTTCGTCCATAAGATAGTATTTTGTTTTTTTCTGTAAAAAATGAGGATTTTTTAAGAACTTTTTCGTTTTTAAGATATAAATAGCACCATTACTCATAAAAGTTTTGGGTAAGTTTTGGCGAGACATAAAGGGATAATCATTATTACAAATTCCTTTTAAATGACCTTTTTTATCGCTTATAAAAGCTTTGAGAATTTTATTATCACATTCACACACGCTAATAATAGAATCGGCTTTTTCTCGTTTAAAAAGCTCAAAAGCCTCATCGATGTGTAGAGCTGTTCTAAGCGGTGAAGTGGGTTGAAGTAAAATAATGTTGTCATATTTTTTATAAAATTGCAAACTATGCAATATAACCTTATCACTAGTAGTATCATCAAGGGCGAGTTTTTTGGGACGCTTTAAAGGCTCTATACCCTGACTTTCACCATAACGCAAAATTTCATCACAATCACTACTTAATACAATTTTGTCAATGCACTTGGAATTTTTAGCAGCGTTTATAGTGTGGTAGAGTAGAGGTTTGCCAAGAAGTAGGACGAGATTTTTCTTTTTGATTCCTTTTGAGCCACCACGAGCTGGGATAAGTGCTAGGGTCATCTTAAATCCTTGAAAATTTTTTGCTGCTTGATTTTGAAAAAATCGCCATTTTGCAAGTGTTTAAAAAATAATTTTGAGCTATTTAAAATTTCTAATTTCTCATTTTTCTTATTTGGTTTTTGAAGTGTATCTATGGCTTTTAAAATTGATTCTGTCTTTGCCTCTACGCATTTAACGCTCTCTTGACCCATTCTTCCATTTTGCCTTGAGCCTACAAGTATGCCGGGGGTATTTAAATAAAGTGCTTCTTTCAAAATGCAGCTAGAATTTCCTATGATAAAATCGGCGTTTTTCAGTAAGGCTATAAAATACTCAAAACGCAAAGAGGGAAAAATTTTAAAATGATTATGCCCCCTTACCCTCTCATAGCTTTGAAGAATAAATTCAAAGCCTATATCATTGTTAGGATAAATGATGAGGTAATTTTTCCCACTTTCTTTAAGAGCGTCAATTAAATTATCACTTTGCTCTTTAAGGCTATGCAATTCTGTGGTAACGGGGTGAAACATCACTAAAGCATAGTTTTCGTAAGAAATATCGTAGTAGCTTTTTGCTAATTCAAGTGAAATTTCATTGTGTGCTAGGATTTCTAAATCGGGTGAGCCTATGATAAAAATGGAATTTTCAGCCTCTCCCATTTGAATTAAGCGTTTTTTAGCTATTTGATCATTGACTAAATGAATATGTGCAAGTTTGGAGATAGCATGCCTTATGCTATCATCAATCGTGCCTGAAATCTCACCCCCTTCAATATGTGCGACTAAGATATTATTAAGGCTTCCCACCATACAAGCAGCCAAAGGCTCGATTCTATCGCCATGAACGACTATTAAATCAGGCTCTAACTCGTGGATAAAACGCGAAAAGCCGTCTATGGTCGCACTTAAAGCCTTATCCATTTGAAAATATTTGTCGTGATTGATAAATTTAAAAATATTTTTAAAGCCGCATTTTTCTATCTCTCGCACCGTTAGACCAAAATTTTTACTCATATGCATACCTGTTGCGAAAATAAAAAGTTCAAAATCATTTGCTTTTTCAACTTTTAGCATTAAAGATTTGATTTTAGAAAAGTCCGCTCTAGTGCCTGTGATAAAGACGATTTTTTTCACGCAAAATCCCCTTTTTTAAGCTGAACATCAAATTCTATATCCCTTAAGGCTTTTTTACCCAAAATGCTTTCAAACTCACAAGCTGGGATACCGCCTAGTGAGGGTCTTTTTACCCAAATGTTTTCCTCGCTTAAAATTTCACCCTTTTTAATGGGCTTAATGCTTACCACACTTGCAAAAGCAAAATCGATAGTAACTTGCTCTTCTTTTGCAGCTTCTTTTTTGGCATTTAAACCTCTCATTAATGCCATTTGCTCACTTTGTATGATGAGTTCTTTTAGGGCATTTTCGTCCATAGAGCAGATGATGTCGGGTCCTTGTCTATCCATTGTATCACTAAAATGCCTTTCTACCACACAAGCACCAAGTGCCACAGCACCTAAACAAGCAAGATTATCGGTTGTGTGGTCGCTTAATCCCACAAGAGCATTAAATTCTTTTTGTAGGGTCAGCATAGCGTGAAGTCTCACAAGATGAGGGGGAGTTGGGTAAAGATTGGTCGTATGTAAAAGCACGAAAGGCACCTCAAAAGCTCTTAAAATTTTCACACTCCCAGCTATGCTTTCAATGTCGTTCATACCGGTGCTTAATATTATGGGTTTTTTAAAAGCGGCGATGTGTTTGATAAGGGGAGTATTATTACACTCTCCAGAGCCTATCTTGTAGGCACTTACTCCCATATCTTCTAAGCGATTTGCCCCAGCTCTACTAAAGGGGGTGCTAAGATAGATAAGTCCTTGTTTTTCCGTATATTCTTTTAAAGCTCTTTCATCTTTCTCATTTAACGCACATTTTTTCATAATCTCATAAATGCTAATCTTTGCATTCCCGGGTATGACTTTTTTAGCCTCCTTGCTCATTTCATCTTCTATAATGTGCGTTTGATGTTTGATGATTTTAGCTCCAGCCCTTGCAGCAGCATCAACCATAAGTTTAGCTAATTCCAAGCTACCATTATGATTAATACCTATTTCAGGCACGACTAGAGGTGGGGTATTTTGCGAAATGATGACTTTTTCTATTTTGATTTCTTGCATTAAAATCTCCTTGTTTTAAGGTGATGCTTGATATTACTAGGAAGTTTAATAAGATCTTTTATGAGTTGGTAGTAAAAATTATCTGTTAATTTTGAACTATCGTAATTTCTAAGTTTCCGTGCATTTTTATAAGCTCTTTTTGATGGTAAGAGCATATCATTAATGCGGTTTTGCGGTTTATTTTCTAATATAAAATGATTAAGATGAGAAGTTGAGGGGGGGGGGGGTTACAAATTTGGCTAAGGGACTGGTGGGACAAAGGCAATAAATTTTTACATCGTAAAGCTCTTTTAATAATTCTAAGGCTTCTAATTCTATCTCTTGAGTATGTCCATTATATTTTTTAAAATCGCCAAAAATACGCGTAAGATTCTTTCCTTGCGTATAAGCATAAGTTGAACCTGAATTATAAAAATCAATCCCAGCCAAATAAAGCTCTTTATAACCCATAGCTACGGCAATTGCACACATATAAATCGCACTTGTAAAACGGCGATTTTTATAAACATCGTTAAAAATGGTCCAGGCATAAAACTTTTCTAATTGACTTAAAATTTCATGCCCCATAGTGCTATCTGGGTAAAAATCCTTAAAATTTTCCAAAAAATTTTTCTCCTCGAGATGCTTATGTGAGGAGCAAAAAATTAAAGAGGTGGTATATTCTTCATTTTTAACCAATTCTTTAAGAGTATAATAATTTTCAAAAAAGACACAAGAGTTAAAAAATACAGCTTTAAGCTCTTTTCCCAAATAGTATTTATCTTCAAGATAAAATTGATTGCAACGAAAAACATCATAACTTTGCGGTAAAAGAGTGTAGTCTATATTTTTTAAACTAGGAGCATTGCCAGCGATGATAGCTTTTTTTGTGTCCATATTAAAAACCTTGTAAATAATGTTGTAATTTATCTTAATTATTATACAAAAAAAAAAAAAAATAAAATTAGATATGATGACAAAAAAACTTTTTTTGATTAAAATATACAATTTGAGGATTTTTAAAGATGAAAATGCGAATTTATTATGAAGATACGGACGCTGGGGGAGTGGTGTATCATAGCAATTATTTAAAATTTTGCGAACGCGCTAGAAGTGAGCTTTTTTTTAAAAAAAATATTGATATTTTCGATGCAAAAAGTGGGCATTTTTTATTAACTCGTGCTAATTGTGCTTTTTTAAAATCTGCTAAACTTGGAGATATTGTGGAAGTTAAGACAAAAATTTTAAATTTTAAAAAGGCTTCGCTTATGATAGAACAGGAGATTTTTAGAGAGGAGGAGCTTTTATTTAGGGGAGAATTTACCCTTGCTTTTGTGAAAGACTCAAAGCCCACAAGGATAGATGATACGCTTAAAAGACTTTTTGAAGAGCTATTCTAACTCTTCAAAATTTCCAGCCTTACCCTGCATTAAACGGACTTTATAAACAAATTGAGAGTCGATTAATTTTTCTTCGAAAATTCTTTCACTTTTTGGATTTAAAAAATTTGTATAAAAATAATCAAGCCCCACGCTAGTCGCATAAGCAACCCAATTATAATCTAAATTTTGTGCAAACATTTCGTTAAGATAATTTAAATCTTCATCGTTTTTATCAATAGAATTTGCAATGATAAATTGACGCCTATCACCTTCTTGAGTGAGACTTAAAAAGGCTGGATTGTAATTAAGTTGGGTAGAAAATAAAATATTAGTGCGGATATTATGCACACGAATTTGAGAGCTTAAAAGAGCGGTTTTAATCAAAGGAGTGTTAAAAAATACAGAAGCTCCCCTTAGTCCCCTTAAAACCCTTGCAAAATCAATCTTTTCATCGCCTATTTTGTAGATCGTTGCGTTGGGGTCTTGGGCTTTTATTTTAGAATTGAGTTCTTTTGAAAGAGTGCTTTCATCACTCAATATGGCGTTAAAGCCGTTGGATTTATCGAGTAATTTTTTAATTTGTGCATCATAGTCTATGCTACCAAAATAAATATTTTCATTATGAATTTGTGCTGTGCTTTTGTGAGCGGTTGGAATGAAAATTTTTACATCTCCTTGGTAGTCTTCTAAGGCTTTCACGCCCTTATTAGTAAAGCCAGCAATGGCAAATTTATAGCCTTGAGAACTGATTTTGTATAAAGTTTCTTTTATTTTCTTTTCTTCTTCGGTGCCGATTAAAAAAACTTCAACCTTAATTTCAGCTCTTTGTTTTAAAAGATAAGCAATGCTTGAATTGATAATGATATTAGAATAATTTTTAATGGTTTTTTCAGGTATGATGAGTGCAAGCTTTACGGAAATGGCATTTTTATCATCAATTTTTTGTAAATTTTTTTCAAAATCCGTGATGGAATTTAGAAGCTTTGCGTAAATGTTGGATAAAATTTGGTTTTGATTTTCGACAAATTCACTCAAAAAACTAAGATACATTTTTTCTTCTAAAAGTCCTAATAAACAGCTTTCATTGCATTTTTTATTTTCTAAATTGACATAGCTTTCTTCAGGTGGGATAAAATTTAAAAGCTCTTGCTTTTTTGCTTGTGCGAAAGTAAAAAGCACAATAAGACACAAAAATATTTTTTTCATAGAAATCCTTTAAGTTTTTTTAAATCGTTAAAAAATTCTTCTTTGAAACTGGGATTTCTTTCTAAAAATTCCCCATCAAAACTTGCTAAAATGAAAAAATCTTCATAAGCAAAAAGCTCACCCTTAAGAGCTTTAAAATTTGAAAAACCTAAAGCTTTTAGGGCATATTCTCCTAGACAAAGAAGGATTTTTGGTTTAATGAGTTTGATTTCATTAAGCAAAAAAGGCAAACAAGAATGCAAAGCAAAATCATCATTTTTATTTGCACTAAAACATTTGAAAATATAAGAAAAATAAAATTCATCTCTGCTTAAATTGAGAATTTTTTCTAAAGAATCAAGAAGAAATTTGCCCTTTTTAGATTGAAGTAAAATTCCGCTTTCATTTTCATTTTGTGAGGCGTGAGTATCTAAAATAAAGAGTTTGCAAGACTTTAGTCTTTCCTCCATTAAAATTTTTTTACGCGTTTTTGAAAAATTACAAAGAGTGCAAGTTGCAATTTTATCGCGTAAGGTTTTAAAATCATCTAGTCTGTCTAGTTTAGAAAAATTTTGAGGACTAAAATCATAGCCCATAGCCTTAAGATAATGTAAAGAGCGTATCATAAATCGTTAAGTTTAGCTAAATTTTGTCCATCTAAGCGGTAGGTGCGAATGTCTTTAAGATGTGTTGCATCAAGCTTTTCGTAAAAATTAATGCCTTGAGCGTTATCATTGAGGCAAACCCACGAAAGCATAGCGATATTTTCTTTTTGACAAAGTTTCCCAATAAACTCAAAAACCTTACGCCCATAGCCTTTTTTGCGAAAATTTTCTCTAATATAAATGTCTTCTATATAAATTCCTCTCTCACCCAAAAAGGAAGAAATGGTATAAAAAAAGACTAAATAACCTATAATTTGCTCGTTTTCTTTTAATATAAAGGCTTTTGCATACTCATTTTCTAAAAATAAATTTGAAAGTTTTGTTTCGTCGCATTTTAAATAGGCAAGTTTATTTTCATACGCGGCAAATTCTTTAAGCATAGTTAAAAGTTCGCTTAAATTTTCTTTTTCTAAGGGTTTAATACTAAAATTTTTCATTATAATTTCCTTAAATTCATCATTTCAAAAATTGAAATTTAGCAAAATAACTTAAAAATTACTCTTAATTAAAAGATTTTATAAGTAAATTTAGATTATAATCCCTGCTTAAATTTTTATTTTAAGGAAAAATAATGAAAAGAACTTATCAACCGCATAAAACTCCTAAGAAACGCACTCACGGCTTTCGTGTGCGTATGAAAACTAAAAATGGTCGCAAAGTGATTAATGCTAGACGCGCTAAGGGAAGAAAAAGACTTGCTGTGTGAATTTTTCTAAATTTGATCATACTGAAGAATTTGCTACTGTCTATAAATTTGGTAAAAAATGGTTTTGCGATGGGCTTATTCTTTTTTATCTTCCTGCAAATGAGAAGAAAAAGGCGGTCGTTGCGAGCAAAAAAGTTGGGAAAGCTGTGGTAAGAAATCGTGCAAAGCGTGTTTTAAGAGCTTTATTTGCAAAGGTTGAAAATGACCTAAAAGATGGCAAATATGTTCTTGTTGCAAAGGCGGATTTAAATGAGTTTTCCTTTTTGAAGTTAGAAAAAAGTCTAAAATGGGGTTTAAAGAGAATACAATGTTTAAGATAGTATTTTTGACTTCCTTGCGTTTTTATCAAAGATTTTTAAGCCCCTTAAAACCTCCAGTTTGTAGGTATTATCCAAGTTGTTCGGAGTATGCTTTTTGGCAGTTTGAAAAAAATAATGCTCTTTTTGCTTTCTTTTTAACTTTTTTTAGAATTGTAAGATGCAATCCTCTTTTTCGTGGCGGCTTTGATTATCCTAAAGTTTTTAAGATTTTCAAAAGTGATACTTTATGTTTTAAACCTAAATTTTTAGCGCAAAAAAAATTGCATTTTTTATATATACCTTGCGAGGATAAAGGCTTTTATCTCGTAAAAATTATCTTTAAAGGAAATTAAGTGAATCATTCAAATAACAACATTTTTCAACAAAAACGCATTTTATTAGCCGTTGTGCTTTCTTTTATCTTTTTTGTGGCTTATGATTATTTTTTCTTACCTAAGCCAAATTTAAACGAACAAAACATTACGCAAAACAATGCGACAAAAACTCAAAATTTAGATACTAATGCTGCACCCAAGCTACAAGAAGATTTAAGTAAAAGTATGGAGACAAATGAGGCTTTAAATGGTGCCAAAAATGGAATTTTAGCAAGTGTAGAAAGCCCACATTTTAAAGCAGAAATTGACACTTTGGGACGAATTGCTAGCTTTTATCTTAAAGATAAAAAATATCTTAATGAAGATAAAACGCAAATTAATCTTATTGCTAAAGAGCAAAATCCTCGCCCCTTAGAATTGCGTTTTTCAAATAATGTTATCAATGAAGAAGCCTTCAAAACAGATTATAAAACTAGCACAAATGAGCTTTTTTTAGACACAAATGAAAGCAAAAAGCTTGTTTTAACGCAGAATTTATCAAATTTAAAAGTGGAAAAAATCATCACTTTTGACCCAAGGGGAAATTATGAAATTGAAGTTAAATTAAGTCAAAATGCACCTTTTTTCATCACTCCGGGCTTTAGACCCAGTATAGCCGTAGATGCCTACACTGTGCATGGAGCTTTAGTTTTAGATAGTGAGAATACTATCCATACCTTTGAAGATGGAGATATGGATATGGAAGAGCGTATAAATAAAGCCTTTATCGCTTCAGCTTTTGATAGATATTATGCGAGTTTTTTTTATAATTTTGACAAGCCTTTAAACCTTACCATTTCTAAAGATACAAATGATAATCCTATTTTATTTGCCTATGCAGATAGAGAATTTAAAGCCGGTGGTTATATAGGTGCTAAAGAACACGAAGCCTTAAGAGCTATTGATAAAAGGCTTGAAGATGTTGTGGAATTTGGCTGGTTTACCTTTATTGCTAAGCCTATGTATGAGGGACTTGACTTTTTATTTAAGCATATAGGAAACTGGGGTTGGGCTATTGTTGTTTTGACCTTGATTGTGCGTGTGATTTTATTCCCACTTACTTATAAATCTATGATTTCTATGAATAAACTCAAGGATTTAGCTCCTAAAATGAAAGAGATTAGGGAGCGTTATAAGGGCGACCCGCAAAAGATGAATATGCATATGATGGAGCTTTATAAAAAACACGGTGCAAATCCTATGAGTGGGTGCTTACCTATACTTTTGCAAATTCCTATTTTCTTTGCGATTTACCGCGTTTTATTTAATGCTATTGAGCTAAAAGATGCGCCGTGGATTTTTTGGATACAAGATTTATCGGCGATGGATCCTTATTTTATCTTACCGATTTTAATGGGTGCGACAATGTTTTTACAACAACTCATCACTCCTATGACAATCCAGGACCCATTGCAAGCTAAGATTATGAAATTTTTACCTGTGATTTTTACAATCTTTTTCATCACTTTCCCTGCGGGACTTACGCTTTATTGGTTTGTCAATAATCTTTGCTCCTTAGTGCAACAATGGATTATTAATAAGATGTTTGAAAAAGAACATCACAAAAGAGAAAGCGAGAAAGCAAAATGAAGATAGAGGCTAAAGACTTGCAAAGTGCCTTAACGGAGGCTTCTATCAAGCTTGAATGTTCTGTAATAGATTTAGAATATACCATTTTGCAGCAACATAAAAGTGGTTTTTTAGGCTTTGGGCGTAAAAATGCCATTATAGAAGTTGAAGTAAAAAAGCATAAGAAAAAGAGCTTTAAGAGAGAAAATAAATCTCATTTCAAAAATGAAGAAAAACTCAATAAATTTGAAAAAAAAGAAAATAAATCTAAAAAAATAAGCGAGGAAAATGAGCTTAAAAATGAAATGAAAATTGAGCCGATTAAAAAGGAAGCATATATTGTTAAAAGCGATGCCATTTTTGATAGCTTTCATAAAGAAGACTACGCTAATCAAGATGATCTTTTAGATGAGATTAAAATTCAGCTAGAAAGACTTTTAAAAATTTCTTGCTTTAAAATTTATTTAAAAGAGCTTAAAATGTATGATGAAAATTGCATTTTTATCCGTCTAGATGGGGAAGACTCCGCACTTTTAATAGGCAAAGAGGCACATCGTTACAAGGCTTTTTCTTATCTCTTGCATAATTGGATTAATTTAAAATACAATCTTTTAGTTCGTCTTGAAATTGCCGAATTTTTAGAAAAACAAATTCAAGGAATGCAATTTTATTTACAAGGCGTAGCAGAAAAAATTAAGCAAAGTGGAAGAGGGCAGACTAAGCCGCTTGATGGGGTTTTGATTAAAATCGCTTTAGAGGAATTAAGAGCAATGTTTCCTCACAAATATGTAGGCATTAAGCAAAATGGCGAACAGCGTTTTGTTGTCGTTAATGATTTTGTAAAAAAAGATGAATGATACCATAGCCGCCCTTGCAACAGCCTATGGCACAGGTTCTATTTCTATCATAAGAGTAAGCGGAAGTAGGGCTTTAGAGCTTGGTTTAAAGCTTTCTAAAAAAAGTGAGCTAAGTCCGCGTTATGCGTATTTTGTCAAGCTTTTTAATGATGAAAATGCCCTCATTGACGAGGCGATTATGCTTTATTTTAAAGCACCCTTTAGCTTTACAGGCGAAGATGTGGTGGAGTTTCAAATTCACGGCGGCTTTAGTGTGAGTGAAATTTTGCTAGAGGAATTGCAAAAAAATGGCATTAGATTGGCTAAAGCGGGAGAATTTAGTAAAAGAGCGTGTTTAAACGGCAAAATGAGTGCCTTAAAAGCCCTAAATATCCAAGATTTAATCAAGGCAAAGTCTGCGATGGCTGCTAAAATCATTGCTAGAAATATGCAAGGAACTTTAGCCGGTTTGATAGAAAAAATTAGGCTTGATTTAGTGAAAAGTTTGGCTTTTGTGGAGACAAGTATCGATTATGCGGACGATGATTTGCCTAGTGATTTAATGGCTCAAATTCGCACGATGTGTGAGGAAAATGCGAGAATTTTAGAAGAAATTTATACCCTTTCTCAAAGCAAAAAAGCCCTTTTGGAGGGCTTTAAAATCGCCATTGTTGGAAAACCAAATGTGGGCAAATCCTCGCTTTTAAACGCCCTTTTAGCTTATGAAAGAGCCATAGTTTCGCCCTTAGCTGGAACGACGCGAGATTTTATAGAAGAAAGCTTTAAAATCGGCACACATTTAGTCAAAATCATGGACACCGCAGGCATTAGAAAAAGTGAGGAGACAATCGAAAAAATAGGCATTGAGCTAAGTAAAAAAAGCCTTGATGAAGCGGACATTATCCTTGCACTTTTTGACTCTTCAAGAAAATTTGATGAGGAGGATAAAGAAATTTTAAGCCTTTTAAAAGCTAGTGAAAAAAAGGTTTTTTATCTTTTAAATAAGTGCGATTTAAAAAAGGAATTTGAAAGTCCTAGTGAAATTCATTTTTTAAAAATCAGTGCCAAAGAGGACATAAGTCCCTTAAAAAAGGCTTTAGAGACTTATTTAAATAGCTTAGATAGCGAGGGATTTTTGGTAAGCTCACTTGATTTTATCCACTCTTGCAAAAAAGCAAGTGAAGCGATAAAAAGGGCGAAAACGCTTTTAGATGAGAGTGTTTTAGAGCTTTTTGCCTTTGAGTTTAATGTGGCGATAGAAGAACTTGCAAAATTTACTAAAGATTTCAAAAGAGAAGAAATTTTAGATGAAATGTTTAGTAATTTTTGCTTAGGAAAATAAAGGATATAAAATGGACAAAGAAACGATAAAAGCCCATAAAATCAGCGATGAGGAATATACTGAAATTTTAAACATCTTAGGTAGAGAGCCAAATTTACTTGAACTTGGCGTGATTTCTGCGATGTGGAGTGAGCATTGCTCTTATAAATCAAGTAAAAAATACCTCAATGGCTTTCCCACAAAAGCACCTTGGGTCATACAAGGACCGGGGGAAAATGCCGGCGTTATTGACATAGGCGGAGGTATGGCAGCGGTTTTTAAGGTCGAAAGTCATAATCACCCAAGCTTTATCGAGCCTTTTGCAGGAGCAGCCACTGGCGTTGGAGGGATATTAAGAGATGTTTTTACTATGGGCGCTAGGGTCGTTGCAGGGCTTAATTCTTTAAAATTTGGAGACATTAAAGACGCAAAAGTCGCTAAACATCAAAAATATTTACTCAAAGGCGTTGTGAGTGGAATTTCACATTATGGAAATTGTATGGGAGTGCCAACAATAGGCGGAGAATGTGCCTTTGAGCCTTGCTTTAATGGCAATATCTTAGTCAATGCCTTTGCGCTTGGAATTTGCAAAATAGAAGATATTTTTTACGCTAAGGCAGAGGGCGTGGGTAATCCTGTCATTTATGTCGGCTCAAAAACAGGGCGTGATGGGCTTGGTGGGGCTGTGATGAGCTCTTCAGGCTTTAGTGAGGAGAGTAAAAAACTCCGCCCCACAGTCCAAATAGGCGACCCTTTTAGCGAAAAACTTCTAATGGAGGCTTGTTTAGAGCTTTTTAAAGAAGATTATATCGTAGGCATACAGGATATGGGTGCAGCTGGGCTTACTAGCTCAAGCTTTGAAATGGCAGGGCGTAGCGGAAGTGGAATGCGGCTTTATTTAGATAAAACCCCTATGCGTGAAGAGGGTATGAGTCCTTATGAATTAATGCTTAGCGAAAGTCAAGAAAGAATGCTTATTTGTGCAAAAAAAGGCTACGAAGATAAGGTTATTGAGATTTTTAAAAAATGGCAGCTTGATGCCGTGGTTATGGGCGAGGTTACGGATACGGGCTTAATGGAGCTTTTTTGGCATAAGGAAAGGGTAGGGCTTATCCCTATTGAGCCTTTAAGCGAAAAAGCACCGATTTTAGATAGAGCTGTAAGAGAGCCTAGCTATTTAAAGGAAATTCAAAATGATGAATTTGAGTTAAAACTCCCCATAAATGAGCTTTTTAAGCAAATGTTAAGTAATGAAAGTGTTAATGATAAGAGCTTTATTTACGAGCAATTTGACTCAAGTGTAGGGACAAATACCATAAAAGCGGACGGCGCTTTAGGTGCGAGTGTGCTTAGAGTTAAAGAAAATGGTGCGGCTTTAGCTATGGCGATGGAGTGTAATTCAAGGCTTAATTTCATCGACCCTAAAAAAGGTGCAGCTATGGCTGTGGCGGCTGTGGGGAGAAAGATAGCTTGTTCTGGGGCTAGGGCTTTGGCGATTAGTGATTGTCTAAATTATGGCAACCCGCAAAATCCCGAAGTTATGTGGCAGTTCGCACAAGGTTGCGAGGGTATAAAAGAAGCTTGTAAGGCTTTAAATACGCCTGTTGTAAGCGGTAATGTTTCTTTATATAATGAAACAGACGGCATTAGCATTTATCCAAGCCCTACCATAGTGGGCGTTGGAGTGCAAAAAAACGCAAATTTGACCCTTAAAGCAAGGATAGAAAGAGAAAATATAGCCCTTTATCTTTTAGGAGAGAGCTTTGGGGAATTTGGTGCTTCTTTAGCGATGAAAGTGCAAGATAAAAAGGCGGCAGGAAGTATAAAAGGCATGGATTATAAAGCCGAGCTTACGCTTTGGGATTTACTCATAAGTGCAAATGAAAGAGGGCTTTTAGAGTGTGCTAATAGCGTAGGCGTGGGAGGCGTGGCTTTAAGCGTGGCTAAAATGCTTGCTCTTTCTTGCGTGGGAGCGGATTTAAAAAGCGAATTTAAAGATGAATCTTGGCTTTTTGAGGAAAGTTCTTCAAGGGCTGTTGTGGGCGTGAGTGATGAGGAGGCGTTTTTAACTTTGGCAAAAGAATATGGCGTGAAAGCTTACAAACTAGGACTTAGCACGAAAAAGCAAGAATTCATTTTTGATAGTCTTATTTTAAGCTGTGAGGAGCTTAAAAGGCTTTATTTTGAGAGTTTTAAAGAGCAGATATTATGAGTGGAATTTTACTTCTTATTTTAGTCGTTTTGGTTTTTTATTTGTATTATAAAAAATGGGGTAAAAGTGAATTTGTAAATTCAGCTAGTCGTGGTGCTAAAGGCTTTGCAAGGGGTTTTGCTAGAGGAGTGATGCAAGAGAGGGTTGAGGAGTTTAAAAGGCGTATGAATTACTATGTCATCGCACTTTTGGCTAAGATTGCTAAAAGTGATGGCAGGGTCAGTGAAAAAGAAGCTGAAATGATAAGCGAACTCCTAGACGCTAATGCTAAAGATGAGAGAGAAAGAGCGTTTTTAAAGTCCGCTTTTAACGAGCATAAAGAAAATTTAAATGATGTTTTTGAAGTGGCTAAGGACTTTTTAAGGGAGGTCCCTCTACCTAAAAATGAGCGTTTTAATGTGCTTAGAGTGCTTGTTTTTATGGCTTTGATTGACGGGGAATTTAATGCGAAAAAAAGAGAACTCCTAGAGCAAATCGCAAAAGCCTTTAACATAAGCTTAAACGAGCTTGAAGCCTTTATAGAAAGCCTTTCTAAGCTCAAAAGTCCTAAAAAAGAATTAAACGAAAATGAAGCTTACGCACTTTTAGAGCTTAACACTGGGGCAAGTTTAAGCGAGGTCAAAAAGCAGTATAGAACTTTAGCGAAAAAATACCACCCCGACATTTTAAACGCAAATAATGTCAGCGAAGAAGAGCTTAAAAGAGGCGTAGAGCAATTTCAAAAAATCAACGAAGCTTATGAATTTTTAAAGAAAAAGTTAAGTTAAGGAGTAAAAATGAAAATTGTATGTTTAGATTCTGCGACCTTAGGTGGAGCGGATTTAAGTAAGTTTAGCGAATTTGGGAACTTTGTAAGTTATGAGCTAACACCCAAAGATAAGGTTATTGAAAGGCTTAAAAATGCCGATGTAGCGATGGTTAATAAGGTCATTTTAGATGAAAATGTCCTTAAAAATACCAATTTAAAACTCATTTTAGAAACAGCAACCGGGCTTAATAATATAGACATTGAATACGCCAAAAAGCAGGGTATTGCTGTGAAAAATGTCGCCGCTTACTCGACAAAAAGTGTCGTTCAACATAGCTTTGCTTTAATCTTTGCTTTTTTAAATCAAACGATTTTTTATAATGACTGGGTAAAAAAGGGTAAATGGTGTGAAAGTGAAATTTTTACCGATTTTACCCAAATG
Source organism: Campylobacter vulpis (assembly GCF_014217995.1). Lineage (NCBI taxonomy): Bacteria > Pseudomonadati > Campylobacterota > Epsilonproteobacteria > Campylobacterales > Campylobacteraceae > Campylobacter > Campylobacter vulpis. The sequence continues at coordinate 738,234 of NZ_CP041617.1, forward strand.
CTAAGTGATTTAAGCGGTAAAAAACACGGCATTATAGGGCTTGGAACGATAGGTAAAGAGGTGGCTAGAATTTCAAGTGCCTTTGGAGCTAGGGTGTGCTATTATTCTACAAGTGGGGCAAATCATAACGCAGAGTATGAAAAATTAGAGCTTGAGGAGCTTTTAAAAACTTGCGATATTATTAGTATTCACGCCCCCTTAAATGAAAAAACGCACAATCTTATAAGCTATAAAGAGCTTAAAATGCTGAAAAATGAGGCGATTTTGATTAATGTTGGGCGTGGAGGCATTATCAATGAAGCGGATTTAGCAAGGGCGATGGACGAGGGGAATTTTAGAGTGGGGCTTGATGTTTTAGAAAACGAGCCTATGCTTAAAAATCACCCCCTTTTAAGCGTGAAAGATAAAAATAGGCTTTTAATCACCCCGCACATTGCGTGGGCGAGTAAGGAAAGTTTAGCAACTTTAATCCAAAAGCTTTATGAAAATTTGAAAGAGTGGGTAGAAAATGGCAAGTGAGCATAGTTTTGACATTAGCGGGGCGCTTGATTGCGGGGAGCTTAAAAACGCCCTAGAGCAAGCCAAAAAAGAGCTTGAGAGCAGATACGATTTAAAAGGCGTGAAAAGTGAGCTAGAATTTAGCGAAAAAGAAAGCCTTTTTAAACTTTTATGTTCAAGTGAAGCAAAGCTTGAAGTTTTAAAGGATATTGTGATTTCAAAGCTTATCAAAAGAGGGATTAATCCTAAGGGCATTAAGGAGCTTTCCCGCGAGAGTGGGGCTTTATTTAAGCTAAATTTAAAGGTTAATAATAGCATAGACAGCGAAAACGCTAAAAAAATCAATCAGGCGATTAAGGATAGCAAACTCAAGGTAAGCTCTCAAATAAGAGGCGAGGAAGTGCGTGTGAGTGGGAAGCAAATTGACGATTTACAAGCGGTGATGAAGCTTGTTAAAGAGCTTGATTTAGAGCTTAATCTTAGCTTTAAAAATTTAAAATGAAATATCTTATAAGCTTAATTTGCGTTTTGTTTTTGTGTGCGTGTGCGGCAAAAAGTGAGAGTAAAAAAGCCCAAAGTATGCAGGTTTTTATCTCTTCATCTAGCTTTAAGATTAACGAAACGGGCTTTTTAAAGCGTGAAAACTCCGCCCTTTCTTTAGAGCTTTATAAATTTGCCAAGCCCTTTTTTAAGCTTAATCTTAAAGAAAAAATTTGTCTTAATGGCGTTTGTTATGCCAAAAAAGAATTTAATCAAAAATACCTAAAAAATGCCTATTATGAGGACTTTTTACGCCATATTTTAGAGGCAAAGCCTCTTTTTGAGGGCGAGAATTTAGAAAAAACGCCTTGCGGTTTTAGCCAAAAATTACGCCGTAAAGATAGCGTCATATTTTATGAAGTGTGTGATGAAAAACTGCGTTTTAAAGATGAAATTTCAGGGCTTAGGATAATGATTAGCCGTTTTTAGGGGAAATAATGCTTGAACTTAAAGAATTTTTAAATGAGCCTAAAATTGAAAAAAGCAAGCTTTATCAAAGACTTCAATGCTCTAAAAATGAAGCCTTGATTTTGAAAGAGCTTTGTAAAAGCTATGTTTGTGCCAGTGCCTCCGTGAGTGCCTTTAGCTTACTTGCTGGACTTTTTGGGGAGAAAGATTATGCTTATTTGGATTATTTAGAGGATTTAAAAGGCTTGATTAAACGCGGTTTTGTAACGAGTGGTTTAGGTTTTTTTAAAAACATAGACTCAAATAAATTAAGCAATTCTAAGCTAGTCTTACTCCAAAGCGAACTAAGCCTTAGTCAGTATTTTTTAGACTTTTTAGACAGCAAGAGTTTATTTAAAGTGCCTAAAAGTAAGGCTTATGGGGCTTATTTGGAGTATTTAAAGGACGAGTTTTTACGCATAGAGCTTTATGAAAGGCTTTCCTTTGCGAGGCGTAGCGAGTATTATGCCGTGCTTAAAAGCCACATTAAAGAATTTGAAAAGTATATTAAAGAGTGCTTGAAACTTAGCAAATTTCATAATGTATTAAATGCTATTTTTAAAGAATACGCCCTAAACGCTAAAGAGCAAATTCTCTTCCTAGCACTTTTAAAGGAAGAATACGCCCTAAGCCACGAAAACTCAAGCACCAGAGAGCAAAACGCTTTGCTAAATTTGATTAGCGAAAATGAGCTTGAACTGCGTCAAAATAAAAAGCTTTTAGAAGATGATTCTAAGCTTTTGAGTAGTTTTTTAGTGGAGTATGATGAGTATTTAAACGCTTTTGGTGAGCTTTCTAAGAGTTTTTTTATCAGTGATGAGATTTTAGAAAGAGTGATTAATTCCCCCACTAAACAAAGCCAAATCAAACTTGAAAGCCTTGTCAAAGAGCAAGAAATTTTCGAACTCATCGAGCCAAATATCGACATCAATGACATCATCATACCTGAAAATACCAAAGAACTTTTAAGCAATATCCTAAAACAAAAAGATAAAAAAGTCCTTGAAAGGCTTAGTTTATGGGGGATTAAAACTTCTAAAAATATCGAAGCAAAGATCATTTTCTACGGACCTCCTGGCACAGGTAAAACGATGTCAGCATTTGGCGTGGCTAAGGCTATGAAAAAGGCGGTTTTAAGCTTTGATTGCTCTAAGATTTTAAGCAAATGGGTAGGCGAGAGTGAGCAAAATGTGCGGAAAATTTTTGACACTTACAAAAAAATAGCCAATTCTTGTAAGCAAAGCCCCATTTTACTGCTAAATGAGGCAGACCAGTTTTTAAGCACACGCATAGAGGGAGGTAGCGGAAGCGATAAAATGCACAATCAAATGCAAAATATCTTCCTAGAGCAAATCGAGCGTTTTAGTGGGGTTTTAATCGCCACGACCAATTTTTTAGAAAGCCTTGATAGTGCCTTTTCTAGGCGTTTTGATTTAAAGATTGAGTTTAAAAAGCCCGATTTTAAGGACAGGCTTAAGATGTGGGAGAAATTTTTGCCTCAAAATGCGGATTTTGAAGAGGCTTTTGAGCTTGAAACTCTAGCTAAATATGAGCTAAGCGGCGCACAAATTCTTATGGTTGTGAAAAACACAGCCCTAAAAACAGCCATTTCAAAGGACGGCATTTTTACGATGAGGGCTTTTTTAGAAAGCATACAAAAGGAGCTTGAGGGAAGTTTTGATAAGCATAAAATCGTAGGATTTTAGTTTTAAAACCCCCATTTATCCACATTTCACAAAAAAAAAAAAACGATTTTTTGAATTTCTCTTTACTTTTTGTTAATTTTTCTTTATAATTGCGATTATTTTTATCTTAATTACGAAAGGTCTATAATGCAAAAACATCTTATCAACTCTCTTGCGGGGGGGGGGGGGGGGTAACTCACAGAGTTCTAAAAAGCCTCTTTTATCACTCGCCTGTATCTTTGCACTAGCCTGTTATAGTCAAGCGGACTGGGTTATTAATACTAGTGATACAGCAAATACAACAAATAGCATAGACGCCACAATCTCCAACAATATCACTTTAAATAATAAAAATTCAGCAGTTTATACCACCACTAGCGGAAGCGGTCAAATGGGAAGTTTAACCATAAATGACGGCGTTACCATTTCATCAAATAAAAATGACGGCAAAGGCATTATTATCAATGGCGGAACTCAAGTCAATAATATCACCAATAATGGAACGATTAACGCACACGGACAAGGGATTGAAGTAAATAGAAATGCCAGAGTTGAAACCATTACTATAGGAGCTACTGGAATTCTAAGCTCTACAAATAGAAGGGCCATTATAGTCAATACAGGTGGGCAAGTTAATCATATTGATGTGCAAGGCAGTATCACTGGCGGAAGAGGAGTTTTTAATAGTGGAACCATAGGGGTGAATGGGACGGGGACAAGTAGCCCTAATGGCATTAAAGTAACAGGTAGTATTATGTCAAGTGATAATAGTGCAGCAGCCATAGAAAATCACGGCACTATCAATGGAGGCATTGACATAGAAAGTGGGACTTTGACGGGGGGTAGAAATGCAACGCAGTGGAGGTCTTATTATATCAGTGTGTATAATCACAAAATGCTTAATGGAAGCATAAAAGTTGGTGAAAACGCTACCTTAATGGGTGGAATTGCAAATGCAAATCCATATGGTCAAAATGGCGTAGCAGTGCTAAATGGTAATATCGAAGTCGCCGGGAAAATTTATACCGATAGAGCCTCTCAATATGATATTTTTAATATTTTTGCTACGATTAATGGAGATATTATCATAAAAGACACTGCTACCTTAAGTAATGGTATATGGAACCAAGGCGTTATAAATGGCAAAATAGAAGTTGATGGAACTATCAATACTCAAGGTGGGCACAGTGGAGTTTATAATCTAAATAACTCCACCGTAAGCCAAGGTATAGTTATAAAAGAAAATGCCAAGATAAAAACAAAAGTTACCAACCGAGGCACAATCAGTGCAAACGGCATAGAAGTCAAAGGACAAGTCGGCGGTGCCGTAGATAACCAAGGCGGCACTATCACAGGCGATGTTAAGATTGAAAGCACAGGAAAGGTTGGAGGCGGTATCCATAACTCAGGCACTATCAATGGTAAAATAGAAAATCAAGGAAAAGATGCCGTTAATATTAACAATAATCAAAGAGGTAATGTTACAGGTGGCATCACAAACCACGGCACAGCTACCATTAACAACCGAGGCACAACCACAAATATCACAAATCAAACAGGTGCAAATGCCACTATCACAAATACAGGAACAGTAAGTCAGCAAATCACAAACCACGGCACAGCAAAAATCAACAATCAAGGCAAAATTCAAAGTGGTATCATCAATGATGGTGGAACTTTAACCGTTATCAATGACTTTAGAAGAGATGAAAACGCAGCAGATGGTTATCACACCATAGGAGAGATAGGTAAAACAGCAAGTGGTGTCCATATAGAAAATAAGGGTGGAGGCAAACTTCACATTAATGCTTGGTATTTTAATAAAGAAGATTACGCCACAGCTGAAGAAAGAAAAGCAAATGCCCTACTAGTAGATGGAGATTTTGCAAACATAAGCATAGGAGATTCCTTTATCAACACAAAGGGCTTAGATGTGGATAAGCTTTATAATTCTTATAGCCTCATCGCAGATAAAGACGGCAATGCCGTAGGAGATAAGGTCAATAATGGTCAAGGCATAGATGTGAATAAACTGCACTCTGTTTCAGGCATTTATAGCTTTGAAAATTTCGGAGGAGCTGGTCAGTATAGAGCTAATATCAACAGAGATGAGCTAAGTGGTAGAACCCTAGCACAATCGATCATTTATTCTCAAAGAGTAAGAAATGTCAATCTCTCAAGGATACTAAGAGAAGCCACCACTCAAGTCTTTGTTTCAGGTAAAGAAAGTGAAGTTAATGCTAATGGTAAAAGCTTAAGCCAACTAGAACAACTCCACACCAATCACAGAGATGAGAATACAAAAAATCATACCTTTGTGATTCCTTACTATCAAAACTTTAGTGCAGACTTAGGAAGTCATACGGGGAAATTAAAATCAAATTCCTCTGGTATGCTTATCGCTACGCAAAGAGAATTACCAAATGATTATGGAGTCTTTGGAGTATATGCAGGCTTTGAAAATGCTGACCAAAAGGTCGCAGGTCAAAGAATAGAAATGGACGGGAATTCTTACTATGCAGGTTTAACTTATAATCATAGCTTTTATGAAGATGATTTAACAACTTATTTTATGAATCTTACTACTAAGCTTGACTATATAGAAAGAGATGTAGAAAAAACTTATCGTGGTTATATAGGCTCTGCTAGTTCTACTGCAAAGGTATTTGGATATGGGGCAAATGCTAGAGTAGGGTTAAGCCATTATCTTCACAATGATGCGAAAATCACTCCTCAAATAGGCTTTAACTATCTAGGTATGCATAATAAGCCTTTTACTCTTAATCACTTAGGAGGCACAAGAGAGCATTATCTAGCACAAAGTTTTAATTTCATCGATGCAGTTGCGACAATCAAATATGAAACGCCTTGGATTAATCGTTTTAAAACAGCTGTGGCACTAGGAACAATCTTTAATGTCTATAAGGACGCAAAAGGAACCTTACACCTTGATAGCAATGTCTTAAATGCTGAACTTGACATCGCTAGGCTTTATGGAGTGGTGCAAGGGGGAGTTTCGTATGACTTGACTAAGGATTCTGATATTTCTTTAGGATATAGTGGAATTTTCTCTTCAGCTAATACTATAAGATCTCACGCCCTTATGTTTAGATATGCTTGGTGGTGGTGAGAGTTTAACTACTATGTGAGCCTATGGGCTCACGCTTTTGGTTTATAAATATTTTTTAAACGACTTTAATTTTACTTATGCTATAATCTTGCTTTTGCAAATTTAAGGAGAGACTTATGCTAAAAGCATGGATTTTTCTAATGCTTGCTATTGTGTGTGAGGTTTTTGGCGTTTCTGTGATGAATTATTCGCAGGAGGGTAAGCAAATTTTCGTTTATGGCTTTATGTTTGCTATGATAGGGGTGGCGTATTATTTTATGTCTCTTTCTATACGCACGATTAGCGTAGGCGTGGCGTATGCCATTTGGGAAATTGTGGGGCTTAGCTTGATAACCCTTATCGCCGTTTTTATCTTTGGCACTTCTTTAAAAACACAAGAATACATAGGCTTGGCACTTGCTATTGTGGGCATTGTGCTTGTAAATTTGGGGGAGAAACACGAGGCTAAAGATGTTTAATATCTATTTACTTTATGTCGTTTTAGCCGCACTTTTAGACATCGTGGCTAATCTCGCTTTAAATAAGTCTAATGGCTTTAGGAATCTTAAATGGGGCATTGTGTCCGTTTTGCTCGTGTGGCTTGCCTTTTATCTCCTTGCCTTAAGTTTAGAGGGTATGAAACTAGCTGTCGCTTACACGCTTTGGGGAAGTATAGGAATTTTAGGCACGACTTTGGGGGGGTGGTATTTTTTTAAGCAGAAATTAAAGCCTATCGGCTGGGTGGGGATTTTTATCATCATTATCGCAGTAATAACGCTTAAGACGGCTTAAAGAATTAACATCGCATCGCCGTAAGAATAAAAGCGGTATTCTAACGCAACCGCCTCTTTATAGAGTGCTAGAGTCTTTTCACGCCCTATAAAAGAGGATACAAGCATTATAAGTGTGGATTTTGGTAAGTGGAAATTTGTTAGGAGAAAATTTTGCCTTAAAGGCTTATTAAAAGGGTGTAAAAATAAATCACACGCCCCACTACAAAGCCCCGTCCTAGCATAATACTCAATGCTTCTAGTCGCAGTCGTTCCTACGCCTAAAATTGCTTTTTTGCTGTCGATACACGCTTTTGCAGCCTCATTGATGTGAAAAAATTCGCTGTGCATTTGATGCTCTCTTAGGTCTTCGCATTCTACGCTTTTAAAAGTTCCTGCGCCTATGTGTAGGGTGATAGTGTAAATTTCGTGGCGTTTTTTAAGGCTCTCTAACATAGCCTTACTAAAATGCAAACTCGCCGTAGGGGCTGCCACAGCACCTAAATTTTTAGCAAAAATGCTTTGATAGTCCTGCGTGTCTTTAAGCGTGTCGGCTCTTTTGATATAGGGCGGTAGGGGGATATGCCCTATCTTTTCTAAAAGGGCGTAAAGCTTAGGGGTGTTAAGTAAATTTTCATCTTGTTTAAAGCAAACTTTGCGTAAGCCGTCCGCATAAAGCTCTAAAATTTCAGCACTCAAGCCCTCTTTAAAATGTAAAATATCGCCCTTTTTGACCCTGCCTCTAATTTGTGCGTTAAATTCGCACTCGCTCACGCTAGAGTGTAGAAAAAGCTCAATTTTCCCTCCGCTTTCTTTTGTCCCATAAATTCTAGCCTTAATGACCTTAGTATCGTTAAAAAATATAGCACAATCAGGCAAAAACTGCTCCAAATTCGCAAAAGTGCTGTGTGTAACCCTATCTTTTCCACGCTCATAAATCAAAAGCCTCGCCGCTTCTTTGGGCTGGGCTGGGTGTGTGGCGATAAGCTCTTTTGGTAAGGTATAATCGTAATTTGAAAGGCTTAAATCTTTATCCATTAAAACATTTCAAGTTTCATTAGTATAGGCAGACGCCTTAAAAATTTTTTGTAATGTAAGCTGAGTTGAGTGAAAACGCTTTCTCTGTCTTTACAAGCTTGGTTATTTGCGTCATGAAAGTGAAAATTTTCATCTTGATAAATCCGCTCAAATAGCTCTTCTAAATTCATTTGATTTTCGTTAAAATAATGATTGAGAAAAGCCCTTTCTAGGCTATCTAGTGAAATTCCTCCTCCAGTAAGCGCACAGGCAAAAATGTATTCTTGGCTTAATTTTTGCTCTTTTAAGAGGCTGTGATTATAAAATTTAACCTCGTCAATTTTATGTGTTGTATTTGGCACACAAATGCCTACAAGATTAAACGCCATTAGATTGGTTAAAAGGTGGAAAAGAACCTCACTATTTGCAAAAGCACCACTCATAAGCGTTTTAGCCCTTTTTGGTGCGAAATTCTCGCTCTCAAGCTTTGAAATAAGCTCAATATAAGCCCATCTTAAATTCTCCTCACAACCCTCAAAAGTCTGGCTTGTAGGATAGTCTAAAAGCACAAATTGCATTTCAAAAAGTTGTTGTTGGGTTTGCTTTTTATTAAGCTTAAAAAGTTGCTTACCATATAAATCATAACGAAATGCCTTATTTTGGATAAAATCTTTCATTTGCTCTTTGAAATTTTTATTATGAATTCGTGCTAAAAAACTCTCCTCCTTAGGAGAAAAATGCTTAAAATGATAAGCTAACATACACTCACAAATATAGCTCAACCCCCCCCCCCTCATCGTTTCAGCCACATCACTAAAATAGGGCAAATACCAAGAATCGCACAAAAATTCGTGCATGCAATAATTATGATGAGAATGACGGTGCGTATCGATGGTCGCTAGTATATTTTTATGAAGTGTATTTTCAGGCTCTAAATTTGCAAATTCCTGCGTGAAAGAAAAAATCTCATCAAAATTATCCGTGTTTTCCTTTTGTGAGTAGAGTTTAAAGATGTGCCTAGCGTCCATACTCACAGAGCGACCGGGCAAGCAGTTATAACTCACATACACAACGCCCCCCTCACGCAAAAATTCCTTGATAATACTAAGGATAATCTGACGATTTTCCTCATTAACCCAACAATAAATTCCATGCAAAACTATGAAATCAAAACCTACTTCTTCGCCATTGGCTTTCATTTTTCTAAAGCGTTCTAAAAGCTGCTTAAAGCTATCTGCATAAAGGGTAAGATTTGAAATCTTAGCTTGTTCACAGATATTTTTAGCAAATGCGACTTGATTTTCATTAAAATCTGTGCCGACAAAATACCCCTCATTACTCACAGCATGCGTTAGCAGTGAGCGTCCCATACCAAAGCCTAGTTCTAAATAATGCTTATTCTTGACCGGTTTAAAGCCTGCAAAGAGGAGATTAAGATTAATAATATTAGGTTGAATTACATCAAAATATAAATCTTCGTAATCACTAGATTGAATATAACCGTCATATTTCATTGTTTATTCCTTTCATTATTGTCGGTAGGGGCGGGATTGACTTTTTTAGCGATTAAAATGGAAATTCCATAAAGCCCGCAAAGTGGAATTGCTAGCAAAAATTGTGAAAAAACATCGGGCGGGGTCATCATCGCAGAAAAGATGAAGATGATTAAAACGGCGATTCTAAATTGCCTTTTTAAAAAAGCATCATCAATCAAGCCAAGCTTAGCGAAAAAATAGGTCAAAACAGGCATTTCAAACGCCAAACCAAAGGCTATCATTAGTTTTGTAAAAAAGCCCACATAAGCCCCTATGCTAATGATAGGCTTGAAATTTTGCACACTTGCACCAAAATCGATGAGAAATTTAAAAGTAAAAGGCACAACGACAAAATAGCAAAACAAACAGCCCAAAATAAACATCAAACTAGCAAAGATGACAAAAGGCACGACAAGGCGTTTTTCATTATCATAAAGTCCGGGTGCGACAAAGCTCCAAAACTGCCAAAAAATCACAGGTAAAGATAGCAAAAACCCCGCAAAAAATGCTACTTTCATCGCGGTAAATAAAGGCTCTGCCATTTCGATGAAATTGATTTGCTTTGAAATTTCAGGCAAAACAGCTTCAAGGGGCATAGTAAGGACATCTAGGATATATTTATTAAGAGCAAAACAGATAAAAAACATCACAATAACACATAAAACGCTTATGAGCAATCTTTTTCTAAGTTCGATTAAATGGGGTTTTAGCTCTTCAAACATTTGCTTTTTCCGTAGGATTTTGTGGGGGAGTTTCTTTTTCTCTACTATCGAAAGTTAAATCCACTTTTGTTTTATCCAAAATATCTCTTTTTAAGTCGTCAAATTCCTCAAAACTAAGCTTTTTGCGTATGTTTTCATTACTTAGCGAAAACTCATCTTGGTATTTTTGCGCTTCGTCTTTTAGCTCTTTAATGCGAATTTCTTTTTCAATGCCGGCTTTAGCGTCATTGATATTACGCTTAATAGCCTTGATAATCTTGGCAATTTGCACTATGGCGTCTGGAAGTTTATCCGGTCCCAAAACCAAAATAGCGACAATTAAAATAACGATAATTTCACCCATACTCATAAAAAAGCCTTAAAAAAGACAGCATTTTATCTAAAAATACTTATTTAAGATTTAAAAGCAAAAAATTATCAATCAACCTTGTTTTGCCTATATAAACGGCTAAAGCACCCAAAACGCCCTCTTCAATGCGTTCTAAATTTTCCATAGTTTTAGGATTAACAAGCTCGATATAATCAATCCTAGCAAGGCTTTCTTTTTGCAATTCTTCACGCATAGCTTGAAGTATAATTTTGCTCTCTCTTTCGCCCTTTTGGATTAAATTTTCTCCTAAAAAAATCGCCCTTGAAAGCACTAGAGCCGCCTTTCTCTCCGCCTCGTTTAAATAAACATTACGCGAACTTTTTGCCAAGCCGTCCTTTTCTCTTACAATGGGGCAAATTTCTATTTTAAGGTCTAAATTTAAATCCTCTACCATATGTTTAACCACAGCACATTGCTGGGCGTCTTTTTGCCCAAAATACGCCACATCAGGCGTGATAAGATGAAAAAATTTCATCAAAATGGTGCAAACTCCACGAAAATGCCCCTCTCTTTTTGCTCCACATAATTTATCGGTAAGTGAGTCCATATCTACATAAGAGCTAAAGCCCTTAGGATACATTTGCTCTACACTAGGCGTAAAAAGCACTGCTACGCCCTCATTTTCGCAAAGCTTAGCGTCTCTTTCTAAGTCTCTTGGGTAGGTCGCTAGGTCCTCATTAACGCCAAATTGCATAGGATTAACAAAAATGCTAACGATAATTTTATCGTTTTGACTTGCTTTTTTAATAAGGCTTAAATGTCCCTCGTGCAAATAACCCATAGTCGGCACATAGCCTATGCTTAAATTTTGACTTTTCCACTCTTTAATGACTTTTTTTAAATCCGTGATATTGTTTATAATTTGCATTTTTTTCCTTTAATATAATTCTTCAATCCACTCATCATTTTCTAAAGAAAAGCTATATTCTTCACTTGGAAATTCTCCGCTTTTTACGGCGTTAATGTAGGCTTTTATGCCCTCATTTGGGTTTAAATTGGCAAATTTTCTCACAAATTTGGGCTTAAATCCTTGATGAAGTCCCAAAAAATCGTGATAGACTAAAACCTGTCCATCGCAGTGTTTCCCCGCTCCTATGCCTATGGTTGGCACTTCTAGGATTTGGGTGATTTTTTGTGCTAATTTGCTTGGCACACATTCCATTAAAACCATACTAGCACCCGCATCTTGCACGGCTTTGGCATCGTCGATGAGTTTTTTAGCGGCTTCTTTGCTTTTGCCTTGCACCTTATATCCTCCCATAGCATTGACACTTTGTGGGGTAAGTCCTATGTGAGCGATGACGGGGATAGAGGCACGGCTTAAAGCTCTAATGCACTCACTAAACTCACTTCCTCCCTCTAATTTCACGCCATTTGCACGACCTTCCTTCATAAATTTCGCCGCATTTTGTAAGGCGTCATAAGTGGAGCTTTGATAGGACATAAAGGGCATATCAGCTAATACAAAGGCATTTTTAGCGGCTTTTGAAACAGCTTTTGTGAAAATAAGCATTTCCTCCATACTCACACTTAGCGTATCCTCGTGTCCTAAAAGCACCATAGCCACAGAATCGCCCACTAAAATCATATCCACCCCAGCCTCATCTAAAGCCCTAGCACTAGGATAATCGTAAGCTGCCACCATAGTGATTTTGTCTCTATTTGCTTTTTGTTTTTGAAAGTCGATAATGCTTTTTCTCATCATTTATCCTTTGATTTTGCCTTATTATACTTTTCTAGCCTTTTTCTCTTTCTTTAGCTTTTTCTAGCATTTGGCGGTTAAAGCCTATGATTAAAAATGCCATTAGCAAAACAAAAAGAAAGATTAAAATAAATTCTAAAATTGCCATTTTTTCCCTTTAAATTTTAAAAATTCTAACACATTTTAAAGAAAAATAAAAGATTATTTTTCTAAAATTTGGGCTTTAATTTTAATCATAAGGCTTTATTTTGACCCAAAAGAGTATCCAAGCATTTGTATTTTTTACTATCATTATTTTATGGGGATATTTTTCTTTCCCTTACGAAATTTTACAAGTGAGTGATGAAGCTGGGGTGCGTTACGCTTTTACCCCTAATGCTAAGGCTTATGTGCTAAGTTATGGCACTACGATTTTGCTGACTTTTTGTGCAGTTTGTATAGGACTTGTTGTTGGTTTTATTTTGGCTTTGATTCGCTTTTCTCCTTTTAGGGTGCTTAATTTCATCGTTGATGAGTTTATCGACATTATACGCGGAACGCCTGTCATTTTACAGCTTATGATATTTGCTTTTGTGATTTTTACCTTTTTAGATAATTTATATGCGGCGATTTTAGCACTTGGGCTTAATAGCTCGGCTTATATTGCTGAGATTGTAAGAAGTGGGATTAATAGCGTTGATAAGGGACAAATGGAAGCGGCTAGGGCTATGGGGCTTGATTATCAAAGCACGATGAGGGAGATTATTTTACCTCAAGCACTTAAAAATATTTTGCCCGCTCTTGCAAATGAATTTATTTCTCTTTTTAAAGAAACTTCGGTGGTTGGTTTTATAAGCGTTGTGGATATTACAATGCAAAGTAAGAGTTTGCAAGCGGTGCTTTATAATCCTAAGCCTATTATTTTCACAGGACTTGTATATTATGTGAGTGTGAAAATTTTTAGCTTAGGTGTAAGATTATTAGAAAAAAGGCTCAATCAAAATGATTAAAACCGAAAATTTATGTAAAAAATATGGAAATTTGGAAGTCTTAAAAGGCATTAGCACCCAAATTCAAAAAGGCGATGTTGTAGCTTTGATAGGACCTAGTGGAGGTGGTAAAAGCACTTTTTTACGCTGTCTTAATAGGCTTGAGCTTGCTGATAGTGGTAAAATTTTCATCAAAGGCGAAAATATCTTAGATGAAAAGATTGACATCAATCAAATTCGTCAAAAAGTAAGTATGGTTTTTCAGCATTTTAATCTTTTTGCGAATAAAAATGTCCTTGAGAATTTAATTCTAACGCCCATTAAAACAAGGATTTTAAGCAAAGATGAAGCCATAGCTAAGGCAGAAATTTTACTCTCTAAAGTGGGCTTGGCAGATAAAAAAGCCTATATGCCACACAAACTTTCAGGCGGTCAAAAGCAACGCATAGCCATAGCTAGAAGTTTGATGATGAGTCCTGATGTGATTTTATTTGACGAGCCGACTTCTGCACTGGATCCTGAAATGATAGGCGAGGTTTTAAACATTATGAAAGATTTAGCTAAAGAGGGTTTAACTATGCTTGTAGTTACCCACGAAATGGGCTTTGCGAAAAATGTAGCAAATCGCATTTTTTTTATGGATAAAGGACAAATCGCCGTTGATGAAAGTCCAGTAGGCGTGTTTGAAAATCCTAAAAATGAAAGGCTTAGAGAATTTTTAAATAAGGTTTTAAATCACTAAGCCTTAATTTTGAGCTTTTTAATAAGCCCTTCTGTGATTTTAGCGATTTCAAGCTCTTCATCTGTGGGGATAACAAAAATTTTCACTTTAGAATTTGCTTTGCTAATCTCCCTCTCTCCGCTTTCACTTTTTTCATTTAAACTTTCATCAAGTTCAAAGCCTAGATGTTTTAATCTTTCGCAAGTTTTTTGACGCACTAAAGAGGCATTTTCTCCTACTCCAGCAGTAAAAATCAAAGCGTCTGTATGCGGTAAAATGGCAAAATAAGAGCCTATATATTTAGCCAAGCGGTAACAATACATATCAAGGGCGAGGCGTGCGAGATTATTACCATTTTGAATTTCACTTACTACATCGCGAAAGTCATTATAACCACAAACGCCATAAAGCCCACTTTGCTTATTCATCATAGTATCAAGCATATCGGCGTTTAAATTTTTTGCTTTAGCGATGAAGGGCAGGGTAGCAGGGTCGATATCTCCGCACCTTGTTCCCATCATTAAGCCCTCAAGAGGTGTAAAGCCCATAGAGGTATCTATGCTTTTTCCATTTTCTATGGCACACACACTAGCACCATTGCCAAGATGTGCGCTTATAGCGTTAATATTTTCTTTTTGCATTAAAATTGCCGCTCTTGAGCTTACATAAGAGTGCGAAGTGCCGTGAAAGCCGTATTTTCTAATATTATATTCTGTATAATAATCATAAGGCAAAGCATACATATAAGCGAAATCAGGCATACTCTTATGAAAAGCCGTATCAAAAATGGTCGCATTTGGCACTTTAGGAGCGGCTTTTAGCATAGTTTTAATCCCAGCTAAATGGGCTGGATTGTGTAGCGGAGCTATGGCACTAACGCGGTCGATTTCTTCTAATACAAAATTATCCACCAAACAATGCTCCGTTAAATTCTTTCCCCCATGCACGATTCTATGTCCGCAACCATCAAGCTCGTTTAAATCTCTTAAAATTCCACTTTCATTAAAAAGCTCTTCGACTAATTGCAAACCTTTTTCGTGATTGGCTATATGTGTGTCGCGACGCATTTTTGTGCCTGTTTTGGCGTTTTTTAGCTCGATTTTAGATTGATTATTGCCTATTTTTTCAACTAAACCACTCGCTAAGACGACTTTATTATCAAAAAGCTTGAATTTGATAGAAGAAGAGCCTGAATTTAAAACTAAAATTTTCATTTTTTATCCTTATTGTGCTTGAATCGCACTTAAAATCACGGTATCGACTATATCTTCTACTAAACAGCCCCTACTTAAATCATTAACAGGCTTTTTAAGTCCTTGTAGAATAGGTCCTATGGCAAGGGCATTTGCCGTTCTTTGCACGGCTTTGTAGCAGATATTTGCCGCGTCAAGATTAGGGAAGATATAAACATTTGCCTTGCCTGCTATGGTAGAATTTGGCATTTTTTTTGCAGCGGTCTTGGCATCGTAAGCGCAGTCAAACTGCATAGGTCCGTCAATTTGAAGGTTTGGATATTTTTCTTTAGCGATTTTTAAAGCCTCATTGACTAAATCCACGCTTTCGCCCTTGCCACTATCTCCACTAGAATAAGATAGCATAGCAATACGCGGTTCAAGCCCAAAAGCCTTAGCACTCAAAGCACTTACATAAGCACTTTGAGCAAGTTGCTCGGCTGTTGGGTTTGGATTAACCGCGCAGTCCGCAAAGGCTAAAACCTTATCTTCAAGCCCCATAAAAAAGATACCAGAGACAGAATTAATACCCTCTTTTGTTTTGATGATTTGAAGGGCAGGGCGTATAGTTTCAGCCGTAGTTGTTGAAGCACCACTTACCATAGCATCGGCTTTTTGACTATGCACAAGTAAAGTGCCAAAATAAGTTCTATCTTTAACGAGTTTGGCGGCTTCTTCTAGGCTCATACCCTTAGCCTTTCTTGCCTCATAAAGCATAGTGCTAAATTCTTCGCATAGGGGCGAATTTGTGGGATCTAGCACCTCAATGCCATTAAGATCTAATCCAAGCTTTAGAGCATTTTCTTTGATTTTAGTTTCATTTCCAAGTAAGATGAGATGAACGACATTACTTCTAAGTAAAATTTCACTCGCTCTTAAAATCCTCTCATCATCACTTTCTGGTAAAACAACGATTTTTTTATTTTTCACACTTTTTTTAATGAGTTCAAATTTAAAGCGATTAGGTGTGATAAATTCATATTCTTTCAAATTCATAAGCTCATTAAAATCAAAATTTGCGTCAATTAAGGCGTAATTTTCTCCCTTAAGGCTTTCATCGAAAATTTTTCTCGCTATATTTTGATCCTTTTGGTCGATAATGGCAGCTATGGGTGTGTTAAGATTTTTGGCAAGTTTAACGCTTAATTCAAAGCCATCTAAAATGCCAAATTCCGAAAAACTTGTTACTAAAACAAAGTCATATTTAGCTTTTAAATTTTCATATTCTTCTAAAATTTTGTTGAAAAAATAGTGAGGATCGTGGCTAAAGGTATTCATCGCATCGCGTAAGGTAAAGCCGTAGCTTTCTTTTGAACTTTGTTTGATGTTAAATTCTTCAAGCCATTCTTGCACGGCGGCTATTCTATGCACATAAATCACGGGGCAGTAAATGGCTATATTTTTATAATATTTTGTGTAGTGTGCTAAAAATTTTTTGGTAATGAGGGTATTTAAATCATCACTTTTTGACCGCATAAGATAAAGATTTGCCATTATTTTTCCTTTGCATTTAAACTTGGAACGCTCTTTGCTTTCTAAGGTTTTGAAGTTATTGTAACGAAAAAATATAAAAAATTCATATCAAAGGACAGAAATGAAAAAAGTTTTCGTATATATGTTACCATTTGCATTTTTTGGATGTAGTGCTGTGGTAGATCCTGAAATTTCGATGAAGCCACCAGCTTATGTTGAAGAGCTTGCACCTAAGCAAAGTCATAATGTAGAATCAGCACCCGGGTCCTTATTTGGTAAGGGAGATAATCCTTTATTCTCCGATAAAAAAGCGATGAATGTTAATGATTTAGTTACCGTCATCATACAAGAAAGCACAACGCAAAGCACACAGGCGAACAAAACGACTAGTAGAACAAATAATGCAAATTTGGGCGGAGGTGCCTTAACAGGTAGCACAGGTGCTGTCAATCAAGTCTTAAACAAGGTTAATTCTTACTCTAATATAGGTTTTCAAACAAATAGCACAAATAATTACACAGGCACAGGCACACAAAGTAGAAATGAAAGCTTTAACACGACTATTTCAACAAGGGTGATTAAAATTCTTTCTAATGGAAATTATTTCATTGAAGGTTCTAGGGAGCTTTTGATTAATGGTGAAAAGCAAATTATACAGCTTAGTGGCGTGATTCGTCCTTATGATATAGGGCAGGATAATACCATAGATAGTAAATATATAGCCGATGCGAAAATTCTTTATAAAACTGAAGGTGAAGTAGATAGAAGCACGAGAAAGCCTTGGGGAAGTAAATTTATCGAAGCGGTGTGGCCATTTTAATTTTACGAGCCTTCTAGCTCGTAAAGTTTTTTTCTATCTGTGGAGCTTGCGATGCCTAGTTGTTTGCGGTATTTTGTAATCGTTCTTCTTCCTATGTCGATTTTAAATTCCGCTAAGATAAGCTCTAAAATTTTACTATCACTTAGGGGCTTTTGTTTATTTTCATTTTTTACCAAATTTGCGACAAAATCTTTTACACTTGCATTTGAAGTTTCTCCCTCTCCATCGAGTGCAAAAGCAAAAAAATCTTTTAGAGGGATAAGTCCTCTATCGCAACTTAAATATTTATTTGCAATAGCCCTTGAAATGGTCGAGGCATTTCGCTCCAAATCTTGTGCCAAATCTTTTAAAGTCATAGGTTTAATTTCTTTTCCTAAAAAAAATTCATATTGATGCTCAACTATCATCAAGCCTATTTTATATAAGGTCGCCTTACGCATAGCAAGGGCATCGACTAAATTTCTCGCCTCTTTTAAATAGCCACTTAAAAATTCGTGTTCCAAGCCGTCTGTTTCTATATGAATTTCTGGGTAATAATCATCGTTAATTTTAACCTTAATTTCTCCATTTTCTCTAAAAATAAAAATATCAGGCACTATCACTTTGCTTTCTTCAAAATACTCCAAAAAAGGCGGAATAGAAAATTTTTTAATAAGCTCAATGGCTTCTTTATAAAGCTTTTCTTTTGTATATTGCTGGATATTTTCAAAATCTAAAATAAGCATTTTGCTAAATTCATAAAGTTCATCATTTTTAAATTCTATATTTTCTAAGGCAAATAAAAAAGCCTCCTTAAAATCCATTGCCCCCACGCCCACAGGCTCTAAATACTTAAAGCGTGTGCGAATTTTTTCTACCTCTTCCCTAGAAAATTCGCTCAAAATCTCTTCATCATATTCAAAATAGCCCTCGTGATTGAGACATTGTATGATTTTATGAGCTATGCTTTGAGACTTTTCAGTAGGAAAAAGAGGGGGGATAATTTGCTCATCTAAAAACTCCCAAACGCTTTTTTGCTGTAAGGCTCTTTGCTCGACAAATTCGCTATGAGCATTTGTTTTAAAAAAGCTTTCGTAATAATTTTTACCATTTTGCTGTGTTTGCGTTTTTTCTTCTATGTTTAAAAAGGGATTATCCTCAGCAAATTTATCTAAGCTTTCTTTCAAGTCCTCGATATTTGCTTGCAAAAGAGGAAGCCAAGAGCGTAAGGTGTTAGAAAGCTTTGTTTTGGGACTTTGGCTTAATTTTTGTCTTAACATCAATCAAGGAGTTTAAACTCCGCTCCTAAGTAGTATTTTTTCACATCTTGATTATGTGCGATTTCTTTAGCATTTCCACTAGCTAAAAGTGTGCCTTGTTTAATAACATAAGCCCTATCACAAATAGCTAAGGTTTCGCGGACATTGTGGTCTGTGATTAAAATTCCAATACCAAGTCTTTTAAGCTCTTTGATAAGGTTTTGAATTTCAGCCACAGCGATGGGATCAACTCCCGCAAAAGGCTCGTCTAAAAGTAAAAATTTAGGCTCACACATCAAACTTCTTGCGATTTCGCAACGCCTTCTCTCCCCTCCGCTTAAACTTAAGCCCTTTCTAAGGCGTATGGGTTCTATGCTTAAGAGTTCTAGCATTTTTTCTACTTTTTCATTTAAAATTTTTTTATCTTTATAAAAAATTTCAGCAGCTAAAAACAAATTATCTTCCACACTTAAATCCTTAAAAACGCTACTTTCTTGCGGTAAATAGCCTATGCCTTGCCTTGCTCTTTTATTAAGCGGTTCTTTGGTGATGTCTGTGCCATTGAGCTTAACTTGACCTCCACTAGGTGTAATGAGACCGCATATCATATAAAAGGTTGTTGTTTTGCCAGCACCATTAGGACCTAAAAGTCCTACGACCTCCCCGCTTTGAATTTCAAGCGAGATACCGTGAATAATCTTTGTTTTTTTAATCACTTTTTCTAAATGCAAAACCTCTAATTTACTCATAAATCACATACTTTCTTTTGGAATTTAAAGGAAAAATTTCTACGATATAGGGCTTAATCCCCATTTTTTTTAAGGCTTTTTCTAAATTTTCATCACCCCACTCAACCAAATGCAAGCCTTCTTCAAAAAAATTTTCAAATAGTCCATTTTGTAAAATACCCCTTAAGCCTACTTGATAAATATCATAATGATAAATTTTTTTTGCATCTTTTTCGTAGCTTTGCATTAAAGAAAAGGTTGGTGAATTTGGTTTTTCGTCAAAATTTAATTTTTTTAGCAAGGCTTGAACTAGGCTTGTTTTTCCACTTGCTAAATCTCCACGAAGTAGCACAATGCCCTTATTTGGCAAATATTTCAAAAGCTCCTCAAGCTCATCTTGCATTAAAATGAATTCTCTCACAGCCTACTCACATACTCGCTTTGTGCGTTTTTTGGTATATTTTTACTCGTAGGTAGGGCAAGGACCTTATAGCTTTCTTTACGCTCATTTAAATGAAGCGTGATAATATCTCCTATTTTCACATCTTTACTAGGCTTTACAATCACGCCATTAATATCCACAACCTTACTCTTACACATATCCTCCGCAATGCTACGGCGTTTGGTAATATTAACTACATTTAAAAATTTATCAACTCTCATAAGGGGGATTTTAGCAAAAAAATGCAAATTAAAAATTATTTTGGAACAAAATTTGCTTTAAAAAACTTTTACTTAAGGCTTTTTTGCTAAAATTTTGCAAGAATTTTATAAAGGAGTTTAAGGTGAAAGATAAGGTTAAAAAAGTCGTTTTGGCTTATTCTGGTGGGCTTGATACGAGCATTATTTTAAAATGGTTGCAAGATGAGTATAATTGTGAAGTGCTTACTTTCACAGCAGACATAGGGCAGGGCGAGGAGCTTGAACCCGCTAGGCTTAAGGCTTTATCTCTTGGCATTAAAGAAGAAAATATTTTCATTAAAGATTTAAAAGATGAATTTGTTAAAGATTATGTTTTCCCTATGTTTAGAGCAAATGCTATTTATGAGGGAGAATATCTACTTGGCACAAGTATAGCGCGCCCTCTAATCGCTAAAACTCAAGCACAAATCGCCCTCCAAACAGGAGCTGATGCTGTAAGCCACGGTGCCACCGGCAAGGGTAATGACCAAGTGCGTTTTGAGCTTGGTTATTTAGCCTTTAATCCTGATTTAAAAATCATCGCTCCTTGGAGAGAGTGGGATTTAAATAGTCGTGAAAAACTTTTAGCTTACGCAGCAAAACACGGCATAGATATTTCTAAGAAAAAGGGTAAATCGCCTTATTCAATGGACGCAAATTTATTGCATATTTCTTATGAAGGACTTGTTTTAGAAGACCCTGCAGCAAGGGCAGAAGATGAGATGTGGAGATGGACTAAAAGTCCTAAAGAAGCACCTAATGAAAGTCAAATCATAGAGCTTGAATTTAAAAAGGGTGATTTGGTGGCGATTGATGATGAGTTTTTAAGCCCAGCAGGACTTTTAGCAAAGCTTAACGAGCTAGGTGCAAAACACGGCATAGGACGCCTTGACATCGTAGAAAATCGCTTTGTAGGTATGAAAAGTAGAGGTTGTTACGAAACGCCGGGCGGGACGATACTGCTAAAAGCACATAGAGCCATTGAAAGCATTACGCTTGATAGAGAAGCGGCGCATTTAAAAGATGAATTAATGCCTAAATACGCTCATCTTATCTATAATGGTTTTTGGTTTTCACCTGAAAGATTAATGCTTCAAGCCTTAATCGATGAGAGTCAAAAATGTGTCAATGGTAAGGTAAGACTCGAGCTTTATAAGGGCAATGTGATGGTTGTGGGGCGTGAAAGTGCGAATGATAGCCTCTTTAATGCCGCTTTTTGCACCTTTGAAGAAGATGAAGTGTATAATCAAAAAGATGCCGAAGGCTTTATTAAACTTAATGCTCTTCGTTTTATCATCGCGGGTAAAAATGGACGCAAATTTTAGACCATAGTTTGCTTAAATTTGGTAAGTAAGATTTATTAAGCGAAAGTTTGGCAAATGCTTTAATCTCAGCAAGTGCCACATCTTTCGTTTAAAATGCTTAAATATTTTGAATTTTTTTGATTAATTCTCTCATATCTGCTACGATTGGTTCAATCGCTCTTTCGCCGTCTATGATGAAGTGTAATTTTTTCTTTTGATAAAAGTTTAAAATTTCCTCCAAAGGCTCAATATAAACTTTCATTCTGTTATAAAACACCTCTTCATTATCATCAGCCCCACGCTTTCTACCCAAAATTCTATCTTTAGCGACTTCTTCACTGACACGAACTTCAATCACGCCTTTTAAAATGACTTCATTTTGCTCATTTAAAACCTTATCAAATTCCATCATTTGCTCTACGCTTCTAGGATAACCATCGATGATAATGGTTTTAGTCGGGGCATTTTTAAGTGCAGTAACGATAGTATTAATGACAACATCTAAAGGCACTAAATTTCCTTTAGAAATGAAACTATCGATGGTTTTACCTAGCTCGCTACCACTTGCAACTTCCTCTCTTAATAAATCGCCCGTAGAATAGTGCGTTACATTTGCGTCTGCTTTAGCGATTAAACTCGCATCCGTTGTTTTGCCACTACCTGGCGCACCTATGATTAAAAATAATTCTTTCATTTTACACTCTCCCTTAATTTTAGTCCAAGTTCTCTCATAGCCTCCTTACTCGCCTCGCTTGGTGCTTCTGTCATAAGGCACTGCGCTCTTTGCGTTTTAGGAAAGGCTATAACCTCCCTAATGCTACTTGCTCCGCTCACTAGCATAATAAGCCTATCAAGCCCTATGGCTATACCTCCGTGTGGTGGTGCTCCAAAGCTTAAGGCATCAAGCAAGAAGCCAAATTTTTCTCTTTGCTCCTCTTCGTTGATATTAAGAAGTTTAAAGACTTTTTGTTGGATTTCATTTTTGTGAATTCTTATACTTCCACCCCCAAGCTCAACGCCGTTTAAAACCACATCATAGGCTATGGAAGAAATGTTTTCTAAATCCTCTTCATCAATGTTCTTAGGCATAGTAAAAGGGTGATGCATCGCAGAATAAGAGCCGTCATCATTTTTCTCAAACATAGGGAAATCCACAACCCACAAAAATTCCAAAACGCTAGGATTTAAAAGCTTTAGTTCCTCCGCTAAAAAAAGTCTAAATCGTCCCATATAATCAAGCACGATTTTTTTCACTCCAGCACCAAAAAACACGACATCGCCGACTTCAAGTTCGCAGCGTTTTTCAAGCTCTTTTAAATCCTCTTCATTAAAGAATTTGCAAAGCGGACCCTTAAGCCCGTCCTCCTTAGCTTGTATAAAAGCTAAGCCTTGTGCGCCAAATTTACGCACAAATTCTTCAAATCTTTGCATTTGCCTTTTTGAAAAAATCATATCTCCCTTTGGCACTTTTAGGGCTTTAATGCGATTTTTATAAGGATCTTTTGCAATATTTGCAAAAATTTCATTGTTTGACTTAGCAAAAATGTCTATTACATCGATAAATTTTAAATCAAATCTTAAATCAGGCTTATCGCTCCCATAATTTTCCATAGCCTCTTTATAGCTCATTTGTCTAAAAGGCGTCTTAATTTGCTTACCACAAGCTGCGAAAATATCCTTTAAAAAGGTCTCCGCCACTGCTATCACATCTTTTTGCTCACAAAAGCTCATCTCCACATCAATTTGCGTGAATTCAGGCTGTCTGTCTGCTCTTAAATCCTCATCTCTAAAGCATTTTGCGATTTGAAAATAGCGGTCAAAATTCGCACACATTAAAAGCTGCTTAAAAAGCTGCGGACTTTGAGGTAGGGCATAAAATTCGCCCTGATGCACACGAGACGGCACTAAATAATCCCTCGCCCCCTCTGGTGTAGCCTTAGTTAAAATCGGCGTTTCTACCTCTAAAAAACCCATATTTGCCAAAGAATTTCTAGCTGCTATACAAGCCTTTGAGCGTAAGGCGAAATTTTCGTAAAGGCGTGGATTTCTAAGGTCTAAAAAGCGGTATTTTAAACGAAGTTCCTCATTGACACTTTCATCTCCTATGGCAAAAGGCGGCACGGCACTTTCATTTTCTACTACTAGTTCATCAACTACCACTTCAATTTCTCCCGTTTTAAGCTTGGCATTGACAAGCCCCTCGCCTCTTGGACGCACTTTTCCGTGAGCGATTAAAACAAATTCATTTCTTACGCTAGAGGCGATTTGATGAGCTTTTTGACTATCATTTGGGTCGCACACAAGCTGGATAAGCCCACTTCTATCTCTTAAATCGATAAAAATTACCCCGCCGTGGTCGCGGTAGCTATTAACCCAGCCACAAAGTCTCACTTCCTCGCCGATATTAGCTTTATTTAAGTCTGTATTATAATGACTACGCATTTTTTTCCTTGAAAATAAATTTTTTGGAATTATAATATCTTTATTCTTTTGCTTTGCTAAGTTTTGTTATAATTTTTTTATGCAAAAGGAATTTAATTATAAAAATGTCAAAAAAATTGGACTTGTTGCAAGACCGAATTCAAATTTAGACGCAGAAATTACAAATCTTGAAAGCATTTTGAAAAAAAAGGGCGTTGAGCTTTTGCTTTTTAAAGAAAGCTCACAAAGGCTAAATTTAGCAAGTTTTGAGCTTAATGAGCTTTTTGAAAAGAGTGATTTTATCATTTCTTTAGGAGGTGATGGCACTTTAATTTCGCTTTGTAGAAAGGCTTATGAGTATGAAAAGGCGATTTTAGGTATTCACGCGGGTAGGTTGGGTTTTTTAACAACGCTTTCTTTGCAAGATACTCCAAAATTTTTTGAAGAGTTTTTTCAAGGAGAATTTAGACTTGAAATGCCCTTTATGCTTGAACTTATCCTTGAAACAAAGAGGGGAGAAATTTTACGCAAAAATGCCTTTAATGACATCGTTTTTTTTAGAAAGCAAATGAATTCTATGGTGAGTATTGAGGTGTTTAGAAAGGGCAAAATTTTTAATCAATACTTTGGAGATGGGCTTATCATAGCCTCTCCTGCTGGCTCTACTGCTTATAATTTAAGTGCAAATGGTCCCATAGTTTATACTTTGGCAGAGGTTTTCATACTTACGCCTGTTTGCTCACACTCTCTTACTCAACGCCCCATTGTTTTGCCGCGTGGTTTTGAGCTTGAAGTGGGAGCGAAAGATTGCGTTTTGTGTGTCGATGGGCAAGAGCATTATGAAGTTGATGAATTTAAGAGTATTAAAGTGGGCTTAAGTGATAAGGGCGTATGTTTAATTCACCCTAAAAATAGGGATTATTTTCAAATTTTAAAAGAGAAATTAAACTGGGGTAATTGATGATTAGTCGTATTTTGATGAAAGAAAATTTGAGCTTTAAAGAAGCAAATTTAAAGCTTAGTGGGGGCTTAACTGTTTTTAGCGGATTAAGTGGGGCGGGGAAATCTGTGCTATTTAGGGGGATACTTGCAACTTTTGGTTTTGGAGAAAGTGAGGCTAAATTTGTCGAGCTTGAGCTTGATGATGAGCTTGATTTAGAAAGCTTTGGCATAGAAAGCGAGAGTGAAAATGTCTTTAAAATGCTTAAAGAAAAAAGCACAAAATATTTTATCAATAATCAAAGCATAGGCAAAAAAAGTCTTCAAAATCTTAGTAAAAGCTTTATAAAATATCTTAGTGTTAAGGACAATAACGAATTTAGTAATGAAAAATTTCTCACACTTTTAGATACCTTAGAAAGTGCGAAAAATCCAAATTTTAATGAATTTAAAGAAAATTTTAAGCAAATTTTTCAAGCATATAGCGAAAATTCTTTAAAGCTTAATAAGGTTTTAGAAGAAGAAAAAAGAGTGGAAGAGTTAAAGGAACTTGCCCAAACGCAAATTGAAAAAATTTCTAAAATCAACCCAAAACCCGGCGAATATGAGGAATTATTAAAGCTTAAAAAAAGACTTTCAAAACAGGATAAAATCGAGGAAGCTTGGAGCAAGGCGAATGGGATTTTTGAGTATGAAAAGGCGGTTTTAGATGCTTTAAATTTGAGCGAAGTGGATGCGAATTTTTTTAGCGAGTGTTTTAATGAATTACGCATTATCGCCGAAAATCAAAAAATGGAGGAACTCGACTTTGACATTGAAGCGTTATTGGACCGCATTAGCGACTTGTCTTATCTTATCAAGCGTTATGAGAGCATTGAGGGAGCTTTAGAAACACTTGAGCTTAAGCAAAAAGAACTTGAGCATTATGAGAATTTGAGCTTTGAAAAAAAAGAATTGGAGCTTACAAGTCAAAAATTAAAAGAAAAATTAGAAAAGAAAGCGCAAATTTTAAGTGAGGCTAGATTGAGAAATTTGGGAGTTTTGCAGGATTTTTTAAACGACTATTTGGCTAAACTTTATATGAAAAATTTAAAACTTGATTGTGTGCAAAATGATGAAATGAGCCTTTTGGGAAGAGATGAAATTAAATTAAGCGTCAGTGAAACCAAGCTTAAAAATCTTAGCTCTGGGGAATTAAACCGCTTAAGACTTGCTTTTATCGCCACAGAATGTAAAATTTTAAATGCGGGGCGAGGCATTATATTTTTAGATGAAATTGATGCAAATTTAAGTGGAAAGGAGGCGATGAGTATAGCGAAAGTTTTGGAAGAATTGAGCTGTTTTTATCAAATTTTTGCTATTTCTCATTTGCCTCAACTTTCTTCAAAAGCACATAATCATTTTTTGGTGGAAAAAAATGGCACACAAAGTAGGGTCAAAAAGCTTGAAAAAGAGGAGAGAATTAAGGAACTAGCGAGAATGGTAAGCGGAGAGCAAATTAGCGATGAAGCATTGCAATTTGCAAAGACTTTGTTTGAGGATTAACTAAAGTGTGGTTTAAATTTGCTACAATTTTGACTTTTATTTTGTAGGGGAAAGTGATGAGAAAAATTCTACTAATTGATGATAATAAAATGCTAAGTAAGCTTTTAGCTAAAAAGATACAAAATACTTTAAATTACGAAGTTGATATTGCTCATACTATGGCTGAAGCTATTGTTATGCTTAAAAATGAGTATTTTTTAGCCTTTGTGGATCTGTGTTTGCCTGATGCGATGAATGGTGAAATTGTCGATGTGGTCGCTGATAAAATCCCCACAATCGTTCTAACCGCTAGTAATGATACAAACAAGCGTGAAGAATTTATGCATAAAAATATCCTTGATTATATCTTTAAAGAAAGTGATACTTGTGTCGAGCAAATTTTAGATGCTATTTCTACACTTAGTTATTATGCTAAGACAAAGGTCATTTTAGCTATGGCAAAACTTCCAGAGCGAAATGAAATTAAAAAATTTCTTTCTCAAAGACTCTTTAATGTTTTAGCCGCTGCACATGGTGAAGAAGCACTTGTGTATTTGGAGGATAATAATGACACTAAGCTTGTCATAGCCGATGTAAAGATGCCCGTGGTAAGCGGAGAGGAATTTTTGGCTGAAATTAGAGCAAATTATGATGATAGTGAATTAGGAGTGATTTTATTAGGTGAAAAAGATGATGTAACAGAAGCTAGAGTGCTTAAAAATGGTGCAAATGATTATTTGATAAAACCCTTACTCAAAGAGCTTTTTAATTATCGTTTAGATAGAGTTTTAAACTATATGCAGGATAAAAATTTTCTTAAAACTTACAATAATTTAGACCATACTTCAGGACTTAAGGATCATTATACCTTTAAGACTGAAGTGGAGGATTATCTTAATGATATTGCGAGTGGGGAACAAGAATTTGCCTTTGCGTTTTTAGACATTGATGAATTAAAAAGTATTAATGATGAATACGGCTTTGAAGTAGGTGATAATATTATTAAAATTTGTGCCGATGAGATGATTGCTGAGACGAAAGGGCGTGATATTTTGGGGCGTTATAGTGGGGAAAAATTTGGAATTTTACTTAAAAATATTAGCCAAGAAAGAGCCCTTAAAATCCTCTCTCGCATACGGGTTAATATCAAAAATGCCGGTATTTTGATTAATTTAGATGAACTTTTCTTTACTGCTTCTATAGGTGTTGTTTTTGCAAATTCTGGTGCTAAGCTTGATGATTTAATTGAAAAAGCGACAAAAGCTTTAAGTGTCGCCAAAAATAACGGCAAGGATAGAATAGAAGTATGTTCTTAAACCTTGAATTTAAAGATGAGGGGAAAATCATTGATACGCATTGTCATTTGGACGATGAGCGTTATTTTGATGATTTAGACGAGCTTTTAAGACACTCTTTTAACAATGGCATAGAAAAAATCATTATCCCCGGAGCAGACCTTAAAGACCTGCCAAGAGCTTGTGAAATAGCCCATACTTATGAAAATGTCTTTTTCGCAGCAGGTGTGCATCCTTATGAATTAAAAGGCTATGATGAAGAATTATTGAAAACATATTTGAAAGATGAAAAATGTGTAGCTGTGGGAGAATGTGGGCTGGATTATTATCGCTTGAAAGATGAGAGTGAAAAAAAAATGCAAAAAGATTGTTTTTTGGCTCAAATTAAACTTGCTAGGGAATTTAAAAAACCTATTATTATCCATAGCCGTGAAGCAAATGAGGATACTTATCATATTTTAAAAGAACACGCAAAAGAGCTTTGTGGTGGGGTTTTGCATTGTTTTAATGCAAGTAAGCTTTTGCTTGATTTAGCAAATGATGGTTTTTATTTTGGTATAGGAGGGGTTTTGACCTTTAAAAATGCCAAAAATTTGGTAGAAATCTTACCTCAAATCCCTAAGGAAAAATTACTCATCGAAACAGACGCACCTTATCTTACCCCAGAGCCTTTTAGAGGGAGAAGAAATGAGCCTCTTTTGACTCATTTTGTCGCGGATAAAATGAGTGAGCTTTTAAAATTATCCAAACAAGAACTTTTGGAACTTTGCTTAAAAAATTCTAAGGATTTATTTTTTAAAGGAAAATGATGAAAAAAATTATTTTAATTTTATTGTTATTTACTTCGGCTTTTTCTCAAACTTATGCACCAGAGCATTATGAAAAACAAGTGCAAATTTTAAGACATTTAGACATTGAACCTGATTTTATGAGTGATTTGATTTTTGTGGAGGTGAGAAAGGATTTAGAGTCAAAACACGCGGGTGTTTTGGTAAATTCTGTGCAAAATTTTTCTAAAATCACTCCTATGATTAGAAAAATTTTATCTCAAGAAGAAGTTCCGGGAGAACTTTTATACCTTGCTATGGTAGAATCAGGCTTAAAAGTAGGAAGCGTTTCAAATGCTAAGGCTGCTGGCGTTTGGCAATTTATGCGTCCAACGGCGATAAAATTAGGGCTTAGGGTTGATGCTTATGTTGATGAAAGGCTGGATTTAGTGAAATCCACCCACGCTGCTGCTACCTATATCAAAGAACTTAAAAATGAATTTGGCAAGTGGTATTTAGCGCTTTTGGCTTATAATTGTGGTAATGGTAAGTTAAGAAAGGCGATTAAACAAGCTGGAAGTGATAATTTACGCGTTTTGCTTGATGCGGATAAAAAATATCTTTCTTTAGAAACAAGAGATTTTATACGCAAAATTTTAACTCTTGCTTTTTTAGCAAGCGATAGGGAATTTTTATTACAAAAAGACCCATCTTTGATGAATTATGCTTTAAGTAATGATTTTGTTAAGGTTGATATCCCTTCATCTGTGGCACTTAAAGACATAGCAAAGGGTGCAGGACTTAATTTAGCTACGCTTAAAAAATATAATCCGCAATTTAGACACAGCTTCACGCCTCCTGGAAAGGGTTATTATATGTATATCCCACTTAATAAGGTTGCTTTTTTTGAAAAAAATTTCAAAAATGTCAAGCTTGAAAAGGTCGATACAAGCATACCGATGACAAGAACCTATATTGTTAAAGCTGGCGATTCGCTTTATAAAATCGCTAAAATGCACGGCATTAGCACAGAAGATATTAGAGAATTAAATAAAATTCGTAAAAATCATTTAAGTATTAATCAAAAACTTATTATACCGATTAAGGAGAAGAAAAATGCAAAAAATTCATACGCTCAAGTTAGTTCTCGCTAGTTCTACACTTTTGCTTTTAAGTGGTTGCGGGGTTACAAGCTATATTAGAGATAATTTTAATGGAAACGCACAGGTTTATTACCCTACTAATGACTTTAAAAGCGACCCATCTAAGTCAGGTAGCAAAGGCACGATGAAGCCTTATACAATTAATGGTAAGACTTATTATCCAACCGTCGTTGAAGTGGGCGAAACTGCCGATGGGATAGCAAGCTGGTATGGACCGGGTTTTCACGGCAAAAAAACAAGTAATGGTGAAACTTATGATCAAAATGGACTAACAGCAGCACACAAAACCTTACCAATGAATACGATTTTAAGGGTTACAAATTTAAATAATCATCGTCAAGTTACCGTGCGTGTAAATGACCGCGGACCTTTTGCACATAACCGCATTATTGATCTATCAAAAGGTGCAGCAGGGAAAATTGATATGATTCACGCTGGAACAGCACCTGTAAGACTTGAGGTTATAGGCTTTGGTAATAAAAATTCAGGTAATGAAGTCGTGCATTCTAATGTAAATTATGGAAGTGGCGGTGCAATTTCTGGCGGAGGAAATGTCTATGAAGGGGGGAATTTTATGGTGCAAATCGGTGCATTTAAAAACCGCTCTGGAGCCGAAATTACCGCGTCAAAATATAAAACTTACCGAACTTATAGCTCGACTATACGCACAAGCTCTGTTGATGGGCTAAATCGCGTTTTTTTAACAGGTTTTAGAAGTGAAGAAGAGGCAAGAGATTTTGCTAGTAGCGGAGCTTTTGCTGGAGCTTTTGTCGTAAGAGAATAAGATGATAGAATTGATTTTTTTAGATGTTGATGGCTGTTTAACTGATGGTAAGATTATTTACACACAAAATGGTGGCGAGATTAAAGAATTTGATGTAAAAGACGGTGCTGCCATTGAAGCGTGGCTTAAACTTGGTAAAAAAATAGCTATCATCACAGGGCGTAATAGTCCTTGCGTGGAGCAAAGAGCTAAGGATTTAAAAATCGAATTTGTTTTTCAGGGTATTAAAGATAAATTAAGCTGCGCAAAAGAGCTTTTGACAAAATTAAATTTAGATTTTTCACAATGTGCCGCCATAGGGGATTATCACAACGATAAAGCCCTGCTAACTGCTGTTGGGCTGAGTTTTAAGCCTAAAGATGCACATGAAAAATTAAAAGTCGATGTGAAGCTTAAGAACAAAGGCGGACGCGGTGCTGTGGCACAGATGATAGAGCTTATCATAGAAAAAAATGCTATGCAAAAAGAGTGGGACGAACTTTGGCGATAAAAATTTTTGGAATTTTAATCGCTCTTTTTAGCATTATTTTTGCTTTGGTTGGTATGCAAAATCCTTACACTATGGATTTAAAAAACTATGCACTTGATTTTAAAAATGTTGAGGCACATCATTTATATGCTTATGAATTAAATGCAAGTAGCGTAAAGTCTTATTATGAGGCAAAAAATTGGACTCGTTATAATGATAAAGATGTATTTAAAAATTTCATTAATTTGGGTGGAGATTTTAATTTGAGTGCAAATTCTTTGGAGGTTTTGGGCGAAAAGCAAGAAAATATCGTTTTTGAGGGAGATGTTGTTTATATTAGTGATGAAGTTAAAATTATGAGTGAAAAGATCAAATATAATACGGCAAATAAGCAAATTAGCAGCGATACGAAGTTTAAAGCTCTTTTTAATGATAATGTAGTTAAGGGAAATACGCTAAATTACGATACTAAAAACAAAATTCTAAAAGTGCAAGGAGTTAATGCGTGGCTTGTAGATTGATCATTGGACTTTTTTTAAGCTTTAATATTTTACTTGCTGATAAAATTGAAATTAAGGCACTTAATTTTTATGCCGATGAAAATACAGGTAAAAGCATTTTAAGTGGTAATGTCATCGTAAGTAGAGGTAAAGATGTGTTAAATGCTGAAGAGCTTGTCATTTTTATGGATAAAAATAGAAAGCCTTTGCGTTATGAAGCGAGTAAAAATCCCAAATTTAGCATTAATCTTAAAGGTAAAACCTATAAAGGAAGCGGGGATAAATTCATCTACAATGTCGCTAAAGATACTTATGAGATTAATGGTAATGCCTTTATCCACGAGCTTAACACGGATAAAAAACTTTATGGAGATAAAATCATAGTTGATAGAAAGGCAAATGTCTATCAAGTGCAAAGTAGGCAAAATAAACCTGCGCGTTTTGTTTTTGAGCTTGAAAATGATAAGTAGTGCCATCTTTCTCACTTCTTTGGCTAAATTTGACCCAAATTTTGAAGTAAATTGTGCTGAAGTGGCATTTTTAGGGCGTTCAAATGTTGGTAAAAGCTCTCTCATTAACGCCCTTTGTAAGCAGAAAAAACTCGCAAAAAGCTCAAGCACACCGGGAAAAACCCAGCTTATCAATTTTTTTGAAATCAAATGTAAGAAAAACGAAGAAGAATTTAAAATTCATTTTATTGATTTGCCCGGTTTTGGTTACGCTAAAGTTTCTAAAAATCTTAAAGAAATTTGGAATAAAAATTTAGATGAGTTTCTTAAATTTCGCACTTCCATAAAGCTTTTTTTACATCTTATCGATTCTAGGCATACAAATTTAGAAATTGATTTAGGTGTCGATGCGTATTTAAAAAGTTTTTTAAGGGGCGATCAGCAAATTTTAAAGGTTTTTACCAAGGCAGATAAGCTTAATCAAAGTCAAAAAACAAAACTTAAAAATGATTTTGAAAATTCTTTACTGATTTCAAATTTAAATAAAAGTGGTTTAACTTTGTTAGAAAATATTATCTTAGAAAAGACGCTAGGATTATGATGAAAAGAGTGAGTGTTTATAATAAAAACTTAAATTTTTCTTATGTTCTTTTGGGAATTTTTTTCATTTTTTATGAAATTTTAAGTTCGGTTTTTTCCTATCTTCCTTTATTTTACGGCTTCTTTTTTTGTTATATGTTTATGCTTTTAGAAGAGAGAGAGAAAACGCTTTTAAAGCTCGATTTTCGCTGGTATTTTTCTTTATTTTTCTTACTTTTTGTGGATATAACTCACGATTTTTTCCCTTTTTCTTCTTGGATAGCTTTTTTTATTTTTTACTATGCTTTTGCGGGGTGGATTAAGACTAATTTAAAGATGTCAAGCACGACCCCCATTATTTTCGTCTTTTGCGCTTATCTTTTTGTGGCTATTTTGGAGCTTGTTTTTTCTTATGCAAATAATGAAAAAACAAGCTTATTTAGTTTTTCTTATTTTATTTCTATATGCTTTGAAGCTTTGTTTGCTTTTATCTTTTTTAAAGGTAAGATATAATGAGAATGCGTCTTGTTGTGGCTTTTATTTTTCTTTTTTTTGTGCTTTTGTTAAGTAGGGTGTATTATCTTAGTATAAAATCTAATGTCTATTATGAGGAGCTTGCAAGACAAAATTCGATTAAAACAGAATATTTAGTCCCAACAAGAGGTGAAATTTTAGATAGAAATGGCTCGATTTTAGCGATGAACGATTTGGGATTTAGCATAGCACTTAAGCCTTATTTAAGTATTAAAAAGGAACATAGGGGGAAGTTAGATCTTGAAATTGCTAAATTACAAGAGCATTTTCCAGACCTTAATGCAACGCTGTTGGCAAGAACTTATAAAAGAGCTGATTCTTATTATAATCAAGATTTTATTGAGGTGATTGATTTTCTAAGCTATGATGAGATTAGTCCGCATTTTTCACAGCTTTCTCAAAATGAAAATGTCCGCATTATCCCCACGACTAAGCGTAAATATCCTTATGGCAAATTAGCCTCACATGTGATAGGCTATACTCAAAAGGCAAATTTGCAAGATATAAGTGAAAATGAGATAGCAAAACTGACTAATTACACGGGAAAAAGTGGCATTGAGCGTTATTATAATGAAATTTTGCAAGGGCAAAAAGGCGAGAGAGTTTATAAGGTTAATGCTTTCAATCAAGTTTTAGAGGAGCTTTCTTACAAGGACTCTAGCTCACAAGATATTAGTTTAAGTATAGATATAGCTTTGCAGAGTTATTTGAGTGAAATTTTTGCTGATAATAGTGGAGCAGCTGTGATAATGGACGCTTATAGTGGTGAAATTTTAGCTGCTTCAAGCTTTCCTGAATATGACCTTAATCCTTTTGTGCGTGGTATTTCAACAAAAGACTGGAAAGCCTTAATAGAAAATTTAGACCACCCCTTTACAAATCGCTTGGTTAATGCAAATTACCCACCCGGATCCGTTGTAAAAATGGGCGTTGGACTTGCTTTTTTAAATTCAAATTCCATTAATACCGCCACTGAGTTTTATTGCTCTGGTTCTGTTGAGTTGGCGGGGCGAAATTTTCGCTGTTGGAATCGAAGCGGACACGGAAATATGGACTTAAAACACGCCATAAAGCATAGTTGTGATGTTTATTTTTATGAAGGTGGTTTGAAAGTAGGCATTGATACGATTTCCTCAACCCTCTCACGCATAGGCTTTGGGGCAAAAACGGGTGTAGATTTGCCTAATGAATTTGTCGGGGTTGTGCCAAGTAAAGAGTGGAAAATGCAACGCTACAAAAAGCCGTGGTATCAAGGCGAAACGCTTAATACTAGCATAGGGCAGGGTAATTTCTTAGTAACTCCTATGCAAATTGCCAAATACACTGCGCAAATTGCCACAGGCGAGGAGGTTAATCCTCATTTTTTAAAGGATAAAAATCTTAGCTCTCCTAAGGAAATTTTTACACTTTTTGAAAAGAGCCAACTTCCTTACCTTAGAAATTCAATGTATGCTGTGGCAAATGAGCAAGGTGGAACAGCTTATCGCTATTTAAATCATTTGCCTGTTAAAATCGCAGCCAAAACAGGCACAGCACAAGTTATAGGCTTTTCTCAAGCGGATAAAAATAGGGTCAATGAAGCCGAGCTTAAATACTACACGCGTTCTCATACTTGGATTACAAGCTATGCACCTTATAATAAACCTCGTTATGTTGTTACAATACTTCTTGAACACGGCGGTAAAAGCACAACAACAGGAATTTTAACCGCACAAATTTATCAAAAAATGGTTCAAATGGGTTATTTTAAAAACTAATAATTTTATGTTTTAAAATCATTAAAAAGAGTAAAAAAGTCCTATAAATCCATACTTTAAAATTATTCATTTTTTTAATATTTTTGTATCTTGTTAAGATTTTAAATGGTAAAATATATCGATTTTACCTTGAAAGGAAAAAAATGAATAGAAGGGATTTTATCAAAAATACGGCAATTGCAAGTGCTGCAAGTGTCGCAGGTATCAGTATGCCAACTTCTTTAATGGCTGCACCTAAGGAAGAATGGCAATGGGATAAATCTGTATGCCGATTTTGCGGAACGGGCTGTGGAATTATGGTGGCTAGAAAAGATGGAAAAATAGTCGCTATTAAAGGAGACCCTGTTGCTCCTGTAAATCGTGGGCTTAACTGCATTAAGGGTTATTTCAATGCTAAAATTATGTATGGTGAAGACCGCCTTGTAATGCCTTTACTTCGTGTCAATAGCAAGGGAGAATTTGACAAAAAAGGTAAATTTCAGCAAGTTTCGTGGCAAAGAGCTTTTGATGAGATGGAAAAGCAATTTAAAAAAGCTTACAATGAGCTTGGAGTTACTGGCGTTGGAATTTTTGGTAGTGGGCAATATACCATTCAAGAAGGTTATGCGACTGTTAAACTTGCAAAGGCTGGTTTTAGAACAAATAATATCGACCCAAATGCAAGGCATTGTATGGCTTCAGCTGTTGTAGGCTTTATGCAAACTTTCGGCGTTGATGAGCCATCAGGCTGTTATGACGATATAGAGCTAACCGATACTATCATTACTTGGGGAGCTAATATGGCTGAAATGCACCCTATTTTATGGTCTAGGGTAAGTGATAGAAAGCTAAGTAATTTAGATAAGGTTAAAGTTGTGAATCTTAGCACCTTTTCAAACCGCACAAGTCATATAGCTGATAGCGAAATTATTTTTAAACCAAACACGGATTTAGCGATTTTAAATTTCATAGCGAGAGAAATTGTTTATAATCACCCTGAGGCTATGGATAAAGATTTTATTAAAAATCACTGCGTTTTTGCGACAGGATATGCCGATATAGGTTATGGTATGAGGGCAAATGCTAATCACCCCAAATTCAAAAAAAGCGAAAAAGATATAGTTGCGAAAGAAAATAGCATCATCTTAGATGAGGAGGAGGCGACTGCTCTTTCTTATTTGGGTGTAAAGGCTGGTGATACGCTTAAAATGACACATCAAAATGTGCCAGATAAAAACTGGGAAATTTCTTTCGAGGACTTTAAAAAGGCACTTGAGCCTTATACTTTAGACTATGTAGCTAAGGTTTCTAAGGGCGATGATGATGAGAGTTTGGAAGATTATAAGAAAAAATTGCAAGAGCTTGCAAATTTATATATAGAAAAAAATCGCAAAGTTGTGAGCTTTTGGACTATGGGTTTTAATCAGCACACAAGAGGCACGTGGGTCAATGAACAAGCTTATATGATACACTTTTTACTAGGCAAACAAGCAAAACCGGGCAATGGTGCTTTCTCACTTACAGGACAGCCTTCAGCTTGTGGCACGGCTAGAGAGGTTGGCACTTTTTCACACCGCTTACCAGCAGATATGGTCGTGGCTAATCCTAAACACAGGGCTATTTCTGAAAAAATTTGGAAAGTTCCTAATGGGACAATTAATCCAAAGCCGGGTTCGCCTTATCTTAAAATTATGCGTGATTTAGAAGACGGCAAGATTAAATTTGCTTGGGTTCAAGTCAATAATCCTTGGCAAAATACCGCTAATGCGAATCACTGGATAGAAGCGGCGCGTAATATGGATAATTTTATCGTTGTGAGCGATTGTTATCCGGGAATTTCAGCGAAAGTGGCGGATTTGATTTTGCCAAGTGCGATGATTTATGAAAAATGGGGTTCTTATGGTAACGCAGAAAGAAGAACGCAGCACTGGAGACAGCAAGTTTTGCCTGTGGGTGCGGCGATGAGTGATACTTGGCAGGTAATGGAATTTGCAAAACGCTTTAAACTTAAAGAGGTTTGGGGAGAGAAAAAAGTCGATGAGAAATTAAATTTACCAAGCGTTTTAGACGAAGCTAAGGCTATGGGATATAGCGAAGAAGATACGCTTTATGATGTGCTTTTTGCTAATGCGGAGGCTAAGAAATTTAAGGCTGATGATAAAATTGCTAAAGGTTATGATAATAGTGAAGTCAATGGCGATGAAAGAAGAATTGTCGGTAGCGATGGAGAGGAATTTAAGGGCTATGGCTTTTTCGTGCAGAAATATCTTTGGGAAGAATACCGCAAATTTGGCTTAGGACACGGACACGACTTAGCAGACTTTAACACTTATCATCAAGTAAGGGGATTAAGATGGCCTGTGGTAAATGGCAAAGAAACCCAGTGGAGATTTAATACCAAATTTGATTATTATGCGAAAAAAGCTGCACCAAAAAGTGATTTTGCTTTCTATGGAGATTTTGATAAAAATTTACAAAAAGGCGATTTACTTGAACCTAGAACGGAAGAGAAATTTAGCATTAAAAATAAGGCTAAAATTTTCTTTAGACCTTTTATGAAAGCACCTGAAAGACCAAGCGAGGAGTATCCATTTTGGCTTTCTACGGGTAGGGTTTTAGAGCATTGGCATAGTGGAACGATGACTATGCGTGTGCCAGAGCTTTACCGTGCTGTGCCTGAAGCACTTTGTTATATGAACGAGGAAGATTGTAAAAAACTCAAGCTTGAGCAAGGCGATTTAGTGTGGGTAGAATCAAGACGCGGTAAGGTTAAAGCCAAAGTTGATATGAGAGGAAGAAATAAACCGCCTAAGGGGCTTGTTTATGTGCCGTGGTTTGATGAAAATGTGTATATTAACAAAGTAACCCTTGATGCGACTTGTCCGCTTTCTAAGCAAACAGACTTTAAAAAATGTGCGGTAAAGATTACTAAGGCTTGATGATGGAAAGCAGAAGGGAATTTTTCATCAAAAGCTTTAAGGGCTTGTGCCTTTGTGCTGGAGGAGGTTTTTTAGCAACTTTAGCCCTAAAGGCTGATGAGGGCGTATTTTTGCGTCCTCCGGGTGCTGAAGATGAGGAGAGGTTTTTGAGTAAGTGCATTCGTTGTGGATTATGCGTGAAAGCCTGTCCTTACGATACTCTAAAACTTGCTTCTTTACTAGATGCACCCGCAAATGGCACACCTTTTTTCAAGCCGCGTGAAATTCCTTGTTATCTTTGCGAGGATATTCCTTGCATTAAAGATTGCCCAACCGATGCTTTAGATAAAAATTATCTTAAAAAAGAAAATGGCGTTAAAGAGCTTAAAATGGGTATAGCCATAGTCGATAGTGCTTCTTGTGTGGCACACTGGGGCATACAATGCGATGCGTGTTATAGGGCTTGTCCTTTGATAGATAAAGCTTTAAAAATCGAAACAAAGCGAAATGAACGCACCGCTAAACACGCTTTTTTACTACCTGTGGTTGATCACGAGTATTGCGTGGGCTGTGGGCTTTGCGAGAAAGCTTGCATTACCGAAGAGGCAGCGATACGCGTTTTACCAAGAAACTATGTTTTGGGTAAAGCTGGAGCACATTATGTTAAAGGCTGGGATAAGCAAGATGAAAATAAGCTTAAAAATGTTGGCACACAAAGAAAGCTTGATGATAAAAAGGCTAAAGACTATCTAAACGCGGAGGATTTGTTGTGAAATATCTCATTTTAAGACGCGTGGTTCAAATTTTGATTTTAGCACTTTTTGCTTTTAGTGCCTTTGACTTCATTTTAAAGGGTGATTTAAGCTCATCTAAGCTTTTTTCTACCATACCTTTAAGCGATCCTTTTGCTGTGCTTCAAATTTATCTTGCTAGTTTTAGCATAGATTTTATGGCTTTGCTTGGAGCTTGTGTGGTGCTTGTTTTATATGGAGTATTTTTGGGTAGAGCTTTTTGTGCTTGGGTGTGTCCTGTGAATTTAATTACAGATTTTGCTGCTTTTGTAAGAGTGAAATTTGGATTTAAATCAAATAAAAGCTTGGTTTTAAGCAAAAATTTGCGTTATTATCTTTTAATCTTAGTTTTAATCCTATCTTTCACACTTTCTTTGCCTGTATTTGAAGGAATTTCTTATATAGGAATCGTGCATAGAGGGATTATTTTTGGAGGAGCTTCTTGGCTTTTTGTTGCTTTTGTAATCTTTTGCATTGACGCATTTTTAAGTCCTAGAGCAACCTGTTCGCATTTATGTCCTTTAGGAGCTTTTTATGCTTTAATGACGCGTTTTGCCTTGCTTAAAATTGAGCATAAGGTAAGTAAATGCACTAAATGTTATCACTGCGTGAGCGTTTGCCCCGAAAAGCAAGTGCTTTGGATGATAGGAAAAGAAAGTGCAAGTGTGAATTCTGGCGAGTGTATAAGGTGTGGTAGGTGCATTGATGTATGCAACGATGATGCTTTGAGTTTTAATATTTTTGATTTAAGGAAAAAAGATGAAAAATAAAATTTTCTTAGTTTCTGCGGCGGCGGCTTTATTTTTAGCAGCTTGTGCGATGAATAATGGGGTAAGTTCTGAGCAAATTGGACTTAGAAAGGCGAATTTAAACAATGAAAATAGCGTTATTTTAAGCGATATTAATTATAGTGGCTTAGGTGCTGGAGAATCAGCTCTTTTAGAAAGAGCTTTTGAAAATGCTCCGCCACTCATCTCACATAATCTTGATGGTATGCTCCCTATCACAAAGGAGAGTAATTCTTGCCTAACTTGCCACGATAAGGCTATTGCTAGTGATGTTGGTGCTATCGCTGCTCCTGCAAGCCATTATTATGATTTTTGGAAAAATAAACCAACGGGCGATATGATTAGCGAGATAAGATATAATTGCACTCAGTGCCATGTCGCACAAAGTGATGCTAAGCCTTTGGTGGGTAATACCTTTAAAGCGGAATTTAAAAATGAAGCAAGTAAGAAAAAATCAAATCTTCTTGATGTGATGAACGAGGGCGTAAAATAATGAAAAATTTTCTCCTTCTTTTTGTGTTGAGTTTGGAGCTTATGGGTTTTAAAATCGAGCTAAATTCTAATGTTACTGCTTTAAAACTTGAAGAAAAAAGCTTATATATAGGCACAGATGAGGGGGAAATTTATATCCTAGAAACACAAAATTTAAAAGGGCAAAATGAATACCTTTTTCTAAATGAACCCTTTGTTAAATTTGAAAAAGTGCAAAATTATTATGAAACTTTAGGAGCTAAAATTTATTATATTGATGTGCTTAATAATAAAATGCTTGTTTTAAGTGAGGGTGATTTTGGTAGTAAAAATTTAAGCATTTATGAAAATAATCATTTAATCCAAACTAAAAAACTTGAATTTGAAGGCGTAAGTCGTGCCTTTTTTATCGATGAAAATACCCTGCTTGTTGGTTTGATAGGTTCTGAAGTCAAACTTTTAAATTTAGATTTTAAAGAATTAAAAAGCTTTAAATTTTCTCATTCTAGTCTTAATGACATTGTTTTAAGTGAAGATAAAAAGAGTTTTGTGGCTGGGTTTGAAAGCGGAGAGGTGGAGCTTTTTGATTTAGAAAAATGGCAAATTCTTAAAAATTATAATGCTATACATAAGGATAATATTTATCAAGTGAGTTATAAAAATGGCGTAATTTTAAGCTGTGGCACGGATAGGCGTGTAGGTGTGGTGAGAAAAGAAGAGCAAAATTTTTTACAAAAAGATTTTTTAATCTATGCTTGTGCTTTAAGTCCTAGTGGAAAATTAGCTGCTTTTAGTGATAATAATAGTGGCATTACGGAGCTTTTTGAAACTAGCACTTTAAAAAGCATAAAACAATTTAAAAATTTGGATATGATGAGCGAATTTATTATATTTTTAGATGATAGCACTTTGCTGATTTCTGGTTTTGGCAAGGTAATTTTGATGAGGAGTTTGTGATGAATCTTTCTAGCGTTTTGATTGTCGCCAAAGAAGAACTGATTGACACTTTAGCCGAAAGTATCGCTAAGATAGAGCTTTGCTCTGTGGAACTTAAAGAAAAAGATAAATTAATCGTAGTGATAGAGAGTGAAAATTTAGATAGTGAGCTTAAAGCCTACAAAAAGCTTGAGGCTTTACCAAATTTAATTAGCATTAATATGGTCTTTTCTTATCAGGATTTAGATGAAG
This sequence comes from Campylobacter vulpis, assembly GCF_014217995.1. NCBI lineage: Bacteria > Pseudomonadati > Campylobacterota > Epsilonproteobacteria > Campylobacterales > Campylobacteraceae > Campylobacter > Campylobacter vulpis. The sequence goes on from NZ_CP041617.1 coordinate 779,110, forward strand.
ATATACAAAAAGCACTTAATAGCGGTGCAATAGAGAGTATAGAAAAAAACGAAAAAGCCGAAAATGTCATTTATAATGGCAGCGTTTTTCAAAAAATGTCTTAAATTTTCGCTACAATTCTTTCTTTAAAATTTAAAGAAAGTTGTGCGAATGGTTTTTTTACTTCCCTTGCTTTTTATTATCACTTTACTTTTTGGCATAGATTATTATTATTTTAACGATGTCAAGCAAGAAAAAGCACAAAAACAAGAAAATAATTTTAGCCTAGAAGAAGAAAAACGCAAGCATATAGAAAGCCTTTTTAGAAACAAATGAAAAAACTTTTAGTGATTACTCTGCCCGTTTTAATGGGCTATATCCCTCTTGGAATGGCTTTTGGAATTTTAGCTTCAAGTGCTGGATTTAGCTTTTATGAAGTGCTTTTAAGCTCTGTGATTGTTTATGCTGGGGCAGGGCAGTTTATCTTAGTCGCTTTAATAAGTGCTGGAGCAGGGTTTTTAGAAGTCGCCTTAACCTCATTTTTAGTCAATTTCAGGCACTTTTTTTACACCTTATCCTTGCTAGAAGAATTTAAAAAGATGAATTTTTTAAAACATTATGCCATTTTTGCACTCACTGATGAAAGTTTTGCCATCATTAGTTCTAAGAAAAGACAGATAAAAAATTTAAAGCAAAAAGGGCATTCTCAACTTATTTTTGCCATTTGTTTCTTAAATCATAGCTATTGGATTTTAGGCTCTTTGCTTGGATTTTTGTTTCAACAAAATGTTAAAATTGATTATAGTGGGATAGAATTTTCTCTTAATGCACTTTTTATCGTCCTAGCTTATGAGCTTTATAAACAAAATCCCAAATTTAAAATTCTTCTTTTTGCCACTTTGCTTTCACTCATCGCACTTTTTTACATCGATAAGGCATATATGTTTGCTTTTTGTTTAAGTATGGGACTTGCTTTACTTTTTTTGGGGAAAAAGTATGTTTGAAAAATATATTTTAATGATGATTTTTGCGGCTTTTCTTGGCACTTATCTTTCTAGAGTTTTACCCTATGTTTTCTTTAAGCACAAAAAAGAAAGTCAAAATTTGCTTTTTATACAGAAAAATATGCCTTTGCTCATTATTATCGTTTTATTTTTTTACACTTTTTATGGAGTAGATTTTACGCATTCTCCTTACGGGCTGGATATGATTTTAGCTTGTGTTTTTGTCTTTCTTTTTCATCTTAAATTTAAAAATGCACTTTTAAGTATCATTTTAGGAACGATTTTTTATATGATTTGCTTAAGATTATAAGGATTTTTGTGGAATATTTTTTATTATTTCTTACGCTTGTGCCTCTTTCTCTTTTGCCAGGTTTTAATATGCTTTTAGCCTTTTCTTTGGGACTTAGTTTGGGTTATAGGGCGACTTTATGGGTTATGGTGGGGCAGTTGGTAGGACTTGCTTTGGCTGTTGGAATTTGCATTTTGAGCTTAAATTTTCTATCACAATTTGAGTTTATTTTTCAAATTTTAAAATATTTTAGCATAGCTTTTTTGCTTTATATGGGTTTTAAATTGTGGCGAACAAAATTAAGCATAAAACAGGATAAAATCACAAAAAAACGCCGCTTTTATCTTATGCTGCAAGGCTTTATCACTTCAGTAAGTAATCCAAAGGTATGGATTTTTTTCCTTTCTCTTTTGCCCTCTTTTATTCATTTAAATTTATTTTTTCTTATGGGTTTAATTCTTAGCATAGAATTTTCTTGCCTAAGTCTTTACGCTTTGGGCGGAAGTGTTTTTAAGCGTTTTATGAATGCTCATTTGGATAAAATTGGAAAATTTAGTGCCTTATGTATCGTTGGGATTGCCCTTAGTTTTTTGCTTGAATAAAATAAAGCTTTGTGCTAAAATATTTCAAATTTTTTCAAGGAAAATAATGAAAAATACTATCACAGAAGCCTCTATTTATGAAGCACAGGGACTTAAAAACGAGGCTTTAGAAATTTATAAAAAGATACTTAAAAATGATCCTAGTAATGAAAATGCCATTGTGGCTATTCGAAGGTTGAGTGGTTTGCGTTCTAAAAATAAGGATTTAAACATACAAATGCTTGATTTTTTTCTCACTATGCAAAGCGAAGAAGAGATTAACGAATTTAAAAGGTGGTTGATAAAAATATGAATTTAGAGGATTTAGCAAAAAAGACGATTGATGAAGTGCATCATCAAATCAAAGAGCAAGAAAGACAACTTAAAAGCTTAAAAGAGCAAGAAGAAGAGCATCAAAAAGAAAATGAAGTAGATGAAGCTAAAATAGAGGTGCTTGAAAATGAAAATTTAGAAACAAGCCAAGAAGACATTTTAGAGCAAATTCAAATGGCAAAATTTCAAGAGGAGCAAGAAAATTTAGAAATCAACGATGAGGACAAAACGAAGGAAGAGCCTTTAAAAGAAGAGCTTGTCGAAGAAAGTGAAATTTTAAATCCTAACATCATAGCTAAGGTGCAAAGTTTAAATGAAGACATCTTTTTGAAAAACCTAAAAGAGCGTATTTTGGTGCTTTTTGAGGGGCTTAATGATACTAAAAAAGAAGATTTGGACGCTAGACTTGAGCTAACGATTAATTTTTTAGAGTTTTTACTTGCAAATATCGAAGATAGGCTTAATAAATAAGCTTCAATTTATAAGCGATTTTTTACGCCCTCATACTCAAAGAGCCTATTTGGTCGGGGGGAGTGTGAGGGACTTTTTTTTAGGGCTTGAACTTAGGGATTTTGATATAGAAGTTTATGATATAAGTCCTGAAAAATTCGACCTTTTAATGCAAAAACTTGGTGCAAATGGCTATGGAAAAAGCTTTTTTGTCTATAAATTTCAAAATTATGATTTAGCTTTAGCTAGAACGGAAAACAAAAATGCCCCCGGTCATAAGGGCTTTGAAGTCCAACTTTGCAACGATGAGGCTTTGGCGGCTAAGAGGCGTGATTTTACTCTCAATGCTTTGATGATTAATATTTTTAGCGGTGAGCTTTTGGATTTTTATGGCGGATTTAAAGATTTAAAAAGCGGAATTTTAAGGCATATTGATGATAAAAGTTTTATGGAGGATAGTCTTAGGGTTCTAAGGGCTGTGGGCTTTGTCTCTCGCTTTAATTTTCATCTAGCTCCTCAAAGCTTAAAATTAATGCAAGATATGGATATAAGCGATTTAAGCGAGGATAGAATTAATGCTGAGCTTTATAAATTTTTTAAAGGGGAGCATTTAGCTTTAGCTTATAAAACTTTGCAGGATTTAGGGCTGGAAAAAAAGCTTTTTGGTGTAGAATTTGATGATGATAATTTTTTAAAATTATTAGAAAATGCTGGGAAATTTGTCAAAGATGAGGCTTTATTTTTATATCTTTATCTTAATTATTTTAACATTAAAGAGCCATTTTGCAAAAAAACTAAGCTTAAAAAAAAGCTTTTAAATAAAGCCTCTCAGCCTTTTTTTAAAAAAGAGATAAGTGATTTGGAGCTTTTAAAAATTGCTTCTTTAATGCCACTTAAATCTTGGCTAGGGCTTTGGGATAAAAAGCGTATTGAAAGAGCTAAATTTTTAGGGGTTTATGAGGAGAAATTTTATAGCCAAATTCAAGCTCAAACTTATCTAAAACAAGGAATTTCTGGTAAAATGCTAGGCTTAAAACTCGAAAGTGAAAAAGAAAAAGAAATGATAGCTTATTTAGAGGGATTAAAATGCACTATGTCTTAAAAATTTGCACAAAAGATGCTAAGGGGCTTATTTATAGAATTGCTGATGTGATTTTTAAATATCATATTAATATTATTAAAAACGATGAATTTGTCGGTGAAGAGATGTTTTTTTTCCGTGCACTTTTAGAGGGAGAATTTGAGCCAAAAGCCTTTGTGGGAACACTTGAAGCTATGCTTGGAGAGGGAGCGTTAATAGAACTTCACGAAAAAAGAAAAAAAGATATTGTCATTTTTGCCACTAAAGAAAGTCATTGTTTGGGGGATTTACTCATACGCCATTATAGTAATGAGCTTGAAGCAAACATTAAAGCTGTGATTTCTAATCATAATGAATTAAAAGACTTGGTTGATAAATTTAATATCCCTTATCATCTCATCAGTGCTGAAAATACAAGCCGCGAGGAGCAAGAGGGTAGGGTGCTTGAGTGCCTTGAAAATTATCAATTTGATTATTTAGTTTTAGCTAAATATATGCGAATTTTAAGTCCAAATTTTGTGCGACATTTTGAAGGTAGAATTATTAATATTCATCACTCATTTTTACCTGCTTTCATCGGTGCAAATCCTTACAAACAAGCTTTTGAAAGAGGGGTTAAAATTATAGGAGCGACTGCACATTTTGTTAATAATAATTTAGATGAGGGTCCCATCATCACTCAAGATGTGATTAATATCAATCACGAATTTAGTTGGAAGCAAATGCAAGAAGCAGGAAGAAATGTAGAAAAAAATGTTCTTTCTCACGCCTTAGATTTAGTTTTTGAGGATAGAATATTTATCCATAAAAATAAAACCATTATTTTTTAAAGGAATTTAATGCTCTATATTTACACAAAAACCCCAGACGCCTTAGTGAAGAGGCTAGAATTTGACTTTAAAAGCGGAGCTTTGCCACAAAATATCCTTTGGATAGATTTATTACACCCAAAGCCTGATGAGATTAGCTTTATTTCTTCGCATTTTAACTTGCAATTTCCAAGCGAGGAGGAAAGAGGTGAGATAGAGCTAAGTGCCAAATATTGGGAGGATAGCACTAGCATTACAATCAATGCGCATTTTTTAATGAAAGGCTTAAAGCTTGATGATGAGAAAAATCTCAACCTTCACACAGAAATCATCACCTTTGCTACGGCTAAAAATATCCTTTTTACCGTGCGTTATAGCGATTTTAGCACTTTTAATGAAATTCAAACCCGTATTTTAGCAAGTCCTAAAAATTTCGAAGATGGTTTTGATATTATCGATAAAATGTTCGAAGTGCGTGTGGAAAAGGATGCGGACTTGCTAGAGTGGATTGATAAAGAGGCGAGGCGTTTAAGAAGTAGTATTTTAGAAAAGAAAAATGAGGGCGGGTATGATGAGCTATTAAAGGACATTTCAAATTTGCAGGATTTAAATATGCGTGTTCGCGATTCTCTTTTTGATAAACGCCGTGCGATGACTTCACTTTTAAAAAGTGACAAAATCGATAAAGATATTAAGCAAAATCTAACCATAGTTTTAAAAGACTTGAATTCTCTCGTTGAATTTAGCGTTTCGCAGTTTAATATCTTGGATAATATTCAAACCATACTCACAGGACAAATTAACATCGAGCAAAATAGAACGATTAAACTTTTCACGGTTGCTACTGTGGCGATGATGCCGCCGACTTTAATTGGAACAATTTATGGAATGAATTTCAAATTTATGCCCGAACTTGAAATGCTTTATGCTTACCCTATGGTGCTTGGCGTGATGATAATCTCTATCATCGTTCCCGTGTATGTTTTTAAGAAAAAAGGCTGGTTATAAAAGGAGAAAAAATGGATATTATTAACATAGGAATTTTAACCCTAAGTGATAGGGCAAGTAGCGGAATTTACGAGGATAAAGCTACTTGTGAGGTGGAAAGAGTGCTAAGATCTTACATTAAAAATGAAATCATTTTTCATAAAGAATTAATTGCCGATGATTATGATGAGATTATTAAAAAGCTTATCCTTTTAAGTGATGAAAAAAGATGTGATTTGATCATTACAAGTGGAGGCACAGGACCAGCACTTAGAGATGTAACGCCAGAAGCTACTGAAGCGGTTTGCGATAAGATGATGCCGGGTTTTGGTGAGCTTATGAGGCAAGAAAGTCTTAAATTTGTCCCCACAGCCATACTTTCAAGACAGAGTGCGGGCATTCGTGGCAAAAGCTTTATTTTAAATCTCCCGGGTAATCCAAAAGCCATAAAAGAGTGCTTAGAGCCTGTTTTTCCGGCTATACCTTACTGCATAGATTTAATAGGCGGTGCATATATAGAAAATAATGAAGAAGTCATTAAAATCTTTCGCCCTAAGAAAAAATAGTATTTAGCTTAAATTTCTCTTATTAAGCCCCGTATTTTGTGGGCTTATCTTAATTTTATGCCATTAAGACAAAAAAAATCTCATTTTAATTTTATTTTAAGAATTTGTTTTTTTTTTTTTTGGTAAAATCCAATTTTTTTAAATCTAAAACAGGAGTTACCATAATGCTAAATAATTTTAAACTGGGGACTAAAATTATCGCCATTGTTCTTTGTTGTGTCTTTTTAGTTATTTTCTTTTTGACCCTCATTGTTTCTTATCAAAGCTATCAGGTTTTAAGCAAGGAGGCACATCTTTTAATTGCTAATGCAACCGCAAGAAATGTCAATAAGGTCGAAGGCTATGTCAATCAAGTAAGCGAAACTACCGAATTTGCCGTTAATAGACTTAGTGCGGCTTTAGAACGCGGGGAATTAAGTCAAAGAGAATTGCTAGATGTTTTAGAAGCTCTATCAGGCTCATCGAAATTTATAGAATATGCCTACATCGTTTTGCCTAATTCTCAATCTTACATCGCAAGAGATGGAGTTGGTGAAACAATGGATAATCATCTTAAAAATATACTCAATCAAAATGCTAACAATAATGATGATAAAATGCTTATATCCAAACCTTTTAATGTGCAAATTAAAGATAAAAATATTTTTACCATTAATTTTAGCTTTAACATACTCAATTCCCATAAACAAAAAATGGGAACGCTAGGCATTTTATATAATATACAAGCTTTAAGCGAAGATTTATTGCACTCAAGACGCAGTATTTTTGAAGGTGATAGGAGATTTTTAATGACTCAAGATGGGGTGATATTTTTACACTCCAACGAAGAATTTGTGGGTAAAAATTTAAAAGATATCAACACAGATGAAAGGGGGCAAAATATCCTCAACGCTTCAATAAATAACGAAAGAGGTATTTATGCTTATGATTATTTAGATGATGAATATATGGCTGGAGTGCAACCTTTCAAAATCGCAAATTCTAATAGCATTTTTACTATGGTTACTCTAGCTCCTACAAAAAGCATTTACCAACCTTTTTATAATCTTCTTCTTGGCATTATCATCACTTCTTTGGTTAGTTTGCTTGTGGTGATTGTTACGATTTTGTATTATGTGAAATTTCACATTACAAGAAGAATTGTCAATGTATCCGAGCATTTATACTCCTTTTTTAAATATATTAATTTTGAAAGCGATCAACTGCCAGCAAATTTAAAACCTAGAGCAAATGACGAGATTGGTCAAATGGCAGCCGCCATTAACCAAAACATTCAAGCCACCAAAGAAGGCTTAGACCAAGATAAACAAGCTGTTAAAGAAAGTGTTACCACAGTAGGCATAGTTGAAAACGGAGATTTAACAGCAAGAATCACAGCTAATCCTAGAAACCCACAACTCATAGAACTTAAAAGTGTGCTTAATAATCTCCTTGATGTCTTACAAACTAAAGTGGGTAAAGATATGAATAAAATCCACTCTATCTTTGAAGAATTTAAAAGCTTAGATTTTAGAAACAAAATAGAAAATGCCACAGGTAGTGTAGAAGTAACCACTAATGCCCTAGGCGAAGAAATCATCAAAATGCTTAAACAAAGTTCTGATTTTGCAAATTCTTTAGCCAATGAAAGCTCCAAACTTCAAAACGCTGTGCAAAATTTAACTTCAAGCTCAAATTCTCAAGCTGCTTCTTTAGAAGAAACTGCTGCTGCTTTAGAAGAGATTACCTCCTCTATGCAAAATGTCTCTCAAAAAACCAGTGATGTGATTACTCAAAGTGAAGAGATTAAAAATGTTACAGGCATTATAGGTGATATAGCTGACCAAATCAATCTTCTAGCCCTTAATGCTGCTATTGAAGCAGCAAGAGCAGGGGAACACGGAAGAGGCTTTGCCGTCGTGGCTGATGAAGTGAGAAAACTCGCTGAAAGAACGCAAAAGTCTTTAAGTGAGATAGAAGCAAATACTAACTTACTTGTTCAATCTATCAATGATATGGCAGAAAGCATTAAGGAACAAACTGCTGGTATTACACAGATTAATGAAAGTGTGGCTCAAATAGACCAAACCACCAAGGATAATGTGGAAATTGCTAATGAAAGTGCCATCATCTCTAACACAGTAAGCGACATCGCTACAAATATCCTTGAAGATGTGAAGAAGAAGAAGTTTTAAAAAATTTTAGTTTATATCCACTCTTTATAACCTCCACTTTTTTGTGGGGGTTAGTTAATCAAATTTGTTATAATTTTTATTAAATTTCAAACTTTGCAAAACAAATTTAAATAATACGGATTTTAACAAATGAGCAAGCAACTCTCTTTAAAACAGCTTAGTGTCCCGATATTTTGCGAGATGTTTTTACGCTATCTTTCTTTAATCATCAACACCGTTATGGTTTCTCAATATTCAAATTCCTTAGTTGGTGCTATGGGTGCTGGAAATCAAATCTTAGATTTATTTATTACCATTTTTAGTTTTTTAAGTGTGGGTTGTAGCGTAGTCATCGCGCAGGCTTTGGGTGCTAGAAATTTGATTTTGGCAAGAAAGGTTATTCATCAAAGTTTATTTTTAAACGCACTTTTGGGCTTTTTTTGTATGCTTTTTATTTTATGGCAGGGAAATTTTCTACTCACTTTACTTAAAATCCCCAATGAGCTTTTAAGAGATAGTCAAATTTATTTACATACGCTTGCAATTTGTCTCTTTTTTGACGCTGTTGGCATAGTTATGGCAGCTGTTGTGAGGGTGTATAATCACGCTTTTTTTGTAATGCTTGTAACGCTTTTAATGGACGGATTTATCATTCTTGGAAATTATATTGTTTTACATCATACAAGCTTAGAGCTTTTTGGAGTAGGGCTTAGTAATATTATAGGGCGTGTTTTAGCCATAGTGGCACTTTTGCTTATACTTATTTTTAAACTTAAAATTCATCTAAAATTACGCGAAATGATAACCCTTGAGAAAGAGGTTGTTAAAAAAATTCTAAATATAGGCGGCTTTTCAGCTGGGGAAAATCTCCTTTGGATAGTGCAATATACCATAGCTTTTGCCTTTGTGGCAAGTTTGGGTAAAGAAAATTTAAGCGTTCAAACGATTTATTTTCAAATTTCTATGATGATTATGCTTATTGGTCAAGCCATAAGCGTAGCTAATGAAATCATCATCGGCAAACTTGTCGGCGGTAGGTATTTTAATGTCGCTTATAAGCATACTTGGGTCGCTTTATATCTTAGTTTGGTTGCTTCTTTGGTGGTAGCCTTGCTAAATTTCATTTTGCAGGATTTTACTATGGGTATGCTAAAACTTGAAGATGTGCTTAAAGAGTTGATGATACCGCTTTTTACGCTTTCTATTTTTCTTGAAGTTTTTCGCTCTTTTAATATTGTGATGGTTAATGCTCTAAGGGCAAGTGGAGATGCGAAATTTCCATTTTTTAGCGGACTTGTTTTTATGATGGGCGTTTCTTTACCTGTGGGTTATATTTTGTGTTTTTATGCTGGACTTGGGATAGTGGGCGTGTGGCTTGGATTTTGTGCTGATGAGTTTTTAAGAGGGCTTGTTAATGCGTATAGGTGGAAAAGTAAAAAATGGCAAGGCAAAGCACTCGTATAATTTGGCGACATTTTGAAATTTATATTTTTAAAAAAGCTGTAAAAAATCTCATTTTAAGAATAGATAATGAGGGAAAATTTAAGCTAAGTGTGCCGTATTTTTACCCTCTAGAAAGACTTGAAGAATTTTTAATAAAAAATGAAAAATGGCTTCAAAATGCTTATGAAAACTATCAAAAAACCTTAAAAAAACAAGATGAATTAATCTTTTTGGGGCATAAATTTAAGGTAATTTTAGAGCCAAATTTAAGTAAGGCAAGGCTTTTCAAAAATGAGATAAAAACGCCAAATTTAGAGCATTTGCAAATTTTTATAAGAAAAAATGCTAGGATTATTTTTAATTTTTATCTTAAAAAATGGCAAAGAAAAACGGGACTTAGGGTTAAAAGAATTTCTTTAAAAACTATGCAAACGCGTTGGGGTTCGTGTAATCATCAAAAAGCCTACATCAACCTTAATCTAAAACTTATGCAAAAGCCTATAAAAGCGATAGAATATGTCATCTTGCACGAAATCACTCATTTAAAATTCCCTCATCACGGCAAAGAATTTTACGCTTTTTTGCTTGAAAATATGCCAGATTTTAAACAAAGAGAAAATATATATTTTAAAAATCTCCCTTAAAATAAAAAGAGCTATTTGAATTTAAGTATCAATAAATATAAAAATTTGTAGGAAAAATCTACAAAAAATAAAAAAGTTGTTTTATCGTGCGAAATCTTTAAAATTTACAAAATTTTAAATCAATAAAATTATAATGAAAAGGTCAATATTTTTAAAGGAGATTAAATGAAAAGAAGAATGCTTCTTAAAATTGGTGTTGCATCTTTAGCGGCTTTATGTCTTAGCGTTTCTAGCCTAAGTGCAAAGGAGGGCTTTAACTTCCCAAAAGATAAACAAAAAGCACTTTTGCTTTCAAGTTCTGGTTATAAAAATACGGGCTATTTAAACCACGCTCTTCCTTGGCTTAAAGAATTTGTAGAAAAAAATAATCTCAAAGGCAAAAAAGTCGCCTTTATCCCTTATGCTGGAGTGAGAAAGAGTTATGATGAATATGAGGCACAAGTGCAAAAAGCTCTGCAAAGCCTCGGCGTAGAAATCATCAGTGTGCATAAGGGTAAAGCCACAGATATAGTCAAAAATGCGGACGCCATTTTTGTAGGCGGCGGAAATACTTTTGAGCTTGTCAATCAGCTTTATAAAAATGATCTTGTAAAATTAATTGCTAAAAGAGTGAGTGAGGGAGTGCCTTATGTGGGCTGGTCGGCTGGCTCAAATGTCGCAGGTGCCACTATGCAAACAACTAACGATATGCCTATCGCAGAACCTGAATCCTTTAATACCTTCAATATCTTTCCATATCAAATCAATCCGCATTTTATTTCAGGAAAACCTGTGGGACATAATGGCGAAAGTAGGGAGGAAAGATTGGAGGAATTTTTAATCCTCAATCCAAAATCCATCGTTTATGCTCTTCCTGAGGGTGTAGCTCTACTTATCGATGGTAAAAAAGTCAAGGTTTTAGGTATGGATAAAAAGGCTCCGCTTTTAAAGCTAGAGCATAAAAAAGATATTTCTAAAATCGCCATAGATAGCGAATTTAGCTATTAAATTAAGAGGCAGTGCAATGCATTGCCTTACTTATTTTTCAATTCCTCTATTATTCTTAGCAAACTTTCAAAAGAATCGATAGCCTCGGGCTTGATTTGATAGCTACCATTGACAATAAAAGCGGGTGTGCCATAGTTTTTAGCGACCTCATTAGCCCACTCAAAACGCTCCAAAAGCTCTTTAGCCTCTTTTGTTTGGATAAAATTTTTTAGTTCTTTTTCGCTGATTTTAAGCACATTAAGTCCATTTTGTAAAAAGCTTTTTTCATCTTCAAAATCTTTTGTAGCGACGACTTGCCCTTTTTTATTCATCAAAAAATATTTTTCAAAATACGCCTTTGCTAAACGATGTGCTAGGCTGTCTTGGTAACTTGCATCTTTTTGATTTTTTCTATCCGCAGAAATAGCATAAGCAAAAAGTTCATTTAAAAGTGTGCCAAATTTCACATCGGCTATACTTATGGGATAAATTTCATAAGATAAATTTGGAATTTTCTCCTTCAAAGCCTCAAGAGTGCCAAATCTTTGATGATTATAGCAGTGGATACACTTATAAGAAAAAACCTCAATGAGAGTATTTTTCGCCTCGATTTTGCCTTTGAGTGTAATAAAATCTTGCGAAAAAGCAAAAGACAACGCACAAAAAAGCGTCAAAATAGATTTTTTTAACATAAAAACTCCTTGAAAATAAAAAAAATTGTAGCACAAATTCCTAATCACGCAAGAAAAATCAAGCCCAAAAAGAGAGCAAGGCTTATAAATTTAGCTTTTAAATTAAGCTGCTTAATAAAAAAAGGAGAAATGATAAGCAAAATAAAACTAAAAATAAGCAAAGAAGCCTCCGCCATACTAATAAGCTCAAATTTTGGTATTAAATACCAACCTTGTGCGTAAAGCTCGGTAAAAAAACTTTGCAAGGTGCTTAAAGTTATATCACTAGGCGGTGTGGGTGCATCTAATGCACAAATGCCTGTCGGTGCAAAAAAGGATGGGAAAAATCTATCTAAAGGCAAGTTAAAAGCAAAACGCGGATAGGTCGAACAAGAGGCTAGAAAAGGATTATTTGAGAGTAGGGCGGAGTGAATTTGCATTAGCTTAAAAGAGGCTTTTAAGCCGTAAAAAATTCCAAAAAAAGCCAGAGAAAAACCTAAAAATTGAATAGGTTTAAATAAAAGAAAAATGAAAGAAAATGTCAAAATGCAAAAAGCCAAACGCACATAAACACACTGCTCACAAGGACGCATAAAAAGATAGTTTTGAAAAAAAGTATGTGATAAAACTAGGCAAAAAATGCAAAAGCAAAAAAGCAAACAATAAATTTTCTTTTCATCTAAAATCAAAATGAAGCTCCTTTTTTAAAATTATAAAAAACTTAAACTAATAATAAAAAGAGAAAGTGAGAATAGGGCAATTTTAGTTCATTTTATAATTAAAAATTTTATCAATAAAATATTAATATTGATAATTTTTAAAAGAATAGTATTTATAAATTTATCCTGTAAAAATTTAAAAAATAAAATATAAGTTTTCAAAATGCAAGAGATTTTACAAAAAATATTTTGATAAATTTTATGGATAAGTTGTTTTAATGCAAAAGTTAAAGAGATGTATAATCTATAAAATAGGGATTAATGCTATATTTTTGAGTTTAGTTTGTATATTTTAATAAAAGTTTGAAAATTATAGTTTTCAATACAAAATTATAAAATTTAACAATTTTTACTTTTAATCATAAAATTATATGATTAAATTAAGTTTTATTTTATAATTTTTTTAAAATATTTTTTTAAATTTTTTATAAATTAAAATTTGCTCTAAAAAGTCTTTCGTTACTTTTTTAATACTAAAATAACTTTTAAAAATTTTAAGGCTTAATGATGAAATATCCCCTAGATTGTGAAGAAAATTTTGAAAAATCTTTTTTATTTTGGCTTGCTAAATTTGTAAAATATAAACTAAGTTCTCTTTCTAATAAAGAGCTTAAAAATCCAGCTATTTTAGCGGAGGTTAATTACGCCTTGACACAAACTCCAAATCACATCGAAGCCCTTGATGCCCTTGTAAAAAAGGCTAGAAATGCTGGACTTACAGGTGTTAGCACCTATTTTAATCCTCTTAAAAAACTTTTTGATTTTCTCGCTCTTTATAAACTTCACTCTTTAAAACAAATCGATGAAGCTTTGATTGTGGAGATTTTAGCTAGCATTACAGGTGCGCTTTCTGATGCGAGTAAGAAAAACTACCGCATTGCCGTGATGAATTTTTTTGATTTTTTAAATAAACAAAATGAAGAAGATTCTAAAGCCCATATTTTTGATATTAGTCTCAAAAATTGGGCGGGAATTTCTGGTGCTAGAGGTGTGAAGCTACCTGAATTTATGAATGAAGATGAGCTTAAAAAATTCCTTGAGGCTATTGATAATGCCGACTTTAAAGCCAACACTATACGCAACAAACTCATCATTAAAATCATCATTTTTACTGGCATAAGGGTGAGCGAGGCTTTACATATTAAACTTAAAGATATTAGCGAGGAAGATGGCTTATATCATATAAGAATTCACGCTAAAGGGAATAAATATCGCCTTGTAATGATAAAAAAAGAGTTGATTTCTACCTTGCTTGATAATGTTAAAATTAATTATCTTAGTCAAGACGCCCTACTCTTTGTTAATAAAAAAGGCACTCCCCTCACCCAAGCTTATGTGAGTCGTATCGTCGAGCAAATACTCTTTAGGGCGGGAATCCGTAAGCAAAAAAATGGTGCCCATATGCTCCGCCATACCTTTGCCACCCTACTCTACAAAAAACAAAAAGACCTTGTTTTAGTGCAAGAAGCTCTAGGACACGCTAGTTTAAACACTTCGCGTATTTACACGCATTTTGATAGCGAAAAATTAAAATTAGCCGCTAAAGTCGCTGAAGAATTGAGTAAAAAATAAAATCTTATGGTATAATTCGCACTTGCAATATTTTATAAGGTTTTTTAATGAAAAATTTAAGCGTTCAAGAAAAAAAAGATTTGGATAATTGCGTTTTTAAGGCTTTAGGATCAAAAGAGCAAAACCTTTGGCAAATTTTGAGCCATTTTTTCTTAAAAATTAAGGCTTTTTTCACTCCAAAACATACAATCTAAATTCGTTTTTAGTATAAGAAAGTTCTTTAAAGGCTGGAGATGAGATGAAAAATTTGCATTCTTTGTCTAAATTTTCTATGCCATAAATTTTCATCTTCATCTTATCTTCTTTAAAAAGCTCTATGCCAACACAGGCTTGATGATTAATTTTATAAAATAAAGTCCCACCATTTTCATCAAGCTTTAAAATGCTTACATTTGAATCTTTTATCATGGCTTTATCTAATTTTAATCTAAGTTTATAATACACCATAATATCACGCATTGCTTTTTTTAAAGATTGAAGTTCTTTTTGAAGCGCTGTATCATCTTGATGGTAAAGACTTAGAAAATCGCCATTTAAAAAAGTTAAAAAACTCTTATCCTTAGCTAATTTTTCACATTTTACAGAATTTTTTAGCACTCTTACTTCTTTAGCGCCTATAAGCATTTGCAAACAAAATTCCTTATTTTGATAGAAATCAACAAGCTTTACATCGCTGATTTTAAAGCCTTGCCCCACTTTTTTTTCATAGGCAAAATCACTAAATTCTTCATAAATATTTGCCAAAAGCATTAAGGGTAAGCATAAGCTTAAAAAAATCTTCACTTAAAATACTCCTTGTGATGTTTTCTTAGATATTCCACCACTTCTAAAACTTCCTCTACACCCTCACTTTGTGAGTTTTCAAGCACAGAATCAATATTATCAATATAAAGTTCAATCGCCTTTTCAAGCTTATCTTTTTTAACCCCAGCATATAAAAGCATAGCCTCTAAAACGATGCTTAGTTCATATCTTAAGTCTTCAAGCTCTTTAGACATTTTCGCTCTCCTTTTTCAGTTCTTTTGCCTTAATCAAATCCACAATCTGTGCTTTGATAAATTTATAATTTGCACTTTCTTTAAAGCCGACAAAAAGTCCTCCACTAGCATTTTTATGCCCTCCTCCGCCGACTAATTTTTTAGCCATCAAACTTACATCTATTTTGCCATTTGCTCTAAAACTTAAGGTTTTTCGCGAACTCACATCGATGAAAAAGTCAAAATCGGGATTTTGAACCAAAAAATCATTGCCTATTATGGAAGTATTGCCTATATTTGAAGTTAAAATTCCCTTGTGATTATCATAATAAAGCACAAATTCTTCCTTCATCAAGCTTAGTTTTTCTACTATGAAATAGGAAAGTAAATTTGCCAAAGTATCATCAGGCTTTTTCATCAAAAAATAATCTTTTTTGATGAAATGCACAGCATTATCAAGCAAAATGTGGGCATCTTCTTTTTCTATAAATTTTCTCGCTCTCTCAAGCAAAAAAAACATATAAAATACATTTTCTCTTTGAAACATAACTCGGTTAATTTCTTTTGCATTAGCGATAAGCCCTAAAAAAACTTTCCCAAGCTCAAAATACTCATCATCTTTAAGCCAAATATCCACCGCATTAACAACTCTTACAAAACGCTCTAAGTTTTCATCTTTAAAGCAAATTTTAGAAAAAAAGTCATAAACAATCTTAGCAGCACAACGCGAACTATCCAAAAGATACCATTCATATTTTTGCATACACTCAAAACCACTTTGATGATGGTCTAAAAGCAAAAGCTTAATGCCTTTTTCTTTGCAAGTTTTTTCAAATTCCTCACATTGTGTAAGGGTTAAATTTAAGTCGCTAATGAGAATCAAAGCCTCATTTTCTCCGTCTTTTTCAATATCATTTAAAATGCTTATAAAATTTTCATTAATCTCTTTGCCATAATTAGAATTGTAAAATTTCACATTTTTAAAATAAAAATTGACAATATATTGACACGCATATCCATCTAAATCCGTGTGGGAAAGATGATAAATTTTCATTTTCTATCCTTAAAATTCGACCTTAATAATGCCTTCTGTGTTTAAATTTGTGTTTTCTGTGATTTCAGCAAAGCTAATCACAACGATATTAATATTAAAATTATGACAAAGCTCGGCTAAAAATTTGCGAAGCTTAGATTCCACACAGAGCAAAAAAGGCTTGATGCGACCATTTGAAACGGCGTCATATTCTGCTTTTAGAGTATCGATTAAAACCGCTGTTTGTGCTACACTTAAAGGCACATGATAGCTCCCATCTCTAAACTGCACCAAATCACACAAAAATGCCGAAGTCGCAGAATCTAAGATGAAGAAATCTACAACCCCCTTTTCGTCCATATACATATTTGTAATCACTCTCGCAAGAGCAGAGCGAACATGCTCTATAATCATATCAGGACTCTTACTTACTTCAGCCACATCACTCATCGTTTCAAGTATAGTTAGCATATCTTTGATAGGTATGCGGTATTTTAGCAAGTCTTTAAGCACCTTTTGCACTAAGCCCACAGAGATATTAGACCCTTCGACTATTACAGGGTAGTCTTGCTGCACCTTATCAAGCATATTTTGCACTTCTTGACGCGTTAAAAGCTCACTAGCGTGTTTTTTAATAAGCTCCGTCATATGCGTTACAATCACACTAGCAGGATCAACCACAACATAGCCATTTAAATTCGCCTCATCTTTATTGCTGGGGTCTATCCAAACAGCATTAGAATTAAAAGCAGGCTCTTTTGTCGCTATGCCTTCCATTTCTTCGGTTACAAAACCTGCATCGACCGCTAAAACTTTATCGGGGTAAATTTCAAAAGTCGCTAAAGATACGCCTTTGAGTTTGAAATTATATTTATTAGACTGCAATTTTAAATTATCTCTAATCCTAATTTTTGGCATTAAAAAACCAAGACTTTGAGCGATATTTCTACGCATAGCACGGATACGCTCGGTTAGCTCTGTTTCGGCAAGTTTAATTAGAGCATAGCCGAGCTCAAGCTCTAAAATTTCAACTTTTAAAATATCATTGATTTTCGCTTCTTCTTCTCTTAAAATTTCCTCTTCGCTTTTCTTTGCCACAGGTGCGATTGAAGCTCCACCACTATGGCTAGCACCTCCTCCTACTCCTGCGGCAGCTGGTTTAGTTTTTTTAACATTAACAATGTCGATTTTACCTTCTCTTACTTGCTTAGTTAAATAACCAAGACCCAAAAAAATTAAAGCCATAAAACCAAGTGAAAGCGTAGGAAGACCCGGAACTAAAGCAAAAATAAATAAAACAAAACCCACAATCAAAAGTGTGCGATACTCGCTTAAAAGTTGAGTGAGTGAGCCTTCTGCAAAATTTTCTTCATCTTTACTTGCTCGCGTGATAATGATAGCAGTGGCAGTAGAGGTGATAAGTCCTGGGATTTGAGAAACAAGCCCATCGCCTATGGTAAGTATGGTAAATGTTGCCGCAGCGTCATTTAAGCTCATATCGTGCTGAAAAGAGCCGATGAGAAAACCGCCTATTAGATTAATGATTGTAATGATAATCCCCGCAACAGCATCGCCTTTAATAAATTTAGATGAGCCGTCCATTGCTCCGTAAAAATTCGCCTCGGCTATAATCTCTTGTCGTCTTGCTCTAGCAGTTTGCTCGTCTATTAAGCCTGCATTTAAATCCGCATCAATAGCCATTTGCTTACCCGGCATAGCGTCCAAAGTAAAACGCGCTTGCACCTCCGAAACTCTAGTGCTACCTTTAGTTACAACCATAAAATTAATTAAAACCAAAATAGAAAAAACAACCACACCAATGACATAATTCCCTCCAACAACAAATTCTCCAAAAGCAGCAATAATCTCACTGACAGCATCAGCTCCATTTTGCCCCTCACTTAAAATCATTCTTGTCGTGGCAATATTTAAGGCTAATCTAAAAAGCGTGATAATGAGAATGAGTGTAGGAAAGGTCGTAAGGTCTGTAGGCTTTGGGATATAAATAGAAATAAGTATAATTAAAACAGAAAGAGCTATACTTAAAGCTAAAAAAAAGTCTAAAACAGGTCCGGGTAAAGGAACGATGATAATGGCTAAAATACAAACGATAAATACAACAATCGTTATGCTTTTAGCTTTAACAATAGGTGCAATTAAAGGACCTAAAAAGGGAAAAACAAAATCTAAAGTTTTCTTTTTAGCCATTATTTTTAATAATATCCTCTAAAGTAATGGAATCTAAGAAATTATCAATTTTTTGCTGTAAATTCATAAGAACAGACAAAAGATGGCAATTTTCCTTTTGATTGGGGCAAACTCCACCACTACACTCAAAAACGCTAACTTCTTTTTTTTCAGCACTTGCTAAAATTTCTTTAAGCGTGTAGGCTTTTGGCTCTCTAACAAGGCTAAAACCACCCTTTGCACCCTTATAAGAGTGAAGCAAACCATCTCTTGCTAAATTTTGCAAAATTTTCGCTAAAAAACTTTTAGGTATTTCAAGCTCAGTCGCCATAGTATCAACATCGCACGGGGTAGATTTAGAAGAGATATAAATCAAAGAAAGTAAAGCATACTCACTAGCCTTAGTTAAAAGCACAAATTCTCCTTAAAATAAATTTGGGTATTATAACGAAAAAAAGTTTAAAAGGTGAAATTAAGCTTATTTTTTACTTTTTTAAAGTATAATTCCCACTTTAATTCTACCAATCAGGAGGTCAAAATGGCTTTGGATTCGGCTAAAAAAGCAGAAATTGTTGCGAAATTCGCCAAAAAGGCAGGAGATACAGGCTCAACTGAAGTGCAAGTAGCACTTTTAACAGCTAGGATTACCGAGCTTACAGAACATCTTAAAATTTATAAAAAAGATTTTTCTTCACGCTTAGGACTCTTAAAGCTTGTTGGTCAAAGAAAAAGATTGTTAAATTATCTTAAAAGAAAAGATTATCAATCTTACATTAAGATTATTACAGAATTAAAACTTAGAGATAAGTAAAAGCCTTAGAAATAAGGCTTCTTTCATCATTTGCAAGTATGGATATAAAAACACTTGAGGCAAAAATTACTTCTTTAGAAAAATTATTTTGTGAATTTAAACTAACTCAAAGCGTAGAGATTACCACCGATAAAAGTCAAAAAAATCTAATAAAAGAACTTGCCATAGCCCTTAAACCTTGGCGTAAGGGTCCTTTTAAAATAGATGATCTTTTCATCGATACAGAATGGCAAAGTTTTATCAAATTTGACATTTTAAAACCCTTTATGCGTGATATTAAGGATAAAATAGTCGCTGATGTGGGTTGCAATAATGGCTATTATATGTTTAAAATGCTTGAATTTTCCCCTAAGCAAATCATAGGCTTTGATCCTTCCTTAAAATATCATCTACAATTTAAGCTCATCAATGCCCTAGCAAAAACCAACATTAAATTTGAGCTTTTGGGCGTGGAGGATTTGCCAAATTATGCTGTGAAATTTGATGTAATTTTTTGCCTTGGCGTGATTTATCACAGAAGCGACCCCATCAAAATGCTTAAGGATTTAAAAAAAAGTCTTACTCAAAATGGCGTAATTTTTTTAGATACAATGTATATTCAAAGCGAGGAAGAAATCGCACTTGTGCCACAAAATACCTATTCTAAAATTCCAAATATTTATTTTGTTCCCTCCATCAAAGCTTTAAGAAACTGGTGTTTAAGGGCTGGTTTTAACAAGTTTGAGGTTTTAGCGACTAAAAAAACAGATAAAGAGGAGCAGAGAAAAACGGCTTGGATAGATTCTTATTCTTTAGAAAATTTTCTTAACCCAAATGATGAAAATTTAACTTGCGAGGGATACGAAGCACCTAAAAGGGTGTATGTGAGACTCGGTTTGTAAGTAACTTTTTTTAGCTATCTTATTAAATATCTACTCACAATATTATTATTTCGCTTTTACAAGCACTTGCCAGATTTTAAAAATTATCCGCAAAAATATTTCATTTAAACTAGAAATGAAAATTATTTTTACCTCATAGTTTGAATAAAATTTATTTTTTTATGAATTCTTGTGTATTTTTTGTGAGGGGTATTTTAAAACTATCTCTAAATGATTTTAGCAAAAATACCAAATAATAGGCTTTTAAAGCATATAAAAATGATTTTTTATCTTTCTCAATTTAAAGTGTAAAATATCCCAAATATCCCTTTTTGTCCCAAAAAAGTGATTAAATGCTATTTAAAAGGCGGATAAATACGAGCTTTGATTTTACCCAAAAGCGTTTTTTACTCTCTAGGATAGTTACATTTTTGCTTAAATAATCTTATGTTTTCTTATTGATGTAACTATCGCCATAAAACACTATATGATTATCTTTTATATAAAAATAGCATGTAACTATCTATATCTTTAAGGTTTGGAGGATAGTTACATAGAAAACTTAAATATTTTTAGGTAATTTTTTATCTAAATGTTTGGCTAGTTTTTCTAAATTATCACCACAACAAAAACTAAAATCACACTTGCCTTCGCTAAAAATTTCATTATATCTTTTCTTTTTGTTTTCAATATTGCTTTCAGTATTAACAATATATATTTTATAATCATTTTTATTCAAACGCAAAGCACTTTGAAAAAGATAGACAACAGACAAATCGGTCATAGGAAATGAAAATCCATAAATATAGATATTTTTAGCATTCTGTATAGCCCTAAAAGCTTTTCTCCATAAAGATTGCAATAGAATATTTGTTTTATCGAGTATAGGTGGAATAATGAGTGGTTTTAAATCGATAAATAATTCATCGCTATATCGTTCTATGTTATAATATACACTTTCTTTGTATGCAGAATAAGAATATATTTGACTATTTTGATATACTTGATCACAATACCAACTAATGGAACCATGAAGTTTTATTATCTCAGGAGACTTATTTATTTCATTATTGGAACTACTTTGGTAAAAATTAAAACCTATGCTTTTTGTCTTTTTTCGTTCATTAATTTGTTTTATTGGTATTTTATAAAAAACATCGTATGATTCATATTTTTTTGTTAAAAATAACATTTCTTCAAGTAATAAATCATAATTTAATGTTATACAGGTGCATCTATTCTCATTAATATATTGTGATAATATTACAATATCATTATTGTTCCGATCAATTGTTGTATTTCCTCGTAATTCCATAAAATAATTATTTATCTTATCTATTTTTTCAATATAAGAAGCTTCATCTCTTAAAATATCCTCTTTTGTTTTAAAAGGTAAAGGTGTTATAAGATAAGTTAAAAGCTGCTCCAAGTTATCTTCGTAGATTTCTTCATTTTCATTTATAAAATCCTTTTCTTTCTTTAAAGAATTTGATAACTCAGCAAGAGTTGGATAAGAACCAATTAAAGATTTTGAAAAACCCGCACCAAAAAAGAAAATATCATTACTATTCATAAAAATCCTTTTTTAACAAATATACAATACTTTTATAAGCTTTCAAATCAAAAGTTTTTCCTCTCTTTTTGCAATTTTATATTTAAATTCTTTGAAATTAAAATCAAGGAATTTTTATGCAAAAGTGATCGAAAAATTAAAAGATATTTTAGCAAGTGAAGGTAGGCGTAATTTAAAAACAAAAGATATAGCTAAAGAAAATTAGGTATCCACCTAGATACTTTTAGCACAATGAAATTGAGAAACTCCATTTCTTATCCACAAATCTTAAACTTTTTAAATCAAAGAAACATAAGCTGATATTAATTAAATTACAATTTAATTTAAGGTTGAAAAAAGATAATTTGTCGCAAAAATACGACATTTTTGTTTTGCAAAAACATAAATGGCATTGTCAAATTTATCTCATCAAAATCCTTTAGTTTGCGTGTTATTTTTAACATTTTTTAAATTTAACCTTATTTTTTTTAAAACCTATAAAAAGCATTTTGGTTCAAAGCTTGGGTTTTCAGTGATTAAAGCTTTTTAGGATTTTTTGAAATTATAGCAGGGGGAGGGTAAATCCCCAGCTATGTGTCTTAAAATGTGGCTAAAAGCTAGAAAAAAAACTAAGTTTTGTTGGGTTGTTAAATTGTGTCCTTGTAGCTTAAGCTTGAAACTTCGCTTATGTGGGCAGCTTTAGAGCGTAAAAACGGCTTAGCCTAAGCCTTACGTGACTTTATGCGGGTCGTGGGGCGTGTATCGCCGTTTATGCGGGAGAAGTCCAGGGCCTGCGTGTGTAGCTTAAGCGGTGTGTAAGGCTGGAGCGTTATGCCACGCAAACTCGGTAAAACGACGGCTTTATTTAGCCGTGCGGACTTTGCGGTCGGGGCGTATTTAAGCGTGATTTAAAGCTTATGCAGACGAAGTTTAGGGCTGGGCTTTAAGGTCGCTAACGTTGGGCTTGATTAGGCAAAAAGCTTAGAAAAGAGCATTAAAAAGCAATGTTGGCTTTATGCGGGTGATTTTCAATAGCTAAGGCTTTTTAAGCTTAGAAAGCGTAAGGGCTTAATTTAGCATAGGTGGCAAAGGCGTAAGTCCTAGCCTTATGAAAAGTTCTTTGAAAAGGGTTTGAGTAGAGTTGCCCCGCATTTATGTGGGGCTTGAAAGCTTAAGTCGTGTGGATTTTCGGTCGCAGTTATGCGGGAGAAGTCCAGGGCCTGCGTGTAGAAAAGCTTTTTAAGTGCTATTTGCTAGTATTTAAAAAGCCTTTTAGAAAAGGCAATTTTACACAAAGGAAAGAAAATGAAAAAGATGTATGAGCTAGAAAGAGCAAAAGTAAGGATTTTAAGAGAAACTAAGGGGGCTTTTAGCGATGAAAACCTAGCAGAATGTGCGGATTTTGTGGAAAATACCTTTAACGTTTATTTAACAAAAGCCGAAAGAAAACAAACAAGAAAAGAAGGGCTTTTTCATCTTATAGTATGCTTAATGTATCGTAAGCTAAGAAGATTTGAAAGCATTGGGTTTCGTTTCTCAAATAATTTCATTGAATTAATAAACAAAGATGAAGTTAAGGAAAATTCGACCGCATTAGGTGTTGATATTGAAAATCTTAAATTAAGAGGCGATTTTGAAAGAATTTTATATGTTCTTTTGCAAGAAAAACAGCTTTTAGCAAGGAGGATTAATGAGAGAGATTAATACTTACGCAAGAGGCAAAATGCTTTATTTAGACATCAGGCAAAACGGCCTTAGAGAAAGGTTAGCTAGTGGGGTCAAGGATAGCAAGGAAGCAAGGGAGTTTTTTAAGAAAAACACGCCCTTAATCTTGCAAAATAGAGCCTATATCAAAAAATTAGCCAAGGACTTCATAGACTACGAAAACGCCCTTTATTGCGAAAAGCTTTTAAGGGAAGAAAAAGACTATAAGGCGATATTTAGCGAGGATTTAAGAGGGGAGCTTGAGGGCTTTTTTAATTCTTTTATCGTGCATAAAAGAGGCACGCAAAAGTCTTATAAAAACTTGCAAAAAATCATCATTGACTTTTTTCAGTCGGAAAAATTACGCAGTGTTAAGGATTTTGAAAAAAGGCATATTGTGAAATTTATCCTTTTTTGTGAGGGGAAAAATATGCGAAATTCAAGCATAAAGCTTAGATTTAGCTTTTTGAAACGCTTTATAAATTACTGCGTTGATGAGGGCTTAAGAGAGGCGATAAGTATCAAAATGCCACGCCTTAAAATGGACGAGGCAGAGCTTGAAAGAAGTCAAAAGGAGGCACTTGATTATGCTGAAATTTCGCTCTTTATCAAAAATGCCCCCTCTCCTTTAAAGGAGTATCTAAGCATAGCCTTTTTTACTGGGGCTAGAACGGGGGAAATTTTGGCTCTTAAAAAGGGAGATATAGACTTTGTTAAAAAAGAAATTCACATTAGAAAAACAAGGATTTCTAAAAAAGAAACAAACTCCCCTAAAAATAGGTTTTCTTATAGAACAATCGACATGCTAAAGGTCGTTGAAAATGTCATGCTTAAGCTAGTCGAGGGTAAAAAAGATGATGATTTTATTTTTGAAAAATATAGCAATTTACACACTCTTTTCAAAGAGCTTTTAATCAAGCTAAATGCCAAGCCTATGCGGCTCTATGAGACAAGGCATACATTCGCCTCTTTAATGCTTAGTCGTGGCGAAGATGTAGAGTGGGTAAGCCGCAGAATGCTAGGACACGCAAATTCGGCTATGACTTATGCAAAATATGCAAGGCTGATTAATAAAAGCGTAAAAGAAAGAGCGAAATTTATTAATGAGGAGGATTTTTAAGCCTTAGTTTGAGGGGAACAAGTGGGGTCTTTAAACTTGTTTCCTTTGTGTATTTAAGCAATGTTTTTGCGTTGTGGGTGGGTTAAAGACTTTGGGATTTTTGGTTTTTAGTGAATTAGTGAGAATTCAAAAATTGTTTATAGGGCGGTTGCCCACTTTAGAAACTTAAACCCTGACGGGTTTTTTCTAAAGGGTCGTAATCGTTTCATTACGCTAATTTTTGCAATTCTCTTGGAAAGTGAATTTAAGGCGAAATTTAAAGTCTTTGCTAATTCGGCAAGAGTTAAGCACTTTAGAAACTTGAAACGCTTAAGGCGTTTCTTTTCTAAAGGCTTAAATTACCTCATTACGCAAAACTTTAAATTTCTTAAAAGCAAATTCAAAGACACGGCGTGGGCTTTGGGTGTAGCAAGTTTAAAAGGCAAAATTTGGGTTGGCGAATTTACTTCGCCTGATGAAAGTAGGTAAAAAAGGTAAAGGATTTAAATGTTTTTAAACTATGTTTTTAATGATTATAAGCAAAAAATGAGCTGTGATAAGTGTGCTAAAACTGCCCTTAAAAGTCTCATTTTTAATTTCAATATGGACAAAAACCCTGCTTTAAAACAGCAAGTTAAAGAGGCAAATTATAACGGCGTGATAGAGTTTAAGCCGCTTTGTATAGGGTGTGAGTTGCTTATGGAAAACGCTTTAAAAGTGGAGATTACCCATAAAGAGATAACAGGAATTTTCTTAAAAGTAAGGGCTGTGTAAGATGAATTTGAGCTTAGAAAAGTTTGCTAATGGGCTTTGGGTGCTTAAGATGAAATTTAAAGGCTTTTTTAGGTGCTTATTTTAAATCTTTACTAAAGGGGTGCATTTAGGCGAAAATCAAAACGCTTTCAACTTAGGCGCGGTTATCCACTTTAGAAACTTAAACCCTTACGGGTTTTTTCTAAAGGGTCAAAGCGTCTCATTATGAAAGATTTTGATTTTCTTAAAAGTGGGTTGCAAGGGCTGGGCTTTAGGTGTAGCAAGTTTAAAAGGCAAAATTCGGGGCTTTTGCGTTAGCAAAAGGGTGGGGACGCCTTTAGGTTTTGGTTCTTTTAGGCAAAATCGCAATTTTGCCGATGAAAAGAACATTAAAAAAATAGGTAAAAAAGGATAAATATGACTAGATTTTATTTAAGTAATATTTTTCAAAGTGCAAGCGTGAGGACGGCTTTTTATGAGGCGAAAAATAAGCCTTATTTTAAAGGCGTTAATGAGCTTTTAAAAGTGAAAAATAAAAAGCATAAGGGCTTGAGCTTTATGGAGCTTGAAAGGCTTTTAAATGCTTTTATTGAGGCTTTGAAAATCAAACATCATCATAAAAGTGGGCGTATAGCTAGAGATAAAAGCAACTTAATGAAGGCGTATTTAAATCTTTTTGCTTTTGTAGAGAAGTTAAAAAAGGGCTTAATATGAGCCAGGAATTCATCATGGGGATTTTATGGGGAATTCTTATGGTTTTAATGGTGTTTGGTTTATCTTTATGGGTGGAAATTATTTGGGATTTTGTGAAAAATCTTTTTAAAAAGGGGAGAAAATGAGCTATTTTTCTTTGAAAATATTACCAATGAAGTCGAAATTTTGTTGTTTGATTAGCTCGTCTTTAAAGGCTTTAGCCTCTTTTTTAGCTTGGTCTAACTCGGCTTTTAAAGCGTTTATGTTTTCTTTAGCTTCGCTTAAGAGCTTATCACGCGTCTCGTTGCTTTGCTTGAGTAATTTATCGTTGATGTATGTATCTTTCTCGAGCATTTTTTCATTAATGAGGCGGTTTTCCTTCACTAGGAATTTAAAAAGGCTTAAGCCAAAATACGCATTAACAATTAAGCCTAAAAATAAGCCTTTAAAAAAATCTAAACTTGAGCTAATAATCACAAAATCCAAAATAGCGTCCATTTTTAATCCTTTCTTTAAAAGTGAAATTATAACAAAAGGCGGATTAATATGAGCTGGGGGGATTTGTTTCAGGGCTTGGTCGTGGGTATGGCTATGCCTGGGATTGCTTTTCTTTTAACTTACGGCGTGTGGGAATTGGTGAGCTTTATTTTTAAAGCGTTTAAAAAAGGGCTTAATAAATCTTTAAATTTATTTGTAAGGTTGGTGCTAAGATGAGTGAGGAATTAATCGTGGGGATTTTATGTGGGGTTTTTGGTGTGGCTTTTGCTTTTGGAATAGGCTTGTGGATTTTAAATATTTATGATTTTATCAAGTCTCTTTTTAAAGGAAAACAATGAGTTATTTTTCTTTAAAGATTGAGCCTATCATATCTAAATTTTGTTGTTTGATTAAGGCATCTTTAAAAGCCTTAGTTTCATTTTTAGCGTCTTTTAATTCTTGTCTTAACTCATCATTATGTTCTCTTAAATGGCGTGTAAAAAATTTCATAACAAAAAAAGAGGCGGTAGCCGTAAGGGCTGTGCCTAAAAATAAGCCTTTAAAAAAATCTGCACTTGTTTCTAAGGTTACAAAAGCTGTAAAAATATCCATTTTTAATCCTTTCTTTAAAAATGCGATTATAACAAAAAAGGAGTTAATAAAATGAGTGATGAATTTTGGGGCGGTTTAGCTGTGGGAGTGATGTTCCCACTTATTTGTTGGGTAATTATAGGGCTTGTTTGCACAATGTTTGATTTCATAAAAGGGGGTTTTAAATGAAAATTGCGGAATTAATGGAGCGTCTAAGAAGGCGTTTGAAAGATGAGGGCGTTTATCTTAAATTTAGCGATGAGGAATTGTTAGCAAGTATCAATCAAGAGCAAAATATCCTTATAAGTGATTTGGAGATGAATGTCTGTAAATTTGAAAAAAAGCTTAGTGAAGATGATAATGTTTTGCACTTGCCAAAACTTATGCTTAAGGTCGTTGTAGCTAAGCTTAATGGCGTAAATCTGCCCTTTTTAAACTACAAAGCGCATTTAAAAGATAATAATGTCCCAACGCACTTAATGGGCTTTTCAAATATGCAAAGCGTGGCCGTAGAGCCCAAAAACAAAGCATTAGGACGGCTTGAAGTGTGGGTAAATTTATGCGTGTTTCATAAGGATAAGGAGGAGGAGTTGTTTTTAAATGATTTGTTTGTCAATGCACTTTTATATAGCCTAGTGCGGAATATCTTACAAGCGGAAAATAGCGAATTAAGTATGCAAAAAATCGCCTTTTTTGACAATTTGCTTAAAAATGAGCTAAGCCGCATTAAGGATATAGTAAGCAATACACGTGAAGAGCAAGTTCTCTTTTCTAAAGTAAATGAGGTGTGATGTGGCTTATTTAAAACTTGAATTTTGGAATTCCCATAATTTTAACCTAAAGCCTTCTTTTTGTTCATCACAAAGAGCGAGGTCGGCTTTAAGCTTTTTTATGCTTTCTTTAGCATCGTTTAAAAGCATTTTATTGGCTTCATTATTTTTTTCTATGATTTTGTCTCTGACTTCATTATTTTGCTTGACTAAGGCTTTAAATAAAGACTTAAAAAACAAAAAGCACAAAATAAGGGCTGTAATTAATCCAAAAATAAAGCCTTTAAAAAAGTCGCCGTTTGTTTCTATGGTCGTAAAAGCTGTGAAAATATCCATTTTATATCCTTTCAAAAAGGAAAGTATAACACAAAAAGGGGGTTTTTAAATGAACGTTGAATCGTTTTTAGCTGGGTTTAGCTTAGCTTGGTTTTCTGTGGCTGTTAGCATTTTCTTAGCGGGAATTATTGTTTGGAGTTGGGATTATTTACTAAGTAAATTCAAAAAAAAGGAGAAAAAATGAGCTTTTATAAGATAACAAATTTAAAAAGTGGCCTATACAAATACATCAATGTAGAGCTTTTAAGTCGTATGGATAGACTAAAAATCGTGCTTTTTTATAGAGCGAGTAAGAATTTCAAAATAGGAGGGTTTTAAGATGATAGTTAAGCAAAAATTGAAAAATAATTTCACAATAGTCTCAAATGACATCATAAAGCATAAAGACTTAAATGATAAGGCGAAATTAGTGGCTATATTTATGGCTAGTTTGCCTGAAAATTGGGTTGTAAATGCAAAGCATATCGCTAATGAAATGGGTTATAGTGTAAGGGTTGTGCAAAATGCTATAAAAGACTTAATCGATGCGCAAATCATCTCTAAAATAATCCATAAAGATGAGGCTGGGAAATTTAAGCGTGGTTATAGTGTGATTTTTGTCAATAACGACGAAGAAGAGCTAAACGAAAGCTTAGAAAATTTGCAAAAATGTGAGGAAAATGAAGAGCTAGATGAAGTGGCAAAAAGTGTGGAAAATAAAGAGTTTGCAAAAAGTGCTAATGAAAAAATGGGCGTGATGAGCGAGGTTGAGCCTTTCAAAAGCCCTAAAAATGATACTTCAAAAAATGCGAAAAAATCCCGCATGCCGTTTTTGTTCGCACATATAAAGAAAGAATTCTTACGTAGTAAGAATTTATACCTAATGGAAAATTGCCAAAATCGAATTTATTTTTTCTCCAAAAAAATGCAAGATAAACAAGAGCTAGATTTTAAGAATTTAAGCGAGGCAGAAAAAGACAAGCTCATTGAGTGGTTTAAGTTTAAGGCTAGTAATGGAGCAAGGTTAAAAATAGCTAGTAAAAACGCCCTTATAGCTAAATGCGTCAAGTTTAAAGAGCAAAACGAAAGCGTGATAGCGATAATTGATAGAGCCATTGAAAACGGCTGGGCTGGGCTTTTTAGCTTTAAAAAAGAGGCTTTGAAAAAGAAATATCCTAAAACTAGACTTGGTAAGGAAATGGAAGAAAAGGCTATTTTAAGAGCTGTGTTAGAGCAAGAGCCAAATTTCAATGGACGTGAGGATTACGACTTAAGCCGAGTTAGGGTCAATGGCTGCGGTGTTAAGTGGATTAAAGAAGAGCGTAAATTTATGCTTGTGAGTGCGTGAAATGGCATATCTTTTCAAAAATAATCCGCGTGTTAAGATTGATAGTCCTAGCTTTAGCTTTAGTGAGGAAGAGTGGAGTAGGATTAAGACTTTTGCGGAGTTTGAAAAGATGAGTGTGGCTAGGTTTGTAAATGGTGCTTTAAAAGATTATTTAAAGGAGCTTAAATGCGATATGCAAAAACAAAAAACGCAAAAAGAGAGCTAAAAAAGAAGTTTAAAATGCAAAAGACTTTATTGAGAAATTTAAGCCGTTTAAGCAAAAAAACCAAGATGAGTAAAAATGCTATCTTGCAAGAAGCTTTAAAGAGAAAAATGCAAAAAATCGCCTCAAATAATGTCTTTTTAAATGGATTTTTAGGAGAGCTTAGATGAGGGGTTTTTCTTTTGTGCTGAATTTAAAAGCCTATGAAAATGCAAGGCTAAGCCCTTGGGAACTTGACAAGATAGAAGAGCTTTTAAACATTATAGAGGCGAATTTAAACGACGAGGCGGAGACTTTTATGGACAATTTTTACAGCCTGATGCTAAGTAAAAATCAATTTATCTATTTTAAAAATTTCACAGACTGCTTTAAAGAAGCCTTAAGAGAATGGGTGGAAATGAAAGCAAGAAGCACGAAGCTTAAAAATTATGATAGTAAAAAATACTTTTGGCAAGAAACGCAAATCTTGCTAAGGTATTTTTCAAAAAAGGCTTTTCATAATTTGCCAAGCTGGGCTGTGTAGTGGTTTGCGGCTTGAAAATGGGTTTAGAGGTGCTTAAGATGAAATTTAAAGGCTTTTTTAGGTGCTTATTCGGCAGATTGAGGCGAGAATTCAAAAACTCCTTATTCAACGCGGTTGCCCACTTTAGAAACTTAAACCCTTACGGGTTTTTTCTAAAGGGTCAAAGCGTCTCATTGCGTGAGTTTTTGCAATTCTCTTGGAAAGTGAATTTAAGGCAAAACACACGGCGTGGGCTTAGAAAGTTGTGGGCGTAACTTGGGGCTGGCGAATTTACTTCCCCCGCTAAAAAGTAAATAAAAAAAGGAAAAAGGGCGGTGTATGGATACTAACATAAATTTAGAAAAAGAGCTTTTAAGAAGCTTTATCGAATACCCTTTAAAGATTGATGAATTTTTGGATAAAACAAGCTTAAAGGTGTTTTCAAAAAGTGCGATTGAGTATATACAAATCATCTTAAAGCTTAAGGAAAAAGGGCTTTTAAGCCTCAATGTTTTTAGCGAAAGCGTGAGCGAGGCTCAAAAAAAGGACGGGTATTTTTTAGACATCATAAGCCTTAGTCCCAACCCTCTCTTTTGCGATTTAGCACCGCTTTTAGCTCATAATTATAAAATCAAAAAGCAAGGCGAAATGGCACAGGCCTTAAATCATGCGAGTTTAAATAATGAGCTTTTGGATTTAAGCATACTTAGCAAGGAAATGGACGAGGCAAATGTCGAGGATTTAAGAACCCTTGATGAGTGGCTTAAATACTACGAGGACAAGCCTTTGATGATGAAGCACTCTACAAGCATTGATTTTATAGACAATGCTTTTGAAGGGGGGTTTGAGTTGGCTCAACTTATGCTTATCAGTGGGGATGCAGAAAGCGGTAAAACCACGCTTTGTTTGCAAATGCTAGAGCATTTAGCCATACGCAATAAGGTTGCGTTTTTTAGCTTTGAATTTACGATAAATAGCTATTTAGAAAGCGTAAAAAAGCAAAATAAAAAACTCCCTTTTGATAATTTTTACATCATTAACGATGGCTATGAGATAAGCGAGGTAGCGGCTAATATCAAAAGGCTTTATAAAAAGGGCGTTAGGTTTTTCTTAATAGACTCACAAATGAGGCTAGAAGTAGGATCGCATCATAAAATTACCAACATAGAACAAGCAGAAAGCTTAAAATTTTCTACTCTTGCTAAACTTTGCCATAGCTTAGAAATCTTTATAATGCTCATCATACAAACAAGCAAAAGCGACCCTGAAAGCCCAAGTGGGAGTAAAAAAGGCGAACACGAGGCAAGTATCATTTTAAGGCTTGAAAAAATAAAGCCTGAAAAAAGCGACACCGCTCAAGCTTATAATGAATTTGACGAGTTTAGGCGTAGCATAAGCTTAAAGAAAAACAAGCAAACGGGAAAGCATTTTAAAAACATCATAGGCTATAAGCCTGAAAAAAGGATCTTTTATAATTTAGAAGATAAGCCCAAAGAGGTGCTAGACTTTAACGAGCTAAGGGAGGATATATTTTGATAGCGAATTTAGAGGAGATTAAAGCAAGGGCGGATATTTTAAGCGTTGTGGAGGCTTATATGCCCTTACAAAAAAGTGGGAGTTTATATCGTGGTTGTTGTCCTTTTCATAGTGAGAGAACGCCTTCTTTTATGGTCAATACTAATAAGAATTTGTATTTTTGCTTTGGCTGTAATGAGGGTGGTGATAGCATTAAATTTATACAAAAGATAAATCACTGCGACTTTAGCGAGGCTGTGGAGGAAGTGGCGAAAATTTGTAGTATTAGCGTAAATTATGAGAACAATAAGCACGCTTTTAGCCGCACCGCTTTATATGAGAGTATGGAGGCGATAAATGAGCATTTAAGGGCAAATTTAGAGCAAAATGAGGCTGTGAAAAATGAGCTTAAGGAAAGGGGTTTAAGCGAGGAGGATATAAAGAAATTTGAATTTGGCTATTATGAAATAGAAAAGTTAATTTTACATTTAAGAGCGAAAAATATGCTTGAAAATGCGATCAATTTAGGCGTGATAAACGAGGATAAAAAGCGAGGATTTTATTCTCATTTTGATAAAAGAATTACTTTGCCTATTCGCAGTGAAACGCACAAAATCATAGCCTTTAGCGGACGCATTAGACAAGGCGTGAGTAATCCAGCAAAATATATCAATAGCAAGGAAAGCTATTTGTATAAAAAATCCTTCACGCTTTTTAATCTCTCCAATGCTAAAACTTCTATCGTAAAGCGTAAGGAAGTGATACTTTGCGAGGGGTATTTCGATGTGCTTGCCTTAAGAAAATTTGGCTTTGAAAATGTGGTGGCAAGCTGTGGGACGGCCTTTAGCCTTTCGCAACTTAGCATTTTGCATAAAATGTCAAGTGAGCTTAAATATATACTAAGTTTTGACAAGGATAACGCTGGGGAAAATGCGAATTTAAGAACGCTAGAAATCTTTTTTAAAAACGGCTTTTTTAATGTCAGTGTGAGAGTGATAAGCAAAAAAGTGAAAGATTTTGGCGACTTTTTAAGGCTTGGTTTTGAGAGCGTGGAAAACTGCTATAAGGATTATGAGGGCTTTGAGTATTATATAAAGCTAAATTTAAAAAGAGCGAACGAGGATAAAGAGAAAATCCACGCCTTTTTCAAGCAAGTAAAACAGCTGATTAGTAATCAAGCAAATTTCTTTTTAAAAGATACTTTGATAAGCAAGGCGGCTGAATATTTTGGCTGCGAAAAAAAGGCTTTTTTGCAAAATGAAAGGCTAGAATATGAGGGGAATTTCACGCTTTTGGGCGTTTTGGTGAAAAATATACTTGTTAATGAAAAGGCTTTGATTTTAGCACAAAATTATTTTAAAAGTGAGGATTTTAAGGAATTTAGCACTTCTCTTAAGGCCTATTTTGAAAACGGGGTTTTAAGCAGGGAATTGATGAAACTTAGTTGCGATGAAAGGCTTAAGATTTTAAACGACGAGGAGTTAAAAGAGTGCTTTAAGGCTTATAAAAAAGAGCTTTTAAACAAAGAGCTAAGCAAGGCTAAGGCTAAGGCTAATGTAGGTCTTATCATAGAGCTAACAGAGCGGCTTAGGGAATTAGCTTAATGCTAGTTGCTGGCTATGGCGAAATTAAATTTAGAAAGGATAAAAGATGAGTATTATTTTAGGAATTGGTGCTGTGGCGTTGGTGCTGTGTTTTGTGGCTTTAGCTTATGGATTTTATAAAGAAAAACGAGCTTAAAAGACGGATAATGGGACAAGTGGCGATTTATGCGACTTATTATGTAAGGAAAACTAAAAATGAGCGGTGATACTATTTTATTTATAACGCTGTGGATATTCTTTTTAATCCACTTTGCTTTACTTTATTTTGTTTTTAAATTAAAAGAAATAAGCGATAAAAATGACAAAACTAGAAAAGAGGGCTTTTAAGCCCTTATTTTCTGTCCCAAACGCTGTCATTATCATCGCTAAAGACTGAACCTATCATATCTAAATTACTTTGGATATTAGCCTTATTTTCATTATAACGCTTATTCTCCTCCGCCCATTGTGCTTTGGCTAAATTTAAGCCCTCTTTGGCGATTTTGACATTTTGACGCCCTGTGCCAAAGGCATTATCAAGTGCGGAAAAGACTGACCCCACGCCGCTTAAAGCCGTGCCTACTCCCATTAAAGCAGGGTTTGATAATAAAGATAACATTTTAAATCCTTTTCATAAATTTTAAAAAGTGTAAAAAAACGCCCCTTTTTTTAAAAGGGTTAAAAATCTGCGTAAAATTATACATAAAATTTTATGTATTTTCTTTCTTAACCCTTTTTTAAAAAGCTTAAAAGCCTTAAAATATTTTTAAAATTTAAAAGATGTTTGTGAGTAAATTTAGGCGAGAGCTAAAAACTCTTTAAGCGTGAAATTTAAAGCCTTTCAAGTTTCTAAAGTGCTTAACTCTTGCCGAGTGTGAAAGCGTTTTAAATTTCTTAAGGAAAGTTTAGGCGAGAATTCAAAAATTGCTTATTCAACGCGGTTGCCCACTTTTGAAGCTTGAAACGCTTAAGGCGTTTCTTTTCAAAAGGGTCAAAGCGTTTCATTACGCTAATTTTTGCAATTCTCTTGGAAAGTGAGTTTAAGACGAGGCTTTGGGACGGATTAGGCTTAGAAAGTTGTGGGCGTAACTCGGGGCTTTTGCGTAAGCAAAAGGGTGGGGACGCCTTTAGCTTTTTTACTTCAAACGCGGTGCGTTTTCGTCCCACGCCGTGCGAACGCTATCGCTTGAGAAGTTACTTTTAGGCGAAATCGCATTTCGCCGCTAAAAGTAAATTGAAGAGGTAAAAATATGAACGCTGTGGGATTTATAAATAATTTTATACTAGCACATGAGGCTTTAAAGGATAAGAGTTTAAGCAATGAAAAAAAGGCTGAAATAGCCTTAAATTTAAGCTTGAAACTAGAGGAAGTTGAGCTAAGAAACAGGGAAATGAGCCTAAACGAGGAAAGAGCGAGGCAAGAATTTGAACTGCGTGCCTTAGAGGCCAGGAATAAGTATGAAAGTGCTAATGCTGAATTAGTCAAAAGCTTAGTCCAAGCTCAAGCTATGATAAAAAGCGTATGGGATAATGCAAATATCAATAAATGTAACGCTTTAGTAGGGCTTTTTAATAGCGTGATGAACGCGCAAAATACCAATAAAATCGATAATTGGGAAGAGATCTTTGAGGAGATAAAAAACGCCATTTATGCCATAGGAAAAGATAGCGATAATAAGGGAAATAGAAACGATATGGTTGAGCAGTTTAGACCTATACTAAACTCCATAACGCAAGGAATGGATAATATCAAATTCATAAACGAGAGCTTAAGACAAGTAGCTATCGTCTCTCCAAAGCTTGAAGTATGCGTTAATGAGGGCGTGATACTAAGAGGCGTAACGCTTTATAATAGTAGCGGGTATTTTCTAATCGAGGGACGCAAAATCGAGGGAGATACTTATCTTTTTAAAAGCGAGGAATTAGGTCGTAAGGTCGTCGAATATGTATGCACAAACGAAAAAGGCGAGGAGGTCAAAGACACCATAACGCTTAATGTAATCCCTGCTAAGATTGATTTAGAGGGGATATAAGCTAAAGGGTATTCTAGCCCCCTTAAAAGGGGGAGGCTTAATAAGCCTTGACTACTACTAAGCAAAGTAGTATAATTATCACTAGAATTTTATAGTTCAAACTAATCACCGCCTCTCAAAGCGATTATTAGTGCTAAAGGTGGCAGCCTTTAGCACTCCACCCGTTGAAATTTTAGCAAAATTATCTTTAATTTTCTTTTCTTTTCTTTCACTTCTTAACCCTTTTTTTAAAAATGCAAAAATGCAAAAAAAGACTTTTACTAAAAGGCTTATTTTAAACGCTTGAAAGCGTTTTTTCATTTGAAAAAAATCGTTTCGTTACGCAAGATTTAAAATAAGCTTTGAAAGTGAATTTGAAAAAGGATAAAAATGACGGCGGAGATGATAGCTTTAAGCTTTTTTAGTTGCGATTTGCTTGATAATGTCCCAGTTTTCTTTATATTTTTTGATTTGTTCTAATTTTACTTTCGCACATTTTTCATCATCAAAACTATCCGCAAAACTCATAGGGATAAGATAGCAAATGCCTACTTGCTTATCCACTGCGGCATAAATATCACAATCCTTGCTAGTAATTCTTTTGCCTTGATTGCTTTTGTGCTTATAGTCTATGCCCTGTCCGCCTCTATCCCTATCTTTAAAGCTTATAAGCCCTCCTGTGATGCCCTTAATTTGTATGCGTAAAAGAGTGCCGTTATAATCGACTATTGCATCGTAACGACTACTTCTTACATCAACGCTTGAGGCGTTAAATCCTGCTAAAATAGCCCTCGCTATAAATAAAAACTCCGCACTATCTCCTGCATTAGAAAGCATAATGCCTGAATTAATTTGAAGCAAATTTGCCTTAAAGCCGTCCATAGAAGCAAGAAATAAGGCTTTTTCTAAAATTTTGCTTAGTTTGTTTTGTATGAATTTAAATTGTAACTCGCCTGTGTTTTCTTTGATGTAAGCTAGGCTTTTATCTTTTAACTGCCCTAAATCTAAGCCTTTAAAAATATCTAAAAAAATTTGCCTTTCTAAAAAGTGTAAAAGGTCGTTTTTATATAAGCATTCTTGATTTGCAAGGATTATAATTTTGCTTTTTTGGTAAGATAAATTTGCAAAATCCTTTAAAATTTTTTCTTTAAAAGCTTCATTTTCGCATTTTTCTCTAAAACGCTTTTTTAGATAATCTTTAATTTGCATTTCATTAAAAGGGGAATTTTTAAAGCCTCTGGGCTTTTCGTTAAAGGCTTTTATGTTTTCTTTAACAAACTTTTCTAAGGTCATTTTTTAAAGCCTTTTTTAGCTCTTTTGCGATATTTGCTATCACGCTCACAGAAACGCTGTTGCCTATTTGCTTATAAAGCGTGGCGTTTGAAAGTTGTGAGGGTAAAATAAAGCTATCATCAAAGCCTTGAAACCTCGCACACTCTTTGGGCGTGAGTTTTCTTATATCATCATCTAGCACTAAAGGCACATTGTGTCCGCCTGTTCCCATATTTGCCGTTAAAGTAGGACATAAATTATTCTTATTTTCTCTTACATAATGCCTTCGCCATTGATACAAAGTTTCTTTACTTTTCATCTCTTTTTTAAGCTCGGCATAATATCTGTGCGAAGTGTAGTAAAAGCTTTTATCCACGCCTTTTTCTAATAAATCCTTAATCTTTTGCGTGAGTTTAATTTTAGCAGGGAAATGAAAGCTTTCATAAGTGTGAAAATCTAAAAAGCCTACAATGTAAATTCTCTCTCTATTTTGAGGGATATTGCCATATTCGCTTGTATTTAAAATTTGATATTTTAAAAAATAGCCCCGCTTTTGTAATTTTTCTTTAATCGTTTCAAAGGTTCTGCCCTTATCGTGCTTGAAAAGATTTTTGACATTTTCTAAAAAGATAATGCTAGGCTTAAAATGATCTAAATACCTTAAAATTTCAAAAAAGACATTGCCCCTTTCATCGTTAAAGCCCTTTTGATACCCAGCCACGCTAAAGGCTTGACAAGGAAAACCAGCTGTTAAAATGTCAATTTTGCTTAGCTTTTTTAAATCCACTTTTGCTAGGTCGTTATTAATAATTTTGTGTTTGTGATTTGCTTTATAA
Source organism: Campylobacter vulpis (assembly GCF_014217995.1). Taxonomy (NCBI): domain Bacteria; kingdom Pseudomonadati; phylum Campylobacterota; class Epsilonproteobacteria; order Campylobacterales; family Campylobacteraceae; genus Campylobacter; species Campylobacter vulpis. The sequence goes on from NZ_CP041617.1 coordinate 816,449, forward strand.
GTGATACAAGCTTTCTCATCTAACTCTACCGCCCACGCAGTTTTAAATCCTGCTTTTAAAAAGCCAAGCTCAATGCCGCCTATCCCTGCAAATAAACTGCCTATCTTCATCTCTCTCCTTAAAATGCGAAATTTTAACGCAAAAATATAAATCACTTCTTAACCCTTTTTTAAAAAATGCAAAAATGCAAAAATGCAAAAATTAAGGCTAAATTTAAGCCTTTTTAGCGTGAAAGTTTAAAGGGAAAATCAAAACGCTTTCAACTTCTACGCGGTTAATCACAAATGAAGCTTAAACGCTTGAAAGCGTTTTTTCATTTGGATTAAAGCGTTTCATTATGAAAGATTTTGATTTTCTTAAAAGCTTTAAACGCGTAAGAAAAAGTAAATTAAAAAAGGATACTTATGACTTTTGATTTTGACAAGGCTTTAGAAGCTGGGTATAACGAGCAAGAAATTTATAATTTTTTAAAAGACAATAATGAAAAGCAAAATTTGGGTTATGATTTTGCAAATTTGGAAAAAAAGCATAAGGATTTTAACGCGGTTTGGCAAAGTATCAAAAACGGCGATAAAGGGCAGTTGAGTGAGGCGGAAAAAGAGGAGCTTGAAAGGCAAAAAAGAGCGGATTTACTAGCAAAAAGAGAAGCGGAAAATAAAGCTTTTGAAGCGGAAAAAACTGCCTTTTCTAAAGAGCTTGAAAAGGGGCGTTTTTTCAAAAATATGGCTGAAGGTTTGATAGATGATTTTGTCCCGGTTGAGCTTGATAAATATGCCTTTAAGGGGCTGAATAAATTAGGCCTTGATTTAAAAACAAAAGAGCAAAGGGATAAATTTGACAAGGCTTTTTTAGCGGAGGCAAAAGAAAAGCTAAAAAGTGGCGATGAAAATCTAAATTTCGCACAAAAAACGGCCCTTTTTAATAGGCATAAAAGTAGCACGAAAAGAAACATTGAGCGTGAAAAGGCTATGCTAAAGCTCGAAAATAAAGAGGACAAATTTAGCAAGGAGGAAATGGAGTTAATCAAGGAGGATTTGGGCTTTTTCAACACGCTTTTTAACGATAGAGCGGAAAATATCAAGGAATTTAAGGAAAAGCGAAAAAGCGAAGCCGTGATAAATGAAGAAATAATCAAGGCTATGAATACCTTAAAGCAGTTTGATGAGGGGAATTTGTTTAGAAATGCTCTTTTTGCCGATGAAAAAGAGGCTTTGGCTTTTAAGCAAAATATGCTTAAAGACGCTTATAAAATAGCGGAATTGCAAGGCTTTGATGATGTAGGGCTGGATAAGGAGGGCGAGCTTTATTTCATTAAAAATGAAAAGGGAAAAGAGCAAAAATATCTAGTGAATACGGGCTTTTTTGATAATTTTTGGCAAAGCTTTTTTGAGGATAGTAAGCACGAAATAGGAGGTGCTATCATAGGGGGACTTGCTGGGACTAAAAGAGGCAAAACGCCCTTTACAAGGGGACTTAATAGCGTTATCGGTGCGGCTGTGGGAAGTGCTGGGGGAGGCTTTATCGATGCAAAAATAGCCGACATGAAGCTAAATAAAGAGGCAAATTTCAAGGCGAATTTAGAATACGCCTTACAAGCAGGCTTATTAAGTGCTGCTGGTGATACGGCTTTAATAACGGCATATCACTTGGCAAAACCTGCTTTTAAGGGTGCTATTAAAGGCGTGAAAGGCACTTATAATTACGCGAAAAATCATAGCGTTTTAGGGCTTTTTAGTAGTGTTCCTACGCAAAATATAAGTGCGGCAAATAAAATCATCGATGAAGTTTTTACGCCTGAAATGAAAGAGGAGTTAAAACAAGCACAAAAGGAGTTTGGCGGCGGCGTGAGGGGGGAGGACTTAGCAAGCCCTGTCTTTGAAAAATTAAAAGAAAATTTTGCGAAAAAATACGGACAAGAGGACGCTAAAACGCAAAAAATAGCAAAACTTGCTGAAATTTTTAACGCAAATTCCTTAAAAACGAAGCAGCAAGAAATGCTAGACTTGATAAGAAGTGATAAAGACGGCTCTACTTTAGCCTACTTGCTTGAAGTGGCAAAAGATGATGTGAAAATCCAAAATAATCTTAAAAATATGCTTAATTTAGCGTCCGCAAATGTGGAAAAAAATCTTAAAAATCTTAACATCAATCCGCGCGAAATCAAGCAAATTTTAGATGAATTTGAAGCGGGGAATAAGACTGCGTTTAAAGAGGTAGAAAGTCAAATCGCAAAGCTTTATAATGATGATATAAAGGTCGTTTTAGATAGAAATGAATATGAAAATATCAAAAAGGACTTTTTAGAAAATGGCGTAAATTTAGACGAAATGACGCCTTTTTTGAGGGACTTAGAAAACAATGTTTTTTCTAAAGAGGGCGTTACTTTTTCAAAGCTGAATAATTTTAGGAAAAATCTTAATTATTACATTTTCAACAAGGACAAAACGCCAAATTTCATTAACACGCTTAAAAAGATAGCCCAAACGAGCTTAAAAGCGGAGATTGATAGGGGGATTGATAATATCTTTAAGGAACTACCAAACGCTTATAAGCACATCAAAGAGCTTTATTCTACTAGCCTTAAAGACTATGCCGCGATGAAAGAGCTTGGTGAGAGCATTAAAAATCTAAAACTCCAAGACACGCAAAAAAGTGCCGATGAAGTGGTAAATTCTTTAATCAAATATGCCAAAGGACAAGGCGAAAATGGCGTAAATAATTTGCAAAAAATCAAGGATTATTTAGGCGAGGAGAATAATGCCTTTTTAGAAATGCAAATACTAAATCGCCTTTTTAAAGAAAGCGTTGTGGAAAATGACAGAGCTAAGCTGCGTGTTTTTGATAGTGAGGGCTTTTTAAAGAGGGTTAAGGAACTAGTGGGAGATACCCCCGCTCCGTTAGGGGCAAATTTAGAGGCTCGTGCCTTGAGCGGAGCATCTCAAGGACCTTCTAAACAAGAGAATTTAGCTAAATATACTTTAAATAAAGATGAAGCTAGGTTGTTTTTAGAAAATTTAAATGGTGCTAAAATCCCAGAAAAGCTAAATATAGAAGACTTTATAAAAGAGCTTGAAAGCGTGGAAAATAAGGAGAATTTCATCACGCATTTAAGTAAAAAAGAGGACGCAAAAAGCCGTTTGGCTTATCTAAATTTAGTCAAGCCGACTTTAGAGGAGGCGGATTTGATTTTACAAAGTGGAAAAAGGCAAGATTATATTAAAAAATTTAGAGATGAAAAAGGCTTTTATACGCTTTTAATCACTGAGGAAAATGGAAAAAGGCTTATTACTTTTTTGCCAAAAACAAGAGAGGATTTTATAAAAAATAAAATTGATAACGCTAGCCTTATCCAAAGTTTCACTAGCAGAGCAAGTAAGCAAGGCAATGGACTTGCAAATGAAAGTATAGCACAAAATGCTGATTTTGGCGAAAATTTTGAGGGCTTTAAAGGAAAAGAAGCGATTGAAAAGCTTTTAAAAGAGCAAAGAGGACAAGTCGCAAATGCCTTTTATAAAGAGGGCTTAGGGGAGATTGACTTAGTTTGGGGGGATAGCAAAAAGGGCTTAAATCACATTTTAGAGCGTAGGAAAGAGGACTTTATAAAGCAAGGTTTAGATGCAAATGAGGCTTATGAAAAGGCTTTAGAATTTGTTGAAAAAATTCCGCAAATCATAGAACAAGGCGAAGTTAAAATAGGTAAAAATAGAGCCTTTATAGATACAAAAGAAAATCGTGCTTTAATAGCCTTAGATTATAAGGGTAAGGATAAAAAGTGGGTTATAACTGCTTATAAAATAAACGACCCTAGCCAAGCCGATACGCACTTAACTAGGCTTAATACTAGCACTTCAAGCGTGAGTCGTGCTAGTGTCGTTGATGAAAGTATAACACAACCGCTTTTTAAAAGCAAGGAAGCAAGGGAGTTTTTAGAGCAGTTAAGCCCAAGTGCTATGCCAAAACAAATAAGCATAGATGAGTTTTTAAGCACGCTTGAAAATTTTAAAAATAAAGAGAATTTTTTAAGACATATCGAAAAAGACCCAAAAAGAAAGGATTATTTAAATCTTATAGAACCGACTTTAAAAGAGCCAGATATCTCTTTTAAAAAGCTTGAAAATGGAGTGGATAAAGAAAAATTTATCAAAAAATTTAGCGATGGAAAGGACTTTTTCTACCTTTTAGCAACTAAGGATAATAAAGAAACCATTTTAACCGCTTTTAAAACGGATAAAATCAATACCATTTTAAAAGAATTTAACGCCGACATTATCCCTACTTTCATTCGGCAGGGTAGTAAAGGCAAAGCCGCAGGGACTACCACTGAAAGTATAACACAACCGCTTTTTAAAAGCAAGGAAGCAAGGGAGTTTTTAGAGCTAGTGGAGGGCTTTGATAAGCTGTATAAAAATGACGCTTTAATAGCCAAAAGCCTCACTCACGCAACAAGCGAAAAGCTAGGCACGAGCATAGCTACAAGTGCGGAGGGTGCGATAAAGCAAAAGGTGGTTAAGGGTGCTTTTGATCCTATCTTTAGACTTTTGCCTGATGGCATACTTTTTGGGCTTTTTTCAAAGCAAATTCAAGGAGGGGCGTTAAGGTATCATCTAAAAAAGGCTTTAAGCAGAAGTTTAAATTATGATGATTTTAAGCTAAAGTTAGAGCGTGAGCTAAAACGCACGTATTTTAATTCTAACACAAGCCGTTTGATAAATGAGTTTCTGCAAAACTTAGATGAATTTAACGCCGAAAAAGAGGCAAAACTCGCAAAAATAAGGGAGGAAGAGGAGTTAAAAAGGCTAGAGGAGCAAGCAAGGCTAAACAAAATAAAAGCCGAGCAAGAGCAGCTTTACCAAGCACAAGAAGAAAATAATTTAAAGGACATTTTAGAAGCAACGCAAAGTCCGCTTACTAAGATGAGTGAGGAACACACACTCACAAAAGAAACGCAAAAAGAGTGGTTAGAGACTTTTGGCCTTAAAAGTTTAGATGAGGACTTTATCCCAAATTTACCGCATGAGCTAAAAGAGGCTTTAGGCAAGGAAATAAAGCTAACAAAGGGAAGTTTATATAAAATCGTAGAAAAAGGGCGTGAAAAATATATCCCACAAGTGAAGCAGACTTTACAAAGCCCAGACTTTGCTTTAAGAGATAGAGATAATATGCTCATTTTAGCGAAACAAATCGAGGATAAGCAGTATTTTACAAGCATAAATTTAGAAACGAAAGACTATTTTATAAGCATTTCAAATGCACCGAAAAAAGAAAATATTTTAAAAAATAAGGTAGAAAACGGGGCGAAAATACTCTATCAATCTCCAAATGCCAAGTCAATTTTTTACACTGATACACTTTTACAGACTGACAAATCTTCAGCCAACAAGATTGACGAGGAAAGTATAGCACAAAAAGCCGATTTTGGCGTAAATTTCTCTGGCTTTAAAGGCAAAGAGGCTATAAACAAGCTTTTAGAGGAAAAAAGGGGACAAGTCAAGGGGGCGTTTTATAAAGAGGGCTTAGGGGAGATTGATTTGGTATGGGGGAATGATAGTTTTGGGCTTAAGCATATTTTAGAGCGTAGAACGCAAGATTTTATTAATCAAGGTTTAGAAAAAGATAAAGCGGAATATAAAGTCAGGCAGCTTTTAAACGAAATACCACAAATTTTAGAAAATGGAAAGATATTATCGCAAAATAACGATAAAATCGAGCTTATTACAGACAAATACACACTAGTCTTAGGCTTAAGAGATGATAAAAAATTTATTGTAACGGAATTAATAGACAAAAGAAATAAGAAAAGGCTGGAAGCTATGCAGACAGGAGTCGGTGATAGCTTTACAAATGAACCGCTAGCAAAAACGCCTCTTTCACAAAACCAGCAAGAGATTATACCACAAGAAAGTAAAAGTATTAAAGAGGAGGAAATCAAAGAGTTTTTAAAAAATTATGGAGAACAGATTAATAGCAATTATCCGCAAGAAACAGCAAGGCTAATGCTAGAGCAAAATAAAAATAATGGCATTGTTTTAAGCGGATTTGAAATTAAAGGGAAAGATTATGACCCACAATTAGAGCTTTTAGAGTTTAAGAGTAAAAAAGCCCAGCGTGAGTTTGAAACCTTGATGAAAGGCTACGATACAAAGGGCGATTTTTTGAAATTTGAAAAAATGGGAGTTTTTAAGCCAAACGATGATGCTTTTTTACAATACTTAAACAAGCATAAGGGCGATCAAAATGCAAAACTATCCTTAGCTTATAATCTTTCAAAAGACTTAATTCGTATGCAAGGCGGAGGGCGTTTAGACGTTTTTATAACTAATTTTTTAAGGCAAATGCACATTTTAGAAAATCAAAATTCTACGATTTACCAAACAAATCCGCATTTAGGAGCGGGTTTAGTGGGAGGCACACTCAATGGCGTAGAGCAAGATGAAAATGGAAATTTGAGCTTTGATGCTGAAAAATTTGCACTGGGCTTTTTAGGGGGGAGTTTAGGAAGTAAGGCGGTAGGGGTGGGCTTTAAGCATTTAGAAAAAAACCCTGAATTAAAAGAAAAAATTATCAATGAATTAAGCGATACGCTTGCACTTGGATTTGAAAAAGCTAGGGAAAAATATCTTCTTTTAAGCTTACTAGAGCCGCGTTACATCGTGCAAAATGAAAGAGGTAGGAAAATTCAAGCAAAGGCTATGTTAAAAGAACTTGAAAGCGAGCAAAAAGGGCTTTTCAATGTGGCTTATAATGGAAAAAATGCCACGCTAATCAAAAAGGATTTAGAAGCGGTTGAGGAGGCAATAGCCTTAATGCAAGGAACACGCTATAAAGGTGCAAAACACGAAAGAATAAAGCATTTAACCGACCCTAGCAAAGAGGGTTATATCACGGATTTAGAATTCGTCAATTTAGGCAAGAGCATAAGGGAGTTTTTAGAAAGCTATGAGCCTTTCATAGATAAAAACGGAGCAAGAATTTATGAGTGGGAAAACAAAGATAGGGTTAGATTTAGAGTTGTGGTTAATGATGTAGCGGATATGGACTCTAACCCCACCACCGCTACGGAGGAAATTATAACATTTTATAGTGATAGAAATCTTAAAGACAAAATGAAATTTAAAAATCCTCTCTTAAATGAAACCATAGCACAAAGCACAATGCACGGCGAGGCGTTAAGCAGGGAGCTAGAAAAGAGCTTTTTAGATGAGAGTGGGAAAATTGACGAAAAGGCTTTAAATCATCAGGCTTTAGACTTACCAAAAAGCTTAAGCGAAGAGGAGTTTTTAAATCAAATTTCTTTTAAAGATAAAAAAGGCTTTAGCAAGGTTAAAACACCTATTGGGGATATAAGTGTGAATTTAGCACACGCTTGGAAGCATTTACATAAAGGGAATACCTATAAAAAAGATAGAAGTTTATATAGCGGAGCGTTCCTTGATACCCTTACCGACCCGCTTTTTGTCGTTAAGCAAGAATATACCCTTAATCCTAAGTTGTCTGCGAGAGCTAGGGAAACGCAAAATAGCAAACTAGTGCAGAATAAAGGCAAGGAAAGTATAACAAAAGATTCTTATGTGTTTTTTAAGCCTTATAAAATCAAAAATAAATTTAATTATTTAATAGGCTATGCTTTAGATATAAATGGCGAAATTATCAACACGACTTTTATACCGATGAATAAAAAGGATTTTGGAAGGATTAAGAAAATAATGAGAGCGAAGCTTTTATATCAAAAATCAAATGAGGCTTAATGGGCTTAGGAAAATTATTATTAAGACGCAAGGCGAAAAGGTATAAAAGAGAAGCTATCAATAAATGGCGTAAAATTTGTGCTAAGTATGAAATGAGCGAATTTATGAGCGGGGAAAACTACGCTGGGTGGTGTGAGTATCCTGCGGATAAATATGGCTGGGCTAAGGCTAGAGCTAGTGGGGGACTTTTAGGCTTTATAGCGGGGATTTTGGATAATCCGCTTTCTTTAGGGGCGTTGGCACTTGGGGTCGTGGGAGGTGCCATTATAGGGGGGATTTTGGGTAATGTCGTCATAGCGGCTAATGCTGTGAGTTTTGTGGCAATGCAAATTTACGCAAAGCAAGTTTATAGAGCCGAGCTTAATGCGTATTTTGAAATGGCGAAGGCTTATAGTTTAACAAATATAAGCGAGGCTAGAAAAGAAAGAGCGGCAAATAGCGAGGCTTTAAGCAAAAGCGTGATTTACGGAGGATATGACATCTACGCAAATGGGGCGGTTTATAATAATAATAGGCCTGGAAGGGATACAAATTTTTTAAGTGGCGAGGCTTTTGATACCACAAAAGGGATTTATGGTAATGTTAAAACTTCTCCGCTTGATGAAATGGTGCAAAATAGAAATGGGCTTAATCTAGCAGGAGGGGAGGCCTTTCACTCTTTAAGCTTAAAAAGTGAAATCCCCTTAGCTAAAAGCTTAAATGAAAGGGATAATTTTACAATGACAAAAGAAGCCTTTCACGCTAGGGCTTTAAAATCGCAAGAATGCTTTAATGAGCTTATTAAAAATGGCTATGGACTGGGGCTTGGAAATGACTTTTTAAAAAGAGCGTGCAAAAAAATCGATGAACTCACGCTTTTAGGCTATAAAATCAATCTTAAAAGCTGGGATTTTTTAGAAAAAAACAAGGCTTATAATAAGGCCTTAATGCGTGAATTTGACACGCTGGAATTAAAGCATTTTAAAAGCCAAGAGGAAATCGAAGCAGAGTATAAAGAACACGAAAAATACAAAAATGAAGCCGATAAGGCTATAAGTTTGATTAATAAAAAAGAGCACTTATTAAGCCTTTTAAGCGATAAAGAGCATTATTACGCTTTAAACGGAACGCTTTTTAACTGGGATTTTAAGGTCAATGAGGCCTTTTATAAAATGGGCGAAAAATGTGAAAATGTTCTGGCTGAAATTTTAGAGAGTTTTGAGACTTATAAGGATTTAAGCAAGTTTGTGGATATGGCTTTAAATGTTAGGATAGAAAAAAGAAGCCTTAAGGAAAAGCGGGAATTTGCATTTTATGTCTTTGAAAATAAGGCGTATTTTGTAGAATTTAGCTTAAAGGAAAAAAGCGAATTTATAAAAGAGCTTGAAAGCTTGGAAAAAAACGCCACAAAGATCGATATAGAGAAGTATTATAAAGAAGCTAAGGATAGCGAGGAGGAGGCTTAGATAAGGCGTAAAGCTATTTTTGAGTTAGAGCAATAACGGCATAAAGGCAAAGCGCACAGAAAGTGGTAATCGCAAATATAGCAGTAAAAAGAGCCATTAATCCAACCTTTCTAATTCTTTTAAAGCTTTAATCATATAGCGTATTAAGAAATAGAAAAATAAGGCTATAATGATAATGCCTAGTAATGAAGCTGTAATTTGCATAGTATTAATGGTGCTAACATTTATCACAATAAAGGCAAAAATCCCAAATAAAGCGGTTAGCAATGCAAAAATAAGACTTTTGGCAAAATCTAAGCTATATTTTACTCTTTCTTTTCTACTCATAAAAGAATTATAGCTTAATTTTCTTAACCCTTTTTTTAAAAATGCAAAAATGCAAAAATGAAATAAATTTGTTAAAAATAGAGCGTTTTGGAGTGCTTATTAGTGAAATTTAAAACGCTTGCTAATTCAGCAAGAGTTATCCACTTTAGAAACTTGAAAGCTTTACAGCTTTCTTTTCTAAAGGCTTAGATTACCTCGTTACGCAAGATTTAAAATAAGCTTTGAAAGTTGTGGGCGTAACTCGGGGCTTTTGCGTAAGCAAAAGGGTGGGGACGCCTTTAGGTTTTTTACTTCAAACGCTGTGCGTTTTCGTCCCACGAGGTGCGAACGCTATCGCTTGAGAAGTTACTTTTAGCAAAAATCGCAATTTTTGCGTTAAAAAGTAAATTAAAATAGAAAGGAATAAAATGCCGATTTTAGATATAAGAGCAGGACAAGGGGCGTTAAGAAGTGTTAATCACGCCATAGCAAATTTGCAAAATGCAAGGGCTTTAAGAAGTAAAAATATAGAAAATGCTTTCCACACTTTTGGCAATGCCTTGCATAAACATAAAAGCCTAGAAGAGCAAATCAAAACAAACGAGTTAATGCAAAAAGAAAGAGAGCAAAACATAGAAAGCGGTGCGGAGGATTTAAAGGAAAAAAGGCGTTTTAATGCTTGGCTTGAAGCAAATTTTGAGCCGCAGAGCAAGGGCGAGAAAGTGAATTTTAAAGCCTTAGTTAAAACGCAAGAGCCTTTAAGTAACGAAGTGAAAAAACCAAGCACAATGCTAGAATTTGCAAATCTTTTAAAAAGGTAAAAAATGCTAAGTTTAGAGGAGTTAAAAGAGCTTTATCAAAACGACTTAAACGCAAATAAAATGAGCCTTAACGAATACAAAGAGGCAAAACGTTATTATCACGGCGACCAACTTAGAGAAATAGACAAGCAAACCATTTTAAACCGCAATCAAACGCCCATAATCGAAAATATCTTTAAAATGATCATTAACAAAATACTAGGCTACAAAGCACAAAGTATCAGCGAAATAAGAGTAAGCGGAAGGCAAAAAGAGGATAAAAACTTGGCTTATTTGCTTAATGACTTGCTTAAAGTTTTTTCACACTCAAGCTTTTATAATAAGGAAATGTCAAAAAAGGATTATGAACTAATATTTGGCTTAGCGGTGTGTGAGCTGTGGGTCAAAGAGGATAGTGAAAAAAATCGTTTCATCACGCTTAAAACGCTAAATACTAAGAGCTTTTTAATCGATGCTTACTCTAAGGACTTAAATGCAAATGATGCGAGGAGGTTTCATAAAAGGCTAGATATGGATTATTACGAGGCTAGGAACTTATTTAAAAAAGAGCTTGAAAATAATCAAAATAGCGTAGATAAAAGAACGGCTATCGTGGAAAGTTGGATAAAAGAAAAGGGCGTTTTTAACCGCTACATTTGGCAGGATAAGGCCATACTAGCCTATGAAAAAAGCCCGTTTAAAAATGGTATGCACCCCTTTTGCATTAGCAAATTTCAAATAGATGAGGATAATAAATGGTATGGACTTTTTAGAGATATAAAGCCTATGCAAGATTATATCAATTTCGCAGAAAATAAAATGGGAAACATGCTAGGAAGCTTTAAGGCCCTTTTTGAAGCCGACGCTGTGAGCGGGAGTGCTAGCGAATTTGTCGAGGCTTTAAGCATAGATAATGCGGTCGTAAAAGTAGCACCCAATTCTTTAAGGGATAATAAAATACAATTTATAAACCAGCACAACAACATTAACGCTTTAAGCGTAAAGGCGAACGAAAAAAGGAATTTGGCTAAGATTTTAAGCGGGCTTAATGATGAATTTCTTGGAATTGCAAATAACAGGCAAAGCGGCGACGCCATAGCACAAAGAAAAGAAGCAGGACTAATGGGACTGCAAGAGTTTCTAAACAAAAGCGATGATTTAGATAGGCTCATCTTCAAAAAAGCAATGGACTTGATGCAATTATATTTCACCAAAAAACAAGTTTTTAAAATCGTAGATAAGGACAGAGGGGAACGCTATTTTAGTATAAATGATAATGAGCAAAATGCGATTAAAATCGGTGCTTTTGATTTAGAATATAAATCGCAGGTTAAAACGGCGTCAAATGAGGAACGTTTCGTGCAGTGGAGTGAAATCCTCAAATCCCTACAACAAACCCAGCCTGAACTTGCAAGCGAGCTTTTACCTCTCATTTTAGAGGATATCGACAGCCCTATCGTGCAAAAGGTCAAGGAAGTAATGATGCAGGTTAAAGAAGCTCAGGCACAAAGGCAAAATGACACTTTAACGCAACTTCAGCAGCAAAAGATGCTACTAGAACTTCAAAAAGACGAGGCAGAGATAAGAGAAAAAAGAGCAAAGGCAGGGAAATACACAGCACAAGGTATGTTAGCTCATCAAATAAGCCAAGACGAAAATAAGCAAAGTATGCAAAAAGGCGGACAGGACTTAAGATGATAGATAAAAAGCTAAAAGATGAAATCAGGCTTTACTACGAAACACACGATGAGGACAATAAAGAAATCGCTAAGAAATTTAACGTCAAATACCGCACTTTAATGGTATGGGTAAATAAAGAAGCGTGGGAAAAGGCAAAGGGCTTAAAGGGCATAATGGAAAGCGAAATAAAAAAGGATATGCTAAAAAAGGAATTTGGCACAATCATCGATATGCAAAGCGAAAAAATCCAGCAAAAATTAAGAGAAAATCTTAGTGATAGTCTTTATAATGTCGATGAAATCTTACAAAAAAATCTGCTTGATAGCGTAACGGACGAAATACTAATCAAGGCAATGAGTTTAAATTTCTTACAAAAAAATATGGCACTTGGAGCCTTAATCGCAAAAGATGAATTAGTAAGAATGGTCAATCTAAGAAAAGAGCATAAAAGCGAGCCTGCTATCATAGCAGGGGCTGAAAAATTTGTAAGCATTTTAGGCACTTTACAAAAGAGCTTTTACGGCAATGATGATAGCGGGCTTAATCTGCAAGTGGTTAATATCAACGAGGATTTAAGCACACTTTCAAAGCGAGAATTATTAAAAAATTTGGAAGCCTTAGAGCATAAGGAAAAAGAGGAATAAACGCTAAAGGGTATTCTAGCCCCCTTAAAAGGGGGAGGCTTAATAAGCCTTGACTACTACTAAACAAAGTAGTATAATTATCACTAGAATTTTCAGCATTAAATTCACCGCCTTTCTGGGCGATTATTAGTGCTAAGGGTGGCAGCCTTTAGCACTCCACCCATTTAATTTTAGCAAAATTATCTTTAATTTTCTTCATTTCTTAACCCTTTTTTTAATGCTTTAATGATGTTATAAGCCTTTTTGAAAACTTTTAAAAAGGTAAAAAATGCTTAAAGAATACAAAACTTCCCCGCTAGCCTTTAATGGTAATAAGAAAAATATGCTAAAGCTTTTTAAAGAGGCTTTAGAGGATATGAAATGCTATGTTAATGAAAATACGATTTTTTACGATGTATTTGGAGGAAGCGGACTTTTGAGCCACGAGACAAAAAGAAATTTTCCAAATAATGAAGTGGTGTGGAATGATTTTGATGACTTTCAAAGCCGTTTAGATATGCTAAAAAAACGGAGGCTTTAAGGCTTAAAATCGTAGAAATTATCAAAAAGAAAGAGCATAAAAGAAAAGATAGAATAGAAAGCATAGAAAGGCAAAAGATAGAAAAGCTTTTAAAAGAAGAAGGCGAGTTTGACTACATACAACTTTCATCTTGGCTAAGATTTAGCGGGTCTTATGCTAAAGACTGCGAGGATTTTTTCAGAGCCAAAGAGTTTTATAACCGCTTAAATTATAATAAGGTTTTAGATAAAAAGGACTATTTAAAGGGCGTTGTAAGGGTGCAAAAAGATTATAGAGACTTGATAAAAGAAGCCAAAGAGCGGGGGAATTTCTTTTTCATTTTAGACCCACCTTACATACAGACTGATAAGGCTCATTATAGTGGCTTTTTTGGCATGAGGGAGTTTTTAGAGCTTATTGTAAATGTAGAAATGCCTTTTATTTTCTTTTCAAGTGCTAAAAGCGAAATTTTAAGCTTTATAGACTTTTGCAAAGAGCCACAAAACTTGCAAAACTTGCAAAACTTGCATTTTAAAAAGGCGAGTTTGGCTAATGGAAAGCTAGTCAATTATGAAAACTATGATTTTATATTTTACAAGCAAAAAAGCCTTTTTAGTGGTATTTAGAAAGGAGTTTCAAAAGGGCGTCTAAATCCTTGCTTTTTTCGTAAAAGCTTAAAAAGGGCTTAAATGCCCTTAATATTTGCATTTAAAACATTATATAAAAAAAGGATTAAAAATGCTTGAAATTTTAGAAGTTTTGGAAGTGGTATTGTTGGCTTACATCGCTTTAAAATTGACAAAAAGGCAAGAAAGTGAAAGAAGCGAGCGAGTATAAAAAAGAGCTTATTTTAAGGGCTTTGGCGAAAAAGGATTTTTATACCTTTTTGCGGCTTAAATGGGAAAGATACAACAAGGCGGCGTTTTTGGAAAACTGGCATTTTAATTATTTATGCGAGGTTTTAAGCCTTACCCTGCCCTATTATGCTAAGGAAAATAATGCGGAAATTTTAAGGCGTTTAATGCTAAATATGCCGCCAAGTTATGGTAAAACAGAAACCATAGCTAGAAGCTTTATCGCGTGGGCTTTAGGTAATGATAGAAAACGCAAATTTATTTATATCTCTTATAGTGATGAGCTATGTAAAAAAATATGTAATCAAGTAAGGGACTTGATAAAATCAAGCTTTTTTTTAAGTATCTTTGAGGAAAAGCCAAGTTTCTTACAAGATAATTCTAAAGAATTTGTTTTAAGCGAGGGGGGTGGGCTTTTTGTAACGACTTTAAAAAGTGCGATTACAGGTTTTCATGCTGATCAGATTTTAATCGATGATCCTATAAAAGTGAGTGCAATGAGTTCTAAAGCCGAGCGTAAGCTAGTTAATGAAAACTTTAAGGAAAGTGTTTTAACAAGACTTCAAAATACAAATTCCAACATTACCATTTTAATGCAAAGGCTAGGCTATGAGGATTTGTGCGGCTTTTTGCTAGATAAACGCAATTTCGAGGAAAACATCATAAATGAGTGGAAAATCCTTAAACTTGAAGCCTTAAATAAAGAAGCTAAGGTTTATAAAATAGGCAGTTTTAGCTACGAAAGAAAGGCTAATGAACCGCTTTTTGCTAAAAAGCACGATTTAAAGCAGTTAAAAGAGCTTGAACTTCAAATGGGAATAGACGCCTTTACCACGCAGTATCAGCAAGAGCCTCAAGCAAGTGAGGCGGGCTTTTTTGAAGGCGTGTATTTTAAAGAAATACCAAGCTATGAAATGAACGCAAATAATGAATATATGTTCATCGATAATGCTTTAAGCGTAGAGCAAAACGCAGATAATAGGGCCGTTGTAGTCATAGGCGTGGATAAAAACGAGCAAATGGAGCGTTACATTATAAAAGACTGCTTTTACGGCGTTTGGGACGAGGAAAAAACTCTAAGCGTGATAATAGAAGCCTTAATCAAATACAAAAAAGCAAAATGCTACATCGAAAACGAGGGCGGGGGAATTCTTTTAACACGGCTTTTAAATAAAGAAATCGTAAAGGTCAATGAAAAGCTTAAAAGGCAAAATTTAGAAATCATCACAAATGAAATAATTCCTTACAACGCAAATAGAAAAATAAGCAAGGTGGAGAAAATCAAGGCGATGAAGCCTTATTATAATAGCGGTGCTTTGCTCTTTTTAAACACGGCACAGGGTTTAGGCCAGATAAAAAAAGAATTGCTAGGCTTTAATCCTGCTAAGCCTTTTAGAAAAGATGACTGCATAGATTGCATAGCCAGTGCGATGAGTTTGAGCGAAGTGAAAAGCCCTCACATTGACGAAAATGAGCTTTGTGAGGAAAGTCCTATGCAAAAATTAAGAAAAAAAAGCTATTATGAAAGCAGGTGGAATATCTAGCCTCCCCACTCTACTAAAGAGGCTTAAAAAGTCAAGTTAAGTTTAAACTAAGCAGAGTGAAGTATAATTTTTTTGAAATTACTTTTAGCTCTTATCTTAGTTTTTTATAACTAAGATAAGGACAACTAAGACTACCATAAAAGCGATAATTTCAGTCATCTTTTAACCTCCTTTAGCATAAGCCTCCAGAGTTTCAACTTAACAATGCAATGATAACTAAAACTAGCTTAAAAAGCCTCATTTCTTAACCCTTTTTTTCTTTTTAACTTTTTTCTAAGATTTTGCAAAATTAAAGGCGAATTTGCTTTTGCGGAAATTTAAAAGACTTTTTAAAGGCTTATTTTAAACCCTTATTTATTCAGCAAGAGTTTTTCACAAATGAAACTTAAAGGCTTACGCCTTTTTTCATTTGGAAAAAATTGCTTCATTGCATAAGGTTTAAAATAAGCTAGGAAAGTAAATTAAAAGCTAAACACGGCTTTTGCTCTGGAAAAAGCGACGGATTGGGCTTTGCAAGTTCTGGGAGTAACTCGGAGCTTTTGCGTTAGCAAAAGGGTGGGGACGCCTTTAGGTTTTTTACTTCAAACGCGGTGCGTTTTCGTCCCACGAGGTGCGAACGCTATCGCTTGAGAAGTTACTTTTAGGCAAAATCGAAATTTTGCCGATGAAAAGAACATTAGAAAGAAAGGAGTTAAGATGAGTGAGGACTTTAGCACAAGCACACAGGAAGAGGAATTAAGTGCTTTAGAAAATGAGATAAGCCAAGCGGAGGCTAGTTTGGAGCAAGATTTCGCTAAATACGCTGCACAGAATTTAGACGAGGAAAGCGAAGAGCTATTTTTCGAGGATAAAGAGGCCTTTATAATGAAAATTTTGCAAATGCAAAATGACTTTTTAAACGAGGGCTTAAGGGCTAAAATGCAAAGGGCGGACACTTTAAAAAGTGATATCGAGGGTAAAAAGCAAATGCAAGGCATTGAGGCGGCACAAAAAGAATTCTTAGAAGCACACCCAGACGCTGATATGGCTGCGTTAATGGAATTTTATGAGGAGGAATTAGGTGCAAAATACAAAAAAGAATTAGACAAATTAGAGCCGAAAGACTTTTTTACGACCCTTTATGAGATTTATCAAATGAGAAATAAAAAGGGCGATGAGGAGGAGCATTTGCCGCGTGAGCTTGAAGCTAACGAAGCAGATGCAAGTGTAAGCAGTGTAGGCAGTGAGGATATGCCTATGAATAGACTATAAAAAGGAGTAAAGATGTATCAACAAAGAGTAAAGCATGTCTCTTACCTTTCTAAAATCGTTGTTGATTTAGATAGCGTTGGGACGGAGTATGAAGCCCTAGTTTTACCTAGAGGTGCGGAGGTTTTACAGGTAAGCTTGGAAGTTTTAGAGCAAGTTGCGGGAACGCTTGATGTAGGTTTAAACGATACGCAGGACTTTTTTATCAATGATTTAGACTTAAATCAAAAAAGCATCAGCGTAAGTGCTAAGGTCTGCGAAACTAAGGAAGTGAGTTTTGTGAAGCTTAAATTGGCCAATGAGGTGGCAAGCGGTAAGGTGGCTTTAAGAGTGCTTTACTTCTTACCTAGTGAAATAATGACTGAATATTAAAAGGAGTGAAAATGCCATTGAGTGATTTAAATAAAATTAATATTAGCGACTGGAAAAATGATCCTAGCGTTGGCGTAAATATAGGTAAGGTTATAGAAAAAGCCTCTTGGAAAAAAAGCATTTGGCAGCCTTTTGTAGGGGCTGGAAATGATAGGGGGATAAGAACCTATAAAGTCCAAGATGACCAGCCTTACAGACCTAGACTAAAAGCACAATTAACAGGAAGCGGAGTTAAGGGAAATGCGGACTTTGATACAAATTTCGATAATTTGGAAATCTTAAGTCAGACGGTATTCCCTGAAGTGATAGGAAATGCCTTAAAAAGCCCGATTAAGCAATATAGCAAAATCCAGCAAATCGACTTCATCAAAGAAGCGACCGATAGTTTGACGGACTGGATAGTCGATAAAAGGGATCGTTATTTTGTTACGGCTTTGAGTAATGACATCACAAACTGCGTAGTGTGTGATGCAAATGATGGCTTTAAAGATACGAGTAAAGAAACAAGCGTGCCAAATGCTAGTAAGAAAATCGTAGCAGGAGATGTGCTAAATGTCAAAGCCTTACGCCGTGCTATTTTTATGGCAAGAGCAGGCAAAAACTACAAAAACAAAGACGCCTTTCCTATCAAGCCTATAAGAAGCACGCAACATACTCAAGGAGGCATTAGCATACAAAATTACTCTTACATCATCTTACTTGATAGCTATCAAATCAACCAGCTTAAAAACGACCCAGAGTGGGTGGCTATGCAAAAAGTAGGCGTAAGAGGAGATAAAAATAATCTTTTCACAGGCTTAGTAGGCTTAATCGATGAATGCCCAGTTATTGATATGGGTGTATGGACTAAGATGCAAAGCGGCTTTTTAAATAGTGAAATTAGCGATGCGGACTTTAAGGCTAATATCTACGCACCAAATCATAAAAAAATAACCCCTCCGTCTTCTTACGCTGACGCCCAGCCGGTGTCAATAGGCTTTTTAATAGGAGCCTCTGCGCTTGTTTTAGTGGGGAATGAGCAAGTGAATTTTTATGTAAGCGAGAGCGAGGATGCAGGGCGTAAAATCATATGCGGAGCGGATAGGCTTTTAGCCGTTAGTAAAGGTCGTTTTGAAAGTGCGAACGGGGTTTTAAGCGTGTATGATAATAGCGACTTTGCGACCATTGGGATTTTCTCCAGTAAGGAATAAGATGGTTTTGTTTTGTGAGAGTTTTTTAAAAGAAGGGAAAGTTTAGGCGAGAATTCAAAAATTGCTTATTCAACGCGGTTAATCACAAATGAAGCTTAAACGCTTAAAAGCGTTTTTTCATTTGGATTAAAGCGTTTCATTACGCTAATTTTTGCAATTCTCTTGGAAAGTGAATTTAGGACAAAATTTAAAGTCTTTGCAAAGAGTTATCCACTTTAGAAACTTGAAAGCTTTTAAATTCTTAGAAAGTAATCTTTTCAAAAGGCTTTTTTGAAGCTTTTTTAAAGGAAAGTTTAGGCGAGAATTGAAAAAAAGGTGCTTAAAAGGAAATTTAAAGTCTTTGCTAATTCGGCAAGAGTTATCCACTAAGGGCTAAATTGCCTCGTTATGAAAGGTTTTAAATTTCTTAAAGCTTTTTGTATTCTTAAAAGTGTAATCAGGGTAAGGGTCGAAAATGAACTACGAACATAGTGCATTAAATGATATAAACGCTAAAATAGAGCAGATAAACACGCTAATAAGCCAGGTGCGTGAGGAATTTAACGAAGCTAAGGCTAAAGAGCTTTTAAGCGGGAGTTTTAAAGAGCTTGAAAAAGCACAAAATGACAAAATAACAGAAACGAGCCTTAATGCTTTTACCGAGCTTAAGGCAAGTATGGATAATCAAATAAGCGAAAAAACTACGGCTTTATTTGGCGAAAATAAAACCGAGCTTTTAAGTCTTGTTTTGAAAAATCTCAATTTAGAAAATGAAAGCGAAAAAATAGCTAGGGAGTTTTTAAAGCAAAATAAAGAAAGCTTTAATCAAATAGCAAGGGACTTCTTAGAGGCTGAAAACTTAGAAAGCTTTATCGCTGAAAATAAAGAGGCTTTAAAAGAGCAAATCAAAGAATTTGAAAGCGAAAAAGAGGCTAAAAAAGAGGCTTTAAACACGGCCTTAAATGAGCTTGATCTAAGCGTAAAAAGAGCGGTGGAAATCAAGGCTGATGAGGAACTTAAAAGCTATATCGCAAAAAATAGCGTAGAGGTGTTTAAGCCCTTTTCACTGCATTTTTTAAAAGATAGCTTTTTAAATGATGAGTATTTTAGAGGCAAGGTAAGTGCTGAAAGTAAAAGAGCGACTAAGGAATTTTTAGAGCAAAACCACTTAGAAAGCACGAGTGAGGCACTTTTAAAGATAAATGCTGACTTAGCGGAGGGCTTTTTCAACTCTCATTTCATCAAGGAACAAGCCTTTTTACAAAGCCTTACTTTAAGTGCTATGAATTTAAATAATGAATTAAGACATATAAGCGAGATAATGAGCAATTTAATAGGCTTTGAGAACGGCGAGGATTTAGCCAATAAGAAAGTATTTAAGGTAATTTAATGAGTGATTTAGTTTTAAGACATAAAGGCGAAGAGGCTTTTGAGGAACAAGAGCCTAAAAAACCAAGTTTAGAAAGCTTTTTAAAAGAGGAAAACGCTCAAAACACAGAAAATGAAAAGCTAGATGAAAATATCAAAGCCTTAGATGAGGCAAATAAAGAAGCTCTGCAAGAGCAAAACGAGCCGTCCCCTCCGCGTGTGCTTAATCTGCCTTCTAATGTAAGCACGGGAAGCAAAATTTTAGATGAAAAGATAAAAAAGAAAGAATTAAGCTTATATGACATCTATGCTTTAAAGAAAATGGGCTTAAATAGCACGGCTTTAAACGAGGCGATGAAAGATAAAAGCGTCATTGTAGGAGGCGAAAACGGCGAAAATAGCCTAAGCCTTAAAGGCGAATTTGGTGCTAGGGTAAAAAGGCTAAATGGCGATAAGGATTACGAGCAGTTAAAAGAGCTTAATAACGCTTTTGAAAACTTAAATAGCATAGTAGCGAACTCAAACGAAACAAGCGGAATTCAAAACCATCTAGCAAGAAAATGGAGTAATATGACTAATCATTTCATTTTTAGTGCTGATGAGGGAAATCAACAACGCATTTTTGATGAAAGTAATCTTTATGGAAACTACCTAAACGCCATCAAGCTAAGAAGCGGAGGCACGCAAAAAGAAAGAGCGAGAATGACGGAGGCTTTGAATTTCGGAGGACTGAACGCCGAGGCGACAAGGCAAAAGGCTTTAAGCATTTATGAAAACTTTTTTCAAAGGCAAAATAATGCCCTAAAGGTTTTAAAAAGTAAGGGTTATGATGAGGGGACAATCTTTGAGGCTTTAGGCGAGGAGGGACGGAATAATTTCATCAATAATAGAAAG
The DNA here is from genome assembly GCF_014217995.1 of Campylobacter vulpis. Classification (NCBI taxonomy): domain Bacteria; kingdom Pseudomonadati; phylum Campylobacterota; class Epsilonproteobacteria; order Campylobacterales; family Campylobacteraceae; genus Campylobacter; species Campylobacter vulpis. The sequence continues at coordinate 837,017 of NZ_CP041617.1, forward strand.
GCTTACGAGTATTTAAAAAGCAATGAATTTGACAAAGACGAGTTTGAAAAGGTGTATAAATATGGAGAATTTTTTAAAGGAGGTAAAAAGTGAGCGAGTTAAAAGAAGTTTTAAAGGCTGAAACGACTGACGGCGGCGGCTTGGATACTGAGGGCGGAGATTTAAATCAAGGCGGTGCGGTAGAGGGCGGCACGACTGACGGAAGCGGCACGACTGACGGGAACACGCAAGCGGATTTAAATCAAGGCGAGGCTATTGACGGCGAGGCTGACACGCAAAAGCCTGAACTAAGTGAAGCGGAATTATTAAAAAAGCTTGAAAATGCCCTAGATAAAAATACCGCTTGGCTAGAGCAAGTGAAACTAACCCTTTTGGCTGTTTATGGTCTCTTTAAAACACACGAGAGCCTTAAAAAAGGCTATGAATTTGTTTTAAGTGAGGCAAATAAAATCCTAGAGGATACAAGAGGCGTTTATAACGACACTCTAGCCATAAAAGAAAGCACTGCCGAGCTTAATGAAGATGTAAAAGAGACTATAAAAGCTCATTTAAAGCTTATGGAGCTTAAAAGTGCAAAGCTCGAAGAACTGGTCAATAATGCGCGTGAAATTATGCAAAGTGTTGAGCGTTTTAGAGACGAGATAATCGAAGCAGAAAACAACATCGCACACGATAAAGAGCAGATTAAGCTCTTTGTAGCTAGGGTCGAGGCTTTGAGGCTAGAATTAGATAGCATAGACACAAGGCTAGAAAGAGCGGCTACGCTCATCGCTAAGTTTGAAACGCTTTATGGGGAGAAAAAAGCGGAATTTACGCACACTTTAAACGAGGCTATCGCACAATTTGAGGGCTTTAAGTCCTTTGTGGATATGACAAGGGCTGATTTTGAAAGCCAAAAAGAGAGCATTAAGGCTGAAATCAACGAGACAAAAGAGGAGGCGAAAGAGGAGCTAAAAGAAAGCGTTAGGAATAATTTGGGTGCGGTTTGGTCTCACATCTTTGACATTGAAAGGCTTTTAATGGAAAAAGGCGTGGTGAATTTAGGCGAAGCAGTTGTTGAGTGAAAACTAAAGGTTTTTTAGGTGCTTAAAGGGAAAATCAAAACGCTTTCAACTTAGGCGCGGTTATCCACTTTTGAAGCTTGAAAGGCTTATCGCCTTTCTTTTCAAAAGGGCTAAAGCGTTTCATTTTGAAAGATTTTGATTTTCTTAGGAAAGTTTAGGCGAGAATTCAAAATCTTTAAGCGTGAAATTTAAAACGCTTGCTAATTCGGCAAGAGTTAAGCACTTTAGAAACTTGAAAGGCTTTCGCCTTTCTTTTCTAAAGGCTTAAATTACCTCATTACGCAAGGTTTTAAATTTCTTTGGAAAGTGCCTTAACCCTGACGGATTTTAGGCAAATTAGGGTAGTTTTTAATAAAAAAAAGGAGGTAAAAAAATGAGTGAAAATTTAACGCAAATCGAGGCGGATTTAAGGCAAAGTAGTGAGGCTTTGCAGGATTTAAGAAGCAAGTATGACGGGGCTTTGGTTAAGATCAATGAGGCAAATGAAGCGTGCAAAAATGAGCTTGAAGCTAAAAAAACACAGGCACTAGAGGCACTTGATGCAAGTAAGGCCGAGCTTGGTGAGAAAATCAGGGCTTTGGAAAGCCTTTTCATCACGGACGAAAATCAAATCTTAATCAAAGTAGGAAATAACGCCGATAATGGGGAAATCGCCTCTTTAAAAGAGGCTTTAAACCTAGCTTTAAAATACTCCCCTAGCATACCTGCAAATGTAACGCGTGAAAAAAATAGGGTCGTTGTGGAGATCCAAGAGGGCTGGGAGTGGGTCGAGCCGATAGGGCTTTATCATATAGACTTATCTCATATCATCTTAACGCAAAAGAATTTTGATGTGCCGATAATGTGCGATTTTAGTAGGGAAAATATGCATGCGGATAATGGCTTACTAGTCAAGCTTTATTTAGATAATTCTAAAATAAGCATTAAAAAGCTAAATTTAAAGGCGAAGGCTAAGGAGCTTACGGAAAATGCGTGTTGGTTTAATAATTATATTTACTCACGCTTTGGAAGTAAGGTGTTTATAGAGCATTTAAAGCTTGATGATAGTTTGCTAACAACTAGGGCGCGTGGCACGGCTGGGGGATATACCATCTTCACAGATGATGGCTCACAGCTTTTGGCTCATAAGATAGAGATTATCAAAAGTGCCGCTACTAATGAAGGCTTTTGTGTGTGTGAAAACTCTAGGGCTTATGTGGAGCACTTAATCCTAAGCGGGGGGAATAATAATTATAACGGCGTGGTTATAGGCACCTCCTCAAGTGCTTATATAGAAAACATCACCATAAGCGGAAATAGCGGCCATAACGGCGTGTTTATAGTCACCTCCTCAAGTGCTTATATAGGAAACATCACCATAAGCGGACGCTCCGCTCATCAACACTTACTCGCTGATGGCTCAAGGCTCATCAATCACGGCGGCTGTAATTTCACAAACGGCACCACGGGGAATAATCAAAAACTAGCCATAATTAGAGGATCCTTAGTCACCGTGGCTGGAAATGGCTACTCACGCGGGGCTGGAAATGATGCCAATCAAGCGGTTAATGTGTGGTCAGCTCATGGTAGCTGGTGCTTTTATGGTAATAGGACTTAGGGGAATTTTGGCTTGGTTGAGTTTAGAAACTCTTTAAGGTGAAATTTAAAACGCTTTCACACTCGGCAAGAGTTATCCACTTTAGAAACTTGAAAGGCTTTCGCCTTTCTTTTCTAAAGGGCTAAATTGCCTCGTTATGAAAGGTTTTAAATTTCTTAGGAAAGTTTAGGTGAGAATTCAAAAAGGTGCTTAAAAGGAAATTTAAAGCATTTGCAAAGAGTTAAGCACTTTAGAAACCCCAAAGCTTAAAAGCTTTCTTTTCTAAAGGCTTAAATTACCTCATTACGCAAGATTTAAAATAAGCTTAGAAAGTTGTGGGCGTAACTCGGGGCTTTTGCGTAAGCAAAAGGGTGGGGACGCCTTTAGGTTTTTTACTTCAAACGCTGTGCGTTTTCGTCCCACGAGGTGCGAACGCTATCGCTTGAGAAGTTACTTTTAGCAAAAATCGCAATTTTTGCGTTAAAAAGTAAATTAAATAGAAAGGATAAATATGACAAAAATGCAAAATGTAGAATTAAGCACGCTGTGGGCGGATTTGAGTGTAGAGAGTATAAAGGCAAATTGGGAATGGGCTTTGACGCATCCTTATTTTAACCAGTGGCTTGAAAATGCAGAGCCTAGTGAGCTTTTAGAAGTCAAAAAAGAGCTTAAAAAAAGAGAAATTACACAAAAAAGGGACGAGGCTATAAATGGAGGTGTGGAGTATAAAGGTAAGACTTTTCAAAGTGGGGAAAAGGATAGAAATTTGCTAACTTCCACGACTGCACTTTTTAGCATAACCAAACAAGTGCCGCAGGGCTTTAAATGGATAGCTAAGGATAATGAGGCTGTAAGTTTCACTTTGGAGGATTTAATCAATTTAGGTGGGATTATGGCTAATGCTGTAAATTTACACACGATGAAGGCAAGAGAGCTAAAAGATAGGGTCGAAAAGGCTAAAAGCGTGGCTGCACTTGAAAAGATAGCTGTGGAGTTTTAAAGGTGTTTGAGGTGGTTGCCACTTTTGGGCTTGATGATGTGCTAGAGTGCTTAAAAATCACGGGGCTTTTTGCTTTGGTTTATAGCGTGAGTGCTTTGGTGGGCTTTTGCTTTGTGAATTTTCTTTTTGAAAGGCGTTAAGGGCCTCTTTACTCCGCTAAAGAGGCTTAAAAATAAAAGCGTTTAAGTTTAAACTAAGCGGAGCAAAGTATAATTTTAAGATTATATTTAGTTTCTTATTTTAGCTTTTAAGGGCTAAAATAAGGACGATTAAAACTACTACAAAAGCAATAATTTCACCCATCTTACCTCCTTTAGCATAAGCCTCCAGAGTTTAGCAACTTAAACGCACAAATTCTAACTAAATTTAGCTTAAAAACTGCCTTTCTTAACCCTTTTTTTCTTTTTAACTTTTTTCTAAGATTTTGCAAAATTAAGACAAGAGCTAAAACTCTTTAAGGTGAAATTTAAAACGCTTTGTTTAGGTGCTTATTCGGCAGATTGAGCGAAAATCAAAACGCTTTCACACTCAACGCGGTTAAGACACTTTAGAAACTTGAAAGGCTTAAAGCGTCTCGTTATGAAAGATTTTGATTTTCTTAGGAAAGTTTAAAATAAGCTAGGAAAGCAAATTCAAAGACACGGCGTGGGCTTTGGGTGTAGCAAGTTTAAAAGGCAAAATTTGGGTTGGCGAATTTACTTCGCCTGATGAAAGTAGGTAAAAAAAGGTATAAAAAATGAGTTTAAAAAGGGTTGTTGTAAAGCCTTATGATAGGTATAAATTTGAGGTTTGGGAGGATTTTAGCTATCAAATAAAGCTAAATGAAAATGAGTTTATAAGTGGGGTCGTGCCGAAAGGTTACACGACTGATGGAGCAAGTATACCACGCATTTTTTGGAGTTTTTATCCTCCTTATAAAAGTGAGTATTTTAGCGCTTGCGTGCTGCATGATTATCTATGCAGCCGTGCAATGCATGAAACAAGCATAAAAGAGGCTTATAAAAGGGCGGATTTGGTTTTTTATAAGCATTTAAAAGCTTTAAATGTCAATGCTTTAACCTGCTTTATCTTTTATCACTGGGTGGATAAGTTTCATAAGCTTAAATGCTATTTTAAAGGGTGGAAATGACGCCTTTGATGAAAAATAGGGTTGTTAAGGCTAGGGTGATTTGCGAGGAGCTTTATCATTTAAATGAAGACAGCTTAGAATTAGTGCTTGAACTTATAAATGATGATGAAATCTTTGATAAATATGGCGAAACGCTGGAGAATTTAAAGGAAAATTTGGAAAAAACGCATAATTTGCTTTAAGCCGAGAGCCTTACAAATCGGCAGTAAGTATTGTTTAAGGATAAGCTAAGTAAGGCTACTCTATAATTCGTTAAATGGTTTGGGTTAGTTAAAGAGTGTTAAAATCTCTTTAATTAGCCTTAATGTCTCTACGATAAGCTTTAAAATCTTAATCCATAAATCCATTTTAGCCACCTTTCTCCACCGAGTTTAGCAACTTAAACGCACAAATTCTAACTAAATTTAGCTTAAAAACTGCCTTTCTTAACCCTTTTTTTCTTTTTAACTTTTTTCTAAGATTTTGCAAAAAATTGTTTTAAGATGAAATTTTTAAGGTGCTTATTTTAAATCTTTACTAAAGGGGTGCATTTAGGCGAAAATCAAAACGCTTTCAACTTAGGCGCGGTTGCCCACTTTAGAAACTTAAACCCTAACGGGTTTTCTAAAGGGTCAAAGCGTCTCGTTATGAAAGATTTTGATTTCTTAAAAGCAAATTTAAAGGCTAAACAAGGCAAATGCGAAGCATTTGGGACGGACTGGGCTTAGAAAATTCTGGGCGTAACTCGGGGCTTTTGCGTTAGCAAAAGGGTGGGGACGCCTTTAGGTTTGCTACTTTAAGGCGAATTTACTTCGCCTGATGAAAGTAGGTAAAAAGGTAGGTATAAAATGAAAATAGAAATTATTAACAGGTATCAGGGGAAATCTTGCGTTATTGGCAAGTTTAAGGTTTATGATGAAAATAGCGAAATGCTCTTTGAGTGCTTTGCTTTGCAAGAGGATACGGCTGGGCTTGAAAGTGGCAAGGACTTAAGAATTCCCGCTGGGGTGTATAAGCTAAAAAGACACCCAGGAAGTAGGTTTGAGGCAACTTTGAGGAAAATTACAGGCAACGAAAAAGATCAAATGCTAAATGTATATAATGACTTAGTGCCTTATGAAAGGCATATTTTGATACACTGGGGAAACACAGACAAAGATACGCAGGGCTGCATTTTACTTGGGCAGACAAAGGCAAGTAATGAAAGCATTGGAGGAAGTAGAGCGGCTTGCAAGGAGTTTTATGAGCTAATGCGAGGCGTAAATTTAGATATGGTCGAGCTAGTGGTAAAAGATGAGTTAGAATAAAGGGGAGAAAATGGGTTCTAGTGCGGTAGAATTAATCAATCAAGGGCAGTTAATCAGCTCTTTGTCCTCAACTGGGCTTTTGGCTTTGCTTGTGGTGGTGCTTGTTTATATAGTCGCACATTTATATAAACAACAACAAAATATCATCATAGTAAGGCAAGAAAAGCAGGTTAAGGGCATAGAGGAGATTAAAGAGGGCATAAAGGAGAGTAATACTCTAGCTAAAGAGCAGATAAAGAATTTAAAGGAAAATAACCAGAATATGATGAAATTTATCGAGCTTCATTGTGCTGGAGCAAATGAGAAATTAGGCAAGATAGATGGGGATTTGAGTGAGCTTAATCGAAGAATAAGCCTAAATCCTCGTTTAGAGGCTATGCTAAAGGAGAAAAATGAGCGGAGTTAAGAGCTATTTGGCTGTGGGGATTTTGGCTCTTGCTTGTTTGAGTTCTCTTTTTTACATCAAGGCTTTAAAGAGTGAAAATGCAAGGCTTGAGGATAGTTTAAGGCTTACGATTAATACCAATAAGCAATTAATGCAGAATTTAGCCTACTTAAAGGCTGAAAATGAAAAGGCTTTAAAGCTTTCTTTTGAGGCAAGTCGTGCAAAAAGTGCGGAAAATGTGAGAGTGCAAAAGGTCAAAGAATACATCTATAAGGAGGTTGAGCGTGGGGAGAATAATCTTACTAAGCTTTTTAACGCTATGCTTGATAGGCTGTTCGAGTAAGGGCGTGAGCGTCGTGCAAAGCGTGAGAGTGGAGAGGGTGAAAGTGCCAAGTGAGCTGCTAGAGCTTGAGCCTTTACAAAAGCCCATTATAAAAAGCGAAATAGACATCTTAAACGCTTATTCAATGCTCTTTTATAAGTATAAGCAATGCGTGATAAATATAGAAAAAATAAGGGAGCTAAGCAAGTAACTATTGCTAAGAAAGCTTTGAGGGTTTGCCTCTAGGGCGTTTTGGGTGCGTAAATCGCAAAAGGTGGAGTAATCGACCTCTTTGCCGTCTGCTGTATAAACTTCTTTATGTCCGTTGTAATCGCAGGTTAAAAATGTCATTTGTTGTCCTTTTAAGTTTGATTTTTAGCATTAAAGAACCGCCCTTTCTTTAATGCGTGGTATCGTTTAAGCGTAAGCTAAGGCGGTAAAGACTACAATTTAACGCTTATAAAATGTTTTGGTTTTAGTTAAAGAGTTTCAAAAACTCTTTAACTAGCCTTAAGGCTAAAATTAAAATTTCTAAAATCTTAATCCACATTTAAGCCTCCTTTCTGCATTAAAGAAAGTCTAGCTAACTTAAACGATATTACTTATTTTGTAAGTAATGATATAATTATTTTATATCCTTTAAGCTTTCATTAAACTCGCCCCTTGTATAATAGGGGCTGAGTTTATTTGTAAAGTTTAATTTGAAGCTTGATTTTAAAGAGCTTCATTTTAAACCTTAAAACAAACCCTTTAAACTTCTTTGACTTCATAAAAGCCCTTTCATTTAAAAAAGTTTGCATTGACCTTTTAAGGCGACTTTGGCTGAAACCTTATAAAAACACTTTTTTAATGTTTTTATGTGATAATTATACTAGATTAATACTTAATATTAACTTAAATTAACACTAATTTATTAAAATATTGACTTTTTAACATTAAAATAGTATTATTTTGTAAAAATTTGAGGAGTAAAAATGGATAAAGAGCAATTTTTAACTATGATGAAAGAGCTAGGTTGTAAAAATAAAAAAGAGTTAGCAAAAATTTTAAATATGCCCTATAATTCTGTGAATAATTGGGGGAATGTGCAAAAATTTCCCCCTTATGTAGAGCCTTTTTTAAATGCCCTTGTAAAAGCCAAAAAATACGACGAGGCTTTAGGCTCTGGCGTGGATTTGGGGTCGGCTGGGTCGGCTGAAAATGTGGAGGCTTTGAGGCTTGAAAATGTGAGGCTTAGGGAGGAGTGTGAGAAATATGAGGCTTTAAAAAGGGCGTTAAAAGAGGCTTTGGCTTAAAAAATTTGGATTTGTTAAGCTTTTTAGCTATAATCCACTAAACCCAACCCAAAATGGGCTGGGAAGTGGTTGTTATTTAAGCTTAAGGGCTATTTTTAGCCCTAAGAGCTTAATTTTTAAAACCACCTTTTTGAACTTCAAAACTTTCATTTCAAAGCCTTTCAAGTGGTATCTACCCACCCACCCTGCCTTAAATACCCTTTTGAATATTTAATTAAGATAATTATAGCCTTAATAATATTAAATTAAACTTAAAAATATAAACTTTTGCATATTTTTTTATAAAAATAATATTATTTTTAATATTTATGTTATAATCACAAAAAAGGAGTTGGAAATGACTAAAGAAAATTTTAAAAAGCTTTTTGTGGAAGCGGGATTTAAAGGTAAGCAAGAATTGGCCGAGCTTTTGGGCTTAAATTATAGCAGTGTCAATGCGTGGGGAAGTGTCAAGCCCTATCCTAAATACCTTAAATCGTGGTTTGAAAACTATATCAAAGCCAAAAAATACGACGAGGCTTTAGGCTCTGGCGTGGATTTGGGGTCGGCTGGGTCGGCTGAAAATGTGGAGGCTTTGAGGCTTGAAAATGTGAGGCTTAGGGAGGAGTTAAGGGAGTATGAGGAGCTTAAAAGCGTGCTAAAAAGGGTGCTTTTGTAGCTTTCACGGCGTTTGATTGTGCTTTGCGGCGATGAATTTGCGGCTTTAAAGTCGGCTTTGCTGGGTTAGTTCTGCGGTGCCTTGCTTTTGGCTTAAACTTCGCTTGAAAGGGGTTTCACTCACGGCTTTTGCTGTTTGTATCCTTTCACGGCGTTTCAAGTCGCCTTTCACGCTTAGCTTCTTATGCCGACTTTCACGCCCGCATAAAAGAGCGATAAACGAGCCTTTGCCGCCGCCCGCATAAGTCGGTTTAAAAAAAGCTTATTTGTGTGTGAATTTGGGCGTTAAAATAAGTATGAAAAGGGCTTGAGCCTTTTTTTTGCCTTGCTTAAGGTGCGTAAAATCAAAATGCAAAATGAAAATGAAATTTTAAAGAGCTTTGAGGGCTGTCGTGCTTTTGTAGGCTGTGCTTGGAAGTGGGTGTGGTGTGAGCGATTTGGGTGCGTAAGTTGGGTGATTTGGCTTAAAACTAGCTTAAAATAAGGGCTTTTTTTGTGAAACATTGAAAGAAGTGGCGAAAATGGCTAAATTTTGGGAAATTTTGCGAAAAATGCTATTTTTTAAAAAATGTCCTTGACAAAATGCCTATTTTAGCGTAAAATTTGGTTAATTTTTATTTGGGTCTTTTTTCACAAAAGGACACATTAATAAAGATTTAAATGCTACTAGTAGGCTTTATGGGGGTTCTAAATCAAATCTTAATTTTGTTTCATCAAAATAATATTTGGTTTTTCAGTTTTTCATATTTATCAATCATACCACTACCAAAACGCAAAAGCTAAAATACCGCTCATTAACGCAATTTTTTAAAACTTTTTTGCTAAAAATCCTTTTAAGTAAAATGTAGAGTGTATTTTGTAAAAAACAAAAAGCTAATATGAAATAAAAATTCTTTTAAAGAAAGATTTTAAAAATTCAAAGAAGAGTTTTTACTCTTCTTTGAATTTATGAATGTGGTTTTGTTTGACTAGCGTATTTTACGCCCAAATCAAAAGCCTTAGCATTAGCGTCCCTAGTTTTAGGTGGCACCATATGAAGCATTGTTTCTTTTAAAACATCAAGTTCTATGCACTTACTCATATAAGCAGCTATGGCTAAGGCAACGACTGATTGAGTGGCGACATTACCAACCTCTTCTTTAGCTATGGTGATGATAGGAATTTCAAAAATTTGCCATTTTTTATAGTCCTCTTCTTCAGGATGCACCAAATTTGGCTCAATGACTATAATCCCCCCCTCTTTTACTCCACCACGAAAGCCTTTATAGCCCTTATCTGCCGTTGAAAGCATAAAGTCAATCTCTCCCTCAATCGCATAGGGAAATAAAATTTCCTTTTCATCGATGATAATATCGACTTTAGTAGGACCTCCACGCACTTGAGAAGTGTAAGTTGAAGCCTTGAAAGCTTGACGCCCCTCTTTAATCGCAGCTTCAGCTAAAATTTCACCAGCAGTGATAACGCCCTGACCGCCCTCACCTCCAAATCTTAATTGATATTTCATTTCAAAGCTCCTAAATCCACCATTCTTTTTTCTTTCGCTGCTTTACGCACCTCTTCATAGGCGTGGCAGTATTCAGGCTGAGTATTATCCTCGTGCAAAATTCCCGTTGGAAATTTATCTCTTCTTTCTTCAAAATCCATTGTTTCAAATTTAGATTTATCAACCACGCGGTTCTTAATCCAATCAAGCATAGCCACCGCTTCGCCCATTTTATTTTTACGACCTAAATTAATATGGCAATTTGAAAACACATCAACAAAGCTATAACCCTTGTGTGCCAGAGCCTTGTAAATTAAATTTTCAAGCTTTGCTGCTTCGATAACATTGCCTCTTGCCACAAAAGACGCTCCCGCTGCCTTAGTCAATTCACAAGCGTCAAAATTTGGATCGATATTTCCAAATTGTGCAGTAACCGTATAAAAGCCTTTTGGTGTTGTAGGAGAGGTTTGTGAATTTGTAAGGCCATAAATAAAATTATTAATTACAATATGCGTTAAATCGATATTTCTACGACAGCCGTGTATAGTATGATTTCCACCGATAGCTAAGGTATCGCCATCTCCACTTACCACAATAACATGTTTGCTAGGATTAGCAAGTTTTATACCCGTAGCATAGGCAATAGCCCTGCCGTGCGTGGTATGCACAGTGTTGCAATTCACATAAGAACTCATTCTTCCGCTACAACCTATACCTGAAACCAAACATACATCGTCCATATTCCAGCCTAATTTTTGAATTGCCCTAATAATGCACTTTAACACAACTCCATCGCCACAGCCCCAGCACCACTGGGTTGGTAATTTATCTGCTCTTAAATATTCATCATAATCAAATGCCATTTTACAAATTCTCCTTTACTTTAGCGATGATTTCACTCGGTGTGATAGGGCGTCCATTAGCTCTATGAAGTGAAATGAAGTCTTTTCTTGAGCTTACTCTTTCAATTTCTTCAAGATACTGCCCCATATTTAGCTCACTAACCATAACCTTTTTAAATTTAGCCACAACTTCGGCAATCTTTTCCTCCGCCACAGGATAAAGAGTAATAGGACGGAAAAGTCCTACTTTAATGCCCTCTTCCCTCAAGCGATTGATTGCTTCTTTAGCCGAGCGACTCACGCTTCCATAAGCTATGATTAAAAATTCGGCATCGTCAAGCTTATATTCCTCATAAGCACAAATATCATCTTTATTATTTTTAATCTTACCTATTAATCTTTCTATATTTTTCTTCACAATAGCCCCATCTTCGGTAGGAAAGCCTATGTCGCCGTGATGAAGTCCTGTGATGTGATAACGATAACCTTCAAAGAAAGGATTTAAAACCGCTGCTTCATTTTCTCCTGCAGCATAAGGCTTATAGTCTTTTTTATCGCCTTCAAATTTCTTACGGTTAATAATCTTAATATCTTTTAAATCTGGTAAAAGTGCCTTACCATTCATATGCCCCACAGTTTCGTCCATAAGCAAAAATACAGGAGTCATATATTTTTCAGCCAAATTAAAAGCCCTAATAGTTTCCGTATAAGACTCCTCTAAAGAAGCAGGAGCTATGGCTATACTAGCAAAGTCGCCGTGAGTGGGGGCTTTAGCTTGGAATAAATCTCCTTGAGCCACACGCGTTGGTAAGCCAGTCGATGGTCCTCCCCTCATAACATTGACAATCACTAAAGGAATTTCAGCAATAAAAGCAAGACCGATTTGTTCGGCTTTGAGTGAAATTCCCGGACCTGAACTTGCCGTCATTGCCTTAACGCCACTCATAGCCGCACCAATAGCCACACTAATACCTGAAATTTCATCTTCCATTTGGATAAAAGTGCCATCATTAGCAGGAAGCATATGGCTTAACTCGTGAGCGATTTCCGAACTTGGAGTAATGGGATAACCTCCAAAAAATTTACACCCACAATCAATAGCCGCCTTTGCAATCAAAACATTTCCCGTTGCTATAACTTCTCTCATATCTTTTCCTATGCTAATTTTTTGTATTTGTTATTTTTCACCGCTAAAGCTCTCTCTTTGGCTTCTGGGCTAAGTTTAGCAAATTTAAATTCATCTCTTTTTGCTACCATAATTGCAAAATCAGGACAATGCGTCTCGCATTCTGTGCAACCTATACAGGATTCAGGATGCACAACTTCTATCATTTGCCCTAAAACAGCGTGAATATCATCACGCATTGCTAAAACCCCAGCAGGGCAGTAACTAACGCAGATATTACACGCTTTACATCTATGCTCATCAACCCAAACGGGCGTATCTTTTGGAGCTACTATACTCATACAATTTCCTTTAAGCTAGTATTTTTTTAATTTCTTCGCCGATTAAAGCTGGAGAATCGACAACATGAATTCCATAGCTTTTTAAGGCTTCTTTTTTCGCTGCCGCACTCTCATCGCTACTTCCTACAATAGCACCTGCGTGTCCCATTCTTTTACCCTTAGGAGCAGTTGCACCTGCTATGAAGGCTACCACTGGTTTAGTGATATTTTCTTTAATGAATTTTGCCGCTTCTACTTCTAAACTTCCACCAATTTCACCTATCATTACAATAGCCTTAGTTTCATCATCTTTTTCAAATTCACTTAGTAATTCTTTATAAGCAAGTCCTATAATAGGGTCGCCTCCTATACCTACGGCAGTTGAAATTCCATAGCCACTTTGTGCGACTTGATTAGCAGCTTCGTAAGTGAGTGTGCCCGATTTTGAAATTAAACCCACACAACCTTTCTTAAAAATAAAGCCCGGCATAATGCCTAATTTACATTCTTGGGAAGTGATAATGCCCGGACAATTTGGTCCTATGATTTTCATACCTTTTTTATTTGCATATTGTTTAGCAAACATCATATCCTTAACTGGCGTATGCTCTGTAATCACAACAGCAAGTTTAATGCCTGCATCAGCAGCTTCTATCACACTATCTCCCACTGCAAAAGCCGGAACAAAAATCAAGCTCACATCTGCTTTTGTGGCTTTAACAGCCTCGCTAACTGTGTTAAAAACAGGCTTTCCTAAATGCTCTGTACCACCCTTAAAAGGCGTTACCCCGCCGACTATCTGTGTGCCATAAGCCATACACTGCTCGGCGTGAAAAGTCGCCTCCTTACCTGTGAAACCTTGAACAATAACTTTTGTGTTTTTATTAACTAAAATACTCATTTTTCTTCCTTATCCTACTAGACTTTTTACAAGTTCAGCGCCTTCCTTAAGACTAGTCGCTGCTTTAATATTTTTAAGATTTGAATTATCTAAAATACTTTTTGCCTCTGCCGCATTTGTGCCATCAAGACGCACCACAATAGGAACATTAACTTCGACATTTTTAGTCGCTTCTAAAATTCCATTTGCTATTCTATCACAACGCACAATCCCACCAAAGATATTAATAAAAATAACCTTGACATTTTTATCTCTTAAAATAATCTCAAAAGCCTTAGCCACAGTTTCTGGAGAAGCACCACCACCCACATCTAAGAAATTTGCAGGCTTTGCACCGCTATAATTAATAATATCCATAGTCGCCATAGCAAGACCAGCACCATTAACCATACAAGCAACATCTCCATCAAGCTTGACATAGCTAAGTCCAAATTCTCCCGCCTCACGCTCAGCGTCATTTTCCTCCGTAATATCTCTAAGTGCTGCTATATCACTATGTCTATATAAAGAGCTATCATCAAAACTACATTTTGCGTCTAAAGCGTAAAAATCACCCTCAGCTGTTTTAATGAGAGGATTAATCTCAAGCATATTCATATCTTTATCCATATAAAGCTTATAAAGCTTTTCTATCATTACGGCAAGTTTTTTACTCTCATCTTTATCAAGTCCTAAAACTTTCGCCACTTCTAAGGCGTGAAAAAGCTTAAAGCCTATTTGTGGGTCAATGCCAACTTTAGCGATTTTTTCTGGATTTTCTTTAGCTACTTTTTCTATATCCATACCGCCCTCACTTGAAGCGATGATGGTAATTTGCTCTGCCATTCTGTTAAAAAGTATGGCTAAATAATACTCCTTAACGATATTTGCTCCGCTTTCGATGTAAAGTTTTTGAACAAGTTTTCCCTCAGGTCCTGTTTGATGCGTGACTAAAGTCATACCTAAAATTTGCTCAGCATAACTTTTAACTTCATCTAAGCTTTTAGCAATCTTAACTCCGCCTCCAAGCCCACGACCACCAGCGTGAATTTGAGCTTTCACAGCCCATACAGAGCCACCCAGCTCTTTGGCATTAGCCACCGCTTCATCGACACTAAAAGCAACCCTACCTTTTAAAGTAGGCACTCCATTTTCCGCAAAAATTGCTTTTGCTTGATACTCGTGTATGTTCATTTATTCTCCTTTGTATTGATATTTAATTAACGATTTTTCTAATTTTTCTTGTTCTTCGAAAGATAAATTTAAATTCATTATCTCTCTCACTCCGTCAAGTCCTAGCCTTGCCATAACACCAAAAGCCTTATTTTTTATCCCAAATTCTCCATTTAAAATTACACTCATAGGTAAAAATTCTCCAGAACGCATAGACTCAAGCATTCTAAGACAAGCACTTGCTGGGGCTAAAAAAGCTGAAGTTTTAAGGTGTTTGATAACTTTCGCTCCACCCGTTTTCACTTCATTTTCCACATCTTCAAATTCTTCTTCGTTTAAAAGTTCTGTTAATTTGTGATTACCCACACTTGAATGCGATTTTAACAAAACCATATCATCATTATGAAAACCCATAAGTCTCGTATCTACACTTGAAGTTTTTACCTTAAGTTTTTTGGCAAGTTCATATTTAAAGCGTGCATTATCTAAAACTCCAGCCATAGCGACAATTTTCTTAGCATTAAAAATTCCACTTTCATAAAGAGTATTGAGAAGAAAATCTACAGGATTGGTTAAAATGATAAAGAGCGGCTCTTCATTAAATCTCTTAACCCTTTTAGCACAATCGAGCATAATATTCGCATTAATCTGCAAAAGCTCATCTCTACTTTGTCCATCTTTTCTAGCCAAACCAGCCGTAAAAAGAATAATTTGAGAATTTTGCGTATATGAATACTCTTTAGTGCAAATTAATTCTATATCCAAATTTAAAGCTGCTATGCTTTGAGAAAGTTCAAGTTCTTTTGCTAAAAGCAAGTCGTCATTAATGTCAATTAAAACAATTTCTTTTGCAAATTCTCTCATAATCAAAGCATAAGCTACGCTTGTGCCGACATTTCCAGCACCTATAATGGTAATTTTCATCTTTGCCCTATCTTTGCAATAATATCATTAAATAAAGCACTAGGACGCATAATTGCCTCAGCTTTTGCATTATCAAACTTATAGTAACCTCCAAGATCTGCTTTGACGCCTTGAGCATTATTAAATTGTCCTCTAATCTCCTCTTCATTAGAGCTAAATTCCAAAGCTATATCCTTAAAAAAGCTTTGCAATTCCACATCTTGTGCCTGTCTTGATAGATGATTTGCCCAATACATCGCTAAATAAAAATGGCTTGTGCGATTATCATCTTCACCAACTTTACGCGAAGGTGTTTTATTATTTTCAAGCCACTCGCCAATGGCTTCATCTAGGCAACTAGCTAAAACTTCAGCCTTATTTGATTTACATTTTTGTGCGTAAAATTCTAAACTTGCCTGTAAGGCTAAAAATTCGCCCAAACTATCCCAACGCAAATGATTCTCCTCGACAAGTTGCTCTACTTGTTTAGGTGCTGACCCCCCTGCTCCTGTTTCAAACATTGCACCGCCATTTAGCATAGGCACGATTGAAAGCATTTTAGCACTTGTGCCAAGCTCTAAAATAGGAAATAAATCAGTTAAATAATCCCTTAAAACATTACCCGTAATTGCGATGACATTTTTTCCAGCTCTAATTAATTCTAAGCTTTTCAAACAAGCCTCATAAGGAGCTAAAATTTTAATTTCTTTGCCTTTTGCTTTAAGTTCTTTTTGCACTAAATCTATCATTATTTTATCACTTGCTCTTTTTTCATCAAGCCAAAAAATCGCTTCATCGCCGCTTAATTCTTGCCTTTGAATTCCTAAGTCAATCCAGTTTAATATCGCATCAAATTTAGCTTGATTTGCCCTATAAATGTCATTTTTATTAAGCTTATGTTCAAGTAAAACTTCTCCATTTGCAACAATTCTCATTGTGCCATTTTCTGGTGCGATGAAAGTTTTATCATGTGAGCCGTATTCTTGTGCTTTTTTAGCCATTAAGCCGACATTTGAAACGCTACCAAGTTTTGCGGGATTTAAAGTGCCATTTTTATGTAAATCTTCAATTACCGCTTGATAAATAGTCGCATAAGTCTTATCGGGAATTAAAGCGTTGGTGTCTCTTTCTTTACCCTCTTTATCCCAAAGTTTTGCACCATTTTTAAGCATAGCAGGCATAGAAGCATCGACTATCACATCGCTTGGAACATGTAAATTTGTAATGCCTTTGTCTGAATTCACCATAGAAATATCCGCACTTTTGCTTAAAATTTCTTGGTATTTTTTAAGGATAGCATCTTTTTGACTTGAATTTTCTACCTTGCTCAAAAGCTCGTTTAAGCCATTATTTGCATTGATGCTTAACCTTTCAAATTCCTTACCAAATTCTTCAAAAAGCTCTTTAAAATAAGTCTTCACAGCATAACCAAAAATAATAGGATCACTCACTTTCATCATTGTAGCTTTTAAATGCAAGGAAAAAAGCAAATTTTCATCTTTACAAAGCTTAATTTGCTCCTCATAAAAACGCATTAATTTTTCTACATTCATAAAGGTTGCGTCTAAAAGCTCGTTTTTCTCAAGCTTTAAGCCCTCTTTTAAAATCGTTTTTGTGCCATTTTCACTAACGAATTCAATGTGAGCTAAACAATCATTTTTAATTAAAACTGCTTTTTCATTAGAGAAAAAATCGCCATCTTTCATATAAGAAACCCTACTTTTTGACTGAGGATTAAACGGAACAACGCGGTAAGGATTATGCTTTGCATAATCTTTCACAGCCTTAGTGCAGCGGCGGTCTGAATTACCCTGACGCAAAACGGGATTGACTGCGGAACCTAGAATTTTTTGATACTTCGATTTAATTTGAAATTCTTCGTCATTTTTTGGTTCATCTGGGTAATTTGGTAACATATATCCCTTTTTTTGCAATTCTTCAATCGCCGCTTTAAGTTGTGGGATAGAAGCGGAAATGTTTGGAGTTTTAATAAGATTTGCATCCGCTTTTTTCACAAGTTCGCCTAAATTTGCTAAGGCATTTTCACATTTTTGATCCTCCTTCAAACTCTCGCTAAATTCGGCTATAATCCTACCTGATAAAGAAATATCAGAGCTTACCACTCTTATATTAGCTTTACTTAAAAAAGCTTTGACGATAGGTAAAAACGAGTAAGTTGCAAGTGCTGGAGACTCATCAGTTAGAGTATAAGTAATATGCATCTTTTATCCTTATTTGCTAATATTTCTTCAAAGTATAATAAAATTTCGAAAAAATGCAAGAGTAAGTTTAAATTTTTTTTTAGTTTTATCAATAAGAAAAAAACAAATTTTCCTTAAAGAAAATTTGCAAGTTTTTCTCCAAATTTAATTCTTGTTTTTGGCTCAAAATTTAAATGTCCCTTTTGCGACAAAACAACTATGGTAGAACCTAACTCAAAATTTCCAAGCTCTTCGCCTTTTTTTATAATCAAATCATTATATTTTCTTGTAAAATTATGTGCCGTTTTCATATTTGTTTGCACGCTTTTATCAAAATCAAAGCACATTTTGCCGACATTTTGCGCCCCAACAAATACAAGCCAAAAAATGAAATTTTTTTCTACACTTTTACATTTTAAACTCACTCTTTCATTTTGTGTGTAAAGATTTGCTATTTTTGACAAATGCTTTTCATTGACGCTAAAAAGTGCGCCACTCGTATAAGTTAAGCTTAAAATTTGCAAATTGCAAGGGGCGTGATAGCGGTGATAATCTTTTGGAGAAAGATAGATATTTGCGTAATTAAGCCCATTTTTTAGCTCCTCTTTTTCATAATTATCCCTTAAAAGCTCTTCTACGCTATAAGTTCGCCCCTTAATGCTAAAAGCAAAAAGTTCATTTTCTGCCAAAAAAGCCTCTCCGCTTTGCAAAATGCACCCATCGCTAGGAGAGATAAAGCCATCTTCTAAATTTCTTAGTTTTTCTAGCTTTCTTGTGAAAAGTGCGTTTAAGCTTTCATATTCATTTGGTTTTTTAAATTCACTCATATCAATGTTAAAATGATTCACATAACGCTCATTAATAAAACTTTGCAAAGCTTTAAAGAATTTAAAACCCGCTATAATTCCAAAAAACCTTGAACTATCTCTATCAAAACTCATTTATCGCCCCTTAAATTTAAAATAACAAGCTCACTTTGAGAAAAAGTTCTAAGGCTAGGTCCCCAAAAGCCTGCCCCACGACTCACAAAAAGTTGCGTTTTTTCACTCAAAGGATAAAGCCCTGAAACAAAACCTTGCTGAAGCTTTACCAAAAGTGCAAAAGGGAAAATTTGCCCTCCGTGCGTATGTCCGCTTAAAATCAAATCAAAATCACTCACATCATAAAGCTGTGTGGTTTTAGGCTGATGGGCGAGTAAAATGCTTGGTTTGCTTAAATTTAAATCCACCTTAGCCCTTGCTAAATCAGGTGCTAAGATACCCTTTCTAAGTCCTACTAAGTCCCCTACTCCAGCGATATTGATAAAGCCTAAATCTACGCCTTCATTGACTAAAATTCTCATATTAGTTTGACCTTTTAAAAGCTCTAAAACTTCATTGATTCCGTGATAATATTCGTGATTTCCCAAAGCATAAAAAGTGCCGTAAGTTGATTTTAAATCATTGAGTTTTGAGATGTAGGGCTTTAAAGTTTCAGGCTTTGCATCGACCAAATCACCCACGATAACGATCATATCGACATTTTTACTATTAACCTTTTCTATAATTTCACTTAGAAATTTTTCGTGCAAATTTTTTCCTAAATGAATATCCGTTAGCATAGCGATTTTAAGCTCTTTTGTTAAATGCGAAATTTCAATATCAACTTCGTTAAATTCAGGCACTTTAATCGCACTATAAATACTAAAATAAGTTATGAAAGCTCCAAATAAAAGCACAAAAATTTCAAAACTCACTTTAAGAAAAGAGGCAATTTTCATAAAACTTTTTCCCAAAAGCGTTAAAACAAGCCTTAAAAAATCTAAAAGTAAAGTTACAAAGAAAAAGCAATAAGTCGGCGCATATAAAGAAGCAAAAAAACTATACCAAGTATCATTTAAATATTCGCTTGAGCGAAAAACCATAAAAAAAGCTTGTGCTAAAAAAAGTGTGAAAAGTATTAAGGCAAAAAGTCGCCTTAAATATTTAAGTGTGATGAATTTAAGCACTAATCTTTTGTAAATATAAATATTTGCCAAGCCAAAAATTAAAGTTACACCAAAAGAAAAAATTAAAAATATCATCAAGCCCTCCAAAATAAAATGCGAATTATAACAAGCTAAAATTAAATATCCATATAAACTTTTTTGTTATAATCCCCACTCAAAATCCATAAAAGGTTATAAAATGTATCGTTTCGCACCCTCTCCTACTGGAGATATGCATATAGGAAATTTAAGAGCGGCTTTGATTAATTACCTTTGTTCTAAGCAGGAAAAAACAGACTTTATCTTACGCATAGAAGATACAGATAAGGCTAGAAATATCGCAGGAAAAGAAGAGGAAATTAAGAAAATTTTAAAACTTTTTGGCATTTCTTGGCAGCATTATTATGTGCAAAGTGAAAATTTGAAATTTCACCGCCAAATGGCTTTAAAATTAGTCAGCGAAAAAAAGGCTTTTGCTTGTTTTTGCACCGAAGAAGAATTAAACACTAAAAAAGAAGCTGCTAAGGCACAAAATAAACCTTACCGCTATGATGGAACTTGTGAGAATTTGCAAGATAACGATGTTTTAGAAAATGAAAAGCCCTTTGTTATACGCCTTAAAAAACCAGAAAAAGCGATGAAATTTAAAGACTTTATTAAGGGGGAGCTTTGCTTTGAGCCTGAAAATATCGATAGTTTTGTCATTATGAGAGCGGATAAAACGCCTACTTATAATTTCGCTTGTGCGGTTGATGATATGCTTGAGGGTGTTTCGTGCATTATAAGAGGCGAGGATCATGTCTCTAACACGCCCAAGCAAGAGCATATCCGTGCAAGTTTGAATTATGAAAAGCCTATGACTTATGCACATTTGCCCATTATCCTTAATGAAGAGGGGCAAAAAATGAGTAAAAGAGAGGCACATTCTAGCGTAAAATGGCTTTTAGAGAGTGGGATTTTACCAAGTGCGGTGGCGAATTATTTATTATTACTTGGCAATAAAACCCCTTGCGAAATTTTTACCCTTGATGAGGCAATTTCGTGGTTTGACTTGCAAAAACTTTCTAAAGCACCGGCTAGATTTGACTTAAAAAAGCTTTTGCAAATCAATAGGGAGCATATTAAAAGACTTGATGATACAAGCTTAAACGCTCTTTTAAAGACGGATAAAAACTTAGCCCCTTTAGCGAAATTTTACACGCAAGAGGCTAGCACTTTGGTGGAGCTTAAAGAGAAATTGGAAGCCATTTTTGCCAAAAAAGCTTATGGTGAATTTGAGAAAGAATGTGTGATTTTAAAAGAGGCTTTAGAAAAATGTGAGCTAAAAGAAAACTACGAGGAATTTAAGCAAGAATTAATAAAACTTAGTGGCTTAAGGGGTAAAAACTTTTTTATGCCTTTAAGAATTGTGCTTACAGGCAGCACACACGGACCCGAGCTTACCGAGCTTTATCCTTACCTAAAGCCCTTTATAAAAGAACTAGCGAGAAAGGTTTAAGATGACAGATGCTATTTTAATATCTTTAATTCAGGCGGTGCAATTTTTCATCACGGCTTATACTTGGGTAATTATTATCACAGCTTTAATTAGTTGGGTTAATCCAGACCCTTACAATCCTATCGTGCAAATTTTATACAAACTTAGCACACCTGCCTATAAACTTGTAAGTAAAATTCCGACACGCATAGGAAATATAGACCTAGCGCCTTTAATCATCGTTTTTGCTTTATGGTTTATCAATAATCTTTTAAGTAATTTAATCTTAGGCGGAGTGTTAAGATGAAAAAATTTTTTTTACTTGCTTTTGCGTTGTGTTATTTAAATGCCGCTCATTATGAGCTTGAAACCTTAAAAAAATATGAAAATTCCATAGCTAAAGATTATTATATTTACCGACTTTTGCAAAAAAAATCCCTAGAAAAAAAAGAAGTGCAAAATTTACATTCGCATATTTTTCGCTATGTTGGGGTATTAAAAAAGGAGTTGGATAAGCTCGCCCCCTTAAAGCCCTATGTTAATTCAAAATATGCAAAGTGCTATACCTACACTAAGGATACCATACTTGATGCAAATGCCACTTGTCAAAGTGTGCGTTTAAATTCTCTTAATTTCATCGCCTCTCTCACGCCAGATACAAGAAAGGTTCTTGCAAAAAATTTGCCAAATTTTAGCACCCTACTCCTTGCCTTTAATGAAAAAAATCCTATGAACTATATCGTTAAAAAAGAGGACGCAAATGCCTTTTTTAAATACTTTAATTATTCTAAAAAAACGGATTTTGAGCTAAATGCAAATTTTGTTAATAAACTTACCACTCAGGATAGCTTTAAAAATTTTGCACAAAATATCATTATCAAAAAAGAAAATGCCAAATTTGCAGAATCACTTTTAGAAGTTAATGCTAGCAAGGTAAAGGAGGACACTGCTTTTTATTTGGGGGTTAATGCCCTTGTTTTTGAGGAAGAAGATTTAGCGTATCATTTTTTTAAAAGTGCCTATGAAAGCTTTAAGCAAAAAGCAAACCAAGATAATGCACTTTTTTGGCTGTGGCTCATTAAAAAAGATGAAAAGCACCTAAAAGAACTTGCTAAAAGCCAGTCCTTAAATATTTATAGTCTTTATGCTAGGGAGCTTACTAATGCACCTTTTGTTGAACTTAAGGTATTGAAAGCACCCGATACAAAAAGCAAATTTGATATGAGTAATCCTTTCGCGTGGCAAGAGCTTGCCAGACGCATAAGAAATGCTGATGCAAATGAGTTAAAAAGACTAGAAAAAGAATTCAAAACGCAAAGCACTCTACCCATTTATGCTCTCATAAAAGAAAAAATCGATAAGAAAAATTATTTCATAATGCCTTATTTTGAGTATATTAAGGACTATGATGTAAAAAGACAAGCCCTTATTTTAGCCATAGCTAGACAAGAAAGTCGCTTTATCCCTACGGCGATTTCGACTTCTTACGCACTTGGAACTATGCAATTTATGCCCTTTTTAGCAAATCACATCGGACATAAAGAGCTTAAAATCGCAAATTTCGACCAAGATTTTATGTTTAAACCTGAAATTGCCTATTTATTTGCTAATCATCACTTAAATTATTTAGAAAAGCACCTAAACTCTCCGCTTTATGTTTTTTACGCTTATAATGCAGGCATAGGCTTTACCACTAGACTTTTAAAAAGAAATGATATGTTTAAAGAGGGAAAATATGAGCCTTTTTTATCTATGGAACTTGTGCCTTATCAAGAGACTCGAATTTATGGAAAAAAGGTTTTGGCTAATTATATTGCGTATCGACATCTTCTGAACGATAATATAAAGATTTTGGATATCTTTGAAAATTTAATTCAAAACACGCAAACTCAAGCGAACAAATCTTAGCTTTAAGAGCATTTTCTCTCTTAAAGCTAGGCAAACTTATTTTAAAATGCTTCGTATAGCTATTATTAATCACATATTTTAAAAGCGTATCTTTCATCTCAAGTGCTTCAATTTTTGCTTCCCTTCCATTGATAAAGGCTTTTAGATTGTGAAGTTCCAAGCTATTTGGCGTAAAAGATAAAATAAAAATATCCTCCTCACTCCCCTCATCTAAGGTAGGATTAAGATAACTTAGAGTCGCTACAATGCTTACATCAGCAACGCTAAATTTATGTTTTTGTGCGAACATTAGCGTTTGGGTTTTTAAATTCACTTCTTTTTGCACCTCATTTTTATGCACACAAGCACTTAAAAATAAAGAGAATATTAAAATTATTTTTTTCATTTTTATCCTTTAAAAAATCCTTAATATTATATAAAATTATATAATTTAACGCAAATTATGCTTAAAAGAAAGGTAAAAATGCACAATTTAGCATAAAATCATAAAGAAGCGACATTACTCAATAAAAAAATAAACGGATTAAAATTTCTACAAATACCAGACGAGATAAAGTATAAGGATAGTCCTTTAATTTTAGATAAAAAGCGTTCATTTTTGCTGCAAATGGGTCATTCATTTGTAAAGTTATCAAAGTAAAAAAAACGGCGAAACATTTGGTATTAATAAGGAAGACTGAGTTAAATTTTCTCAAAATTTTAGTGTTAAAATTTCTTTTTTTATAGCAAAATATTTAAAACAAAAATAAGCATTTTTGAATTAAAAATATTAGCAGGTAAGAAATTGTGCGAGATTTTGATGAAATTATTAATAGATACAAGATAAAATTTAGACCATTTTACTGATGAACTATTCACAATATTCAAAGCTAAAACAAAAATAAAGGCGAAAATTTAATTTTCATTAAAAAGAAAAGATATAATTTTATATTTTTTAGGAAGTATGTATGAAGCAACTCATTATGGCTTTTAGTGGTCCGTCAAATTCTGGTAAAACCACGCTGATAGAAAAACTAACGCAACACTTTATTCAAAAGGGCTTAAAGGTGCTTGTGATTAAGCACGACCCAGCCGATAAGGCGAATTTTGATATAGAGGGTAAAGACAGCTTTAAATTCTTTCAAAGTGGTGCAGAAACTATCATTTTAAGCCCGACAAGAACAACTCTTTTTTCTCACGAAAAAAAAGATCTTTTCGAAGTTTTGAGATTTGTGGAATTTGATTTGTGTTTGATTGAGGGATTTAAAGAGCTTGATTTGCCTAGAATTAGTGTTTTTTATAAGGATATTGATGAGGATTATTTTGCTTACTCAAATGCGGTAGCTAGCTATGAAAAAATTTCTTATAAAAATCTTACTTGGCTTGATTTAAGCGACTTAGAGCAAATCGCTTCCTTCATACTTAATAATGCCTTAAAAGGAGAATTTGATGCAAGAACTCGTTAAACTTATACAAAAAGCCGTGATAGACATTGCAAACGCACTGAAATTTCCAGACACCTCATATAGTGAAGAAAAAAACTCAAGTGGCGATACTCAACTTAAATTTGATGTTTTAAGCGATGAAATTATCACTAAAAACTTAAGCGAAAGTAAAGCTCTAAAGGCTCTCATTAGCGAAGAAAAAGAAGAAATCCTAAAACTCAATGAAAAGGGCAAATTTATCGTAGCTTACGATCCTCTTGATGGCTCTTCTTTAATGGATGTGAATTTTGCCATAGGCTCTATTTTTGCCATTTACGAAGAGGAAGTTTCGCCTAAAAATTTAAAAGCAGCACTTTATAGCATTTATGGAGCGAGGCTTGAGTTTGTTTTTTGCGAGGGTAAGGAAGTGAGGCTTTATCGCTTAAATGAAAGTGGCAAATTTGACTTTGTCAAAGAGCTTAAAATGGCTGAAAAAGGCAAAATTAACGCCACAGGAGGCACACAAAAATTCTGGGACAATAAACACGCAAATTTCATTAAAGAACTTTTTGAAGAGGGGTATAGGTTAAGATATAGCGGAGCTATGGTAAGCGATATTCATCAAATTTTACTTAAGGGCGGAGGGCTTTTTAGCTACCCTGCCACAAAAGATGCTCCAAATGGAAAATTAAGAGCCTTTTTTGAAATTTTTCCTCTTGCTTTCATCGTTGAAAAAGCTGGAGGGGCGACTAGCAACGGACAAAATGCCTCCTTGCTCGAGCTTGAATTTCATCAAATTCACGCTACTAGCCCTTGTTTTTTTGGAAGTAAATATGAAATTAATAAACTTTTAAAGGCATACAATGGCTGATAAATTTGAAGAGGATATGAGAGTAAAAAAAGACATTTTGCAAAAATGTCAAAATGATAAAGGCTTAAATTCCTGCTATAAGTGCGAAGAAATTTTTAACTGCACTACGCGAAAAAGCTATGTAGATGCCGTTTATAATAGTATGTCTAAGGGTAAAACCGAAGGCGGATTTGAATTTTAAAGGAGTAAAATGCGTTACATTACCACACCGATTTATTATGTCAATGATGTCCCTCATTTAGGACACGCTTATACAACCATCATCGCCGATACTTTAGCGCGCTTTTATAGACTAAGCGGACACAAAACACTCTTTTTAACAGGCACAGATGAGCACGGACAAAAAATCGAACAAGCCGCTAAAAATAAAAATCACAGCCCTAAAGAATACGCCGATAAAATCAGTCTTGAATTTAAAAAGCTCTGGGACGAATTTGAGATAAGCTATGATATTTACGCACGCACCACAGATGAAAGGCATATCAAATTCGTTCAACAAGTTTTTTTAACAATGTGGGAGAAAGGCGACATTTATAAGGGTGAATATGAGGGCTACTACTGCGTTTCTTGTGAAAGTTTTTTCACGCAAACCCAGCTTACAAATGGCTGTGGCTGTCCTGATTGCGGAAAAGAAACGAAGCTTTTAAAGGAGGAGAGCTATTTTTTCAAGCTTTCAAAATATGAAAAAGATATTTTAAAATGGTATGAAAGCGACCCCATAGTGCCTAAAAATAAAAAAACTGAACTGATTAATTTTATTGAAAATGGACTAAAAGACCTTTCTATCACACGCACGAGCTTTGAGTGGGGGATTAAAATCCCTCAAAATTTAAATGACGATAAGCACATTATTTATGTATGGCTTGACGCTTTGTTTATTTACATTAGCTCACTAGAACTTGATAAAAAAAGCGAAAATTTAGGCTTTTTACCTGCTTTTGTGCATTTGGTTGGTAAGGATATTTTGCGTTTTCACGCGATTTATTTCCCTGCTTTTTTGATGAGTGCTAATTTACCCCTACCAAAATACATCGCCGCACACGGCTGGTGGACTAAAGACGGAGAAAAAATGAGTAAATCAAAGGGAAATGCCCTGCACCCAAAAATCATCGCAGATGCCTATGGCTTAGAGGCTTTTCGCTATTTTTTACTAAGAGAAGTGCCTTTTGGAAATGACGGGGACTTTAGCGAAGCAATGCTTATAAGCCGCATTAATGCCGAGCTTAGTAACGAATTTGGCAATTTGTTAAACCGCATTGTTGGAATGAGTCTTAAATACTCAAATGGTGAAATTTTACACAATGAAGTTTCGCATTTTTATGAAGCAGAATTAAATGAAGCAAATTTACATCTTCAAAATGCCTTAGAATTCATAGAAAATTTTCAATTTAATCGCTATTTAGAAGAGCTTTTTAAGGCTTTGAGTGTAGCAAATTTAAGTATTAGTAAATATGAGCCTTGGAATTTGATAAAAAATAATGAAGCAAGTAAGGCAAATGCCCTAGTTTCTTTATGTGCGAATATTTTGGCTAAGGTTAGTATTCTTTTGCACCCTACTCTGCCCAAAAGCACACAAAAAGTGGCTAAAGCCTTAAATTTTGAAATCACTCCGCAAATTTATCAAAAACTTATTTTGCAAAATTCGCTTTTAGATTTTAAGGCTAGTGCTTGTGAGGCATTATTTCCAAAAATTGAAAAAGCACTTTTAAGCGAAGAAAAAAAAGAAGAAAAAATTCAAATGCCAAAAATTAAGATTGACGATTTTGCTAAAATCGAGCTTAAAGTGGCTTTAGTGAAAGAGTGCGAAAGGATTGAAGGTAGCGAAAAATTGCTTAAATTCATACTTGAGCTTGAAAATGGCGAAACAAGACAGGTGCTTTCGGGTATAGCAAAATTCTATAAACCAGAAGAGCTTATAGGAAAACAAGTTTGTCTCATCTCTAATCTTAAAAAGGCAAAAATTTTTGGCTATGAAAGTGATGGTATGATACTTTCTGCTAAAAGTGGCGATAAGCTCGTGCTAATTAGCCCTAGGGAACTTGTAGAAAGCGGTTCTTTAATAGGCTAATGCAAATTTCAAATTTAAGCGAACTTTTAAACGCAAAAGTGCTAAATGAAGGCAGTATGCTAAGTGTGGGTGGCTTTGCTCTTAATTTGCAAAGCTTAAAGCCTAGCTACGCCTTTTTTTCAAACGATGAAGAAGAATTAAAAGAAGCGGTAAAAAGAGGGGCTTTTGTTGTGGTAAGCGAAAGGCAAATCATCGTTGAAGATAAAGATGTTTTTTATCTTTTGTGCGAAGACTTGCAAAAGGCACTTTTAAGATTATTGCGTTTTTTGAGTGAAGAAAAAAATTTACAATTCATTTTTTGCGACAAAATAGAACTGGAAATTGCCAAAATTTTTGGTATTCAACAGCTTAATGCAAATGTTTTTTTAGATTTTGACCTTATCAAAAATGCTAAAAATAATACTTTTTTTTGCCTCGATGATACAACTTATCTTTTAAAACTTTGTGCTAAGTATAAAACACTTTGTGATGATTTTTTTGAACTTCAAAAAAATAGTTCCTTATTTTTTAGCACTTTTATTTATAAGGGAAATTTATATAAAAATTTAAGCCTTGCACCTTTTTATGTGAAATTTTTTGTTAAATGGCTTAATTTTCTTGAAAATAATATGCAAAAATTGACCTTTGACCTTAAAAAATTTGAATGCTATGAAATTTATTTTGTTAATGAAAATTACGAAATTACCGAATTTGGTAAAGCTAGAAAAGCCTTTATTGTCGTTTTTAATGAAGAAAATTTTAATTTTTGGAAGGAAAAAACAAAAGATATCAAAGGTTTTAAAAACGCTTTGTGCAATTCACTTTTTTGTGATTATTCTTATAGCAAACTAGAAGATTTGAAACAATTTAAAGATTTTACCTATTGTCTCATTTTACTGCAAAATACTCAAGAATTTCTTGAGCTTTTTAACAAAAAAAAGGAAGAAGAAAATAAATTATTTTAATTTTTTAATGTTAATTTTTATTTACTTGTATCAATAAGTAACAAAAAGAAATTTATAAATAAAAATTTAAATATTTTTTATCTTTATAAATGTTAAAATTGCAACTAAAAATTATTAAGGAGAAGCGATGTCTTTTATAGAAGAATATAATGCTCTAGTCAAAGAAAGAGCAGCTTTGGGCATTCCACCTTTAGCTTTAAGCGTAGAGCAAACAAAAACCCTTTGCGAATTGCTTAAAACAAGTGATGATG
The DNA here is from genome assembly GCF_014217995.1 of Campylobacter vulpis. NCBI lineage: Bacteria > Pseudomonadati > Campylobacterota > Epsilonproteobacteria > Campylobacterales > Campylobacteraceae > Campylobacter > Campylobacter vulpis. Next base: position 865,547 of record NZ_CP041617.1, read on the forward strand.
AATTTTTAGCCTCACTTTTAGAAGAAAGAGTAAATCCGGGTGTTGATGATGCGGCTTTAGTTAAGTGTGAATTTTTAGATAAAATTTTAAAGGGACAAATTAACGCCCCTAAAATCGATAAAAAACGCGCCCTTAAAATGTTAGAAACTATGCTAGGCGGCTATAATGTTAAGGTATTAATCGAGGCTTTAAAAGATGAAAATTTAGCAAAAGACGCAGCTGATGTGCTTAAAAATATCATTTTTATCCACGATGATTTTTATACCATAGCAGAACTTAGCAAAACAAATCCTTATGCTAAAGAAATTTTGCAAAGCTGGGCTAATGCGGAGTGGTTTTTGAAAAAAGAAAAACTCCCCGAAGTGATAAAATGTATCGTTTTTAAGGTAGCTGGAGAAACAAACACGGACGATTTAAGTCCTGCCGGTGATGCTTTTACGAGAAGTGATATCCCCCTACACGCTAATGCTATGCTTAAGGTGCGTCAAGCTGGTTCATTAGAAAAAATCAAAGAACTTAAAAAAAGTGGGAGAGAAATCGTTTATGTCGGTGATGTGGTCGGCACAGGCTCAAGTAGAAAATCCGCTATAAATTCCATACAGTGGCATTTAGGAAAAAAGATTAAGGGTGTGCCAAATAAACATAGTGGTGGCATTATTATGGGTTCAACCATAGCACCGATTTTCTTTAATACCGCTCAAGATAGCGGAGCTTTACCTATCGTTTGTGATGTAAGTCAGCTTGAAATGGGCGATGAGTTTGAAATTCACACTTATGAGGGTAAAATTATCAAAAATGGCTCTGTTATTAGCGAATTTAAACTCAATCCAAATACCATCATCGATGAAGTAAGAGCAGGAGGAAGAATCCCTCTCATCATAGGGCGTGGGCTTTGTGCTAAGGCAAGGGAATTTTTAAAGCTTGAAAATGAAACGATTTTCATTAAGCCAGAGCAGCCAAAAGAAAGTGAGGGGGGTTACACTTTAGCACAAAAAATGCTAGGGCGTGCTTGTGGAGTTAAGGGCGTGAGAGCGGGTATGTATATAGAGCCTACAACCTTGACCGTTGGTTCGCAAGATACCACAGGACCGATGACAAGAGACGAGATAAAAGAGCTTGCTAGTCTTGGTTTTAATGCGGATTTTGTTATGCAGAGCTTTTGCCATACGGCAGCTTATCCTAAAATAAGTGATTCTAATCTTCATAAAACCTTACCAAATTTCATCACAAGTCGTGGCGGTGTGAGTTTAAAGCCCGGAGACGGCGTTATCCACTCTTGGCTTAACCGCTTTGTTTTACCTGATAGCGTAGGAACAGGCGGAGACTCGCATACGCGTTTTCCTATCGGTATTTCTTTTCCAGCAGGAAGTGGGCTTGTAGCCTTTGCGGCAGTAACAGGCGCTATGCCTTTAAATGTGCCTGAAAGTGTTTTGGTGCGCTTTAAGGGAGAATTACAACCCGGAGTTACCCTAAGAGATTTAGTTAATGCTATCCCTTATTATGCGATTAAAGACGGAAAATTAAGCGTAGAAAAGCAAAATAAAAAGAATATTTTTGCGGGAAAAATTTTAGAAATCGAGGGCTTGCCAGATTTAAAAGTCGAACAAGCCTTTGAATTAAGCGACGCTTCAGCTGAAAGAAGTGCGGCGGCTTGTTGCGTGGATTTAAACGAAGCAAGTGTGAGCGAATATATCAAATCAAATATAAGCCTTATAGAAGCAATGCTTGAGGCAGGTTATGAAAACGGGGAAACACTCAAAAGAAGAGCAGAAAAAATGAAAGAATGGCTTAAAAATCCTACTCTTTTAAGAGCAGATAAAGACGCAAAATATGCTTATGTGCTTGAGATTGATTTAAATGAGATTAAAGAGCCTATTTTAGCGTGTCCTAATGACCCTGACGATGTGGCGACCTTAAGTGAAATTTTGCAAGATGAGAGGCGTCCTAAAAATATTGACGAAGTTTTCGTTGGCTCTTGTATGACAAATATAGGGCATTATAGAGCTTTAGGTGAAATTTTAAAAGATAAAGGCATACTTAAAACACGCCTTTGGGTTGTGCCGCCAACTAAAATGGACAAAGCGCAACTAACGGCAGAGGGTTATTACAGCATCTTTGGTGCGGCAGGTGCTAGGATAGAGGTGCCGGGCTGTTCTTTATGTATGGGAAATCAAGCCAGGGTTAATGACGGTGCTGTCGTTTTCTCTACTTCAACAAGAAATTTTGACAACAGAATGGGAATGGGTGCTAAGGTGTATCTTGGTAGTGCGGAACTCGCGGCTGTGTGTGCGATTTTGGGTAAAATTCCTAGTAAAGAGGAGTATTTGCAAATCGTCAAAGATAAACTTAATGACACAAATAAAGCAAATATTTATAAATATCTTAATTTTAATGAGATACAAAATTTTAAGCTAGAGGAGTAAAACTCTAGCTTTTGTAAGGGTTAAAATGAGAATTTTAATTTTTTTAAGTGCATTTTTGCTAAGTTCTAGTTTAGCAAATTGCGAATTTGCCATACAAAATAAGGCAAAAATTTTTGGTCAAAAAGTTGATTTAGGTCAAAAAGAACTGCTTGATAATCTTCAAACCTGCGAATTTTCTCTCAAAAATCAAGCCGCAACGCAAAAGCTTTATGAACTTTCTAATCAAATTCGTGGAAATAATAGCATTTGCTCAGGACTTAGCTATTTTGACAAATTGAAAGAATTTCAATATTTACTCTTAGAAATCGCCCTAAGTCCTCAAAGCTACCAAAAGAAACTCGCAGATGCGAAAGATACGGAAGAAAAAAATAATGTCCTCAAAGCATACTTTCGTTACTGGGCATATCAAAGTATAGGAAATTTCAGGCTTTATAGAGAGTTTTGGAAGGAGTATAATAGGGCTATTGAGCCTTTAGAGGCTTATTTTGAAAAAAATTTTAAATTTGACAAAGGGAGTAATATTTATTTCACAAGTAATGCCTTAAACGAGTTTTTAAACTGGGCTGTTGGGGAAAGTAAAATTCATAAAGATATTAGCATACTTGCCAAAATGATGGCAAATAAAAATTATGATGAAGTGCGTTTAGAAGAATATATAATGGCGAATAGCCCTTCCCTCGCCGAGCTTAATCTCGCTTTAAGGTCAGCCCTCTTAAATGCTAGAGATATTAAAATCATCAATATGCTTTTAAAATTTGGACTTGATTTAAATGAGGGTTATGAAAGTGCCATTTTTTACGCTTTAGAAAACAAGCAAAATGTAGAATTTTTAATCCAAAAGGGTGCAAATGTCAATCACGCCAATGCTTTTGGCAAAACTCCACTTTTTTATGCCTTAGAATTTCATCAAGATGAAGTCGCTAAACTTCTCATAGAAAAGGGTGCAAATGTTAATGCTAAATATATTAATAATAATGAAAAATTAGCCCTTAATGCCAACAATACAACGCCCTATTTCATCACGCTTTGTGCCTTAGAACATACTTCTAAAAATGTCTTTATGCACGCGGCTAGTTTTTCTAATGTCGCTATGCTAAAGTTTTTGGTTGAAAAAAAGGCAGATATTTTTGCTGTTGATGATTTGGGTTTTAATGCGCTTGATTTTGCCTTAATGGCAGATAAAGAAGAAAATGCCATTTATCTTAGAAGCTTAGGACTTAAAGAAAATGAAAATTTATTTTATGGAGAAAGATTAGAATGAAAAAAGTTGCTTTTATCACGGGTGCGAGTTCTGGTTTTGGAGAGGCTTGCGTAAAAGCCTTTATTGATGAGGGTTTTAAAGTTGTTGCTCTAGCAAGACGCAAGGAAAGATTAGACAAGCTTAAAGAGCTTTATAAAGAACAAATTCACACGCTTAATCTTGATGTAAGAAAGAAAAAAGAACTTTTTGAAGCTGTGGCGACTCTACCTAGTGAATTTCAAAACATCAATGTGCTTTTCAACAATGCTGGACTAGCCTTAGGGCTTGAGGAATTTGATAAATTAAGTCTTGAGGATATTGACACTATGGTCGATACAAATGTCAAGGGTTTTTTATATGTGGCAAGGGCTATTATTCCGCTTTTAAGAAAGCAAGAAAATGCTTATATTTTTAATCTTGGCTCAGTAGCAGAAAATTTAACTTATTTTGGCGGTAATGTTTATTGCGGAACGAAAGCCTTTGTGGGGCAGTTTTCTCGTGCTTTAAGAAATGATTTAAGAGGCACAAATATTAAGGTTACAAACATAGCGCCCGGACTTTGCAAAACTGAATTTAGCGAAGTGCGTTTTAGAGGAGATAAGGCTCAAGCAAATGCCGTTTATGAAGATACTAAATTTATCACGGCAGAAGATATTGCTAGGGTAGTGATGTCCATTATACACCTCCCATCTCACATCAATGTCAATAAAATCGAACTTATGCCAGTAACGCAAAGCTGGGCAGGGTCTTTTGTGGAAAAAGTGTAATGAAATTTCTAGTATTTTGTTTATTGCCCATTGCTCTTTTTGCCGATGCTAAGGTCAATGCTGAATTTTACGGCTTTATCACGCTTTTACCGCCTTTTATTGCCATTATTTTAGCTTTCATTACTAAAGATGTGATTTTGTCTTTATTTATGGGAGTTTTAAGCGGGACATTTTTGCTTTCTTTGGCTTCAAATATCTTTTTTGTCGATACCATCGCTCTTATAAATATCTATGATACTTTAGTAGAATCTTTTTCTAAAATCATCAGCTATGTTTTAAAATCAACTTCCGACCCTGTTAATGCCGGAATTATCCTGCAAATTCTTTGCATAGGCGGTTTAGTCGCACTTATTACCAAAATGGGCGGTGCTAAAGCCATAGCGCTTAAATTTGCAAAAAGAGCCAAAACAGCTGTTAGCGCTCAACTTAACACTTGGTTTATAGGACTTTTGATTTTCTTTGATGATTATGCAAATTTGCTTATCGTAGGTCCCATTATGCGTCCTTTAGCGGATAAATTTAAAATTTCAAGGGAAAAATTCGCTTTCATTATAGATTCTACCGCTGCTCCTGTGGCTGGTATAGCTATTATTTCGACTTGGATAGGACTTGAAGTTTCGCTCATTAAAAACGCTTATGCAAGTATAGGTATAGATAATATAAGCGCCTTTGGAATTTTTGTAGAAACCATACCATACCGCTTTTATAATATCTTTATGCTCTTTTTTGTTGTTCTTACGGCTATTATGGGGCGTGAATTTGGCTCGATGTATGCAGCACAAATAAGAGCTAAAACAACGGGGCAAATAGCGCCTGTTTCAAAATCTGCCGCACTTGATACCGCAGAGCTTGAAGACCAATTCTTAGCTCCAAAAGAGGGCATAGAAATAAGAGCTTTTGATGCTATTGTGCCTGTGATGACTTTGATTATCCTTGCGATTGTAGGTTTTTATTTTAACGGCTTTAGTGTGCTTGAGGGTGAGGAACTTGCAAACGCAAGGGCAAATCCTCTTTCTTTCGAAACGCTAAGAAGTGCTTTTGGGAGTGCGGATTCTTCCATTGTGCTTTTTCAAGCGGCTTTATTTGCGGCTATTGTAGCGATTTTCATAGGAGTAAGACGCAGAATTTTTAACATTAAAGAGGCGATTGAGACTTGGATTTATGGTTGGAAAACTATGATTTTTACCATAGTTTTACTTCTTCTTGCTTGGTCTCTTTCAAGCATAGTTAAGGACCTTGGCACTTCGACTTTTATCACGCATTTACTTGCTGATAAATTGCCTGAATTTATCCTACCTGCGACCATTTTTGCTTTCGCTTCACTCATTTCTTTTGCCATAGGGACAAGTTATGGAACTATGGGTGTTTTAATGCCCCTTGCCGTGCCTCTTGCCTTTGAAATAGCAAAATTAAATGGCTTGGAGGGTGAGGCTTTACATCATTATATGGTGCTAAATATTAGCTGTGTGCTAACGGGAGCGATTTTTGGTAATCATTGCTCGCCAATTTCTGACAATGTGATTTTATCCTCTATGAGTGCAAAATGCGACCATATGGAGCATGTAAGGACACAAATTCCTTATGCTTTATTTATTTGTGCGATTTCCTTATTTACAGGTTATATCCCTGTGGCTTTAGGACTTAGCGTGTGGCTTGTGCTGCCGCTTAATTTTATTTTAATCACGCTTTTATTAAGAATTATAGGGAAAAAAGTTTGAATATCAATTTTGAGCAAAAAATTTTAGAAGCTAAAGAGCTTTTTAAGCCCTTTTATAAGGGGGATTTTGAGCTTTTTAGCTCCCCTACTTCTCATTTTAGAACGAGGGCTGAATTAAGCTTTTTTCATAATGAAAATGGTGAAATTTTTTATGCAATGTTTAATGGAAAACAAAAATATATCGTGCGTAATTTAGACTTTGCTGATGAAAAAATTTGTGCCTTAATGCCTAAACTTTTACAAGCCTTAAATCTTAATCAAAAGCTCAAAACTAAGCTTTTTGGAGTGGAATTTCTAGCAAGTAAAAAAGAACTTAGCGTAAGCTTGCTTTATCATAAGGACACTTTAGAAATCAAAGAAGATTTAACGAAACTATCAAACGCATTAAATTTAAATCTCATTGCAAGAAGTAGAGGTAAAAAACTCATTTTTGGTAAGGAAAATTTAAGGCAGGTTTTAGATATTAAGGGGAAAAAAATTATTTATGAATTTGATAATGACTGCTTCATACAGCCTAATACCTACATCAATGAAAAGATGATAGAATGGGTTAGTAAGCAAATTTTAACGCAAGAAAAAAGCGATTTATTAGAGCTTTATTGTGGCTATGGAAATTTTACCCTTGCTTTAGCACCCTTTTTTCGTAGGGTTTTAGCTACTGAGTTAAGTAAGAAAAATATAGCCTACGCTCTTAAAAACTGCACTTTAAATAATAGCTCAAATATCCATTTTGCAAGGCTTTCGAGCGAGGAATTAAGCAAGGCTTTAAGAAAGGAGAGGGAATTTTTTAGACTTAAGGACATTGACTTAGATAGCTTTCATTTTTCTCATGTCCTCCTTGACCCTCCAAGGGCTGGACTTGAAGAAAGTGTGATTGATTTAGCAAAAAAATATGAAAATATTCTTTACATTTCTTGTAATCCAACAAGTCTTAAAGAAAATTTAACCCAACTCACACAAACGCACACCATCACAAATTTCGCCCTTTTTGACCAATTTGCCCTCACACCTCATTTGGAATGTGGTGTCATTTTAAAAAAGATTAATAATGCTAGTAAATAAAAGCTTTTTAATCCCATCTTGCGATGATGTAGAGCTAAATCTTAAGAGAAAAGCCAAACTTGAATACCGCATAAGCTACGATACAAGTAAAAGTCCTAAAGCCCTTGTTTTTATGGTAGGAGGCTGGGGAGCGACTAAAAACATCGCATTTTACGATTTTGAAAGAGAAAATATAGCCAAAAATTTCAATGTCATCTGTGTGCAAGTCTATCATCACGCCATACACAGAAGAACCTCTACGCAAAGTGCATATAGTGCGAAAAAAATTTTTGAAAAAGAAGATGTGGATAGGATTAAGGACTATTTTGAAAGTATAGGTTGGGACTCAAAAGGTATTAATACTCAAAACGCACTCTTTGCCGCACAAAAATTAATCCAAAGGGTCGCAGAGCTTAAAAATCAAGGCTTAATGGCAAAAGATTTTCAATTAGAATTCACCCTAGCCACTATCCCAGCAAAAGATGAGTATGAAAACGCAGGGATAATGTCGGCTCTTGATTATATCAATGCACTTAAACATTTAGACAGAATTATCGGGGGGGGGGGGGGGTAGCCTTTTAAAACTACCTATCATTTATGCTGGGGGGAGTTATGGAGGCTATTTGGCTTTACTCATTAGCAAAATAGCACCTTGGTATGTTGATGCTGTTTTTGATAATTCAGGCTCGGCTTTACCGCAGGTTAAATTCATACTAGGACGCGAAAGCAAAACCTGCGATGCCATAGAAACCTACCCACATAATCAAAATCAATACTACACCAAAACTCTTTGGACGAGAAACCCTAGTTCAAAATACTATTTTAGCGATGATTGCTATCTTATAAGAGCGATTTTAAATCCCACGCATTTAGAACTTCAAAAAAGAGCCAAGCCAAACACCATTTTTGTAAGCTATCACAGCGTAGAAGATGAGTTAAATCCTGCCAAAGATAAGGAAAATCTTTATGAAATTTATAAACATTTAAAATTTGATGCAACCTTACATTTGATAAGAGATATAGACGCAAAATTTATCAAAAGCTTAAAACACGGAATGAGGATAAGCGATAAAGCTCTCATCAAAAAAGAATTGCCTCTCGTTTTGGAAAAATTACAAAACAAAACGCAAAAAATTGCTCCCTATAATGAAATATCCTATCCTTGCAAGGATAAAATTTATCGTTTTAAAGATACAAATGAGGGCTTTGAGTGCGAAATTCTTAATAAATAATACGACTTAAATAAAGTCCGTTTGCTGGGGCTAAAAAGCGGTAATGACATTTTTTAGCCTCGATTTGCTCTTTTAATTTATCTTCGCTTAATTCTCCCCTTAGCACTGCCATAACACTTGCCACGCTTAGTCTTATTTGCGCTCTTAAAAAGCCATTAGCCCTAAATTGAAATACGCTTAAATTTTTATGCGTGTAAGCCTGTGCGAAAAACATTATTCTAACGCTCGTTTTCGCACTCCCTCCTGCTTTTTGAAAAAATTTAAAGTCCTTTTCTCCCACAAAATGCCCTAAAAGTTCATTTGCTCTTTTAATATCAAAACGCTCACTAAAGCACACATAACGGCTTAAAAAGGGGTTAAATTCCCCGTGATGAAAGATATATCGATACTCTCTAGCCCTCACATCAAAACGCACAGCATAATTTTCGCTCACGCGTTCAATATTTTTAATGTGTATGAAAGGGTGAGCGAAGCGGTTAAGTTGATTTTTAAGATAAACTAAATTCTTAAAATGCTCCCCACACTCCACACAAGCTACCGCACGAAGGGCATGCACACCCTTATCTGTGCGTGAAGCAAAAAGCACAGGGCTAAAAATACCAAGATGAGCAAGAGCGGCACTTAGAGCATTTTGAACGGAATTTAAATGAGGCTGGGAAGCAGAGCCTAAAAAAGCCGAACCATCATAGGAGAAAACAAGCTTAAGACGCATTAATAACGACTCATTATCATCTTTTTAAAACACAACATAGAAGCCATAAAACTAAGGCTAAAAATCAAAAAAGTTGTTAATAAAGGAGACTTATATAAGCTTGATAAAAGCCCAAAATAAACAGCGATAACTCCAAACATACCAAGATAAATAAAGCCCCTTTCATAGCGGTAGGTTACAATACCAAAACTAAGGGCAAAAAGTGTGCTAGCTAAAGGAAATAAGCTTATACAAACATACATTACAAATTCCCTAGCCTTATCCGCATTTGTGTTAATGTCGTCCCAGTATTCGTAAAATGCTTTAGTTTGCCCTAAATTATCACTAAATTTTGTATTAACAATCAAATTTTCAAACTCACCGATAAATAAAGCCTCATCTGCGTCAAAATTATACATTTTTCCTGCACTAAGCCTAAAAGCAAAGCCCTCGTTTGAACGCTCTAAATTTGCCTCCTTAGCGATGATGAGTTGCTCTTTTAAATTATCAGTGCTTTTTGGGTGATACATAATGATATTTTCATACTTTCCCCCTTTTTCATCTTGTATGAAAATCATCCAGTCTAAAAATTTTTGCCCGAATTCGCCTGTTTTATAATTAAATTTAATTTGCGTTTTTTTATAATCAACGAAATTTTTTTGCAACTGATACACAATGGGTATCATTACTAAGGATACAAAAAGCATTAAAGCACTTAAAAATGCGGCGATTTTAAGAAAAAATTGTGCCATTTTTAAAGGCGTAAAACCAAGTGTGAAAAACACAACGCTTTCATTTTCCCTTGAAAGTCTATAAAGAGCTAAGGTCAGTGCCACAAAAAAGGCAAGCGGTAAGGTAAAAATCAAAATGCGTGGCAGCATAAAGCCGTAAAGCTTAAAAAGGTCTAAAAAGCTAATCTCAATGCTTGAAGTAAGATTCGCAATTTGAATAAAAAAAACCATAGAAACAATGCCAAAAAGCACCAGAAAAATAGAAAGATGTGTCCCTAAAAATTGATTTAAAATATATTTAAATATAAGCTTCAAAATACTCTCCCAACAACTAAATATACACACATAGCAAGGCTTATAAAAGGCAAAAAGGCAAGCTCTTTTTCTCCTTTTTTAAAAGCAAAATAAAAAAAGGGTAAAGATAAAAATGCAGCGATAAAAAGAACATAAAACGCCCCCATAAAGCCAAACAACCCAGCAAAAGCCGCTAATAATATAATGTCCGCATCGCCTAAATTTTCTTCAACTTCTTTATTTTTAAAATTTTTTATAAAAGAAATAAAGCTTTTAAGTAAAAAAATAAAACCAGCAAACATAAAAGCGTTTATAAAAAAATGAAAAATACTCATATCAAAAGCATTGAGATGACTTTCTAAAATTTTTACCAAACAAGCAGTAAAAAAGCCAATCCAAAGCAAGAAATTTGGCACAGCTTTTAATCTTAAATCAATCAAAGAAAGACTAAAGCACACAAAAAGAAAAAGCGTTAAAGCAAGGAATTCTTTAAAAGATTTCGCACAAAATGAGGCAAGATAAATCAAAAAAATGCCAAAAATTTCACTCAAAAAGCACATAAGAGGAATTTTGCCATTACAATTTTTACAACGCCCCTTTAAAAAAAGATAAGAAAAAATAGGCACAAGCTCTAAAAATCCAAGCTTTTTTTCACAAGAAAAGCAAAAAGAACGCATGGCAAAAAGGGGCTTTTTTTCACAAATTCGGCTCGCAAAACTCGCACAAAATGACCCCAAAACCGCCCCCAAAATTCCCCATAATAAAGCATTATTTTCCAAAGGTGCGTTCTCTTTTTCTATATTCTTTAATAATTTTTTTAAATTCCCTTATAGTTAAGGAAGGAAATAAGGTCTCACTAAAGCAAATTTCAGCATAAGAGCTTTGCCAAAGTAAAAAATTTGAAAGTCTTTTAGCATTTCCCACGCGTAGCATTAAATCCACATCTAAAGGCAGGTCTAAATTCGCACTTAAATTCTCCTCACTAAGCTCTAAGCCCTTTTCTACCACTCTTTTAGCCGCTCTTACTATCTCATCTCTTGAGCCATAGCTAATAGCTAAATTCACGCATAAACGCTCACAATGCTTCGTTTTTTCCTCAACTAAAGCTATTTTTTCTTTTAGTTTTTCATCTAAACGCGATAAATCCCCTATCGCCTTTAAACGCACGCCATTTTTTTCAAATTCTTTTAAGGCATCATCTAAACAACGCTCCAAAAGTTTAAAGATAAACTCTACTTCATCAGCTGGACGATTCCAATTTTCCGTGCTAAAGGCAAAAAGTGTAAGTTGAGAAATTTGCTCCTCTACGCATACGCTCATAAGTTTTTGTAGGGTTTTTACGCCCTTTGTGTAGCCAAATTTCGCTAAAAAGCCCTTAGCTTTCGCCCAACGCCTATTTCCGTCCATTACCACGGCTAGATGTTTTAATTCATTCATTATACTCTATCTCCATAAGGTAGGGATTTGATGTAATTTTCCATAAATTCAAAGTCTGGTTCGCCTTTGTGATTTATGGGGAGTTTGATAGTTTCATTTTCTACTCTTCCCAAATTCCTCGCCCTACCATAAGAATAACGATAAACTTCGTGATTTAACACTGCACACACAAAAAGGGCTACATATTGATTTAATTTTTCATTTCTTAAAACGCAAATATTAGTCCCTGTCGCAAAATCCTCTTTTTGATAAAAGGCGTAAATGCCCTCTCCACCTATACTAATGCAATTTCCTTTTGTTATAAATTTCGCTTCCACTTCTACATACCCATCACAGCCATTATTGAAAGTTGTCCTAGAGATGAAGGGGACATTACCCCCCCCCCCCCCCCGTAAGCTTCATCTAAATCACTTTTTACCAAAGAAAAGGTGCTAGAACACTCAAAAATATCCCCAAGTCTAAACTCGCCCCACTTTTCAATATTTAATGGCAGGGCATTTTCAGGGCGATTTTTAGTCGTTAAAGGCTTGTAGTGTAGGGATTTAATATAATTTTCCATAAATTCAAAATCAGGCACTTTTTTACGACCCTTTATAAGCGTTGGTAAATCAATATAATCGTTCATATATTTATACTCCGTAACCTTACGCCCATAATCGTATTTAAATCTATTAGCCGTTAAGATACTATGTAAAAATAAATAAATTTCCGTTTTTGCTACTTCATCAGGGAGTAATAAAATTTTCGCACTATCGCCGACAACACAGCCATTTTTTTGAAAAGAGACAAAACCAGCCGAACCACTTCTAGCAACGGTTAAACAAGGCTTTTCTGTATAGGTGTATCCTTTTGATTTACAATAATCTAAGTCAATTTTGCCTAGCACTCCGTTATTTTCCTCCCCACTTTGAACGACAGCAAAATCCCCAGCATTTTCCTCAATCTCCTCAGTAGTTATACCCTTGCCATTATGTATGCTTAAAATATCTTTAACTTGAAAAGAAGCCCACAACTCCACATCAAGATTCATAAATATTCCCCTCTTTCATTTGATAGGCTAAAAAATTATTTAATGTTTGTTGAAAATCCGCCTGTGAAAGTTTAGAATAATCCGTTTTCATATAGGCTTCGCATAGCCACTCATCTTCGCCGCTTACCTTTGCCATAGCACTTAAGCCATCAACGACCTTTTTATTTCTAAAGACATCTAGCCATTGCTCCTCTATCTTTTTCCATTTGGACTCGCCCCCCTCGTCAAAGAGCTCCACTCTGCCTAAATTTTTCTTTTTCTTAAAGCCGTCTTCTTTGAAGTAGCCAAAAAAGGTTTCATTTGTCGTGCCATCTGTATTAATATGCGGCTTACCAAGGGTAAAAACCATACAACAAGCACTCACAGACGCCCCCGGGTAAAACACTTCCGCTGGAAGGGTGAAAACGGCTTCTAGGGTGTTATTTTCTAGCATAGCTTCTTTGATATTTTTAATATCACTTTTAGAGCCTATGGCAGCACTCATAGGCAGCAAAACTGCTAATTTTACTTCCTTTCTCGTCTCGTTTTTGGCTTCTCTTTCCTCATTTATCTCTTTGATAATATCGCTTAGATATTGTATAAACACAAGCCCTTTTGTGGGGTCTTCCTTGCCCTCTTTCGCACCTTTGCTCCATTTGTTTTTGTAATATTCAGGTATGCTTATGGGCTTGGCGTTATAGGGAGGGTTCATTAAAATAATATCAGGATTTGCCTCTTTGATAAATTCTTTTTTTTCAAAGCAAGAACCAAATTCGATGTTGCTATTACCATCGCCGTGGATTAGCATATTTGTCGTGGCTAGTCCATAAGCCTTTTCCTCCACTTCTATGCCGTAGATATTGTCTTTTTTGACCTTATCCATTAGCTCTTTAGCTTCTTTTTCGGTTTTACCTCTTTTGCAATCGCTTAATTCTTTTACCATAGCTTGCACTAAAAATGACCCACTCCCGCAAGTGATGTCAAGCACCCTTTTTGTCCTATCCACGCCTACCACGCGGCACATAAAATCTGTGATATGGTCAGGGGTGAAGGCTTGGTTTTTATCAGCTTTGCCTGTGTATTTATTAAAAGCGATGAAGAAAAGATTTAAGATGTCTTGCCCCTCCTCGCTCTCGGTATCGATGTATTTATAGATGTCTGTAAGTATGGTTGTTAAAATTTCTATCCAGTCTTTTAATTTTAGCTTTTTGATTTTTTGATCGTTTAGGACATTTTTTTGTAAAAGTTCTATTTTTTTCGCTTTGTTATTTGAGCCGTCAAGTAAATCGCTTAAGGTTCTTTCTATGCTTACGCGAATGGCGTCTTCGTTTGTGTTGCTCCAAAATTCTTTTAAATCTTTGACTAATTTATCATTGATGTGATTTATACCTCGTTTTTTCACTTCGTTTTTAATGTATAAAAGAGTCGTGCCGACAAATTGAGAACGGAGCTTTTCATCAATGTCCTTTTTATGCAAAAGCTCGTTTAAATCATAGGTGTTTTTGAGAACCTTTTCTCTATCGTTTTGCTTATTTATCTCAAATAAAGACATATAATGCTCCATAGTATCAAGCACGACTTCATTTTTTAGTAAGCACTCATCGTTTATATGATTTTTCCAAACCTTGATTTTATTATCGTCAGTGTTGGCAAGTATGGCGATGATTTTTTGAGTGCTGTGGAGGGCTTTTTCAGCCTCTACATAGGCTTTAAGTTGCTTTTCGTCTTTTTGTGTAAATTTTGTTTTTGTTTCGACTAAAATGACAACATCATCTTTACAAAAACGCATATCAACATAAAAATTATTAAATTCTTCGCCAAGCTCTTTTTTTAATTTTGCTTTTTTATTATCTTTTGCGTAACTAAACTCGCCTTTTTCTGTATTTGAGATTAAATATTTTTTACCGATACGCTCTACAATGTCAATTCTTTCCATAAATTATCCCTTAAAATCTAGCAATTTTTTATATTCAAAAAAGGCTTTTAAATTTTTATCTTGAAACACTTGATACTCTAAATGCTCGTTAAGAAATTTTTGCACCTTTAAAAAGGGAGTAAAAACAGAAACTCCCACTTCATCTTTAACGATTTTCAAAGCTCCAAAAACACTAAAATACAAATAAAGCTCCACGATATTTGCCCTCTTTCTTAATTGAAACAAGCAAGGCTTATTTTCAAAAATAAAAGGGATATGATAGACATTTTCAAAACTAGCAAAAAGCATTTCTTTAAAAATTTGAAAACTTTGCAAATCCTTAGCCGCACTTAAATTTTCTACAATAAAACGCTTAAAATCAAAATCCTCTCCTAATAATTTTAAAATCAGCTCAATTCCCTGTTCGTAAGGTGTGAAATTTGGACGCTTACAAAGATGTCTAAATTGTATCACGCCCTCACTCATATAAAGCTCCGCTAAATACTCCGCCCCCACTTCAAGCTCTATCATACTTTTTGTTTGAATTTGCTTTTTATTAAGCTCTAGGGTATAGTGTGCGTAGCCTGATTTTGCTAGGACTTTCATAGGTATAGGAAGAGTAGAATTAATCAAATTCATAATTTTTCGCACATTTTTGCAAGTTCAAATGCAAGGGCTTTTTTGCTTTTAAATTCGCTTTTTACGCTTGAATCTTGCGTGATGAAAATAAGCTCATTATTATCCGCACCGAAATAATTTTTCTCACTCAAAACATTAAGACAAATCATATCAAGCCTTTTTTCTTTTAAGACATTTTGTGCGTTATAAAGGGCGTTTTGAGGGTCAAGCTCCATTTTAAAGCCTATTTTTTTACCCTTAAATTTGCAAGTTTTTAGCAAGTCTTCATTTAAACTCAAATTTAAATTAAGCCCCGCTTCACTCTTTTTAATCTTACCTTTTTGATAATTGGGGATAAAATCACTCACAGCCGCCGCCATAATTAAAAAATCACCCCCCTCAAAACGCCTTAAAAGTGCCTTTAAATCGCTTGAGCTTTCGTAATTTAAAAGCTCAAAAGGCGTTTGAAAATCCGTTGAGCTTAAAAATTTCACATCAGCACCCAAATAATAAAAGGCAAAGGCAATTTCTTTAGCCATTTTTCCGCTTGAAAAATTACTAATGCAACGCACATCGTCGATTTTTTCCCTTGTGCCACCTCCACTTATAATCACACTTTTACCACAAAAAAATTCCTCTTTTAAAAGCTCTCTTTTACTAAAATGAAAAATATCTAAAACCTCCGCTAAAGCACCGATTCCCTCATCTTTACAAGCTAGTTTTTTATAAACTGGTTCTATGATTTTAGCTCCATTTTGCTTTAAAACTTGAAGAGAGTTTTGAGTGCTAAAATGTAAATACATCGCCGAATTTGCTGCTGGAGCTATGATAAGGGGGGCTTTAGCTGCCATTAAGGTTTGGATAAAAAGCGTATCTACTATGCCGTTTGCAAGTTTGTTGATAGAATTCACACTTGCTGGGGCAAAAAGCACAAGGTCGGCATCTTTGCTAAAGGCGATATGATTATTATGATTTTGCCACGACTCATTTTCCTCGCATAAAAGCTCGTCTGCTAAAGCTTCAAAACTAAGCTTAGAAGCAAATTTCAAAAGCCCCTTACTTAATAAAACTTTAACTCTAAAGCCCTCTTTTTTAAATAAAGAAATCAACTCATAAGATTTATAAAAGGCTATGCTACCGCTAATGGCTAAAAGTATGGTTTTCATTGAAATTTTTTATAAAAATAATCTTTTAAAATCTTGCTTTGTGCTCTATTAATAAAAAGCGAACCTTTAGGGACATTTTCACTTACAGAACTTCCCGCTGCGATGATAACCTCATCTTCTATGCAAACAGGTGCGATAAACTGCGTATCAGAGCCTACGAAAACATTTTTACCAATAATGGTTTTGTGTTTTTTAACTCCATCATAATTACAAGTAATCGTCCCGCAGCCTATATTTGTCCCCTCCTCTATCTCACAGTCTCCTAAATAGCTTAAATGCCCAGCTTTCACGCCGTTTAATTTAGCATTTTTACACTCGACAAAATTACCTATATGCGTGTTTTTAAGCTCACATTTTGGACGCAAATGTGCTAAGGGTCCTATACTCGAAAAGCTTATTTTACTATCCTCTATCACGCTTGAGCTTTTGATAATAGAGCTTTCTATCACGCTTTTACCCTCAATCCTCACATTTTCATACACTTCACACTCGCCTATAAATTTCACATCTAAGCTTATGAAAATAGAGCTTGGATTATGCAAGATGACACCCTCTTTTTGCCAAAATTTTTTAATTTTATCCTGCATTAAATTTTCTGCCACACTTAGCTCAATTTTATCATTGACACCCATAAATTCCTCTTCATCGACAAAAAGCGGCTTAATGTGTGTATTTTTAGCCCTTGCAAGTTTAATGATGTCTGTTAAATAATACTCCTTAGCCTTGTTTTCATTGTCGATTAGGGGTAAAAGCTCACTTAAAAGCTTTGCATTTACCATATAAACGCCTGCATTACAAGTTTTAATCATTTTTTCCTTTTCATCGGCGTCTTTTAGCTCAACGATTTTTTGCACTTCGCCTTTTTCAAGCACAACCCTACCATAACTTTTTGCATCTTTTGCCTCAAAAACGGCTAGAGCTAAATCACTTTTTAACTCAAGCAAGGCTTTAAGACTTTGAAGCTCTATTAAGGGCATATCTCCACAGAGGATTAAAACTCTTTCATTTTGTGCCTTATAATCCTTTAAAGCTCCTGCGGTGCCGGGGAAACGGACTAAATCTTGCTCTATAAACTTAGTTTGCGGGAAAAATGTGGCGATTTCTTTCTCTATTCTTTCTTTTTGATGTGATAAAACCACGCTCACATCATCACTTAAGGCAAAAGCCTTTTCTAAAATATGCAAAATCATACTTTTACCACAAATTTTTTGCAAAACCTTAGGTGTGCTTGATTTCATTCTTGTGCCAAGACCCGCCGCTAAAATAACAATAGAGCTTTTCATCATTTCCCTTTACTTATAATTATTTTCTTATTTTAGCAACAAAAGGTTAAAATTAAAGCAAAAGTTAAAGTGCTTAAAGGTAGAATTCAGCCTTTATTTTAGCTTAGGATTTTTGGATTGAAAAGCATTTTTTTACTCATTTTATTTGCCTTAAGTGTTTTTGGAGCGGAAGCTACCATACCAACGGTAAATTTAAGTCTTAGCGCACCAGACACGCCCAACCAGCTTGTAACAACGCTCAATATCATCATCGTTTTAACCATACTTGCCCTTGCTCCTAGCATTATTTTTATAATGACTTCTTTTTTAAGGCTTATCATCGTTTTTTCTTTTTTAAGACAAGCAATGGGAACGCAAAGTATGCCTCCAAATACCATTTTGGTTACTATGGCTTTGATTTTGACCTTTTTCATTATGGAGCCTGTGGCGACAAAGTCCTATAATGAGGGCGTGAAGCCCTACTTAGAGGAGAAAATAGGCTATGAAGAAGCCTTTGTAAAAGGCGTGAAACCTTTTAAGGATTTTATGCTTAAAAATACGCGTGAAAAGGACTTAGCACTATTTTACCGCATTAGAAATTTGCCTAATCCAAAAACCATAGACGATGTGCCTTTAAGCGTTTTAGTGCCTGCTTTTATGATTTCAGAGCTTAAAACGGCTTTTGAGATAGGTTTTCTCATTTATCTGCCTTTTTTAGTTATTGATATGGTCGTAAGCTCTGTTTTAATGGCTATGGGTATGATGATGCTCCCACCTGTGATGATTTCTCTGCCTTTTAAACTGCTTATTTTTGTGCTAGTTGATGGGTGGAATTTGCTCGTTCAAAGACTAGTTGAAAGCTTTGTAACTTAGCTAAATTTCATAAGCAAAATTGACAAAAAAAGATATAAAAGCAAGGATAATGCTAAAACTAAAAATAAATGAAATAACAAGCCCTCCACACAAAAAAGAATGAAAAAAATAACAAAAAGAAATACAAAAATAACACGCCCTAAAAAGACTTTCTCTAAAACTTTACTAAAATAAAGAGTATAATCTAAAATAAGAATAAAAATAAAATCTAACACCCTTAAATCCCTAATGGCATTTTGTAGTTACTTCAGGGGCATTTGCAGCCGTAACGCCTAAAATTAAGGAAATAACTCTATCTTGTTGATAGACATATTTACAAGCCGCATTTAATGGACTATAAGATAAAAAAATAATACAAAAAATATAATTTTTCATTATCTTAAATCCTCCTATTAAAAAATAATAATGATATTATATATCAAAATTATAAAATTAATATTAATTATCAAAAATGAATTCTTGTTTATTTTCCAATACCTTTTAAACGGCTTATTTTTGTGCTAGTCCTAAATTTTACGCATTTTAGCGATGAAAAAGCCATCGTAATTTTCGCAAGGCATAATGCGTCTAGCCTTTCCAAGTTCTTTAAATTCGCTCTTTGCCTCCTTTGCTCTCACGCCTTCTAAATCAAGTTCTAAAAATTCAAGCTCAAATTCACTTTTTAAAGCATTTTCTAAAACCTCTTCATTTTCTTCTTTAAAAAAGGTGCAAGTGCTATAAACTAATTCGCCTCCGTGCTTTAACGCTTTTAAGGCAGAGTGAAGAAGCTTTTTTTGCAAAAGAGCTAGAGCTTTGATTTCTTTTAGAGATTTTACATTTTCAAAGCCTGTTTTAGCTAAGGTAGAGCAAGGTGCATCAAGTAAAATTTTGTCAAATTTCAAAGGACACAAACGCCCTATACTTTTCGCATCTTTTAAAAAAATCTTAGCATTAACCCCATAATTTTTCAAATTTTTTTGCAGAGTAAAAAACCTTTCTCTATTTGCCTCCACACAGGCTAAATAAGCCTTATTTTGCATAAAATTTGCTAAATTAATACTCTTTCCACCCGGAGCCGCACACATATCTAAAATGCTTTCATTAGGCTTAACATTTAAATTTTTAGCACAAAGATAAGAAGAATAATTTTGTATATAAAAATGTCCCTCATTAAAGGCTTTCATCTTACTTAAAATGCTTTTATCTTCTGCCTTAAAAAGATAGCAAAAAGGATTAAGTTTTTGAAATTTTAAATCCTTAAAAAAATCATTGATTAAATTTTCATTTGTTTTTAAGAAATTTAAAAATACACAGATATTTTTAGGACTCTTAAAGCTTTCTTTTAAAATTTCAAGCTCATTTGGGGTGTAAATTTGTGCTAATTTAGCCTCCAAAATATCCCCTTAACATTATCAAAGCAGCTAAAGAGTCTAATTTGCCGTCCTTTTTACGCGAATTTACCACGCCTAAACTTTGTGCCTCTTTACTTGTATAAGCTTCATCGACAAAAACAAGCTCCCCGCTAAATTCTAGTAAAGAGACAAAATGACGCACCCTTTTACTCATCTCCTCCTCACTCGTCCCACCCTTAGGTAAGCCCACGATAAGCTTGGAAATCGCATATTTTTCGATGAGCTCTTGCACTTCCTTTGCGGCTTGATGACGATTTTTCCTCAAAATAGCATCAAGAGGCAAAGGGATATTTTCTAAGTATAAAGCCACACCTATGCGTTTTAAGCCCACATCTAAAGCTAAAATCCTCATTTTAAAAGCCTTATCCAAATGCCATCGATGGCGATTTTACCCTCAAGCTCATATTCATAAACCTTTTCGCCATATTTTTGCAAGGCTTGCTCCACACTCACACCCTTTTGACAAAATTGCAAAAATTCATCTTCATAGCTTTCTTCTTTTACCCTTCCAAAATGTGCCGCAAAAGTCCTAAAATCCGCTATCAAATTTGCCTTTTTATCCTGTAAAAGTAAATTAGTTCCAAGGCTTTCCTCCAATCTTTGCGGGAGAACAAAAAGTGGTTTTTGCATTTGCAAACTTAGCCTAGCACTTTGCATAGAACCACTTTGAAGATGTGCTTGTGCAATGACAACAGCCTCACTTAAGGCGATAATAAGGCGGTTTCTTAGCAAAAAATCAAAGCCCTGAGGCATATAAGCGTCCTCATTTTCACTTAAAGCCAAGCCTTTAGCGTAAATTTCTTTAATAAGCTTTTCATTTGTGCGTGGGTAAATGTGCTTTAAACCATTAGCAAAAATGCCTATATGTAGAGGCAAAGAGCCTAAAGCCGCATTGATATCCACGCCCAAAGCCCCTCCACTTACTACGCAAACTCCAGCGTTTTTAAGAGTAGTGGCTAATTCTAAAACGCAATTTTTTGTATAAACACTCATCTTTCTAGAGCCTATAATAGCGACCTTAGGATAGGATAAAAGCTCCAAATTTCCTTTAAAATAAAGGCTTTTAGGCTTATCTTTTAAGGCGTTAAAAAGACTTAAATAAGCACTAGGTAAAACTTCACTATTCATAAAGCTCACTCAAATACACAAGCTCCACGCTTTTTAGCAGCTCTTTACTCTCTTTTAAAGCTTTAAAAGTGTTTTTTTTGGGGTGTCCTATGGCTATGGCATAGCCCCTTTTTTTAGCCAAATTGACAGCACTTAAAAGCTGATTTTTAATATAAATCACATTATCTTCATTATCTAAAAAAACATCTCTTTGTATGTAAATTTTTCCCATTTCTTTGGCGATTTTAGGAGCTTGTGAATTGTGTATGGTTTTAGAATCCACAAAGCTTAAATGATACTTATCTAAAACTTTATAAAGCTTTCTCATAGCTCTTTCATCACTTGTAAAAAGGCTTCCCGTGTGATTATTGATAAATTTTAAATCCTTAAATTCGTCTTTAATCTTAGCAATCGTTTTTTCAATCTCCTCCTTGCTATCCTCTGGACTTAAAACAGGCATTTTATTCTGAAAGGAAAGGGCTTTTAAGGGCAAATGCACCATATAAAATTCAAATTCATTAGCTAGTTTTGGAGTATTTGGATGTAAAGTGTGAGAGGGGAAAAAGGAGGGATTAAGCTTTAAATTTAAAGCTTTAAGACTTCTTGTTTGCTCCTCATTTGCCATATCATCGATGATAATGGCTAATTTTGGCTTTTGTCCCACAACAAGCTTTAAATTTTCTTGTTTTGCTTCATTTTTGCTTAAATTTTGCTCCAAATTGAGATTTTGATTTTGTTCTTTGCTTAAATTCAATTCTTTTAAATCTTCACTTAAATTTTTATCTGTCGCTAAACTTTCATTATTCAAAGCATTTTTTTGACTTAAATTTGCCTCAAAATGCTCTTTTTCATCTACTTTCGCTTGACTTAAATCTGCCTCTAAAGGCTTAAAAACGGCATTTTGATTTTCTAGCAATTCTTCCGTTTTAAAAGTAGAATTTGTAGGCTTTAACTTAGATTCTTGTAGGGTTTGCTTTTTGCTTAAAATCAGCAAAATTAAAATCACACAAATTAAAATCAAAATACTAAGAAGTAAAATTTTTTGAATAAGACTAATATTTTTTTTTGACAATTTAATTTTTATCCTTATCTACAAGCTTATTTTTGCTAATCCAAGGCATCATTTTATGGATATTTTGCCCAGTTTTTTCAATTAAAGATTGCTTAGTATTTTGACGCATAGTGTGCATTTTGGCAAAATTTGCTTTTTTTTCCAGAATAAAATCCCTCGCAAAAACGCCATTTTGTATATCTTTTAAGATATTTTTCATCGCTTTTTTAGTGTGCGGTGTAATAATCTTAGCCCCACTTACATAGCCTCCATATTCCGCTGTATTAGAGATAGAATAACGCATATCACCAATGCCCCCTTGATAAAGCAAATCTACGATGAGTTTTACCTCGTGTAAGCACTCAAAATACGCCATTTCAGGTTCATACCCTGCCTCGACTAGGGTTTCAAAACCAGCCTCTATCAAATTCACAAGCCCCCCGCAAAGCACAGCTTGTTCTCCAAAAAGATCGGTTTCGGTTTCGTGCTTAAAACTTGTCTGCATAATGCCAACTCTTCCTGCTCCTATCGCACTTGAATAAGAAAATGCTAAATCCAATGCCCTGCCACTTATATCTTGATGCACGGCAATTAAACAAGGCAAACCACTCCCTTGCACAAATTCACTTCTTAAAGTATGTCCTGGTCCTTTTGGAGCTATCATAATCACATCAACAAATTCAGGAGGTATAATTTGTCCGTAGTGGATATTAAAGCCGTGTGCAAAAGCTAGAATTTGCCCCTGTTTTAAATAAGGCTTCATTTCCTCTTCATAAAGCTCGGCTTGATTTTCATCAGGTGTTAAAATCATTATCAAATCAGCCTTTTTGCAAGCCTGTGTTACACTCAAAACCTCAAAACCTGCATTTTGTGCCTTTTCATAGCTTTTTCCCTCCCTTAAACCGATGAAAACTTCTACGCCACTATCTCTTAAATTTAGTGCGTGAGCGTGTCCTTGTGAGCCAAAGCCTATAATAGCAACCCTTTTTGACCGGATTAAATTAAGATCGCAATCTTTATCATAATGCACCTTAAGAGCCATTTACTCCCCTTTTTTTACAAAAGCGAAATTATAGCAAAAGAGACTTAAATTTGCATTTATAAACTTTAAGTAAAATTGTGTAAAAATTCAAAGTGAAGTGAAGTAAAGTGAAAGAATTTTTAAAAAGTTTAAGTTATGGTGTGCGTGAAAATCAAGTCAGTAATGAATTTAAACAAATTCTAAGAGAGCTTTTAGCCTCAAATGTCTTAAAAGAATATAAAAATAAATATTATCTTAACAATGGCTATGTTTTTGGAGAGCTTGACATCTCAAGTAAAGGCACGGGCTTTTTAAGTGCGTATGATGAGAGTTTTGCTAAGGATTTGTTAATAGAAAATAAGCATTTAAAAGGGGCTAATTATAAAGATATAGTTGTCGCTAAACTCCTCCCACTTAAGAAAAAAAGACCTAGTGCTAAGGTCGTTTTAGTGCTTAAAAAAGCAAATGAGACTTCCATAGTTGTAACTAAAAAATATGGCGAAGCTGTGCTAGGACTTAATGTCAAAACGGGACTTTCCACAGCCCTTAAAGCCTCACAAAAATCTCTCAAAGCCCTACCCCTTGGCTCTGTTTTAAAAATAGAAAATACAAATAATGAAATTTTAGAAGTTTTAGGACATATTGACGATGAAAGTGTTGATGAAAAAATTTCTCTAGCACTTTTTAATAAAAATAGCGAATTTGATGAAACCTGCATAGAAGAAGCTCTAGCTAATGGCGATTGTGTCGATGCGAGTATGTATCCTGAGCGTGTGGATTTAAGACATTTAAGTTTTTGCACGATTGATCCCATTCACGCGAAAGATTTTGATGATGCGATTTATTATGATGAAAAAAAGAGAGAACTTTATGTGGCGATTGCTGATGTAAGTGAATATGTTTTTGCATATTGTGCGACCGATAAAGAGGCGAGGCATAGGGGCTTTTCTATCTATTTTCCCCATATTTCTATCCCTATGCTACCGCGTCCTTTAAGCGAAAATATCTGCTCCTTAAAGCCAAATTTAGACCGCCTTACTTACTGCTTTAAAATCACTTTTAATCAAAATAATGAAATTTGCAAAGAAGAGCTTTTTGAAGCCATTATCAATTCTAAGCGGCGTTTTCATTATGATGAAGTTGATGAGCTTTTAGAGAAAAAAAGCAATTTAGGCGAACTTTCTTGGATTTATAAGCTTTTTAACTTAACGCAAATTTTAAGAAAGGCTCGTCTTAAAAACGCTTTTGAATTTAAAACAGAAGAATTGAGAATGTTTTTAGATGAGAATTTAAGCCTTAAAAGCACTTTTTATGAAAAAGATACGCCCTCGCACGGCTTAATTGAGGATTGTATGCTTTTGGCAAATAAGGCAGCAGCTAAAATGCTAGGTGAAGTGGGCATTTTTAGAAACCACGCTCCAGCAGATGATAAAAAAATTACAAAGCTTTTAGAAGAGCTTAGTATGCTTGGCATAGATGTGAAGTATAAAAATAATCTTAGCGAACTCATACGCGATGTCCAAGCCTTAGCCGATGAGCTTGACATTAGAGCTGAAGTGGATAAACTTATCATCAAGGCACAAAAAAAGGCTTGTTATGCCAGTGAAAATGGGGGACATTTTGGACTTGGTTTTGATAAATACACACATTTTACAAGCCCGATTAGACGCTATTCTGATTTGATTTTACACAGACTTTTAAAAGCGAAGCAAAGGGGGGATTTAAAGCTTTATGAATATTTACTTTTAAATATACAAAACACTTGCGAAAATTTAAGCCTTTTAGAAAGAGAAGCGGACAGGGTTGCTTATGACTTTATGGATAGAAAATTTGCAAGATGGGCAAAGCGTAATGTAGGCAAGGTTTTTAATGCCTTTATTAGCGAAAATGATACCCTTAGCATAGCCAAACTTGACGATGAGATTAAAGGGGCAGAAATTATTTTAGAGCATAATAAAAGCAATCTTTTGCAAAAAGTAAGGATACAAATCATCGAAGCAGACATCATTTTTGCTAAAATTTTTGGACGTGTAGTTGAGGAACTTTGATGTATAGAAGAGACTTGCAAAAAGCTTTAGAAAATAACAATTTTTCTAATTTTTTCTTACTTTATGGAGGAGATAATTTTCAAATTGAACTTTATGCAAATTTCATTAAGCAAAAATATGCCGTAGAGGAAAATTTGAAACTCTATTTTGAAGAATATGATTTTGCTAGAGCGAGTGATTTTTTAGCACTTGGCTCACTTTTTAGCTCCAAAAAACTCTTAGAATTAAAATGCTTCAAAAAACCTAGTAGCAAGGATTTAAAAGCCTTAATTTCTTTATGCAAAAATAATACGGATAATTTTTTCTTACTTGAGCTTTATGATGAAAATTCAAAACAGGGTGAACTAGAAAAAATTTTTGAAAATCATTTTGCACGATTTTTTAAAATTTCAAATCCTAAAGAAGGAATTGAGCTTTTAGCTATGAAAGCTAGAGAGTTAAATGTAGAAATCACACATAATGCTCTCATAACACTTTTTGTCAGCTTTGATGAAAATCTTTACCTAGCGGCAAGTGAGTTAAATAAATTTATAGGCTTAAAAGTTGATGAAAATGTCGTTAAGCAGTATTGTTATAGCCTTGCTTTGGTGGGCTTTGATGACTTTTTTGACAAGCTTTTAAAAACGCAAAATATAAAAGAAGAACTTGAAAAAATTTTAGAAAGTTTTAACGAAATTGCTCTTATCAATTCGCTTTCAAATGCTTTTTATAAACTTTTCAAAATAGCCATTTACGCTAAAATTTATGGAAAAATAGACTTTAAAGACCTCTTAGGTTACACGCCTCCACCTCAAGTGGGACAAGCTCTAAGTGGGCAAGCTTTTAAGCTAAATTTAAAACAATATAAAGCAATTTTTAACCTTCTTCTTAAAAGTGAATATGAAATCAAAACAAATTCCAAGCTTAGCAAAAAGGAATTTTTACTCGCAAATTTACTTGAACTTCAACGCATTTTAAAATGATGCTTCATAAACCAAAGGTAAGCAAAATCTAGCAAAGGCGTTCTTATCTGCTCTTTTATAAAGCTCTCATATTCACAAACTTTCACATAAACAGCTTCGATTTGCTCCCCATCAACGCCCCCACCTTGTGCGACTTTATCCTCTTCATCAATCTCAGCATAATAAAAGCTTTGCTTACTCACACCAGAGCCAAAACCTGTATAATAATCGCCTATTTTTTCAAGCTTTTTAGGTAAAAAGCCAAGCTCTTCCACGCATTCTTCCCTTGCTATCTCTTCTAGGCTTAAATTTTTATCTACAAGCCCCGAGCAAAGCTCTATGGTATAGCCCATATTTGCATTTTTTTGATAAAATTCATCATTGTCTTGATGATACCAAAGTGGAATTCTAAACTGCCTCACAAAAACAAAACTCTCCAAACCCTTATGATACAAAAGCACCGAAACGCTATCCTTAGCTTCAATAAAATCCCAAGTATAATTCTCACCCTTACTTTCATATGTGAAACGCTTAGGCTTAATATAAATCGAGGAACTAAAAGGAACTTCTTTTAAATTCTTAAAATTCATTGCTTAATCTCCATAGGACTTAAAAAATTTTCATTAATTAAAATATTGACAATATCCTTAAACATCGGCAAGGCACTTTGTGCAGCATAATAGCTATAAGGCTTAGTTGGATTTCTCACTAAAACGCCTATGGTATAGGAATTTGTCGCATCATTTGCAAAGCCAAAAAATGATGAATTATAGCGATTGCTCGTATAGCCTTTACGCTCAGCTATCCTCGCTGTACCCGTTTTACCCCCTATGATAATCCCCTCCGTCCTAGCCCTTCTTCCCGTGCCTTTTTCTATAACATTAATGAGAATTTGCTTCATTTCAGCTGCTGCTTTGCTTGAAAGAACTTTCTCCTGCTTAATTTCATCATCAAGCATAGTCCATTGAGAATTTTGATAAAATTTTTCCGCCAAACGCGGCGTAATATAGATACCATCATTATTAAAAACATTATAAGCGGCAAGAAGCTGCATAAAGGTCGTTTTCAGTCCATAACCATAGCTTAAAACGGACTTTTCTATCTCCCTTAAGCGGTTAGGATTTGGTAAATCACCCTTTTGCTCATAGGGTAAATCTATCCCACTTTTTTCGCCAAATTTAAAAATTTTAAGTCCAGTAATAATTTCTAAATTGCTCATTCTTTTAGAAATTTGTATCATACCAACATTTGATGAAAGAGTAATCACCTCCTCCATACTCATCTTATCTTTTTTATGGTCATCGCTAATGGTAAAACGCCCAAGTTTATATTGTCCGCCATAAGTTTTAATAATTTCATCAATTTTAAGCTTACCAAGCCTTAAAGCCGTTACAAAAATAAAAGGCTTAATTACAGAACCTGCCTCATACCCATACTCAATAGCACTTGCATTAAGCACGGATAAATCCTTACCCCTATTTTGAGGGTCATAACGCCTAGAACTTGCTAGAGCTAAAATTTTACCCGTTTTACTCTCCATAACTCCAACTATAATTTCATTTGCCTTTAAATCGGCATTTCTTTGGTCTATGGCTTTTTCTATATTTTTTTGAAGTTTTAAAGAAACATTAAGATATAAATCACAACCATTAATTTTTCTTTGTTGAATAGAATTTAAATTTAAAATAATATTTCCACCCACATCTTTAAGTCCTTGAATTTTCTCATTTTGCAAGGGCATTAAACATTGCTCATAATATTTTTCCAAGCCTTTTACGCCCACATTTTTCAAAATATTATTTTCTTTATCCAAAAGTGTGCGGGTATAACCTATAGCAGGCGTTAAAGCATTGATGGATATATAGTTTCTATCTTCCCTATGCTCTATGATGCTAAGTCCCCTTGTCTCCACGCGTCCATTATTATTTGTAAAAGCCTTAAAAAAACCTTGTATATAGAGCTTTTTGGCTAAATCTTTAAGATAACTTGCCTGTTTAGAGTGTAAATTTGAAGCTAAAACAAAATTATAATTTCGCTTTTTTTGTGTTTGCATACGCTTTTTAATTTCTGCCATTTGCCTATCATCAAAACCACTATAAATTTGAAAAAGCTTTAAAAAAAGCTCGGTTCTATCCTTCTTAAGACTTCTTAGATCAATCTCTGCCCTATAAATCTCACGCGAACTTGCTATGGTAAAATTATCTTTTGTAATGATAGAGCCTCGCAAAGCAAGGCTATATTGATCTTTTTCTGTGTTTGGAATATAGCGTTTGGAAGTTAAAAAAAAAGTCGAGCTTAAAAAAATAATCATAAATAAAAGTGCCATACAATAAGCAAAGGCGACTTTTGAAACTCTATTTTTCTTGTATTCTTGCATTAAAACTTAAATTTGAGTTCTCGTAATTTCTTTATATGCACTAATAGCCTTATTTCTTACTTCAAGCATAAATTTCATACTGCTTTCCGCCTTAGTAATGGCAATAGCAGCCTGATGTAAATCTTTCACCTGTCCTGTGGCAATGTCCGTCATCGCTGCTTCGCCTTTTTCTTGAGCGGTGTTTAAATCTTCAATTTCATTTTTAAGCATTTTGGCAAATTCATCGCCTATACCCTTATCTTGTATATTGCCATTTGTCTTATTTGCTAGAGTGTTAAATCTAAGTTCGTTTATACTATTCATTTTCATTATCCTTTTAAAATATCAATTGCACTTTGTGCTATGGTTTTAGCACTTGTAAATGCACTCACATTTGCTTGATAAGCCCTTGTCGCCTCTATCAAATCCGCCATTTCGATAACAGGATTAACATTTGGAAAAGCCACATAACCCTCAGCATTTGCGTCAGGGTGGCTTGGGTCGTATTTCATACGAAAATCTTTATCATCACGCACAACTTTATCAACAACTACACTCATAATCGCAGGCTTAGCCTCTTCAGGCGAGCTTGGGTCATTGAGTGGATTTTCATATTTTAAAAAATTGTTATCTTTATTGATTTGCTTGTTTAAAAGCTCATCAAAATCATTTGCCTTAAAGATAACCTCTCTCCTGCGGTAAGGTCCGCCCTCTGCTGTGCGTGTCGTTTGAGCATTTGCGATGTTTGAGCTTATCACATTCATTCTAAAACGCTGCGCACTTAAACCATAACCACTAATATCAAAATCACTTAAGTATGCCATAATTTACCTTTAACTTAATTTAGAACTCGCATCAATGATAGAGCTAAAGATATTACTCTGTCTTCTTAAAACTCCATCAAGAGCAGTTATCATCACCGTGTTTTTACTCATTTCGGTCGTTTCGACATCTAAATCCACAGCATTAGCGTCATTTCTAGCCAAATGCCCATCTCTTAGGTAAATAGTCGATTTGCTAGGGTCTGGGAATTTCCACGGCTCTTGATGATTATCGCTTGTTTTGGCTAATTCAAGCTCTTTACCCTGTTCTTTTTTGAAAATTTCATTTGCCCTACGCACTAAAGCTGTTTCAAATTCTACATCTCTTGCCTTATAAAAAGGAGTATCAACATTTGCAAGATTTGAGTTAATAAGCTGATTTCTCAAATTCCTACCTGCTAAAGCACTAGTTACAAGCTCTTTTGATTTAAACGGATTAATCATCTTTACACCTTTCTATAATTTTAAAAAATATAAGCAAATAGCGTTCCAACTTAAGCTAGTCGATATATCTTTTTTGCAAATCACCAAAAAATTCTATTCTTCTATCTCTTAAAAATGGCCACCACCTACGCACATTTTCGCTTCTTTTTAAATCTAATTCCACACAAGCACAAAGCTCACTTTCTTTATCAGCCAAAAAAAGTTCCTCGCCCTGCGGTCCATAAACAAAAGAATTTCCCCAAAATCTAATGCCCTCTTGCACCCCGCTTTTATCCTTTTCAAAGCCTACGCGGTTAATCGCCACCGCATAAAGTCCATTTGCTATGGCGTGGGCTTTTTGAATTCCTAACCAAGCGTTAAGCTGTCTCTCTTTTTCTTCTGCACTATCTTCATCAAACCAACCTATTGCCGTAGGGTAAATTAAAATTTCCGCTCCTTTTAAAGCCATAATCCTAGCCGCTTCAGGATACCACTGGTCCCAGCAAATGAGCACCCCAAGCCTCCCCACACTTGTATCAATCGGCTCAAAGCCCAAATCTCCGGGCGTAAAATAAAATTTCTCATAAAAACAAGGGTCATCTGGTATGTGCATTTTGCGGTATTTGCCCGCTATGCTTCCATCTTTTTCAAACACCACAGCCGTGTTATGGTAAAGTCCCGCACTTCGCTTTTCAAATAAAGAAGTGATTAAAACCACCTCATTTTCTTTAGCAACCCTAGCCCAAAATTTCACATCTTCATCATAGTCTTTTGCTAAATCAAAATTTGCTACATCTTCACTTTGACAAAAATACTCACTTTGATGTAACTCTCCCAAGCACACAAGATTAGCACCTTCTTTTTTTGCTTTAGCAATGAATTCGCAAGTTTTTTGTATTGTTTCTTCTTTAGTGTTGTGGAATTTTTGTTGAATGAGTGCTATTTTCATATTCTATCCCTTTCTTCATCTTGGTCATCATAAGGGTCAAGATGAATGTGAATTTCCCACTTTTGCTCCTGTGAAATTTCTCTTATTTTTTGTTCAATTTCATCAGAAATTTGATGTGCGTTTAAAAGTGAAATTATGGGACAAAAAACTAAATGAACGCTAATATAATTTGTGCTTGGCGTTTTTCTTGTTTTAAGATTATGAAAAGAAATCACTTCTTGATGATTGTTAATTAAAATTTTAATTTTTTCTAAAATTTCTTTATCTAAAGCCTCGTCCATTAAAAAAGTAAGTGCTTTTTTGATGATTTTACTCGCACTAAAACTCGTATAAATACTCACAATAATGCCAAAAATCGCATCAATAATATGCCAATTTGTAAAATAAATCAAAATTAAAGCAAGTAGAGTAAAGGCATTGCTTAAAAAATCGCTCTTATAATGCAAACAATCACTTTCCACTATCAAACTTTTTGTTTTTTTTGCCACAAAAGAAAGATAAAGCACAAGAAAAGAGGTAATAATAAGGGCAAAAATCATCACGCCCATACCAGAATTTAAATCTTTTACAATTTCTTTATGATAAATTTTCATCACGCTTTGATAAAAGATGAAAATCCCCACTCCCACAATGAAACAGCCCTCCAAAAAGCCCATTAAAGCTTCGATTTTAGAAAAGCCGAAATTATAATGCTCGTTTGGTTTTTGGGCAGATTTTTTAAGTGCTAAAAAATTAAAAGCGGAAATGGCAAAATCCATCATAGAATCAATTGCACTCGAAAGCACAGCCACAGAACCGCTTAAAATCCCCACGATAAATTTCACAATGGCTAAAAAAAACGCACAGCAAGTTGCTATGATAGTCGCTTGTTTGGCTAAATTCATCTAAGTCCTTTAAAGCGATTTTGACACGAGCAGTGCAAAGAGCCATTTTGTCTTAGAAATACCCTTGCATCGACACCGATAACTTCGCGGTTTTTTAAGTGAGTTTGAAGTCTTTTTTGCACCACTTCATCATTTTCATCCTTATAAAAAGGCACAATAAGAGCATTATTTACAAAAACGAAATTTGCATAAGTCGCCCCAAGTCTTCTACCCTCGTAAAATAAAGGCTTTGGGATAGGAAGGGGGATAAGATGGTAATTTGTCTTTTTTAATTCCTCCTCCATAGCCTTTAATGGTGCGTAATGCTCGTCATTTTCATCTTCACAGGTGCAATAAGCTATGGTATTTTCATCAATAAAACGTGCCAAAGTATCGATATGTCTGTCTGTATCATCGCCCTTAATCAAGCCATTTTCAAGCCATATGATTTTTGTAAGCCCAAAATAATGTTTAAGCTTTTTTTCTATCTCTTCTTTGCTTAAATTTTGATTGCGATTAGCATTAAGTAGGCAATATGAGCTTGTTAGCATTACACCAGCTCCGTTAAAATCAATGCTCCCGCCCTCTAAAATAAAGTCGCATTTTTCAAGTCTAGTTTGAAATTTTTCATTAAAAAGCTTATGATTTAAGGCATTATCCAAAGCACTTTGAAATTTACCTCCCCAAGCATTAAAGGTAAAATCAAGAGCCTTCAATCTTCCATTTTCAAGCACATCAATCGCACCAAAATCCCTTATCCAAGTATCATTTGTTTCACATTTAAAAAATTCCACATTGCTAAATTCTTTAAAGGGTATAAAATCCTCATCATTTGGCGCTATTAATAAAAGCTTTTCATACGCACTTGCGACTTTTACAAATTCCTTATAAGCTTCGATAATCTCGTCTAAATAAGGCTTCCAGTCTGTATTTTTATGTGGCAGAGCAAGCAATAAATACTCTTGCTCACTCCATTCGGCGATTGACTTTATCATTTAAATATCCTTTTTGATAATAAAAAGCTAATTGTAGCAAATTAATCACTTTTGTCAAGATTCGCCTATAATAATCTCTTTTAAACCTCTAAAATAAAATAAATTCACTCCGTCCTCATAAGCATAATCAAGCTTCATATTATGACTTTCAAGTATGGTATTTACAATATAAAGTCCTAGTCCAAAACTTGATTTTTGTTTCGATCCTTGCGTAAAAGCTTGCGTGTAATATTCTAAGGTATTATTCAGCTCCTCTCCCCTATTTTTAAAGCAAATATAATCTTCCATAATGTCAATTTGCACAAAACCATCTTGAGAATGTTTAATGCCATTATCAATCATATTTTTAATCGCTGTGGTAAAAAGCTTAAAATCGACATTGACAAAAAAACTTTCTCCCATAAAAATACGCATACTGCTTTCATCGCGCATAGAAATTTCTTTGGCTTCGTCTAAAATATCTAATATATTATATTTTTTGCGGTTAATAAAAGCTGCACCTGAAGTAATTTGCTCAATCGCCGCAAATTCATTAATTAAAATTTCAAGACGATTAAATATCCCCTCAAGTCTTTCCTTATACTTATCGTCTTCAAGCATTTCAAGCGTTATAAGTCCTTTTGTAATAGGTGTTTTTAGCTCATGCATCATATTTCTTAAAAAAAATTGCCTTGATTGATTTAATTTTATGATTTGCAAAATAGCACGGTAAAAAGCTTCGGATACTTGCGAAATTTCATCATTTCCCGTGCTGACATTTTCGACTTCATTAAGTTTTCCTTGTGCAAAGCGGTCGATTTGCTTTTTTAAAGTTCTTAGAGGCTTTAATTTTTTAAGTGTAAAAAAATAAAGCAAAATAAGCATAATAAAAACAGCAACCCCTATAACCTTAATGATAAAATAACGATAGCTTTGATATTCTTGGTCTTCATAGAGATAAATTTCATCATCATAGACTATATTTAAATAAACCGCATCTTTATAAGAAATGATTTCCACCCTACCTTTATCTATGGCGACTTTTTCTAAAACTTCACCCTGTTTTAAAATACCTTGAAGTTCTTTTTCATCTTCAATTCTCATCATTTTATTATAAGCTTTAGTTTGCTCTTCAAATTCTTTTTCATTTATCATACCATTAAGCTGCAAAAGCTTGACATTGGCTATAAGAGAGTATTTGGCATTTAATTCCCTAGTGTAATTTTGTTGGTCATAAGCTATAAGCCACAAAAAACCAAGCGTTACACTCACTCCGGCAAAAAGAAAAATGAAGGTGATGGTGTAAAAAATAGACGAGCGGTTCATTGCGTAAGCTTATAGCCTATGCCGCGTATGGAATGGATATATTTTGGCGTTTTAGGATCATCGCCCATTTTTTGACGAATACGAGAAATAATCACATCAATGCTTTTATTTGAACTATCCTCACTAATGGAAGAGCAATTATATACAAGCTCCTCTCGGCTTACCACTCCACCCTCTTTTTTAATAAGATAGCTTAAAATGTCAAATTCCGCATTTGTCAGGGTCAGCTCCTCGCCCTTCATCGTAATAATGTGCTTATACTGGTCATAAATTAAGTCTTTCACGCTTTTTGCTATGGCATTTTTTGTATGACAAATGCGTCTTAAATGGCTCTTTATCCTTGCTTGAAGCTCTTTGGGATTATAAGGCTTAGGCAAATAATCATCTGCTCCAAGCTCCAAAGCATTAACCTTATCACTTATATCGTGCCTAGCGCTTGAAATGATAATGGGCGTGTCATATTTTTTACGAATCTCCTCACACACCTCAAGCCCATCAAGCCCTGGTAAGGATAAATCAAGTATGATTAGCTGATACTCCTTTAAAGCAAGCTTTGAAAGTCCAATGTAGGGCTCGTGAGCTATATCGACTTTCATATCAAATTGTTCTAAATACTCCGCCGTGATTTCAGCTAATTCCAAATCATCTTCTATCATAAGAATATTAGTCATCTTACTCCTTTGACGAAAATTCTATAATAAATTTCATAACAAAATACAAATGCTTATTTTAACACAAGCAAAGTTATCACACCTCCGCGATACACCCAAATTTTAATCCACGCATTTTTGGCTTGATTTTTTAAAGCATTTTGCAAATCTTTTAAGTCTTTTACCTCGCCTTGCCCTACTGCTATGATAATATCACCCTCTTTAAAACCTGCCTCTTTTGCCTTGCTTTTAGGCTTAACACTTTCAATCAAAACCCCATTTATCTCACTTGGCACACCAAGACGCGTTTTTAAATTTACATCTAAAGTTCTTAAATTTAAACCCTCAATTAAACTATCTTGCACGCCTTTAGTTTCACTTATTTCATCGCCTTTTAAAATGAAACTTACCTGATTTTCCTTGCCATCTCTTTCATAAAGAAGTGAAATTTTTTGATTTGGTTCAAGTGTGCCAATGTAATTTTTTAAATCATTTGGACTTTTGATGCTTTTATCATTAACCTTTAAGACCAAATCTCCCCTTTTAAGTCCCGCTTCATCAGCTGATGAACCTTTTTGAACATCGGTGATTAAAGCTCCCTCGCTATTTTTATACACTTTCTTACTATCGCCCTTTAAAGCCGTGATACTCACACCTAAAAAGCCTCTTTCTATCTTACCCTTTTCGATAAGCTTTTTTGCCACATCTTTAACCATATTAGAAGGTATGGCAAAACCTATGCCATTATTCCCCCCACCGCGTGATAAAATCGCTGAATTTATCCCTACTAAAGCTCCTCTCGTATCAACTAAAGCTCCACCTGAATTACCCGGATTAATCGAAGCGTCCGTTTGTATGAAATTTTCATACTGATTTAAGCCTATATTATCTTTATTAAGTGCTGAAATAATCCCACTTGTTACACTAAAGCCCACACCAAAAGGATTACCAAGAGCAAAAACAACATCACCCTCCAACAACTCGTCCGAATTTGAAAAACTCACCGCTGAAAGATTATTTGCTTCGATTTTAATAACCGCTAAATCCGTCTTAGGGTCTTTTCCTATCAATTTAGCCTTATATTCCACATCGCTTTGCGGCAAGGTTACACTTATACTATCGACATTTTCTACCACATGATTATTGGTAACGATATAACCATCTTTTGAAATAATCACACCAGAACCCACACTTGCAATCACTTCTTTTTCATTTTGCCCTCTTCTTTGAAAGGGGTCAAAACCGAAAAATTGCTTAAAATATGGATCGTCGAAAAAATCATCAAAAGGATTATTCATTCTAGTGATGGTTTTTGAGGTTGAAATATTAACAACAGATTTTTTCACCTCCTTAATAGAGTCTTGATAAGAAAGCAAAACGCCATTGGCAGGATTAACTCTTTCTATCTTAGAATCTGCTTCATTAAATTCTACATTTGCAGCACACAAAAAACTTGCTAAGGCAAGTGAAATAACAATTTTTTTCATTATAACTTCTCCATTTAGTAATTTAACTTGATAGTATAAAACTCAAACTTTAAAAAATTGTAAATGAAACCTTGAGTGTAAAAATATATTAAACTTGATTGACTAAGACTAAACTTTATGCTATAATCACGCTTTCAATTTTTAAGGAAAAATGATGAATAGTCTTTATGAAACACTTGGCATTAGTAAAAATGCGAGCAATGATGAAATTAAAAAAGCTTACAGACGCCTTGCTAGACAATATCACCCAGACATTAACAAGGAAAAAGGTGCGGAAGAAAAATTTAAAGAAATCAACGCCGCTTACGAAATTTTAAGTGATGAAAAAAAACGCGCTCAATATGATAGATACGGCGATTCTATGTTTGGAGGACAAAGTTTTAGTGATTTTTCTAGAAATTCTGGTGGTGTAGATTTAGATGAAATCTTAAAAAATCTATTTGGCGGAGGCTTCTCAGGTGGTGGAGGTTTTGGAGGTAGTAGCTTTGGGGGCGGAAATTTTGGTGGATTTGGAGGGGGTTTTGGTGGATTTTCTGGGGAAAATTTAGACCTAAATGCAAGCATTAGCATACCCTTTGAGATAGGAATCTTAGGCGGAGAGCATAGCATTAATTTTAATGGCGAAACCATCAAAATGAAAATTCCACACGGCATTAAAAATAATGATAAAATAAGAATTCGTGGTAAGGGTAAAAAACTAGGCTCTCAAGTGGGAGACTTAATCGTCAAAGTGAGTTTGGAAAAAAGTGAGCTTTATGAGCGTGATGAAGATGATTTAACAAGAAAGCTAGACATTAGCTTAAAAACAGCCCTTTTTGGTGGGAAAATTACCCTTCAAACGCCCAAAAAAGAGGTTAGCATCAAAATCCCTCCAAATTCTAAAAATGGACAAAAAATTCGCCTTAAGGGTTATGGGGTGCAAAATAGAAAGAGTGGAATTTTTGGAGATTTATATCTCGTTTTAAATGTGCTTTTGCCTAATATCGAAGATTTAGACTCTAAAGTGCGTCAAATTTTAGAAGAAAAACTATCTTAAAAAGGAGCAATAATGCAACATAATTACGATGAGCCTGTTTATCTTATAAGCGTGGTAGCAAAGGTTTTAAGCATACACCCACAAACACTTAGGCAGTATGAAAGAGAGGGACTAGTCGAGCCTAGTAGGACTGATGGCAAAATTAGACTTTATTCGCAACGCGATATTGATAGAATTAAGCTTATTTTAAGACTAACTCGTGATATGGGTGTAAATTTAGCCGGGGTTGATGTGATTTTAAAGCTTAAAAACCAACTGAGCGAATTTGAAGCCTTGATTGATGAACTTCGCTTAGAACTTGATAAAAGAGATAATAATGGCAAATCAAAAGCCGTAGTTAAGCATAAAAATAGCTTTGATTTAATTTTTTATGAGAAAAATTAATGGGCGATTTTTTAGAAATTTTTTTAATCACTTCAGGACTTGCCGTTCTT
The DNA here is from genome assembly GCF_014217995.1 of Campylobacter vulpis. Taxonomy (NCBI): domain Bacteria; kingdom Pseudomonadati; phylum Campylobacterota; class Epsilonproteobacteria; order Campylobacterales; family Campylobacteraceae; genus Campylobacter; species Campylobacter vulpis. The sequence continues at coordinate 902,841 of NZ_CP041617.1, forward strand.
TTAAATGTCTTTTTTAAGAAATTTGAAATTCCTACCATTATAGGCTATATTTTAGTCGGCATCATCATTTCTTATGCTTATGGTTTTAGTGGCAGTGAAGAGCTTACGCACATCGCCGAATTTGGAATTGTTTTTTTAATGTTTACCATAGGGCTTGAGTTTTCTTTTACGCATTTAATGGCGATGAAAAAAGAAGTTTTTTTAAATGGCTCTTTGCAAGTAATAATTTGTGGCTTAGTGTGCTTTTTGCTTGTGTTAGGAATTTTAGGACTTGGTGGCGAGGTGGGCATTATCGTAGGCTTTGCCCTCGCACTCTCCTCCACAGCCGTAGTGCTTAAAATTTTAAATGATAGTGGCGACATTAAAGAGCAATATGGCAGAAAAACGCTAGGAATTTTAATATTCCAAGATATAGCCGTGATACCACTTTTGCTTCTTGTAGATATTTTTTCTTCAAATAATCAAAACATCACCCAACTCATACTTACTACACTCATTAGCGTTGTGATTTTACTTACCTTGCTTTATTTGATAGGAAAATATCTTATTGATAGAATTTTTCACTTTGTTATCCGTGCCTCATCAAATGAACTTTTCATTTTAACCATACTTTTTATTGTTATGGGGGCGAGTTTTTTAGCACATTATTTTGGCTTTTCTTACTCGCTTGGAGCTTTTATTGCCGGTGTTTTGATAGCAGAAACTAAATATAAGCATAAAATAGAAGCGGACTTAGTGCCATTTAGAGACCTACTTTTAGGACTTTTCTTTATCTCTGTGGGTATGCAGATTAATTTTAAAATCGTCTTTGAAAATTGGGATCTTATCTTACTTTTAACCTTACTCGTTGGACTCTTAAAATTTGGCGTTATTTTTGGAATTTTGGTAATTTATAACAAAAAACGAGTTGCCATTAAAACAGCTTTTAGTATAGCTCAAATAGGCGAATTTGCTTTAGCGGTTTTTTCTCTTTTGCAGGTAAAAAATATGCTTGATGGTCAAACCGCTCAAATTCTCATTGTCGTCTCTATCATTACGATGATTTTAACGCCTTTTGTTTTAAATAATATTAGACGCATTTCAAACGCCGTTGAAGACATTATACAAACGCAAGAAGTAACGCAACCACAAGCTGTTAATTCTACGCTTAAAAATCATATAGTTATTTTTGGTTATGGAATCATCGGTCAAGAGGTTGTGCAAAAGATTAAAAATAGCGGTGTGCCTTATTTGGTTTTAGAAAATGATTTAAATTTAGTCAAACTTGGATTAAGTCGGGGTGAAAATGTTTATTTTGCTAATGCCGCACAAGAAGAAACACTTAAAATAGCCAACATTAAAGAATGTGCGGTTGCCATCATCACTATTTTTAACGAAGCACGGCTAGCAATGCTCCAGCAAGCCTTAGAAAGTTATGGCGAGGTTGATATTGTGATTTATACAAATAATAGCTCCAAAAAACTCTTTTATTCTAAAATAGACAAAAATGTCGAAATTGTGCAAACAGAACGGGTGTTAGCAAGAGCTTTAATTAGTGCTGCACTTGAAAAACGCATTAGCAAAAATGCTTAAGGTAAAATATGGCTTTTGACAAAGAAAAAAGTTTAAGGGTTAAATACCTAAGAAATTTGGAAAAATTTGCCAATGCTGCGATAAATTCGCTTAAAAAAGAAAATTTTGATACGCAAAAATTCCAAGAAAGAATGCTTAAAAATTCTAAATTTTTTAAAGAAAACGAAGCGGTATTTCTCAATTCAAGCTATGCGAAAAATTTGGAGAGCTTTGTTAATACTTGTTTGGATTTTAGTCGCTCAAAAGAAGACTTACTAAGCCTTGCAAACGCTCTTGATAAACAAAAAAAGCAAGGTGGCAAAAAAGAAAAGCATAAAAATTATTTAAAGGATTTTTGATGATTAATGTATTTTTCGATATGGACGGCACTTTAATTGATAGTGCAAATGCCATTAGTGCGGCAGTAAATGAAATAAGAGCAGAATTAAAACTAAGCCCAATGAAGCGTGAGGATATAATGCGTATTATCAATACCCCACAAATAGACTGGGCAAAAGAACTTTACGAAATCAAAAATTTCAATCATTCAAGCTTTAAAGAGGGCTTTGAAAAATACTTCATCAAGCATTATCAGCAAAGTGTTGTGCTATTTGAGGGCATTAAAGAAATTTTGGATTTTTTAAAAGAACAAAAGTGCTACCTAGCCATAGCCACAAATGCTCCACAAAGCTCACTTACGCAGATTTTAAACAAGCATAATATTTTACCTTATTTTGATAAAGTTTTAGGCGTGAGTGTAGGGATAGAACCTAAACCAAGCCCGATGATGCTTAATTTGTTAAAAGAGGAAGCACCCTATCAAACAAGCCTTTTTATAGGCGATAGTGCTAAAGATAAAGAAGCCGCGCAAAACGCTAAGATTCCCTATTATCACGCTAAATGGTATGAAAAAGAATTAAAAGAAAACGAATTTGGCAACTCCAAAGAATTGCTAGTTTTTTTAAAAAACCATTTGTAAAGAAAAGTTACAATAATGCAAAATTTTCGAAAAGAGTGCATAATGAAAGAGTTATTAATTGAAATCCTCACAGAGGAACTTCCCGCCATTCCTTTCCTTAAAGAACTTCCTAATATCAAAGGAAAATGGGAGAAACTTTTAAAAGAATACCACCTAGAAGCCGAATTTGAATTTTACTACACACCACGCCGTTTAGTTTTTTTTCACCCTCATTTTAAAACCAAGCAAGATAATAACCTTGTCGAATTTATAGGAGCGCCAAAAAATGTCGCTTATAAAGACGGGAAATTAAGCCCAGCTGGACTTAGCTTTATCCAAAAAGTAGGTATTGATGAGAGTGAAATTAGCTTTAAAGAGATTAAGGGTAAGGAAGTTTTATATTATCAAAAAGAACTTGAGGGTAAGGCGAGTAGCGAAATTTTGGGTGAGATGATTGAAAACTTCTTAAAAAGTCTTCATTTTGGTAAAAGTATGCGTTGGGGAGCGTATCAATTTGAATTTATCCGTGCGATTCGCAATATTGCTTGCGTTTTGGGTGAGGACTTAGTCAAATTTCAAAGCTATGGAGTGCAAAGCTCTAAACAAACTTTCGTGCATAGAAGTGTGAGTTATGAGGCTTTTGCCTTTAAAAATGCTAAAGAATACTTTGAGCTTTTGGAAGAAAATTTTGTCATTTTAGACCCTGAAAAAAGAAAAGAAAAAATCATAGAAAGCTTTAAACTCATCGAAACAAAAGAAAATTTAAACATAGCACAAGATGAGGAGCTTTTAGAAGAAGTCGTTGCTATCACAGAATACCCAAACGCCCTACTCGGTAGCTTTGAAAGCGAATTTTTAGAAATTCCTAGCGAGGTCATCATCACTTCAATGCGTGAAAATCAACGCTACTTTGCTACCTTTGACGAAAAGGGACTTAGTAATCATTTCATAGTGGTTAGCAATGCCGTTTGTAAAGATTATTCTAAAATCATACAGGGTAATGAAAGGGTGCTTCGAGCAAGGCTAAGCGATGCGATGTTTTTCTATAAAAATGATTTGCAAAAGGGCTTAGAGCCTGAAAAATTAAGCAAAATGATTTATCTTGACTCACTTGGCACGGTAATGGATAAGGTTGAAAGGGAAAAAACTTTAGCGTTGCTTTTATGCAAGTTTTTAAATAATAGCAAACAAGAAGCCATTTTGCAAGCTGTGCATTTTTCTAAAGCCGATTTAGCCACGCAAATGGTCTATGAATTTACAAATTTACAAGGCATTATAGGGTCTTATTATGCGGAGAAAATGGGTCTTAGTTATGAAGTTTCTTTAGCCATAAAAGAGCAGTATTTACCAGAGCAAGGTGCTCTGCCAAGCAGTGAATTTTCAAGCATTATCGCCCTTGCGTATAAATTTGACACTTTGCTTTCTCTTTTTTCTATCGGTAAAATTCCAAGCGGCACGAAAGACCCTTACGCGTTAAGAAGGGCGGCAAATGGGGTTTTAAAAATCTTACTTCATCTAGGTAAAAAATTTGATTTAAACGCCTTTTTAAAAGAGGCTAGTGGGGCTTATAAAAGCTTTGATTTAAATTTGCTTTATGATTTTATTTTAGAGCGAATTTATATTTTTTATGAGGCTAATCCCTCTTTCATCAAAGCAGTTTTAAGCACGAAAAATAGCGACCTTATCCACATAGACTCTGCCATAAAAGCCCTCATAGAATTAAGCAAAAAAGCAAATTTTAACGAAAATTTTTCCACCTTTAAACGTCTAGCTAATATCGCCACAAAAAGCGAAAATATAGTTAATGAAAGTCTGTTTGAAAATGAATCTGAAAATAAACTTTATCTCGCTTTTAACGAAAGTCTAAAAGTGCAAAATCTTAAGCAAAAATTAGAAAGTCTTTTTGCCCTAAAGCCTTTCATTGATGAATTTTTTGAAAATGTGATGATTAATAGTGAAAATGAGAAACTTAAAAAGAACCGACAAGCCCTTGTTTTCACTATCTATAACGAATTTTTAAAAATTGCCGACATTAAAGAATTAAGCCTATGAAAAAGCTCTTTTTTTTAGCATTTTTCACGCTTTTTGCTTTTGCAAATACGAATTTAGAGCTTGTCAAAGGACAGGCTTTATTTTTAGAATTTGAAAAAGAAAATTTAAAAGAATTAAAAATAAAAGATAAAAATTTGCCTTTTTTTACTCACCCAAAAAATAAAAATAAAATCCTAGCCATTTTTTCTTTACCCTACAAAAACCCACCGCAAATTACACAAATCAAGGCAAATTATAAAGATAATACTAGCAAAATTTTTCACATCAAAACCCTAGAGGGTAATTATAAAAGTGAAAAAATCACCGTCCAAACCCAAAAAATCTTTCCCCCGCAAAAAGTGCAAAAACGCATACAAGATGAGCTAAAAGAAGCGAATGGCATTTATGCAAAATCAACTCCTCAAGCTTTGTTTAATGGCGCTTTTATAAAGCCACTTGATAGCTTTATCACAAGTGATTTTGGTAAGGCTAGAATTTTTAACGAACAAGTGGCAAGCTATCACAGCGGCACGGACTTTAGAGCTGCCATAGGCACAAAAATTAAAGCTGCAAATTCGGGCATCGTAAGACTGGCTAAGGATCGTTATTATGCTGGGCTTTCTGTCATTATAGATCACGGATATGGCATTTATTCGCAGTATTATCATCTTTCAAAATTAAGCGTTAGGGTGGGCGAAAAAGTCGAAAAAGGGCAAGTCATAGGACTTAGTGGAGCAAGTGGCAGGGTGAGTGGTCCGCATTTGCATTTTGGAATTTTTGCAGGAGGGAAACAAATCGATCCTTTAGATTTTATGCAAAAATTTAACGCCCTTTTCTAATGCTCTTTAGTGAATTTTTTCAAAAATGGCTTCACGAAACTTACTATAAAAACGCCGTTTTTGTCGGTAGAAAGGGCGATTTTTACACTGCTGTGAGTGTGGGAGAGCTTTTTGGCTCTTTATTGGCAAAGCATTTTTTAAGCCTCATTGATAAAAAAATTCTAACACTCCCCTTACAAGTGGTTGAAATAGGTGCAAATGAAGGCTATTTAAGTTGCGACTTTTTAAGTGCTTTAGTGAAATTTCGTCCCAGCATTTTTGAAAAGCTAGAATTTTACATCATAGAACCTCACGAAAAATTACAAATCCTACAAAAACAAATCTTGCAAGATGTGGAATTTACACACAAAAAGACACTAAAAGATTGTCATTTTACAAATGCCTTTATCTTTTGCAATGAGCTATATGATAGCTTTGCTTGTGAATTGATAGATAATGATAAAATGGCTTTTGTAAAGGATTTTAAACTCATTTTTAAGCCCCTAACTCCCGCTCTTAAAAAACAATGTGAACTTTTAAAATTACAAAAAGGCGAATTTAGTCCCTATTTATCAAGCTTTTTTGAGGATTTAAACGCAGCTTGCGAGCGTTTTGTTTTTGCTGGGTTTGATTATGGAGGATTTTTACCGCAAAAATTTAGTTTAAGAATTTATCAAAATCATCAGCTTTATGACCCTTTTGAAGTGGATTTAAAAGCATTTTTTGCTAAAAGCGACTTAACCTATAATGTCAATTTTACGCACCTAAAATATCTCATCGAAAAACATCATTTTAAGCTTTTAAACTTTAAAAAACAAAGCCAAGCCTTGCTTGAATTTGGGCTTGAAAGCATTATAGAGCAAAGTGAAAATAAAGAAAAACTCCTCTCTCAAGCCAAGTATTTATTTTTTAATTTTGATGCAAAATTTCACTTTTTTGAGTTTCAAAAAAGTCCTTTATAATACGCCACACAAACACCCTCTCTCAAGCCCTCATCAATGACAATAAGCTCCTCTTTATCAAAAAGAGCAAAAAGCAAAAGTGCACCAGCCACAAGATAATTTTTACGCATTTTACCCACCCAAAACCGCGCTTCATCTTCTTTCATATGCCAAAGCTTAAGGGCAAAATATAAAAATTCTTTAACACAAATTCGTGTGCCATTGATTTTTTTAGCGTCATAATTCTCATAAGAAAGCCCCAGCTTAAAAGCAGCCAAGCTGGTAGGAACACCCGAATTTAAAACAATGCGTTTCATTTTTTGTTTTTTTAAGGATTTTTTTATATTTTTAACTTCTTCAAAAGTCCTAAAAGCGAGAGATTTTAATTTTTTATCTTTAATAAGAGTGTGAATTTGTAGCTTTTTATCCTTTGTTTTAAAATATGGCAGGGGTTTAAAAGCTTTATTTGTAGTTGTTTGAAAGCTTTCGTAAAAACTTATAATACCAAAATCAAAACTTAAATAATTTCCCCTAAAAGAAAGCTCACAACTAGCTCCACCCAAGTCGCAAAAGCCAAATTCTTGATGCAAATTAAGAGCTAAAAGTCCGCTTTGCATCCCCAAAACGCTAAGTTTAGCTTCCGTTTGTGCGGAGATAAGTCTAAAGCTAATACCAAATTCCTCTTTTAGCTCCTTAAAAATCAAATTTGTATTTTCCGCCTTTCTAAAAGCAGCAGTGGCTACGGCTAAAGCCTTGCTTAAATCGTGTTTTTTAGAGAGTTCTTTTAAGGCATTTTTAAGCCTTTGTATCGCTTCATTTCCTATCACTTTACTTTGGCTTAAATTCTTCGCCGCAGCTATGATAAATTCATACTCTTCTAGCTTTTCTAAAGCCTCATTCATCACAACAGCTCTTAGGGTATTTGAGCCTAAATCTATGCCTAGCATTATTGTCCTTTAAGAATTAAACAAAGAAACTTCCCTGCGATTTTGTGAAATTTGCAACTTAAATTCATCTTTGATTTTTCCTTGATTTGCTAATCTATCAAGTATCATTTCATAATAAGGTTTATGTAATTCACAACTTAGCCATTTTCGCTTCAGCTTCTCACATAGCACAAGCTCACCGCCACTTCCACCAAAAAGGATAAAGACAGAATCTCCCTCATTTGTGCAAGATTTTATCAGCATTTCAACTAAGCCTAAAGGAATCTGACAAGAATGAAAAGTTTTATCCTTGCTGACATTTTTGACTAAATCAAAATAAAACCAAGAATAAGGCATTCTACCCTTATGCCCTTCTTTTAATCTTTGCAAAATTCTCTTGTCAGTTGGGTTTTGATAAGGCAAGGCGATATTGTCTTTATAAAAATGATTATCCTTTGTTTTTGTGGCGTGAAGTATGCTTCTGTGGGCAGTAGTGAGTCGCCTTTTGCTATGCCCCACATTTGTATTATATACCCATACATATTCTTGCACATCATAAGCAATAGAATCTAAGCATTTAACCCGCAAATACGCATTTTGCTTAGGATAATTCATCATAAATAAATTTCCACTAGGTTTTAATACACGCATAGATTCTGTTGCTAATTTACAATACCATTCTATGTAATCCTCCCATTTTTGCGTGTATTTTGAGCCATTATAATTAATGCCTACATTATAATCCGGGTCCCCATACACCATATCCAAGCTAGAATCTGGCAAAGTCTTTAGCACTTTTAGCACATCATCATTATAAAGTTTATTGAGTTTCATTTATTACCTTACCAAAACATATTCACACGATTTTAAAAATACAATAGAATCTAAACGAAGAGGCTCACCAAAGGTATAAGCCCAAAGCTTTAAGCTTTCATTTTTTCTTACAAGATACACGCAAATAATTTTCTTAAAATTAAGCCCAGAGTTATAATAATACAAAAATGGGTGGTAGATTTGATAAATATTAAAATCTTTAGGTTCTCCATTTTTTGCTTCAAAGATTCCAATCACGCCATTACACTCCAAGGTTAAATCAATCTCTATTTGCTGATTTTTTGCTTCTATCTCTTGTGTATCAAAGTAATTTAAAGTCGTTTTTTGTGCGATGAGGGAAGTAAGCCTTAACCTTATGAAAGTAGGCAGGGCATTGTAGATTGTATGGACAACCATAATAATAGCAATCATATGCGACATTCACGGGGAGTTGATAGGGAAATTCCAATCCGTTATGATAGCAACCATAATATTGATAGTATGGATATAAAAAATTATATAGTATTCCTTCATTATTTGCTACACTTAAAATATTGCTTTCACTACTATTAAATTCATCTAAAATTCCTTTTTGATATTGCCAATTTATGCTTTGTTGCAAAGCTTCAAAAGGGTGGTAAAGTTTATCAATGCCCTTTATAAATTTATGATAGCCCTTGCCTAAGTGCAAAATACAAATATTTTCATCAATAAAACTTTGTGGTAATTTTTCACTAGAATCAAGCTTTGTCACATCAAATGGATTGCCAAAACCATATTGTTGAGATACTTCTTTAACCAAATCATTATGAAAAATGAAATCATTTTGCTCCTTGCAAAATTGATACAAAGCTTCCAAAACTAAATGTTTTTTATTAATACGCTTTTTGTTTGCTCCACCATTTGCTATCATCAATTCCTCTTTACCTAATACATCTTATATTATGAATAAAATTTGAATTGTAACATATTTAAACGACAAAAGCTCTTTAATTTTATAAGTTGAAATTGATAGTGCCCACCTCAAAAGAGGTGGTGGTAACATTATGCTTGGGTTTGTTGAGTTTGAGCTTGATGTGATTCTGCAATCATAGCTTTAAAAACTTCAAAAAGTCTTAATGAAGCTATTTCTGCAGTTTTACATTTTTCGGCGATTTTATGTTGAGTAGCCTTGCTTGTTACATCTTCTGTTCCAGAAATTTGAATAGCTGAGTTCATATTTTCATGAACATTTTGATGTGGCTCATTGATACTTAAGAAACTTCTGCTTTGCCCAAATCTCTCTTTACCAGTGCCGGCAAGCCATTTACCAAGACGGCAACTAAAGTGGTCTGCAAGAGCTTTATTTGATTTGGCAAAAATTTCTTTGTAGCCATTAAGCTTAAAGGCTATATGGTCAAGTTTGGCTAAAGAAACAAAAGCTTCCGAAGCAATGCCGACCGCATTTGCATTTGTAGAATGTGCTTCACTGACAAGATTGCTAAATTTATCGGAGAAATTCATAATGTGTGTGTTAGAATCCATTGAAATTTTCTCCACTTGCTCACTTTGAGAATACATCTCATTAGCATTTTGCTTAAGTAAATTAATGTTCATTTCAACTTCAGCTGTAGCCTTTTGAGTTTTTTCGGCAAGTTTTCTAACCTCATCTGCTACGACAGCAAAGCCTCTTCCGTGTTCCCCAGCTCTAGCCGCTTCAATAGCAGCATTTAGTGCGAGAAGATTTGTTTGGTCGGAAACATCTTTAATAAGATTAATAACATTAGAAATTTCATCAACACTTCTATGTAGTGTCCCTGCGGTATCTCTTGATTTATTTGCCGACTCTATAATGTCACTTAAAGAAGCATTGATGGAATGCGTGATGTGATTTAACTCGTCCATTGCTCCAAGGGAGGTTTGAGAATAAGTAGAAATCACTTCAGCCTTATTAACATTTTCAAGCATATCGTTTTGCACTATGGTAATATTTTCTAAAACGCCCTTAAGTAAAATATCTAAAAGATCTGTTTTTAGAGTTGATTCTGAATCTGCCTTTTCTAAACCGGCAATTTTATTTTTAAGCTCTAAATTTTCAACTTGTAAATTTGAAACCTGATTGAGTAATTTTTGATTTTCATCTTTTAAGGATTGTAAATCTGCTCCGCCACTTTTTGTATTAAACATAAAATTTCCCCCTATTTTCTATAATTTGTAAGATATTGAGCCAACTCGTCTTTAACATGGAGTTTTTCTTTTTTCAATGTGGAAATTTCCACATCACTTAAAAAAGCTCTACCCTCTTCAGCGTCTTTAATTTTATCATCAAGCTCATTGTGACGCTCAAAAAGCTTATCAAAATGGGCATCCTTTCCCTTAAGCTCCGACATCAAGTCTCTAAATTCATGTAGCATAAAAACTCCTTTTTGTATATTAAAAGCTAGATTATAGCAAAAAAAGTATAATTTTTGTTTAAAATTTTTCAAAAACTATTTATATTCATAATTTACAAAAAATTTGCAAGTTAATCGATATTGAGGAGTGAATCCTCAAGAGATTATTTAGAATTTTGCTTTTTAAGAGTTCTTAAAGTCGAAGCGGCAATTCTTACTTTTCTCGTTGTGCCGTCTTCTAAAGTAATGCGAACTGTGCGGAGATTAGGTAGAAAGCGTCTTTTGGTTTTATTGTTAGCGTGGCTGACATTGTTACCTACCATAGGTCCTTTTCCTGTGATTTGACAGATTCTTGCCATTTTTTATCCTTTTAAATTTTTTAAAACGCAAATTATAGCAATTTAAGCTTAAAATTAATCTAAAAAAGGTTAAAATTAGTATCTTGATTAAATATTTAAGGTTTTATGATGTATGTAGCACCGAGTTTATTATCGGCAAATTTTTTAAAATTAGAAGAAGAGATAAGGGCTGTCAGTGAAGCGGGGGCGGATCTTTTGCATATCGATGTGATGGACGGACATTTTGTGCCAAATTTGACCTTTGGTCCTTGTGTTTTGGAAAAAATTTCAAGCATTACTTCTGTGCCTTTGGATGTGCATTTAATGGTAAAAGATGTGCCAAAATTTGTCGAGCTTTTTTTACCCTTAAAACCCAAATTTTTATCCTTTCACATCGAAGCTGAAGCCCACCCTATAAGACTTTGTGAATATTTGAAAACTCAAGAAATTCACCCAGCCATCACTCTTAATCCTCACACACCTATAAGTTCTTTGGAGCATTTAATTGAATTTATTGATATGGTGCTTTTAATGAGCGTTAATCCTGGCTTTGGGGGACAGAAATTTTTACCCTTAGTTTATGATAAGATACGAGAGCTTAGAGCCTTGATCGAGAAAAAAAATGCTAAAGTTTTCATCGAAGTCGATGGGGGAGTAAGTGGCTTAAATGCGGCAGATTTAGAGGAAGCTGGGGCGGATATTTTAGTCGCGGGTAGTGCTATTTTCTCTTCTAAAGACTATAAAGCCGCAATTTCATCTTTAAAGCTTGAATTTTGAGTTTAGAACAAGTTGATAACATCGTCTCTAAACTGATAAAAGAAAGTAAGCCTTACGCGTGGGTGATGGGGGAATTTTCTCAAGTTGAAGAATTGAAAGATTTTGAATTGGACCTTGAAATTTTAGAACTTCTTGGAATTACTTTTCATCTTGGTAAAAATAATATTTTAAGCCTTAAAACACGCACAAATAAAATAAAAGAACAAATTTTTTGCGTGGTGGATATAGAAAGCACGGGCGGGATAAACTCGGGGAAAATTTTGGAAATTGGTGCCGTTAAAATTCAAAATCACAAAGAACTAGAACGCTTTGAAAGCTTTGTAAAAGTTGATGAAATCCCGCCAAATATCACGGAACTTACAGGTATAGAACTTGCTATGGTAAAAGATTCGCCGAATTTAATTCAGGTTTTAGAGGCTTTTAGACTTTTTTTAGGTGATAGCATTTTTGTGGCACATAATGTCAAATTTGATTATAATTTCATTTCAAAAAGCCTTTATGAATGTGGCTTTGGCATTTTACTCAACCGCAGAATTTGCACTATAGATTTTGCACAATGTTGCATAGAAAATTCTCATTATGGACTAGACGCCCTAAAAGAAATTTTGAAGATAGAAAGCACACATCATAGAGCCTTAAATGACGCCCTAGCAGCAGCTGAAATTTTTAAATACTGCCTTGGCAAACTTCCCTCTCACATCAAAACCACAGAGGAGCTTATCCACTTCACAAAAACTGCAAAATTAAAAAACAAATGCTATAATAAAAAACATAAATGACGGGAGCTTGTGAGACAGGCTGAGAGTAAGCTAAAAGCTTAGACCGAACCAGAACTAGATAATGCTAGCGTTGGGAAGATTTATCACTTTTCTACTTACCCTTCATTTATCCAAATTTCTTTAAAGGATAAATTATGAAAACACAAATGCTTTATGCAAAAGAAGGCACTTTCACGCCTCAAATGCAAATTGTCGCTGATAAAGAACAAGTAAGTAAGGACTTTTTGCTTGAAAATTTAGCAAGTGGGAAAATCATTATCCCTGCAAATATTAATCATACCGCCCTAGAGCCAAATGGCATAGGGCTAGGACTTCGCACTAAGGTTAATGTCAATTTAGGTGTTTCAAACGACTGCATTGATTACAGCGAGGAAATGGAAAAGGTTGATTTAGCACACAAATTTGGCATTGAGGCGATTATGGATTTAAGTAATTATGGCAAAACAAGTCATTTTAGAGACACACTCATTGCTAAATCTAAGGCGATGATAGGCACGGTGCCTGTATATGATGCGGTAGGCTTTTTAGAAAAGGACTTAAAGCAAATTGGGGCAAAAGATTTTTTAGATGTCGTTTATCATCACGCTAAAAGTGGGGTGGATTTTATGACTATACACGCAGGGATAAATTCCCGTGCGGCTAGGGTTTTTAAAGAGACAAAACGCCTTACAAATATCGTTTCGCGTGGTGGTTCAGTGCTTTATGCGTGGATGATGATGAAAGAAGCGGAAAATCCTTTTTATGAGTATTATGATGATTTACTTGAAATTTGCCTCAAATATGATGTAACACTTTCTTTAGGAGATGCTTTGCGTCCGGGCTGCACTCACGATGCTAGCGACGCAGCACAAATTGCAGAACTCATCGAGCTTTCACTTTTGACGCAAAGGGCTTGGGACGCTGGAGTGCAGGTGATGATAGAAGGACCCGGACATATGGCGATTAATGAGATTGAAGCAAATATGCATTTAGAAAAACGCATTTGCAAGGGTGCGCCTTTTTATGTTTTAGGACCCTTAGTAACAGACATAGGTGCAGGATATGATCATATAAGTGGGGCGATAGGCGGTGCTGTTGCGGCGGCAGCTGGAGCGGACATACTTTGCTATGTAACGCCTGCTGAGCATTTGAGACTGCCAAATTTACAAGATGTAAGAGATGGCATAGTAGCGACTAAAATCGCCGCTCACGCAGGAGACTTAGCTAAACTTCCAAAAGAAAGAGCAAGAGACGATGCTATGAGTGTAGCAAGGCAAAAGATAGACTGGGAGAGTATGTTTAAACTGGCAATTGATGGAGAAAAGGCGAAAAAAATGTTTAATGAAAGACGACCAGAAGAGCTAAATTCCTGCTCAATGTGTGGAAAAATGTGTGCAATGAACACAATGAATCAAGTGATGAAAGGCGAGGATGTAAGCCTCGTTAAAGAGTAAATTTAAGCCCCAAAAAAGGGCTTAAATCAAAAATGTCATAATGATTTACTCATCGTTTTTTTTTTTTTGAAATAATATTAACTAAAATTTTTTAGGAGGATTACAAAAAATGGATTTTGAAAATCAACTAAACGCTATTGTTGAAACTATTGCGGAGCGTAAGGGACTTGTCAATACAGAAGAAGCCACAAAAATGACCCTTATAATGCCCTTTTTAAAAGCTTTAGGCTATGATGTGTTTAATCCTAGCGTTGTCGTGCCTGAATTTACCGCAGATATAGGAACTAAAAGGGGGGAGAAGGTTGATTATGCGATTTTTAAGGATGCTAAGCCTTTTATTTTGATTGAGGCGAAAAATCACACCGAAAATTTAGACAATCATAATAATCAACTCGTAAGATATTTTAACACCAATCCAAGCATTAAATTTGCCATCCTTACTAATGGGATTGAATATCGATTTTTCACAGATATTGAGCGACAGAATTTAATGGATAAAACGCCATTTTTAATCATCAATCTTGAAAAATTAAAACCTAGAGATGTCAAGGATTTAAAGCGTTTCATTTATACAGATTTAAATTTAGATGAAATTTTAAATGTCGCTATGGAAAAGAAATATTATAGAGGCATACAAGAAATTTTTAAAAATGAAATAGAAAATCCTAGCGATGAATTTGTAAAATTCTTTGCTAGGCAAATGCAAATGACTGCTAAAATTATTGATGAATTTAGAACGCATATTAAAAAGTCTTTTAAAGAAATCATCAATGATATAGCTTATGAAAAAATTACTAATATAAAAAATAATCTTCAAAATATTAATGATGATGAAAATGTGAAGCAAGTCGATGAGAGTAAAGAAATTATTACCACAACTGCAAGGATTTTATATCATAAAGTCGATACTTGCAAATTCTGGAATAGAGCTTAACGATATAGATTATAAGGACACTTTGAGTTATTTTGGAATTTTATATCAAGGTAGGGTTACAAAATGGATTTGCAGATTATATTTTAATAATTCTAAAAAATCCATCAGTTTTCCTGATGGACAAAATTATAATATAGATAAGCTAGAGGATATTTATAAATACGGAACTGACATTATCAAAGCCTTTGAAAGCAGAAAGGGCTAAGCCAAAAGCTAATTTAAAACGAAGTGAGCGAAAGCCCTAAATCTAGGGCTTAGATGAGAATATCTAGCTTGAGGTTGATTTTAGAATAAGTCGCCTCTAAAGTGCCAATCTCTTTTTGGGGTATTTTGGCACTTTCTAGCTCTTTCGAAGCATTTTCCCCTTCCTCTAACTACACTTTAGAAGCCTTGGCACTTAAATACCCTTCGCTATATTCTATACTTATAGCCTTTTTCTCCCATTCTTTTTGCCTTAATCTTTCTTTTTCTAAGGTGATTTGAGCAAAATCAAGAGCAGATTTGCCGCTAAATTTGAGCCTTGTATCGACAAGCTTTCCGCAAACTTCTATGAATGCCATTTAGCGACATAAGCCAAAAACTTTACAAGCTGTTTGTTAATAAATGTGCTGATTGCCTGTTTGGCAAACTTTATAATACCCAGGAGAATAAACCTTACACTCTAAACAATAGACATTCTACCCTTAAACTCATCGCTAGAAAAACCATTTGCAAAAGCAAACACACCTAAACATACTAATTATAAAATAAATTTTTTAAGATGTTATACAAACAAAACACATTGACAAATTTTTAAAATTTTAGGCTTTTTGTAAATTTTGCACAAAGTGCATTTTAAATTCGCTTCCTTTTCCAAGTTCGCTTTTTAGCTCTATGGTGGCTTTATGAAGTTTTAAGACGGATTTGACGATAGAAAGTCCAAGCCCACTTCCGCCGATTTTCTTACTACGACTTTTATCTACACAAAAAAAGCGTTCAAACACCCTTTCTTGAAATTCCTTAGGAATTCCTATGCCACTATCCTTAACGCTAAGCTCTACAAAACCATTTAGTTTTTTTAGCCTTACCTTGACAAAACCACGCTTATGATTGTATTTAATAGCATTATCGCAAAGATTAAAAACTAAATTTTCCAAAAGCTCATCAATGCCTAAAATATAAGTATCTTCTAAGTCCAGCTCAAAATGAATTTCATACTGATTAGCAAAGAGTTCTAAGCGTTTATAAGCACGCTCTACGACCTCCTTAAGATTAACTTGATGAAAAGGCAAGGTTTGCGTTTCGTCCAAAAAAGAGATTTTTAAAATTTCATTAATCATTTCTAAGAGGCGTTTTGATTCTAAATAAATTTTATCGACAAAATTTGGCAAATCTTGAGGAGCTACAAGTCTGTTTTTAATCATCTCAGAGCTTGCCATAATCGAAGTTAGCGGTGTTTTAAGCTCGTGGGTTACATTTGCACTAAATTCCTTGCGTAAATTTTGTAAGCGTTTAAGCTCGGTAATATCGCAAAGCACGATAAGCATACCTTTAAATTTCTTTTTCTGCGAAAAAATGGGAGAGAAAACAAGCTCACATTCCAAATTATTAGGATAATGAAAAGTGAAATTTTCTCTCACTTCTCCTTTTAATTTCCCCTTTTTAAATTCTTTAAGATATTTCAAAAGTAATTCTAAAAATTGCGTATTCTTAAGCTCTAAAATATTATGAATTAAATTTAGGTTGGCAAAATATTTTTCCGCACTTAAATTCTCGCTTAAAATTTCTCCTGTGCGAGAGATAAAAATGAGACCATCGTTCATATTTTGCGTGAGAGATTGTAACTCTTGCTTTTTTCTTTTAAGGTGTTTGAATTGAATTTTAACAGCTTTGTTTTCTAGCTTAATTTTTTCAAGCATTTTTTTAAGTTCTGGGTAGGGGATATGTTCTAAATTCTCAAAATTAATCTTCTCTAAAGGCTTTAAAAAAATATAAGATAAAAATCTGGCCAAGAAAAAACTACACAAAAAAACTAAAAAAAATTCAGCCAAAACACAAGACAAAAGCCAAGAAAAATCCTGCCGTATAAAAAAATCTTCTTCGATTAAAATCAAAAAAGTATTTATCAAAAACACCAAAACAAAAATGACACTAAAAATAATAGAAAAAAGCTTTTTTTGCATTAAGAATCTTTAGAAATTTTATATCCTACACCGCGAATTGTTTTGATAAAACGACTCGCCTTACCTAGCTTTTGACGCAGAGTTTTAATGTGAATGTCTATAGTCCTACTCTCCCCACTATAACTATAACCCCAAAGAATTTCTAGCAAATCATCGCGACTAAAGACTCTATTTTGATTTTTAAGCAAAAATCCCAAAAGCTCAAATTCCTTAAGCGTTAGTATGGTGGGTGTGCCACAAACCTTAACTTCACGCGTTTTGTAAGAAAGCTCAAGCTCCTCTAAAATGATATTTTCAGAGTCTTGCGGTGTGCGTCTTAAAATCGCCCGAATTCTAGCGATAAATTCCATCACACTAAAGGGTTTAGTAATGTAATCATCAGCCCCAAAATCAAGCCCTTTAACCTTGTCAAATTCATTATTTAAAGCAGTGAGCATTAGCACAGAAATATTTTGTGTATTAGCATTAGTTTTAAGCTCTTTTAAAATTTCAAAGCCACTTGCATTTGGAAGCATAACATCAAGCACTAAAATTTGCGGAGTTTCCACTCTTAAAGCCTTTCTAAAGCTCTCTATATCTAAAAAGCCTTGTGCGTTAATGTTTTGACTCTTTAACGCATACAAAACAAGCTCTAAAATATTTGCATCATCTTCTAAAACAAAAACCAAGCAAAACTCCTCTAAAATAAAACGCTATTTTATCCAAATCTACCTTTAACATAATCTTGAGTTTTTTTGTTTTTAGGATTATTAAAAATTTTGCTAGTATCGTCAAATTCTATCACTTCACCAAGTAAGAAAAAGGCGGTTTGGTCGGAAATTCTAGCGGCTTGTTGCATATTATGCGTAACGATAATGATGCTATATTCCTTCTTAAGACGCAAAATAAGCTCTTCGATTTTAAGCGTAGAGATAGGATCAAGTGCTGATGTTGGCTCGTCCATTAAAATCACTTCAGGATTTACCGCTAAAGTCCTTGCTATGCAAAGGCGTTGTTGCTGTCCCCCACTTAAACCAAGTGCGGATTTATCAAGTCTGTCTTTTAAATCGTCCCACAAAGCGGCGTCTTTTAAAGAATTTTCTACAATTTCATCAAGTTTAGCCTTATTTTTAATGCCGTGCGTTTTAGGACCAAAAGTAATGTTATCGTAAATACTCATAGGGAAAGGATTTGGCTTTTGAAACACCATACCAACCTTTTTACGCAAAAGATTGACATCGTAATCTTTATAAATATTTTTACCATCAAAAAGAATTTTGCCTTTAATTTTGCAATTTTCTATTAAATCATTCATACGATTTAAACTTTTAATAAAAGTCGATTTCCCGCACCCACTAGGACCGATAAATGCTGTAACCTTGCCTTTTTTAATGTCCATATTAATATCTTTTAAGGCTTGAAAATCCCCATAATGCAAGGACATTTTTTTAATCTCAAAACAATTTTTCATTTCACTTCCTACGCTTTTACTAATTTTTTGGCTAAGTAATTTGAGCCAAGATTGATTAAAAAGACGATGATGATGAGTATCATCGCCGTGCTGTAAGCTTCATTAATATGCTGTCCCTCACTTGAAATCGCATACATATGCACACTTAAGGTCCGCCCAGAATCCATAAGTCCAGCTACCTTAGCCACGCTTCCTGAAGTGTAAAGTAAGGCAGCAGACTCCCCTACTATCCTACCTATACTTAAAATCACTCCCGCTAAAATCCCAGGAATCGCAACGGGTAAGATAATAATAAAAATCGTGCGAAGTTTCCCAGCACCAAGAGCAAAGCTAGCCTCTCTAAAGCTCATAGGCACAGATTTTAAAGCCTCCTCCGCACTTCTTAAAATGAGAGGTAAAATCATAACCGCCAAAGTAAGCCCCCCCGCCACAAAACTGGTCTTAAAACCAAAATAAATCACAAAAGCCAAATAGCCAAATAAACCATAAACAATGCTAGGAATTCCTACTAAGGTCTCAGAAGCTATTCTTACAGCATTTAGAATTTTACTTTTTTTACTGCCATATTCACTCAAATAAATCGCCCCAAAAATACCAAGCGGCATAGCAAGAGCGAGGGCAAAAAGAACCATATTTATGGTATTAATAATAGCTGGAGTCATAGAGATATTATTGCTATTATACTCCCACGCAAACATTTCTAAATTTAAATGTGCTATCCCTTTAATAAAAATAAAGCCTATCAAAATAAGAAAAATAAGCAAAACGCTAATCATAGAAACACGCATTAAAAAAGCTAGGCTAAGGGTTAATCTATCTGTTTTCATTTAGCCTCCTTTTTTAGAGCGTTAAAGCAGGTATTGATAAGGAGAATAAAGACAAAAAGCACAACCGCATTTGCGATTAAAACCTCTCTATGTAAATCTTGTGCGTAGCCCATTTCAAGGACTATATTTGTCGTTAGGGTTCTAACGCCCTCTAAAACGCTTGTTGGGATTAGGGCTTGATTACCCGCAACCATAATCACAGCCATAGCCTCACCAATAGCACGCCCAACGCCTAAAATAACAGAGGCTAAAATTCCACTTTTAGCCGCTGGGATAAGAGCAAAAAACACACTTCTTTCTTTACTAGCACCAAGTGCTAAAGCCCCCTCATAATAGCTTTCTGGTAAAGCATCAATTGAGGCTTTTGAAACCAAAATGATGGTTGGTAAAATCATAATGCTTAAAATCAAAGCCGCTGCCAAAACGCTTTTTCCAGGAATTCCACTAAAAGTAGTCGCAAGAAGGGGGACGATAATCACAAGCCCGAAAAATCCATACACAACAGAAGGAATCGCTCCTAGTAATTCTACGGCTGGTAGGATATATTTTTGCTCTTTTTTACTTGCAAAACGCGAAAGATAAATGGCGCTTAAAACACCAAGCGGCACACCGATTAAAATCGCAAGAGCCGTTACATAAATGCTTCCCACTATCATAGGAAAAATGCCAAAAATCTCCTCCGTAGGATACCAATCCATGCCGAAAATAAAATCAAAAAAACCTATTTGAGTAATCGTTGGAAGAGCATTCGCAAATAAAAAAAAGCATATCATCAAAACAGCGAAAATGGAAAGTAAAGCACAAAGGGCAAAAATGCCCTTAAAAATTTTTTCTTGCATTTGTAAGCTTTCTTATTTAGCGTCCTGCCATTTTGTAAGCTCACCCATAAAGATTTTTTTCACAGAATCTTTAGCAAGATTTTCTACACTATTATTTTTATTCACAATCACTGCTAAACCATCGATAGCTAAAACAAGCGGAGTTACACCCTTTTTAAGCTCACTATCCTTAACCTCACGGCTTACCATACCAATGTCCGCAATGCCCTCAACTACGCTATTTACGCCTGTTGTAGAATCGCTTTGTTGAATTTCTATCACGGCGTTAGGATTAATGGTTTTATAAGCTTCTGCTAATTTTTCCATTAAAGGCGTTACCGAGCTAGAACCCGCTACGATTAATTTACCCTGCGGTTTTGCACTTGTAAAGCTTTCTTTTGCCGCAGCGATATAACCTGCCTTTTCTACGATAGCTTTTGCCTCTGTTGAAGTGCTATATTTTAAAAAATCCTCTATAAGTGGATTAGTCGTTTTTGTTACGACATTAAAAGGTCGAGAAATTTTATAGCTTTTGTTGTTGATGTTTTCTACACTTGGTGCTACGCCGTCAATTTTAAGTGCTTTAACGCTATCATTTAAAGAGCCAAGCGAAATGTAACCTATGGAATTTTTAGAATTTGCAACAGTTGTTAGCATAACGCCTGTTGAATTTGTAACTTCTGCTTTTTGAGTGGTCGCATCGACTTTTTTATCTTTGACTTTTTTTTGAATTTCAAAAATTTCCACAAAAGCCCCACGCGTCCCAGAGCCTTGCTCCCTAGAAATAGGATAAATATTTTCAGCCATCACACTCGTGCTAAGCACCAATCCTGCCAACAAACCTAATGTGTATTTTTTCATACCATACTCCTTAAAATTTAAAGTTGATAAAAGTATATAAGCATAATGTAAAATAAAAAAGTTTGTAATGTAAAATTTATGTAAAATGTATATTGGGTTTATTTAGCACTCTTTTTTCTATTACACTCTTTGCATAATATTTGACAATTTTCCTTTTCTGTCTTTCCGCCTTTGCTCCACGCTAGAATATGGTCTGCTTCCATTTGCTCTAGCTCTAGCTTTTCATTTTCGTGCGGACATTTCACACCCTTTATATGCCCATCACTATTCGCACACACGCCCCCTTGCCTCTCATACACTGCCCTTTTTACACTATCGCTAAACGCCCTTAGACTTAAATGCTTCTCATCACCACTTAGCACATACGCATACACGCCCTTTTTATTCCCCACTTCATCATCTTGCATAAGCTCTGCGATTTTAGATTCTAGCTCTTTAGCATCTAGTGGCTTATCTTTATAGAGATTATAGAAAAGCCCCCATTCTAAGCCTTTCATCTCTTTGCGATATTTTTCAAACTTCATCTCCACCCAATCTATCACCTTTGCAAAATACTCCCACAGCCCATCAGCATTCCTAGAATCTTTGGCATTTTTAGCCATATACTCGCAAATCTTTTCATCTTTCCTAGAATCCACTATCCAAGCAATAGCACTCTCTAAAAATTCTTGCCGCAATGCACTGCCATTTAGATATTTAGCTCCCTTTAGCACTGCTACGCCCTTTTCCTTAGAAAATCGCCTCTTTGCATCACTTAGCCACACACTCGCATATACTGCATTTCTTAGCTCTTGGTTTGTCAGTGTCTCTCCTGCGATATTGATAGTCTTAAACCACTCTAGCTTCTCACTCTCACTCCCTTGACACACATACACATCAAGCTTATAGTCTAAAAATTTTTCTTTCATATCCTCTGGCAAGTTATGGAAATACTGCGAGCTGCCATTCCACAGCACAGAAAAGCTCCCTTTAACATACTCACATATACTCATAGTCCTTTGCTGTCCATCTAGCACTTCATATTCACACTCCGCACCAAAATCCACATTTCTCACCCAATACATTATATTTAAAGGAAAGCCCTTGAGTATCGTATCTATCACGGCATTTCTTTGCGCGTCTTTATACACAAACTCCCTTTGATATTTGGGGCGGATATTAAGCCTTGCTACTCCGCTAGAATCTGCATAGGCGACTACTTGGCTACTCTCCTCATCTCTTGTATAGCCCCTTGCTAGCTCTTTTATGCGAATTTCTGTTTTGTCTATTTGCATTGTTGCTCCTTTGGTTAATTTGTATTTAGTGTGGATTGCCACGAAGTCGTGCCGACTTCTCGCAATGACGATTAGCTACTCTTACATTTTTTCTTGCTCTTGCTTTCTTAGCTCATCGACTTCGGCGATTTTGCGGATAATAATCCGCCTATAAATTTTTTTACCATTGATACTATTACACCCAGCACCTAGTCCATTTTTAAGCAAATGATTATCAAGCCCCAAAATCTCAAACTGCTTAGAATTATGTTTGTCTAAGAAAGTTATCGGCACGCCCATAACCCCATCATAATCTAGCGGAATCTCAATGGTTTTATCCACATTGATAGCGTCATAATTATCATACTTTGGGTATTGCTCTGGATTCTTTTTGTAACTAGCGATGGTTTCTAGAATCTCATTGCGTTTTTTGTTTTCCAAATTTGAAAACCACCTTGTAAGCCCATTTACTTGCTTGGTAAGTATAAAGCCTGTGCGATTTTCATTAGGCTTTAAAAAGACATTTGCGGAAGTTATCCCTAGCCATATTTTGTTTTCTTTGATTAAGGAAAAAGTCTCTTTATAAGTAATGGCATTTTTATTCCCTATAACTAAAAACTTCTTTTTATACTCCACTAATTGTGCGACATACTCACGGAAAAGCGAAAAAGGCGGATTTGTAACGACAATATCTGCAAGTTTAAGTAGCTCTATGCAGTCTTTGCTCCTAAAATCCCCTGCATTATTTAGCCCTTTATCTTCATCAAGTGGGAAAAGGCTAGGCTCTTTGTAGGATTTTGTGCTTTTGTTTTGTGTGGCTTGTAAATCTTTGGGGTCAGATTCTAGCTCGGCTCTAAAGTTTTCAAAAAGCTTGTGCTTGTTGTTTTCAAAGGCTTTTAGCGTTTCTTGGGACTGCGATTTGCTAGCAGAGAGAGAGAGAGTAGCTTCCACTTCGCTTAGTGGGTGCATTTGGGATAAAACTTTATCTACATCATCAATGGAGTGCTTTTGTGGGTTGATAAGCTCATCTTTTATCGCATCATCTCTGTGGATTTTTATCGCATAGGCTTTTTTGGGGGAATCTTCTGTGCTTACTTCTCTATAATTTTGACTTTTATAGCAAGTGGTGATGAGAGCCTTTAAGTCAAGCCATTTGAAATTTTTGAAAAAGTATTCAAAAAAGGCACTTTGCAGTGGGTCATCGCAGTTGCAATACACGATTTTATCTTTAAAATGTGCTTTGTAGTGTTGCAGCTCATTTTCTATATCGCTTAGTTGCGTGTAGAACTCATCTTTTTTATTTTTCTTTGCATTGTGGAGATTGTTATTTAATATTTTTGCCATATTACTCCTTTAAAAATCACTTTTCCCCATAAATTTTAGCAACAAAACTAAGTTCTATGCCGCTTTTTTGTGCTTTTAATTTTAAAGGATAGTCCATTTTAATGAGATTATCATAATTTTGCAAAGCGTCAATAAAATCATATAAATTTTTAGGCGTATCCAAATAAGCATTAACCAAAAGCGTATGTTTTAAATAAGACTCATTTTGATTTTTAATAGCTTTGATTTGAATTTTTTTGAAAAATTGACTTAAAAAAACTTGGAAATTTTTTTCACTAAAAGAGTTTTGAAACTGCTCTAAGCTCTTATTGTTTTCACTTCTTAGCTGGGCTAATTTAACTTCACTTGCATTTAGTTTTGCCTTGGTAGCGTTTAGAAGAGCTATTTGCGAATTTTCTCTTATGCCAAGTTCTTTATAAGCTTTTAAAGTTGGTAAGAGTAAAAATAAAATTAAAGCCGTGCAAACACTGATGAAACTAAGAGTTAGGATAAGAATTTTAACAATATTAATTTCTTCAAAGCTTTTATCTTTCATCTTGAGTTCCTAAAATTTTACTAATGCTTACAAAACGATACCAACCATTATTAAGCTTATAATAGCTTGTATTTGTTTCGTCAAATATACTTTTTAAAGGCGTTTCCAAAAGCAAGGCAAACATCTCTTTTGTAGGACTTACACCCGTAAGTTTAAGGGCAAATTCGTCTTGTTCCACACTATCAAAACTTATGCCACCCGTTTTTAAGGTCATATCAAAAAGATTTTTAAGACTATTCTTTATATTTTGATTTTTCTCCTTAAATTGTGCAGCGATTTGACTTTGTTCTAGTAAGATAAGATAATGCTCTTCACTTTTTTTAATCTGCTCCGCAGTTTGCACCATCTCCTCTTTTTTCCC
Source organism: Campylobacter vulpis (assembly GCF_014217995.1). NCBI lineage: Bacteria > Pseudomonadati > Campylobacterota > Epsilonproteobacteria > Campylobacterales > Campylobacteraceae > Campylobacter > Campylobacter vulpis. Next base: position 927,123 of record NZ_CP041617.1, read on the forward strand.
AGAGATAGAACTATGTGTCAAAACTATACGAAATTCATAAATCGCAAAAATAAAAAATATAAAAACGATCGCAAAGGCAAAAAGCACTATCCAAATTTTATCCAAAAGATTAAATAGGGGTCGTTTTTGCGGGGTCGTAAAGCTATAAGTCATATTTTAGCTCCTTTTGCATAAGCTCTTGCATTATCTCGTGGGTATCAATGAGTTTAACTTGAGGCTTTAAAAAAGTCTCGCTTTCTACAAACTCTAAAGTGCTTTGCAGTAATACTTCATCGCTAAAAATGACAAGCTCATCAATAAAATCTCCCCCATAATGCGAATCGTGATAAAAGCTTTCTATACTTGAGATAATAAAGCGACAAATTTCCATATCTGCACCAAACTTTCCTAATTCATCTATCTCTATATTTTCTTGTGGCTTTTCTATAATATCCTCAACATCATTTTGCTCTTGATCTAAAGCGTCTATTTTATCTCCTAACATTTCGCCAAAATTATCCAAAGTGATTTCATCATCTTTTTTTTCTCCACTCTCTTCTAAAGGCGTAGTTTCAGCACTCAAGCCATCATCGTTTGAAATTTCACCATCATCAAAACCATCAAGTTGAAAACTTAAAGTCTTTTCAAAAAGCTTATAAGAGCCTATAAGAATTTCATCTTTTTTATAAACCATTAAAGCTAAACTTTGAGCATTTTTAAAGACATAAAGTCTTGTTTTATCATCTTTTTGTTCTTTTTGAATGCAAAAATGAAGTAAGGCAAAAGGCGAAAATAAAAAGTCAAGTCCCCCACAATCCTCACATAACTCGCTAAAATACTCTATATGCTCAGTTGCCACATAAAGCAAAACATTAGCCAAAGGCAGGGTTTTAATACTCATCTTACCAATGCCAAATTCATCATAATTTTGCTCTTTACTTGGTAAAATTCCTTGCTCTTCACTATCTAAAAATAAGGCTATATGATAGGGGAAAAATTTTTTATCATAATTTTTGATAAAAGTGATGAGCTGCTCACTTTTATCAAAGGTTTTTTCTATTTTTTTAACAAGCTTTCTATTACGATAGGTGCAAATTTTAAGCGTATTTTTTTTATCTTCCAAAATCGCACTTATAAAAATTTGTGGCAAGATTTTTTTAAAAAATGGCGTCATATCTGCTCCTTAAAACTATCGCGTTTGCAAATTTTTTCAAATTCTTTTTTAATCAAAGCCTTAGCCTCATCTTTTTCTAAATTTGCAAGATCAAAAGGCTCACTTAAACTATAAATTATTTTACTAAAAGGCTTAGGTAAAAGCATTTTATCCCAGCTTTTAAATTCCCAAAAGCGACTTGCTTCATAGTTTAAAATTCTTATCTTAACACTTTTTTTCTGTGCGATTAAAATCGCTCCATCTGAAATGCTATGTCTTGGACCTCTTGGACCATCGGGCGTTATAACTATATCGTCTTTTTGTTCTAATACTTTAAAAGCAGACCGCAAAGCACCGCTTGCACCTTTAAATGTGCTACCTCTTATCACATTTAAACCATAAAAATGGATAAGTCTAGCGATTAATTCCCCATCATTATGATGAGAAATCATCACAAAAGCTCTTTTGCCTTTCTTTCTAAAATGCCTAAAAGCAAAAGGCATTAAAGCAAGGCGTCCATGCCAAAAGAGGATAACGCAAGGCTCATCATCGACTCTTTCGCCACGATATTGCTTAAAACAGCTTAAAAAAATAATCCATTGCAAAAAAAAGACAAATCTTATAAGAAGCGTTTTTTTAAACAATTTCCCCATAAAGCACCATGCGTTTTGCGTTTGTGATTTTCACCTGTTTCATTGCACCTAGCATTTCTTCGCTACCTTGAATTTGAACTAAAAAATTATTATCCGTGCGACCTGCGACAGCATTATTTGCCCTCAATTCTTCAAAAAGCACTTCAAAAATTTGATTTTCTTGTTTTTTTGTGATTTCATCTAAAATTTCTGCGTGGCGATTTTGCAAGATAGTCAGTCTCTTAGAGGCGATTTCTTCTGGGATTTGATTAGGCATTGTAGCGGCTTTAGTTAGGGGACGTTTGGAGTATTTAAAAGAAAAAATTTGCTCAAAACGCACTTTTTCTAAAACATCTAAAGTATCCTCAAAATCTCCCTCACTCTCCCCGGGAAAAGCCACAATAATATCTGTTGAAATGCTGACATTTTCACAAAGCTCTCTAAGCTTTAAAGCCCTATCTAAATACCACTCCTTACTATAACCCCTTTTCATCGCCCTTAAAATTTCACTTGAACCACTTTGCAAAGGCATATGCATAGACTTGCAAATTTTTTCATTTTGACTAAAAGTTTGTAAAAATTTATCGTCCATATGTAAAGGATGCGGACTCGTAAAACGAATGCGTCTTAAATTTTCAATCTCACTTAAGGCATTTAGCAAATCGGAAAAATCCATTTTTTTATGAGCATTTCTAAATCTCTTGCCATAATTATTGACATTTTGCCCGAGTAAAAATATCTCTTTCGCACCCTTTTCTACCGCCTTTTTAGCCTCATTATAAATCAATTCAAAAGGGATAGAAATTTCATCGCCTCTAGTATGTGGGACTATGCAATAAGTGCAATGTTTATCGCAACCTATGGAAATGTTAATGTAGGATTTGTAAGGACTATTTCGAAAATCACTAAAAGCAAATTCACTCTCATCATAGTCTAAATCAACCCCAACAAATTTGGGAGTTTTGACCGCTTGCGTGATTTTAGAGATATTTCTAGCTCCCAAAACAAAATCCACATAAGGCGCACGACGAAAAATTTCCTCTCCTAAATGTGAAGCCGTACAACCGCAAACACCTATTTTAGCACCCTTTTTCTTCACTTTTTCAAAGCCACCGACTTCTGAAAAAAGCTTATGGACGGGTTTTTCACGCACAGAGCAAGTGTTAATGAGAATTAAATCTGCCTCCTTAATATCTTCTGTGAGACTATAATCCTCCTTTTGCGTTAATTCAGCGATAATATGCTCACTATCTCTTACATTCATCGCACAACCCAAAGTTTGGATAAATAATTTCTTAGCACTCAAAGAATATGCACCTCATACATATAATCTTGCTCATCAAGCCCATAGCGAATAATTCTATGATAGACATTTAAACCTTTTTTTTCAAAATGTTCCACTAAAGCGATGAGTTGCTTGTGCGAATTTTCTTTATCAAAATAAAAAAATTTCTGCCCTTCCTTCTCCACCGCATCCTCAATCTTACTCAAGCTTATATTTTTAGGCTTGTCATTGATCAAATTTCTTGCTAATTTTAAGTCCATAATTTATCCTTAGCTTATTTTAAATCGCCAATTCTAGCAAATTTTACTTTTAATTAAACTTATTAAATTATAATTTTACTCTACTTTTTAAAAAAATTCCCAAAAAGGTATCAAATGGAAAAAATAGCAGACATCATAGAGTCCATAGCTAATGAAAAAAATTTAGAACTTGAAAGCGTAAAAGATAAGGTCATTACGGCACTTATAAACACAGCAAAAAAAATTTATGGCGAGGAATATGAATTTTTTGTCGATAATAAAACGCTTAGTCTGTATCAAAAAATTCTAATCGTAGGCGATGATGATGAAAGATTAAATGAAAATAAAGAAAGTTTTATAGCCATTTCTAAAGCCAAAAAAGAGGTAAAAGATGTAGAAATAGGCGATGAATTAACCTATGAATGCTCTTTAGAAAATTTGGGTCGCACAGCGGTCAATACCCTGCATAAAGAACTAGAATATCACATTCAAAAGCTTTTGGAGCAAACTATTTTTGAGAAATATAAAAACAAAGTCGGTCAAATGGTCTTTGGTAGTGTTGTGCGTGTAGATAGCGAGGAAAATACCTATATAGAAATTGACGAACTAAGAGCCTTTTTACCGCGTAAAAACCGCATTAAAGGCGAAAAATTTAAGGTCGGTGATGTGGTAAAAGCCGTTATCCGCCGTGTTTATACAGATAAAGGCATCAAAATGGAACTTTCAAGGACTAGTCCTAAATTTTTAGAATGCTTACTTGAAGCTGAAGTGCCTGAAATTAAAGACGGACTTGTAAGCGTTGTAAAATGTGCTAGAATTCCTGGTGAAAGAGCAAAAATTATCCTTCAAGCAAATAGTTCAAATATCGATCCAGTTGGTGCTACTGTGGGAGTTAAAGGCGTGAGAATTAATGCTGTAAGTAAAGAAATTCATAATGAAAATATAGACTGCATAGAATATTCAAGCGAAAATGAAATCTTAATCGCTCGTGCCCTAGCTCCAGCCATTATCAACTCTGTTAAAATCGAAGATAAGACAGCCATAGTCAGTCTTAATAGCGAACAAAAAAGCAAAGCCATAGGAAAAAATGGCATTAACATACGCCTTACTTCTATGCTAAGTGGTTTTGAAATCGAACTTAAAGAACTTGGAGCCAAAACAATGAGCAATGAAGAAGCGATGAAAAACTTACAAGATTTATTTAAAATTTAAAGCAAACCCTGCAAAGCAGGGTAAGTTTATCTATTAGCATTATTTACATCTATCACATTAAAAAGCTTATTAAGCATAGTTTCTTCATTTTTTCTATGCTGACTTTCCCTTAACTTGTTCCAAGCGTAAAGACTAAAATCATTTTGCAAAGCACTAAGATCTAAGTCCTCATTGACAAGACTTTTATCCTTTTTTAGCGTCTCTTTTTGCTCTTGTCTTTGCTCATCTTTAATCGCATTTAAGGTTGCTTGAAATTCTTCGACAGACTTTTCTTTTTCTTTAATTTTTGCATTGAAAAAAGAACCATTATTTTGCATTTTATCGACTAACATTTTTCCTCCTTGTAATTTACAAAACTACAAGCAAAAATTGTTCCAAATTTATATCTTCTTTCTTTTCTTTGCCAAACTAAGAGCTATTTTAACAGCTTCTTTATAACTTTTTGTGCTAATTTTTACATTTTGATATGCTTTATCAAAAGCCGTTCCGTGATCGACACTAGTGCGGATAATAGGTAAATTTAAACTTATATTAACGCTTTTTTCAAAATATAAAGCCTTAAGTGGAGCAAGAGCTAGATCGTGATACATTGCCACTAAACGCGAACATTTTTTAAGCGAATTTGGCGTAAAGGCACTATCTGCGACTAGAATTTGAGGTAAATAAATTTCTTTTTGAAGACGCAAATTTGCAGACTTAATCGCCTCCTCTATAATGCTCTCCTCCCCATCTCCTATCACTCCAAAATCCCCAGCGTGAGGATTAAAACCCAAGACGCCAATTTTCTTAAAACCACTTTCCTGATAGAAATCAACCAAAAATTGTGTTAAAGGCTCAAGCTTAATTTTGCTTGAAACCTCTTTTAAAGCAATATGCTCACTAAAAAGCCCTACAAAAAGCTTTTTGCAACCTAACATCATAATAGCATTTTTCCCATAAAAGCTTCTTAGTGCGTCCGTGTGTCCCTTGAAAGAAATTCCAGTCAAATTCCAAGCTTTTTTATGAATAGGTAGGGTAATGAGGGCTGCGGCGTGTTTTTGATAGGTAAAAGCACAAGCTGCCTCAAAACTCAAAAAACTATATGCCCCACTTTGCATATCAATCTTACCGGGTTTAAGAGTAAAATTTGTATCCAGTTTTAAAGAAAGCGGAGTTTGAAAAGAAAAGATTTTCACCTTTTTATCTTCTTTCACCTTTTCGAATTTACTTATTTTTGCGTGGCTAAATTCAACTAAGTTTAAGGCTATTTTTTCCTTTTTTAAAAGCCTTAAGCCTTGCTTTAAAAGACTTTCGTGTAAAAAATAGTATGGTGTGCAAATTTGACTAAGTTTTTTATGGCTCTTAAGCACGAGCTCCAAACTTATGCCATTTAAATCACCTATGCTGATAGCCACTTTCATTTAGCAAAGTCCTCATCTCAAGTAAAGCTCTTTCAAGCCCGACAAAAACGGCTCTTGCAACTATACTTTGACCAATATTAAGCTCGCAAATTTCTTTAATGAAAAGAAGCTCTTTTGTATTTTTGTAATTAAGTCCGTGCCCAGCAGCGATTTTAAGTCCTAAATTTGCTCCCTTTTTGGCACAAAACTCAAGTCTTGCCAATTCCTCCCTTAAGCTTAATTCCAACGCCTTTCTATCCATATCCAGCACCTTATAAGGCGTTTTAGAAATATTACTAAAGAAGGCATTATATAAATTTGCAAAATGTCCTGTATGAAGCTCTATCATTTCAACGCCTAGCTCTTTTGACATCTCCACATCTTTTAAGTTTGGATTGATAAAAAGCGAAACTTCTATATTTTTATTTTGTAGCATTTTTATGCTTGTTTTTAATCTGTCGTTTTCTAAATTTAAACCGCCTTCAGTCGTTAGCTCTTCCCTTTTTTCCGGCACTATGGTAACGCGATTGGGCTTATATTTTAAGGCGATTTTTATCATCTCTTCATTGCTCGAGCATTCTAAATTAATAGGAATTTTACAAAATTTAATCAAATTTTCAAGATCAAATTCTTGCGTATGACGACGATCTTCTCTTATATGAAGAGTGATTTGATCGCAAAAATTCGCACTCAAAAGCGTAGCTTCCAAAACATCAGGATCATTAACCATTCTAGCTTCTCTTAAAACGGCAATATGATCAATATTAAAACCTAACAACATCACAAAGTCCTTATAAAAGATAAAAAGAGCTTATTGTGAAAAATAGCATTGAAATTTCTCTTTCACAAATACGAAAATGGAATAATTGTATGTTAAAATAGCTCTTTTGTCAAGCTAAACTAAGCTTTTTAAATCAATTTATTGCTAAAGCGATCTTTTTCCGCTATAATTGAAAGCTAATTTCAAAAAAAGGAAAATTAATGAAAAAATATTTCTTATTACCCTTAGTTATGGGGGGCTTTTAGTAAGTGCTTGTAGCACAAGTCAAATTCATAATGTGCAAACCAAAGGTGAAATTTCAAAAGAATTTCTATATGCTAATGCTAAATGTGGCGATAGCGAAGAGGAGCGATATTTACAAAAGCAAATCATCAATCAGCTCAAAATCAAGAATATTTACGGAAGGGACCTTAATATAAAATGTAAAATTTTGCATTTTGATGAGGGAAATCGTTTTGCAAGATATATGGTTGGATTTGGTGCAGGTGCTGCTACAACAACCATTAAAATAGAGTTGGAAAATCAACAAAATGAAAAAATAGGAGAATTTGAAGTGAGTGCCGAAATGAAAATGGGTGCTTTTGGAGGTTCTGCTTTAAACACTTTAGAAGAAAGTGCTGTTAAAATAGTCAATTTTATAGAAAAAAACTATATCAAATAAGGAGAAAAAATGGATTTAAGTAAAATTAAGGTAGGAGATATCCCAAATAAAATTAACGCTGTGATAGAAATTCCCTACGGCTCAAGTGTAAAATATGAACTTGATAAAGATAGCGGAGCAATTTTTGTAGATAGAGTAATGGCTAGTGCGATGTTTTATCCCGCAAATTACGGCTTTATCGCTAATACTTTAGCTGACGATGGTGATCCTGTGGATATTTTGGTTTTAAATGAATATCCTATCCAAGCAGGTGCTGTAATTCCTTGTCGTTTAATAGGTGTTTTAGTAATGGAAGATGAAAGCGGTATGGACGAAAAGCTTTTAGCTGTGCCAGCAGATAAAATAGATGCAAGATATGTGGATATAAAAAGCTATACAGACTTACCACAAGCCACTTTAAATAAAATTAAAAATTTCTTTGAAACTTACAAAATTTTAGAACCTAATAAATGGGTTAAAGTTCAAGATTTTAAAGATGCTAATGTTGCGGTAGAAATTTTAGAAAAGGCTATAAAAAACTACAAGGCTTGAGATGAAAAAGAGGGGTTATTAATCTCTCTTTATTGCCACTGCATAAAACTATAATGAATACAATATATGGTGCGGTTAGCGAGATTTGAACTCGCACACGCGAAGCGCACCACCCCCTCAAGATGGCGTGTCTACCAATTCCACCATAACCGCAAAACTCCCTTTTTAGGGGAGTAATTTTCCTATTTAAGAAAAAGGGATAAAAGGATTTGCATAAAGAGCTATCAAAGCGATAACTAGAGCATAAATTACCTGAGCTTCTATCATAGCCAAAGCAATAAACATCGTTGTCATTAATTTTGGTCCAAGACCTGGATTTCTAGCTGTTCCAGCTATGGTTGCTGCTGCTGTATGTCCCATACCTATGGCTCCACCAAGTGCAGCCACACCAAGACCTAAGCCAGCCGCTAAAACAGAAAATGCTTTAATCCAAACATTCATAGCCTCTTGCTCAACAGGAGCATTTGTTTGTGCAAAAGCAACCGCTGCAAAAGCAAACAATAAAAAAAATGCTTTTTTCATTGAAAAACCTTTCTACAAAATTTTCATTTGAGTTAGTTCGGCTTGCGTATCCCTACTTAAAACCCAAATTTGAGCCGATATTCTAACATTTTAACTTTAAATTTATATTATAATAATGCAAAAATAAAGGATAAAAATGAAAAAATTTTATATTTTTCATTATTTTTACATTTTTTACAAATTTAAAGGCGGACATTTTACTTAACTTTTTCAAAAATTATGAAACCAAAAGAGTTTTCATTCTTTATAATGGTAAAAACTTTTATACAAATGATGAGAAAAGGGCGGAAAAACGCTTTTCTCCAGCTTCAACTTTTAAAATTTTCAACGCTCTTTTTGCGTTAAATTTAGGTGTGATAAAAGACGAGAAAGAAATTTTTTATTTTTACAACAATGAAAAAGTTTTTTTGTCAAGCTGGAAAAATGACGCAAATTTAAGCTCTGCCATTAAACACTCTCAAGTTCCTGCTTTTAAGCTTTTATCCCAAAAAATCGGTAGGGAAAATATGCAAAAAATTTAAATTTAATTCATTATGATAATCAAAAATTTCTCAAATTGATAGCTTTTGGCTGGATAATTCTTTAAAAATTAATGCCAAAGAACAAGCCATTTTGCTTTATAAACTCGCCACCACTTCTTTGCCCTATTCTTTAAAAAGTCAAAAAATTCTTAAAAATTTACTTTTTTATAAAGAAATAGGTGGGACCAAAATTTATGCTAAAACAGGCTTTAATGATGAAGTGGGAATTGCCAGTATTGTGGGTTTTTATGAGTTAAACCAACAAGCCTTTTCTTTTGGGCTTAATTTAGACATTAAGGATTATAAAAATTTGGCAAAAAGGGAGAAAATTTTAGAAAAATATTTAAATTTTATCGCCCAAAAAGGGCGAATTTTAAAATAGCCCTGCGATTTGAGTGGCGATTTTATCCTCCAAAACAGGCGTAGCTTCCTCGAGTTTCAATCCAGTTTTTACAGCTTCAGCAAAGATAATAGTGCTTTTTTCTATATAGTTGCCCTCATAGCTTTGTTGAAGAGTATTGACTTGATTTGAATTTAAATGTCCCACTTTATCACTACGAACACTTCCTCCAAAACTATTTAAAAAGCCAGAAGATCTTTTGTTTCTAACGCTTGCTTGTCCGCTGACATTACTGCTGGAAGTCAAAACCTTACCATCTGCTTTTTGTTTGATATTAATATCAACTTGCATTTGATAAATGGTATCTTCTGTTAGTTTGCCTAAAAGCCCACCTACAATAGCTCCAGCCGCACCAGCAGCGACAGCACCGCCAGCTGAAGAACTATTATAAGCACTAATTCCAGCACCCACAGCACCAGCAGCAACAGCACCGCCTACGGCATTATTTTCTTGCTTTTTATCGCAATATAAAATATTAGTGCTTAAAATATAATTTGCCATAGCAGGGTCATCAACTATCCTATATCCCTTAGCCTCTAAGGCTGTTCTTAGTTTAGGCTCTAAATTGACATTGTGTCCGCTTGTATTTTTAATATTTAAAAAAACAATTCTTTTTTCTTTTGCCACAGGGTCAAGAAAAATGCTTTGACTCATCGTAGAATTAGTTTGTAAAGTTGTTGTTAAACATCCGCTTAACAAACCCGCAACCAAAATGCTAGAAAACATAATTTTAACTCTCATCATCGCTCCTATAATATTAAATGAAATTGCGAGTATAACAAAAAAAAAAAAAAATTAATCAACAATAAGAGGATTGAAAGCCTTGATTGAAAGCATAATAGTATCGCCTATTTTTACCTCACTATGCTTTTGCAAAAATTCCTCTTCACTTAAGGTAATTTTAACTATATCTTTCCCAAGCAAAAGAGTAAAAATAACCAAAATATCACTCTTGCTTATCTCTAGCAAAACAGCACTTAAGCGAAGTTTCGCACTAAGATGATTATGGGTAAAAAATTGCTTAGTAGGCAAATCTTTAGCAATTTTACCGCCCTTTAACTCCAAAACCCTCTCGCTCAATCTATAAATTTCAGCCAAATCGTGGCTTACAAGCAAGGTTGTCGTTTTAAAATGCTTTAAAATTTTCAATAATTCTTCTTGTAAATGAGAACGCATTTTAAAATCCAACGCACTCAAAGGCTCATCTAAAAGCAGGATTTTAGGCTCTTTAGCCAAAGCCCTTGCAAGGGCGACTCTTTGTGCTTGTCCGCCGCTTAGCTCTTTAGGGCGTGAGTGGGCTAATTCTTTAAGATTGATAAGTTCTAAAAGTTCATCAATTTTTCTTTGATTTTTGGTAGCGTAAGCTAAATTTTCTCTTACGCTCATATTAGGAAAAAGTGCATAATCTTGAAACATAAAGCCTATGCGGCGTTTTTGTGGGGCCAAATTAATCTTTTTTTTACTATCAAACCACACTTCATTTTCTACTTTTATGAAGCCTTTTTGAGGGGTAATTAAACCTGCAAGTATCTTTAAAAGTGTGGTTTTACCTGCTCCACTTTCACCAAAAATAGCACTGATTTCGCCTTGATTTAAGCAAATATCAAGCTCAAGGTTAATAAGCCCTTCAATGCCTTTCATGGCGTGTTTTAAACAAAATTCTAGCATACTTAGCCTTGATAAGTAAATTTTTTATTGACAGCATAAAGAATAAAAAGCAAGATAAAACTTAAGGCAAAAAGTGCAAAAGCATATTGATGTGCTAAGGTATAATTAAGTGCCTCAAGCTCGTCATAAATGGCAATGCTAGCGACTAAGGTTTCGCCCTTTTTATGTCCTCCTATCATCATCACAACGCCAAATTCGCCCATAGTATGTGCAAAAGCCATCGTTAAACCCGTAAAAATGCCCACCTTAGAATTTGGCACGATAATCTTAAAAAGAGTTGTTAGCCTCCCCTTTCCTAACGTATAAGAAGCTTCGATTAAATTTTTATTTAAGGCGGCAAAAGCACTTTGTATAGGATGCACCATAAAAGGTAAAGAAAAAATCATTGAAGCAAAAACAAGTCCTTCAAAAGTAAAGACTAAAGAAAGATTAAGATGCTCTTTTAAAAAGTGTCCAAGTGTGCTATTTGGCGAAAAGCTCATCAATAAATAAAAGCCCAAAACACTAGGCGGTAAAACTAAGGGCATAGAAACGATGATTTGCAACAAGCTTTTAAAAGCAAAATTCGTAAAAACAAAGCAATAAGCCAAAAATACCCCAACAAAAAAAAGCAAAAAAGTTGTGATGAAAGAGAGCTTAAGACTTAGCCATAAGGTTTGCAAAAATTCTGCCTCAAACATTAGTTTTCCTTAAGGTAATGTCATTTGCCTTAACAAAGCAAAGCTTGTTTTGCCCTATCTTTAAATCAAGCTCTTCGCCCTTTTTAGCATCGACAATAGAGCCCAATTCAAAATGCTTAAATTTGAAAAAAATATGCCATAAAATATGCCCTTTTTTAATCCTACAAATTCGAGCCTCAAAGCAATTTTCTACACTCAAATTTGCCCCCAAATTTGCAAAACAAAGTTCGTGTTCCTTAAAAATCAACTCAAGTTCGCCTCCAAAATCAAAAGAAGAGAAATCAAGCATCAAAACGCTAAATTCCACCCCCAAAACATCAATCTTTACACTTAAAATATCGCCCTCATTTTGCAAAGAGCTAAAATAGCCTTTTAAAATATTCAAGGTGTGTCAAATCCATATTTTTTAAAAACAACTTTCGCCTCATCACTTACAATAAAGTCCGCAAATTCTAAGGCTAATTTTTTATCTTTAGCATATTTTGTGAGGACGAAAGATTGTTCTAAAGGCGTATAGAGTTTAGAATCGATTATAACCGTCTTTCCCTTAGGTGAATTTACATTAGAAACGAGAGAATAAGCCACTATCCCAAGCTCCGCCGCACCACTATCTATGTGTAGCACAGGTTGAGAGATGTTATCTCCTAGCACGATTTTATCTTTAAATTGTTTTTCTAATTTAAGATTTTTTAAAATTTCACTAGCTGCCACTCCATAAGGTGCAACTTTAGGATTTGCTATGCTTAAATGCTTGATTTTATCCGCTTTTTCGCCTAGTTTTTCTACCCCACCCTTAAGCAAATCTTCATCTAAGCTATAAAGTGCTACAACGCCAAGTGCGTAAATTTGAGGTTTATTAAGGGCGTTGCCATCTTTTGTAATTTGTGCGGCATATTTTGCATCAGCTGAGAAAAATAAGTCAAATTCCCTCCCCTCTTTTAAAAGCTGATAGTGCTTTCCAGAAGCACCGAAAATAAGCTCTATCTCATCATTTGAGTGATTTTTTATAAAAATTTCCCTAAGCTCACTCATCGCCTTTGAGGCTGAAGAAGCGACAAAAACGCTGATTTTTTCCGCGTGTAAATTTAATGCAAATACCCAAAATACCAAGATAAGAACGATTTTTTTCATATTTTTCCTTAAGTTTTGACACATTATAGCAAATAAAGCTTATGAAATTTTCCTACACAAAATATAAATGCTATGATAAGTGAGAGTATTACCAAAAAGTTCTTGCATTTTTAAAAGCGTTTCTTTTCCTAAGAAAAAATGTCCTAAAGAATTCACTCCGCTTTGCTTTAAATGCCTAAAAACCTCTAAAGCACTTTCAAATTCTAGCTTAAAAAACTCCTCTTTTAACTCTAAAATTTCAAAATCTTTAAGCAAATTTTTATGACTTTTAAGACTTTTATAAGGTAGTGAAAGTCCGCTCAAGATCTTAATCTCCTTTAAATTTTCCTGCCCAAAACTTGAAAGTAAAAGAATGCCATCTTTTTTAAGCAAAGCATATAAATTTGTGAAAATATCTTCTTTAAGCCACTGCAAAGTAGCATTGGAAGTGATGAGATTAAATTTTTGCGTTTTTAAAAAGGCTTTGGGGATATGATTCATATCAAAAATTTCTACCTCAAATTCACTTTTATAGTCCAAAATATCATTTCTCACATAGTCTTTAAAAATAAGATTTTTTTGTAATTTTTGACTAAACTCCCCAGTCCCACAACCAAATTCAAACACCCTTTGAAATTCTTTCAAACGATAGGTTTTTAATAACTCACATAATCTTTGCCCCATTAGATCTTGCACTTTAGCGGCTGTTTTGTAAGTGCTTTTTGCCTTTAAGAAATTCAAATTTGCTCCCATTTATCGAAAGCAAAAAAGGCAAAATGCGGCTCTTTCAGACCTATTAAATTCTCATAAGCATTTTTTAACGCTCCATTAGGAAAGATAAAATCTCCCTCACTCATATAAACTCTATCCCAAGTAAAATCCTCCGCAAAGTCCTTTTTGCAAAAATCATACAGGGCTAAAAGCTCCTCTTTTAAATCCTTTTCCTCTCTAAATTCAAATTCCGCCCTTTCGCAAAGCAAAGTCTTTTTAAAGTCCTCAAGCTTGAAATTTTGTGCTGTGCGTAAAAAAATGCTAGGGTGAATTCCTCTTGTTTTATCCACACCACAATTTGTGCCATTGAGAGCAATTTTAGTTTTAAAATGCAAATTTCTAAGTAGCTTAGAAGCAACGCAAACTCCCATAGAAAAGGCTATAAGTGTGATATTTTCAAAAGCACTCAAATCAAATTGAAACTCAAAATTTCTATAATCATAAATCATCAAAACATTATTTTGCGTCTTTAAATGCTTAAAGTGTGAAGGCTGATTTGCAAAACCTGCAAAAAAGAGAATAAGCTCTTTTGAATCTTCATTTTTGTGTAAAAATTCCACTCTCATAAAAGCTCCAACACCCTATCTAAATCTTCTTTTTCAAGCCCAGAATGTAAAGAAAAGCGAATTCTCGCACTATTTTTAGGCACGGTGGGCGTTTTAATCGCAGGGGCGAAAAAGCCATTTTCTTCAAGTTTTAAAGCAGTTTTAAGCGTTTTTTGATTTTCCTTTAAAATGAGAGAAATAATATAATAATCCCCCAAAAACTCACACTTTTTAGCCCTCAAACCCTCTCTAAAATATGCACTTATCATTTTTAAATTCTCTCTTTGCTTATGAAAATTTTCAATTTTTTCAAAGATAAAAAGACTAAAAGCAACATTAATGGGCGGTAGTGCGGTAGAATAAATCAAGCCTCTAGCTTTATTGATTAAAAAGTCCTTAAAATTTTTAGTTGTTATCATACAAGCACCCACCGAAGCAAGAGCTTTTCCAAAGGTAAAGACTAGAAAATCCACCTCAAATCCCAATTCCTTCACAAGTCCCAAACCCTCCCCAAAGCACCCCACACTATGTGCCTCATCAATATAAAGCAAGACATTTCTATATTTTTTTTTAAGTTCAATCAAATCTTTCAATTTGATCAAATCCCCGTCCATACTAAAAAGTGCCTCACTTAAGATGATGATATTTTCATATTTTGTGTGATTTTTCTCTAACAAAATTTGCAAATGTTCCATATCATTATGTCTAAAACGCAAAAAATGCGCCCCCCTAAGCCCGTCAATCATACTCGCATGTATAAGCCTATCCGCTAAAAACAATGTGCTAGGCACACTCGCAAGAGCCGCGATACAAGAAAGATTAAGATGATAGCCACTATTAAAAAGCAAAACTTCTTTTTGAAGTTTATTTTTAAGATACTCCTCAAGCCTCTCATAAATTTCAAAATTTCCACTCAAACTTCTTGAGCTTGAACTTGAAAAATATAAATCCTCCTCCCTCACTCTAGCCAAAAATTCCTGCTTTAAAGCGGAATTTGACGCCAAACCTAGATAGTCATTTCCAGCCAAGTTGAGCAATTTTTTACCCTGTTTAAAAACAAAATTCCCTTCGTGTTTAAGCGGAGTAAGAGTGCGTAGATTTGCTTCGTTTTGTAAATTTTGCAAAATTGTTTCTACTTGCATTTTGAGCCTTTTAAAAATGAAATTATACGCATTTTTTGCAAATTTAAACTTAGTTATTAACTTTTAAAATTTATATTACTACAAAAAAAAGGAAAATGATGTTAAAAGAATTAGATTTATTACACCTTTGGCACCCTTGCACCCAGATGAAAGACCACGAAAAAATCCCTCTAATCCCCATAAAAAAGGCAAAAGGCGTGTGGCTTTATGATTTTGATGATAAAACTTATATGGACTGCATTAGCTCTTGGTGGGTGAATCTTTTTGGGCATTGCAATCCTGCGATTTCAAATGCTATTAAAACTCAGCTTGAAAGCTTAGAACACGTGCTTTTGGCGGGTTTTAGCCACGAGGGCATTATTAGACTTTCTCAAAGACTTTGTGCTTTAAGCGGCTTTGATAAGTGTTTTTATGCGGATAATGGCTCTTCTATCATCGAAGTCGCCCTTAAAATGAGCTTTCACTATCATCTAAACAAGGGCAAAAAAAGGGATAAATTTCTCTCTTTAACAAATTCTTATCACGGCGAAACTTTAGGGGCTTTGAGCGTAGGTGATGTCAAGCTTTATAAGCAAACTTATAATCCACTTTTTTTAGAAAATTTAAGCACAAAAGCCCCAAGCGGGGAGGATTATGAGGAAGCTTTAAAAGAGCTTAAAAGCACTCTAGAAAAACACGCAAACTCTCTTTGTGCTTTTATCGTAGAACCTTTGGTGCAGTGTGCTGGAAATATGAATATGTATCATTTTGGCTTTTTAGATGAGGCGATTAGGCTTTGCCGCTATTTTGAAGTGCAGGTGATTTTCGATGAAATTGCGGTGGGTTTTGGTCGCACGGGAGAGCTTTTTGCTATGGATTATTGCGAAGAAAAGCCCGATTATCTTTGTCTTTCTAAAGGCATTACGGGGGGCTTTTTGCCTTTGGCTGTGGTTTTGGTAAAAGATGAAATTTATAATGCCTTTTACGCACCCTATGAAGAAAATAAAGCCTTTTTACACTCACACTCTTACACAGGAAATGCTCTCGCCACAGCGGCGGCAAATGAGGTTTTAAATATCTTTCAAACGCAAAATATCCTAGAAAAAAACGCTAAATTAAGCCTTTTCATTAAGCAAGAATTTGAAAAACTTAAGGAATTTGATTTTTTAAAAAATTTTAGACAACAAGGTATGATTTACGCTTTTGACATCATTTCTCAAATTCCTAGAGCTGGACTTTTAGTCTATGAAAAAGCCTTACAAAAAAAGCTTTTGCTAAGACCGCTAGAAAATACCATTTATTTTATGCCACCTTACATCATCACAAAAGAGGAAATTTCTTATGTGGTGGAGAGTTTGAAGGAAATCTTTAAGGAATTTAAAGCTTAAGTAAAGCTTCAACTTGATTTTTAAAATCCTTATTTTCTATATTTTTTGCATTAAAAAAGGGAAGATTAATGATAGGAATTTTTGCATAACTTTTAACAAATTCATCTTGAAAAGGCTCTTTTTCCCCCATCATCGCTAAGAAAAGGATAGGAATTTGCCTCATTTTAAGAGCTTCTATGCTTAGCAAAATATGATTGATACTCCCAAGATAATAACGCCCCACTAAAATAGTAGGTTTTTTAAATTTTTGCATAAAATCTATCATCGCAAAATTTTCATCAAGAGGCGTGAAAAGCCCACCTGCTAATTCTATGAGTAAATTTTCATTGCTAGGGATTTCCAAACTAAACGCCTTATAGTCTGCTTTTTCTTTCATCTTAGCTAAATGAGGAGAAACGGGCGTTTTAAGGAAAAAGCCTTCCTTTAAAATGCGTGTTTTGGGGCTTAGTTTCGCTACTAAATCGCTATCTTTTGGAATGCCAGCTTGTATGAGCTTAAAATAATCATAGCCCAAATTCGCACAAAAAGCCGCACTAAAATGCGTTTTTCCAGTATCTGTGTGAATGCCACTAATATAAATTTGCATTATGAAATCCACTTTAAGCCTACGCTTGAGGCTAAGATAAGAGCTAAGAAAAAAAGCTTCATTAAACTTTTACTTTCTTTAAAAAATACTACGCCCACTATCACACCTCCAGCTGCTCCTATGCCCGTCCATATCGCATAAGCTGTTGCCATAGAAATTTCACGCATTGCCAAAGAAAGAAAACCAAAGCTTAAAGAAAATTGCACTAAAATAGCAAGGAGATAAATTTTTCGTTTTGTAAGAACAAGCTTTTTCATCGCTATCACGCCCAAAATTTCCATACAACCCGCTAAAAAAAGAAAAAACCAGCTCATTTTTTCTCCTCAAAATCCAGTCCCAAATCCTGCGAAAGCTCTCCTACCAAAGCCTCATCATTTTCCCTGCTTACAAATTTAAGTCCTACCACACCCAAAAGCAAGATAAAAATTAAAGAAATCTTAAGCAAAGAAAAAGTTTCATTGAAAAAGAGCATTTCAGCCAACACAACCCCCGCTGTGCCTATGCCTACAAACACCGCATAAGCCACACTTACTTCAATCTTTTGCATAGCCACCACAGCACAGCAAAAAGAGATTAAAATCCCACAACCCGTTAAAATATACCAAATAAGCTCATCGGCATATTTTAAGCCGCTTACCCAAAAGCATTCCACAAAACCGCCCAAAAGCACCAAAACCCAAGCTAAATTAACACTTACTTCTTTTTTCAAACATCACCCTTTTTTCGCGCAATCTTACTAAAAAAATCACGCAAAATCAAATTTATTAAAGAGTAAAAAAGCCTGATTGATTGTGTATTCATTTACAAATAAGAATTAAATTTTTCTTGCTTTTAATCTCAAAAAAGGAGCAAAAATGAGTCTAATGAAAGGTGGCAAAAAAGCCTTATTGGTATTAGCCAGTGTTGCATTTTTAGCAAGTGCAAATCTTTATGCAAAAGATTTTAAGCCTGTCATCGTTATCCACGGCGGAACAAGTGGCTTAGGTCTTACAAAAGAGGAATTTGCCAAAAGAGAAGTGGTAATGAAAGAATCGCTTAAAGCGGGACAAAAAATCTTAGAAGCAGGAGGAAGCTCAACTGATGCTGTAATTGCCGCAATTAAAGTTATGGAGGATAGCCCGGAATTTAATGCAGGTAAAGGAGCCGTCTTTACTTCCGATGGCTATAATGAACTTGACGCCTCTTTAATGGACGGAAAAACTCTAAATGCAGGTGCTATTGCTATGGCAAGAACGATTAAAAATCCTATTGAAGCGGCAAAAGTGGTTATGGAAAAAACGCCACATACTCTAATTGCCGGTGAAGGTGCGGATAAATTAGCCAAAGCAAATGGTTTAGAAATCGTTAAGCAAAAATATTTCTACACAGAACATCGCTACAAGCAATTAAAAGAAGCACAAAAAAGTAAAGAAATTTTACTCGATAGCGATAAGGCTAAAGCGCATTTAGGACTTAGCACAGAGCCTTATTTAGGAACTGTGGGAGCAATTGCCTTAGATAAAAATGGAAATTTAGCCGCTGGAACAAGCACAGGCGGAACGACAAATAAAATGACCGGACGCATTGGAGATTCGCCTATTATAGGAGCTGGAAATTATGCAAATAACGACTCTGTTGCTGTTTCTTGCACAGGGACAGGGGATATTTACATAAGAGTGGCGGCAGCTCACGAGGTCGCAGCCCTTTATAAGCATAAAAAATTATCTATCCAAAAAGCAGCAGAGGAAACCATTAAAGAGGTAGCACAACTTGGCGGAACGGGTGGCATTATCTCAATCGATAAAAAAGGTAAGGTAGGATACGCTTGGACTAAAGATAAACTTGGAATGTATCACGGCGAAGCTAGACTCGGTGAAGAGCCTAAAATCTTTTGGCCTGTGGCTAAATAATCAAAGTGCCTAAATTTAGGCACTTCTTTCTTAAATACTTCTTTAAATAAAATTTGATAAAATAGCAATTTTAAACTTTCTGTAAGAAAAACTTAAGGAAAATACTAATGCTTAGCAAAGATGTTAATTTTTACTACCGACAAATTTTAGAAAAATATCCCAATTCTTATTTTACTCAGGATTTAAATAAAGTTATTATCGGGATTGATTGTGAGTATTTGGACGCTAATTCTATGACTTTTAGTGAGCTAAAGGCTAAATTTTATGAGTGTGCGGCGGGAGAAAAATTATGCGAATATGCTGGGTTTTTTGGGGTTTTAAGTGCAAATTTTATCCATTTGTTTGAAAATTTACCCTCTTTGGAGCGTGAAAATTACGATTTTCCGTCCTTTTTATTTGCTAATGCTAGGGCTTATTTATTGTATGAGAAAAATAGCAAAATGTTTTTTCAATTTGGAGAAAATCAATATTTTGATTTTTTAAGTGAAAATTATATTTGCCCTCAAAAAAATAAAGCTGAATTTAGCATTTTAAATGACCTAGAAGAAGAACAAAAAAGCTATGAGACTATGGTGAAAAAAGCAAAAGAATATCTTTTAAGCGGAGATATTTTTCAAGTGGTTTTAAGCAAACAACTTTGCATAAGGCATAATATCAACGCCTTTGATTATTACGAGACTTTAAGCCTTGAAAATCCTAGTGCTTATATGTTTTATTTCCCTACCAAATACGGCGTAGTTTTAGGCTCATCGCCTGAACTTTTACTTAGCATTAAACAAAAAGAAATTTTTACAGCACCCATAGCTGGAACGAGAAATTTAGATGAAAATAGCGATATCAGTGTGCTTGAAAAAGAACTTTTAGAAGATGAAAAAGAGCTAAGTGAGCATAGAATGCTAGTTGATTTAGCGAGAAATGACATTTCTAAATTTGGCGAAAATACTAGAGTAGAAAAACTTTATAGTATCTTAAAAAGTAAATATGTAATGCACATCGTTAGCGAGGTTTATGCAACTTTAAGAGAGGAAGCTAACATTTTTGACGCTATTGGCGCACTTTTTCCAGCAGGGACCTTAAGCGGTGCGCCTAAAATTCGTGCTTTAGAAATTATCAATGAGCTTGAAAATTTAGACAGAGGCGTTTATGGAGGTGCGGTAGGCTTTTTAAATTTTAACGAAAATGTCGTCCTAGCCCTCATCATACGCTCCGCCTTTTTCAAAGATGATAAAGCCTACATTTCAAGCGGAGCTGGCATAGTCTTGCAAAGCAAGGCAGAGAAAGAATATGCAGAAATTTGTGCAAAAAGAAGAGCTTTACTAGCGACATTTGAAAGGCTTACGAAATGATACTTTTGATTGATAATTATGATTCTTTTGTTTATAATGTAAAATTGATGCTTGAAAAATTAAGCGATGATGAAATTAAGGTCGTTAGAAATGATAAAATAAATCTTAATGAAATCAAAGCCTTAAATCCCTCTCACATTATCCTAAGTCCTGGTCCAAAACACCCAAAAGATAGTGGAATTTGCCTTGAAATTTTCAAAGAAAGGCTTGAAATTCCCGTGCTTGGAATTTGCCTAGGACATCAGGCTTTAGGACTTAGCTTTAATGCTAAAATCAAAAGATTAGAAAACATTGCTCACGCAAAAAACTCCACACTTAGCGTAGAAAAAGAAAGTATTTTGTTTAAAAATTTGCCAAAAAGCTTTAAGATTATGCGTTATCACTCCTTGGAGGTTGTAGAACTTAGTGAAAATTTAGAAGCCCTGTCTTATAGTGAAGATGGAATTTTAATGGCAATGAGGCACAAAAATTTGCCTTATTTTGGGATACAATTTCACCCTGAAAGCTATTTTAGCGAGTATGGTTTGCAGATTTTTTCTAATTTTCTAAACGCACATAAAAAGGAAGATAAGAAAGAAAGAAATCTAAGTCCTTACTTGCATAAACTTAGTGAAGATATAGCCTTGGAAAGTGAGGATTTTAAGCATATTTGCGAATTTATAATGAGTAAAGAATATGAGCCTTTGCAAATCGCCGCCCTACTCATACTCATCACAGAAAAATCACTCAATCAAAAGTCTTTAAGTGCTTTTGTGCAAAATATTTTGCGTTATTCTAAAACCTTTAGCGATGAAAGTGAGATGATAGATATTTGTGGCACGGGAGGCGATGGTTTTAAGAGTATTAATGTTTCGACTGCGGTGGCTTTTATTCTTGCAGCTTTAGGTGTAAAAGTCGCTAAACACGGCAACCGCGCGATATCTAGCTCAAGCGGAAGTAGCGATGTTTTAGAGGCTTTACAAATTCCAGTCCCCCCATCTTTAGAAGAGGGCTTAAAGCTTTTAGAAAAGAAAAATCTTAATTTCTTTCACGCACCTTTTTTTCACCCTTTAGTGGGAGAATTAAGAGAAATCCGCTCTAAACTAGGCGTAAGAACGGTATTTAATGTCTTAGGTCCCCTACTGCACCCCAACCTAAAGCTTAAATACCAGCTTATGGGAAATTACCACGCCCCAGTGCATAGACTTTTAGCTGAAGTGTTAAAAGCACTCGGTAGAAAACACGCCTTAGTTGTAAGGGGGAATGATGGAATGGACGAACTTAGCATTTGCGATGAAAGTAAAATTATAGAATTAAAAAATAATGAAATTTATGAATATAATATTGCTCCTGAGCAATTTGGCTTTAAAAGGGCTTTTCATAGCGAAATTTTAGGCTCAAGCCCTGAAAATAATGCTAAAGATTTAGAACTTATTTTAAGTGCGAAACTCAAAGGTGCTAAATTTGACATAGTTGTCTTAAATGCAATGTTTGCACTCTATACTGCAAACAAGGCTCAAAGTCCTTTAGCTGCGAAAGATATAGTCCTTGAAGCCCTATATTCTAGGCGTGTATATGAGTATTTTAAAGCGTATCAAAATGACAAAGCTTAAAATTTGTGGCATAAAAGACACTTTAAATGCCGAGCAAATCAGTGCTTTAGAAGAAATT
This sequence comes from Campylobacter vulpis, assembly GCF_014217995.1. NCBI lineage: Bacteria > Pseudomonadati > Campylobacterota > Epsilonproteobacteria > Campylobacterales > Campylobacteraceae > Campylobacter > Campylobacter vulpis. Next base: position 949,172 of record NZ_CP041617.1, read on the forward strand.
GACTATCTGGGCTTAATTTTTACTCAAAGTGTGCGGAGAGTTGATGAAAAAATGGCAACAAAACTCTCTCAAATAATCCATAAAAATCACAAAAAAGTCGTAGGGGTTTTTATCGATGAAAGCTTAGAATATATCCTTAAAATCGCTCAAAATGTGGAGCTTGATGGTGTGCAAATTTATAGACTTATCACGCGAAAAGATTTTGAAATCCTACAAAAAAATAAACTTTTTGTTTGGCAGGTTATTAGCGTAGGAGAAAGTCTGCAAATGCCTCGCCAAATTTATGCAAATATGATCCTTTTTGATACTAAAGGCAAATTTAAGGGTGGAAATGGGATAAGTTTTAACTGGGATTTACTAAAAAATTATAAGCAAAAATTTGGCATAGCTGGAGGCATAGGAGTGCATAATATTTGCGAGGCTAAGGCTTTAAATCCTATCCTTATTGATGTCAATTCTAAGGTAGAAAATACGCAAGGTTTAAAAGAACTTGCTAAAATCAAAGACTTAATTAAGGAGTTTCAAAGATGAAAAAAAGCTACTATGGAAATTATGGAGGGCAGTTTTTGCCTGAAAGTGCGATGTTTGCCCTAAATGAGCTTGAAAAAGCTTTTTTAAAATTTAGCAAGAATAAGGAATTTAAAAAAGAATTAAATGAACTTTTAAAAAATTATGTTGGACGCCCTACTCCTCTTTATTATGCTAAGAATTTAAGTAAAATTTACGGACATAAAATTTATCTTAAAAGAGAAGATTTAAATCACACAGGCGCACATAAAATCAACAATGCCATAGCTCAAGCTCTTCTTGCTAAAAAAATGGGCAAGAAAAAAATCATCGCCGAAACAGGTGCAGGACAGCACGGACTAGCCACTGCCACTGCGGCGGCACTTTTGGGACTTCAATGTGAAATTTTTATGGGTGCTGTTGATGTGGAAAGACAAGCTTTAAATGTCTATAAAATCGAACTTTTAGGTGCAAAAGTTAATGCCATTGAAAGCGGACTTAAAACCTTAAAAGAGGCTACAACAGCAGCAATTCAACATTGGGTGAGCGATATAAAAAATCTCTTTTATGTCGTAGGAAGTGCGGTGGGTCCTTATCCTTATCCAAAAATGGTAACACATTTTCAAAGCATCATAGGCAAAGAGTGCAAAATGCAGCTTAAAAAACTAGGCAAAAAAGCAGATTACATCATCGCAGCAGTTGGTGGAGGCTCAAATGCAGCAGGGATTTTTAACGAATTTCTAGCTGATAAAAGTGTCAAACTCATAGGTGTAGAGGCTGCGGGGCTTGGCATTGAAACACCTTATCACGCTGCGACATTAACCAAAGGAAAAACAGGCATTATCCACGGAATGAAGACTAAGGTTTTACAAGATGAGTTGGGTAATATATTGCCCGTGCATAGCATATCCGCAGGACTTGATTATCCAGGAGTAGGACCTTTACACGCACATTTGTTTGAAAGCAAAAGAGCTAGATATGAGGCTATTAGTGATGATGAGTGTATGAGAGCTTTGAAACTACTTTGTAAAGAGGAGGGAATAATCCCTGCGATTGAAAGTTCTCACGCACTCGCTTTTTTGGAAAAACTCTGCCCTACTCTAAAGAAAAAAAGTGTGATTATCGTCAATCTTTCCGGGCGTGGGGATAAAGATATGACAAGCATTAGAGCTTATAAAAAAGGGGTAATTTATGGTTGATTTTAAAAAATTTTATAATGATAAGGCAAATATTGCCTACATCGTGATGGGATACCCAAATTTAGATATGAGTGTGGAATTTATCAAGCGTTTAGATGAATGTAATATTGACATTTTGGAAGTTGGTGTGCCTTATAGCGATCCCATAGCTGATGGAGAAATCATCGCAAATGCCGCCAGTAAAGCTCTAGAAAATGGAACAACCATACATAAAATATTAGAAAAACTAGAAAAAATCAAAAGCAACAAAGCTCTAGTTTTTATGGCGTATTATAACTTAATATTTGCTTATGGCTTAAAAGCCTTCGTAAAAGCGGCTAAAAAGGCTGGAATTTGTGGCTTAATCGTGCCTGAGCTAAGTTATGAAGAAAGTGGCGAATTAAAAAAAGAGTGCGACAAAGAAGGCTTGGCTCTCATCACCTTCATCAGTCTTACAACACCAAAAGAACGCATAGCAAAACTTTGTAAAAATGCAAGTGGCTTCATTTATCTTTTGGCAAGCATAGGGCTAACAGGTGGAAAATCCTCACAAAATGAACTTTTGGAGAAGAAAGTTGAAGAAATTAGAATTTATACAAAACTCCCTATTTTTGTGGGTTTTGGTATAAAAAACTACGAAGATGTTAAAAAAATTCACAAAATTAGCGATGGGGCTATTGTCGGCACAAGCATAGTAAATGAATTTAAAAACACAAATATCAATGAAATAATAAAAAATGCAAAAGAAATCTTTAAAAAATGACCTTTTAGTTAATTTTTACTTTTTTTATAATATAATGTAAATTTAAAGTTAAAATTAAGGAGCTTAAATGTTAAAGATACTTGAATATTCCATTACTCATTTTTGTGAGCATATTTTAAGACTACGCATAGAAAAGGCTGAAAATATCGGCGGTGAGCTTTATGGTGCTTCCATACCTATCGAAGGAAATAAGGGTAATGAATATGATTTTTACCTCTTTTTTCCCAAAGAAGCTTTAAAAAAAATTGCCGATGTTTTAATAAATGATCATAAATTTAAAGAAGATGACTGGTGCGACTTAACGAAAGAATGTGCAAACCAAATCATAGGCTATGCTAAAAATTTACTCAATGATGCTAAAGGTGAAGACGAATATAAACTGGGCATACCAGAATACTTGGGTCGTATAGATTTTTCAACAATTAAGCTTGATGAGTCCTTAACTTACTCCATTGAAAATCACAGCTTTAGAATAGGTTTTAAAAAATATGAGCGATGAAGCAATCGAAGATATCCACGATGTGCATGGTCTTTTAAATTCCTATGAGGATATTTTAGATATTACTGTGGATTTTGTTAGTGAGTTAGGAACAACTAATATGAGCGTATCAGAGCTTTTGAAACTTGAGGTCGGTTCTGTAATCGACCTCGAAAAACCTGCGGGTGAGAGCGTGGAGCTTTACATCAATAAAAGAATTTTTGGAAAAGGTGAAGTTATGGTCTATGAAAAAAATCTAGCCATAAGGATTAATGAAATTCTTGACTCCAAAACGGTCCTACAATATTTCAAAAAAGAAATTTAAGTGAAAAAAATTTGCTTTTTACTACTAATTTCTTTACCACTTTTTAGTGCTAAACTCATTAATTATAATATTTATGATAGAAACGACAGGGTGGATCTAATGCTCTCTTTTGATAGCGCTTATCAAGGTAAAATTTCTCAAAAAAAAGAGGGAGAATTTGCCCTTTTAAGTTTTGAGGGACTTGAAGCTAAAGAAGAGCTTAAGAGTCTAAGTTCTAAACTTATCAATAAAATTCAAATTAGCTCTAAAAATAATGCAACTCACATTATGTTTCAAACGAGAGAAAAGCTAGACTTTAGCATAAGCGTAATTAATGATAAATTTGGACTTCGCATAAGAGCTTTGCCTGAAGGCACAAATCTTCCTTCGCTTTCTCAACCTATTAAGCAAGAAGCAAGCAAACAAGGCGATTTAATGCCTAAACCAAAAGATATTGAAAGTTACGATTATACAAACTATATGCTTGTTATGCTTGTTTTGGTGCTTTTGCTTATAGTTTTATGGTGGTTTAAAAAAACAAATGTGAGTTCAAAAAATTTTGGCGGAATTAAATTTCAAAGAAATATAGATAAAAACAATCAGCTTGTCGTTCTAGACTATGAAAATAAACGTTATATTTTAATTGTAGGAAATTCAAATCTTCTTTTGGAAAGCAAAGAAATACCACAAGAAGAAGTAAAAGTCGGTGAGGAAAATTTTAATTCTTTTTTTGAAAATAACAAAAGAAAAATTCAAAATATTATCTTAGAAAAACAGAAAAAAGCTTAAGGAATTTGATTGATAACAAGAGTTAGTGAAATGGACTTTGATATTTTTTTAAGTTCTTCTTTGGCCAAATTTAATTCTCTATCTTCATTATAAATATATAAAGTGCTACCTAACAATTTAAAAGAAACATTATCTTCATAATTTAACGCTTTTGCTAAAGCCAGAAGAAAACTTAACCAAGTTATAATTTTAGCATTAGGTAAAAGTTGCCTCAAAGGATCATTGCTATAAGGATTTGATTTTTTACCATTTAGTCTAATAATCGTAGCGATTAAAACTTTATCTTGATGTGAAAATCCATAGCTTAATCCACCTAATATAAAATTCATAGCGTGTTCGTTAGCAAAATAAAAATTTAAAAATTCACCTATATGAGAAAGCTTTGCGGCACTTATCAAAATACTTCTATATCTCTTACTTAAACGATGTAAATCTTGCAAAACATCAAAAAGCTTTGAAGCAAAATGTGAGGTTTTATAATTTAAATCCTGCTTTAAAAATCTATCTTGCAAAGATTTTAAACTAGGATTAAAATTAATAGGAAAAGTATGATTTGTCCCAAGCAAATCTTTTAAAAAAACTCCTTCGCGTATGCCAACTCCGCTTGTAATAACCTGCTTGCTTTTAAGCCTTTCTGCGATTTTAAGAAAAATTAAAGTGCCCTCTTGAATAGTATCAAAACGCTCTTTTTTAATGCCAAAATTTGTTAAAGACTGCGCATCTGCATTAAGCATTTTTACAATATGCTGTCTTTCACTCTTAAAATCATAACGATAATCATGCAAATTTTTTAAAGGATACGAGTTTTTTTGCATAATAGAATTTGAAATAGCTCTCAAGCTTCCACCTATGGCTATAAGATTATCATTACAAAAATGTGTAGGAATTTGCTCTAAAATAGGCTTTAAAAATGCCTCAATATTGCCAAGCTTATTAGTATCGTAAAAAAGCTCCTTAAGTCTTACAGTGCCAATATCAAGAGAAATATAATCTACAATTTTATTGTCTTTAATCAAACAAAGCTCACTTGAGCCGCCACCTATATCAAGCGTGGTAGCATTTTTGAAAGGACTAAGTAAATTTAAAGCAGCCAATCCCCCAAAATAACTTTCACTTTTTCCATCAATGCAACGAATATTTAACCCCAGCTTTTCCTTAATTCTTTGAATAAAATCTTTAGAATTCGGCGCATCTCTTAAGGCTGAAGTTCCCACAATAAAAATTTTTTTACACTTATGCTTATAGGCACACTCTTTAAAATATCTTAAGGCATTTTCAGCTCTTTGCATAGCCTCTTCTTGTAAAATTTTACCATTATTGTAGGCGTTTTCACCAAGTCTTACTTTTCTTTTAAATTCTGCAGCCGTATAAAAACCATAGCGTGAAGTTTTTTCAAACACTATCATTCTTATAGAATTTGAGCCTAAATCTACAACAGCTGTTTTTTTTGCCATTTAATCTTCTCTATGACGACTTTTAAGACGAAGTTCTTCTATGGTTTCACTATTATCAGGATCTGGTATGATACACTCATAAGGACAGGCAACTATGCAAGCTGGCTCAGAAAAATCATTCACACACTCAGAACAAAGGTCGGGATCGATAACATAAATGGGACTATTCTCACAAATAGCATCATCGGGACATTCTTCCCTACAAGCATCACAACAAACACAATCTTTTGTGATTAAAAGAGACATTTTTACCTTTCACAATAAAATAATTTAATCTTATACAATAAGAAAACTTAAAGAAAATATAAACTTAAAGAAACAAAAGAAGAAATTTGCACCATAAGGTGCAAAAATTAAGATTTTTTAGGGAAACAAAAGCGATAGCCCCTACGACGAACCGTTTCTATGGTAGAGATATTGAGTGGTTTATCCATTTTTTGACGAATTTGATTGATAGCTACTTCAATGACATTGGGTGTTACAAGTTCAGGTTCTTCCCAAATTGCATCTAAAAGCTGTTCCTTAGAGACGATTTGATCTGAATGCCTCGCAAGATGCGTTAGCACCTCAAAAGGCTTACCTTTAAGCTCAATATCTTGTCCTTTGTAGGTAATCTTTTCTTCATCTGGGTCTATTGTCAAATCTTCTATTTTAATTACATTTGTTCCACCAAGTCTTAATCTTGCTTCAATTCTCGCTAAAAATATATCAAAATCAAAAGGTTTTTTGATAAAGTCATCAGCACCCAATTTTAAAGCCTTTATTTCATTATCCTTATCTGCTTTTGAAGAGATAATAATCACAGGAGTGCGAGGAGATTTTTGCTTAACAAGACGAATAAGTTCCGCCCCATCACCATCAGCCAAGGTCCAGCTCGCCAAAACCAAATCATAATGCCTAATGCCGATGAAATATTCTCCATCTTTAAAATTCTCAGAGGAATCGCTTTGATAGCCAAATTGAGCAAGATTCTCCACTATGCTCTTATTAAGACCTATATCATCTTCTATAATTAAAATTCTCATTTTTTATCCTTTATATTTAAGAAAATTTTAAAAAGTATAACACAATTTAAGTTAATATTTATTTTTTTATTATATTTCCCTTAAAATTTATGAGCCAAAATTTGAATTATTTGTCGTTGCTTTTGAACCGCCACCAAAAAAGCCCGATTTCGTTCCAGCCTTACTAGCACCTGCTGTTCCAGCCTTATTGAAACTATTCATACTTCTTTGATAAGCGCTTTGATTTGAAAAAGCTCCCCTTTGCTGATTTGCAAAATTTTGATTATTAAAAAGCTTTGAGCCTATCCAGCTACCCAAAATTGCTCCCGCCGCACTTGCTAACAATGTTTCTCCAAGACTTAAGCCTCCACTACTCATTTGTGCATTGTCTTTAGTTAAATTTGAAGTTCCCTCATCTATTTTCGCTGCCTCTTCCTTAATAAGAGCATCCATTTCTTCTTTAGTTAAAACTCTTTCTGTTCCATCAAGTTGCTGTAAAACTACTCTAGTTTCCGCACTTGGAAACTGCTCTTTGATTTTATATTGATTTGGGGCGGTTTCCTCTATGATTACAAAAGCACCTTGTTGAGCGTTTTGTGTGTTTTCATTTAAAGATTGAGTTGAATCATTACAGCCGACTAAAGCTCCGGCAGCAACAGCACTTAAACCACTTATCATACCGATTTTAAGAATTTTCTGAATTTTTGACATATTTTTCCCCTTAAATTTAAAATCTAAAGGAATTTTAACGCAAAATAATAAATTAAGAGTTTAAAAAGTAAAAAAGCCCTTACGGGCTTTAAGATTAAAGTCTTGATTCGTAGCGTCTTAGCATATAAAGCCTCTTAAGCATTTTTTTACGAGCTGAAATTTTTTGCTTTTTGCGAATTTCAGTCATAGGCTCAAAAAACCTTCTTGCTCTTACTTCGGTTACAACAAGATTTCTATCAACTTGTTTTTTGAATTTGCGATACGCTTCATCAAAAGACTCGCTAGGATGCACCTTGATACCCGGCACGACCCTCACCACCTTTCTTTAATAATTTAGTTGTGAAGAGAGATTATAATAAAATAAAGTAAATTTCAAAATGGCACTCATACAAATTCTTATATTTTTGTAACAAATAAAATTTTTATTTAAGAATTGTTTTTGTTTATTTGCATTACAATTAATAAAAACTAAACATAAGGAGTTTTCCTATGCAAGGACACATCACTCACTACACGCAAAAAAGATACATATGGTATCTTATCGCTACCATTATTATTTTTACCCTACCTTTCTTAAGAATTAATAATAATCACTTTTTTTTACTAAGTTTTGACCATAAAAAACTGCATTTATTTTTTACTGCTTTTGACACACAAGAATTTTATCTTATGCCCTTTGTGTTGATTTTGCTTTTTTTAACCATCTTTTTTGTTACAACTTTAGCAGGTAGAATTTGGTGTGCGTGGAGCTGTCCGCAAACTATATTTCGTGTGATTTATAGAGATATTATTCAAACAAAACTTTTAAAAATTCGCAAAAATATCAATAATAAACAAAAAGAATATGAGGGGCAATTTTTTAAAAAATTCTTAGGCATATTGCTTTTTTACCTTATTTCTATCGTGGCTGTAAGTAATTTATTGTGGTATTTTATACCTCCTGAAGATTTTTTTACCTATATACAAAATCCAAGTGAGCATTTACTTTTACTTGGAATTTTATTTTGTGCGTCCTTATTTTTAACCTTAGACATTACTTATTTGGCGGAAAAATTTTGCGTTTATGTTTGTCCTTATGCAAGAATTCAATCTGTAATGTTTGATCACGATACTATGCAAGTGATTTATGATGAAAAAAGAGGTGGTGTGATTTATGATGGGAAAACTAAGCTTTATAAAAAACCTCCTCAAGGTGAGTGCATAGGCTGTGAAGCCTGTGTGAGTGTGTGTCCTACGCACATTGACATTAGAGCGGGAATGCAGCTTGAGTGTATTAATTGTTTAGAATGTGCTGATGCTTGCTCCACCATACAAAATAAATTTAACCGACCGAGTTTAATTAATTGGACGAGTGCAAAGGCTATTCAAACGCGTGAAAAAGTAAATTATCTTAGATTTAGAACCATAGCTTATGCTGGAGTTTTGCTCATAGCTTTAATTGCACTTTTTGTGATGGGTTCTAGAAAAGAAAATATGCTTCTTAATATCAATAGAAGCACGGAACTTTATAGTATCAAACACAAAAATAACACTTTGCAAATTACAAACGCTTATACTTTTTTATTTCAAAATACGGACAGCAAGCCACATGAATATTATTTTGAAGCGACTTTAGAGGGAGTAGAAAATGGCGTTAAAATTCTAAGACCAACAAAACCTTTTAGACTAGAGGCTGGAGCAAAGGATAAAAAAATCATTGTTTTAGAGGCTCTTAAGGAGTTAGCCAACGATAGTCAAAAGGATACGATTTTTTCACTCAAAATCAAAGCTTATGCTCTTGATGATCCTAACATAGTTGTGTATAGAGAAAGCATTTTTGTTTATCCAAAAAACACTCTTTTAAAGGGAAAAAATGATGAATAAAAGAAGTAAAGAACCATCAGCAAAAGTTCTAGCGAGACAGGAAAAAATCAAGGGTGTCGCCCTTGAACTTTTTCTAACCAAAGGCTACACAAAAACAAGCTTGAGTGATATTATTAAAATTTCTGGTGGGTCATATTCTAATATCTACACCGCTTATAAAAATAAAGAAGGTTTGTTTTTTGAAATCTTAAATGATGTTTGCAAAAGACATTTTGAGCTTTTAAATTCTAAAATTAAAGAAAGTGAAAGCGAAAGGCTCGAAGATATTCTCTATCATTTTGGCTTGACATATGTGGCGATTTTCAATCAAGTTCAAACTATAACTTTTGGCAAAATCATCTATTCTCAAGTTTATAGTGAAGATAAAAATTTAGAGGAGTGGATTAAAAATAATGAGAAAAATTTCGCCCACAATATACTTGTTTCTTGCTTTAAAAATCAAAAAGAAGATTATTTCAAAGCAAATGCGGAAAAGCTTGCAACCTTATTTTGCACGATGTTAAGAGAACCACATCACACTCTAAATATACTCATTGACACTAAGGCTATGAGCAAAAAAGAACAAAAAGAACATGTAAATTTTGTAGTTGAACTTTTTTTAAATGGGGTTAAAAGATAATTTTTCTCTTTTATTAACTAATTTTATATAAAATGATGTTTCTTTAAAAAAGAGTAATATAAATTACTAAAAAAATAATTTAAATTTTAAGGTAAATGAAATGAATAAATTTAGCAAAAAAACTTTAATATTTTTAAGTGCCGCTGTGCTTTTTAGTGCTTGCTCTAAAGAGGAGGAGCAAAAAAGACAAATGCCCCCTCAACCCGTTAGCACCATAATAGCACAAAGTGAAAATATCCCTTTACATTTTAGTTATCCAGCACAGCTTGTAAGTGATTACGATGCTTTTATTAAACCGCAAGTTAGCGGAGTAATCATAGAAAAATTCTTTGAAGCTGGTCAAAAGGTAAAAAAAGGCGACAAGCTTTTTTTAATCGAGCCTGATAAATTTGAGGCAAATGTGAATATGGCTTATGGTAAAGCCTTAAATGCAAGGGCTAATTACGAAAATGCAAACAAAGAATTTAAAAGAAATAAAATCTTAATCGAAAAAAAGGCAATTTCCCAAAAAGAATTTGATACAAGCCTTGCAAATTACAATAGTTCCAAAGCAAATCTTACTAGCGCAAGAGCTGAACTTCAAAACGCAAGGATAGATTTAGCTTATACCGAAGTTAAAGCTCCCTTTGATGGTATGGTAGGTGATGCCTTAATTAATATAGGAACCTATGTAAATGCCAGCTCTACTGAACTTGTAAGGATTACCAATTTAAACCCTATTTATGCAGATTTTTACATTTCAGATACTGATAAATTAAAACTTAAACGCAATATTGATAGTGGTAAATGGGAACTTGATAATTTAAAGGCTAACTTTAAACTTAATGGAATTGATGTTGAAGGAAATTTAACTTTTATCGATTCTGTGATTGATGCAAAAAGCGGAAGTGTTAAGGCTAAAGCGGTATTTGATAATCAAAATGGCACTTTATTACCGGGAATTTTTACCACTATTACTTCACAAGGCTTTATACAAAAAGATGGCTTTAAAGTGCCTCAAATAGCGATTTTAAGAAATCAAGAGGAGATTTATGTCTATACTCTTGTTAATGGCGAGGTTGTTAAAACGCCTATTAAGGTTGTTTATCAAACAAATGATTATGCAGTGGTGAGCAGTGGCTTAAAAAATGGCGATAAGATTATTATGAATAATTTTAAGAAGATAAGACCAGGCTCTAAAGTCAGTGAAATGGGGAGCAAATAATGTTTTCTAAATTTTTCATAGAAAGACCCGTTTTTGCTTCTGTTGTGGCGATTATCATCTCTTTAGCGGGGACAATAGCACTTTATTCTTTACCCGTGGAACAATACCCTACCCTAACGCCCCCAACCGTTAGTGTCAGTGCCACTTACACGGGTGCAGACGCACAAACCATCTCAGAAAGCGTAGCCATACCCATAGAAGATGCTATTAATGGTGTTGAAAATATGATTTATTTAGAATCCACCTCTTCAGCCTCCGGTCAAATGAGACTTACAGCGTATTTTGACATCGGCACAGACCCAAATCAAGCCACAGTTGATGTGAATAATAGAATTTCTTCTGCCACAGCTAAATTACCAGAAGCTGTTAAAAAACTAGGTGTTACGGTAAGAAAATCAAATTCAAGCATACTCGAAGTTATAGCATTATATTCAACAGATGGCTCTATGAATGCGGTAGATATTTATAATTATATCACCTTAAACATTATCGATGATATTAAAAGAGTTCCCGGCGTTGGCGATGCCTTTGCGATAGGAAATAGAAACTATTCTATGCGCGTATGGCTTGATCCAAATTTGCTTAATAAATACCAAATTACCTCAAAAGAGGTTTTAAGTGCCATAGAGGAGCAAAATGCACAATATGCCACAGGTAAAATAGGTGAAGAACCCGTAACGCAAAAGTCTCCCTATGTTTATTCTATCACTATGCAAGGGAGATTAAAAAGCTCACAAGAATTTGGTGAAGTGATCCTAAGAGTTAATGAAGACGGCTCTTTTTTAAGACTTAAAGATGTCGCAGATATAGAGCTAGGCTCTCAACAATATGTCGCCCAAGGGCGTTATAATGGCAATGACGCCGTGCCTATCATCATCAATCTTCAATCAGGAGCAAATAGCGTTAATACCGCTAAATTAGTCGGCGAAAAATTAGAAGAGCTTTCTAAAAATTTCCCAGCAGGCTTAGCCTATAATGTCCCCTATGACACAACAACCTTTGTAAAAGCTTCCATTTATGAAGTTTTGAAAACCTTTGTTGAAGCTTTGATTTTGGTTATTATCGTAATGTATTTGTTTTTAAAGAATTTCCGCTCCACTCTCATACCGATGATAGCCGTGCCAGTTTCACTTTTAGGAACCTTTGCAGGACTTTATTTATTAGGCTTTAGTGTGAATTTACTCACTCTTTTTGCCCTTGTTTTAGCCATAGGGATAGTCGTTGATGATGCCATTATTGTGGTAGAAAATGTCGATAGAATTTTACACGAAGATCCAAATATTTCAGTAAAAGACGCTACCATTAAGGCTATGGAGGAAGTAGCCTCGCCTGTTGTTTCTATCGTTTTGGTGCTTTGTGCTGTTTTTATCCCTGTCTCTTTTATTTCGGGCTTTGTGGGAGAAATTCAAAAACAATTCGCCCTTACTCTAGCCATTTCTGTGGCGATTTCAGGCTTTGTTGCCCTTACTTTAACCCCATCTTTATGCGCCTTATTTTTGAAAAGAAATAATGGAGAGCCTTTTATTTTTGTGAAAAAATTTAACGATTTTTTTGACTGGTCGACTAAAATTTTTAGTGCGGGCGTGGCTTATATCTTAAAGAGAGTAATGCGTTTTGTGATGATTTTTGGCATTATGCTTGGGGGGACTTATTATTTATATCAAAATGTGCCAAGCTCACTTGTGCCGACAGAAGATCAAGGGATCATTATGTCTATCATTAATCTCCCTGCCGCTTCATCGCTACACAGGACCATAGATTTTATTGATAAAACAACTAAAAATGATATTATAGGACAAAATGGCATTAATTCAAGTATGGCTTTAATTGGCTTTGACCTTTTTACCAACTCTCCTAAAGAAAATGCTGGAGCTATGTTTATCCAGCTTGATGATTGGGCAGATAGAAATGTAACCTCCTTTGAAATCGTTCAAAATCTTAACATCAAACACGCTTTCAATCCAGAAGCACAAACCTTTTTCCTCGATCCTCCGCCTATACCTGGGCTTAGTATCACGGGCGGTTTTGAAATGTATGCGCAAAATAGAAGTGGTAAAAGTTATGATGAAATTCAAGCTGATGTCGATAAATTAGTCGCCGCAGCAAATCAAAGAGTAGAATTAACGGGAGTTAGAACAACGCTTGATACAAGATATCCGCAATTTAAACTTGAAATTGACAGAGACAAACTCAAATACTACAAACTTAATATGCAAGATGTTTTTGCTACGGTTAGCTCAACCATAGGAACTTATTATGTCAATGACTTTTCCTTACTAGGCAAGAATTTCCAAGTCAATGTCCGTGCAAAGGGTGATTTTAGAAATACCCAGGAAGCCCTTAAAAATATCTATGTTAAATCAAGCGATGGACAAATGATCGCTCTTGATTCTATCCTTACGCTTAAAAGTAGTGCGGGTCCTGATGATGTGAAGCGTTTTAATCTCTTTCCAGCTGCACAAATTCAAGGCTCTCCAGCTCCTGGATACAGCTCGGGACAAGCTATGGCTGTAATGGAGGAACTTACTAAAGAATTTTTAGGCGAGGACTATACTCTTGCTTGGTCAGGCACTTCTTATCAGGAAGCCACCAACTCAAACACGGGCTCCATAGCCTTCGTATTGGGTATGATTTTTGTTTTTTTAATCTTAGCCGCACAATATGAAAGATGGCTTATGCCTTTAGCAGTTATCACCGCTGTGCCTTTTGCCCTTTTTGGCTCTTTGCTTTTTATATGGTTAAGAGATTTTTATAACGATGTGTATTTTCAAACGGGTCTTTTACTACTCATAGGACTTTCTGCTAAAAATGCTATCTTAATCGTGGAATTTGCTATGGAAGAGCATCTTAAAAAGGGAAAAAATATCTTTGATGCTTCCGTGGAGGCAGCAAAATTAAGATTTCGTCCTATTGTGATGACTTCTTTGGCTTTTACTTTAGGAATTTTACCTTTGATGATTTCAAGCGGTGCAGGAAGTGCCGCAAGACACGCTCTTGGAACAGGGCTTATCGGCGGTATGATAGCTGCTTCAACCTTAGCAATCTTCTTTGTGCCTTTATTTTTCTATCTTTTAGAAAGCTTTAATGCTTGGCTTGATAAAAAAAGGGGGAAAGTGCATGCGTAATTTAGTGCTTATTTTAACGGCGTTTTTGCTAGGGGCTTGCTCTTTGAAGCCTAATCTTAAAATCAATGAGGCAAATTTCACAAGTATGGATAGTAATGTAAGCATTGAAAAAGAATGGTGGAAAGCTTTTAATGATAATCACTTAAATCTTTTAGTCGAAAAAGCTTTAAAAAATAATGCCGACTTAAAAATCGCTTACATCAATCTGGAACAAGCTGCCGCCCAGCTTGGTATAGACAGAAGTGATCTGCTTCCAAAACTTGACGCTAGTGCAAATGCAAATAGAGCCAAAAGCTCCATTAACGCACCTAACAATAAAACAGGAACTTTCAGTTATAACAATAGCTTTGATATGGGGCTTAATCTAAGCTATGAAGTGGATTTATGGGGAAAATACCGCGATAATTATAATGCCTCTTATGAGAGCTTGAAAGCAAGCGAATTTGACTATGTGGCAGCGAGACTTTCTATTATCTCCAATGTGGTGCAAATGTATTTTAATAGTGCAAATGCTTATGAGGCTATGCAAATTTACAAAGAAACAATGCAAGCTTACACTCAAACTTACGAACTTAAGCGTTCTTTGTATGAAATAGGTGCCATAGGAGAATACGAACTAGCTCAGTCAAAAGCCGAACTTCAAAGCGTTAAGGCTCAATATATCAATGCTATTAACACTAAAGAAAGCTATCTAAAAGCTTTAAAAATCTTAACAGCAGATGAGTTAGACGATGTGCTTTATAAGGAAGAAAATTATCAAAAATTTACGCATTTTGCCAAGTCCTTACCTGAGGGAATTTCAAGCACCATTTTACTCCAACGCCCAGATATTAATGCTGCTTTAAGTCGTCTCACTCAGCAAAATTATTTAGTTGGTGTGGCAAGAAGTGCTTTTTTACCAAGTCTTTCTTTAACGGGACTTTTGGGTTTTGAGAGTGGAGATTTAGATATTCTCGCAAAAGATGGCAGTAAGGCTTGGAGTGTGGGTGGGAAGTTTTTAATGCCTATTTTTCACTGGGGTGAAATTTATCAAAATGTTAATTTAGCTAAGCTTAGCAAGGATAAAGCCTTTGTAAATTATGAAAATACCCTTAAAACGGCTTTTGCGGAGGTTCGTTATGCCCTTTCTCAAAGAAAAACAAGTATGCAAAATTATGAAAACTATAAAGCTTTACTCGAAGCTCAACAAAAAATTTATGATTTGGCTAGCATTCGTTATGAAAATGGAAGCATACCGCTAATAGAATATTTAGATGCTAGAAGAAATTTGCTAAATGCTAAAATTTCTTACGCTAATGCAAATTATCTTATGGCAAATTCTATCGTTGAAGTCATTAAAGCCTTTGGTGGTGGGTTTGAAATGAGTAAAAATTTAAGCAAAGAAATAGAAGAAGATGCAAAAAAGTTTGATATGTCTTTTAGGGAGTAGAACTCCCTAATTTATTTTTTTAAATCTTTAGAGGGGTTGATTTCATAAGCCTTAAAAAGTGGCGGCAGAAGCTTTCTTATCGCATAATCAAAATGATAAAATTGCTTATAAACCTCTTCAGCATTAAGTTCATTTTTCTTAGAAAAATCGAAAGCGTCTATATTTTCTTTCTTGCTAAGATGAGTGTCAAAATATTGAAAAAACTCCTCTCTTTTGGCGAAAAAATCCTTAAGATTTACTACAATTTGCTCTTTTTCCATTGTATCTCCTTAGTATTTAATGATAAAAAATTTATAGCATTTTTACACTCAAAAAACAAGAAAATTTAACTTTTATTTAGTAAAAAATTGCTAAAGTTACGACTTTTATATTTAAATGCAGGTAAAATAATGAATTTCTTTCAAAATTTAGCACTCAAATATTCACACACTATGATGCAAAAAGCCCTTAACAATAATCTTAAAGTTGAGCTTTTAAAAGAACCTCAAGCAAAAATCGCTAAAGAAAAATCCTATATGCTTTATGCTCATATACCATTTTGTCATACTTTTTGTCCTTATTGTAGCTTTCATAAGTATTATTATGATGAAAATTTGGCTAAAAATTATTTTGAAAGTTTAAGAGAAGAACTTAAAATCATCAAAAATAAGGGCTTTGATTTTAATGCTATGTATGTGGGAGGCGGCACAACACTTATTGACGAAGAGGAGCTTTTAAAGACCTTAGAGCTTTGCAAAAAGCTTTTTAACATTAAAGAAATTTCTTGCGAAAGCGACCCAAATCACATTGATCCCAAAAAACTTTCAATGTTTAAAGGCTTAATTGATAGACTAAGTTGCGGGATACAAAGTTTTGATGATGAGACCTTAAAAAAGGTTGCAAGGTATCATAAATTTGGCTCTAGTGAAGTTTTACAAGAAAAAATTTCAAAAGCTTTGGGAATTTTACCCATTTTTAGCATTGATTTAATTTTCAATCTTCCTACTCAAAGCAAAGAACAACTTTTAAATGACCTAAGAATCGCTAAAAAATTATCTCCTCAACAAATCACAACCTATCCTTTAATGAAGTCAAATTTAACAAAAGATAATATAGCAAAATCCTTAGGCGTCAGCTTTAAAGACAATGAATTTGAGTTTTATCAAATTATTTGCGAATTTTTTAAAGATTATACGCAAAATAATGCTTGGAGCTTCTCCTTAGAAAAAAATAAATTAAATGATGAGTATGTTAGCTCACATCACGAGTATTTAGGAGTTGGTAGTGGAGCTTTTAGCTTTTTAGATGGTGAGCTTTTAATTAACGCTTTTAATCTTAATACCTACACTACTCTCATCAAAGAAAAGCAAAATGCTAACATTGCTAAAGCACATTTTAGCCAAAAAGAAAGGCTTAAATATGTCTTTTTGACTGAAATTTTTTCAGGAAGTATTGAACTAACTTACTTTAATCACACACTAAAGTGCGACCTAGAAAAAGAGCTTTTCATCGAGCTTAAGGCACTTAAAATATGCGGAGCAATTTACAAAGAGGGGGATATTTTAAGGGCTAGCAAATTTGGAAAATATCTTTTTATGGTTTTAATGAAAGATTTTTACACGGGAATGGATTTAGTAAGAGCTGTCTTTAGAGATGATGCTAGGCTTAAAAATAAAGATTTCATTGATATTATGCGTGAAGATGTCGATCCACTCAACGCACAAAATATGGAATTTAAAGCCTAAAAAGGCTTTAAAAAGGACGCACAACCATCATTAAAGCAATGATGATAAATAAAAGCGTTGGAATTTCATTATAAATTCTAAAATATCTTCCGCTCTTTGTCGAAGTGCCATTTGCCAAGGCTTTAAGGCAGAAAAAATTATGGATATGGTAAAAAATAAGCAAGGTCGCACAAGTTAATTTCGCATGCATAAAACCAGAGCCTATCATCAAAACTTCCTTATGTGCGTGAAGCATCAAACTTCCACTAATAATAGCCACAATCATAGCCGGAGTGCTAATCGCCCAAAAAAGCTTTCTTTCTTGCACCTTTACCACACTTACAAAGCCCTCGTTCTGTCTATTTTCTGCGTGATATACAAAAAGTCGCGGCAAATAAAAAAGTCCCGCCATCCACGAAACAAAACTTAAATAATGCACAAATTTAATCCACGCATAATACTCATTAATCCATTCTGTCATTTTTACCTCTTTTTAAAAAAAATTCTTTAATCAAAATCAAAGCAACACTAAGATTTATCATTACATCAGCCACATTAAAAATGGCAAACTCAAAACCCTTATGCCAAAAAAACATATCCACAACTCCGCCGTGGATAAAACGATCAAGCAAATTCGAACACCCTGCTCCTAGCATCAAGCCAAAAGCCACAATATGCTCTTTCAAAAATTCTTTTTGCCAAAAAAGATAAGCGAAAAGAATAAGTAAAATTCCTAAATGTAAATACTTTAAATAATGCTCCAAAAAACTCAGCATCGAAAAAGCAACGCCCGTATTTAAAGCAAAAGTAAGGTCTAAATACTCACTTTGATAACGCATACCTTTTAAGGTTAAAATTTTTACAATTTGGTCAAAGATAAAAACCAAAATGAAAAAAAACCAAAAAATTTTATAATGCTTAATCATTTAAAACTTTCCTAAAAAAAGCCTCCACGCCTTTCATCTCTTTTTCTAAAAGTTTGCTATCCTTTGCCTCCAGCAATAAGCGGATTAAATTTTCCGTGCCAGAATAGCGAAAAAGACTATTGATACCCTTTTTATCAAGCTCTACTTTAAGCTCTTTTAAGCCTTTAAGCTTATTTAAATCTTTCTTTTGAGAGATTTTAAGATTATGTAAAAGTTGAGGATAAGGCTTAATTTGTCCTAAGACAGCACTTGCGCTTTTTTTCTTTGAAAGCATTAGAGCAGAAAACTGAAGTGCAGCAATAAGTCCATCGCCTGTCTTAGCATAATCGCTAAAGATAATATGTCCGCTTTGCTCTCCGCCAAAATTCCCCCCGCAAGCCTTAAGCTTTTCAAGCACGAATTTATCGCCAACATTGCAAGTTTCAAGCTCTATGCCATTTTTATTTAAAAACTCCTTCAATGCCCCATTACTCATAATAGTCGCCACAACTTTAGACTTTAACTTACCTTGCTCTTTGAGATGTAGAGCTAAAACACCCAGCAAACTATCACCATTTGCCACAACGCCCTTTTCATCGACTACGACAAGCCTATCCGCATCTCCATCAAACGCAAAGCCCACATCAGCACGGAGTTTTTTAACCTCCATAGCTAAATTTGCAGGGTGCAACGCACCACAATTATCATTAATATTAAGCCCATTAGGCGTATCACTCATCACAATCACCTCCGCACCAAGCTCCTTAAAAATAGTCGGTGCGACCTTATAAGCTGCTCCGTGTGCGACATCAAGCACAACTCTTAAAGATTTTAAAGTCAAATCTTTAGGAAAAGAATTTTTAATACTTACAATATAACGCCCTATCACATCATCAATTCTCTTTGCTCTGCCAATTTGCTCCATTGTAACTTTCGAGCTTTCAAGTAATTTATCATCAAAATAAATTTGTTCGATTTTTTCCTCTATCTCTTCACTGAGCTTATTACCGTGCGAGTCAAAAAATTTTATGCCGTTATCAAAATAAGCATTATGAGAAGCTGAAATCATAATCCCCGCATCACAACGCATATCCTCCGTTAAAAAAGCGATAGCAGGAGTTGGCATAGGTCCTATTTGTATAACATTATAGCCTATGGAGGTAAGCCCTGAAACTATGGCGTTTTCTATCATATAGCCACTTTTTCTTGTATCTTTACCGACTAAAATATTATTTGTAATCGCCTTATCTTTAAAATAAATTCCAGCCGCCATCGCTAAACGCATCGCTAAAAAGCTATCTAAGAACTCTCCCGCCTTGCCGCGAACTCCGTCCGTTCCAAAAAGTTTCATTTTTAATCCTTGATTAAAATTTGAAAGGATTTTAACCTAAGATAGCAAATAACTTATTTTAAAATTTCATACTTTAGCATTTTAGGTCGGATTTTATCCAAATGTAAAGCTCTAAGTTTAGCCTTTAAATTCACTATTTTTGGGTAAAGATTGTGTTCTTTCCATAATTTACCATATTCATTTTTCTTATATTTTTCTATATTTTTTAAGCCTTTAAGCTTAGTTTCCTTGCAAAGTTCTTGATAAAGCTGATAAATTTCACTCTTTTTTCTTTTATTATCTAGTAATTTATCGGCAGTTTCCCAAAATTTGGAATAAATATCGCAGTCATTTTTTTGAGTGTAAAAAGCATACAATAAACAATTTTGCAAAAAATCCTTATCATTTTGATAAATCGTCCCGCCATCACCGCTTTTATAAACCGTATCTATAATACGGTAATCTTTAAAATCATCTCTAATGTAGCCATTTTCACTCACTTCATCTCTTGCTGCGCAAAAAAGTGGGATAACTTTTAGTAAATTTACCTCACTCACCCATTTTTTGCCATATTTAGCATTTGAATTAAGACTTCCTGTAAGACGAGGCGAGGCAAAAGAAAAATTCCTAGCTTCTATCACACAAATTCCGTTTTCTACTCCCTCGTCTTCATATAAGCTTGAAATCGTGCTATGCACTTTTTTAACAACAAAATCATCATCTATATCATTTTTAAAATGCAATTCTTCATAAAATTTATCCTCATTTCTCCAGCTCATCAAAGCAATAGCACTTTCACTAGCATTGAAAAATTTGCGGTTACACAAATAGCACTCGGCGACTTTTTTATTGATTAAATTTCTTGATTTCCAAATTTTAATAGGACCATAGTGGATATACGCATAAGGCTTATAAAACTCAAAAGCAGAAAAGCAAAACTGCTCATCTAAATCCTCTCCGACTTTTTGTATTTGTGTATGCACCCAAGTTTTTTGATATTTTGAGTTTATACCGCCTTCTTTATTTGAATTTGTTTGTGCATAGGGTGGATTTTCTAAGAAAATCACGGCTAATTTTTGAGCTTTATGCTTTTGCTTATAATCAAGAATTGCTTTTTTGTAAAATTCCACTCCGCTTTTTGAAAGACTATCTATAACCTTAACTTCAGCCCTATCCATAAAGCGAATATTTGCTGTTAAAGCTTCTGCTTCATTAATCGTCCCTAAAATCATATGCGAATAATGCTTTTTATCAAATTGACTTTGCAAATTCCCCACGCCAACACATCTATCCACAATAACATAATCATCATAGCCATCTTTTTGACTCTGCTTAATGGCATTTAAAACATATTGTGTTGAAATTTTGACATATTGATGCGGAGTAAAAAACGCTCCTTGCATTTTTTGGACATATTTTTCATTCATTTTGTCATTATTTAAAATAAGTCTATTAATATCTTGTTTTTTATAATCAAAGGACTTAAACCAGCCTATAACGCCCTGCTCTAATTTTGCATACGCTTCAATTTTTTCTTTGATATCAAATACCTTATAAATATTTTGAATCACTTCAACCAAATCGACTTCATTATCCATCAAATCATATTCATAAGTTTCTTTTGTGTCTTCAAAAAATTTACTAAATTCCTTCGGGCTTTCATACCAGTCAAATTTCTTTACAAGTTTGCAATGGCAATCATACACTTCAACTAAAAATGTTTTTAGCTCCACATAAATGCGGTAGTAGGGGATTTTTTCTCCCTTTTGCTTTAATCTTTTAGGAATAGTTAGATAAAGCTCCTCATAAGCTCTTTTAACGCCATCTTCCTCATTTTCATCAAGCTTACACTCTATAATAGCATTGCCAATAATCCCATCACTTTGATTTTTATCCATATTTTCAGGCTTTATATCTTTAAAGCCATTTTGCTTAAGCCATACATAAAAGACTCTTTGCCCAGCCACTTCCTGCTCTAGCATTCTACTTATAATGGCATTTTTGTTAGTCCTAGCAAATTTTCATTTAAGATATTTTCTAAAATTTCTTTATTTTTCTTAACACTCATTCGCTTTACCTTATTTTAATGAAACAAAAAGCTTATTTTATACTAAAAATTTACAAAAAGGATTAAAAATATTTTCACTCATAAAAATTTAAATTTTGTTTATTTTATTTTGTAAAAATTAGGAAATCAAAAAGGCTTAGTAAAGGAAAAAATGGAAAATTTAAGTATTTACGCTTTAGCTTATCTTCTAGGTTCTGTGCCTTTTGGCTTGATTTTAGCTAGAATTTTTGCTAAGGTCGATATTAAAAATCAAGGCTCAAAAAGCATAGGCGCAACAAATGTTTTAAGAGTTGTCAAGCAAGAAAATCCCAAACTTGCAAAAAAACTCGCCATAGCTACCATTGTGCTTGATTTTGCTAAAGCTTTTGTGCCTCTTATGGTGCTAAAATTCTTAAATTATGATTTAAATTTACTTTGGAGTGTAGCAGTTTTGACCATTTTTGGACACTGCTTTTCGCTTTATCTCTTTTTTGAAGGCGGAAAGGGTATAGCCACAGGAGCTGGAGCTATGGCTGTGCTTTTACCTTTAGAAGTTTTGAGTGCTTTTATAGCGTGGCTTATTATAGGAAAAGTTTTTAAAATTTCTTCTTTAGCCTCACTTATGGGACTTTTAGCCTTTATTATTACTTCTTTTGTGTTTAATTATGATATGCCCATCATAGACACTCACGCCCCTGTGTTTATCATCGCTTTTATCATACTTTATAAGCATTTACCCAATATCAAAAGATTACTTTTTAAAGAAGAATGCAAAGTCATATAAAAATCAAGCTTAAATTTAAGTGCATTATAGGAATTTTAGCTAAAGAGCGTGTCAAAAAACAAAAAATCATCGTTAAAATTAAGGCAAAAAGCGATGATTTTTTAGACTATGCTAAGGTTGCAAAATGCGTTAAGAACAACTATAAAGAGCAAAAATTTCAAACCATAGAAGATTCTTTAAATTTTATGGGTGCTAACTTAAAAGAACTTTTTCCTCAAATTTTTTACCTAAAAATCACAACTTTTAAACCAAAAATTCTCAAAAATGCTAAAGTTGGTGCTAGCATGCGGTTTATTTTTAAGGAGTAAAAATGTATGAAAAAAAAGACTTAAAAGCATTAAAAATCGCTCAAAAAGCAAGAGAATTTAATGATAGCGATTTACTTAACGAAGCTTTCGTTTCACAGCTTATAAATGCTCCACTTCCCCCACTTAATTTGAAAGAAAAAGAGGATTTAATGCAAATTTTAAACGCTCTCATCTCAAGTAAAGAGGCAGCTCTTTTAAGTAAGTAATTCCCACTCAAGTCTAAAAGCACTCCCCTCACCCTCTTTTGACTCGCAACTTATCAAAATGCCATTTTCTTCGCAAATTTTCTTCACTAAAGAAAGCCCTATGCCAAAACCTCCTTGATTTTCATTAAATCTTGCATAACGCTCAAAAATATGTGCCAAATTTTCTTTAGAAATTCCACAACCACTATCTTTAATGATAAGAGAATTTTCACTAAGAATGATAGCGATTTTCCCACCTTTTTTATTATATTTTATCGCATTGCTTAAAAGATTATCGATGAGTTTAGAAATTTGATTTTTATTTGCATAAAAAAGAGAATGTGCTTTTAAATCGAGTCTCAAACAAAGCCTTTTTTGTTCAAAAAATAATCTAAAATACTCCACTCTCTCCTTTATCAAAATGCTCAAATTAAAGCTTTCTTTTTCATTTGAAAGCGTATGAGAAAAATTGTAAAAAACCAAATCAGAATAAATTTGATGTAAGGTTTTAGCAGCTAATTTAATGCGTAAAAATTTGGAACTTTGCTCCAAATTCTGCTTTTCAAGCTGTTCTATGCTCATTAAAATCACGCTTAAGGGCGTATTAATCTCGTGCGTAGAATCTTTAATAAAACGATTGAGCGTTTCTATTTTTTCCTCCATAGGTTTAAGGGAAATTTTAACTAAAATATAAGCAATCAACCCCAAAATTCCAAAAGCAAACAACGCAAAACTCAAAACTTCAAATTTAATCAAAAGCAAGTCCTTACCTACATCTTCGCCTTGAATAAGAATTTTAAGCCCCTCATCACTTTCCGTGCGTTCTTTACTATGTCCTAAATAATACTCACTTAAACTCATTGGCGCCATAAAAAATACCCTGCCCTCACTAATGCCCCTGCCCTTAAGTCTCACTTTTGCTTTAGTATAATTTATATCCAAATTATCAAAAAAAACCTTTTCTTTATCAAAAATGGCAAATTGAATTTTCGCACTTTTAGCGATATTTGCAGCATTTTCTTCTAAAGGGACGAAGCGATTATTTGCGATATTGACAACTATGGTGCGGCGTATTTCTCTTAAATTCTCACCTTTTATAAGGATTAAATCTTCATAAAGTTTTTCATACCAAATGCTAAAAAAAATGGTCAAAAAAACGCCAGTGGTCGTAAGATAAATGAGTAAAATTTGCCATACCACTTTTTTAGCCATAGCGGTAGCCTCTGCCTCGCTGATTAATGATTTTATCTTTGCCTAGAATTTTACGCAAATTTTTTACATAAGCTCTAAGACTAAGCTCACTAGGCTCTTCATCATACTCCCAAAGCTTATCAAAAATTTCTTCTATGCTTAAAAAATGATTTTTATTTTGCAAGAGTAAGGTTAAAAGTTTAATTTCCTTACTTGGTAGGGTTAAGGCTTTATCATCTTTATATAAAATTTGATTTTTAAAGCTAAATTTAAGTCCATCTCCTAAATCTTCATAATCCTCATTTTTATGAAAAAAAGAGCGTTTAAGTAAAGCCTCTACGCGTAAAGAAAGCTCGGCTAATTCAAAAGGCTTTTTAATATAATCATCACAACCTACACTAAAGCCTTGTTTTAAATCATCTGTGGTATTCAAAGAAGTCATAAAAATGCAAGGAGTTTGCCTATTTGCCTCTCTTAATTCTTTTAGCAAAGAAAAACCATCTCCTAAAGGCACTTTAACATCTAAAATCCAAAGGTCATAATTTCTCTCATAAGCTAAATCAAGTGCTTCTTTAGCATTATCGCAAAGCGTGATTTCATAGCCTTCCTCGCTTAAATATTCTTGTATAATCTCACCCAAACTTAAATCATCTTCTAATACTAAAATTCTAGCCGACACAATTTTCCTTTCAAAAAAGCTTATTTTAGCAAAAATAGAAAGCATTTTAAATTCATTTTTATTTAAATAAATTTATAATCTAGCAAATTTATTTAAAGGAGTCATTATGCTTCCAAAATGGGACGAGAGCTTTAGCGTTCATAATGCCAAAATAGACAAGCAGCATAAAAAACTTTTTGAATTAGCCGCTAAGGTTGAAATGGTATCAGATAAAGCCGTAAGTAAAAACGATGTCAAAGATTTACTTGCGGAATTTTTCAATTATATGAAAGATCATTTTAATGATGAAGAAAAATATATGCACCTTATCAACTACCCAGAACTTGAGGCACATCGCAAAATTCATAAAGAAATTATCCAAACAATGATCAATCTCATTAAAGACATTAAATCCACAAATGACCTTAAAGAAAAACTCTACATAGTTGCTAAAAAATGGCTTTTAGAACATATCTTGTATGAAGATATGAAAGTGCAAAAATGGCGAAGTGCAGGTATAAGTGATGATGGTGGCGGTGAAGTAAGCTTTGAGTTAAGCGAAGATGAAGATGCGGACAAGGAGCAAATTTATCTTTATATCTGCGACTGCGAGGGCAAAATTCACGATGTGCCTTACACAATCCATCAGAAAATGGAACTTCAAGGCAAAAAATTCATTTGTAAAAACTGCAAACAAGCAATTCGTTTCCACAAAATACAATCTTAAAGAAAGGATAAAAATGAAAACTAAAATGACAAATTACTCTCTTAAACTCTCCTCTACACTCAAAGAGAGGCTAGACTCTTTAAGTAAAAATCTCTCTAAGCCAAAATCTGTCATAATTCGCGAGGCTATCGAATCTTATTTAAATGAAATTGAAGATTTTTCTAGTGCTGTTAATGCTTTAGAAGAATTAAAGGACGGAGACTACAAAAAAGCAAGCAAAGAGATAGATAAATTAGTAAAAAACCTTAAAGAAACGGAAAGGG
The DNA here is from genome assembly GCF_014217995.1 of Campylobacter vulpis. Taxonomy (NCBI): domain Bacteria; kingdom Pseudomonadati; phylum Campylobacterota; class Epsilonproteobacteria; order Campylobacterales; family Campylobacteraceae; genus Campylobacter; species Campylobacter vulpis. The sequence goes on from NZ_CP041617.1 coordinate 974,701, forward strand.
AAGAGGAAATGGTCGATTTTGACTTTGCAGTAAAAGCCTTAGAAGAATTAAAGGACGGAGACTACAAAAAAGCAAGCAAAGAGATAGATAAAATCGTCAAAAACCTTAAAAATACAAAATAAGCTACCTGAAGGTAGCTTATTTAGAAAAACAAAAAAAATAGACTTCAGTATTAACTTAGCCACACTCTGCAAAAAGAAAACCTTACTATTTCTTAATGAAACGGAGTTTTTGTCCCCAATAATCTTTGCAACACCATTTACTTAAAAAATTTTAAACCTTTGCAACTATCTTCATGAAAGTATGGAAGAGTATTTGAAAATTTGCGATATTTAAAATCATGTTTTTGACTCTACCGCTAAAGAAATAATATAACTATAGATAAAATATTTAAATTGCAAATTTATACTACATAAAACAACGCAAAAGCTTAAAGTAATAAAGAATATAAGAAATACGATGAGAACAATTAAAAAGAATAATAAGACAGATATTGCTATAAATTTATATACGCTTAAAAAAACTATCATTGTAAAGATTAATTTGGAAAGGTGGTGCCCAAGGTCGGACTCGAACCGACACAAGGTTGCCCTTACTAGATTTTGAGTCTAGCGCGTCTACCAGTTTCACCACTTGGGCATATTAAGAGCGTAATTATACTTTTTTAAGTTTATAAATTCTTTAAAAAGAATTTTAAATTTAGGAACGCTTTTTGCTTGTAATGTTGTAGCAGTATTTGAAAAGATAATTTATCATTAAGGAAAGACAATGAGAGTTACAAATAAACTTAATTTTACAAACTCCATTCAAAATACGATGAGCGGTGCTTCTGCTTTAAATAAACTTAGTATGCAACTTAGCTCAGGCATGAAAATACAAGATTCTTACGAAGATGCTAGCATTTACATCGATAATACGCGCCTTGAGTATGAACTAAAAACTCTAGAGCAAATTAAAGAGGCGACAAGTTCAGCTAAAGAGATGACTGCAAATAGTATGAAAGCCTTGCAGGATATGGTGAAATTGCTAGAAAATTTCAAGGTTAAAGTAACTCAAGCTGCAAGTGATAGTAATTCTCAAACCTCCCGTGAAGCCATAGCTAAAGAGTTAGAAAAGATAAAAGAGCAAATCGTTCAACTTGCAAATACGAGCATTAATGGGCAATACCTTTTCGCAGGAGCCCAGCTCAATCACAAGCCTTTTGACTCTAAGGGCAATTATTTTGGTGATAAAAATAATGTCAATGTCGTAACGGGTGCGGGGACGGAAAGTCCTTATAATATCCCTGGATTTGATTTATTTTTCAAAGCTGATGGAGATTATCAAAAGCAAATTACGACTAATGAAAGCTTTACGGATAATAGATATGATTTAAATAAGAATCCTGATAAAAAGCAGTATTTAAAGGGGGATAATTTATGGCAGGATTTAATCGGGCTTGGCTACGTGAAAGATAAAAATTTAGAAATTGATAAAGACTTTGAGCAAGAGGACACTAGGCTTGAATTTCCACCAACCACCCTTTATGTGCAAGGGGTCAAGCCTGATGGGCAGAGCTTTAAATCTGCTGTTTTGGTTAATCCTACGGATAAAATGGAAGATGTGCTAGAAAAAATTGGCAATTTATATGGTAATACTGCCACTGAAAAAGTAGTCGATGTAACGATTAACGATAGTGGTCAAATTCAAATAAGAGACTTAAAAGAGGGCAATAATAAGCTTGATTTTCACGCAGTAGCTTACACTCCGCAGTTTGACGATAAAACAGAAATGCAAGAAATAGAAACTGCAATGCAAGCGGCTCAACCTCCTTTAAGTAAAGACGATTTAACAAATTTGGTTATGGAAGCAGCCATAGGCAATCCAGCAAGACCTATCACAGACCTACAATCTCCTGTTCAAGTAACGATAAATAACCAGCAATTTGAAATCGACCTACATCAAACCGATTTTATCAACTCCAAAATGACGGATAGTGCAGGAAATGCGACAAATGGAGCGGACTATGATAATACCTTTTTTGAAAAGCACGGAAATTCTGTTATAGGTAATGTTTCTCAAGTCATACAAGGCACAAATGCCTACGCCACAGATAGCACAAAGCTAAGTGAGGTAATGTCGGGTAATGCTATGGACTCCACTTTAAATTTAACCGTCAATTCAAAGGGTGGAAATACCTACAATGTAACGGTTAATTTGCAAAATTCAACCGTAAGTTTTCTAGACCCTGCTAATCCTAATCAAAATATCACCTTTCCTATCACGCATACAAATCCAGCCACAGGAAATAGCGGTGTCGTAACCCCACCAAATGAGATAACTTATAGACAGCTTAATGACATCATAGGAATGTTTGCAAGCGATCAAGTGCCAACGCAAAGCATACATCCAAATAATGGGCAAATTAATGCAAATCAATATGACACCCTGCAAAAACTTATGAGCGATTCTAAATCAACTGTAAATGTTACGATGGATTATCGTGGGCGTATTAGCGTTACAGATAAACTTTCAACAGGCACGAATATAGGCGTTTCTCTAAGCGACTCACAAAGCGGACAATTTCCACAGCCTCCTTACAATCATACGGCAAATCAGGTTGCGGGACCGGATTTTTCCTTTAATGCAAATAATTCTTTGGTGATTGATGAGCCTAATGTTGATGTGATTAAGGATTTAGATTTAATGATAGAGGCAGTTTTAAGTGGAAATATGAGAGCTAATGCAGACGGAGATAATCCTAGAAACACAGGTATGCAAGGCGCACTTGAGAGGCTTGACCACTTAAGCGACCACATAAATAAGCTTAATACTACTATGGGTGCGTATCATAATAATATAGACAATGTCAATACACGCGTAACTTTTTTAAGCGTGAATGTGCAAACACTTAAAACAAAAGTTAATGATGCAGATTATGGGGAAACTTTAATCAACTTAATGCAAACGCAACTAGCCTATCAAGCCTCGATGAAAGCGACCACGACCATATCTCAACTAAGCTTGTTAAATTATATGTAAAGCTTTAATGCTATAATAGCTTCTTTTATAAAATTTTAAGGATTTAACATCAAAAAAGAAGCTATTTTTATCCTTTCATCTTTAATAATTTTTTATCTTTGTCTTTGTATGTTAGCACCTCAAATGGGCTTGTGGCTTTATGAGTTTAATTTCTTTTTATTTGGGGAATTTGGGACTTATTATCCTTTTGCTCTTTTTGTTTTAAATTATTTATATTTTAAAAAATCTTATAAAATAGAGCTTTTTAAACGCACAGAGCTTTTTGGCATAAGCTTTGCCTTTTTTGCCACTTTGCTTTTATTTGCCGTGTTTGATAAGCATAATGGCTATATTTTAGAGCTTTTATACGCCCTATTTTCTACGCTTTTTGGACATATAGGAAGTGGGATAGTGGCACTTTTAATTTTACTTCTTTCCATTTGCCTACTTTTTCCAAATTTCATCAAAGAAGTCTTTAAAATAGAAATTAAATGGGAGCGTTTAGCTAAATTTGAAAGCAATTTCAAAAATGCTTTAATGAAAATTTTCGGTGGGGAAAGCGAAAAAGAAGAATTTGCAGAAGTAAAAACACAAAGCAAAGAAGAAGAAAAAGAAAATGTCCCACCACCAAAAATGCAAAATTTAAAACCCATAGAAGAAGAGATAAAAATCAATAATCTTAAAGCAAATAGCAATGCAAAAGCCGATTTTGCCAAACTTAAAACGCAAATTTTAGACGAAAAAATAGAAATTGAAAATTTAAATCCTCAAAGTTTCATTTATGAAAATTCTAAAGAATTACGCTCTTTTGCGCAAAAAGCAAGTAAAAGTATAATGGGACTAGATGAGGAATTTAATTTTATACCACAAGAGGAGATGGAAGTGATACCAGAGCATTTTTTAAAACCTAAGAAGCCAGAGGATATTCAGCAAATTAACATTAAAGATAATTTAGACGAGCCAAGCTACAAAAGAAAAAATATAGCAATTACTCCACCTAAAAATGAAATCAAGCCTAAAATTTTCACTAAAGAGCTAGAAACTAGAGAAAATTTAATGCAAAAAGCGAGACTTGAGAAAGAATATAAAGAAAATCAAAATGAAATTTTAGAAAAAAAGGTGCAAGAACAAATTCAAAGACTTGAAAAAGAAGAATTGAAAAATCTTAGCCCACTTCCTACAAATAGCAAATACAGCTTTAAAGAAGAAACAGCCTCCCTAATCAAAACGCCAGAAATTCAAAGCACTCCTCCAACAAATTTACAACCGCAAATAGGCAATGACGATTTTGAAATCATAGAATTAAAAGAAAATATAGAGCAAGATGTGGAATTTGTCGTCGAAGAGCTTGATAGCCCGATAATGCCACCAAAGCCTTCCATTATCAAGCTTGAAGATGTCGAAAAAAAAGACGAAATACCTCATTTTAATGATGAGAAAAAAATGCCACCAAAAGAAGATTTTGAGATGGTATTAGAGGAAAATTTGCCACAAAAAAGAAGTATTCTAGCCAAAGAAATAGCCATCAACCAAGCCCTTTTAGCAGAGATAGAGCAAGGAGACTTTGAAAATCCAAAGGATTTTTGTCTGCCACCGCTTGACTTTCTCGCAAATCCCAATGAAAAAAAACAAGAAATTGACGAAAGTGAGATTGATAAAAAAATTTATGATTTGCTTGAGAAATTACGCCGCTTTAAAATAGGAGGCGATGTGATTAGCACCTATACAGGACCTGTGGTAACAACCTTTGAATTTCGCCCTAGTGCTGATGTAAAAGTAAGCCGAATTTTAAATTTGCAAGATGATTTAGCGATGGCTTTAAAAGCGCGCTCTATCCGCATACAAGCACCTATTCCAGGTAAAGATGTAGTCGGCATTGAAGTGCCAAATGAAGAAACGCAAACCATTTATTTAAGAGAAATTTTAGAAAGTGAAGTTTTTCGCAACTCAAAAAGCCCTCTTACCATAGCCTTAGGTAAGGATATAGTAGGAAATGCTTTTGTAACAGACCTTAAAAAACTCCCCCATCTCCTCATAGCGGGAACAACAGGAAGTGGAAAAAGCGTTGGGATAAACGCTATGCTTTTAAGCTTACTATACCGCAATAGCCCTAAAACCCTGCGTTTGATGATGATAGATCCAAAAATGCTAGAATTTAGCATTTATAATGACATACCGCACCTTTTAACTCCCGTCATCACCGACCCAAAAAAAGCTGTTAATGCTCTTTCTAATATGGTCGCAGAAATGGAGCGTAGATACCGCCTTATGGCTGAAGCAAAAACTAAAAATATAGAAAATTATAATGAAAAAGTAAGATTAAGTGGCGAAGCGGAGGAATTGCCTTTCATCGTTGTAATCATCGATGAATTAGCGGATTTGATGATGACGGCAGGTAAAGATGTGGAATTTTATATTGGGCGTTTAGCCCAAATGGCAAGAGCGAGCGGAATTCATCTCATCGTAGCGACTCAACGCCCATCTGTTGATGTGGTTACAGGACTAATTAAAGCAAATTTGCCAAGCCGAATTTCTTACAAAGTAGGACAAAAAATAGACTCAAAAGTCATACTTGATGCTATGGGTGCTGAAAGTTTATTGGGTCGTGGAGACTGCCTTTTTACCCCTCCTGGAACAAGTAACATTGTTCGCCTACACGCTCCTTTTGCTAGTGAATTTGAAATTGAAAAAATTGTGGATTTTCTAAAAGAACAGCAGCTTGCAGAATATGATGATAGCTTTTTAAAAGATGAGCAAAGTAGTGGAGTAACGGCAAATGGCGAGATTGAGGGAGGGCTTGATGAACTTTTTGAGGAAGCAAAAAAAGTCATCTTAGAAGATAAAAAAACAAGTATTTCTTATCTACAACGCCGCCTTAAAATAGGTTACAATAGAGCTGCAAATATTATTGAGCAATTAAGCCAAATGGGAATTTTAAGTGAGCCAGACTCCAAAGGACAAAGAGAAATTTTATAACATTTCTCAATTCCTCCCCAACTTTAACCTCCCCTTAAGCTTTCTTTACTATAATTTCATTTCTTTTTGTTTTTAATCTCAGCTTTAAGCCTTATTAAAAACCTAAAAAGTTCTGTTCTTTAACATCAATATTGTTATTCAAATCTTATAGTCAATCTTTGAAATCTAAATAAGTGACGATTGAGCCACACTTTATAAATAAAGTGAAATAAACATTAAAAGTTTTAGATTAAAACTTCATATGATTAAACTAAAGATACTAAGGGCAAACCTTAAGCATAGATGATTGTTTTAGGACAATCTTATCTTTAGTCTTACTTCTCTTAATGAGGCTTTGCCTATATTAAAGAAATTAATATGGAGAGTTTGATCCTGGCTCAGAGTGAACGCTGGCGGCGTGCCTAATACATGCAAGTCGAACGATGAAGCTTTTAGCTTGCTAGAAGTGGATTAGTGGCGCACGGGTGAGTAAGGTATAGTTAATCTGCCCTACACTGGGGGACAACACTTAGAAATGAGTGCTAATACCCCATACTCCTATTTAACATAAGTTAGATAGGGAAAGTTTTTCGGTGTAGGATGAGACTATATAGTATCAGCTAGTTGGTAAGGTAAAGGCTTACCAAGGCTATGACGCTTAACTGGTCTGAGAGGATGATCAGTCACACTGGAACTGAGACACGGTCCAGACTCCTACGGGAGGCAGCAGTAGGGAATATTGCGCAATGGGGGAAACCCTGACGCAGCAACGCCGCGTGGAGGATGACACTTTTCGGAGCGTAAACTCCTTTTCTTTGGGAAGAATTTTGACGGTACCAAAGGAATAAGCACCGGCTAACTCCGTGCCAGCAGCCGCGGTAATACGGAGGGTGCAAGCGTTACTCGGAATCACTGGGCGTAAAGGGCGCGTAGGCGGATTATCAAGTCTCTTGTGAAATCTAATGGCTTAACCATTAAACTGCTTGGGAAACTGATAGTCTAGAGTGAGGGAGAGGCAGATGGAATTGGTGGTGTAGGGGTAAAATCCGTAGATATCACCAAGAATACCCATTGCGAAGGCGATCTGCTGGAACTCAACTGACGCTAAGGCGCGAAAGCGTGGGGAGCAAACAGGATTAGATACCCTGGTAGTCCACGCCCTAAACGATGTATGCTAGTTGTTGGGGTGCTAGTCATCTCAGTAATGCAGCTAACGCATTAAGCATACCGCCTGGGGAGTACGGTCGCAAGATTAAAACTCAAAGGAATAGACGGGGACCCGCACAAGCGGTGGAGCATGTGGTTTAATTCGAAGATACGCGAAGAACCTTACCTAGGCTTGATATCCAACAAATTCTGTAGAGATACGGAAGTGCTAGCTTGCTAGAATGTTGAGACAGGTGCTGCACGGCTGTCGTCAGCTCGTGTCGTGAGATGTTGGGTTAAGTCCCGCAACGAGCGCAACCCTCGTCCTTAGTTGCTAACGATTCGGTCGAGCACTCTAAGGAGACTGCCTTCGTAAGGAGGAGGAAGGTGGGGACGACGTCAAGTCATCATGGCCCTTACGCCTAGGGCGACACACGTGCTACAATGGCATATACAATGAGACGCAATACCGCGAGGTGGAGCAAATCTATAAAATATGTCCCAGTTCGGATTGTTCTCTGCAACTCGAGAGCATGAAGCCGGAATCGCTAGTAATCGCAAATCAGCCATGTTGCGGTGAATACGTTCCCGGGTCTTGTACTCACCGCCCGTCACACCATGGGAGTTGATTTCACTCGAAGTGGAAATACTAAACTAGTTATCCCCCACAGTGGAATCAGCGACTGGGGTGAAGTCGTAACAAGGTAACCGTAGGAGAACCTGCGGTTGGATCACCTCCTTTCTAGAGTACAACTTTATCCTTTCGTTAGGATAGAGTATAAAAGTAGCTTTCTCACAAAGCTAACTTATTCAATTGTCCTTGTTTAGATTTTAAAGATTGATAAGCTAATTTTGGGGAATTAGCTCAGCTGGGAGAGCGCCTGCTTTGCACGCAGGAGGTCAGCGGTTCGATCCCGCTATTCTCCACCATTATAAAGGGCCTATAGCTCAGCTGGTTAGAGTGCACCCCTGATAAGGGTGAGGTCACAAGTTCAAGTCTTGTTAGGCCCACCATAAAGATTTGGATAAGATGTTGAGGGTAATCTATTCTTTTTATTTTTCTTTGGTGTTTTTGCAATATTTTAAGTAAGGTTTATAGAATTAAATTTAGTAGTTTAATTATAGAGTTACAAATTCTATCTCCAAATCTTTCTTAAAATCTATCTCACACCAGCCACCATTAATCTCCACTGCCAAAGCATTATCAAATTTATCGATTAAAGCTTGTAAAAAGCTCGTCATATACATATTATCAAAATCCTTGCCATCATAAAAAGCCGTCCTATCTAAACCATCATAAAAGGCTAAAAGCTGTGGTAGAAAATTATAGGAAAATTTAAAAAGTCCCAAATACTGCGCTTCAATTTCATCATAACTTGAAGGCTTTTTGCCTAGCTCTTTAATCTTACCCTCTCTTATCTTAAGCGTTTCAGCGTCTTCTAAAGGATTTTCAAAACGCTTCTCCCAAAGCTTTCGCCAAGCTTTATCCACCACGATAGCCAAGTCCGCCCTAACCTTAGATAATTTCTCCACACTTTCTTTAAAATACACTATATCCGCATAAGAGATAATCAAATCCTGCTTCTCATCAATACACTTTTGCATAAAATCCCTCGCACAAAAAAGCGTCATAAGCATATTTGTTTTATCGTAATTTTTATTTTCATAAAAACTATGAATGCCAAGATTAGCTACAAAATCTCTTAAAACAGGTGCTAAATATCCACCCACCACAGCAATCTCACCAACTCCAGCCTCCCTAAGTGCCGTGATTTCATACTCTATCAAAGCTTTGCCCTGATACTTCACCATAGTTTTAGGCACAAATTCGGTCAATGGCATAAGCCTTGAGCCAAAGCCTGCTGCTAAAATTAACGCTTTCATTTCACTCCTTTAAGCCATTTTTTAAAAATAGCATTTTCACTTAAGCCCCTTTCACGCTCAATGTGCCACATTATGCCATAAATAGGCTTTTTCTTATGTTTAAAAGCTTCTATACTTCCATCTTTTGACATGGCAAGGCTCTTTAAGTCCTGTCCTAAGCTTTCAATGCAAAAATTGTGAAAAGAATTAACTTCAAATTCGCCCCTTTTTGTTGTGATTTGATGTGTGCCGATGTGATTTTGACAGGGTTTTAAGGTAGAATTAAAGTGCTGTGCTATCATTTGTGCTCCTCTGCAAATACCTAAAAGTGGGAGTTCTTTTTTAAAACAATAAGAAATAATTTTCGCCTCATACACATCTCTTTTTAAAGAAAGCTCGTTTGGATTAAGCGAGTTTAAATCATTCCCTCCGCTTAAAATCACGCCTTTTAAATGCGGTACATAAGCCTTAAAATCAAGCTCATAAGAAAGTGGTAGAGGCAAAAAGCCTTGCAAATTTGCTCTAAAAAATTCCCCCCACTCAAGCGCTAAAGCCTCTCTTAGCTCATAATAGTTTTCATTTAAAAGCAATCTTTGTGAAATTCCTATAAACAAAAGATTTGCTCACTTTCGCATTCTATTTTAAGGCGACTTGCTTTTAAGTATTTTTGAAATTCAAGCTCACCCACACCGATAACAGCAGGAAGTCCAAGCTCTGAAGCACGAATTGCCATATGCGAATTTGCCCCACCATAGCAAGTGATAAAGCCTGCGATTTTTTTAGTAAAAAGATAGTCATAGCCCGGATCCGCCGCATAAATTAGCACGATTTTACCCTCCAAATCCTCCTCATTTTCTCTAGCTGTATTTGCCACTATGCTTTTTTGCGTGATGAAATTAGGACAGAGCTTCGCACTAAAAAAAGAAAAAATTTGCTCCGCATTGCTTAAAAGAGACGGCAGTTTAATACTTTTGGTAAGTTCGTATTCTTTTTTATTATGCTCGATTTCTCTTAAAAACTGCTCTTTTGGACTTTGGGAATAAAGGCTTGAGTAAAGATTTAACACCACATTAATATCAAGATGTGCCATATCCTCCTTAGCTATACCATAATACTTTCCAAGCTCCCCTATGAAAACAATGGCTTGTGAAAGGAGTTTGCTAAAGTCAAATTTTACCATCTCACGCCCTTCAATCGCTTCTTTTAAAAAGTCAAAAAACGCATCAGCCTCAACACTAAGTCCGTGTTCGCTTAAAAGCTTTTGAAATTTTGCTTTTTTACTTACACTAAGGCTAAATTTTTTCTCTTTTACTTTCATCTTAACTTCGCTTTTTTTAAGCTCAAAATAAGCATTAAAATTCTCATCATAACGCGGGGAAAGTATATTATAAGTGCCAGCCCTTAAATGCCCAAATTTCTTTAAAAATACTGGTTTTGTTTTAGAATTTAGACCCTCACTTTCTAAGCTTAATGTTTTGCTTATGGTTTGCAAGGAATTTAAAAACTCTGTCCTTTCTTTTTGTGTGAAAAAGCCTATTTCAACTAGAGAATTAAGCATTTGCATCGCCACAAACCCAGCCCTAGCTACCCCTGCAAAGGGTAAAGTGCCATAACGCTTACATTCTTCTAAAAGCCAGTAAATTTTATCAAGCAAAGAAAGTTTTGAGCGTGTGAGTTTTTCATAAATAGCATTAAGTTTTTTAGCCTTTTTGATGTCTTTTAAATAAAGTCCGTTAGGATTAATAATGCGGTTTGTTAATTCTAAAAGAGAAAATTCAAGGCGTTTAAGCTCATTTTCGTTAAATCCGTGTTTTAAGAGTTTTTTAAGTTTATGTGGGGTGTTAAAATCATAGCAGGAAAACACAATGTCAAATTCTATCTTATCGTGCAAATCGTGATTTAAATCAAGAGCGTTAAGATAATAATTTACAAGCTTTTTGGCTATATTTTCATCTAAGCTTTTTGGCACAAAAGAATTGAAAGAAAGCCTCACATCAACATAAGGGATTCCCAAAAAAGAGTGAATTAGTGGGTGAGAACGCAAGTCCTTGTAGCCGTAATTATCCCTTTGATATGCCCAAATATTATCCGTGATGATGTATTTATAAAGACTAAAAGCAAGGCGTTTTGGACGCAGTCCTATAATTTCAGCAGGATTCCAATCAGGCATCACGCCAAAAATAGCCTTTTCTCCCAAAACGCGTGGGCGTGGCTCCTGCAAGGATAAAAAGCGTTTATAAAATCTATCCAAGGCTTCTTTTGGTAAAGAGTCAAATAAATTAAGCTTTCCCTCCATGACCAAAGGTCTTACTTGTAGGCAAAAAAGCTCTTTTTCACCCTTATAATTTGCAAAAGCAAACTCCACATCTAAAAAATGGCACGCAAAAAGTGCTTCAAGCTCCTTAATTAAGCCAATAACCCTTTTAGTATCCTCATCTTTAAATTTTAAAGATTTGCGGTAGTGAAAATAAGTCAAGGCATTTTCTGCGCTACCGTCCGTTATAGAGGAGTTTGAGCCACTTTTATCATATTGCAAACAAAAATAAGGTGCAAAATTATCTTTATCTACGCTAAAACCCACACCGCAAAGCTCTATATTTTCAAGGCAGGGCTGGATTAAAATTTCATCTTTTTTGGAGGGCATTGAATGTCCCACATTAAAAAGAGCGTTTAAAAGCTCTTTTTCGTTATGTGCGTGGATATTTGCGAGGCTTAAAAAAGCCCCGGCATTTGAATTTTTTGTGCTATCCTCTGCCTTAGAAGAGGAGCGAATGATGAGTTTCGTGGCTTTAAGTTTTTTGATTTCTTGTAAAATTTTTGTAGGGTTTTTTTCCAAGTCCTCTAAGTTTGTCAGCACTAAAGGTAAGATTTTAGCCGACTTTAACTTGCCTTGTAAAGCGGCTAAATTTCTAGCCTTTGTTTGAAATCTCAAAGCCATTTTTATCCTTTAAATTTTCTTAGCACTCCAGCAACGAGTCGTGTATTTGATGTCAAATTCTTGCGGCAAACGCTCACGAATTTTAGAAGAGATTTTTTCAAAAAGCTCTACACCCTCCGCTTGCTCTAAATCCCAGTAAGGATTTTTCACACTTTTCCACGCATTGATGTAGTTTTCTATACTTTGATGAAAATAAAAATCCTCTTCTAAATAAATGATATTATCAAACAAATCTTTACGACTCTCAATGATAGGGCGTTGGTCCTCTCTTCTCGTGCCTCTTGTGTAATTTGGCACAAATTCCACTATGGTATCCTCCGCTATCTTTTGCACTGGATCATTTAAATCCCTATGATTCCACATACAAGAAAAATAACTTCCTTTTTTTAGCAACCTATGTGCCTCCACTAAGGCTTCATTTCTATCCATTACATTAAAACTAGAGCCAAAGGTAACCCAGTCAAATTCCCCTGCTTTTAGCGTAGAGTCTATACCTGTGGCACGCACCCAAGTGATTTTTTGTCCCTTAGTTCTTTCTATGCCTATCTCTCTCATCGCATCATTTGGCTCGACTGAAACGACCTCGCAAGCTCTTTCAAGTAGCATAATGCTTAAATTTCCTGTCCCAGCACCAATATCAGCGACCTTTAAGCTAGAATTGCCGGGGACACCCCCCCCCCCCCCCCGTGTGCTAGACATACTAACATATCAATGCTTTTTGGTGCATAATTTGGGCGATAAGAATAAAACTTCGCATGTTTAGTATAATCCCACACTTGCTCAACTAATTTTTCCATAATTTTCTCCTTTAATCTTAAACTTTCTTAGCAGTCCAAGCTCTTATTTTATAAGGTATCTCTATGCTTTCAAGCTTTGAAATTTTATGATTTATCATCTCTAAAATTTCTTGCCATCTTGACACACCTGCTTGGGCTTGTATATCATTTACAGAATGCCACGCTCCAAGGTAGCGTTCTTTGCTCCAAGTTTCACTATAATCGCACTCCATAAAAAAGCAGTCCTTAAAATCCCCTGTTGAAACGAGGATTTCTTCCCATTTTTTCACATTTTGAGTGCCAGAACTCACACGAGTAAGCTCTGGAACAATATGCTTAATCTCCTTTTCAATCTCATCAAAAAGCGATCCCTCTGCTATATGACGTGGATTCCAAATGGCGGTAAAATAACCTGCGCCGGGGACACCCCCCCCCCCCCCCGTGTAAAACACGTGCAAATTCAGGTAAAGACTTTGTCGGGTCAGTCCAGTGAAAAGAACTCGCCATAATCACCCAGTCAGCCACACCACTTTTTACACCTGTTTCTTCTCCGCTACCCTTTTGCCAAGAGATATTTGAGCAGTTTTGTGTAAATTTAATGCCCTCTTCACGCATATTATCATTAGGCTCCACAGCAGTGATGTTAAGCTTAAAAATTTCAGCTAACATTTTAGTAAGCTTACCTGTGCCAGCACCTACTTCTACGACATTTAAATCCTCTAAAGGCTTATTAGTATCATTAATGCACTTAATCAATTTTTCAAGCAAAAATGCACTATAAGCAGGTCTGTTAATATAATGCTTCGCAACTTCGGTAAAATCGCCTTGTTTCATCACTTATCCTTTAAATAAAATCAAAGATGAGATTATACAAAAAAAAAAAAAAAAAATAAACTCTTAACTTCGTAATTATAAAAAACTAATATTAATCAATCGTTAAAAACAAAAGCTTAAATTTACGCCATTATAATAACTTAAGGAAAGCGGTATGGATTATATTTTAAGAAAAGAAAGTGCCATTACGGGCGAAAAAACTTATGAAGTGCTTGCAAGCTATGATTTTCCACTTTTTTGCGGTTGCACAGACGAAAAAGTGGAAGAGGACATTATCGCACGCTGTGAATTTGGCATTTTTCAAAGTGGAAGCATAGAGCTTTTAAAGCTTATCCCTCTTGATATACTTTATAAAAATGGACATAATGCTGGTGCGGTTGGAGCACTTTGGCAAAAACATCACGAGGAATTTGCAAATTTTCTTATGAGTTTTAAGCCTAGGTTTGTGCTTGAAATAGGCGGAGGACACGGCAAACTCGCAAAAGAATGTTTAAAACTTGATGAGGGTTTAGAATATACTATCATAGAGCCAAATTCAAGCGTTAAAGATGAAAGGATAAATTATATCGATGGTTTTTTTGAAAAGGAGGCTTTGGAGGGGGGAAAATTTGACCTTATAGCACATTCTCACACTTTTGAGCATATTTATGAGCCAAACAAATTTCTAAACGAATGCGCTCAAATGCTGGGGGGGGGGGGGGGTAATGGTCTTTAGTCTCCCCAATATGCAAAAATGGCTAGAAAATAAATTTGTGAATTGTCTTTGCTTTGAACATACGCTTTTTTTAAGTGAAAAAATTTTGGAATTTTTATGTGCTAAAAACGGCTTTAAAATCCTTAAAAAACATTATTTTGGGGAGCATAGCATTTTTTACGCACTTAAAATTGACAAAGATATAGAAAAAGACAAAGTGATTTTAAAAAATGAATACGCTAAAAATAAGGCATTATTTGAAGATATGATGAGCTTTTATGAGAAAAAAATTGATATTTTAAATAAACTCATTGATGAAAGTGCAAAAGAAATTTATCTTTTTGGAGCACATTTGTTTTCGCAATTTTTGCTTTATAATGGGCTTTGTAGTGCTAAAATAAATGGGATTTTAGATAATGACCCTGCCAAGTGGGGCAAAAGACTTTATGACACACAATTTAAAGTTTTCTCACCTGAAATTTTAAAAGATAAAAATAATGTTTTGCTTATATTAAATGCAGGAATATATAATGAAGAGATTAAAAAAGGAATTTTAAAACTCAATCAAGAAGTGCAAATCATTACCTAAGGATACACTATGAAAAACACGCAAATGTTAGAAGATATGCTAAAACTTCAACAAAAATTAAACGATGAGACAAACGGAAAGGGTTGGGAAAATGGCTACACTAAGGAGGGTAAGCTCATAAGTTGGAGGCGGTGCATTTATATGGAGTGTGCGGAGCTAATTGAATCCTTTGCGTGGAAGCACTGGAAGAGCATTAAAAGTCCTACAAACTGGGACAATGTCCGCATAGAGCTTGTGGATATTTGGCATTTTATCCTTAGTATTTTGCTTGAGGAAAAGGGTAAAAAAGAGCTTTCCTTCATCGCTATGGAGCTTAGCTCTGTGGGTGCTTTTAGAGATTTTATAAAAGAAAAGGGAACGCCAAGTGATGAGGATATGTATGCAATTATTAGTGATATTGAGCTAATTATCCACAAATGCAGCGGCTTTGGCTTTGATATGGGTGAGCTTTTATCGGCGTTTTTTACGCTTTGTGTTAAATGTGGGCTAAATTTAGAAAGCCTTTATAAAATCTACATTGGAAAAAATGTCCTAAACGCCTTTAGACAAGCACACGGCTATAAAGAGGGATTTTATAAAAAAATATGGAACGGCAAAGAAGATAATGCAATTTTAAACGAAATTTTAAGTCAAATCTTAAGCTATGAGATGATTTATAATGAGCTTGAAAAGCGTTATAAGGCACTTCAATGAATATTTTTTGGCTAAGTTTTAAAGACTTTACGCGTTTTGAATTTTTTAAATATGCCCTACTCTCCACTTTAATAAGTTTTTCTTTTATGATGATTGTAGGTTATTATTCTTTTACGAGTATAAAGGCTTACCTTGACGCACTTTTTACGCCAGAAAGTGAGGGCTTTTTTGCTTGGCTTTATTCTTTTGCCTTTGTGAGTATTATCATTAATAGTTTCAATTTTTTAATTGTGGGTTTTTTTGTGATTTTTAACTCTAGTGCCATTTCACTTTTTATTCTTTCTTTTTTTACTCCCAAAATTGCTGCTAAAATCAACGCAAAATATTATAAATACGAGCTAAAAGAACGGGTGAGTGATTTAAGCATATTGCTTGAAATGTTTAAAATTTTACTCAAATTTATCTCGCTTTTTTTCTTGGCTTTAATTTTATTTTTTATCCCTTTTGTGAATTTAATCGCCTTTTTTCTAGCCTTTTATTATCTCTTTCACAATGCCCTTGTTTTAGAGGTTTTAAGTGCTGTTTTAGACAAAAAGAAATTTAAAGAGCAAAACTCCACGCCTTTTGAGTTTAAATTCTACACGCTCATTTTTTACTTTTTAGCTTCTTTTCCTTTTGTGGGACTTGTTTTGCAACTCTTTTTTGTGATTTTTCTCATTCATCTTAGCTATCAAAAAATTTATTTTTTAAGCCCAAAATTTGACAATGTTTCAAGCTCTACTTGATGATTGAAACAAAAAGGGCGTAAAAGTTTAGGAATTCTTAGCTTCCTACATTTTTCCTTAAAGCTTTTAGGCAGCTTTTCACAGCTTTCATAAGGAAAGATAAAAGCCAAATTTCCCCTATACACCACGCCTATTTTACCGCTAATTACACAATCGCTTTTAAGACATTCTTTTCTTTGCTTTTCGCTCATCAAAACGCCAAGTTTTTTACACGCCTTTGCTATCAAACTCGCATTTTTAACGCAAATTAAAATCCCCTTAAACTCCTCAATTTCCCCCCAATTCTTTAAATCTTTTCTTAAAAAACTAAAGCTTTTTTGCACTCCCTTGCTAAAATGCCTTAAAAACTCATCACTAAAATGCTTTCTTATGAAATTTCTCTTAAAGCTTTCATCTTCGTTACTTTCATCATCAAAATAGCGAATTTTATTTTCTTTCAAAAAGGTTAAAATTTGCTCCTTAGATACATTTAGCAAGGGTCTTATAAGCGTGTAATTTGCCCTTTTTTCAAAAGCATTCATTCCCAAAAGCTCCATTACTCCAGATCCCTTGCTAAGTTGCATTAAAAACCACTCAAATTGGTCATTAAGTTGGTGTGCTACAATCACATTTTCATAGCCCTTTTCAAGACAAATTTTTTCAAAAAAAGCATAGCGAAAATCTCTAGCATTTTTTTCAAAATTCCCCTTAAATTGTGGTGCTGTTTGGGTGAAAATTTGCTTATGAAACTCTTTAGCCAAATTCCTTGCTTCTTTTTCTTCCACATCACTACTAATACGCATTTTATAATTAATCAAAGCCATATCAAAAGCGATATTTTCACGCTCAAGCAGATAAAATAAAGCCGTGCTATCGCTTCCATAGCTAAAAGCAAGTAAATTTTTACGCCCTCTTAAATGCTCCAAAAGGCTTAATTTAGGCAAGCTTTAAAGCCTTAGCAATGAGTTTTACATCAAGCGCTTGTGTAATCTCGCATTCATAAATTTGCCCCCGCTCTAAGACTCCACACTCACTTTCATTAATGAGAATTTCCCCATCAATCTCCCTATCCCAACGCAAATCTTTCCCCGCGATGAAAAATTCCCCCTCACTACTCTCTCCCTCACAAACAACCAAGCGTTTTTGACCGACTTCTTTTTTAAAGCTTTTTTCAAGACTTTTTGCGACAATTTGTTCTAAAATTTTAAGGCGGGCATTGATGACTTTCTTAGGCACTTGTTCCATTGTAAAGGCTAAAGTATCCTCTTCCTTAGAATAACCAAACACGCTAATCCTATCAAAACCAAAGCCCTCCACAAATTCACAAAGTTCCTTAAAGTCCTCTTCACTCTCCCCCGGATGTCCTACAATAAAACCAGTGCGTAAAAAGCTATCATTAGCCTCTCTCATCATCTTTAAAAGCTTTAAAATTTGCTCTTTTTTACTCCCTCTTTTCATAATTTTTAGCATTTTATCGCTAATATGCTGCAAGGGCATATCAAAATAATTCACAAAAACTTTTGAAGCAATGATTTTACGCACCACTTCCTCACTTAAAGTGCTAGGATAAAGGTATAAAATACGCGCAGCCCTTATACCACTAAGCTTTTCCACCTCCTCAATCAAACGCAAAAGCCCGTTTCTTTGCCCCTTATCAAAAAGATAAGACGAGCTATCTTGCGCAATGAAAGAAAAGTCCTTATAACCCCTAGCTATCAAGCTTTCAAGCTCTTTTATAATGCTTGAAATTTCACGCGATTTAAGGCGTCCTTTAAAATGTGGTATGGCACAAAAAGCACAGCTTTGATTACAACCCTCGCTAATCTTTATAAAAGCGTGCGAATTTGAACCTGTGATGACCCTTTTAACGCCCTCTTCTTGCAAATAAGTCGAAGTTGAAAATAGGTTTTGCTTTTTTAAAATAAGCGTATCAATCTTTTCAAAATCACCCACCCCAGTAAATAAATCCACCTCAGGCAAGGCTTTCATTAGCTCCTCTTTGTAGCGTTGCATCAAACAGCCCGTAACCACAAGTAAAGAGTTTTTTTTACGCTCTTTATGCAAACTCAAAATCGTCTCTATGCTCTCTTTTTTCGCACTTTCAATAAAACCGCAGGTATTGACTATCAAAACATCAGCCTTACTAGGCTCATCGCATAAAGTATAATTTTCAAGGCGTCCTAGCATAATCTCACTATCGACTAAATTTTTATTACACCCTAGTGAGTGAAGATACAAAGTTGGCATTTTTTTCCTTATGAAACAAATCTTTAGTTAATTCCTATATTATAACTAAAAAGTATAATTCGTTAATGCTTGAAGGGAAATTTATGCTAAAGCCTTTCAAAAAATTATGCCAAGAATTTTTACAAAAGAGGAAATGCGTAAATCATCATTTTAAGCGAGCAATTTAATATCCCCATAACCTTTAGAGGTAGCGAAACAAGCCTTTGCATTCTCCTTTTAGTTAAAGATAAAAGAGCCTTGCAAGAAATTTTTGAAAGCCTTTGTAAAAAAGGCTGAAATTTCCGTGCTTTACTTAGAAAATATCAAACGATTTTGCTGCGAAAAAGCCTTTAAAAATTACACTCTAAAAACACCCAAACTTAATCCTTTAAATTCTTTTAAAAGCGAACTTTAATTTTAAATGCGATCATTAGTGCGTGTAGTGCAGAACTCCTTGCAAAACTAAATGGAAA
This sequence comes from Campylobacter vulpis, assembly GCF_014217995.1. Taxonomy (NCBI): domain Bacteria; kingdom Pseudomonadati; phylum Campylobacterota; class Epsilonproteobacteria; order Campylobacterales; family Campylobacteraceae; genus Campylobacter; species Campylobacter vulpis. The sequence goes on from NZ_CP041617.1 coordinate 993,592, forward strand.
ACTAAAAATTTACAATATGAGTGAATTTATCGAAAAATAAATACTAAATAAACTAAACATTAAGCCACCTGATAAGCATATAGGGCTTTATGAAACCTAAGCTAAATACTAACGCCCTCAAAGACCTAAATGCTTATTTTGAAAATTTGAAAGATTGAAAAATTTTACTTAAGAATTTGTGAGATAGAACTAAACGATGCTACAAACCATTCTTAACAACATTTAATTTATTTAGATGGACTAAGTGATTAAAAGGGGATACACTCCCCCTTAAGATTTTAAGCATAAAAATCGAAATTTTGTTCTTTTTGTGTAGCGTTTTGCTCTTGTGCTTTTTCTTGCATTTTTTCAAGCTGTTTTTTCATCTGCTCTAAAACCTCATCGAGTAATTTTTTACTATCTTCTAATAAGGCTGCATTTTGCTCATTATTTGGAGTTTTGTTTTGATTAAGTAAATTTTCTAGCTTATTGGTAAAGCCGTTCATAATGGCATTTTGATGGTTTTCATCTTTTGGAGTTGGGAGGACATTTGCCATTTGCATCGCACTTTGAATTAAATCTTTTGGCTTAAGCTCACCAACCTTAGAATTTGCTAGGAAATTTTGTATCATAGGTTCAACTTCCTTCATCGCATCTTTAATCTCATCAAGTTCATTTTGCGTGAGTTTAGAACCCTCAAAAGTAAAGCTAAATCCATACTCCCTTTTTAAGCTTAAGTTTTTAGAATTTTCGTCTTTATTATAATTAATACTTTGATTATCATACATATCAAGACTTAGTTTTTTACCACTTTTTGTCGTGTAGTCAAGGGAGAAATTTTGATTTTTACTCACATCGATTTGCATTTTAACTCCTTGCATTAATTTAAATTCCATATCGGCATTTTTTTAAAAAAATGAAGTATAATTTTAAAATGAATGAAAAAATTTTGCATTTTTTACAAAAAAATAAGCTTTTATCCCTCTCAATGCGTGATGATGAGGGCGTTTATACTGCTAGTGCTTTTTATGCTTTTGATGAAGAAAATTTAGCTCTCATTATCGCTTCACATCAAGAAACTAAGCACATCAAACTCGCCCTTAAAAATCCAAATATCGCCATAAATATCGCTAAAGAAAGTAAAATAGCCCTTTTAAAAGGAGTGCAAGCTAAGGCTTTCTTTAAAGAAGCGACAAAGAAGCAAGAGGACATTTATTATACCAAATTTCCCTTTGCGAAACTTAGTAGTGCTAAAATTTATGCTTTAAATCTTAGCTGGGTTAAACTCACGGATAATACCCTAATGCTAGAAAAAAAACTTGAATTTAAGAGGTAAAATGAAACTTGCAATCTGTTTTATGGGACATTTAAGAACTTATAAACAAACTTATGAAAGCTTTTTAACAAACATTTTAAAACCAAATTTAGAAGATAAAATGTGGCAAGATGGCATTGATATCTTTATTCACACTTGGGACAGCTTTGAAAAATCTGGCTTTGCTTGGCATAATCATAATGAAAATTTTAATGACAAAAAAGTCGATGTTAAAGTTATAGAAGAAGTAAAGCAAATTTACAAGCCGAAAAAAATCCTTGTTGAAACCCTAATGCAAGATAGAGGTATGCATCTTTCCATAGAAAGGTCGCAAAAACTCGCTCTAGAATATGAAAAAGAGCAAAACATCTCCTATGATTATATTATGGTTACAAGACCTGATTTATACTTTCACACGCCTTTAATTTTAAGTTCTTTTATTAAAGAATATGAAAGAGATGAGATTTTACCTCCCCTACCCAAACGGCATATTTTCGCCGCACATAATACCTTTGGCAGAATGCTTGTCGATGATAGAAGATTACTTTGTGAGGGAGATTTATTATGGTTTGGTAATGTTAAGCCCCTACCCCTCATCTTTAACGCTTTTAATCCGCAAAATATCCTTCTTATCCCTATTAATTATAGACTTCATAAAGATTTTTTCTTGCAAAGACAAAATTTTAGACTAGGTTGGGTTGATGAAGATAGCATTGTATCTGCTGTAAGTGTGATTAAATCACATCTAAGCTATCAAATCGGCGAGGTGGCTATGCTTTGTGAAAATTTCAAAGATTGCTTTTATCTACTCTTTGTCTTAAAAATTCTAAAAAAGAAATTTGACAATCAAGAAAAAAATGCAAATCACCTTTGCCCATCTTTTTGCAAAGACTACCCAGAATTTATCAAAATCAAAAACTCCCCCACTTACAAACTTGGAGCTAAAATCATAGAAATTCATAAAAAAAGTGGCGATTTAGGCTTAATCAATTTTATTTTATTTAGACTTTTGTCTTATAAAAAAAGCCTTTAGCTTTTTGTTAATTTTTTTTTCTTACAATTGAAACTTTATATGAAATAAGGATTTGCGTTTTAATGCTAAATGTCATTTATGCTTTATTTTTTAGAGAGCTTAAAACTCGCTTTGGTGCGAATCGATATTTGGGCTATATTTGGGTTATAGGAGAGCCTTTAAGTATAGTTTTGGTGATTACAACCATCGTTACGATTATTAGAGAATATCATCATCAAGTAATGCCTGATGGAATTTCTATTTTTATGTTTTTAATCTCTGGCATAGTGCCTTATTTTATGTTTAGAAGTATAGTAACGCAGCTTATGAACGGCATTAGTGCAAATTTGGGACTTTTTGCCTATAAGCCTGTTAAACCTATCCATGTTTTTATCGCTAGAACTATGCTTGAATTTTGCATTTATTTTGTGATTTTCTTTTGCGTTTTATTTATCGCAGGGTGGTTTTTACGCTTTGATGTTTTACCACAACATTTTTTAGATGTAATGTTTTGCGTCTTCTTACTAATGCTTTCAGGTTTCGTTTTGGGACTTTGCTTTGCAATTTTAAGTCATTTTTTTGAAATTTTAAAAACGCTTTTGATGTATTTTAGTATCGTTTTTTATTGGTCTTCTGGGGTGATTTTCCCCACTTGGCTTATGCCTAAGCCCTTGCTAGACATTTTTTATTATAATCCTTTGCTTCATATTATGGAGCTTTTAAAATATAATTTTTTTGATTCCTACCCTTTGCAAGATGATTATAGCTACACTTATCCTATTTTTTGCATTATGCTTTTACTTCTTGTGGGACTTTTTTTCTATCATCATAATAGACAGGCTCTAACCGCAGCGAGAAAGCAATGATCAAGCTTGTCAATTTAACCAAATCTTACCCACTTTTTGCAGGCGGAAGACACTATGTTTTTAAAAATTTTAGTTTTGAATTCCCTGAAAATTGTAGTATAGGCTTAATGGGTGGAAATGGTGCAGGTAAATCAACCCTAATGAAACTTTTAAGCGGAGCGGAACTTCCAGATAGAGGCAAAATCATCACAAACAAAAAGCTCTCCTGGCCCCTTGGCTTAAGCGGTGGCATACAAGGCTCACTTAGTGCAAGAGATAATGCCAAATTTGTCGCTAGAGTTTATGGATATAAGGGTAAAGAATTGCTAGAAAAGGTCAAATTTGTCGAAGAATTTGCTGAACTTGGTAAATTTTTTGATGAGCCGATGAAAAACTATTCTGCTGGTATGGGTGCTAGGATAACCTTTGGACTTAGTATGGCTTTTGACTTTGATTATTATTTAATAGACGAGGCTGGGGCTGTGGGCGACCCTCAATTTAGAGAAAAAAGCATTAAGCTTTATAAAGAGAGGCTTTCACGCTCTAAGGTCATTATGGTTTCACACAATGTAGCCGAAATTAAAGAATGGTGTGATAAAATCATTTTTATGAAAAATGGAAAAATTACGGTTTATGATGATGTCGATGAGGGCATAGCCGTGTATCAAGGAAAAGCGTAATTATGGAAAAAAATAAAACTTTAATAGACAAAATTAAGGATTTAAGTATTTTAGATTCGTTTAAAATTGTGTGGTTTTTGATGATTTTTGTAGTGATTTATTATGTTTTTATCGCAGCAGATCGCTATGTAAGCTCTACTAGTCTTAGTGTGCGTTCTACTAGCGGGGAGGGTGTGCAAGCTGGTGGGATCTTATCTTTACTTAGCACCACTTCAAATAATAATGAAGATATGAAATATTTAAGAGGCTATATTCACTCTCTTGATTTGCTTAAAAAATTGGAAGAAAACATTAAACTTAAAGAGCTTTATCAGGAACAATTCATCGACCTACCTTACCGCATTTTTGACTCTAGCTCAAGCGAAAGCTATCTTAAATTCTTTAAAAGTCGCGTTAAACTTAAAATCGATGATAAGACAGGTCTTTTAAATGTCGAAGTTGAAGCTTTTACCCCAAAATCCGCTCAAATCATTGCTCAAAGTATAGTCGAAGAAAGTGAAAAATTTATCAATGAAATTTCTCATAAGGCAGCAAGAGAGCAAATGCGTTTTGCCGAAGAGGAAGTTAATACTTACAAAGAAAGATACCTAAAAGCACAAAATGCTCTCATAGCTTTTCAAAATAAATATGGTGTTTTTGACCCACTCAAACAAGCCGAAAGTAAATCAAAGCTAATTGCTCAAATTGAAGTAAATTTGGCTCAAAGAGAGGCTGCACTTTTAAATTTGCAAAGCTATATGAATGATAGTGCGCCTGAAGTTGTAGCGTTAAAAGCTGAAATTGGAGCTATTAAAAAACAATTAGAACGCGAAATGGCAAAAATTTCAGCAAACAATTCAAATACCCAAAAACTCAATGATATGGCTGCGAAATTTCAAAACCTTACCATAGAAGCAAAATTTGCTCAACAAGCCTATGAAACCGCACTTAAGGCTTATGAAAGTGCAAGGATAGAAGCCGCAAGAAAGATTAAACAACTCGTCATCGTGCAAAGTCCAAATTTGCCAGAAAGTGCAAGATATCCGGAAAGACTTTATGGCATATTAACAGCTTTTTTAATTTTATCTTTAATTTTTGGCATTACTAAATTTGTAAAAATGATTATAGAGGAGCATAGATATTAAAATGAAAAAAATAGCTTTATTATTAACAAGTTTTATTTTAGCTTTTGGTGCGGTAGATGTTTCGCAAATTGTAGGGGTTAATGAGGGTGCAACTTATGATAACAACACAAGTTCAGCCTACGCCAATCAAAGCTATCGAAACGAAAATAATACAAGTGTCCTAAACGCAAACCCAGCTCAAATTCCCGTCTTTGGTGCACATCTTTTTAATGGTAATTTTAAAAATTTCACACAAAGAGTTTATAATCCGGACTATAAAATCGCTGTTGGAGATCAAATAAGCCTTAAAATTTGGGGTGCTGTGGAGTTTGCACAAATTTTAGTGGTCGATTCTCAAGGAAATATTTTTATCCCTAAGGTTGGAGCTGTAAATTTGCTAGGTGTGAAAAATAGCTCCTTAGTGCCCATAATAAAATCCGCTGTTAATAAAATTTACAAAAGCAATGTTTTCGTTTATGCAGATATGAACGCTTATCAAAATGTCAGCGTTTTTGTAACAGGAAGCGTGAATGCTCCAGGTCTTTATCAAGGTTTAAGTTCTGACTCTATCATACAATATTTAGATAAGGCAGGTGGGATTAATTTAGAATATGGCAGCTTTAGAGAAATTCAAATTTTAAGAAATAATAAAGTTATCAGGGATATAGACTTATATAATTTCTTACTTAAAGGACAATTAGAGCTTTTTCCTTTTAGAAGTGGAGATGTCATTTTGGTTGGAAATGTTGCCAGTTATGCTTTTGTAAGTGGTGATGTGCAAAAGCCTTTTAGATTTGAACTAGGAAGCGATATTAAAACACTAAGTGATTTAGCTAAGATTGCAGGAGCAAAACCTATAGTAACCAACGCTGTGGTAAGAAGCTACGCAGATGAGCATAAGCTTGAAGTGAAAGCCTTTAATAAAACACATTTTGCCAAGGTTAGTGTTAAAACAGGTGATGAAGTCGAATTTCGTCCTGAATACATCACCACAAACATTAGCATTAAAATTCGTGGAGAACACGATGGTTTAGGCACTTTAGTTGTAAAAAAAGGAACAACTTTAGAGGATATTTCAAGATTAATTATGGCAAATTCAATGTCAAATATGAAAGCCTTACAAGTCTTTAGAAAAAGTGTTGCTAGAACACAAAAAGAACTCATCGCAGCCCAACTTAAAGAGCTTGAGACTCTAGCACTGACTAGCTCTTCTGTAAATTCTGAACAAGCGGCTATCCGTGCCACACAAGCTAAAACCATACTTGAATTTATCGAAAGAGCTAAAAAAGCTGAACCTAAAGGACAAATCGTCATTGAAGATACAAAGTCCTATAAATCCTTAGTTTTAGAAGATGGGGACACCATTAACATTCCAAGTAAAAATAATCTCGTCATCGTTCAAGGCGAAGTCTCTTTACCCGGAGCCTTTGTATATGGAAAAAAGGAAGATTTAAGATATTATATTAACTTAGCAGGAGGATATAGCGATAGAGCAGATACTTCAAAAGTTCTCGTAATACGCACAAATGGTAAAGCGGAAAAATATCGCTCAGGCATAGATGTAAAGGCAGGCGATTCCATTTTGGTGCTTCCAAAAGTTGATAGTCAAAATTTACAAATTTTTTCTATGCTAACACAAATTCTCTATCAAATAGCCATAGCTACAAATGTCGTGGTTAATCTCTAAGGAAGTAAGATGAAAGAAACGCTTAAAATAGCCAAAGAGGTCTTTGAAATAGAGGCGGAGGCAATTAGAAATTTAAGTGAAAATTTAGATCATAATTTTTCAAAAGCCGTTAAGCTTATTTTAAATATAAAAGGGCGTTGCATTATAAGCGGTATGGGTAAATCAGGACATATAGGTGCTAAAATCGCCGCTACATTAGCTAGCACGGGAACGCCTAGCTTTTTTATGCATCCTGGTGAGGCTTTACACGGGGATTTGGGAATGATAACAAGCGATGATATTTTGATTGCCATTTCAAATTCTGGTGAAACAGAAGAACTTTTAAAAATCATTCCAGCAGTTAAAAGAAGGCAAATTCCCCTCATTGCAATGAGTGGCAATGCCAAATCCACCCTTGCCAAGCAAGCCGAAATTTTTCTCAATATAGCAATCAAAAAAGAAGCCTGTCCTCTACAACTCGCCCCTATGTCCTCCACAACAGCCACTTTAGTAATGGGAGATGCTATCGCTGCAGCCTTAATGAAAGCTAGAAAATTTCAGCCTGATGATTTTGCACTCTTTCATCCCGGTGGGAGTTTGGGACGAAAGCTTTTAACTAAGGTTAAGGATTTGATGGTTAGCAAAAAACTTCCTATCGTAAATCCAGAAACGGAATTTAACGAACTTGTCGATGTGATGACGAGTGGAAAACTAGGACTTTGCATTGTTTTAGAAAATGATAGGCTTGTTGGAATCATTACAGATGGGGACTTGCGTCGCGCACTTAAGGCAAATGCCAAGCCTAGATTTGATTTTAAAGCTAAAGAAATTATGAGTCATAATCCCAAAATCATCGATCAAGAAGCTATGGCAACAGAAGCCGAACAATTAATGTTAAAACATAAAATTAAGGAAATTGTCGTAGGTAAAAATGGAAAGGTTGTAGGCATTATCCAACTTTATGCAATAGGAAATGTTTGAGTGGCGCGCTCTAGAGGATTCGAACCTCTGACCTTTTGAACCGCAATCAAATGCTCTATCCAGCTGAGCTAAGAGCGCAAATAAAAACGAGATTATACAAAAAATTGCTTAAAATTAGCTTCTTTTGGCGTAAAATTCTCTCTTAAATTCGTTAAATTGATTTTTTATTATAGCCTCTCGCATTTGTTTAGCCAAATTTAAATAATAATGCAAATTATGCAAACTAGCAAGTCTAAAAAAAGTCAATTCCTTAGCCTTGAAAAGATGATTTAAATACGCCCTTGAATAATTTTGACAAGTATAACACGAGCAAGTTTTGTCAATGCTTTCATTATCGTTTATAAATTCGGCTTTTTTGATATTAAATTTCCCAAAACTTGTAAAAAAAGTGCCGTTTCTAGCATTTCTTGTTGGCATCACGCAATCAAACATATCCACTCCGCGTTCGACATTTTCCACCAAATCTTCAGGAGTCCCTACACCCATTAAATACCTTGGACGATTTTCGTCCATAAAGGGAGTTAAGTTTTCAACCACTTCATACATCAGTGCATTTTCCTCGCCTACACTAAGTCCTCCTATGGCAAGTCCGTCAAAGTCCATTTCGCAAAGCTCTAAAGCACATTTTTTTCTTAAGTCAAATTCCGTTCCTCCTTGAATAATGCCAAAAATATTTTGAGTTAAGCTCTCATCTCTATTTTGCTTCAATTTGTGAAAATCAATCGCCTCTTTAGCCCATTTTATCGTTCTTTTAACAGAAAGCTCCACTCTAGCCCTACTTGAAGGCAAAGCGACCAAATCATCTAAAACCATACAAATATCGCTGTTAAAATCATATTGAGTCTCAAGGACAGATTGAGGTGTAAAAAGATGCAAACTTCCATCAATATGGCTTTTAAATTTAATGCCTTCTTCAAAATGCTTTGAATTTTCACTTAAAGAAAAAGCTTGAAAGCCACCGCTATCTGTCAAAAAACTATATGGAAATTGTGTAAAATGGTGTAAGCCACCCAAATTTTTTATCACTTTTGAGCCCGGACGCAAATAAAGATGATAGGTATTTGCCAAAATAATCTTCGCTTTTAAAATTTCACGCATATCACAAGCATCGAGACTTTTTACCGCTGCTGCTGTGCCAACGGGCATAAAAACGGGCGTTAAAAACGAACTATGAGCCGTTTTTATTTCACAAACTCTTGCATTATTATCTTTATACTTTAATTTAAATTCCATTTGCTATAATTTCCTTTTTTTGGAGCGTAGTATGAATCATATTTTAATTATCATTGATGGTATTTTAGCAAAGCATTTCTTAGAAAGGCTTTGTTTTCAAAAAAGCTTAAGTTATTTTTTCACTATCATTTATCAAAAAAATGACAGTGTTAATTTAAAAGAAAAAAATGAATTTTTAGAATTTCATCAATTTGACCCTACCAGCAGTGCAAGACTTGAGCGTATTATGAAGCCCTATAAACAGGCTTTTATCTATATGCAAGATGAATTTGAGACAAAAAAAACTTACGAAACTTTAAGGGGGCTTGATTTAAATTTAGAGATTAATATTATGGATTTTTGGGGACTTGGTATCAATGATAAACTCTGCCACCTCATCGATGCAAGAATGAATTTGAGCAAAAGACTTATTGATTTTTTACCAGATGTTGCACTCACAGCACAATATATCGGGCTTGGAGTGGGAGAAATTATGGAGATTAAAATTCCAGCAGGTTCCATTTTTGCTTACAGGCATATAGGATCAATCCAGCAAAAAAGATGGCGTATTGTGCTAGTGTATCGTAATGAAAAAATTCACTTCATCAAGCCTTCTTTAATCCTAAAACCAGGAGATAGCATTTTAATCGTAGGTGACCCTGCCATTTTACAAAGTGTTTTTCATAATGTAAAAGCTAGCACAGGGCAATTTCCTGTGCCTTTTGGAACTAATATTTATACCATTATCGATATGAAAAATATGAGTCAAAACACACAAAAATTACTCCTAAACACTACCTTAAGCCTCATCAAAAAAACAAATGCAAGAAAATTTTTTATAAGGATTATCAATCCTACCTTAAACGCGATTTACTACGAGCTTAAAACTCTTGCCTTAGAATATGAAAATATCTTTTTTGATTTTGAAAATACAAATTTCAAAAAAATTCAAAGCTTCTTAGAGCAAAATGATATAGGCGTCTTCATTACGGATCATAAGCATTTTGAGAAAGAAAAAAGAGAGTTTTTTGAGCTTAAAATTCCCATTTTAAAAATCGGTACACAAGACTTTGAAAACCTTGAAAAATCAGTTATTTTAAGCTCTTACGAAAATGAAATAGAAAATCAAGCTAATGTAATCGTAGATTTAAGTAAGCAATTAAAACTGGAAGTAAATCTTTATTATTACCAGCCAAATTATAAAGAAAATAATGAATTAAAAGACTATGTCAAAAGCCTTTCTAAACTCTACGATAAAAATATAGAACTTTTTCAAAATCATACGCAAAATCCTATCTTAACTCTCGAATATAGAGAGAATTTATTGCAATTTGTCAGTTTCACTCCTGAACTTTTAGATAATGATCTTGGCAGAATTTGGAGTATGGATTTAAACAGAAATTATTATAAACTTAGTAAAAATTACCAACTTTTTATACCGATAAGCTAATCAATCGTCCATAATATTTTTACACCAGACGAAGGCATTTTGATTTTTCAATATCCTAACAATTTATTATTTTTTGGTATGATGAAAAGAGATAATAAATTGTAATTGAGTATCATCAATAAGGAATCAATATGACCTATTTGCAAATCGAAGGCACAAATCATTTAAGCGGAAGCGTAACGATTAACGGCGCAAAAAATGCCGCCCTACCACTCATCGTCTCAAGCATTTTAGCTAAAAACGAAGTAAAAATTTCAAATGTCCCTGAGGTTGAAGATATTAAAACTCTCATCTCACTCTTAAAAAATTTAGGCGCTAAAGCAGATTTAAATCATCACGAAGCCCTTTTAAATACCACAACGCTTAATCAAACCACAGCCAAATACGACATCGTTCGTAAAATGCGTGCCTCTATACTCACACTCGGACCGCTTTTATCGCGTTTTAGACATTGTGAAGTGAGCCTTCCCGGAGGCTGTGCCATAGGACAAAGACCCATAGATTTACATCTTTTAGCCTTAGAAAAAATGGGAGCAAATATCCAAATCAAACAAGGCTATGTAGTCGCAAGTGGAGCTTTAAAGGGTGCTGAAGTGCTATTTGATAAAATCACCGTTACAGGAAGTGAAAATATCATTATGGCAGCGGCATTAGCAAGTGGTAAAACAAGGCTTTTAAATGTGGCTAAAGAACCTGAGGTAGTGCAGCTTTGTGAGGTTTTAAGGGAGGCTGGACTTGATATTAAGGGTATAGGTAGTGATGAGCTAGAAATTTATGGCACAAATGGAGAATGTTTAGAATTTAAAGAATTTGCCGTCATACCCGATAGGATAGAAGCTGGGACTTATCTTTGTGCGGGGGCTATTGTCAATTCTAAAATCAGTGTTTGCAAGGTCAATCCAAGTCATCTAAGTGCCGTTTTAGCAAAATTAGAGCAAATGGGCTTTGGAATAATTGTAGAAAACGATACCATCACCTTGCTTCCCGCTAAAGAAATCAAACCTGTGGAAATTCTTACAAGCGAGTATCCGGGCTTTCCTACCGATATGCAAGCGCAATTTATGGCACTAGCTCTTAGAGCAAATGGCACAAGTATCATTGATGAAAGGTTGTTTGAAAATCGCTTTATGCATGTGAGTGAGCTTTTAAGAATGGGAGCAGATATCAAACTTAACGGACATATTGCTACCATAACTGGGGGCAAAGAGCTAAATGCTGCTGATGTGATGGCGACTGATTTAAGGGCGTCTTCGGCACTCATCTTAGCTGCTCTTGCTGCAAAAGGCACAAGTAGGGTGCATAGAATTTATCATTTAGATAGGGGTTATGAGAATTTGGAAGAGAAATTTAAAGCACTGGGTGCAAATATCACAAGGCTTGAAGAATGAAAAATATTTTTGAAACCTTAAAGCTTTTAGAAGAGCATATTACGCCCTTAAAAGAAAGTGAGATTATAAGCCTAGAAAACGCACTTGGCAGGGTTTTGGCCTGTGATTTGTATGCGAAAAAAAATTTGCCTAGTTTTAATAATGCTGCACTGGATGGCTATGCCTTTAATTATGATGATATAAACGCACCATTAAAGATTATGGGGACGATTTTAGCAGGAGATAAAACGCCTTATAAACTTAAGAAAAATGAGTGTTTTAAGATAATGACAGGAGCGTTAATGCCTGAAAATGCCGATACTATTTTAATGCTTGAAGAGGAAAATTTAGAAAAGGGCTTTTTGGTGATTAAAACAAAGCCTAAACGCTTTAACGCCTTTCGTTTTAAGGGCGAGGAGCAAAAGGAAGGGGAGCTTTTACTAAAAAGGGGGCAAAAATTAAACGCTGCGATGATAACCCTACTTGCCGCACAAGGAATTTATAAAATAAAAGTCATAAAAAAGCCCAGTGTGGCTGTTTTTTCAAGCGGAAATGAGCTAAAAGAGCCTTGGGAGGAATGCGACTCTTTAAGCATTTATAATGCAAATGCCCTAGCTGTGCAAGCCTTATTAAATGACTATAATCCTTGCTATCTTGGCATTATAAAAGATGAATTTAATGCGTCTTTAAAAGCCTTGCAAAATAATCAATTTGACCTTATTATCACAAGTGGAGGCGCTAGCGTGGGTGAGGCTGATTTTATGGATAGGGCTTTGAAAGAGCTTGAATTTAAAGAAATTTTTAATGAAATTAAAGCGCGTCCTGCAAAGCCGACTAAGCTCTATCAAAAAGACAATAAACTCATCTTAATCCTGCCCGGAAATCCTATGGCGGCTTTTCTTTCTTGCTTTATTTTTGCTAAAAAAATTCTCAATTTACTTGAGGGAAATACGGAAAAAGAAAGAAAAATCAATGCCCTGATGGGAGAGGATTTAAAACTTAAGGCAAGGAGAAATAATCTTATCTTAGGAAATTTGGAAAATGGCATTTTTACGCCCTTTAATCATAATCAATTCGGCTCGGCTATGATTTTACCGCTGGTAAAAAGCACATTTTTACTTATAAGCAAGGAGGAGCAAGAAAGCATTTTAAAGGGCGAAAGTGTCCAGCTTATTTACCTTTAATTTGCCAAATTTGGATTAAATAACGCCTATGAATTTTAGAAAATCAACTTACAAAAATATCTTATTTTCTTTCATCAAGCGTTATATTCTAGCTTTACAAAGTCTCTATTAGCCCCCTTAATATTTATTAAAAATTAACATTTTAAAAATATTAAGGATATTTATGTCAAATTTCAATCTTAGCCCTTTAAGGCTTTTTTGTAAATATGCCGTGCCTAATGTCATTAGCGTGGCTTTCTTTTCTGTTTATATTATTATTGATGGTATTTTTGTGGGGCAGTATCTAGGTAGTGATTCTCTTGCTGCACTTGGTTTAGTAATGCCTTTTGTGATGATAAGTTTTGCATTAAGCGATATGATAGCCATAGGCTCATCGGTGCAAATTTCGATGAAATTAGCCCTAGCTAAATTTAAAGAAGCTAACCGCATTTTAACCGCGGCCCTAGCTCTTATTTTCGCCCTTAATACCCTTATGGCTTTTTTAGCTTATTTTATATCGCCACTTTTAATTTCTTTTTTGGATACAACGCCACATATTCAGGCACTTTGCGAAGAAGTTGTCCTAGTTTTTGCCCTATTTATGCCCATTATTGCCCCTTATTTTGCCCTTGATAATTATTTAAGAATTTGTGGAAAAACAACACATTCTATGATAGTAAATATCATCGTAGCGCTAAGTAATATCATTTTGGATTATCTTTTTATCGTGGTTTTTGGTTGGGGTTTATTTTCTGCGGCACTGGCTAGTTGCATAGGTTTTACTCTTGGAACTTTTTTGGATATTTATCCTTTTTTTAGTCAAAAACTTCAATTGAAATTTTCTACCCTTTATCTTTCTTTTAAAACTTTAAAAAATATTATTTATAATGGAAGTAGCGAATTTTTTAGCAATATCTCCGCTTCGATTTTTGGTATCTTTGCCAATCTTATCCTCCTTCATCTAGCAGGTGCGAAAGCGGTGGCTACTTATTCTATCATACTTTATATTGATAATTTTATTACCCTATTAACCCTTGCGATGTGCGAGGCTATGCAACCAGCCTTAAGCTATCATTTTGCTCAAAAAAATCTTAAATACCTCAAAGCCATACTTAAAACTATGCTTCTTTTTACTCTTGCTTTTAGTGTTTGTGTTTTTGCTTTAAGTATGTTCTATGGGGAATTTCTAGTGGGATTTTTTACGCAAAAAAATGACGCAGATTTTTTGGAATTTAGCACTAAAGCCTTACATATTTTCTCTTTTGTTTTTCTCATTGCTTGGTTTAATATCCTTGTGGGCTGTTTGCTTACTGCTTTTAATCAAGCACATTATTCTCTTATTTTAAGCCTTATGAGTAATCTTTTCGCACCTCTTTCTCTTATCCTTATTCTACCTTATTTTATGGGCTTAAATGGGGTGTGGATTAGTCCATTTTTGGCTGATTGTTGCGTATTTTTCTTAAGCTTTTATTTTCTTAAAAAGAGTTTAAGCACAATCAACAAATCACCTCACTAATCACAAACATTTAAGCAAATTTGATTACTAATGCAAATTAAAAGGCCTTTTGCTTGACAAAAATTGCCTTTTTGTATTATAATTCGTTTCTTTCTCTTGCGGGAATAGCTCAGGGGTAGAGCACAACCTTGCCAAGGTTGGGGTCGCGAGTTCGAATCTCGTTTCCCGCTCCACTTTCAAACTTAGGTTAAAATGAATTTAGAACAACTCTTAGAAAAAACAAAAAATGTCCGCCTTGTAGCAGCGAGTAAGTATGTCAATGTTGATATTATTAAAGAATTTTATTATAAGGGCATTAGTGAATTTGGTGAAAATCAAGTCAAGGCTTTAAGCGAAAAAAAAGAGCTTTTAAAAGATGAAAATTTAATGATAAAATGGCATTTCATCGGCACTTTACAAAGCAATAAAATCAATCTTCTCATCAAGCAACGCCCCATTTTATGGCAAAGTTGCAATTCTTTAAATCTCGCTAAGGCTGTTGATAAAAGGCTTGATTACACGCTTGATACTTTGCTTGAGATTAATAGTGCCTTTGAGGGAAGTAAAAGTGGAATTGAGCCTAGTAGAGCTTTAGAGGAATATTTACAAATCAAAGAAGAATGTAAAAATTTAAATCTTCAAGGTGTGATGTGTATAGGAACGCATAGCGATGATGAAAAGGCGATACAAAAGAGCTTTGAAACGACTTATCAAATTTATGAAAAATTACAAAAACACGACGCAAAAATCTGTTCTATGGGTATGAGTAGTGATTTTGAGCTTGCTTTAAAATGTGGATCAAATATGCTAAGGCTTGGAAGCATACTCTTTAAAAGCCCTTAAAAAGGGCTTTTAGTATAAAAGACTAGCGATTTTAGATTGAAGCATAATATTACTTTGTGCAGCAGCAAAAGCGGCAGCATTTTCTTTCAGATACGCCGCATTAAAATCATTAACATTTTTCGCCATATCATTATTAAGCAAATTATTTTCCGCAGCTTTAGTATTAATGCTATTTTGCACACTTGCATTAATGTTAGAAGTTAGGGCATTAATGCCCGAGCCTATCTCACTTCTTAAATTTGCAAGTTGGTCTGTAAAGCTTGTAATGCTTTCTTGATTATCTATGCTTAAGCCTTCCGTGCTTAGAGAATTTAAATTCGTCATCTCTGTTCCACTTCCTACCACAAATTCCATAGTTTGAAAGACATTTTTGCCATTAAAAGTTGCATTGTTAAAAGAATCGTTAATGGACTCCGTAACGCGTGTCGCTTCGCCTCTTAGCATATTTTTTTGTGCGTCTGTCATTATGCCACTATTCATTCTTACAGAAAGCTCACTTAGCCTATCTGCACTTTGAGAGATATTTGTCAAACTCGCATCGGCAATTTGCAACACCCCAATTGCATCATAAGCATTTGCCACGCCTTGGTCTATGGTGCTTGATTGAGACCTTAAGGAGTCTGCAATCGCCAAATTTGCACTATCAACCCCACTAATTGCTCTTACCGCGGCTATATTTTCCAAAGCTTTATCCTGAGCTTTTTGTGCATTATTTAAATAATGATTTTGTTGCATTGCGTTAGAATTGTTAATTTTCATAATGACCTCCTTTAATTTTTCAAATTTTAGTCTTTTTTAGCTATTTTAAAGCTTAAAAAATACAAAAATATTTGCATACAAACGATGATTTTTATCACCACTTCACTTGCCTCGTGCATACTTTGAAATTCCGCCGTTTTAATAACGCTTTCACCCATTTTTTGTGCCTCCAAAATGTAAGCGGTAAAATAAAACACAAAAAACAAAGCAAGGGTTAATACAATGATAGAAAGAGCTAATTTGGAAAATCTTAGCTGAAATTTCTCCTCTTTTTTAAGAAAGCTAACTAACTCATACAAGGCATTAAAAAATGCTACAACAAGTAACACATAGCCCATTTTAACAAAAATATCACTCATCATAAGCCCACTTTGAAAATGGCTTAAAACATTTTCCCCAATTAAACTTTGTGGGTAAAAAACGACAGGTGCGACTACTACACCCAAAATAAGCTCCACTCCTATCATAGCCGCTAACAAAAAAAGATGAATCGCTCTCATTGTGCTTCCTTGTCTTGTGCTTTCATCGCGATTAAAACGCCCTCTATCATTTTTTTAATATCTCCGTCCAAAATTCCCTCTGCATTTGAAAAAGCCTCATTGCTTCTTGTATCCTTTACTTGCTGATAGGGGAAAAGCACATAAGAGCGGATTTGATGTCCCCAGCCCATTTCACTTTTTTCCCCTGAATTTGCCGCCGCTTCTTGTTTCATTAACTCAAGCTCATAAAGTCTTGAGCGGAGCATCTTAAAGGCTGTGGCTTTGTTTTTGTGTTGGCTTCTATCATTTTGGCACTGCACAACTATGTTGGTAGGGATATGTGTGATACGCACGGCTGATTCAGTTTTATTAACATGCTGACCCCCAGCTCCACTTGCGCGGTAAAAATCAATACGCAAGTCCTTCTCCTCAATCTCAATCTCAATATCATCATCAAGCTCAGGACTCACCATAACACTAGAAAAACTCGTATGCCTACGCCCCGCACTATCAAAAGGTGAAGTTCGCACAAGGCGGTGAATGCCATTTTCTGCCTTTAAATACCCATAAGCATTTTCACCCTTGACTAAAAAACTCACATCTTTAAGCCCCGCTTCATCGCCTTCTTGAAAATCTAAGGTTTCAACCTTAAAGCCCTCTCTTTCACAAAAACGCAAATACATTCTATAAAGCATACTCGCCCAGTCATTACTCTCTGTCCCACCAGCACCCGGATGTATGGATACAATGGCGTTTTTATTATCATTTTCTCCACTTAAAAGCATAGAAATTTCAAGACCTGTAATGCTGTCTTCTAGCTTTGGTGCGTCTTCAAATAGTGCCTTTAGCGTTTCATCATCGCTTTCATTATTTGCCATATCAAAAAGCTCACTCGCGTCATTTAGGGCATTAAGGGCGTTTTCATAAGCTTTAAGCAAAGTTGTGATTTTGGTCTTTTCCTTACCCAAAGCGGCAGCATTTTTAGCATCATTCCAAAAATTTGGGTCATTTTCTTTCGTCTCAATTTCACTAAGTTTTATCCTAAGCTCATCAGGCTTTATGATAGAGGCTATATTTTTAACTTTTTGCTCAAGGCTTTTTAAAAGTTCGCTAAATTCATAATTATCCATAGTTTTTCCTTGAAAAAATGGCATTTTATCAAATTTAATTTAAGACTTTTCAAATGATAGAAGAAAATTTTAAATTTATCTAACGCCGAAATTTCTTTTTCAAACTTAAAACTTTAAAGATAAACCAAATATAACCCCCTTTATACCAAGCTTTATGTGCATTTATAAGGGCAAGTCCTAACTGATAGCTTAAAATTTGCTTTTCATTTTCTGTGCAAGGTAAAGGTGCTGGCTTCTTTTTATGCTTTTTGGCAATATAATTTAACACAAAAGGAAGTCCTAAAAATCCCCAAAAACTTCGATAATTTTCTATGATAGCACGACCTAATTTGTGAGCTAGGTGCGTTTGTATAGGATTTTGCTTTTTTTGATGGAGTTCAAGCTTTAAATTTTTGATTTCAGCTTGAAAAGGAGCGATTTTAACTGGGTCCATTCTAGCATTATACTCCTCGATAATTTCTTTAAAAAGCACCACATCAGGGATAAGGTGAGAGAAATTGTATTTTTCATCGATTTGCACTTCTAAATTTGCTAATGTTTGAAAATCATAATGGGTATCCATAGTAAAATTTTCATCTGGTTTTACGAGGAGAATTTGATTTGCCAATTGCATACAATCAAGAGTATTTCGACAATCATCTTTTAAAAAAATCCACAAATTATTTTCACTTTGTTTTTGATTGTTAGCATTAAAATACAAAAAGCTCTCTTCATCAATAACAAAATTTTCAATCAAATTATACATCATCAAAAAACTTGATAAGCAGTATTTGATAATTTTAGTCTTTTTATTTGTCCAAATGGCACTTGAAAAAGTCCCTAAACTATTATCATCATTCCACACGCTAAATGCTACTAATGTATAATTTTTAAATTCTTTTTTAAATTTAAGTTTAATTTTTCCTTCAAGTCTATAAAGTTCTTCTGTGAATAAAGAATTAGATTTGACGCTTTTTTCTAATTGATTGATATTTTCAAAAAGATCTTGTAGCGTAACGGCAAGAAATTTAGGGACTGAATAATTGCATTTTAAATTACACCTATCAATCTTTTCCAAATTTAAAGCAATATTTTGCCCCAACAATCTCATAATAGGACTGATTTGATGAAATAAGTCATTTATCGCAAAGAATTCATTTAAGTTATTTTGATCATAATATCTTTGCATATCAATGAAATGAAAGTTGTATTTTTTAATTTGAAGTAGATTGAAATTATTAGTGATTTTAAATTTGTCATTATTAACATAGAGAGGGAGTAAAATAAAAAGTATAGGCTTGTTCAAATTAGCCAACATTTTGCAAAGAATTTCAAAATCTCTTTGCAAAATATCAAAACGAAGATCATAAACAAAGTTATCATATTCATTTAAATTGGTCTCTATGATAACCAAATCAGCCTCTTTAATTACTTTTTCATTTGCAATTAAAGCGTAAATTTTTTGAGAACTGCGAGAACCACCTAGGGCAAAATTATGGAATTCTACCCCCCCCCCGCAGGACATTAGGGCGTCTTTAAGTCCTTTTTGAAGTCCATTTTGCATAACGCTATTGCTCCCACCCAACAAAACGACATTCTTCATCAATTTTTCCTCATATATTTTATTATCGCCCAACACGCTTCAAAAAATTTAATTTTCACACATTAAATCTAAAATGCATCACATCACCATCGCAAACGATGTAGTCTTTACCCTCAAGGCGTAGTTTTCCAGCCTCTTTGGCGCCATTTTCGCCTCTAAATTGAATAAAATCTTCATAACTTATCACTTCAGCTTTAATAAAACCTTTTTCAAAATCATTATGAATCATACTAGCCGCCTTAGGTGCTTTATAGCCTCTTTTTATCGTCCAAGAACGCACCTCAATCTCTCCAGCCGTAAAATAGCTAATGAGTCCCAACTTAGAAAAAGCCGTGCGTATAATCTGCGCCAAACCGCCCTCCTTTACCCCCAAAGAGCTTAAAAATTCAGTCGCCTCTTCATCACTTAAGCTCACAAGCTCTTCTTCTATCTTCGCACAAAGTTTTATGACTTCTTGATTGTTTTTCTTCGCATATTCTTTTAAAGCTAGGACAAATTGATTATCCTCATTAATGCCCTCCTCATCGACATTAGCACCATAAATCACTTCTTTGGCACTCAAAAGTCTTAATTCTTTAATTAAATTTTGATAAAGCTCACTTTCTCTTTCCTTATAACTCCTAGCACTAAAGCCCTTATTTAAATGTTCCAGTAAAGAAGTGGCAAGCTCCAAGCTTTCTTTTGCACCCTTTTGATTTGCTCTTGCTTCCTTATTTAATTTCTCTATTTTTTTACCAAGCTGTTCTATATCAGCTAAAATCAGCTCAGTATTGATAATCTCAATGTCTCTAATAGGATCGACCCCGCCCTCGACATGCGTGATATTTTCATCATCAAAACAACGCACAATGTGTAAAATCACTTCTGTTTCGCGTATATTTGAAAGAAATTTATTTCCCAAGCCCTCGCCCTTACTAGCACCTTTTACAAGTCCTGCTATATCAACAAATTCTATGAGGGAATGAAGAATTTTCTCAGGTTTTACTATCTTTGCTAACTCTCTCAAACGCTCATCAGGCACTTCAACCATAGCACGGTTAGGCTCTATTGTGCAAAAAGGATAATTTGCACTTTGAGCATTTTGCGCTTTCGTAAGAGCGTTAAAGGTCGTAGATTTACCAACATTTGGTAAGCCTACTATACCCACTGCTAAACTCATTTATTCTTCCTTAAAAGATGGATTAAGAAATTCACACACATTCTTACCCCTGCTGCACTCGCTCCATAGCTGTGATAACACCAAGCTTTTTCCAAATAAGCAGGTCCAGCAATGTCAAGATGTAGCCATTTGTCCTTATACTCTTCGCGGATAAATTTATCTAAAAATAATCCCGCAGTAATCGCTCCACCATAACGGCTTGAACTTGTGTTACTTATATCGGCAATTTTAGATTTAATGAGTTCTCCTAAATGTGGATTAAAGTGTAAAACGCAAGCATATTCGCCACTTTTTTGACTCACTTCATAAAATTCATTTTTCAAATTTTCATTATTTCCCATAATGCCACTTGTAAATTCGCCAAGTCCCACCACGCAAGCACCCGTTAAAGTTGCCAAATCGATAAGTAAATCAGGTTTTAAATCCTGTGCAAAAGAAAGACAATCGGCTAAAACCAAACGCCCTTCAGCGTCCGTGTTTCGCACTTCAATGCTTACGCCTTCTCTAGAAATCAGCACATCATCGGGCTTATAGGCATTACCACCTATCATATTTTCAGTCGCCCCCAAAATACAATGCACTTCAAGCTCCAAATTTAACTCCGCCACAGCCTTTATAATCCCCATAGCAGCAGCTGCACCACTTTTATCCGCTTTCATTGTTAGCATATAATCAGCAGGTTTTAAACTAAGCCCACCACTATCATAAGTCAGCCCTTTACCGACAAAAACAACTTTTTGCTTTGCATTTTTACCCTTATAGCTTAAGTGGATAAGGCGTGGAGGGTAAGCAGAAGCGCGATTAACCGCCAAAAAAGCGTTCATTTTTTCTTTTTCCAAAAATTTTTCATCATAAATTTTACAAATGATGCTTTTATAAATTTTTGCTAAATCTTGTGCATCTTCAGCCATTTTAAGCGGAGTATAGATTTGAGGAATTTCATTAACAATATCTTTTGTAAAATGACAAGCTTTTGCTAAAATTTCCCCTCTATTAAGTCCTATTAAAGCTTCCTCCTTGCTAAATTTCTTAGCGTTTATTTCCTCTTTAGAAATTAAAACACGCTCTAAAGTGCTAGGCTTTTTTTCGCTTTTATAACGATTAAATTCATAATTTGCAAACCCAATGCCCTCCGCCATACAAGCAAAACTTCTTACTACGCAAGAACCAACCACACTTTGGCTTTTAATGCTTTTGATATTAAGCCTTTCAAGACTTTTAATCGCAGTAAAAAAAGCCAGTCTAATGTCCTCATAATTTAAGCCTTTAAGCTCAACAAAAAGTCTTTTATTTGCACTATCTAAACAAACCCCTTCACCCTTATAATTCATTAATTTAAAAAAATCTTTATAATTATTTAATTGCTTTCGACTTTTCGCTTCGATAAAAATCAGCTCAAAATCCGCTTTAACTGCATTTAAATCTTTTTCTACAAATTCTATTTTCATTTTTTTCTTTCCTTTTTCTTTAAAATCGCTTTTTCCATTTGTTTAAAACCAAAAAGTAAGAGAGATAAGAAACTTACAATAAGTAAAGCAGCTAAATACCAATGCTCCTTAGCCCATTTTAAAAAGCTTTGAATCAAATCGCCAAAATACCACGCTAAAAGTATGGTTATCGCCGCCCATACCCAAGCACTAATGAGATTAATAAGGGCAAATTTTTTCGCACTATAACGCGTAATCCCTATACTCATCGGTATAATAGTGCGAAAACCATACATATAACGCTGGATAAAAATAATAGGCCAACCAAATTTTTGCAAAAGCAAATGGGCCACAGCAAATTTGCGTCTTTGGGAATGAAGCTTTTTTTGAATATAGCTTTTATTATAACGCCCTATATAAAAATAAATTTGATCCCCCACAAAGCCACCAAGTCCTGCCACAAAAATAGCTAAAGCCACACTCATTTTGCCATCGTGTGCAGCAAGTCCCGCAAAAATGAGCCCTAACTCACCCTCCAAAATGCTCCAACAAAAAAGGATTACATAACCCCAAGTTTCCACATGCTCATTCCAAATGCCAATGATAAATTCTTCTAAAGAAAAATCGTTTTTCATCAAACCATAAATCACATAAGCAATTAAACAAAGCAAAGCAAAAAAAATAAAAAATTTTAACGATTTTTTCATTTCTTCTCCTAAAATTCTAAAACGCTATAAACGGGACAAAAAGCATTAAGTTTCTCCCAGCCCTTCAAATCTTTTAAATTAATCAAAAAGCAAGATTCCACACATACACCTCCAGCTTTTTTAATAAGCTCATAAGAAGCTAAAGCCGTGCCTCCTGTGGCGATTAAATCATCTACTAGCAAAACTTTAGCTTTTTCCACACCTCTAAAGGCATCTTGATGAATTTCAATGGTATCACTGCCATATTCTAAATCGTAAGAGCAGCTAAAAGTTTTGAAAGGAAGTTTGCCAGGCTTTCTGATTGGCACAAAAGGCAAATTGAGCCTCGCACAAATCATAGATGCAAAGATAAAGCCTCTACTCTCCGTCCCAACAATAAAGTCTAAATTCATATCCTTATATCTATCTTCTAAATGCTTAAGTAAAAAGTCAAGTGCCTTTGTATCGTTAAGAAGTGTCGTAATATCTCTAAATATAATTCCTTCTTTTGGAAAATTTGGGATAACTCTAATGCTTTGAATAAGAAAATCTCTTTCTTTTTGATTAAGTTCTTTCATAGTAATGCCTCAATTTTTGCTTCTAATTCTTTAATTCTTTGTCTTAATTTATCATTCTCCAAACGATACTGCGAATTTCTCGTTCGAAGAGAGGTTAAATCAGCCTTAATTTTATTAAGTTCCTCCGTTAAAATGTCGATATTTCCTAAACTTCTTTGAAGTTGAACTTGCAACTTCCTAATAACAATCTCCGTATCATCTAAGTTATTTTTAATAAAATCTTTAGAATTTTTTTCCTTGCTTAGTAAGGTTTTATAATAAAATAACATCACAATAAGATAGATTGTCGCGCAAATTAAAATCGTAAAAATAAACCATTGTGAAAACATTAATCTACCTCAATTTTTTGAATTCTTTTCGTATGTCTTCCTTCATCAAAAGGCGTTTTGATAAAATTTTCAACCATATCCACAGCCAAATCAAATCCCACAAGACGCCCTCCAAAAGCTAAAACATTTGCATCATTATGCTTTCTAGCTAATTTTGCACTTAAACTCTCACCGCATAAGGCACAGCGTATATTTTTGTGTCTATTTGCTGCTATGGAAATTCCTATGCCAGAACCACAAATTAAAATTCCAAAACTTTTTTCATCGATTTTACTAGCAAGCAAATGGGCAAAATCTGGATAATCACAACTTTTTTCATCGTTTGTTCCAAGGTCGATAAAAGGAATTCGTGCCTCTTTAAAAAAAGTGCAAAGTTTAGTTTTAAGCTCATATCCCGCATGATCACTTGCTATATAAAGGCGTTCTTTTAACATTTACAAATCCAAAAATAAAATAACGCCGAAATTATAGCTTGTAAAAATTATCATTTTGCTAATGACTTGCAAAATTAAGCTTTATAATTTTTTACAAATTCGCCAAATCTCTCAAGTCCCTTAATGATATTCTCCTCACTTGTTGCATAAGAAAGTCTTAAATAGCCCTCCATTCCAAAGCCTATACCCGGCACCACTGCAACTTTTTTTTCTTCTAATAATTTTTGACAGAATTTCATAGAATCTTTTTCAAGCTTAGAAATATTAATAAAAAGATAAAACGCCCCGCTTGGTTTATAAACGCTGATATTTTCCATTTTGCTTAACATTTCAAGAGCAATATTTCTGCGTTTTTCAAAGGCTTTTCTCATCTTTTCTATATCTTCATCACACTCGCCAAGCAAGGCTGGGATAGCGGCATATTGCGTAATAGAGCAAATATTTGAAGTGCTTTGACCTTGCAGCCTTTTTACAGCAGAAATAAGAGCTTTATTTTTACTTGCCATATAGCCAAAACGCCAGCCGGGCATAGCTCCGCACTTACTTAAGCCGTTAATTGTAACAGTGCGTTTCATCGCATCTTCGCTTACGCTTGCAAAAGCGTGAAATTCTACCCCATCATAAAGAAGCTTTTCATACATTTCATCACTTAAAACTACAACCTTCGTCCCCTCCAAAACCTTAGCCAAAGCACTAAGCTCTTCTTTCGTATAAACACAACCCACAGGATTTGAAGGCGAATTTAGAATAAAAACTTTCGTTTTTTCATTTAAAACACTTTTAAGCTCTTTAGCTGTGATTTTAAAACCATTTTCTTCTTTTGTTTGCACAAAAACGCACTTTCCTCCCGCAAATTTTACCATTTCAGGATAACTCACCCAGTAAGGACTAGGGATAATTACCTCATCACCCTCATCTACAAGGCATTCTAAGCATTGAAAAAGCGAGTGTTTTGCCCCAACATTTGTGATAATTTCACTCGTTTCATAAGATAAATTATTGTCTCTTTTAAGCTTTATAGCTATGGCGTTTAAAACTTCTTTAATCCCAGCAACCGCCGTGTATTTTGAACAACCTTTTTCTATGGCTTTAATTGCAGCATTTTTGATAGTCTGCGGAGTATCAAAGTCAGGCTCACCCGCAGAAAAAGAAAGCACATCTTCGCCCTTAGCCTTAAGTTCATTAGCAAGAGCAGTGATAGCCAAAGTGATAGACTCTTCCAAAACTTGAGATTTTTTACTTAACATCATCGCTAATCCTTCAAAAAATTTGCGTTATTATAGCTTAAATTTCTATCTTAATGGCTACTTTAACTAAGCTCCTCCACAAATTTCCTCAAACTCTGCATAATATTTCCACGAAGCGATGATGTCAGGGCGTGTTTGTTTAATGTGAGTAAGTTCTTTATCTAAAAGAGTTTTAAATTTTAAAGCTAGGCTAGAATTTGCTTTGAAATAATTTAAAATATCTTGTTCGCTTAAGGCATTATTTGCTCTAAATTTAACTTTTTCTTCTAAGATTTTCACAAATTCTTTAAAATAGCTTTTTAATCTTTCTTTTATTTCTTTATCTTCTTTGATAAGCTCATAATGCTCTTGTTCTACATTAATGCTAAGATTTTCATAGCAAGGGTCGTTTTTGTCTAAGAAAAGATTTTTGGTGTCTTTTAGATTGCTTAGAGGCTCCTCTGTGATGATAAATTTAATTTTATTTTTAAGATAAGAAAAGTCTTTATGGTTTATAAATAAAGTGAAAGGTAAAAACGAGGTGTAATTGTTCCAAGCTTTGCGTTCAAATTTAGCCCTATCTTCTTCTTTGGGTGGGTTGAAGTGAAGAATTTTAGAAAGCCTTTTCATTGTATCAAAGGCTTTATCTGCTTGTAAATCCTGCGTATCGATGTAGATGATTTGTCGGGTTACCCCCCCCCCCCCCCTTGTTAAAAAGGGAGTAAGATTACTTTGATATTTAAAGTCTATAAATTTTTTATCAAAAATCTTTTCTAAATCTGTGATTTGAGGTGTTAAAGCACCGCTATATACAATCTCAGGTAAGGATTTATCAATATCATCTTTAAGGCTAAATTCAAACTTGCTAACCTTAGCTTTAGGGTAGCCGTGATTAATACTTGTTTTAAGCCTTGAAATGGGGTCTCTAACGGTTATCACAACAGGTGCATCGTAAGAAAAAAATTTCGCATAGTCAAGCTCTCTTATATTATTATATAAACACACACCGACTATATTATCCCCCTTTGAATTTAGCAAAAAGCTCTTTGTTTCACCATAATCCATATAATTATCTTCAGCTAATCTTACATAATTTAAACCGCACATTTTAAAAAAGCTCATAAGTGCATAATGCCCACTTACAGAATAATTTAAAAGCACAAATTTATAATTTTGCGGAAGTTTGGGGTAAAATTTAAGAAGTTTTTTACCAAATCTTTTTGTGATAGAGTGTATAAGTCTTCTTTTTCTGCGGAGTAAAATTTCTTTAAAGCCGTATTCTTCGATTTTATTGAAAATCTTTATCATTATCTTAGCTGCTCTAATCTTTCTTTTTTCGTGCCAATTTCTGTGATTTGAACGCCAAAATTACCATCGACTATCACAACTTCGCCATAAGCAATTCTTTTATCACCGATGAGAATTTCTAAAGGGTCGTTGGCAAGTTGATTTAGCTCCACCACAGAGCCTATATCCATAGTTAGCACATCTTTAAGAAGCATTTTTTTATTACCTATTCTTACGCGCACAGGCAAACGCACATCCATAATGAGGTTAATATTCTTAAGTCCCTCTCCAAGTGCCACCATAGTTTCACCACCACTAGCCATTCCTTCTTTTTGCTGGGTTATAGCCTCATCATCGCCACCTTTTGTCAAGGTATTGTAAAGCTTATCGTCCATCACTAAAGAAATTTGCTCTTCCAAACCTTCAATTTTCACATCATAATTATAAAGCTTTACAAAATCCTTTAAATCAATGCTTTCTTCGATAAATTCACAAGAACTTAGATTAAATTCCATTTTAGGAAGTTCTTTTTGTGCGCCAAGACTTGTAGTAAAAGCGGAGATGATATTTTGAATCGCTTCTTTAGCCGCGTCCATTTCATCAGGACCTAGTTTGTCATTTTTGCTAATTTCCTCCTCGCCCATCATCCACTCGCCTATGGCACTCATCAAAACAGCCCCAGCCAGAATACCCATACGACCGCCTGAACTTACACCAAAATTCACATAAACTAAAGGAGGTTTTAGTGTATCACTAGCACTGACATCAAATTCTTTATATTCGCTAAATTCGGCACTCTTTCCCGTCAAACCCTCAATGGTGCTAACGCATTCATTAGTAAAAAGCTTTAAAAATTCATTAATCATATTTCCTCTTCCTCCAAATCCTCAGTTTCATCATAAACGCTAGCTTTAGCCTTTCGCTCTTCTTCGTATTTTTCCAAAATTTCTTTAATTTCATCTTTGTCAGTGCGGATAAGCTCGATAATTTTAATGGACTTTCTAAAGCGATGTAAGCCAATTTGTGCTAAAAAGACATCTTTTTTATCGATACTTACAATAGCTTTATCATCAGCTTCTCTATCAAGGCGTAAAATATCTCCTTGCTTAAGCTCTAAAAATTCATTGACATTGATTAAGGTCTTACCCAAAATCGCCTCATAAACAACCTCTGCACGACCAATGAGAGTTTTAAGCTCCTTATTACGCGACTTTTTCGCAGAAGTTTCACCCATCATAATGTCGCGATTTGCCAAACGGCTTAAAATACTTTCCAAATGCACAACAGGATAGCAGATATTAACCATACCGCTTGAATTTCCTATGATAATCTCCATAACAACCATTATAATAATTTCATTTTGAGAGACGATTTGCACGACATTGGGACTACTTTCTTTCGCCTCTATGCTTGGATAAATTTCAGTTACGGTTGACCAACTCTCCTTAAGCCTTTGCATAATAATACGCAAAATACTATCAAGCAAATTTAATTCTATGTCCGTAAGCTCTCTACTTGCCTCATAACTATCCCCCTGCCCTCCTAAGAGCCTGTCTATCATAGGAAAGGCTATGCTTGGATTAATCTCCAAAACGCAGTTTCCATCAAGAGGCTTTATGGAGAAAACATTGAAGCTTGTAGGGCTTGGCAAAGACATCAAAAATTCCCCATAAGTCATTTGATCAACGGAATGAAGTTTAGTTTCAACGATACTTCTCATCATTGACGAAATTTGAGATGCCAAATTTCTAGCTAATTTATCGTGAATTCCCTTAATCGTTCTAAGCTGTTCTTTTGAAACTCTATTAGGTCGCTTAAAGTCATAAACGACAATATTTCTTTCATCTTTTTCATCTTTAGAATTCGAAGGTGCTGGCGTATCCGTGTTATCATCAACGACTTCAAGTAAAGCGTCAATTTCTTCTTGGGAAAGTATCTCTGCCATTAGCTTAACCTTTCTCTCAATTTTTTAAGTAATTTTTTATGAATTTGAGAAATGCGACTCTCACTTACATTTAAAATTTCACTAATTTCTTTTAAGCTTAATTCCTCATAATAATAAAGCTGGATAATAAGCTGGTCACGCTCCTTTAAAGTATCTAAAATTTCATTAATATGTTCTAAAAGTTCGCCTCTTTCTATTTTCTCCAAAGTTTCATCTTCACTATACATTTCAATTTGCTCATCAATAGGCAAGGTATAACTTATAGCATGAGCTGCTCTTACCTCTCTAACTCTCTCCACATCAATTTCAAGCTTTTTAGCTAAATATTCATCATCAGGCTCACATTCATTTTCTAAAAAATATTCATCTAAAATCACATCAATGTCTTTTAAAATTTTGCGATTGTTACGACTCATCACATCAAGGCGTCTTAGGTAATCAAGCATAGATCCATTGACCCTTTTTCTTGCAAAGCCCCAAAAATTGTCATTTTGATCCTTATCATAACGGCGTGAAAGCTTTATCATTTCTTCAATCCCAACGCCGATTAAATCATTAACATCAATGCTTGATGGCAAACGCTCCTTTAAACGAAATGCCATAGCTCTAAGTGCTGGCATATAGGAGATGACAAGTTCGTCTTGCTCTTTTTTTATGACATCAGCATAAGATCTAGGCGACTGCTCTTTTAGCATTTTTGCGTCTTTCCTTCGCTTCGTTTTTCTTCAATTCTTCGCGTTCTTCATTTAATTTTTCTAAAATTACATCCATTTTTTTCTCGCGAAGAACCAAATCGTTAATAATATTGTTGCTAGTTTTTTCATAATCTTGCTTATTAAAAATTCGTCCGCTAATCTTTTTAAGATCGATAAAATTCATAATAGCAATATGCACAAAAACATAAAACATAAAGGTAATAAAACAGGTAGAAAACAAAATGTCAAAAGCCTCATCAACGCTAATCACACTAAATGAAAGTCCTATAAAAAAGCCACAAACCGTAAAAAAAGCTACATAATTCTCAGGTCTCATAATCTCTCACTAAAATCTTTCTATAATTTTTCTAAAAAAGCTTGAAAAACTACGACTTGAAACATCATCAAGCACTTTTCGTTCCAATCTATACAAAAGCTTAGAAGCTAGAGACTTTAACTCATCACTTGAAGCAGTATTTTCATCACTAAAAAGGGTGCGTTTTTTAATGCTATTACTCACTTCTTTTGAGGCACTTAAATGCCCTAAAAATTCTAAATTTAAAGGATTTTTAATGTTAGCATTTGCAACTTTTTTAATATTTTCAAAGACCTTTAAAGCTTCATTTTCATTTTTAACCACATTAAAAACCATCAGTAAATTTTCCTTAGTTTTAGAAGTGGTTTTAATGGTTGCATAAGCATCAGTAATCGCCGCTGGATCAGGCACAGTAACGACAATAACCTCATCAGCCATTTCTAAGAAATTTAAAATATTCCCCCCTATGCCAGCACCTGTATCGATGATGAGAAAATCAAGCTCATCTAAAATACTAGCCTGATTTAAAAATCTTTCATAAATATTCTTATCACTATATTTTAAAATTTCATCACCACTTTCACCCGGTATAAGCCACAAATTTGGCTTTACTTCAATCAAAATGTCCTCTAAAGAACACTCCCCCCTTAAAACGTGCAAAAGATTTTTTTGAATACGTACATTTAAAATCACATCTAAATTTGCCAAGCCAATATCTGCATCAAAAAGCCCTACCTTATAATTATTATTCGCCAAGACATTTGCCAAATTTGCACTTATTGTGCTTTTACCTACTCCGCCCTTGCCACTTGTAATGGCTATAAAATGGGTATTTTGCTCTTTTTTATCTTTATTTTGCTTCATCAAATTTTGCAATTTATCTGCTTGATTATTCATTATTTTTACCTTTAAAACCCTCTAAAATGCAATGCACCAAAAAGTCGCTACTTGCCACCTCAATGTCATCAGGCACCTCCTGCCCCACAGAGAAAAAACTAAGCGGTATATTAATCTCGTAAATTAAAGAAAAAATATTCCCAAAAACCTTAGTTTCATCAAATTTTGTAATAATCAAAGTGTCGATATTTAAGAAAGAAAAATTTTTATAAATTTCCATCAAATCTTCGTATTTCGTATTAGCCGAGATGACTAAATTGACATCAATTTCCGCATTAGAATGCATTAAAAATTCTTTTGTTTTGGCAAGTTTTGTTTGGTCATATTGCGAATTTCCTATGGTATCAACCAAAATCACCTCACAACTACTAAGACTCTTAATCGCCTCATCTAAGTCCTTAGGCTCAATGCTATCAATGATAGGCAACTTCATCATTTTAGCATATTGAAAAAGCTGCTCAACTGCACCTATTCTATAAGTATCTAGCGTGATAATGCCCGTTTTATAACGCTTATCTCCATAAGCATAACGAAAAGCAAGTTTAGCTAAAGTGGTCGTTTTACCCACGCCTGTTGGACCCACTAGCATCATAATTTTTTGCTTTTTAATGTCCGTTTCTACGCGACAAGGCAGAATATTACGCAAAAGAGAGTGAAAATACCTTTGCACGGCTTCTTTATTCATTTTCATCGTTGCTGGCATATTTTCAATGGTCGCTTTCATAATCGCCTCTAAATGCGTTTCTAGCATACCACTTTCCTTAGCCTGTTTATAAATACTCGCAAATTCAGGCGGTATAATGAGATTTTTCCTTGCTTCTGCCTTATCGTCCCACATCATATCTACAAGCAAATTCATCTTATCACTTAGGGTGTTAATCTGCTTTTCAAAAGCCTCGATTTTCTTATTATACTGCGTATTTGGAGCTTGATATTCTGGCAAACTTGCCCCCGTTACCTTAGAAATTTCAGAACTAACCGCTGAAAGTTTTTCTTTAAAATCATCTAAACTAGGTTTAGGTTTGGTATAATTTTCATATTCTTTTTGCACATTTAAAGAAGCTTTAGAAAATTCAAGTTTCACAGCCTCATCTTCTTCCTCTTTTACTGCTGGTTTGGGGTTTTGTGGCTGGGTTTTTTTAGGCGGCATAGGCTTACCCATAGCCTTTAAATGTTCCTTATAATCTGCCTCCTCAATAGCAACCATAACCTCATAAAGTCCTTTGCGATTAATAGTCTTGGGACGAATTTGTTTGTTTGTGATGATTAAAGCCTTATCGCCATAATCTTCTTTAACTTTTGGAATAATTTCTTCCGTATCTTCAACGGTAAAGGTGTAAATAAGCTGTCCCACTTGCTATCCTTCCATTAAGCCCAAAGGCAAAATTACGCTAATTCTTTCTTTAGCCCCACTATGAGGCACTTCACACCAAGCATCTTTTTTTGTCTTTTGTGAAAAATACAAAAGATCCAAATCAAGCGTCCTCGGAGCGTTTTTAAAAGTTCTCTTTCTCTTAAATTTCACCTCATAATAAAGCAAAACTTTTAAAAAGGCTCTCGCGTGTAAATTTGTCTGTGCTAAAAGCACGGCATTTGTGAAATCCTTTTGTCTCTCATAGCCAAAAGCCTTATTGATAAGTAAAGGGGAAGTTTGAAGAACTTTGAGTCTTCTATCGTCCATTAAAAGTCTAAACAAAGCTCTAAAACGCTTTTTTTCATCTTCTATATTTGACCCCAAACCTACCAAAGCAAAATATTTAAAATTCCTTAAATTTCGACTTGCAAAAGGGAAAAAACGAAATTTTTTAACCGCTCTTGCACCTCGAATTTTAAGCATTATTTTGTTGCATAGCCCTTAAATTTTTTACTTGCTCACAAATTTGTATAATACCCATTAAAGCAAGATGATAGCCAAAAGGACCAAAGCCCACAATAGACCCC
Organism: Campylobacter vulpis; assembly: GCF_014217995.1. Lineage (NCBI taxonomy): Bacteria > Pseudomonadati > Campylobacterota > Epsilonproteobacteria > Campylobacterales > Campylobacteraceae > Campylobacter > Campylobacter vulpis. The sequence continues at coordinate 1,025,573 of NZ_CP041617.1, forward strand.
GCACAAACTGGTGCTATTAGGCTTTTTTGTCTAAATTCTTCTCTGCGATAAATATTAGAAATATGCACCTCAATTGTCGGTAAAGCTACGGCAGAAATGGCATCACGAATCGCAACAGAAGTATGAGTATAAGCCGCTGCGTTAATAATAATACCATCAACCGTGCCTAGACTTTCTTGAATTTTATCGACAATTTCGCCTTCAAAATTGCTTTGAAAAAAGTCAAGCTCCACGCCATTTTGACTTGCTGCATTTTGCATTTGTTCGTGGATTTCTTCCATCTTCATCGCCCCATAAATGCCAACCTCTCTAAAGCCTAGCATATTAATATTAGGACCTTGTATAACCATTATTTTCATTGTTTAACCCTTAAAAATTCTTTTATATAATTCTACATTATAACATTTTAAAATAAATTTTTGCTACAATGTGTCTTTTGAAAGGAAAAAAGTGCATATTATTTCAGCTTCAAAACTTTTTTTATGTGATGAAAATTTCACTATTTTAGAAAATTTTGCTTTTGCTTTTGATGAAGTAATTTTAGAAATTAACAAAATAGAAATTTTGAAACAAAAATATCCCAACGCCAAATTGATTGAAACCAAACCAAATTCCCTCATACTCCCCGCTTTTATCAATCCGCACACGCATTTAGAATTTAGTGCAAATGCCTACACTCTACACTTTGGAGACTTTTTCACTTGGCTTAAAAGCGTAATTCAGTCAAGACAAAGTTTAAGTAAAGAAGCAAAGGAAGAGCTTATTGATAAAACTTTAACTCAAATGCAAAAAACAGGCACAGCAACCATAGGTGAAATTTCAAGCTTTGGGAGCGATTTAAAACCTTGCGTTAAGCACTCTATGCGTGTGATTTTTTTCAATGAAATTTTAGGTGCAAATGCGTTGCAAAATGCAGAAAAAAAACAGGAATTTTTAAAGCGTTTTGAAAAATCTTTAGAATTTAAAAATGAGCGTTTTATCCCAGCTGTTTCTATCCATTCACCCTATTCTACCAATTTAGAACTTGCAGAGTTTGGAATTTCTTTAGCTAAAAAACACAATATGCTTTTAAGCACCCATTTTTTAGAAAGCAAGGCTGAAAATTTATGGCTTAGAAAAACTTCTGGAGAATTTAAACAATGGCTAGGAAATTTCACACCAAATCCCAAACCACTTTATACAATCGATGAATTTATCACTCTTTTTAAGGATTTAAGAACGCTTTTTACACATTGTGTTTATTTAAAAGAATTTGAGCTTTTAAATCCAAATTTACACTCCATCACGCATTGTGCTTTTTCAAATCGCCTTTTAAGTCAAAAAAGCTTAAGGCTTGAAAAGGTCTTTAAAAGTGGCTTAAATGTCCATTTAGGCACGGACGGCTTGAGTTCAAATATTAGCCTTTCTATGCTTGATGAAATGCGTGCAAATTTACTTATACATAAGGATTTTGACCTCAATGTTCTTTCTAAAAAACTCCTGCTTATGGCGACACTTTACCCCGCTAAAGCTTTAAATCTTAATCTAGGCACTTTAAGCGTAGGGAAAATAGCCGATTTTAGCGTCTTTGAAATCGAAAAATGTGATAATTCTCAGCTCCCCTTGCAATTTATTCTCAATGCTAAAGAGGTGCAAAAATTATTTATCAAAGGACAACAATGCAAATTTTAACATTATTTTTTCGTGGCATAGGCAAGATTATTTCTTACATCAATACCTATTTTAAAACTTTTTTGTTTTTGCTTTTGATCATTTGGCTTTTGAGTCCAGGTTCTAGCGTTTCTGTGGCAAATTTAGAACGCATTGATTTAAAGGGCGAAATTTTAGACACGGGAGCAGTTTTAGAAAAAATTATTAACGCTAAAAATGACCCCAATATCAAAGGTGTGCTTTTTTTCATCGATAGTCCCGGCGGGGCTTTTGCTCCAAGTATGGAACTAGCACTTGCCATTAAGGACTTAAAGGCTCAAAAACCTGTCATCTCTTATGCGGCTGGAACTATGGCAAGTGGGAGTTATTTAGCTGGAGTGGGAGCGGATAAAATTTATGCAAACCCTGCCGCCTTTATAGGCTCCATAGGTGTCATCGCACAAGGTATGAATATAAGTGAATTAGCTCAAAAAATAGGCATTAAAGAACAAACTATAAAAGCAGGGGCTTTCAAAGAGGCTGGGACTTTTACAAGGGAATGGAGCGAAGAAGAGAGAATATATCTTCAAAAACTTATTGATGAAAGTTATATGCTTTTTGTAAAATTTGTAGCAAAAGAAAGAGGACTGAAAGTCGATGAAAAAGAAAAATGGGCAGATGCTAGGGTGTTTTTAGCAAATGAAGCCAAAAATTTAGGTTTGATCGACTCTCTTAGCCATTACGAACAGGCTAAAAAAGAACTTGAAATTTTAAGTAAGGTTACAAATCCCGTGTGGAAAGAAACGGACAAAATCGATCAATTTTTAGAAAGATTTAATCAACAAAGTGTGCAATTTTTCAGCACTCTTTCTAAAAATCTTTTACAAAATAGTAAAATGCAAATTTTTTAAGGGATTTAATATTAAGCAAATTTTTTATGCCATAATGGTAAATATTTTTTAAAGGAGAGAAAATGAAAAAAAATATCGTTTTTTTCGAAGCTAAGGGCGGAAGCGACAAGGGACCAGATGGATATAGAAAAGACACTATGCCTATGGTAAATGCCCTAAAAGCTAAAGGCTGGAATGCTGAAGTTATCTTTTTTACAGATGATATTTTACGCGATGAAAATGAGCGTAATAAAATTTATGAACAGGTCAAAAACACAGCAGATGGCTATGTCTCTCGTGTAAATCCGGGGAATTTGAAAGAGGAAAAACTTTATTTTGAAGTGCTTCGTAAGCTTTGTGCGGACGGACTTGTAGGTATGCCTCACCCTGATGCTATGATAGGCTATGGAGCTAAAGATGCGCTAACTAAACTAGCAGATACACCTTTAGTTCCTGATGATACTTACGCTTATTATGATATTAAGACCTTTAAAGAAACCTTCCCAAAAAGTTTGGCTAAAGGCGAAAGAGTGCTAAAACAAAATCGTGGCTCGACAGGCGAGGGAATTTGGCGTGTGAGACTTGAAGACGGCGTGGCTTACAATGCTTGTGATTCTTTACCGCTTGATACAACTATCATTTGTACAGAAGCAAAAGATAACCACAGCGAAACACGCAAACTTGGTGAATTTATGGACTTTTGTGAGCAGTATATCATAGGCGATAATGGTATGCTTGTGGATATGACTTTCTTGCCACGCATTAAAGAGGGCGAGATAAGAATTTTAATGCTTTACAAAACTCCTGTTTATGTCGTGCATAAAAAGCCAGCTGAGGGTGGAGATGCCTTTTCTGCGACACTTTTTAGCGGGGCAAAATATCGCTACGATGAGCCAAAAGACTGGAAAAATTTAATCGATTGGTTTTTAGGGCAACTTCCGTCCATTAAAAATAAGCTTGGCAATTACGACCTGCCTCTCATTTGGACAGCGGATTTTATCCTCGATACAGATGAAAAAGGTGCGGATCGCTATATTTTAGGTGAGATTAACTGCTCTTGCGTTGGCTTTACAAGCCCTGCTGAATTTATGGAGAAAATCGCTCTAATGGTCGGCGATAACATTGTCGATATCGTTAGTGAGAAAAAAGCTTAATTAAAAGGAGGTGTGAAGCCTCCTTAATTTTTTAACCCCTCACAAATTTCCTCAAACTCTGCATAATATTTCCACGAAGCGATGATGTCAGGGCGTGTTTGTTTAATGTGAGTAAGTTCTTTATCTAAAAGAGTTTTAAATTTTAAAGCTAGGCTAGAATTTGCTTTGAAATAATTTAAAATATCTTGTTCGCTTAAGGCATTATTTGCTCTAAATTTAACTTTTTCTTCTAAGATTTTCACAAATTCTTTAAAATAGCTTTTTAATCTTTCTTTTATTTCTTTATCTTCTTTGATAAGCTCATAATGCTCTTGTTCTACATTAATGCTAAGATTTTCATAGCAAGGGTCGTTTTTGTCTAAGAAAAGATTTTTGGTGTCTTTTAGATTGCTTAGAGGCTCCTCTGTGATGATAAATTTAATTTTATTTTTAAGATAAGAAAAGTCTTTATGGTTTATAAATAAAGTGAAAGGTAAAAACGAGGTGTAATTGTTCCAAGCTTTGCGTTCAAATTTAGCCCTATCTTCTTCTTTGGGTGGGTTGAAGTGAAGAATTTTAGAAAGCCTTTTCATTGTATCAAAGGCTTTATCTGCTTGTAAATCCTGCGTATCGATGTAGATGATTTGTCGGGTTACCCCCCCCCCCCTTGTTAAAAAGGGAGTAAGATTACTTTGATATTTAAAGTCTATAAATTTTTTATCAAAAATCTTTTCTAAATCTGTGATTTGAGGTGTTAAAGCACCGCTATATACAATCTCAGGTAAGGATTTATCAATATCATCTTTAAGGCTAAATTCAAACTTGCTAACCTTAGCTTTAGGGTAGCCGTGATTAATACTTGTTTTAAGCCTTGAAATGGGGTCGCGAAGTAAGATTACAAGAGGAAAATTACAAGATAAAATTTTTGTAAATTTAAGTCTTTTTTTAAGATTACGATATAAGCTTATGCTAAGAAAATTTTGCCTCTTTGAATTTTTAAGCATTTTTCTTGCTTCGCCATAATACATATAATTATCTTGCGATAAATTAATATGTTTTAAACCGCATAATTCTAAAAAACTTGAAAAAGCAAAATGCCCACTTACAGAATAATTTAAAAGCACAAATTCATAATTTTGCGGAAGTTTGGGGTAGAATTTGAGTAAATAATCCCCAAAACGCTTAGTTATAGAATTTGTTATTCTCTTTTTTCTTCGCCTATAAAACTCTTTGAAGCCAAATGTTTTTAATTGATTAAAAAGTCTTCTCAAATTTGCCTCCTCAAATCTGTAATTTTAGCACACCTTTAATAAATCAAAAACCAGCAGAGTGTTTTTTGTGAAATTGTATCGGTTTTTGACACTTTTTACATCTAAATTTTGTACCTTTTAATTGCATCTTTTGATGAATTCCAAAAGGCACATCGTGGATTTGTCCTACACAATCACACACATAAAGATAAATTGCCCCCTCGTCATCTTTCTCGTCCTTATCCTCCTCAAAACTTACATCGCCACCATCATCATGACTCAAAGAAGAACGCCTAAAATGCTCCACCTTCATATCTTCATATAAAATATGCTCTAAAAGCCATTTTTTAGCGACCATATAAAGCTTTTCCTTAAGATCATTTGTTGTTTTAATGCCTTGAATGAGATTTATCATCATTTGTATAATTTCTTTGTGAATTTTACGGTGTGCCTCAAGCTCAGGATAGCCGATAAGCTCCATATATTTTTCTTCATCGTGAAAATGATCCTTCATATAATTAAAAAATTCCGCAAGTAGATTTTTAATATCGTTTTTATAAACAGGCTTATCAAACATATATTCAACCTTAGCTGCAAGCTCAAAAAGCTTTTTATGCTGCTCGTCTATCTTTGCATTATGAACGCTATAACTATCATCCCATTTTGGAAACATTATTTATCCTTTTTTCCACGATTTCAGTTGTAACATAAGTTAAATCTTTTTTGCAATTTTTGCATTTTAACACTTTATTATGCATAGAAATTCTAAGATGATCTTGATAGTTTAAAATATGAGTTAAATGACAAGGACAAGAATAAATAAATCTTGTTTCCTTTATCACTTTAGGCTTTTCGACTATTTCACCATTTTCTTCTGTTTGCTCAAATTCTTCTTGCTCATTACTTTTTTGCTCATTAAGCCAATGCCCTATCATCATATCATAACGCAAAATGTGCGTTAAAAGCCAATCAGACATTATGGTATAAAGCTTTTCCTTAAGATCATTTGTTGTTTTAATGTGTTGGATAAGATAGGACATATCATCGATGATAACCTTATGCATCATTTTATGGTCGCTAAGATAAGGATAAGAAATTTCATACATATAAGTCTCTTCATTAGCAAAATGCTCTTTCATATAATTAAAAAGCTCCATTAAAATTTCTTTTAGCTCATCGCGTTTTGCAAAACCATAAACCGCACTCTCCACTTTAGCAGCAAGTTCAAAAAGCTTTTTATGTTGCGTATCTATTCTCTCATCATTAATACTATATTTATCGTCCCAAGTGGGAATAAACTTATCCAACTTAAATTCCTAAATAATAATTTAAAAATTTCTAAAGAAATTATAACCCTATTAAAATTAAAAAGAATATAAAAAACATAAATAAAAAATAAACGCTTCGAAAGAATTTGGCAATTTCTGCCAAATTCTAATCAGTATAAAATAATATGAGCTTTTTGCGGTCCATGCACTCCAAAAACAGTAATTAATTCAATATCCGCCGTGCGTGAAGGTCCTGCTATAAATAAAATATTGCTAGGTAAGATTGCATTTTCTTGTTTTACAAGGTTTAAAGCTTCACTAAGGCTAGGGACAATTTTTTCTTTTTGTAATAAAACTATGCAAAGCTTAGGTGCTAAAGAAAGCATTCTAGGTTGCGTTTTACTTGAAAGCACTAAAGCTACGCCGTGAGAGCTCACTCCGCAATGTGCGTGTATAATAGAAAAATCACTATGAAAAACCTCACTGCGTAATTTTTCTATCTCCTTGTCAAAACAAATTTTCTTACTTGCTTTAATTTTATCCAAATCAAGCCCCAAACTCTCCCCATAAAGCAAACTTTCATAGCCATAATTTTGAGTGATTTCATTGATTTTATCTTCGAGTTTATCCTTAGTGCTTTCCTCGACTATGTATTTATTATCACTCATTTTTTGCCTCATCTCTTCAAGCATTTGCCCACTTGTTACGATATGCTCCACAGGATCTAGGCTAGGACTTCTCGTAAATTCCTTATCAATATAGGCTTTTTGAAGTTTTGATAAAATAGCCTCTTTACTTCTTGTAGAAATTTCTTCTATCCTACTCATAAATTACCCCCTCGATATTTTGCACTTCTTTATACAAATCTTTCTTAATTTGTGGTAATTCCTTAAAAGCACTCCATTTTTTAATCACAGGCAAAGAACCTTTAAAATTTTGCACAAACCAATTAAAATAATGCCCCTTAGATAAAGAAAAACGCCATTTGTTACCATTTGTCGCTAAATTTGCAAAGCTAGAAAAAGCAAAAGCCTCCATTTTATTATGCTCGTTTGCCCCAAATGGAGGGTTTTCTCCCTGCCCTACCTTATCACAACGCAATTTTCTTATCAAATCCGCTAGGGGAATTTTCACAGGACACACTTCAGAGCAACGCCCACAAAGAGAGCAAAAATTAAGAATATCGCCCGTTTTATCCATACCAAATAAATTTGGACTAATCACCTCTCCTATTGGTCCTGGATAAATGGTTTGATAGCTATGTCCTCCTATCTTATCATACACGGGGCAAAAATTCATACAAGCACCACACCTAATGCAACGCAAAGCCTCATAATAATCCTTATGTGCTAACATATCGCTCCTATGATGGTCAAATAGCACGATATGCACCTCCTTAGGTCCGTCCAAATCTCCATTTTTACGAGGTCCTGTGATGATATTATTATAAGTTGGGATAAACTGCCCCGTGGCTGAAGGGGTTAGTAAATGCACCATAGTCGCCGCATCTTCAAAACTTTCCATTACCTTTTCTATCCCACAAAGTGCAATGTGAATATCAGGGGCTGTGGTGCACATTCTACCATTACCCTCATTTTCTATCAGCCAAAATGCCCCCTCCCTAGACATAGCAAAATTGACCCCACTAAGTCCTAATTTTAAGCCCTCAAATTCATCTCTTAGATATTTCCTAGCAATGGCATTTAACTTTTCAGGCTCACTTTCAAGCTCTGCGCCTAGCTTTTCTTGAAAGGTTTTTCCTATCTCGTAACGATTTTTATGAATTGCTGGCACGACTATATGCACAGGCACTTCGCCATCAAGCTGTATAATCACTTCACCTAAATCCGTCTCAATAGCCTTTAAGCCTTTTTTTTCTAGATAGTGATTAAGCCCTATCTCCTCACTAGCCATTGATTTACCCTTTAAGATTTTACTAATATTATTTTCTTTCATAATTTCATAAATAAGCTCACAAGCATCCTCATCACTACTTGCCCAATGCACCTTAATGCCGTTTTTCGTGGCATTTTTTTCAAATTCCACAAGCCTTTCTTCAAGGCTCATTAAAGCATTATTTTTCGCTTGTTTAGCCTTATTTCTTAAGCCTTGCCAGTCCTGAAATTTATCCTCAATCACCTTAAAGCGATTTTTTTGCAAAGTGTGCATAGCATTGCTTAAATTTTCACGCATTTGCGTGTCATTTAACTTGATATTCACTATCTCTTCGTGTGCTTTCATAATCTCACCCCCTCAAGCCTTTTTAATAAAAAGTCATACAAATGAAGTCCCCTTACATCAAGTCCCATTTTACGCATAGTGCCGTCTATATTTAAAAGACAACCTCCATCACCGCTTATAAGATATTTCACACCTGTATTTTGAATATCTTGTATTTTTGCTCTTGCCATAGCATTTGAAATTTCAGGCTCTTTCACAGCAAAGGTCCCGCCAAAGCCACAACACTCCTCCTCATACTCTAAATTCACAAGCTCAACATTTTTAAGCTTTTTGATGAGATTTTTACTCGCTTCTATGCTTTTTTGTATGCGTAAAGCGTGGCAGTTTGAGTGCCAAGTTACCTTAAGTGGTTCACCCTTATCCTCATACTCCACCTTTAAAACTTCATCTAAATATTGAGAAAGCTCGGTTACTCTTGATGAAAATTCCTTCACCCTTTCAAATTCGCTATCTTCTTTAAAAAGCTCTAAATAATCGTGGCTCATCATACCCGCACAAGAGCCACTTGGCACGACAATGGGATAATCTTTTTCAAACAAATCCACATTATAAAGCGCTACGCGTTTGCTTTCCTTAAAATAGCCTGAATTAAAACTTGGCTGTGAACAACAGGTTTGATTTTTTTTAAAAATCACCTCCACGCCCTCACGGCGTAGAAGTTTTATAGCATTTAAAATCGTCTCTTGCATAGCAGCAGTGCCAAGACAAGTTGCATAAAAATATACCTTTTTCATCATCAAGCCTTATTTAGCGACAACTTCAGGGATAATGCCCGGCATCAAAAAGGCAATAATGCAAGTCCAAATTCCTATCAAAATAATAAAGCCGACAGAATATTTAAGCGTAAATTTAAATAAATCAGACTCTTTACCTACAAGTCCCACAGCCGCACAAGCTATGGCTATACTTTGTGGGCTTATCATCTTACCAACCACGCCACCAACAGAATTTGCCGCTAAGAATAGAGCTTCAGGCACAGCCAAACTTGTAGCAGCGGCTTGTTGAAGTGGTCCAAAAAGTAAATTTGCACTCGTATCAGAACCTGTGAGGAAAACCCCTATCCAGCCTATGACAGGGCTAAAAAACGAAAAGGCATCGCCTGTGGTCGCAAAAGCCGTTCCTAAAGTCGTGCTCATACCTGAATTTTTAGCTATAAAGGCAAAAGCTACAACCAAACCTATGGTAATGCACGGCATAGCCATTTCTTTTAAAGTATCACCCAATGCTTCTTCAACGACATTTGACTTAATACGTAAGAAAAGTATTGTCAAAAGTGCCGCAACTAAGATAGCCGTTCCAGCCTGAAGGGCGATTAGGTTAATGTCCATATTTAAGCTTAAAGCCTTGCCTGCACTATCTACGATGGAGCCTTCGATATTGTTAAAAGACAAGGCAACCTTAGTATAATCAAACATCGCACCCTTATCAAAAAACGCCTTAAACCAAGGCTGAGTCCAAATAATAATACAAATAATGAGTAAAATAAAAGGCAACCAAGCCTTAAAAACCTTACCAAATTCAAGTTGAGTATGATGAGAAAAATCTTTCAAATCATCAAGTCTAAAGATATTTTTAGGAGACCAAAATTTCAAAAATACGGTAGTGCAAGCCAAAGAAACCACAGCGGAAACAATGTCCGGAAGCTCCGCACCCAAATAATTTGAGCTAATAAATTGCGTAATAGTAAAGCTTACAGCCGCCACCAAAACCGCTGGAAAAGTCTCTTTCGCACCCTTAACGCCGTCCATTAAAAACACGATGAAAAAAGGCACACTAAGACTTAAAGGCACAAGCATACGCCCCACCATAGCAGAAATTTCATACTGCTCAACACCAACCAAATTCGCCATAGCGATAATAGGAATTCCCACCGCACCAAAAGCAACAGGAGCGGTATTTGCTATCAAACAAAGTCCAGCAGCATGCAAGGGCTTAAGTCCTAATCCTACCAAAAGAGCCGCCGTAATCGCCACAGGTCCTCCAAAACCTATCGCACCCTCCAAAAATGAACCGAAACAAAAGCCGATTAAAATCACTTGAATTCTATGATCGGGCGTAATACTCATCACGCTTTCTTTAATCACCTCAAACGAGCCTGATTTCACAGAAAGCTTATAAAGGAAAATCGCCGCTATAATAATCCAAGCGATAGGCCACATTCCCTGTGCAAAACCTTGCACAAAAGAAGCCCCTATAAGAGAAAAAGGCATACCATAAGCATAAAACGCCACTACACTCGCTACAATCACAGTAATAAAACCTGCCTGATAGCCCTTAAGCTTAAAAACAAGCAAACAAAGCAAAAAACATAAAATAGGCAAAAATGCCAACAAGGCACTAAGCCAAATACTTCCCAACGGGTCAATTAATTGTTGATACATCAAAGCTCCTTATATGTAGTTTTAGTAAAAATTGTATAGAATTTATACGCAAAAAAACAATATTTTCTTTTTTTGCAAAAAGTATTACAATGATTTTTGTGTAATTTTGTAACACAAAATTTCCTCAAACTCTTAAAAAATTTCACACTTTTTTGCTAGAATTAACATTTAAATTTCTCCTTAAAGGCACAAAATGAGTATAGAGATAAGAAAAGATTTAGAAAAATTTGCTACTATACCAAATTTCAAAAACCCTGTAACTTTTTTTGGCTCAGCACGCTTAAAGGATCATAATCCTTATTGTATAAAAGCAAAAGCTTTAGCCAAAAGATGTGTTGAAGAGGGTTTTTGTGTCATCAGCGGTGGGGGTGGTGGCATTATGAAAGCGGCTAATGAGGGCGCTTTCGAACAAGATGCAAATTTTATAAGTTCTGTTGGTTTTAATATCTTGTTACCGCATGAGCAAAAACTAAACGACTTTGTAGAATATAGCATCACTTTTGAGAGCTTAGCCATTCGCAAAATGGCTCTTATTGAAAAGAGTTTTGCTTTTGTGATTTTTCCGGGCGGCTTTGGGACTTTAGATGAGTTGCTAGATGTTTTAACACTTAAGCAACTTAACTTTAAAAAGCATATACCCATCATACTCTACGGAAAAGATTTTTGGCAAAGCTTAGATGATTTTGTCAAAAATTCTCTACTTAGACTTAAAGTCATTGATAAAAATGATTTAAACAAGTATATAATTAGCGACGAAATCGAAGAAATAATTCAAATTTTAAAGGAAAACAATGAAAATTTTAGTCGCAATGAGCGGAGGGGTTGATAGCACGGTTACAGCATACAAGCTTAAGCAGGCAGGACACGAGGTTATAGGTTGCTATATGAAACTTCACGGCAAGCCCGGATACCACGAAGAAAATATAGCTAAGGTTGAAAAAGTTGCTAAATTTCTGCAGATTCCCTATCACATTTTAGACTTGCAAGAGGATTTTAAAGCTAAGGTATATATGCCTTTTATCAACACTTACAAAGAGGGCAAAACACCAAATCCTTGCGCCCTATGTAATCGTTTCATTAAGCTTGGCAAACTTTTAGAATTTGCCAAAAGTTTAGGCTGTGAAAAGCTCGCCACAGGACATTATGCTAGGCTTGAAAATGGCTGTATAAGAGTCGCTGTTGATGAGAGTAAGGACCAGAGCTATTTTTTAGCAAATGCTGATAAAGAAGCCTTACAATACCTCATCTTTCCACTAGGAGAGATGAAAAAAGAAGATGTTAAAAAATTCGCTTCCACCATAGAGGTTTTAAAATCCTTCGCCACGCAAAAAGAAAGTAGTGAAATTTGTTTTGTTGAAAATACTTATGTTGATGTTTTAGAGCAATTTATGGATACGAAAATTAAAGGAGATGTGCTAGATAGTAGTGGTAAGGTCGTAGGAGAGCATAATGGTTATATGCACTATACCATAGGCAAAAGAAGAGGTTTTGAGGTAAGGGGCGCACACGAACCGCATTTTGTTTTAAAAATCAATCCTAAAGAAAATCAAATTGTAGTTGGCACAAAGGAAGAATTAAAAACTAAGAAATTTAAGCTTGAAAATATCAATCTTTTCATTAATAAAAAGATATTTGATTGCGAAGTAAAAATTCGTTACCGTTCAAAAAGTGTGCCTTGCGAAGTTTTAGTTGATGAAAATTTAAATGCCCAAATTACCCTTAAAGAGCCTGTTTATGGACTAGCAAGCGGTCAAATGGCTGTTTTTTATGAAGAAGATAGAGTGATAGCAAGTGGCTTTATAAGTTAAATTTACCCTTTCGGGTAAATTTTAATAAAAGCCCAAAAATTTCCACCACACTAAACCAACACTTATCATTACTAACATATCAACCACAGAAATGACAAAGCCTACCCCCCACCATCTCTTAAGAGTAACATAATTTGTTCCAAAAATAACAGGAGCAGTTCCAGTAGCATAGTGCGTAAGAGCCATCATAACATTACTTGCGGTTATCATAATAAAAGCGTAAAGTAAAGGAGGTGCACCCAAAGCTAAACCAGCACTATAAAACACAAAAAACATTGCAGAAATATGTGCCGTTGTCGAGGCGAAAAAATAATGCGCATATAAAAATGCAAGAGACAAGAAAATCATCACAGAAATTTCTCCAAGCCCCATAGAAGAAGCCAAGCCTCCAAGTGCTTCAGCTAAAAATTGTGTAACGCCAAGTTTTCCCAGCATAGTCGCCATCATCACAAGGGCAGAAAACCATACCAAAGTATTCCAAGCAGTTTTTTCCCTTAAAACATCATCAAAACTTAACACTCCGCTTACCAAAACCAAAGAAAGTCCTAGCAAAGCCACTGTTGTGGCATTAAGAGAAATTCCAAAGAAAAGCCCCAAAGCTCCAGCCCAAAGAGCAAGTAAAAGTAAGAAAACCCCGAGCATAATCTTTTCAGCTCTTTTCATCGCTCCAAGTTCTGCTAGTCTTTCTTTAGCAAATTTAGAAGCATTTGGCGTTTGCTTAATCTTTGGAGGAGATAAAAAATAAACAACCAAAGGCATTATAAACATCGCACAAATTCCGGGTAAAAACATACCCAAAGCCCACTGAGTCCAAGTAAGACTAATCTCCATATTTGTCGCTTGTGCAACCAAATCAACTACTAAAGGATTTGGTGCTGTGGCAGTGATAAACATCGCCGAGCTTATAGGGTTTGCCTGATAATTTACCAAAGAAAGATAAGTGCCTATTTTACCTTGTGTATTATCCTCAGGGCTTGATTTAAACGAGCGGCTAATCGCTTGAACGATAGGGTTGATAATCGCTCCCGCTCTTGCAGTATTTGAGGGTGTAACGGGTGCTAAAATCGTTTCACTTGCTACGATAGAATAAGCAATCCCAAGTGTCCTTTTCCCAAAAATACTGATAAAATAATAAGCAAGCCTTTCCCCAAGTCCCGTTTTTATCACACCCCTAGCAATGATAATCGAAACAACAATGAGCCAAATTAATGAATTTGAAAAGCCGCTTAATGCGTCCTTAATGCCTGTTTTAGACTTTAAGCTAGAAATCGCCCTATCAACTTTTTTATCAATGTCCTTTTGAGACATATTTTGCAACGCAAGAGTATTTAAGGCAAAAATTTTACTCTCATCAATAAGCTTATCTTTTTGCACTTGTGAAGTTTGCTTCGCATAAAATTTAGCTAAAAGATCAATTTGTATATTCTTATCTTTAATGCTTAAAAGCTCATCAAGCTTTTCTTTAGGCATTTTACTAGCATTAAGCAAAGCGTTTAAAATAGCTTCCTGGGTCGCTTTATCCATAGCTATTTTCTGCGAATTTGAATTATCACTCATCACTATGCCTTGCAAACTTTTAATGTGAGCAGCTCTAATTTGACTTTGTGGCGTGGTAATTCCGCTCAAAGCAACGATAGCAATAGCTATTAAACAAACCGCTCCCAAAGGCATCACTTGCAAAATCACAGCCAAAATCACAGCCGCAAAAAGTCCTAAAAAATGCCACGAATTTGCCTCCAAGCCCACAGGAACTGGCGTAAGGTAAAAAACACCCAGCACAGCTAAACAAAACAAAAGGCTAAGAATTTTGTTTTTACTCATTGTTTCTCCTTATTTTAGATTTGCGAAAGAATTTCAGCCTTGCCTTTAATAATCGCTACGCAATGTTCATAATGTGCAGAATTTAGCCCATCTACACTTCCCGCGTCCCACCTGCCATTATAGTGCTTTGGTGTGCCGTCTTTTTGACATATCATAGGCTCAATGCAAAAAACCATACCATTTTTGATTTTAGGTCCGCTTTTAGCATTTGCACCCTTTTCTAAATAATTTAGAATTTCAGGCTCACAGTGCGGTTTTGTCCCTATGCCGTGTCCGCAGTAACCTTGTAGAGGGACAAAACCACGACTTGCAATAAATTCCCCCAAAAGTGCCGAAAGCTCCTTAAAGCGCATACCCTCATATATAGAATCAATTGCAAAATATAAAGCATCTTTCGCACAAGCAATTAGTTCTTCGTCTTTTTTGCTAATTTTCCCTATGGCTAAAGTCCTTGCCGCATCACCATAATAACCATCTAGCAATGTCCCCACATCAACGCCTAAAATATCACCCTCCTTTAGCACCTTATCATCGGCTATGCCGTGGATGCAAACCGCATTTAAAGAAGTGCAAATGGCACTTGGAAAATCATAAAGGTTCTTAAAAGAAGGCTTTGCACCCGAGCTTAAAATATATTCTTCAGCCATTTCGCTAATCTGTCTTAAAGTCATTCCAGCTTTAATTTCTTTTTCTAAAAAATCCAAAGTTTTAGCGACAATCCTATTCGCCTCTCTTAATTTTTGAATTTCTGTTGCTTTTCTTAATTCTATCATTGCGTATTCCTTAAATTAACTTAAATTAAGCCAAAGTTTTGCAGTTTTTTCTAAAGTCTTAACATCACTTGAAGCGTAAAAACGCAAATTTGCCCTTTTATCCAAAAGTTTCAAACGAGAATTTTCTTTTAAAAATTCCACTATGGCTTCGCCTGAATGTATGAGTCTTGTTTTAGAGCCAAAAAATTCACTCAAAGCCTTGCTAAGTAGAGGAAAATGAGTGCAGGCTAAAATGAGTGCGTCAGGACTTTTTACATCTTTAAAATAATGCAAAAAAGCACTTTTTAAAAATTCTCCCTCAAAAATCCCTTCTTCAACCATAGGCACAAAAAGTCCTGTCGCAAGGGCTTTTACACGCGTAAAGCCTTCTTTTTTTAAGCCTATTTGATACTGCTTTGAATTAATGGTTGCCTTTGTAGCTATGACTAAAATTTCTTTATCTTTATCTTTTAAATTCTTGCAAGTTGCCCTCACTCCAGCCTCTATAACCCCATAAATGGGAAAATCAGCCCTAGTCCTTAAAGCCTCCAAAGCATAAGCACTAGCGGTATTACAAGCGATGATAAGCATATCGATTTTAAATGTTTTAAAAAATTCTAAAGCCTCGAGGCAAAATTTAACAATCGTCTCTTTATCCTTAACCCCATAAGGCACTCTAGCCGTATCGCCATAATAAATGATTTCCTCAAACAAATTTGCCTCATACAAGGACTTTAAAACGCTAAGTCCTCCCACCCCACTATCAAAAACTCCAACTCTCATTTATTTTCTTTAATCATTTTATATAACGCCTAGCACCTATATAACGCGACTTCCAGTAAGTATTATTTAAACTTACAATCTTACTTCCACCTTTGGTTGAAAGATGAACAAATTCATTTCTGCTAAGATAAATTCCCACATGTAAGCCATTAGGTCCCCTGCCAGTTTTGAAAAAAACTAAATCGCCCGCCTTAAGCTTGGCTTTTGAAACCTTTATCCCTGAAGCCATTTGAGTCTTAGTCGTGCGAGGTAGCAAAACGCCAAATTCCCTCATCATCGTTTGAGTAAAGCCCGAGCAGTCCGCTCCCCTCCTACTCGTCCCACCTAAAACATAAGGCGTTTTTTGCCATTTTTGACTAGTAATTCTAAGTTTCTCTTCTGTGGCATTTTGTGAATAGCTTGGCTTGTAAAAATTTAAACTTTGCGGTAAAAAACTACAACCACTCAATAAAAAAATCAGCACAATTCCTAAAACATACTTTTTCATCAAGCCCTCGCAAAAAATTTCAAATAAACAAAGCCCAAAATTCCCGAGCAAAAAGAAGCGACTAAAATAGAAAGATTATCCGCGTAATTGAAAATATCACTCACCTCATAAGCCAAGCCGTCTATAAATAAACTCATCGTAAAGCCAATGCCTGTGAGTATGCAAACGCCGTAAAGTTGCTTAAAATTTGCTCCCTCTGGCAAACGCGCCAAACCACTTTTAATCGCAAGGTAAGAAAAAGCAAAAACGCCCACTTGCTTACCCACAAAAAGTCCTAGAAAAATTCCCACACTTGCACCGGAAAGTATGGATTTTAAGTCGATATTAGCCAAATTCACTCCCGCATTTGCAAAGGCAAATAAAGGCAAAATCACGAAAACAAGCCAAAATTTCAAACTTTCATCAATTTCTTTTAAAAAAGGCTTACCCTCTTTTGTGAAAAGTGGGATAAAAAATGCAACAATCAACCCAGCTAAAGTTGCATGTACACCGCTTTTTAAAACACTCACCCACAAAATCAAAGCACAAATAAAATAAAAAGATTTGCGTGTAATACCCAACAAATTTAAGGTCAATAAAACCAAAATCACACAACTTGCCACAATAAAAGCAACAATAGAAAGCTTAGAGGTGTAAAAAATAGCAATAATTAAAATCGCTCCCACATCGTCAAAAATCGCCAAAGAAAGTAAGAAAATTTTAAGCGAACTTGGGATATGTTTCCCACACATCATCAAAACAGCTAAAGCAAAAGCCGTATCCGTAGCTGTTGGGATAGCCCAGCCCTTAAGCGTATAAGCATCACCGACATTGACTAAGGCGAAAATACTAGCAGGCACAATAATCCCACCCACTGCCGCTGCAAATGGCAAAATAATGCTTCTTGCCTCTTTAAAAGCTCCTTGCATAAATTCTTTTTTAAGCTCTAAACCTATGGCAAAGAAAAAAATGGAAATCAAGCCATCATTAACCCAAAGTAAAAAAGGCTTTTCAAGTCTAAATTCTCCAGCGACAAAGCCCATATTTAAATTAAGCAATTCTCTATAATGATCACTTAAGAAGCTATTTTGCACAAGCAAAGCAAAAATCGTGCAAATAATGAGTAAAACGCCACCAAAAGCCTCATTATAAACAAATTTCTTAAGTCGCTCAAACAAAGTCATTTAACAATCTTTAAATAAATATAACCCACAATAGCACTTAAAAAACTAGCCACTAAAATCGCAAGCTTATCAGTATGCTCGAAAATATCACTATTTTTATACGCCAAAGAATCGATAAATAAACTCATCGTAAAACCAATGCCTGTAAGTATGCAAATGCCATAAAATTGAGAGTAGCGGACATTTTCAGGAAGTTTCGCAAGTTTTAATTTAACCGCTAAGTAAGCAAATAAAAATACGCCCACTTGCTTACCCACAAAAAGTCCTAAAATAATACCAAGACTCACAGGAGAAAATAAGGCTGTAAGGTGCATATCTCTTAAATCAATGCCCGCATTTGCAAAAGCAAATAAAGGCAAGATAAAATAGACCACCCAAGGATTTAAACTCTCTAATACATTATGTAAATATGGTCGTTTGCCCTTAGTATCTAAAGGGATAAATAAAGCGATGATTACTCCAGCCAAAGTCGCATGCACGCCACTTTTAAGCATAGCTATCCAAAGTATCACGCCGACTAAAACATAAAGCGGTAAATGTGTAATGTGAAAATAATTAAGAACAAATAAAGCAAAAATACACATCAAGCAAATTAACATCGCTAAAGTTGAAAGCTGGTCGGTATAAAATAAAGCAATGATAATAATCGCACCCAAATCATCAAAAATCGCCAAAGAAAGCAAGAAAAGCTTAAGACTAGCAGGAATTTTGTTTCCTAAAAGCATTAAAATCCCTACCGCAAAAGCAATATCTGTCGCAGTTGGGATAGCCCAACCCTTCATCGCAAAAGCATCGTGAAAATTAATAGAAGCAAAGATAAGTGCAGGAACTATCATACCTCCAAGTGCCCCAAAAATAGGTAAAGAAACCGCTCTAACATTTTTAAGCTGCCCTCTTAAAACCTCATATTTAAGCTCAAGTCCTATGCAGAGAAAGAAAATGGCAATTAAGCCGTCATTGATCCAAAGGTCTAAGGATTTTGAAATTTGAAAATTATCAAAGCCCACAGTAAAATTCGCGTGGAAAAAATCCGTATAAATCACGCTCAAAGTCGAATTTTTACACAAAAGTGCAAAAAAGGTAAAGAAAATTAATAAAATTCCGGGAAAAGTCTCACTTAAAACTACTTTTTTAATCCTTTGCAATGCCAACTCCTCAAATAAATGCGAAATTATAGCTAAAATTTGATTAAGAAAAGATTGTTTGAAGGAAAAGGCACGAAGTCGTGCCTTAAATTAAGCGTAAATGTCTAGAGTGCTTGTTTTAATCGGTGCAGAATCCGTAGCTACCGCCTGTGAAGTCTGCATAGAACCGCTACTCAACCCATCGATAAGTCTAGCCATCAAAGCTTCATTTGTATCCATAGTTTTTTTCAACAAAGAAGTGTTAATCGCTGTCCTTAAAGAAGCATTACTCATATCTGAAATCATAGTCGCCTCCTTTAGCTTAGTCTAGACATTTACCATATCGACTAAAAATAAAAAAACTAAACACTAAATTTAAATGCTTGTTTGATTTTCTGCCTCAAGTTCTCGTATAAGATTACTCACTTCCATAGCCTGTGCATTTAGAGTCATAATCTGCTTTAAAAGCAAGTCTTTAGTCTGCTCGTCTTTTGCATTTTGCATTTTTGCACTAAGTTTTGCTATCTCGCTTAATAATTCTTGTAATTTTTCATACAAATCAACAAGCTCTTCACTACCACCTCTTTGACTTGAAGATTGTGCTTTTTCCCCTTTTGAAAGAGATTTTTTATCATTATCTTTAGCACTTTTTAGCTCTTGCAAATTTTCTTCATTTGCTTTTTGCGTCTTGTTTTGTGGCGTTTTACGACTTAACTCCTCTTTTAAATTCAAATAAGGCGTATAATTTTTCAAATCAACTTGCATATCCTGCCTCCTTTTAAGCCTAAATCGACTAAAACGCTAAATCCTTAACTTTCCGCCAAAAGCTCTAAAACTAAATTTGCCTGATGTGCCGCACAAATATTTACACGCGGTGCCATAAGTCCATTACCCACCTTTGCACCATTTACCAAATCCCCGCAAACATAAAAATTCTTAGCAATCTTTCTTGTTTGTATGGCATTACTCTGCCCGTAGCCTGCAAGCCCCGAAGCACAGATTAAAATTTGATTTTCAAAATACTTATGAAAATTTTGTGCCAACATCGCCTTAGCCTCCGCCCTATCAAATGCCTCGCAAACGATATTTGTGTCTTTAAAAAGCTCTTTTATATTGTTTTCATCGATTTTAAGCGTGTGAATTTCAACCGCTGTGTAAGGGTTGATATGCGAAATTTGCTCTTTTAAAGCCTCTGTTTTAAATTTCCCTAAATCACTCACATTATAAGCCTGACGATTAAGATTGCTAGGCTCTACGACATCAAAATCGATGAGTTTTAGCCCTCCTATGCCACTTCTTGCTAACATTATGGCTATATGTGAGCCAAGCCCTCCAAGCCCACACACAGCGACTTTAGCTTGTTTGAGTTTATCGTGGAGTTTTGGAGTATGACGCGCCCTCATCATCGCATCTAGCGCATCACGAGGAGGCAGGGTATTTTTTGCTATGCAAAAAAGCTCATCATTTTCGTTTAACTCAAGCTCCTCTTTAGTCGCAAAACCATTGACAATCCACACATCACTTTCATTTTGACTTACACTTTTGAAAAAATCAACGCTTGTTTTAAAAGCACACTCCACCCACGCACCATTAAATTTAATCTTCATCATCCACCTCCTACAAAACTTACAATTTCAGCTCTATCATCTTGCCTTAAAATCAGTGTTTCAAATTCACTTTTAGGCACGATTTTACCATTAAGCTCTAGGGCGATTAAATCCACTCTTAAGCCTTTCTGCCTCATATAATCCATCAATTTCAACTCTTTTAAATCAAGCTTTTCACCATTAATTATCATTTTTCACCTCCAACAAGCATTCAAAAGCCCCCCCCCCTACATCATCACTTAAATAACAGCTTTTAAATTTCACTAAGCTTTCCTTGAATTTCTATGGTTTTTTTAAGAATTTTGCAAATTTTAAGAAAGTGTTCTAATTCTTTCTTAGAGCAAGCATAATCTTTTCTATATTTTAGCCACTGCTTTAAAACCTGATAGCCTCCTATGGTGTAATTCCAAATTTCAGCACCAATAGAACTTATAGCTAAGTCTTCGTTCAGTATGATTTTATTTTCTACAAAACGTTCTTTTTCTTGGTATTTTGCTATTTTAAAATTAGGCTTTTTGCTTTCTTTTAAAAAGATAAAGTTGATTTCATCTTGGGGGATTTCTTGCATTAAGTGTAATTTTATAAGCTCACCTCCTAGCTTTTCAAAACGCTCAAATTCTTTTTGACTGACTTCAAAATTCACTTTTGGAAAGCCGATTTTAAGGTATTCTAAATACTTGCTTCTATATTTTGGATTATATAAATTCGCATAGATAAAGGCTAGAATTTGCTCCTCGTTTTTATCTTTTAAAATTTTATGTTTTGCTTTGCAAGCTTTAAATTCTGGCGTGAAATTAGGAGTTTTTCCCTCAATGTCGTAGAGATAAAGGGGGGTTATGTAAGTTCTAGCACTTAAAAAATTTCCTTCACCAATATAACCAACAATGAAAATATCTTGATGTATGCCATTTTGAAACATTAATCCCAAATTCTCTCCGCTTAAAAGATGCTGCATAGTCTCAAATCGTGGGCGTCCTAAAAATCCTTGCCTACTAGAATAAAGCGTGTATTGTGTATCAAAGGGTCGGTAGGCTATCTTGGTGATATGGGCGGGGTTATCTTTAGCTTCATATTCTGCTAAAGTTTTAGAAATGATAGTTTCATCTAAATTTTTAAGCCTATATTTTTGTAAAATTTCATCTTTTTTTAGTATTTTTAAATCTTCTAAAACCTGCCTCATAGCCCTTTCATTAAGCTGTATGGCTATATTATCTCTTTCAGTTGCTATCCCACTACTAAAATTCATAAACACGGCCTTACCCCCCCCCCCCCCCGTGAGTGCTTTATCCCCCACTAAAGCCCAAAAGTCCTCATATTCTGCATTATCAAAGCTTTTTGGCACAAACCAAAAATAAGGCTCATTAAGG
Organism: Campylobacter vulpis; assembly: GCF_014217995.1. Lineage (NCBI taxonomy): Bacteria > Pseudomonadati > Campylobacterota > Epsilonproteobacteria > Campylobacterales > Campylobacteraceae > Campylobacter > Campylobacter vulpis. The sequence goes on from NZ_CP041617.1 coordinate 1,047,277, forward strand.
CTTAATTCTTCCCACTTAATGGAATTTAAGCCCCTTTGTGAAATATCATCTAAAAGGGCATATTTTTCCGCTCTTTTGAAAATGCCTTTTTGTGCTGTGGAGGCGTAGAAAATGGTAGCACCCTTGCTTGGCTCATTTTTATACTTGATGAACAAGCTTATGCAAACGCCTATTTTGATGTCAAAGACATTTTCATCATTTTTAGCGTCCTTATCGCTGCCGTGTAAATTTAAGATATAAATTTCATCAAAGCTTTTATATAAGCTCTCTCTCATCTTGCGGTGTATGCGTCCGTCTAAGAAGGAATTATTTGTAATAAAACCCATTAAGCCTAAATTTGCTTCAAAAATGTTCTTTTGCCCCTGCTCTAGTAATTTCCACTGCGCAAAACGCATAAATTTAATATAATCATCATCTAAAGGCTGGATATTTGTCTCATTTAAGTTCTCCTTATAAGTCTTTAAAAGCTCTAAAATTTCCTTGCCTTTGTTTTTACTTTTAGCACTGTAAGGGGGGTTTCCTAAAATCACAAGGAGATTTTTATCGTGCTTGACATCTCTAGCTTTTTGCCACTCTTGGTCTAGATTGACAAGGGGCATAAACATATCAAAGTTGGCATTTTTTTCTAAATCGAGGGTATTATTAAGATAAATTTGAAAATCCGCCTCACTAAAATCCTTAAAACCACTCTTGCGTAAAATCTGCCCTAATTTTAGCCTCGCTACGATATAAGGCACGAAAGAAAGCTCAAAGCCGTAAATGTCCTTTAAAAATTTATTTTTAATCGTTTCGTTTTTAAAAACCTCGCTTTCTTTAGAAATAATCTTTTCAAAAACAGCAGCCAAAAAGCTCCCTGTGCCAGTGGCAAAGTCAAGCACTTTAACACTTTTATCATTAAAGCCCGTTTTGTTAAATTTGCTTTTTAAAAGCTCGTCTAGGCTTGAAACTATCATTTTCACAACACTTTTTGGCGTGTAGAAAACGCCCCCTTCTTTACGCTTTTGCGTGGCTCTTAACTCGTCAAAAGCTTTTAAAAAATCTTCATACAAATATATACTTATGCTTTCTAAATCTTGATTTAAAATGTTACAAAGCTCTACTTTATCTATCAAAGCTAGGGTTTTTTTGATGTTTTCTAAGGTGTATTTAATGTCTTGTGGGAGTGAAAAGGACGGCACGGAAAAATATACAAATTCGCTCAAGGTCCTAAAGGTGCTTGGTAAAAATGAAATAAAATTTTCTATAGGAATTTTTTCCAAATCATAATCATCATTTTCTATATAAGAAACAAAAATTCCATACACTACGGCTTGAGCTAAGATGTCGCAAAATTCTTCATCTTTTAATTCTATCTTTTCTATACTCTTGAAAGTATCTTTTGTCCTTTGAAAAAAGCTATTAAAAGAGGAATTTGAGTCGCTTTCTTGACTGGAAGAACTTTTTAAAGCATTGCTTAGATAAAAACTTTGAGAGCTTAGAACTTTTACTAATTCTTGTTTAGTTTTTATAGTGGTGCTATTATCATCAAAAAAAACTTGAATGAGATTTTTAAATATATTGATATTTTTTTCTATTAAATTTAAATCATCATCTAACAAATTTATATCAATGATGATTTTTTCAAAAGATAAAAGCATAAAACGCTTATAGTTTGTAAAGATAATATTGGGCGAAATTTGAGAATAACGCAAAAGCTGTTCGCTTTTAAATTCTTTGTCTAAATCCACATCTAAATTTTTGCATTCTATAAAGCCTATGAGGTGGTTGTAGCTTAGCTCCTTTTCTTTATCTACAAGTTTATAAACCTTAAAATCAGGTCTTATAGAGCCTTGTCCCTTTTCACTTTTTGGCTCGTGAATGATTTTAATTTCTTTGGGTTTTAGAGCATTTAGCAAATTTTCAAACGGAGTGCGAAAGGAATGCTCATTATAATTTTTAGCTTGAAAAATTTTTTGAATTTTATTGATATATTTTTTAAACTCTTCCATATCAATCCCTTAAAAATTCTCCACCAAATCTTTAAAGACTAAACAAAGCTTTTCAAAATCCTCCACACTCACCCTTTCATTAACCGCGTGAATCGTGTCATTTCTCACGCCAAATTCTGCTACTTTTACGCCAAATTCCGCAAAAAATCTCGCATCGCTCGTGCCGCCTTTAGTGTTTAGTTCAGGCACAACGCCGCTTATTTTTTGCACGCTTTGATTAAGCTTTTGGACAATTTTGCTATTTGCGTCCGTTAAAAAAGGCTTAGAGCTTTGTGTAAGAAAAAGCTCGTAGTTAAGTCCGTGGCAAAGCTTTTCTATATAATTTCGCACATCTTCAACGCTTGTATCGCTTGAATTTCTAACATTAAACATTAAGTTTAGATGAGAGGGGGTTACATTACTCACGCCAAGCCCTGCCCTTATGTCGGTTAGGACGATTTTAGAGGGTGCAAATTCCGCACTTCCGGGGTCTAGGTCAAATCCTGCTAAAAATTTCAGCACAGGTGCAAAGTCGTGGATAGGATTAATCGCTTTTTCAGGATAAGCGGCGTGCCCTTGCTTGCCTCTTATAATCAGCTTACCATTAATAGAACCGCGTCTGCCTATTTTAATGCTATCGCCAAAAGTCCTCGCACAAGTAGGCTCTGCAACTACGGCGTAATTGGGGAGCATATTTTTCTCCTCCATAAATTTTAAAAGCTCCAAAGTGCCGTATTTTGCCTCGCCCTCTTCATCGCTTGTAAGAAGCAAAGAAAGGCGTGAGCCTTTAAAATCAGCATTTTTAACCGCACTTACAAAGGCAGCAACTCCGCTTTTCATATCTTGCGTCCCTCTTGCGTAAATAAAACCCTCTTTTTCCACAGGCACAAAAGGCTCACTTTCCCAGCCCTCCCCCGCAGGCACAACATCAATATGCCCTCCAAAGGCTAAATGCTCGCCATTATCGTTAAATTTCTTCGTTAAAAGTAGGTTTTTAACCCCCTCCTTTTCGATGAAAAAAGTTTCGAAATCCTCAAGCTCTAAGGCTATGAAATTAAGCGCTCCGTCATCATTTGGAGTGATGGATTTAAATTTCAAAAGTTCGATTAAAAATTCCTTAGCATTCATTTTCTATCCCCAAAAAGTTTTATAAAGTAAATTTAGAGCAAAATATTCTATAATTAAAGCTGAAAATACATTGATATAGTATATCACTTTCGCCTTAAATAAATGGCTAAATTTCCCTACAAAAAATGGCAAAGCCAAAATCCAAATAAAAATGAAACTCACAAGCCCTAGCGTTAAGGCTATGGGGTGTTGATTACTCACACTAAGAGAAGCAAAAGAAAGCCAAAATCCTATGACATAGGGATTTAAAAGATTTAAAAACAAGCCTTTTAAAAAGCTTTTTGTATAGGATTTATCCATTTTAGCTTTTTGAATTTCTAAATTTTCTGGCTTTTTTCTAAGTGTCAAAAAAGCAATGTAGGTAAAAAAACAAAAGCCAAAAATCGCTAAAATCTTTAAAAACCAAGTTTGATTTAAAAAATGCAAAATTCCAAAACTAAGCATTAAAAGATAAAAAACATCTGCCACTAAAGCCCCAAGCCCTAGAAAAAAGGCTTTTTTAAAGGAGCTTAAGGCATAAGAAAGTATGAGTAAATTCACAGGTCCAAAAGGCACAGTTACGCCAATGCCTAGCAAAACGCCGTCCATTAAACTCCTAAACACTTAAAAACTCCTCCACATCTAAAATTATCTTATCCACAGCACTTAAAATATCCTCTTTATAAAGCTTAGTAAAACAAGCATCTAAATTTTCATCACTCTCAAGTAAATTTAAAATACTTTTTTCGCACATCTTTGCGTAATGCCCCACAGGTAAAACCGCTCCACTCGTGCCTATGGCTATAAATAAGTGCGTTTGCTCTAAAAGCTCGTAAAGCCTTTGATACTCGGGAGCTTGTTCTTCAAACATCACGATATTATGCCTTAAATTTGCACTTTGACAAGAGGGGCAAGTTTTATTTTGTATGCTTTCATAACCTATGTTAAAAATTTTTCCACACTTTAAACAACGAAGCTCTGGCAAAAAGCCGTGCAAGTGTATGACACCCTCGCAATTTGCGCGCTCAAACAAGTCATCGACATTTTGCGTTAGCATAAAAACATTTTGAGGGAATTTAGCCTTGAGTTTTGCTAGGGTAAAATGTGCGTGATTGGGCTTTACTTTAGCAAGCTGTGCGCGTCTTAAATCATAAAAATCTAAAACTTTTTTAGGATTTTTTCTAAAACCTGAAGCAGAGCAAACCTCCATCACATCATACTCTTCCCAAAGTCCGTCATTATCCCTAAAAGTCTTTAAGCCACTTGGTGCGCTAAGTCCTGCACCGCTTAAAATCATTACATTTTTCATCGCAAAAATTCCATTAAAAGAAAAATTTATTTAAAGCGTATTATAATAAATTATGAAAAAAATTAATAAATGCCTCATCTTAATCCTAACACCGCTTTTTTTAAAAGCCTCAAATTTAAATGAGCTTATAGAACTTAGTCTGCGTAATGAAAGCTACCTCATTAAAGAATTGCAAACTATGCAAAATGCGGCACAAAAAGATGCGGCTTTTAGGGCGTATTTGCCAAATTTAAGCCTTAGTTCTGGCTACATAGCAAATAACAAAGACCGCGCACTTACAGAACCAAATGAAAGCCTTTTTTCAAGACTTAGCTTAAATTTCTTACTTTATGACGGAGGCAAAAGAGAGGCACATATTAAAAGCTTAAAATTACAAGAAATTCTAGCCGCTCTTGACGCAAAAGAGCAAAAAAATCTCCTCGCTTTAAATGCGGCTACGCTTTATTTTAACTATCTTAGCCTTGAGGAATTAATCAAAGCTAGTGAGCAAAAAAAAGCTTTTTTAGAGCAGAATTTAAAAAGACTTGAGAACTTTTATAGTGCTGGACTTAGTGCTAAAGATGAATTAGAAAGCATTAGGGCGAAGTTTCACTTGGCTTCTTTAGAACTTTCTCAAAAAAATTTAAAACTAGAAAATGTCAAAAAAGAACTTCTTATCCTTACCACAAAAACTTTCACTCCGCAAGGCAAAGCAAAACTAAAAGACCCACAAAAAACGCAAAGTCAAAATGTTAAAGTTTTAAAGGCAAAAGAACAAATTTATTTGGCTAATGAGGGAGTAAAGGCTGCTAGGGCGGAGTTTTTTCCTAAATTTTTCGTGCAAAATCATTTGAGTTTTTATGATAATCATCACAATCCCAAAATCCCCGCCCCTTATCAAAACTTAGCTTCAGCGATGTTTAGCGAAAGTGGAAGTGTCAATCAAGTCATACTTGGCTTAGAATGGAAAATTTTTGACTTTGGTGCGAGAAATAAAGAACTTGAAAATAAGCGTTTAGCTTTGCAAATTCAAAGAGCAAATTATGAGTTACTTAAAAGACAAAATGAAGAAGAGTTAAGCTATTTAGAAAAAAATTTAACTTTCATCAAAGAGAAAATTAAGGCTCTAAAATACAGCCTAAACGCTGCAAATTTAGCATATGAGAGCGTAAGTCAAAAATATAGTGCCGGGCTTTGCTCTTATGTAGAATATTTACAAGCCTTAGAGCTTAAATTTAAGGCGATGAGTGATTTAGAACTTGCTAAAAATGAGTTTGAAATCACTAAGGCAAACTATTATTTTACCGCCGGACTTGATTTAAGTAAGGAAATACAATGAAACAAATTTGGCTTCTTTTTTTACTTAGCCTTTCTTTTGTGAGGGCGGAGGAGCTTTATGCAAGTTTTAATGTCGAGGCTAAAATGCAAAGTCAATTAGTCCTTGAAAGTATAGGTGTGGTGGAGCAAATTTTTGTTGAGGTTTCGCAAAATGTTAAAAAGGGCGATTTAATCCTAAATCTTGATAGCAAAAGTGAAAAAATAGCCCTCCAAAATGCTAAAAACGACCGCGCTCTAGCCCTAGTGGAATTTCAAAATGCACAAAGCAAAATGCAAAAATTTAAAGCCGTGCGTGAGGTGATTGACAAACAGAGCTTTGAGGATATACAAAGTGCTTTTAATGCTTCAAAATTAAGGCTTGAAAAGGCGAAGTTAAACATTGCTTATTATGAAAATGTCCTCGAGAAAAAAAGGTTGGTCGCCCCTTATGATGGGGTGATTGCAAATAAATTTATACAAGTTGGCGAGGGCGTGGGAGGCGTGGGGCGTGTTTTGGTTGAAATTTTTTCTTATCCTGATGTAAAGCTTATTTTAAGCTTTGATGAAAAATTTAAGGATAAGGTCAAGCTTGGACAAAAATTCCTCTATAAAATTGACGGGGAACAAAAGCAAAGAGAAGGTAAAATAGCCCTTATCTACCCCAGCATAGAACCTAAAACAAGAAAAATTTATGCCGAAGTTTATGCCAAGGATTTAAAGCCCGGACTCTTTGGAGAGGGTCAAATCATCATAGAGGATTAAATGTATAAATTAGCCATTAACCGACCCATAAGCGTTTTAATGCTCTTTTTAGCCTTAGTGATTTTTGGCTTACTTTCTGCTTTTAATATGAATGTCAATTTATTCCCAAATGTTAATATCCCCCTTGTGAAAATCACCACAAAAATAAGCGGAGATTTAAATTTCGTAGAGTCTAAAATCACAAAAGAAATCGAAAACGCCATCAGTGAGATAGATGGGGTAAAGACGATTAACTCGGTAGCTTATGATAATTTTAGCGTTACTATGGTCGAGTTTAAACTAAGCAAGGATTTAGAAGTCGCCGCAAATGATGTAAGGGATAAAATCGGCACACTCGCCCTTAGCGTAAAGCCTGAGATAGAAAAGGTATCTTCTGACTCTGGCACTTCTATTTCGCTTTTTTTAAAAAGTAAAGATGAGCTTTATTTAATGCAGAGCATTAAGGATAAAATCAAACCCTTTTTACAAAGAATAGATGGGGTCGGCAAAATCAACCAAGTAGGCTACAAAGAGCCTCAAATTCGCATAGAGCTAAACCCAAACGAGCTAAGAAAATATCGCTTAAATGCCTTAGAAGTAGCCACTCTCATACAAAATCAAAATTTTAAACAAGCACTAGGACAGCTTGAAAACGACAAGCAAAATTACATTTTAAAAGGCTATTTTGAAGCAAATTCTTTAGAAGAGCTTAAGGAGCTAAGAATAATGCCAGGCGTTTTCTTAAAGGACATAGCGACGCTTTCTTATCTTTACGAAGATGCTAAACAAGTGGCTTTTTATGAGGGTAATGGAGTGCTTTTAGAGCTAGGAAAGATAGCAAATTTTAATACCTTAGAAATGATTGCTAATGTTAAAAAAGCCCTGCCTATCTTGCAAAATAATTTTGAAAATATCAAATTTAGCATTGTTTATGATAAGAGCTTAAATATCCACAAACATCTTTCCAGTGTAGTTTTTGATATGATTTTGGGCGTATTTTTGACCATAATCATCGTTTTTTTATTTTTACGCAATTTAAGTGCGACTTTAATCGCTTGTATAGCTATCCCAAGTTCGATTATTTCAACCTTTTTTATCATTGATTTGTTAGGCTATGATTTAAACCGCCTTACCTTTATCGCTCTTACTTTAAGTATAGGAATTTTCATCGATGATGCCATAGTTGTGATAGAAAATATCGCTAAAAAATTAAAAGAATATCCCGCCTTAGAGGCGGCTTATCTTGGCATTAGTGAAATAGGCTTTTCAGTGCTTAGCATTAGCGTTGTTTTGCTGTGCGTTTTTGTGCCTATTTCTTATATGGATACGATTCCGGGCTTGTTTTTTAATACACTTGGCATTAGCGTAGCTTCTGGGATTGTGGTGAGTTTTTTTGTTTCTATTTTGCTTATTCCGTCTTTAAGTGCTAGATTTTTAAATCCTAAGCAAAGTGCTTTTTACCAAAAAAGTGAAGCGTTTTTCACAAAAATGGAACTTTTTTATGAAAATTTACTTTACAAAATTTTAAAAAATAAAGGCAAATTCATACTCATAAGCCTTGCATTTATTGTGTTTAGCTTTGCTTTAGCCTTGAAAATAGGACTTGACTTTTTACCTATGGAAGATGATAGCGAAATTCAAATTTTAGCTCAAAGTAAAGAGGATTTGAGCCTAGAAGCGATGAAAGAAAAAAGCCTTCAACTTCTAAGCGAAATTCAAAATGATGAAAATGTCGCTTACGCCTTTTTGCTTGTGGGCTATGAGGACGCAAAGGACGCCACTAAGGCTAAAATTTATGTCAAATTAAAGCCGCTTGGAGAAAGAGAGCTTAGACAAAACGAAATTGTCAGTCTTTACCGCAATAAATTTAAAGATGAAAGTTTGAATATCAAAATTTTAGAATTGCCGAAAATCGACGGTGCTGGGATTGATGATCCTGTGCAGTTTTTAATTTTAGGAGAAGATTTAAAAAGCCTTGAAATGGCGACCTTAAGAGCAAAAGAAGTGCTACAAAAAGAAAAAAGAATTGTGGATATTAACGACAATGCCAACCTTAAAAAAGCCGAAGTGAGCCTTAGAATCAACAAAGAAAAAGCCAAGCTTTTAGATGTCGATCCTAAATATATAGCGGGGGTTTTGGGCTATTCTTTTGGGGAACTTGTAGTAGGAAGTATGGATAGGGGAAATTTCAAAGATGATATTGTTTTAAGCTTTAATGAGGCTTTTAAAAAAGATATTAAAGCTCTAGAAAAAATCAGCATTAAAAATAATCAAGGCGTAAATTTGGAGCTTTTGAGCGTGGTAGATTTCGTTTATAATGAAGATTTAAAAAACATTTATCATTATAATAAAAATCGCAGTGTTAAAATCACTGCCGGAACTAATGATATTTCTTTAGGTGCGGTTAAGAACCTACTTTTGGAGCATATGGACGAAATTTTAGGGCAGGATAGGAGTTTAAATTACGCTTTTTCGGGTTTTATTAATCTACTAGGTGAGACCATTGAGGGCTTTGCTTTTGCGATTTTTTTGGGAATGATACTAATTTATCTTGTTTTAGCCGCACTTTATGAAAGTCTTATTTTACCGCTTATCATTATGATAACTATGCCTCTAGCCTTTGGTGGGGCTTGTGTGGGGCTGTTTATCACAGGGCATAATTTTTCTTTATTTGTGCTCATTGCTATTATTTTGCTTTTTGGTATGGTGGGGAAAAATGCCATTTTACTTGTCGATGTGGCAAATAAACAAACTCATCAAGGTTTAAGTGTCGATGAAGCCTTGATAAATGCTGGCAAAATGAGACTTCGTGCCATTTTAATGACAAGTTTTGCAATGATTTTTGCGATGTTACCACTCGCACTTTCAAGGGGCAGTGGTTACGAAGCAAACGCACCTATGGCAATAACCATTATTTTCGGGCTTGTTAGCTCCACGCTTTTAACCCTGCTTGTTGTGCCAGCCTTGTTTGAGTTTTGCTATAAACTTGATGTGAAATTAAGAAAAATTTATGAAAGAAAGAAATTATAAGGGGTGATTTTAGCTCAAAAGCCAAAATCATCTAAAACTTACTCCACAACAACAGAATCTTTTAAGTCCTCGAAAGTTTTATCCCCTATACCCTTAACCTTTTTAAGCTCTTCTATGCTTGTGAAATTTTGCTCTTTTCTATAATCTAAAATCGCCCTCGCCTTGGTCTCTCCTATGCCTTTTAAGCCTTTTAATTCTTCAAGCGTAGCAGTATTTAAATTCACAGCCGCAAACAAAAAACTCGCTAAAGCAAACATTAAGAAAAATATTTTTTTCATCTTTTCTCCTTTTAATAAAATTTCTTAATCTTACTTAAAAAATTTTAATTAAGAGTTAATTATTCCTTAAGCCTAATTCTCTTTAAGTGGCTTGATATGCTCGAAAAATACAAGCTTTGCACTATGCTCTTTTAAATTCTTAAAATTCTCACATTCAAGGCAAAGCATAGAGGAGGTAGGGAAAGAATGTAAGCAAAGAGAGCTTAAAAGCTCACAAAGCTTTAAAAGAGCGGGGTTATGTCCTATTAAAAGAACACTTTCTATATCCTCATCTAAATGCTTTAAAAAAGCAAAAAGTCCCATTTCATCTGCCTCATAAAACGCATCAATTAAGCAAATGTCTTTTTTGTCGTAGCCATAATACTTAGCCATTATTTGTGCTGTTTTTTTCGTCCTAATCGCAGAGGAAGCGTAAATTTTATCCCATTTAATCTCGTATTTTTGTAAGCTTTCAAAAAGGGCTTTTAATTCATTTTTACCTCTTTTTGAAAGCTTTCTGCTAAAATCATCTGTTTTAATTTCTTTTTGCGCTTTTGCGTGTCTTAAAATATAAATTTTTTTCATCTTTTTCTCCTTAAAAATGCCAAAATATAACCACTCATAAAACCGAAAATATGCCCATACCAAGCCACATTAATCCCCATAAACAAAGGCAAAAAACTCATCAATAAAATAGCCACAACAAGCCCTTTTGTGCTATTTTTATCCAAAAAGGCATAAAAGCCCATTAAAACACAAATTGCCCCACTCGCACCCACTAAAAAAATTTTTTGCCCCAAAAACTCAAAAGCAAAAAGCAAATAAAAAGCACTCAAAAGCGAGGTTATAAGCCCCCCAACAAAATAAAGCAAGGCAAAGCTCACGCTTCCCATATGGCTTTCTAAAATCCTACCAAAGCCAAAAAGCACTATCATATTAAGTGCTAGATGAGTGAAATTCCCATGCAAAAACATAGAGCTTAAAAGCTGCCAGAAAAAATTTTCCTCAAAAAATAAAAGATTAAGAGAGAAATATAAATCAAAAAAATTCGTATCAAAAAGCCAAGTTTGCAAAACAAAAACGAGGATATTTATAATAATCAAAGTCCAAGTTACCACCCCATTTACTCCTTAACATTATTATTTTCTCAAATTTCACATAAAATTCACTCAAAGGCACTATAATTTTCTCAAATTTTAAGGAAAATAAATGAAAATTATAATTCTTATTTTAACACTTTTTTTGAATTTAAAAGCTGACATTATACTTTCTCCCCAAAATTTACCAAACGCCATAAAAGAATTTTTACAAAAAAATTTCCAAGCCCAAATTAGCTTAGCACAAAGAGATGATAATGCTTATGAGATAGCATTAAATGACGGCACGGAGCTTGAATTTGATGTAAGTGGCGAGTGGAAAGAAATTGAAGCAAGAGGCACAGCGATAAGTTACGAAGTGTTACCACCCCACATTGCTAGCATTTTAAAAAATGAATTTAAAGAAAGTGCAATTAAAGAAATTGAACGCAAAATTACTTATTATAAAATCAAATTTTACAATAATTTTGAAATCATCATAGACTTTAACGGCACGATTTTAAGACGGGAATATGATGATTAAAACATTTTTAAAGACTTTATCCAGTCCTCACCTTTCTCACTTAACTTTTTGCCTCTAAAAGCTACTTTACCAAAGGCTATGATTAAAGCGTGATAGATTTGATACAGCTCGTAAAGTTCGCATTTTCTTCCTAAAAGCCGACATAAATTTTGCCTCTCCTGCTCGATGTCCTTTTGAAAAAATTCTCTTAAATCCTCATAATTTTCCAACTCATAGCCCAAATGTAAAGCCAAGCGGTAAGTATAATTATCCACCACTAAAATTTCTCTCTTACAAAGATAATTTAATATCCCATCTGCACTTTCATACCCAAGCCCCTTGATATTTAAAAGCCACTCTCTATTTACATTTTCTTTAAAGCTTTTTATATCATCAAATTCCTGTAAAATAGCCTCCACTAAGCCCTTTAATCTCTTAGCCTTAGTATTGTAAAAACCACTTGGCTTTATAAGCTCTGCTAAGGCTTTGTTATCCAAATTTGCCACTTGATTTAAGGTTGAAATTTGGGCTTTTTTGCAGTTTTCTAAAGCTTTTAAAACATTATTCCAATTTGTATTTTGTGTCAAAATGACAGAAATTAAAAGCTCAAATTCACTCAAGTCCCTCCCCTCTAGCCAGTCAAAATCTTGCCATTTCAAATCAAAACTTAAAAGTTTTTTAAAAATTTCTGCCGAATTCATCATTAAGCCTTTCTTAAATGCACCAAAATAGCCTCTAAAATATCATCTTCATCTTTGCTTTTAGCCTTAATCACTTCTTTTTCATCGTTAAGCTTGACTAGCTGGATATTCTGCATATAATTGCTAATTGCCTTAAATTTTCCACTGGCTAAAATTTTAATGCGAATGAGTGCTAAAAATTGCTTCGTATAAAGATCAAGTTTGCCAAATCTATCCTCAATCTCCGCCTCAATCTCATAAAGCAAAGCATTATCCTCACACTTGCTAAGACGGCGATAAAGCTCTAGCCTTAAACTATCCTCAGCTATTAAATCAGGGTTTAAAAAGGCATTGATACCAAGTTTTAAATCAAGCTTATTTTCACGCACGCTTTCATTTTTACTAAGCTTATTTAACTCATCTTCAAGCATTTTAAGATAAAGGCTATAACCAATTTGTTCTATATGTCCGCTTTGATCAAGCCCTAGTAAATTCCCTCCTCCTCTTATCTCAAGATCGTGATAAGCTAGTAAAGAACCCGCCCCAAGAAAAGAATTACTCTCCAAAGAAACAAGCCTTTTTAAAGCCGCCTCACTCAAATTTGCCTTATCCTCAACTAAAAAATAACAATAACCCTGCTTATGACTCCTGCCAACTCTTCCTCTAAGCTGATGTAAATCAGCCATACCAAAACGCTCACTTTTTTCAATGATGATGGTATTAACATTAGGCAAATCTATACCACTTTCCACAATCGAAGTGCATAAAAGCAAGTCATACTCTTTATTTTCAAATTTAAGCATCTCTTCCTCTGTGGTTTTAGCGTCTATTTTAGAGTGTAAAATAAGAATTCTTAGGTCTTTAAAAAGGTTTTTTAAATGCTTTTCACACTGCTTAATACTTGCAATATGATTATGGATATAAAAAATTTGCCCCCCTCTTCTAAGCTCTCTTAAAATAGCCTCTTTAAGAAGTGCGTCCTCGCTCTCTCTTACAAAACTTCTTACATCAAGTCTATCTTCAGGCGGGGTTTGTAAAATACTATAAGATTTAATGGAGCTTAAAGCTTGATTTAAGCTTCTTGGTATAGGCGTAGCAGACATCGAAAGAAGATGGGAATTTTGGGAAAATTCTTTGAGTTTTTCTTTTTGTTTCACGCCAAATTTATGCTCCTCATCGATAATCACCAAAGCGACATTTTCACACTCAACGCTTAAAAGTGCGTGTGTGCCGACAACAACGCAAGGCGTGTTTTTTTTAAGCTCCTCTAGTAAATGCTTTTTTTCCTTAGCACTTGTAAAGCGATCAAGCTTAAAAACCTTAAGATGAAATTCCTCAAAACGCCTTTTAAGACTTTGATAATGCTGATGTGATAAAAGGGTCGTTGGCACGAAAAAAAAGACGCTAAAGCCACTTTTTAGCACGGGAAAAATGGCATTCATCGCTACTTCTGTTTTACCAAAGCCCACATCACCGCTTAATAATCTATCCATCACCCTAGAGCTTTTAAAATCCTCTAAAATTTCTTCACAAGCTTTGACTTGGTCTTCCGTGTAGGAAAACCCTGCCCTTTGCACAAAATCCGCCTGTGCTTCAAGGTCGATTTTAAGCTCCTTAGGCTTAATTAACGCCCTTTTTGCTGCCATAGCAATAATTTGCGAAGCAAGGGCTAAAAGCTTAGTTTTAAGCCTTTCTTTAAGCTTTATAAAAGTGCTTTTTCCCAGTCTATCTAGCAAGGGTATAGCACCCCCAACACCCAAATATTTATCAATCATATAAAGATTTTCCACAGGTAAGAGAAGTTTGTCATTATTTTGATATGAAAGTGCGACAAATTCCTTTTTAGCACCAGAAATATTCAGCATTTCAAGCCCTAAAAATTTCCCCACTCCATAATCCTCATGCACGATAAAATCGCCGATTTTAAGCTCGTCTAAGATTAAATTTGCCTTGCGTTTTTGCCTTTTTTTATCTTTTTTATTTAAAGAAAGTATAATCTCATCACTACTAATAACATTAAGCCTTAAAGCACTTTGCTTAAAAATCACACTTGACATATCAAGTTCAAGTTGCTTAAAAAGGGCTTCATTTTGTGCTAAAATAGTAATTTTTTTATTTTGATGCAGAGCGAAAAAATCTTGATTATAAACACTTTGCAAATCTCTATAAACACTAGCTTCTGGTAAAATTTTTGTATTGATAAAATCAACATTTTCAAAGCTTGTATCAAATTTTTTAATGCTTTTAAAATCAAGCTTTAAATAATCCTCAAAATCATCAACGCACCAAAAACCCAAAGAATTAATATCCTTAATCAAAGCCTTACTTTCAAAGCTCTCCAACCTCTCCTCAAATTCCTCATAAGCACTTTGAGAAAAATGGCTTAAAAAGGGGCAAATTTCAAGTTTATCAAGCTCACTTGGGATAGATTTTTGCGTGTCTAAATCAAAATATCTAATGCTCTCAATCTCCTCCCCAAAAAACAAAATTCGCACAGGCTTTTCTTCATTAATGCAAAAAATATCAAGCACCTCCCCTCTTAAAGAAAGCTCTCCCTTATCTTGCACCATATCGACAAATTCATAACCCAAACGTAAAAATTCATCTTTTAAAAGCTCCACATTAAAAGGCTTGGTTTTATCCAGTATAAAACCTTGCAAATGCTTTTTTGATGGAAGTTTTTTCAAAACACTTGCTAAAGGAGAAATGAGAATTTTTTTGGAATTTTCTTTATGGTAAGCATTTAAAACTTTACAAAGCTCAAAAAGCTCTTTAGAAAAAGCGCGTAAATCATCGCCAAATTCCGCTCTAAAATCAGGTAAAACAAAGCTTTTTATCTCAAAAAAGGCACTCACTTGAGCAAGCAAGTCTGCTTCTTTTTCATTTTCACAAAGCAACAATTCGCAAAAATGACCCTTTTTGAGATACTCAAAAAAAGACGCTTGCATTAATCAATGGTATTTTCTATCATTCTCACAGGCTCGTCTTCTTTTATCTTAGAGCTGCCATTGAAACGCCCTCCACTTTCTATGGAAATTTCTTTAATGACAATATTTCCACTTACAAATCCACCTGCTAAAATTTCAAGACTATTTGCCTCAAGCTCCCCTTCAAAAACACCATTAACGACTATTTTATCGGATTTTAACTCACCTTTTAAATTTCCATTTTTACCGATAACAACTATACTTTCTGAATGGATAATGCCATTTAACTCCCCATCAACATGAAGCATAGATGCAAAATAAAACTTACCCTCAATCTTAGCTCCCGATGAAATTACTGTTGTTTCCGAGCTTGGATTTGCTGGGCTGACACTGCCTTTATTAAAGATTGCCATGAAACTCTCCTTTCTTGATTAAAAAATTCGTTCATATTTTTTCTTTTGAGATTAAGAAAATATAAAGGTTCTAAGGTTTTATTGATAAAACGCACCTCATAGTGCAAATGCGGACCCGTTGAAAGTCCAGTATTACCAGTATAACCTATCAAATCTCCCTTATTCACAAAATCTCCAGCCTTAACCACATCTTTACGCATCATATGTGCAAAAACGCTTTTAAAACCGAAATTATGAAGTAAAATGACATTATAACCATAACCATTATTACTATATCCTGAAAATTCGACCACTCCACTAGCTGGTGCATAAATAGGAGTGCCAACACTTGCGGCTAGGTCAATGCCGGGGTGAAATTCTCTACGCTTTAAAATAGGATGCTCTCTCCAACCAAATTTACCAGTAATGCCCTTATTTGCAATAGGCCAGCCATTTGGAATTTGATTTAAAATACCCTGCTGTTGGTCGTTTGTAAGATTAAGATTTTCAAGTCTGGCACTAATAGTAAGATTATTTTCATTTTCAAGCCCTAAAGCCTCTTCAAAAGAAGCGATTTTATCCTCTATAACAGCGTATTGTGCGGCTTTTTCATCAAGGCTTTGCTGCATTGTTGCATTAAGCGTTTCAAGTTCTTTGCTTTTTTTAAGCAATTCTTCTCTTTTACTATCTAACGCATCAACTTTACTATCTAAATATTTAATATAAAAACCACTAGAAATTAAAAATAAAAATACAAAAGCGATGATATATAAGACAATTTTTTTAATAATTTGATTAAGATAAAAATGCCTAGAGCCATTAATATCCGAAATGGTAATGGTAAATTTATTCTTAAGCACCATAATCCTTTAAAAATTTTTCCACCAAAACAAAAGAGCCAAAAACCAAGGTTTTTTTACCCTCATCAAGCCTCTTAAACTCTTCGCACTCTATGTTAAGCTCCTTGCAAAACTCAAAAATTTGCTCATTTGCCAAAGCTCTAACTTCATTTTCACATTTAAAAACCATAATTCTAGCACTGATAGGCTTTAATATTTTTAAAATTTCAAAAATTTTTTTATCTAAAAAACCATTATAAACAATTTCTATTTTTTCATCTTTAAAATATTCGCACAAAGCTCTAGCTGCTAAGACATTATGGCCCACATCAATATAAAGATTTTCTTTCAATTTTTCAAGGCGTCCCCTTAAATTTAAGCTAGTTAAATTTTGCAAAGCTTTGATTGTCTGCGATTTTGAAAGTAAAATTTCGCAAGCTTTTAAGGCAAGTTTAAGATTATTTTCCAAAAAAAGAGGTAATTTAAACTTAGCTTTGTAAGGTTCTAAATTTTCCAACAAATCAGAACTTAAATCCTTCAAAATACACAATTTGGCTCCCTTTAAAAGGGCGATTTTTTGAGCCATTTTGAGAATACTTTCATTTTGATTTGTGCTAATTAAGGCTTTTTTTGCCATAGTTTTCAATTTCGTTCTTGCAATTTTTTCTAAAGTATTTCCTAAAAACTGCTCGTGGTCATAATCAATTTGCGTAAAAATACTTAAACGCTTCTTAAAAACAGAAGTTGCATCATACTCTCCCCCAAGCCCCGCTTCAAAAATGACAAAATCACATTTTTCAAAAAGCAAAGCGGCTAAAAAAGTGGCGTATTCGAAATAGCTTAATTTTTCTAAATCTTCTTGTAAAATAAGACTTAATTTTTGATGTGTTTTTTCAAGCAAATCTTCATCTACTATACCTTTTTTAAGATAAAATCTCTCCCTAAATTCAAATAAATGCGGACTGCTATAATGTCCCACTTCATAGCCTAAAATTTCTAAAAGCTGGGCTAAAAAACGCCCCGTGCTACCCTTACCATTTGTGCCAACAATATGGATAATGGGCGGGATTTTAAAATATTTTTGATATTTTTCAAAAATTCTAAAGGCAACAAAGGGGTCAATTTTGCTGTAAAATTCACTCTTTTTTGCTAGAAATTCACTCAAGCTCATCGTTCATTTGCTTTAATAATTCTTCTAAAATACTAACTTCAGGCTTACTTGCCTTATCCATAAAAGAAACGCTAATTTTAGGGCGTATCACATCTTGTTTATATATAAATCTAAAATTTTCAATTAAAGTTAAATTTCGCTCCACCAAACTTGCAATGTCCGCCTTATCCCTCCCAGGAGCTATGATAAGATAGCTTTTTTCATCAATCATCCAAAGCTCATCAAATTCCCCACAACTTTCTTTTAAAATTTTCTTAAACCTGACAAAAATTTCATTTAAATTTCCCATTCCATATTTTTCCATTATGAAGCGGTAATTGCTAATTCTAAAAAGTGCTAAAGAGTAATTGACTTTATATTTTATAAAATTTTCATCAAGTTTTTCAAGTTCTTTCACCACACTCCAGCTTTCTCTCTCCTCCAAATTTTGTGCAAATTGAATTTGTGTATTTAAGCTTGAAATTTTTTCATTTAACTCACTAAATTTAGACTTTAAGTCCTCAAAACTAAGTTTCACCTCTCCCTTTTCATCGGGACAAAGTCCATCGACAAAATCTAAATTTTGTTTATTTTGCTTACTTAAAAGAAGGTAAAGCTCATTGATTTTCTTAAGATTTTCATCAAAAAAATTAAGATTCTTTTGCACATACATATTATCAACCACAATGCGTCGATTTACAAATTGACCCAGTTCGTTTTTAAAATTTGTTTCATTTAAAACGCTAGGATTTGAACTTAAATTCGCAGCAAAACCTTGAATTTTCAAATCCTCCACCAAACTAGGATTTAGACACATTGTAATAAATTCAGCAAAACGCTCAAAAGTCCTTTGATTTAGCTTTTCAACAAGCTTTTTAATTGTCAATTCATAATCATCATAACGACCAATATTTAAGGAGCGAAGCTCCTTATCCACGCTCTCATCTTCATACACACGCTCTAATTCTCTCCACTTTTTATCAAGCAGATAAATGCTCTCACTATCCATCGTTTTAGAAATTCTTATCGAAGTAATCTTCGCAAGATCTTTAATTTTCTTATCTTTACTTATTTGTAAAGTCTTAGAAATCGTGCTTAAAAGCTCAAAAAATTCACTAAATTGCTTACCACTTTGACGATTTAATGTAGAAATTAAAAAGCTAATCAGCTCCTCTAAAGTGCGAACGGGTTTTTTCATCAATTCACTTTGAAAATGTGGTAAAAGCAAGGCTTGATATTTTTCTATTTTGGCTTTATTTGAGCTTTTAAAACCTTTTTTTTGTGAAAGTTCTTCAAAAATTTCACTATAATTTTCAGGAGTTGGCTTAAGCCCCCTTTCTTTAAGAGCTATAAGCGTCTCTTTGGCTAATTCATTGATATTTATCATTATTTTTAGCGCCCCTAATTGCAATCACAGAAATAAATTCATCAAAAGCCTCTCTAGAAGCCTCTCTTATAGCCATTTGCCTTGCAGTATCACTTATAATGCTATTGGGCGAAATGTCAAAATTATAACTTCCGCTTGTATTAAAATTTGCCTCACCGCCATCTTTAAAAACCACATAAAAATTTAAATTAAGTCTAGCTTTATATTTAATCACATAGCCATTTTTATCATAAATAAGCGGAATAAATTCCAAATGATTCATTGAGACATTAATAACATCATCAGCCTCGTGCTTAAGAGCTAATTTTCTGCCAAGTTTAGAGATAACCATTTCTTTCAAAGTATCGGCGACAAAAATACTGTTTTTAGGATCATAAGGACTAAGCTCAACATTAACATAAACTTTTTCATCAAATATATTATTCGCAAGTTTTGAAGTCGGCACATATCCACAAGCTACAATAAAAAAGGCGATGAAAAGATTTAAAATAATCTTCATTTCACCACCAAATTAACAAGAGAATTTGGCACATAGATTTCTTTAATCACACTTTTTCCCTCAAGCCATTTTGCCACCTTTTCTTTTGCCAACCAAATGATTTCATCTTGGCTTAAAGAAGCATTGACCTCGATTTCGGCACGTTTTTTGCCATTTACACTCACGCCCAAATTTAAGCTATCTTTCACAAAAACTTCAGGTTTTAATTCTAATTTTTTAAAATTCTCAAAATGAAATAATTTCTCACTCAATTCAAAGCAAATATGCGGGATAATAGGTTCTAAAATGTTTAAGATAATATAAAAAGCCTCTCTTTCTAAAGCTTTATTTTTACAAACTCCAAAAGCATTTAAAGCTTCCATACAAGCGGCGATTAAAGTATTAAAAGCAAAGCTTTTTGTATAAACTTCTTGTGATTTTTTCAAAGCCTCATAAACTTTTAATCTCGCATATTTCTCTTCTTTATTTAAAGTCTCTTGTGAAATTTCTTCCAATGTCCCACTCTCAAGCTTCAAAGCCCTATCATAAAGTCGCATTATAAAACGATATGCACCCTCTAATGCATCATCATTCCATTCAAGCTCTTTAGCAGGAGGTGCAGCAAAAAGTATGAAAAGTCTCGCCGTATCTGCACCATATTTTTTAATAATATCATCAGGATTAACAACATTACCTTTTGATTTACTCATCTTCGCTCCATCTTTTAGAACCATACCCTGAGTTAAAAGTCTAGAAAAAGGCTCATCGCCCTCTACATAGCCAAGATCCCTTAAAGCCTTTTGAAAAAATCTTGCATAAAGCAAATGCAAAATGGCGTGTTCAATCCCCCCTATATATTCATCAACTCCAAGCCAATATTTCGCACTTTTTTTCTCAATGCTAATATCCTCCCAAGTTTTTTCATCACTTGCAAAACGCGCATAATACCAAGAGCTTTCAAAAAAAGTATCCAAAGTATCACTTTCTTTTTGTGCCTTTCCTCCGCATTTTGGACACTCGCATTCTTTCCAAGTGGGGTGCTTATCTAAAGGATTACCCTCTCCTGTGATCTCCACATCATCAGGTAATAAAACAGGTAAATTTTCTAATTTTTGTGGCACTATGCCACATTTTTCACATCTTACCATAGGCACAGGTGCTCCCCAATATCTCTGCCTTGAAACGCCCCAATCGCGAATTTTATAATTAATAATTCTTTTTCCCAATTTTTCTTTTTCAAAAAATTCTACAATTTTATTTCTAGCCTCATTGCAATCTAAGCCGTTAAATTCTGCACTTTCTAAAAGCTTTCCCTCTTTTTGAGTGTGAGGTAAAATTGTCGCCTCTATCACTTGTTTAATGTTTAAATTATATTTTTTAGCAAAGTCAAAATCTCTCTCATCGTGTGCTGGCACAGCCATTACAGCTCCACTTCCATAATCAGCCAAAACAAAATTTGCCACCCATACAGGAATTTTTTCTTTCGTTAAAGGATGCAAAGCATAAATTCCTAAAAAGCAACCCTCTTTTTCAGCACTTTGCCTTTCTTTTGGACTTTGATTTTGCATTTTTTGAATTTGACTCATCGTTTTTTTATCTAAAAACTTTTTGTGCAGTAAATTTTGCACGATTTTATGCTCGGGTGCTAAAGCTACATAAGAAACTCCATAAATCGTATCAGCCCTTGTGGTAAAGACTTCAAAACTAGCCTCATCAGCTCTTTTAAAGCTTTCCTCATCAAGCCAAAAAGTAAATTCTAAGCCTTCACTTCGCCCTATCCAATTTTCTTGCATTGTTAAAACTTGCGTAGGCCATTTTCCTTTTAAGCTTTCAAGCTCTTTTAAAAGCTCTTCTGCATAAGCAGTGATTTTAACATAATATCCGGGCATTACCTTTTGCACGACTTCATGCCCACAACGCCAACATTTGCCGTCCTCAACCTGCTCATTTGCTAAAACAGTTTGATCATTTTCGCACCAATTTACTCTAGCTTCTTTAGTATAAATCAAACCCCTTTCATACATCTTAATGAAAAATTCTTGCTCAAACTTCGTATAAATAGGGTCAGAAGTAGCCAAAATTCTCTTTTTAGAAAAAGAAAAACCTAAAGAAAAAAGTTCCTTTTTCATATAGGCTATATTTTCATAAGTCCAAGTTTTAGGATGAATTTTGTGCTTAATCGCAGCATTTTCAGCAGGCATACCAAAGCTATCAAAACCAATTGGGTGTAAGACATTAAAGCCCATTTTTCTATAATATCTAGCCAAAGCATCTCCTATGGCATAATTTCTCACATGTCCCATATGAATACGCCCACTAGGATAAGGAAACATAGAAAGTATATATTTTTTGGGTAGAGTAAAATCCTCTTTTGGTTCAAAAGCCTCACTTTCTTGCCAAATTTTTTGCCATTTTTGCTCTATCACACTTGCTTCATAAGCCATTTTTTCTCCTTAAATTGTCCCTTTTTCATACATAGCACGGTGCTTTTCTTTTTCTTGTTTTCTTTTTAATTTTTCTAATTCTTTTGCCCTAAAATGCTCCACGCTAAATTTAAACCACATCAAAGTAGGACTCGCCACAAAAACGGAGCTAAAAGTTCCAGCCACTAAGCCTACAAGTAGTGCCAAAGAAAAGCCCTCTATCATAGCTCCGCCAAAGAAATATAAAATCACAACAGTCGCAATGGTAAGTCCAGAAGTTAAAATAGTGCGAGAAAGAGTAGCTGAAACGCTTTCATTAATAATAGGGGCAAGTTCATTTTTCTTACTCGTCTTAATACCATCTCTAATCCTATCAAAAATGATAATCGTATCATTGAGTGAGTAACCAAGCACGGTTAAAATTGCTGCGAGCGTGTCTAAATTCACATCAATTTTAAACAAACAAATTGCCCCAAGCGTAATCACCACATCGTGTATTTCACTAATAATCGCCGCAATAGCAAAACGCCACTCAAAACGAAACGCAATGTAAATGAGTATAGCTACTAAAGATACAGCAAGTGCCATTAAGCCCTTATTTCTAAGCTCATCGCCCACTTTAGGACCTACCACATCAACGCGTCTTAATTCAAATTGTCCCGTATCTTTTAGTAAAGAAGAAATATAAGCTCCCGAGTCATCGCCTAAGTTTTCATTACTTCCTAAAAATCTTATAGTGATTTCCTCTGCACTTCCAAATTCCGTAACGCTTAAATTTTGAAACTGCCCACTTTGACTTAAAATTTCTCTAATTTGTGGGATAGGAGCGGCATTTTCATAACGAAGCTGCACTAAGGTCCCTCCACTAAAATCAATGCCAAATTGCAAACCCCTTTCAAAAAGTAAAAAAATCGAGCCAAAAAATAAGATAAAAGAAAGAGAAATTGCCGCAAAACGCATTTTCATAAAATCATAAATCTTTTTTTCACTAAAAAATTGCATTAACTTTTCCTTTTGTAACCAAACCAAAATTTTGTACTATTGCTTTTTTCCATTTTATTCATAAAATAATCAAACATTCCGTGTGTCCCCCAAATCGCCGTTATCATACTTACAACAATACCTATACCAAGCGTTACAGCAAAGCCCTTTACCGCACCTGTGCCATAAGCATAAAGTGCAATAGAAGTTACTAAAGAAGTGATATTAGCATCAATAATCGCACTCATAGCATTTTTATAGCCTTGCTCTACGCTTGTTCGAATTTTTACTCCATCGCGTAAAAGCTCTCTAATGCGTTCATTAATAATTACATTAGCATCCACAGCCATACCCACAGTTAAAACAAGTCCAGCCATACCGGGCAGAGTTAAAGTCGCTCCAAACATCGCCATTACAGCCACGACAACAAGGACATTTACAAGCATAGCAATGTTTGCAAATACCCCAGCCACACCATAATAAAGCATCATAAAAACGACGATAAACACAGAAGCACCAATAAGAGCTATCATACTCATTTTAATACTATCCGCACCTAAAGACGGACCTATACTTCTTTGCTCCAAAAGCTTCACAGGAGCTAAAAGTGCTCCACTTCTTAAAGCCACAGCCACATCGCGCGCCTCTTCTTGTGTAAAAGCTCCGCTTATTTGTCCACTACCTCCGCCTATGCGTTCATTGATAGACGGAGCAGAATAGACCTTATTATCAAGCACGATTGCAAGGCGTTTGCCTACATTTGCTCCCGTATAATCTGCAAATTTTTTAGCACCCTCGCTATTTAAGGTAAAATTAATCACAGGATAAGTGCTAGTATCGCTAAAACCAACCCTAGCGTCTGTAAGCATAGAACCATCTAAAATGGGGATACTTTTGAGGGTGTATTTAAGATTTTCATTACGAGAATCACTCATCAAAACAAGCCCATAACTAGCGGCTTCTGCCTCACTCATTGTATGTGCTTTAGACATTTTAGACTCATCAACTTCCATTAATTGTAAATGTGCCGCTTTTGTAATTCTCTCCTTAGCTCTAAGCTCATCTTCTTTTGTCTTAATTCCTGCTAATTCAACGAGGATTTTATCCTCCCCTTGCTTTGCTACGGTTGGTTCGGCTAAACCAAATTCATCAAGGCGGTTTCTAATGGTCTCAACCGCTTGTAAAAGAGCGAAATTCTCGATATTTTTAAGCTCTTCTTGTGTAAAAGACACAGCAAAATGCAAATGCTCTTTTTGGACATTTAAGCCCTTGATTTCATCAAGTAAGGCTTGCATTTTTACCATATCGCCCTCGTCTAAGAGGCTAAATTCCAAACTTTCATCTTTGACAATGAGCTGATCGATGAGTATATTTTCTTTATTAATAGAATAATTGAGCGAAGAGGCGACTGATTTGATTTTAGACTTTATTGCCTCTTTATTATCGACACCCAAAAGCATATAAAGTCCGCCTTGTAAATCAAGCCCTAAATTGATCTTCGCACCACGCTCAGATTGTAAAAAAGATGGTAAAGAAAACGCCACACCGAAAATAAAAACTGCAATGAAAACAAGCAAACGATAAGTGATTTTCACATTACTCATTAATTTTCTTTGCTACAAATTCTCGCGAAATTCTTGCTGTAATGTTTTCTTCATTAAGCTTAACTTTGATAAAATCCTCCTCAGGTTTTATCACCTCGCAAATCAGTCCTCCATTAGTGATGATTTTATCACCTTTTTGTAGGGATTCAAGCATTTGCTTATGTGCTTTTGCCTGTTTTTGTTGAGGTCTTATGACTAAAAAATAAAAAATCGCAAAAAGAACGATTAGAGGTAACAATGAAGTTAAAATTGAATTTTCTGCCATATTTTTTTCCTTTTTCTAAAAAATTTGACCCTAATTCTACCATTTTTAAAATAATAAAAACTTTTTTTTGCGCTTTTTTACTCTCAAATCCTATCTATTTTTCCTTTTTTGAAAATATTTTTTTAGAAACTTTAAGTCCATTTTTAGCCATCTGGGGACTTATTTTACTTTTGCAAACAAAAAATGCAAAAGGCTATTTTTGGACAGGTTTCTTAACGGGGCTTTTTTGGTTTTGGTGGGTAGGACTTTCGGCGATTTATTTTGATTTAAGTTATTTAGTGCCCGTAATTGCTCTTATAATGGGACTTGTTTATGGGGTGCTTTTTAGAATTTGTTTTCTTTTTAAATTTGATTTTTTAAGACTTTGTGCGATTTTTGCTCTTAGTTTTATCCATCCGCTTGGTTTTGATTGGTTTGAGTGGGGAATTTATACCTCTTATGGCTTTTTTGATAGCTCTTTTCGGGGGATTATCTGTTTATTTTTAATCGCTTATTTTATTTATGAAGGTTATATTTCAAGGTATTATAAAATGGCTATTGTGCTGATTTTATTTTTCACAGGCTTTCACTATGAGGAAAAAGCAGCCACTACCCTGCCTTTTTCTTACAAACTCATCAACACCAACATTTCTCAAGAACAAAAATTCCTCCAAGAAAAACTTCTTCTAAATTCCAACGCTCTTTTAAGTGAAATTTCTCGTGCTATTTTAGAAAAAAAAGAGCTCATCGTCCTACCAGAAACAGCCTTTGCTTTTAATCTTCACGGCACAAAATACGAAGAGTTTTTAAAAGAATTATCCCATAAAATCATTATCATCACAGGAGCATTTTACACTAAAGATGAAGAAGCTTACAATAGCACTTATATCTTTAGACAAGGCAAAAGCTATATTTTCAACAAGCATTTTCTTGTGCCTTTTGGAGAAGAGATACCATTTTTCAAAGAGTTTGTTAAAAAATATTTCTTACCAAATATAGAAGAATTTGCAAGGGGTCCCGTGCAAAGTCAATATAAACTTAATGGTGTCTTAATCACAAATGCCATTTGCTACGAAGCGACTAAGGAGCAAAATTACAAAAACTCAAAAATCATCATCGCCCTTTCAAATAATGCGTGGTTTAAACACTCAAGCGAATATAAGCTTCAAAAACTTTTAATGCAATTTTACGCCAACAAATACGGAGTTAGCGTTTATCACGCGACAAATGGTAAGGAAAATGCGGTGATTTTACCCAAAAAACGGCTTGATTTAAGATGGCTTGAAGAGGTTAAAGGCTGGAAGAAAAGCTTATTTGAAAGCTAAGAAAGTCTCAAAATTTGCCCATTTAAAGATACTTTGCACGCCTTTAAAGCCCACTTTTTCAAGTAAGGCAACATTTTCTTTTTCTGTATAGGGCACAAGCACATTTTCTAAAGCCTCTCTTTTTGCCGCAATTTCAAAGAGAGAATAGCCCTGCGTTTGCTTATATTCTGCATAAATTTCTATCATATTTTTAGCCAAAAATGGCTCTTCATAAAGGATTTTTTCACTCATTAAAAACACACCATTTTTCTTTAAATTTGCATAAATTTTACGCAACAAATCCTCCCTTTTAGGCGGTCTAATAAATTGCAAAGTGTAATTTGCAACGAAAGCATCATTTTTCTCAAACTCCCACAAATCCAAACTTTGCTCATAAAACTCAATCTCCGCACCAAATGCCTTAGATTTATGTTTTGCAAGCTCTATCATCGCCTTAGAATTATCCACGCCGCTTAATTTCACATCTTTTCTTAATTCAAAAAATTTCAGCAAAAAATTCGCACTTGAACAGCCCAAGTCGCAAAGTTTTGTATCTTTTTTCAAAAATTTGCTTAAAATTTTCGCACCAAGCTCTAAATTTTCCTTATAAAAAGGCACAGAACGCTCTATCATATCGTCAAAAACGCTTGCCACACTCTCATCAAATTCAAATTGCTTTTTGGGATTTTGCTTAAAAAGTTCATCTTTCATCGCTCAATATTTCCTTCGCTTGCTCTATATCTTGCTTAATTTTTTCTTTTAAAGCTTTTAAATCGCTAAATTTCTCATTTTCTCTTAAAAATTCTACGAAAAAAAGCTCCACTTCCTCGCCCACTCGCACTTCTTTTTGAAATTCCTCTACAATATGCGTTTCTATGCTAAAGGCTAAATCTGTGCTTCTAACACCCAAAAAACTCACACTTTTAAAGCACTTTTGCCTTACCTTTATCCTACTTGCATAAACGCCATTTTTAGGTAAAAAATAATTAATATTTCGCAAATTTAAAGTCGCAAAAAGCTCCTTTTTGCCAAGTCCTTGCCCCTTAACAAGCTTAGCCTTAATGCTATATTTGCGTCCCAAAAAACGCTCCGCCTTTCTTACCTCACCTCTTGCTAAAAAATTTTTAATTAAACTCGTATGCACAGAAAGCCCATCAAGCTTAAATTCAGGCACAATGCTTGTTTTAATGCCACTTAATCTTTCAATATCAAAAGCTAAAGCCTCCTTATTGTGCCCAAAAACAAAATCATAACCCACAACAATATGTTTTAAATTGACAAATTCTTGCTTTAAAAAGTTCAAAAATTCCCCCGCTCTTAAATGGCGTATTTCCTCAAATTCAAGCGTAAAAATAGCTTTTTGACTTAATTCTTGCCTTTGCTTATCATCGCTTAAAATTTCTCCCTTAAATTTATTGATAACAAGTAAAGCTCCGTTTTTATCCAACTTTTTAACAAGTTCTAAATGTCCCAAATGCAAACCATCAAAACAACCTATGGCAAGGGTTTTGACCTCATTTTTTTCTAAAATGGTAGAAAAATTCATCATTGCCCTCCTTTCCCTTAAGGCTTGAAAGTTCGCATTTTTCCAAAATCCAAGCATAAGAAAAACAGGCTTTTTCAAAATTAATTCTTGCTTTTTTAAGACTTTTTTCATCTTTTAAAACGCCTTTTTTATCGCGTTTTGCTTCCTTTCCTACTTCAAATTGCGGTTTAAAAAGCAAAACAATATCCCTTTTAGCCAAATTATCGATATAAGAAAGTAAATTTAAAAGCGAGATAAAACTCACATCACAAGTGATTAAATCAAATTTCACATCACTCTTAAACTCCCTTAAATCCATATTTTCAAGGCTTTTAACTCTTATATCTTGTCTTAGATTTTGATGAAGCTGATTTTTGCCTACATCAAGTGCTACAACGCTTTTAACACCATTTTCTAATAAAATTTGCACAAAGCCACCTGTGCTAGAGCCTATATCAAGGCACT
The DNA here is from genome assembly GCF_014217995.1 of Campylobacter vulpis. NCBI lineage: Bacteria > Pseudomonadati > Campylobacterota > Epsilonproteobacteria > Campylobacterales > Campylobacteraceae > Campylobacter > Campylobacter vulpis. Next base: position 1,074,982 of record NZ_CP041617.1, read on the forward strand.
CTAAGCCTTCAAGTTGCAAAGGAAGTTTTTCTAAAAAATCCCTTAGCTTAATCGCCGCTCTACTGACATAAATTTCACTCAAAAGCTCTAAATTTAGCTCCTCATCTGTCTCATCAAGCACAAAAGAGGGCTTTAAAAAATTACCATTTAATGCTACTTTTTGATTTTGTATTAATTCAAGCGCCTTGTTTCTACTGATTTTAAGGCGTTTTGCGACAAAAAGATCATATCTTAGCCAAAGCATTAAATTCAGCCTCATCAATGCATCTTACACCAAGCTTTTTTGCCTTCTCCAACTTAGAACCTGCCTCCTCGCCAAAAAGCACAAAATGCGTTTTTTTTGACACAGAAGAGCTTACCTTGCCTCCAAGCCTTTCTATAAGTGCTTTAAACTCCTCTCTAGGGCGTGAAAGCGTGCCTGTGATGACAAAGGTTTTTTCATAAAATATGCCTTGCGTGTCAAACTCTTGCTTTTGCAAAGTTAAAAGCTGATAAAAAGCCTCTATTCTTTCTGCATTAACCTTTGTAAATTCCACTAAACTTAAAGCCATTTGTTCGCCAAAACCCTCTAAATTTTTATACTCTTCAAAACTTTTTTTATACCACTGCTTATCAAAACTTAAAGCCAATTTTTTCGCCGCCACTTCGCCTATGTGTTCAATGCCAAGTGCGGTAATAAAACGATAAAGCGGACAGCTTTTCGCCTCCTCAATGGCATTTAAAAGCTTGGAAATTTTCTTTTCTTTAAAACCCTCAAGCCCTTCAAAGTCTTGAAATTTAAGATGAAAGATACTTTCAATGGAAGTGATTTTTTGCTTTTCATACAAAAGCTCAACTATGCTTTCTCCAAGTCCGTCTATATTAAGACATTTTTTAGAAACAAAATAAATAATGGAATTCACAAGCCTCGCTTTACAATCTAAATTTTGACACTTAATCAAAGCACCCTCATCTAAAAGCTCACTTTCACACACTGGACAAAGTTTAGGGCGTTCTATTTTAAGGGCATTTTCACCTCTTCTATCCTTAAAAACCTTAGTGATTTTAGGGATTACATCGCCACTTCGTATCACGCTTACACTATCATTAATGCGTATATCAAGCCTTTCTATCTCGTCAAAATTATGCAAGGAGGCTGATTTCACCACGACCCCGTCTAAATTCACAGGCTCTAAAATCGCCACAGGAGTTACCACCCCGCTACGCCCTACTTGTAAGCTCACGCCTAGCAATTTTGTGCTTTTTTCAAGAGCAGGGAATTTAAAAGCTGCCATAAATTTGGGATATTTCACCGTGTAGCCAAGCTCCTTACAAAGTGCTATATCATCGATTCTTACGACCATACCGTCCATCATCATAGGCTTATTTTCTCTTAAGGCTAAAAGTTCTTTATAACAAAGTAAAACTTCATTTAAATCCTTACAAAGCCTTACAAATTCATCTTTTAAAAAGCCAAGCTCTCTTATAAAGTGCATAAGCTCACTATGTTTTGTAAAAGCTAGAGTATGCTCTCCCACGCCCCAAGGATAAAATTTCAAATTTCTTTCTTTAGTAATACTTGTATCAAGCTGTCTTAAACTCCCACTTGCCGCATTTCTAGGATTTGCAAAAAGATTAAGCCCCTCTTTTGCTCTTTTTTCATTAAGCTTTTCAAAATCCTGCTTTAAAATCACGACCTCACCGCGAATTTCTATCCTACCCTCATAAGCGATTTTTTGAGGGATATTTGCTATCTCCTTGACATTAAGGCTCACATCTTCGCCTATCTCGCCATCGCCCCTTGTCGCCGCACGCACCAAACTCCCCTTTTCATAAAGCAAATTCAAACTTGCCCCATCAAACTTAGGCTCGATAAAAAAGCCCTCCTCACACTTAGCCCTTTTCGCCCACGCTCTAAGCTCCTCTTCATCAAATACATCTTCCATTGACCACATTTTGCTTAAATGCTTGTTTTTTTTAAATTGACTTTGTATGGTGGGGGCGATTTTTTGCGTGGGAGAGTCTTTTGAAATTAGACTTGGATTTTTCTCCTCAAATGCCCTTATTTCCCTTATTAAAAGATCATATTCTTCATCACTTGCTAAAGGCTCATCTTTTTCATAATAGGCTCTCATCCATAAATTTGCCAACGCAACTTTTTCTAAATATTCATTCATAACGCCACTTCCTCATAAGCCCTATGTAGTGCAAAAAGCTGTTTATGCTCGTATAAATCGTGCGTTCTTATGATACTTGCACCATTTTCATAAGCTTTTAAATGCAAATACAAACTCCCTGCCAAACGCTTCTCAACTGCACTTTCAAAATAAAAATTAATCGTGCTTTTACGACTTGCTCCTACAAGCAAGGGCTTGTTAAACTGCAAAAAATGTTCCAAATTTTTTAGCAAAATCATATTATGCTTCGCACTTTTACCAAAACCAAAGCCTATATCCAAAATACTTTTTTTTACCCCATAACGCTCTAAAACCTCAAGTTTAGCACTAAAAAAACGCTCAATTTCTAAAATAACATTATCATAATTTGGGTTTTCTTGCATATTATGCGGCTCGTTTTGCATATGCATAAGACAATAAAAAGCATCATAATTTTTTGCCAACTTAGCTAAATTTTCATTTCTAAGCCCTGTAATGTCATTAATCAGTTTAAAACCCTTATTTAAGGCATATTCAAGGCAGTATTCATCAAAACTATCAAGGCTAAAAATCGTTTTTGTGTGATAATTTTTCGCATAAATTAAATCAAGGCAATTTTTAAGGCGAGAAAATTCCTCTTCCCTCCCACAATAAAAACTCCCCGGTCTCGAACTCACCGCTCCTATATCGATAAATTCTGGCTTTAGCTTTAAAAGTGCGTTAAGCCTTGTCTCAAAGTCCTTTTCACTCACACGACTACTTGGATTAAAACTATCTTCATTAATATTTAAAATTGCCATCAAATTCACGCTTTTAGGCTTGATGAATTCTTTTTGCAAAAAATCTGCCAAGCTTTTAAGCTTAAAATCTTGCTTCTTTTCTTTTGCAATTAAACTTAAAATTTGCTTTTTATTAGCGATTAAAAGGGCATTTGAGCTTTTTTGTTTAAAGATAACTTCTTCATTTGTTATTAATTCAGCTCCTATACTTAGAGCGTCTTGTTTTAAAATATTTGCCGCAGGAGAGGAGATATTTTCTATAAAAATAAAGTGTAAATTTGCTTTTTCTTTCATAATCTTACGCCCCATTTTATGCGGTTTAATCAAGTCGCAAAGTAAGTTAAAGTCATTATTTACATTAAGTTTTATGTAATTCATTTTGCCTTCTTTTCGTATAAATTAAGCAAAAGTGTCGCAAGTAAAATTTGTGCCTTAGAATTGAGTTTTGAAAGCTCATAAGCCTCATAAAAAAACTCCAGCTCCTTTGCGTCAAAATCCCTTATCTTAAGGCTTTCTTTGCCAAGCTTGATAATAAGCTCACTTAAGGCGTTTTTATCTAAATTTTCATTTTCTTTTAAAAATTCATAAAGGGCTTTTAAATCGAGTTTTTCAAGCTCTAAATTTAATTGCACCTCTTCTTTTTTTTTCTTTCTTTTTTCACAAATTAGGCGTGATTTTATCGTAGGCAAAAGCAAATTTTTAGATGGGACGACTATGAGAAATTTGATGTTTTTAGGAGGCTCTTCAAGAAGTTTGAGTAAAAAATTTTGTGCTTCGTGGCGAAAAGAATGTGCCATTAAAACGATGATTTTTTCACTACTTTCTGCAATATAACTTTCCTTTTCCACAGCTCTTGCATCTTCTAGTAAAAATTCGTTTGGCACACTTTTTGGGATAAACCTTAAAGCGTTTGCTCCAAATTGCATTAGCAATTCTTCTCTAATACCCTCAAAATCATCACTAATTAAAATTCTGCTTATAAACATCAAAGACTAACTTTAGAAAACAAAATAGCATCTAAACTCTTATCAAAAAGTTTATAAAGACTGATAAGCTTAAAGTCTAAATCCTTATCGTTAGAATCTAAATAAAAACTATTTTGCAATTGCTCATCAAAAAGCCACAAAAGGCTATCATTTTTAGACCTTGCAATCAAAGACTTTTTGTCTCTTGCTGTGCCGATATAAAAATAAACAAAACCATTTGGAAAGGCGATTTCTAGCATATCATTGAGCAAAATAATATCTTCATTATTTTGAATTTTACGCTCAAATAAAGACTTAAGTGAAAAAAAGGGCAGTAAAGGACGGGTGGAATTTGCATTAATGTGCTGAAAAAAATAATGCTCATACCAAGCTCTTGCCTCATCACAAATTAAAATAAAAGCCCTGCCCTCTAGCAAATACTTAAGCCTTGAAGCAACCAAAGGCGACCACTCTAAGCGGCGACTCTCCATCCACGCCATAGAAGTGCCGCCGTTTCTTATGTTTTCTAAACTCCAGCTTAAAAAATCGCTCATTTATCAAGTCCATAAACCTCGTGTAAGGCACGAACGGCTAATTCTCCATATTTTTCATGCACTATCATTGAAATTTTAATCTCACTTGTGGAAATCATTTCTATATTAATCCTCTCATTTGCTAAAGCCTTAAACGCCGTAGAAGCCACGCCGGAGTGCGACTTCATACCCACACCCACAACAGAGACTTTTACCACAGCACTATCACTTTCTAACAATACTTGATCGCCTAAAATATCTTTCATCGTATTTTTAGCTTGATTAAGCTCATTTTCAGGCACAGTAAAGCCCAAATTTGTCGCACCATTTGTGCCAACATTTTGGATAATCATATCAACATTAATATTCGCCCCAGCAAGACTTGAAAAAATCTCAGCCGCAATACCCGGCTTATCCTCGATATTTCTTAAAGTGATTCTTGCTTGATTTCTATCAAGTGCTATACCACTGACTAAGGCTTGTTCCATTCCATCTTCTTTTGTTATCATTGTTCCCTCATTATTATTAAAACTACTTCTTGTAACTAAATTGACATTTAATTTTTTAGCAAGCTCCACAGAGCGATTTTGCAACACTTTCGCACCCAAACTTGCAAGCTCTAACATCTCTTCATACGAAATTTTATCAAGCTTTTTAGCTCTAGGTTCTATGCGAGGATCAGTCGTATAAACCCCATCGACATCAGTATAAATTTCGCACAAATCAGCATTTAAAGCTCCCGCCACAGCCACCGCACTTAAATCACTTCCCCCACGCCCCAAAGTCGTTACATTGCCTTCTTCATCTACGCCTTGAAAACCTGCAATGATGACGATTTTACCTTTTTTTAGGGCTGCTTTTATCGCACTTGTATCAATGTGCTTAATTCTAGCCTTAGTAAAAACGCTATTTGTGATAATGCCAGCCTTCCTTCCAGAAAAAGAAACAGCCTTGTAACCTAGCTCATTTAAGGCTATGGATAAAAGTGCTGAAGTAACCCTCTCTCCACTGCTTAAAAGCATATCCATATCCGCACCATTAGGATTTTTACTAAAATACTCAGCTTGTTCGATAAGAGAATTTGTAACTCCACTCATAGCAGAAACAACGACTACAAGCTCATTTCCAGCCTTTACGCTTTCTATCACACGCCCAGCCACAGCCCTAATGCGCTCTAAATCCCCAACGCTCGTTCCGCCATATTTTTGAACTATTAGCATTAGATATAACCTTTCTCCTCAAAATATTTAATCACCCTCACATAAATCCCTTTTTTAAAATGATTTACTAGCTCAAAAAGTTCCTTTTTACTTACAAAACGATAATCATCAAATTCAGGGTGCTTGGTATTTAAATCAATCTTAGCATTTGGCTTTAAACGCACCAAAAAATATTTTTGAATTTGCCCATCATAAGGATACATCTTAGAAGCGACCTTACTAGGAAAGTCATAACTTAGCCACTTAGGATACTCTGCTATAAGCTCAATATCTTTCGTGCCTATTTCTTCTTTAAGCTCCCTAAACAAAGCTTCTTTTGCGCTCTCCCCCTCATCAATGCCACCTTGTGGAAATTGCCAAATATCCTCCATATCACTTCTTTTTCCCACAAAAAGCCTACACTCAAAAGGATAAGCAGGAGAAAGGACAATTGCAGCGACATTAGGACGATATTTTTTAGATTTTTGCACAAACTTTCCTTAAAAATCGAATTTTAACAAAAATAAATTACAATTAGAAAATAAAAAAAATAAATTTGAAAGTTTTGATGTATTTTTATATCCATATCCCTTTTTGCGAAAGTAAATGTCATTATTGCTCTTTCACTTCTTTAAAAAAGAAAGACTATGAAGAAGCATATTTTAACGCTTTGATAAAGGATATAGAATTTCAAATTTTTCATTTTAAACTTGCTAAAAGTTCCATCAAAACGCTTTTTATAGGGGGAGGCACTCCAAGTGTTGTGGAGGCAAAATATTACGAAAAGCTTTTTCAAGTCCTAACGCCCTTTTTAAAAGAAAAAGCCGAAATTAGCTGTGAAGCCAACCCCAATTCAAGCAATTTTAACTGGCTTAAAGCAATGAAAGAGCTGGGCATTAACCGCCTTTCTTTTGGTGTTCAAAGTTTTAATGAAACAAAACTTAAATTTCTAGGACGCATTCACTCGCAACAAGCCATTTTCAAAAGCCTTGAAAATGCACAAAAAGCAGGGTTTAATAATGTAAATTTAGATTTGATTTATGATACTAAACTAGACACTAAAAAAATGCTTGAATATGAGCTTTTGCATTTGGAAAAAATTAAGCCTCTTATTAAGCACCTAAGTGCTTATCATCTTAGCATAGAGGAAAATACAGCATTTGCTAAACGATTTCATTATAAAAAAAATGCGTCTAATTTAATGCGTTTTTTCATAAAGGGCATTGAAAATTTAGGCTTTAAACAATATGAAATTAGTAATTTTTCTAAAAACAAACCCTGTCTTCACAATCTTGCCTACTGGCAGGGTCAAAGCTACCTTGCTGCTGGGCTTAGCGGAGTGGGATTTTATGAAAATCAAAGATTTTACACCCACAAAAGTCTGCAAGCTTACATCAAAGAGCCTTGTTTTAGAAATATTGAAAAATTAAATTTAGAAGATTTAAATTTAGAACGGCTATTTTTAGGGCTTAGGAGCGTTGTGGGTGTGAAAGAAAAAGATTTAAGCTCCGCTCAAAAAGTAAGAGCAAATTTACTTTTAAAAGCAAAAAAACTTCAATTTGAAAGGGGGAGGTATTTTAATAAAAATTTTCTTTTAAGTGATGAATTAGCCCTTTTTATCAGCTCTTAATGCTTACAAGTCTGTATCAAAATTTAACTTGTAATGCCATTTTGAAGATATTTAAAAAATTTTTAAAACCTCTCTAAACCCTAGTTTGTCCTATAAGATTATTAAGTCTATCCATTATAGAATTAACAAAAGAATTGATACTTTCACTACTTGCTTTCCAGCCGTTAGCTTTTGCTTGATTAAACTGATTATCAAACCAAGCTCCACCATTGCCTACATATATATTTTGCCATTTAGCTCCTGTTTCCATCGCATATATACTCGCATCAAGCCAGCCATCTTGTGCATAGCCTTTTAACAAACTTGCAAAATCCACTTTTCCTGTCATAATGTCGTCTAAGGAAGCCAAAGAGCCTTCAAAGCTTTCTTTAAGCATAGCTTCAGCGTAAAACTTAGCCGTAGGATTTAGCGTTGCACTATTTTCTCTTGGTAATGCACCTGTAGATTTTAAAAAACTCATAAATAAAGCTTCCTTAGAATAACTTCCATCTTCATTTTGTGGATAAACTGACATATCAGGATTAAAAGTATCTTTTAAAGTATCTTCATCTAAATTTTGAGTTTGCATACTTTGTGGAGTAAAATTTAACTGTTGCAATCCCGTATTAATATGTGCAAACATACCTAATTGTTCTATTTCTTTATACTGCTCTTGGGTATTATAATAATTTGAAATCGTTAGCTTATCATAACTTTTTGGCATAATGCCTATAGTCTTATCACTAGTTGTAAAGCTTATTCCTTTAGGCAAATTATTTAAATCAGCTTCGCTAAAGCTTGTTCTATTGACATCACCAAAAGTATGATTAATGATTTGGTTAAACTGATTGTAGTATTGTCTAATTGTTTCAGCCATATCTATATTTGTGTAGTATTTATCTATGCCTAAATATTGTTTTTTATCTGAGATATAAGAATTATTTTCAGCTTTTCTTTCTATCTCATCTAAAGTAGATTTATGTATTTTAAAATCTTCGGGTAATCCTGCAGCCTTATTAAAATCACTTCCCATATAGCCATTTTTATCTACGCTGTAACCATAGGCTAAAGATGAAGCATTGTTTAAATCTGCTTGTTTATATTTTAGAGTATGAACGGTATTTTGAAATTCGCTAAATAAGCCATAGTTTGTGTCAAGAGTGGAATTTGAGCCACTATTTAAAACTTCACTTTTTATTAGAGTTTGTGAATTAGCACTTTGAATTTCATTTAATTTACTAGCATTTTGTTTTAAAAAAGCATTAGCAAAACTTATTTTAGAATTCTCTTTACTTTCTTTACTAGCTTTTGCTTGTGAAAGTATAGAACTATAATTTGAGTTATCATTGATACTAAAAATACTCATATTAATTCCTTGATTTAGATTCTTTTGCCTTCAATCCAAATTCAAAGAAACATAAGCAAAATGTGTTCCATTTTGGGGTAAATGGAACAAAAAGAGGTTGGCATTGATATAAAGGTCTAAAGCCACTCTTATGCCCTCTTAGTCCCATCAAAATTTTATTAATTTTAGCTTTTTAAATGCTCCATAATTCTAAAAGCGTCATTTAAACCCGTAACGATACTAGCACCATTTTTAGTCGCTATATCCCCGGCTACGAAAATTCCACCAACATTGCTTTGTTTATTTTCGTCCATTAAAGGAACGCCCTTTTCATCGACATTGATACCACATTTTTGTAAAAAATCAAGAGGAGTTGAACCGCCTATGGCATAAATAATCCTATCGTAAAGCTCGCTAGAATTATCATTAAAATGAACCCTAGCCCTACCCTCTTCATCAAGCACCTCATTAATATCCACGCCCAGTTTCAATTCAACCTTACCCGAATTTCCAGCCTCCATAATATCTTTTAGGTTAATATCATTAAGTCTTGTAAATTCTTTTTTGCGGTAGCAAAGTGTGATTTCATTATTATTTGCCAAATCCACAGCATATTCAGCAGCCGAATTTCCTCCGCCAACAACTAGAATTTTTTCATTTCCTACAACAGAATTTGCATTAAAATTAATCTTCTTAGTTAAACTCATAGGAAGTTTATAATCAGGCTTATTAGGCTTACCCATACGTCCTATGGCTATGATGATATTTTCACACTCATAAGCCTCTTTAGCCGTTTGGACGATGAAGCCTTTTTCTTGCTTTTTCACGCTTTCAACCTCGCTATTAAACTCCACTTTAATGCCGTGCGTTTTCAAAGCCTCTTCAAAACACGCTATGGTGCTTTCTTTCGTGCCGTCCTCAAAAGGGATATGTCCATAATTTGTCCCCTCGCAGCCCTTATAAGCCTTATCGACTCGTTTGCCATCTTTATAATACTGCACTAAAGTTTGGCAAATCGAATTTGTCTTTTCTAAAAGCAAAAGCTCTTTATTTTTAAGCTTTGCTTCCACAGCACAGCCTATACCAGCTGGACCAGCACCTATAATAATTACATCGAGTTTTTTCATAATTTTCCTTCATAATTTAATTTTTAAATTTAACAAATTTATTGCAAATAAAGAGTTAAAATGTAAAATTCTCAATCCAAAAAACGCACAACTTCATCAAATTCAAAACGACTTTTAGCTTGAATTTCCTCACCATCACTATAACCAAGTGCTATCATTAAGGTTGAAAGCTCTCTTTTTGTGTCAAGTTTTAAATAAGCATTTAATTTAGCACTATCAAAGCCTCCTATGGTGCAAGTAGCGACATTTAAGGCATTTGCAGCGTATAAAATCCCCGCTAAGGCTATATGTGCTTGTTCTCTTGCATAAGAAATTCTAGCTCTTTCGTCCATATCTTGCAAAAAGGGCTTGTAAAGGCTAAGACGCTTTTGAATTTCCTCCTCACTCATCTTTCTTTTTCTTAATTTTTCTTCAAAATACTCCGCAAAATCAAGCCTTGAAAGTATGATAATCACAGCGGCAGCGTTTTTTATATGGCTTTGATGATTAGCGATGAGGCTTAATTCCTCTTTTTTCTTATCATCTTTTATCACAAGAAATTTCCAAGGCTCAAGCCCTAAAGAACTAGGACTTAGCCTAGCTACCTCTAAAATTTCTTTCAAAATTTCATCTTTAATGATTTCTTTTTTAAAATTCCTACAAGAATATCTTGTTTTAAAAAGCTCTAAACTCATAAATACTCCACCACCTCATCAAATTTTAAGCGAATTTTAGCATATTTTGGCTCATTTTTCTTATAACCTAAAGACAAAATCACAGCACTTTCAAAAGGCTCTTCAAGCTTTAAAAACGCATCAACTTTTTCTTTTTCAAAACCTCCTATCATACAGCTATCTACACCTATACTAATGGCAGCTAAACTCATTTGCATTAAAGCTAAATAGCACTGCAAAGAAGCATAATGGTAAAGCTCTTTATCGCTCATTTGGTTTGTTTTGTGTGTGTAAATTTGTAAAATTCTTTGAAAATTCTCCTCACTACTTCCACTAAAACGGCGAATTTGCGACCTTGCAAAGGCATCTTTTTCTTGCAAATCTTTTCTAGCAACCAAAATAATATTATGACTTGCAGTAGCGACATTTTGCTGATTAAAGCAAAGTTTGGAAAGCTCTTCTTGCCTATCTTTTAAAACAAAAAATTTCCAAGGCTCAAAGCCGTGGGAACTAGGGGTTAAAACTCCGCTTTCTAAGATAAATTTCAAATCTTCTTCGGGGATTTTCCTCCCATCAAAAAGCTTACACGCATGGCGTTTTTCTAGCAACTCTTTAAAATTCATTTTCTTCTCCTTTTAAACTTGTAATTTGATAATATAAATTAACGGTTTCAAAAAGATTATATCTAGCTCTTAAAAGCTCTTGTTGCGAAGAAATAAGGGCATTTGAAGCGTCTAAATAATCTTTTAATTCACTCTTTCCAAGTTCATATTTTTGCAAATAGGCTCTTGTGATAAATTCCTGCTTATCCTTAATCAAGCTTAAATTTGACAAAAGTTTTAAATCGCTCTCATAGTCTTTAAACACTAAATGAAATTCATTAAAAGCACTTTGTAAAATTTGCTCATATTCAAAAAGCAAAGCCTCATAAGCAAATTGCGAAATTTTGATGTTTTGCCTCACTCTACCATAATCTAAAAAGGGCAAAGAAATTTGGACATTACCGCTTAGAATTTCTAGCTTAAAATTCTCTTTAAATTCCTCAGCCTCTCCCCTTAAAGCACCACCTAAAGAAATGCTCGGCAAAATAGACTTTTGGACACTATTATAATCCTTAAAAGCCGCTTTTAAAGCATTTAATTTTGCCCTTACATCAGGACGATAAGCTAAACTTTGCAAGGGTATGTTAAAATCAGGCTTTAAAAGCTTAAAATCTTTCAAACTCGCCTTTTTAAAATACTCCAAATAAAAAAAACCCTCTTTTTTACCCAGCAAATCCTGTAAATTTTTAAGAATTAAATTACGATTTTGCTCATTGGAAAGCAAATTTTGTCTTGCTTTTAATAAGCTTTGCCAGACATTTAAAAAGTCAAGCTCCTCTATCTTTCCAAGCTCGTATTTTAGAGCGTAAAGCTCACTCATTTTTTCTAAATTGCTCACATAATTTTCTAGCATTATTTTCACATCATTAAAATAAGCTAATTCAAAAAGGCTATTCAAGCTCGCATTAATAATGCTAAGTTTCAAACTCGCTAAGTCATAAGCACTAGCCTTAGCCCTTAATTCCTCTGCCTTTGCACTATCTAAAATTTTGCCATAAATATCAAGCTCATAATTCAAATTTAAGCTATTAGAATAATTTTGATGATTTACGCCTGAGTGCAAATTTTTCATTCGGTTAAAACCTAAAGTGCCATCTAAACTAGGATATAAATCATAATCAATTAAATCCGCCCTAGCTAAAGCACTCAAAAGCGAAGCTCTAGCGACATTGATGTCTTTATTATTTTCTAGCACAAAAGTGAGGAAATTTTGCAAATTTTCATTCTCATACGCTTGCCACCACTCAAATTTCGTGTTTGATTCTCTTAACTCATCTTCACTCAAAACCACCTCTTTTATAGGCTCTATCCTAGCTCCACACCCACTCAAAAGCAAAAGCATTAAAAACAAAAGACTAAAATTTTTCATCTCATTCCTTCGATAAAGCACTAATAGGATTTAAATTTGCCGCATTTTTCGCAGGAAAAAAGCCAAAAATAAGCCCAATTAAAACAGAACTTAAAAGTCCTGTAAAAACGGCACTTCCCGAAAATATCATCAAAAAATCACTCGCAAAAAGATTAAAAACAAAGATCACTCCAAAAGAAAGCACCACCCCCATAAAAGCACCGATAAGGCATATCATCACAGCTTCGATTAAAAACTGCATTAAAATATCCTCTCTTCTAGCTCCTACTGCCATTCTTATGCCGATTTCTCTCGTTCTTTCACTCACGGATACAAGCATAATATTCATCACGCCTATGCCACCTACCACTAAAGCGATTAAAGCTACGCAAATGGTTAAAATGGTCGTTGTGCGTTTATTTGCCGTGATAGCTTCTTTAAAACTATCAATATTAAAAGTAAAAAAGTCCCTTTGCCCTCTTTTAAGCTCTAAAACCCTTATAATAGCATTTTCAGCTAAGCTTGAACTTACATCATCTTTTACTTTTACAATGATTTCTCTTAATTTCCTATCCCCTGTTAATTTATTCATCAAAGTCGTATAAGGGATATAAAGGCGGACTATATTATCACTAATAGGACGCCTCGTGTCCTTTTGTAAAACACCGATAATTTTAAAAGGCGTGGAATTAAAAATCACAACCTTACCCAAAATATCCTCACTTTTTACATTAGGAAAAATGTTTTTTTTCGCATTAAAATCAAGCACAGCCACATTAGCACTCTCACTTAAATCCTTCTCGTCTAAAATTCGCCCCACTTCAAGCTTTAAGCCGTCCATATTAAAGCTATTCACCCCTACACCCTCAGCCCTAGCGTTTAAGGATTTATTTGTATAGGTTAGCACCCCAGAACTAGCCTCACTCGCCTCCACCGCCTCTAAGTATTCTAAACTCCTTAGCGTTTCTAAATCACTAAAATTAAGCCTTGTTCTACCCGAACGCAAATCTCCAAACCCTCGCCCCGGTCTTATTTCTATGGTATTTGTGCCTAGACTTGAGGTTGTTTGTAAAACCTTAGCTTGTGAGCCAAGTCCAAGTGCAACCACGCAAACCACAGAAGCGATTCCTATAATAATGCCAAGCATAGTCAAAAGCGACCTTAGCTTATGTGCGATAATGGAAGAATAGGCGATTTTAAAGCATTCAAAAACTTGATTTTTAAGCAAATTGAAACTCTTTTTTTCTTTTGGCATTGCTTTAATTTCAAATTCTCTCATCTTTGAATTTTGCTTAGTATCGCTTAAAATTTCGCCGTCCTTTATCTCTATCACACGCCCTGCTTTTGCGGCAATTTTTGGGTCGTGCGTTACAAGTATGATGGTGTGTCCTTGCGTGTTGAGCTTTTGTAAAATTTCAAGCACCATCACCCCGCTTTTACTATCGAGTGCACCCGTTGGCTCATCGGCTAAGATTAATTCCCCTCCATTCATCAAAGCCCTTGCTATGCTGACTCTTTGCTGCTGTCCGCCGCTTAATTCATTAGGCTTAGAATTCATTTTGTGAGAAAGTTCCAAATTTTCTAGCAAGTAAATTGCTCTTTGATTTCTCTCTTCGCTTTTTTTACCCGCATAAACGCTTGGCAAAGCGACATTTTCCTTTGCGCTTAAAAGAGGAAGTAAATTATAACGCTGAAAGATAAAGCCTATTTTCTCACGCCTAAGTCTTGCTTTTTCATCTTTGTTTAAATTTGTTAGCTCATAATTTTCAAAGAAAAAACGCCCCCCACTTGGCTCATCTAGCGTTCCTATAATGTTTAAAAGTGAGGTTTTTCCACTCCCACTTTGCCCGATAATGGCGACAAATTCGCCCTTTTCTATGTGCAAATTAATGCTCTTTAAAATGGTATTTTGCCCTATTTTTTTGCTGATATTTTCAAGCTGTATCATTAAAATCCAAATTTCATCGCTGGAGCTAGCGCTTCAAGGCTTGAAGAGATGATTAAATCCTCTCCCTCACTCACACCCTCCAAAATTTCGGTATTTAACGCATCTTTTATGCCAAGCTTAACATAAGCTTTACGCACTCTATCCCTTTCTAAAATTTCGACAAAATAGCCTCCCTCATCGTTTTTAATTGCATAAGTTGGCACAGCAAGGACATCATTTGCACTCGCCACCACGATTTCATTTTGTATGCTCATACCTATACGCAATAAGTCATCTTGGTTATCCACAAAAAATTTCGCATAATAATAAATGGCATTACTCGTAGAATTTGAGCTATTTGAGCTATTTTGCTGGGAACTTAAATCACTAATTTGCGTATCGGCTGGATCTATGCTAGCAATTTGTGCTTTATAAGTTTTTTCAGGATTACTAAGTAAAGAAAATTCAAGCTTAGTGCCGATTTTAATTTTACTCACATCAGCTTCTGCGATTTCCATTCTCACTTCCATTTGTTCTAAATTTGCGATTCTAACGATGGTCGGGGTGTTTTGATTAGCATTAACCGTTTGCCCCTCATCAACCGCCACATTGATAATTACGCCGTCCATAGGAGCTGTGATAATGGTATAATCTAAATCTTTTTGCACGTTTTTAAGCGTGATTTCAAGCTCAATCACCTCCGCATTTAAAGCCGCCACATTTGCTTTAAGTGTAAAATAATTATCCTTAAGCGTTTCAAGGCTCTCAAGCGAAGTCGCTCTTTTCGCATAAAGCTTTTGCTCTCTTACATACTGCTTAGAGGCGATATTTAGGGCGACTTTTTTACTTTCCAAATTTGCTCTTGCACTCTCAAGCCTAGCCTTAGTGATATCAAGGTCATTTTGCTGCTTATCCTTATCAATTTGAGCGATTAAGTCTCCTTGCTTAACCCTATCCCCAACATCAACATAAAGCTTTACGATTTGTCCGCTTACTTGTGCGCCCACATCAACTTGCTCTTTAGCATAGACCTTACCCACAGCCTCTATGGTTTGAGAGATATTTTTGCGTGTAATTTTTTGCGTAAGATACTCTACATCTTCCTTAGAAAAATACATATAAATAGCAAGTGCTAAAAGCACTAAAACGCCCACCATTAGGCTAACAATTACCTTTTTCTTCATTATCCTACCTCAATGCACGCATTTTACTAACGCAAAGTGAATTTTTTGTGAATTTAAAACAATTCTCCGTGCTTCTCATAATGACTGATTTTAGTAATGGCGTTATTTTCATCGACAAAAACAACTTTTGGTTTATGTTTGCTTAATTCTTTTTCCTCCAAATTCGCATACGCCATAATGATGATTTTATCTCCCACTTGCACCTGTCTAGCCGCCGCACCATTAAGGCAAATCATTCCCTTTTCTTTGGTTGCTATGGTATAGGTTTCAAACCTTGCACCATTATTAACATTAACCACTTGCACCTTTTCATACTCAAACATTCCACTTGCTTTAAGAAGTTCCTCATCTATGCTGATACTTCCCACATAATCAAGCCTCGCTTCATTCACTGTGGCTCTGTGAATTTTAGATTTTAATATTGTAATTTGCATCATTTTCCTTTCGTTTTTGATATTTTAGCCTAAATAAAGTCTTTTTGCGACAAAAGCCCTATCAAAGCCATTTTCATCTTTAAAAAATTTCGCTTTAAAATTGTATTTTTCTAAAATTTGACTTAAAATTTCTTTTTGGTCATAACCAAATTCACAGGCTAAAAATTTTGCCCTTTTTTGATAAGCAAAAAGGATAATTTTTTCTAAAAACTCATAGCCTTTTTCTCCACCAAAAAGGGCATTTCTAGGCTCATTTTGCACCCATTTATCAAGAGGATAAGAATTTTTAATATAGGGAGGATTTGAAAAAATCAAGTCAAATTCACCCTCTTTCACATCAAGCTTTTCAAAATCACTTAGTATAAAATCTATTAGAACTTCGTGTTTTTTGGCATTTTTAAGGGCAATTTTAAAAGCTTTTTCATTAATATCGCAAGCCTTAATATTAAGTTTTAAATTCTTCGCTAAAATAATGCTTAAAATTCCGCTTCCAAAGCCTATTTCAAGAGCATTTTTTAATTTTTCTTTTTGAACTAGATCCAAAATTTTGCTAAGTAAAATTTCACTATCATAACGCGGGATTAAAACACCCTTTTCAATGTGAAAATTTAGTCCATAAAAATCCGCTTTTTTAAAAAGATATTCATAAGGCTCACCCTCCTTAAAACGCCTTATAAGCTCAAAATACTCACTCTCATCAAAGTCCAAATCTTCATTTAAAAAAAGCCAAGTCCTATCCTTTTGTAAAAGCTCACATAAGATAAATAAAGCTTCATTAGCCTTTTCTTTAAGCTGTATTTTAGCAAGGCTTAAAGCCTCTTTGATTTTCAAACAAGTGCCTTAAGCCTATCACTAATGCTAGGGTGAGAAAGATGAAAAATGGTGTAAATTCGACTTGTCTTAATAAAGGCTTTATTTTCCCTCGCAAGGGCGATTAAGGCATTTTTCATATCCTCTTTTGAGCTTAATTTTGCTCCGTGTTGATCAGCGGCAAATTCATTTTTACGGCTTAAAAAATTAAGCAAAGGGGAAATAAGGGAGGTAAAAATAGAACCAAATATAAGCAAAAGAGCAAAAACTCCCGCATTCACACCCTCCAAGCCACTTTGCGTATAAAAAAATTCAGGTAAATTTGCAAAAAGAAAAAATAACGCAAAAAGCATCAAAGCCCCGCTCACAAGGGCTTTTAAAATATCTTTATGCACAAAATGTCCAAGCTCGTGTCCCAAAACAGCTAAAAGCTCTTTTTCACTCAAAGCTTTCAAAAGCGTATCAAAAAGCACCACTCTTTTACTCTTAAAAAGCCCTCCAAAATAAGCATTAAGCCTTTTATCTCTCTTACTTGCATCGATGACATAAACGCCATTTGCATTAAAGCCACATTGCTTCATTAAATTTTCAATTTTATTTAACAAATTCTCATCATCAAGCTTTTGCATTTTATTAAAAAGTGGAGCAATGAGGGTGGGGTAAATGAGATTTATCACTAAAATCACACAAAAAGAAAAGGCAAAAGCCCCAAGCCACCATAAAGCCCCTAAAAATTCATAGCATAAAAGCAAAATGTAGATAATTGCAAAGCCAAAAATAAGAAGTAAGGCTAAAGATTTCAAACTATCTTTTATAAAAAGCGACACGCTCATATTTGAAAAGCCTTGTGCCTTATTTTTTACAAAGTCGCTATAAATGCTTAAAGGCAAATTAAGTAAAGCTCCAATTACCAAAAAAGCTAACAAAAATAAGGTATTTTCAAGCCTCGAATTTTCACTTATCAGTAAAGCTTTAAGATAAGCAAAGCCAAAACCAAGCCAAGCTATGTTAATAATAAGATGATAAAAATTAGAAAAAAGCTCGAATTTTTCATTTTCAATGGCAATATCCGCCGCCCTTTTATACTCTTCTTCGTTTAAAATTTCCGCCTTTTTCTCTCTTTCTTGCTCTAAAAAACGAATTTGCACATAAGAAATCAGTGCAAAAAAAGCTGTATAAAGACATAAAATCGCGATCAACAACATCTATTTTCCTTAAAATTAATTTTACTAATCAAAAAACTTTCTAAGCTCATCTAGCATTTTTTTTGCCATAAGCTCATAGCCCTTAATACTCAAATGCACATCTCTTAAAGAAAATTTTTTCTCTATCCAAAGGGCTTTGCCACCACTTTCTTGCATAAATTCGTGCATATCAAATAAAAGTGTTTTTTCCTCTTTTGCTAGTTCATAAATAGCCTTTTTAACAGCATGAAAATTAGGACTTAAGATATAATCTTGACCTTTTTTTTGCGTTACGGTTGGAGGGGAGATAAGCATAAAAATAGCATTTTTGTTTTCCTGTCTTAAAATTTTAAATAATTCCTTGTAATTTTTCTTAAATTCTACTGCATTAAAATCCCTTAATAAAGCGTCATTTGAGCCGTAAGCAAGGATAATTAAATCATTTTTTAATATGCTTAATTCCTTTTTCATAACATCTAAATTCCAGCTTTTCCACAAATCACTTCTAGCACCATTAATCGCTATGGTATCTAAAAAAATGCTTTTGCCTTTTTTATCCATTATAAAATAGCCGCCAAGCTCGGCTTTTTCTTGTAAGGCGGTGATTTTTAAAGGAAAAGTAGAAGTGATTTCTTTATAAGACCATTTGTCCTTAGCATTTGAGCGTAGAATAAAGCTTTTATCTTTCGCGTCTTTTACACTAAAAGCATTTTGAGAAAATGGAGCTTTAAACAGAAAGCCGACTTTAAATTCCTTTGTTTCTAGCTTAGTGTTTAAATTGATTGTAGCACCTTTCTTATCAGCCTTTGCTATGATGCCTCCTAAGGGATAATTATGCTGCTTTTCATCAGTAATTTTAGAATTTAAAATGGTAAAATTCTTAAACCCATAAGTTAAATTAAGATTTTGCTGATATTTAGGCTGCAAAGCATAGGCAAAACCAACAGCATTTGAGCGTAATAAATAATCCCTTATCACACGCGGGAAAAAATCCGCAGCCATATGAGAATCCCCATAAATGCGTATGCTAAAGTCTTTTTTTGCCTTATATTTTTTTTCAAGCTTTTTAAGATCTTTTTTTGCGACATAGCTTTTAAAAGATTTAGAATTTGCACTTTGTTTTAAAATGCTTTCAATTTCTTCATTTAAATCCGCCTTAAGACTTAAGCTAAGGCTTAAAATAAGAATCAAAAGCCTAAAAACTCGCATTAATGTCCTTTATTTTAATGTATTCAAGTAAAAGTTTTGACATTTCTTTCGCTCCACTTGGCGTAAAATGCACTCCATCATCACTTCTTACCTTAATGCTTTTATTATTTTCATCTTTAATATAGGCTGAATAGGCGTCATTTTTACTAAAAAAAAGCTTGGTATTAATGAAAATGCCCTTATTTTTTAAGATTTCTTGACTATAAATTTGATTTAAAACGCTGATTTTTTTATTTAAATCCTCTTTTTTCACGGGAGGAATTTCATACCATAAAACCTTTGCATTGTATTTTGCTGCGATTTTTAGAATTTCATCAACTCTTTGTGTGTAAATTTCAAGCCACGATTTAGAATTAAAGCGATGGTAAATTCCACCCTTTTTAATGTCCCAAGGATCATTTGCGCCTAGTAAAACAATTAAATATTTAATATTTTTATTATTTTGCAAGGTCTTAGTCGTCTCTTTAGCCCAGTCAAAATAAGACTTATAAGAAAGTCCTGTATTTTGCTTACTTAAATCCACAACCTTTAAGCCCAAAGCTTTCAAATCCTTATTTAATGCCACTGCAACACCTTGCATTAAAGAATCGCCTATAAGTAAAAATTCTTCATTAAGACTAACTTCTAGCTTGGTATTATCAATAAAACTAATATTTGCTTCAGGCTCTATAATGACTTCAGGTTTTTCCAAAACTAAGCTTAAATTCTGCTCTTTCTTGACGCTTAAATTTTCCTCTTTTTCCACTTCAAATTCTGTCATTATGCTTTCATTACTCAAAATCATACGCACTTGCTCAAGCTTAACTTTCAAGGCATCTGCCTCGTTTAAAATATCATTTTGTGGATAAAAAATGATGTGATATTTTTGCTCTAAATAAGAACTAATGCTCTTATTCATCACCAAAACAACCAAAACAAAAACAACAACTAAGATAAATAAAAATTTAATAACTTGCATTAAAAACTCGAATAAATAAATTCAGGCATTCCGCTTGGCATAAAAGCAAACACTAAAAGTAAGATGAAAGCGATAATAAAGGGCTTTAATAAAAACGGCGTAAGATTTAAAATTCTCACACAATAATCCCTAAAATTAATAAACAAAGGATAAGTGATGAAAAGCACTATGAAAATGATTAAAACATAAATGTCTTCGTATTTTAAAGGTAGGAAAAAATTTTCATAACAAGATTTAAGATAATCAAGAGCCTCATTTAAACCCTTATAGTAGAAAAAAATCCACGCAAAGCAAACAAAATGAAAAGTGATAAAACGCCCCACAAAGGCAAATTTTTTAAGACTAAAAGGAGTAAGGGCTATGAGATGCAAAAACACAACCCCAAAGCCGTGCAAAATACCCCAAATCAAAAAATTGATTGTATTTCCGTGCCAAATTCCAGAAAGTATAAAGGCGATAAGTATATTAACATTTGTCCTAACTAAACCCTTTTTATTACCTCCTAAAGGGATATAAATATAATCTCTAATAAAAGTTGAAAGGCTAATGTGCCATCTCGCCCAAAAATCCTTAAGATTTCTCGCAAGATAAGGCATATTGAAATTTATCGGCAAAATAAAACCTAGCATTAAAGCAAAAGCACAAACTAAATCCACATAACCACTAAAATCACAATAAATTTGCACCGCATAAGCGTAAATCGCACTTAAAAGCTCGGCAAAATTATAAGAGCTTGGGTCATTAAGAATTTTTTTCGCATAAATTCCCAAATAGTTTGCAATTAAAACTTTTTTAACTATACCAAAAAGCAACAAAACGATAATAAGATTCGCATTTTTAAATTCACGCGTTTGATGTGCTTGAGAAAAGAAATAATCGCTCCTCATAATAGGACCTAAAAGTAAGGTTGGGAAAAAGGAAAGATAAAAAGCTAAGTCAAAAAAGCTTACTAATTTATGATTTTTATATACGCTTACAAGATAAGTGATAGAATTAAACACATAAAAACTAATGCCGATAGGAAAAATAATATCAAAATTAATAAAATCCAAGCCAAGATAAAATAAAAGCGTATCCAAATCTCCCTTAATACTAGGGAAATATTTAAACACACAAAGATTTAAAATTACGAAAAATAGACAAGTTAAAAAAATATATTTTTTACGCCTCACAAAAATCAAAAGCGCAAAATAATGAATAAAAAAGGTATAAACAAGTAAAATTAATGAAAAAAGTGGGTTAATCAAACTATAAACGCAGTAAGAAAAACCCAAAATCATAGCATTTTGCAACCTAAAGCTATCTTTAAAAAACCAATAGCATACAAAAAACACTATCATTAAAATGCTAAATTCTAAAGAAAAATAAATCATAAAAAAACCTGATAAGTCCTAAAGTTAGGACTTATTTAGAAAGTAAAGTTTTGATGTATTGATCGGCTAGGTAAAGTCCATTGCCATTATCACTCATAAGCTTGATTTTATCGACTATCCCACGAAAAAGAGCCTCCTCCTCGTGCTGCTCACTCACATACCACTGCAAGAAATTAAAAGTCGCATAATCCTTGTGTGCTAACATATGCTCGACTAGATTATTAATAGACTTAGTAATGCCTTGTTCGTGTGCGAAAGTCTTTTCAAAAACATCAAGCAAAGAAGAGAAATTTTGCTCAGGCTTTTTAACAGCCTCAAGCTCAACCTTAGAGTCTGTCTCGTTGAGATAAGTGATAAGGCGTTTAGCGTGCTCACTCTCCTCACTCGCGTGGGCAAATAAAAACGCTCCCGCACCATCAAAGCTATTTTCATAACACCAAGAACTCATAGCAAGATACAAATTTGCCGCATACATTTCTTTGTTAATCTGTTCATTTAAAAGCTTCACCACTTCACTTGATAACATTAACTCTCCTTTATGAAAAATAATTTCGCAATGATACTTTAAGATTATTTAAATTTGTTTTAAAGCTTCGTTGAAATATGATTTTTTCACAAATTCACAATAAAACTTAAAAAACAATAAATTTTTTTCACATTTTTCAAAACTTAAAGTTCTATTTTATAGTATCTTAAGGCAATTTTCACAGCGTGAAAAGCCTGTGAATAAAATATGAATTTTTTTAAACTTAAACTGCATTGATTTCATTTTTTTTGATATAATCCCTCTTTTTAATTTTAAACTTCATTTTGAATTAAATTTAACCACAACGAACACAAAAGGAACATAATGATTACTAATCCAAACTCAGCCACACAAAGAATTAAAAATCATCTTTCTTATAAACTTGGTCAAGAACTCATTAAGTATGACACGGGGGGGGGGGGGGGTAATCCTCTTTCTTTAATCTTTTGCCTACTTAAAATCAAATTTCATCATAAAAAACTTACCAAATTTAGAAAAACACTTGAACTTGCAAGGGCAGATTTAGCCTATCCTCCACTTAGACAATGTCCTGATTTTAACGAAGCTTTATGGATAAAAACTTGGCTTACTTATAGACTTGGCAGGGTCTTGCTTGAATGTGATAGGGATAAATTTAAAGGGGGTTATTTTAAATTTTTCTCTAAAATCAAACAAGCTAAAAAAGAATTTAAGGTCTTAAAAGAAAGTAAGGTTTATCAACTAAAAGATGAACTAAAATTTAAAAATGAAGAAGATTTTGACTTCCTCATTAAAAACTATGCTTTGATAGAAAATTTACTTACACATTATGAGGCTTTAAATGAAATTATTGTATTAAATATGGCTTTTGTGTTAGAGCATTTTAATGAAATTTCTTTATGGCTAAACTCTAAAGAATTTAAAGAAAAATATGAGAAAGAAAATCACCCTTATCCACCTTTATTAAATCCTGATATTTTAAATGAGCTTTTACTCATAGAATGTGATGATAAACAAAACTTAAAAAGTGTTTTAAAAGAACAAGCCTTCAAGCTAAGCAAGGAAGCTTTAGCTTATATCAATGCTAAGCTTGATTATAGACTAATCCCTGCTGAAAAAGCTTGGGAGATGAACTTGCCTTTGCCTAGGAGGTATGAGTTTGTGTGTTTAAGAGGGCATGGAAGTGGTGGGGTCGCTTTGTCAAATTTTTTAAAATTATGTGGGATTAATACCATTAATTTTTTCTGTCAAGGAAGTGGCTTTGAGCGTTATCGTAAATTTCACCATAGACTTTTAGAACTAAAAAATCAAAGAAATTGTATAAGCATTGATGATGTGGGAGCTACTTTGTATGGCAATTTGGAGTTAAGAAATAAGCTCTTTGCTTTTTTTGATAAAATAACTCCTGTAATTTTTCAAGTTAGAGATCCCATAGAATTGATTAAACATGCTTATGGTAGAAAATGGGGAACTTCGTGGGCTAAACTTAAGGAATTTACTTTGGAGCATAATTTTGAGGAGGTTATACAAAAAGCCAAAGAATATCAATATACTTTACCTAACAATTTTATAGGATTGACAAATCAATGTCTTTTATGGACAACTCTTAGTTCTCGTTTTAAGCTTTTTAAAGATGTAACCTACCTAGATATTTCGTGCCTAAGGGGAGAAAAGACCATTGAAACAATGCAGTTTTTAGCTCAAAAGTTGAATTTTAAAATCCCTCCTAATACCCAGCAAAATTTTACAAAAAGTTTTTATAATGGAAATTTGATATTTTTACTACCGCTTACCTTATATGTTGACAAGCAAAATAATAAAAAAATCCTTAATAAAGAAAAATCATTAGCAATTTATATTTCTTATATTAAAACAAGTCCTTATGATGCTAATCTTATTAACCTTTATGATAAAATACCAAATCTCACAAAAACAGATAGTGCCATAGCTTTATATATGAAAAACACAGATTACGATAAATTAAGATTAAATGAAAATTTACGGAAAAAAGTATGCAAATATCTTCACGATTTTACGATAAATCTTACAAAAAGAATAGAGCTAGAAAATAGCTTAATGCTAAAAAGCGAAATGGTTTTAGAACATTTAAAAAACAATGATGAGGCAAGAAAAAGCTTAAAAGAAATTTTAGATAAAGAACTTATTATTTTAAAGCAAAATTGTCCCGACATCGTAGCTTCGTGGAAGTATTATCAGGAATTTGAAAAAATGTGTGAGGAGTTTGAAAACCAAAATTAGTGTATAATTACAAAAATACACTATCAATGGGATATAAATGGGCGTTTTTCTTGTCGTTTTGGGAGGGATTTTTTGGGCTGTAAGTGGGGTGTTGGCGGAATATCTTTTTGAAAATCATTATAGCGTTGAGTGGGTGAGTTTTTACCGCCTTTTTTTCACGGGAATTTTGCTAATTATCATAAGTTTAAGACATTTTGAACGACAAATTTTCACGCAAAAAAGCACCTTAATGTCTCTTTTAATCTACGCTGCTTTTGGACTTTTGCTAACACAATATGGCTATTTTAAGGCGATTTTTTACACAGACGCTGGCACGGCTACGATGATACAATATAGCGCTCCTTTAATCATTATGCTTTTTCTTTGCTTCAAAGAGAAAATTCTACCTAAAAAGCTTGAAATTATAGCTCTAACTTTCATCTTAAGTGCGCTCTTTTTAATCGCCACAGGAGGAAATTTAAGTGATTTTCAAATCAATTTTTGGGGACTTTTTTGGGCTTTAGGTGGAGCTTTTGGAGTGGCATTTTACTCACTTTGTGCAAGACATATCATAGAAAAATATGGCATTTTTTTACTGATGGGCTGGGCAAGTTTGATAGCTAGTGGAATTTTATTTATTTTACTCCTTGGCAAAATTCCTTTTTATCCTTTTGAGTTAAAAGCTTATTTGGCAATGGCTGGGATTATTTTCATAGGCACGATAGGAGCATTTTGTCTTTATTTAAAAGGAGTTGAGTATATCGGTGCTTTAAGAGCGAGTATGATAGCTTGCATTGAGCCTGTGGCAGCAGCTTTTATGTCATATTTTTTCCTTAAAACGCAGTATAGTTTTTTGGAACTTTTCGCCTTTAGTCTCATTATTATTAGTGTCTTTTTAAATGCAATGAAAAGAAAACCAAAAATTGACTAAAGCTTGTTATAATTTGCTTTTTAAACAAGGAAAAAAATGCAGGTAGAAGTAAAAGTCAAAAATCCCTACAAAGTCTTTATTAATGAGGGTTTGAATTTAAATTTTAAAGGTAAAGTTGCCATTTTAACTAACCCAAAAATCGCAGGACTTCATCTTAAAAACTTACTGGAGAAAATCGAGTGCGAGGAGCTTTTTATCATCAGCGTTAAGGACGGGGAGGAGTATAAAAATTTAAGCACAATAGAAGAAATTTTAAACCAAATGTGTAATTCTAAGCTTGATAGAAAAAGCCTTTTAATTAGCTTTGGCGGAGGAGTGATAAGCGATATGGGGGGCTTTGCGGCTAGCATTTATCAAAGAGGCATTAAATTTATAAATATCCCTACCACACTTTTAGCCTGCGTGGATGCGGCTGTGGGAGGGAAAACTGGGGTTAATAATCATTTTGGTAAAAATCTCATTGGTACTTTTTATCAACCTAAGGCTGTATATTGTGAAAGTGCATTTTTAAGGACTTTGGGACAAAGGGAGCTTAGTGCGGGCTTAGCTGAATTTATTAAAATGGCAATTATTTTTGATGCAAACTTGCTTGATTTTATAGAAAAAATTGACGCAAAAAATTTCCTAAAAGCACAATGTGAAGATGAAATTTTTATAAAAATCATCGCAAAAAGTGTCGAACTAAAAGCTAAGATTGTCTCTAAAGATGAGAAAGAAAGCGGAGTTAGAATGCTGCTTAATTACGGACACACTTTTGCCCACATCATAGAAAATGAGACGCATTATAAAAGCTATTTGCACGGAGAAGCCGTAGCCATAGGTATGAATATGGCAAATCATTTAAGCTACGAACTAGGACTTTTAAGCAAGGAAGAATGTGAAAGAATTAAGAATCTTTTGCAAAAATTCGCCCTACCTACATATTATAAAATTGAAAATATCCACGAGTTTTATCAGGCTTTTTTCCTAGATAAAAAAAGTGCAAATCACAAAATCCGCTTTATCCTACCCGCACCGCTTGGAAAGGGCATCATCAAAGAAGATGTCCCTAAATCAATCCTTTTAAAAAGCTTGGAGCATTTTATATGAAAAAAATCCTTTTCTTAGCTTTTTTTGCCATATTTTCTTTTGCAGAGCTTAATACAAGCTTAATTTTAGAAAGTAAGGCTAAAATCAATACACTAAATACCATTATCGATGCTAGTATTTATAATATACGCTATGATAATTTCATCAAATATCAACAAATTAGCGATGAGCTTATACTCTTAAGAGAGGAGCTAAATAAAGAGCATTTAAGCTACGAGCAAAAAGACGCAACGCAGAGTAAAATCGCAAATTTAGAAGAGCAACTCAAACTTTTAAAAGATTATAAAAATCTTAACTTTACGCAAAATTTAAATATCAATGAAAATGTCGAAGTTCTCCCAAAGCTTACCAATCCTCTTGCCATCATCGGTGCTTTTTCTCATATCAAAAAATTAAAAGACGAAAAAGATGAGCATATTTTAAAAATGAAAGAATTTGAAAATTTGGTTTTAAAGATTAAGGAAAAAAATGCCGAACTTAAAGAGCTTGTAAAACTAGATAATAGCAAAGAAAATTTAAACGCTCTTAAAGAATCAAATAAAAAATTGAGCGAATTTGAAAATGCTCTGCAATTTGCACAAGTGTCCTTTTCTGTGTATGAGAAAAAAATTGAAGATGAAATCACGCGTGTAAATGCCGAGATTAAAGTGCAAACGCTAAGAGCGGTTAATATCCTTATCGCCATTATCTTAGTTATCATCGCCTCTTTTTGTTTGAAATTGATTGCTAAAAAATATATTAAAGATAATGAACGCTACTACACCGCAACTAAAATTATCAATTTTATCAATCTCAACCTTATCCTTTTAATCCTCCTTTTTGCCTATATCGAAAACATCACTTATCTTGTTACCATACTTGGCTTTGCCTCTGCTGGACTTGCCATCGCTATGAAAGATATGTTTATGTCTATGCTTGGGTGGTGCGTGATAATTTTTGGCGGGAGTATGAGAGTGGGAGACCGCATTAAAGTGATACAAAATGACATTACTTATATAGGAGACATTATTGACATTTCTTTTTTACGTATTACCATTTATGAGACCCTGACCCTAGAAACTTATATGAAAAATCGCCGCAGTGGGCGGATTATCTTTATCCCAAATAATTATGTTTTCACGCATTTAATCGCAAATTATACCCATCACGGAATGAAAACCGTGCTAGATGGCATTGACATAACCTTAAGTTTTGATTCTAATTTAGAAAAGGCTAAGGACATTATGGAGCAAATCATCATTAAACAAGCCAAACCCTACACTGAACTGGCTAAAAAAGCAATGCGTAAATTACAAAATGAATATAGCATTAAAAATCCTAAGGTTGAGCCTAAAATTTACATCTTTTTTGAACACTGGGGCATAAGACTTTCTGCTTGGTATATGACAAATGCTTATGCAGCACTGAATCTAAGAAGCACGATTAGCAAAGAGCTTATTACGGAGCTAATGAAGCACGAGGACATTAAAATCGCCTATCCTAGTCAAAATCTTTATTTAGATAAAAGGCAAAATGCTATACCAAAAGAGCTTTTAAGGGATTTTAATGCGTAAAATTTTTTTAAAAACTTTTGGTTGCAGGACAAATATTTATGATAGTGAGCTGATAAAGGGCTATATTAAAGACTTTAAACTGACAAATGATGAAAAAGAGGCAGACATTGTCATTATTAATTCTTGCACAGTTACAAATGGTGCTGATAGTGGCTTAAAGACTTACATTAACAATCTTAAGAAAAATAATATTAAGGTCATTTTAACAGGCTGTGCAGCAGTGAGTAAGGGCAAGGAACTTTTAGATAATGGGGCGATTTTTGGCGTTTTGGGTGCGTCAAATAAAGCTAAAATCAATGAATTGTTAAAAGAAAAAAAGCGTTTTTATGAACTTGGGGACTTAAATTTCATTGATAAGGACATTGTTAAAAACTATGAAAATCACACAAAAGCCTTTGTGAAAATTCAAGAAGGCTGCGATTTTAACTGCTCTTATTGCATTATACCTAGCGTAAGAGGCAAATCAAGAAGTATAAAAGAAAGTGATTTATTAGAGCAGATTAAAATCTTAATACAAAATGGCTACACAGAAATCGTCCTTACAGGCACAAATATAGGCTCTTACGGCTTAAAAGACGGCACGACCTTAGGCAAACTTTTGCAAAAAATGATGCAAATTTCAGGGCTAAAACGCATTCGTTTAGGCAGTTTAGAACCTGCACAAATTGACGAAAGTTTTATGGAAATTTTAGATGAAAAATTACTTGAAAGACATCTTCATATCGCCTTACAACACACCAGCGAAACAATGCTACGCATTATGAGACGCAGAAGCCATACAAAAGATGACTTAAAGCTTTTTCAAACCCTTTCTTCAAAGGGCTTTGCTTTAGGAACAGATTTTATCGTAGGACACCCCGGAGAAAGCGAGGAGCTGTGGCAAGAGGCTTTAAAGCATTTTATGGATTTTAAACTCACTCATATTCACGCTTTCATCTTTTCGCCAAGAAATAATACCCACTCCGCCACTCTTAAAAACACCATCAAAGGCGACCTTGCAAAAGAAAGGCTTAACACCCTTAAAGCCATAGTGCAAAAAAATAATTTTGAATTCAGAAAGGCAAATAAAATCAAGCTTGAAGTGCTAGTAGAAAGCGAGAAAAACGGCTTTTATGAGGGCTATGACCAATTTTTTAATAAAATGAAAATTGTAAGTCAAAAAGATCTAAGTAAAATGTGGCTAAATGTCGAAAATTACGAAATCAAAGAGGAATTTAACGAAACGAGGATAGAATGAAAAATAACAAAATCATACTTTTTTCTTTTGGGATTTTATGCGTGCTTTTAGCCATAGTGTATTTTAAAAACGAACCCAAATTTATCGATGAAGCACTCTACAAAAGCCTTTTGGAACAAAAGCTTATCCAAGAAGCCATTATTAATAAAGATGAAATTTTACTCAAAGCCGCAGGAGAGCATTATGTCATCATCAAAGAAGGTGTAGATATTAAAGAGCTTTTAGCAAATGTGCCCGTGGAAATCAAAAAAGATTATAGTGCTTGGATTATTTTTGTCTTTTTGGTTTTTTTATTAGCCTTGCTGATTAGCTTTAATTTGTTTCGCCGCAAAAAAGAAGGGCAAAAATTCCCCATAAACCACGCCCCAGCCTCCCCTCTACAAGAGCCACTTAGCTCCATAAAACCTGTGATTTCTAGCATTACTTTTGACGATGTTGCAGGGGTAAGTGAAGTGAAAATGGAGCTTAACGAGTTGGTTGATTTTCTTAAAAATCCTCAAAAATACAAAAAATTTGGTGTCAAAATGCCAAAAGGCGTTTTAATGATAGGACCGCCAGGAGTGGGTAAAACCCTCATTGCAAAAGCTGTGGCGGGTGAGGCTTGTGTGCCTTTTTTTTATCAATCAGGCTCAAGCTTTGTCGAAATTTATGTAGGAATGGGCGCAAAAAGAGTGAGGGAGCTTTTTTCCAAGGCTAAAATGATGGCGCCAAGTATCATTTTTATCGATGAGATTGATGCGGTGGGTAAGGCTAGAAATGAGCTTTCAAACGGAGAAAGAGATAGCACACTTAATCAACTCTTAACCCAAATGGACGGCTTTGAGGATAATAGCGGAGTCATCGTCATCGCCGCAACGAATAAAATCGAACTCATGGACGAAGCATTGCTGCGTTCAGGACGCTTTGATAGACGCATTTTTCTTTCCTTGCCTGATTTCAAAGACCGCTTTAAAATTCTAGAAATTTATATGAAAAATAAAAAAAATCAAGTTGATTTAGAAAAAATAGCCAAATTAAGCGTAGGTTTTAGCGGTGCTGGACTTGAAACCCTTGTCAATGAAGCTGCGATTAACGCATTAAGGCGTGGGAGTGAAGTGGTGGAAGATAGCGACTTTTATGCGGTTTTAAATAAAGTGCTTTTAGGCAAAAGAAAAATCCTTAATTTAAGCGAAAAAGAAAAGCAAATTCAAGCACATTATCAAGCGGCAAAGGCTTTGTGTGCGTATTATTTTGATGTGAAATTTGATAAAATCACGCTCATTGAGGACCGCTTTAAAGAATATGAGGCTAATATCAAATCAAAATCCGAGCTTTTAAATAAAATCAAAACTCACCTTGCAGGTTTTATGGCTATGCAACTTTTATATAATGAAAGCTACACAAATTCACAGCAAGACTTTATCAAAATCAAGGAACTAGTGGATTTTATGCTAGGTTTTAATATGATAGAAGAAAAAAATTTGGAAAGAGAAAAAAGCGAAGTTAAAGAATTTTTAAAAACGCGAAAAGAACTCGTTGCAAATTTGGCTAAACTTTTACTAGAAAAAGAAAGTTTAACCTACGAAGATGTGAAAAAAATAAGTCTATAAAGGAAAAAATGAAAGCAAAAGGAAGTGAGTTAATCCCTATTTTAACCATAGCTGGAAGCGATTGTAGTGGGGGCGCTGGTGTGCAAGCGGATTTAAAAACCTTTAGCGCACATAAGCTTTTTGGTATGAGTGTGATTTTAAGTGTGGTTGCGGAAAACACCGCAAGGGTAATTAGTGTGCATAATGTGCCAACTAGGTGCGTTGAAGAGCAGTTTGAAGCAGTGTTTGAGGATATCCCTCCTAAGGCTGTTAAAATCGGTATGATAGGAAGTAAGGAGCTAATGCTTTGTGTAAGGGAGAATTTAGAGCGTTTTAAGCCTGAAAATGTCGTCATTGACCCCGTGATGTTTGCTAAAAATGGCTTTGCCCTAATGCCTAGTGAGTGTTGTGAATTTTTTAAGGAAAATATCTTACAATTTGCCGATATACTTACTCCAAATATCCCAGAAGCAGAGTTTTTAAGCGGTTTTACAATTCAAAATGAAGAAGAGATGATAAGGGCAGCCAAATTCCTTCACACTAAAGGTGCAAAAGCTGTTTTAATCAAGGGCGGACATAGAAGTGAAAATGCTAACGATGTTTTTTTTGACGGGAAACAAATTCACATCTTAAAAGGCGAACGCATAGAGACAAAAAACACGCACGGCACAGGCTGCACCTTAAGCTCTGCCATTGCCTCAAATTTAGCACTAGGTAAAACAGAGCTTGAAAGTGTAAAAGATGCGAAAGAATATGTAAGAGGGGCGATTGATTATAGCTTAAATTTAGGTAAAGGTTGCGGACCGACAAATCATTTTTGGGCTTTTAATGCTTGATTTAAGCTTATATCTTGTCGCAAGTCGTGGGAATTTAAGCGATGAAAGCTTTTTAAATGTGCTTGAAAGTGCGATAAATGGGGGAGTGAGCATTATACAACTTAGAGAAAAGAACTTAAATGCAAGAGATTTTTTCACGCTTGGCTTAAAGGTTAAAACACTCTGCCAACAATACCAAATCCCCCTCATCATCAACGATAGAATCGACCTTGCTCTAGCCTTAGATGCTGATGGGGTGCATTTAGGGCAAGAGGATTTACCCTCACAAATCGCAAGAAAAATTCTAGGAAAAGATAAAATCATAGGCTTAAGTCTTAAAAGCTTAAAACAGCTTGAAAGCATTGAGGGAGCAGATTATTTAGGCTGTGGAGCGATTAAAAAAACGCCAACTAAAAAAAGCAGTGTTTTAAGCCTTGAAAATTTGCGTGTAATTTGTGAAAACTCGCCTCTAAGTGTCGTAGCAATCGGTGGCATTGATGAGGAGGTTGTTAAAGAATTAAAAGGCATAAAACTAAGTGGAGTAGCGGTGGTAAGGGCTATTATGGAGGCACAAAATCCTACTTTAGCTGCGAAAAAACTAAAAAAGGCTGTGTGTGAAAATCTATCTCTTAAATGAAGCGAAATTTGAGGGAGTGGAAAACCTTATTTTAAATGAAATAAAATTTTTCGATTTTAATGTCAATTTAAAAGATTTTAATGCTCTTATCCTAACATCTAAAAACGCCCTCAAAGCTCTAGAAAAAGCTAAGATTGAGCTTGATTTTACCTTGCAAATTTATGCTGTGGGAGAAAAAACAGCAAAAGAGGCAAAAAAACTCGGCTTCACAAAGATAAAAATTCCATCACTTGCCTATGGAAAAACGCTTTTTGATGAATTTAAAGAGGAATTAAAAGGGCGAAAATGCCTTTATCTTAGGGGTAAAAATATCGCCTCAAGGCTCAATGAAGATTTACGAAACTACGGAGTAAAACTAAAAGAGCTAATCGTTTATGAAAATGTCTTTAAGCCTTGCAAAATAGAACTTAAACAACCTGCCATTTTTATTTTTAGTTCTCCGCTTAGTGCCTTAAATTTTTTAAAATCTTACAAAGCACACCCCAAAGATGTCTTCATCACCATAGGACTAAGCACAGCAAAAGCACTTAAGGACTTTAAGTGTCATCTTGCAAAAGAGCCGACAATTAAGGCTTGTGTTGATTTAGCTAGACTTTATAAAACTTCACTCCAGCAAGATTAAGGGTTTTTACCTGTCCTTTTTCAAGGAGATTTTTTAAATTTTCCTTACTTTTTGCATCAAAACACTCCACATCAAATTCACTTTGAGGACGCAAACGCAAGGTTGCTAAAAGCTCTTCTTTGCTAAAGCTAAGTTTCACATCTGACTTCTTTTTCGCTATAAAAACAGGTGCGGCATTAATCAACCGACTTAACTCAAAAAGCCTAAGCTCATCAACCCCGCTCACCGCATAAGCAGGAGGTCTATCTATGCTACTTAAATCCACTCTTAAAGGCTTAATTTTTGCTAAAGCTTCATTAAGTAAGACAAATTCCTCCTCCTTATCATTAAGCCCCTTAACCACTAAAATTTCCATCACCAAAGCACCGCTAAACTTAGCCCTAAATTCCGCCATTTTTTCTATCATCGTGCTTAAATGTATCTCTTTTAAGGCTCTATCTATCTTATAAAAGGTTTTTTCATTGGCACTATCAAGACTAAATTTTACAATATCACACAGCATTAAAGCTTGTATTTTTTCCTCATCTAAAACTGCTGTGCCGTTGCTTAAGATGAGAATTTTTTTATCACTAGCAAGCTTTTTAAGCTCTAAAATTAACTCTTTTAAGTGTGGATAAAGACTAGGCTCACCATTAGCAGTTAGAGTTAAAACATCAAATTTCACGCTTTTTTTTAAAACAGCTCGTAACTTGGCTAAAATTTCCTCCACACTCAAAACGTTCTCTTGCTCTTTCATAGGCTTTGCCGCTTCAAGCTCACAATACACGCAGTCAAAGTTACACTGCTTTTTTGCTCCGCTTAAATCCACCCCCAAAGAAAGTCCAAAACGCCTAGAATTCACAGGTCCAAAAATGATCATTTTTTAGAGCTTTCTTGCACAAGCTTGATAAAATATTTCGCATTTTCCACAGGGATATCAGGGAGAATTCCATGACCTAGATTAAAAATATGTGCCTTGCCTTGCATTGTTTGTAAAATCTCCTCCACGCCCTTTTTTATGGCATTTTTATCATAAAGCCTACAAGGCTCCATATTACCTTGCAGGGTAAATTTATGAGAAAGTTTATCTCTAGCTAAATCAAGTGGGGTGCTCCAATCCACTCCAAACACATCAAATTCCCCATCAATTCTATCCAAATACCCGCTCACACCTTTTGGAAAAACTATTACAGGGATATGCGGATATTTTCGCTTAAGATACGCACTAAGCTCACGCATATAAGAAAAAGAAAATTCAAAAAACGCCTCCTCCTCTAAAGCCCCAGCCCAGCTATCAAAAATCTGCACCGCATTTGCTCCAGCTTTAATTTGCTCCTCTAAATACAGCTTTAACACTTCATTTAATGTTCTTAAAATTTGATGTAAAAGCTCAGGATTTTGATAAAGCATTTTTTTGCATTTTGCATAATTTTTACTCCCCCTACCCTCTATCATATAAGTAGCTATCGTCCAAGCACTCCCGCAAAATCCTATCAAAGCCTTATCTTTTGGGAGTTTTTCCCTTGTCAAAGAAAGAGCGTCATAGACATAATGAAGCTTTTTAACCGCACTTAAATCATCAAGTTTATCTAAATCTTCTTTATTTTGGAGTGGAGTGCTAAAAACAGGTCCCTCGCCTTTTTCAAAACGCAGCTCAAGTCCCATTTCTAAAGGCACGACCAAAATATCAGAAAAAATAATCGCCGCATCCACGCCCAAAATATCCACAGGCTGTAAGCTCACTTCACTAGCCTTTTTATAATCCTTACAAAGTGAGAGAAAATCCCCCGCACTCTTTCTAACTGCCATATATTCGCTCAAATACCGCCCCGCTTGACGCATCATCCACACAGGAGTATAGGGCGTTTGTCTCTTAAAACACGCATCGATAAAAATCATTTTTTGTCCTTTTTAAATTATTCATTTCTTAAAGTATCTAAAATATTCACTTCAGTCGCCTTTTTTGCAGGGTAAAATGAAGAAAGAGCGATGATAAATAAAGCTCCCACTAAGGTTAAAATAAAATCTAAAATAGATAAATCAAGTGGCAATTTTGAAGTGCCATACACATCAGCAGGTAAAGAAACGATGTTGTAATTCCCCAAAAACCACAAAGTTAGAAAGGCTAAAATCACCCCGCACACCATACCACTACCCCCTATTAGCATACCAAGAGCAAAAAAGCTTTTTTTAATCTCCGCTCTACTTGCACCAAGTGCGAGTAAAAGGGCGATTTCACTACGGCGGTTCATCACTATCATTAAAAGCGAACTTATTATATTAAGCCCAGCAACAAGGATAATGAGCATTAAAACGATAAATAAAGCCCTTTTTTCAAGCTCTAGGGCGGAGAAGAAATTTTGATTTTGCTCCCACCAACCTATGGCGGCATAATCTTGCCCCAAATAAGCTTTAAGTTTTTCTATATCCTTAAAAGCATTTTCGCTATAAATATGCACACCATCATAGCCCTCTTTCACGCCTAAAACCTTTCTAAGTACTTTAGCATCGACATACATATAAGCTTTATCGTAAAAAATAAGCCCAGAATTAAACTTGGCTTTCACATCAAAACGCTTTGTAGTGGGAGTGAGAGAAAAGCCGCTAGGATTTAAATTTGAAAAGATTAAAGAAAGTTTGTCATTTTTTTTAAGGCGAAATTCCTCCGCCAAAACCTCTCCTATAACTATGTCATAAGAGCTTAAATTCGTGTCTTTCAGGGCGTTTTTAACAACCTCGTTAATCTTTTTTTCTTCCTCAAAATTCACGCCAAAAATCACCCCACCCTCAAAACGGTTATCACTCCTAGCGATGACTTGAGTGCTAAGATAAGGACTAAAAAGCAAATGTGGAAATTCACGCTTTAACTCCGCTACAAATTCATCATCAACGGGTGCATAAAATTTCGGCAAAATCGTAATGGGATAATTCATCACAAAAAAACGTTTTTGAAATTCCTTATCAAAGCCGTTCATTATCGCCATAGCAACCAAAAGAACACAAAGTCCCACGCACACACCCAAAAACGCCAAAAGCATAGAAAGATTGATAAAAGGTTGCTCTTTATCAAAACGAAGGTATTTAAAAAGTAAATAACGCGCTAGACTCATCAAAGTTCTCTCAAAATTAAATTTTTCACATTAAATTCCATATTAATTTAAAAATCATTCATTATTCAATTTTCCAAATCTTAAAAAATTCCTCAATAAGCCTAGCACTACGCTCTTCTACGCTTTGCAAATTCCATTCGTTTTTGTCCAATAATTCGCGAGTGATAAGTAAATCGGCACATTTTTTAATGCAATTTTTACGACTTCCATCGCCTTCTAGCTTTATTTTCCAAGCACAATTTTTTATGGTGCTATTCAAAGAGCCTTTTAAAAGGGTCATATTACCAATTTGATAAATATAATTCTTCGCTTTCTCATCATCGCCAACAATATCCTTCCAATGCGTTTGCCAAGTTTGTGGTATTAAATGCTCCAAAGTATAATCATAATTCAACTCCACTAAATCTTGCTTATCTTTGCTAAGATATCTCCTATATAGCTCTATCCAAAATAAAATAAGTTTTGGAGCTCTATTATTCAAATACAAATGCTCTAAAGCCTTTTCTAATTCACTTCTACTTGGTATATCATTAAGCTTTTCTTTTAAATCTTCTAAAGGATTATTCAAATCAATACTTCTTACAATAGCGGCAAATTTTTTATTATAACTATTTGTATCATACCCACAAACATAACGCGTTATAATGTAATTTTCTATAACTTGCAAACACTCATTTAAAAGTGTCTGCTCTTTAACACTATGACTTAAAAATAAAATTAACGGCATAGCGGTATTGACATTTATCACGCTTATGATATGAAATAAACGCTTCATATCCTCATCAAAACGCAATGCCTCACCTTTAAAAAATGGGAAATTTTTATAAATTTCTGCATATTCCCTAATACTCTTTAAAAAGCTTTCTAGTTCATCATTATCAAAATTTTTAATATGCTCTTTATAAAGAAAACTTAAATCCTCCAAAGAATTTTTCTCTGGATTAAAAAATTGCCCCACAACAGCAAAAGCATGAAGAAAAATTTCACTTTGCACCCTTTTAATTCTACCTATCTCAACTTCTATCTCCCAAAATTCTCTATTTTCTTTCACTTCAAAAATTGCTTCCCAACACTCCTTATAAAGCTTCTCATAATCTGCACCTATTTTAAGAGCCTTTGCAAAAATAGCATTTTTAATAATATCTGTCGCCGTTAGTCTTAAACCAGCCGTGTTAATAGAGTCGAAAATTTTTTGCTCATCTTCATTTGCTTCCAAATTAATAGCAACCCATAATTTTGACTCTAAAATAAAATTTAAAAAGTCCATAAAATCCAATTTTTCACTTTCAATTTGCTCTTTAAAATATTGATAACATTGAAAAATTTCCTCATTTTGATATAAATGATTAATCCCCTCATCGCCACGCAAAACAACCGCAAAAACTTCTCTATCAACTTTAGAATGCTCTATTCTTGGCTTTTTATTTTTAGTTGGTTTTTGAAACAAATACTCAGTATAATCACTCTTATCTTGATCGTCTAAACGCTCATATAGCACCTTTACTAAAAGGGAAAAGGTTGTTAATCTTTGCTGTCCGTCAATCAAACTTCTTTTTGAACCCTCTCCAGCATTCGTGGCTAATTGCTTAAAAATGACAGAGCCTAAAAAATGGTCTTTTTTATTATCTTTATAACTCTCCTTTAAGTCCTTAAATAATTGTTCCCACTGCTCTTTATCCCAAGCATAAGCTCTTTGAAAAAATGGAACTTCGATACAATTTTCCTCTCGCATAAAGCCAAAATTCTTTTCTGACGCTTTCATCACTTTCCCTTCAACTTACTTTGCATAATCCTCCCTCTTATCAAACTCTATCCGCTACCGCTCCCCTCTTAGGACCACTTTTTCCGTGGCATTCTTTAAATTTCTTTCCGCTTCCGCAAGGGCAAGGAGCATTTCTAGGCACTTTTTTAAATTCCGCTTCGCCTAAATGATTCTCACTCGCACCCATTTGTGCAGTATTTTCCAAAAATTCCTCATTTTCCTTGCTTACCTTTTGCTCTAAATTTTCCGCCTCTTTTTGTGAAAACTGCACACTAAAAAGTAGCTTGATGCTATCAAATTTAATACGCTCAACTAGCTCTAAGAAAAGATTATAGCTCTCTTTTTTATATTCCACCAAAGGGTCCTTTTGATTATACCCTCTAAGTCCTATGCCCGTTTTTAAAATATCCATTTGATACAAATGCTCTCTCCAAGCATTATCTAAAACTTGCAAATACAAAATTCTCTCAATATTTCTTAACTGCTCTGTTGCAACTTGTGCCATTTTCTCTTCATAAGAGCGTTCCAAAATTTCGCTTAATTTCTCCTCCAAAGCGACCAAATCAAGCTCCTTAAAATCCGACTCATCAATTTCAGTCGCAAAATCGTGAGCTATTTTTTGCTTTAAGCCCTCAAAATCGTCCAAACTCTCACCCATCATCATAGAATTTAGGGTATTTTGTGCGTATTCTTTAATATTTTGCGAGATTTTTGCTCTAATGTCATAATTTTCATCTAAAAGCTCATTGCGGTAACGATAAATCGTCTTTCTTTGCTCATTTGCCACATCATCATATTCTAGCAAGTGCTTACGACTTTCAAAATGCAAACTTTCCACCTTTTTTTGCGCATTTTCCACCGCCCTTGTAACAATGCGACTTTCAATGCTCTCTCCCTCTTTAATGCCAAGCCTTTCCATAATGCCCTTAATCTTATCGCCCCCAAAAATTCGCAAAAGATTATCCTCAAGGCTTAGGTAAAAACGGCTCGTCCCCGGATCCCCCTGACGCCCTGCACGCCCACGAAGCTGATTGTCAATTCTACGGCTCTCGTGCCTTTCTGTGCCGATGATGTAAAGTCCGCCAAGCTCTCTAACCTCATCATTGATTTTTATATCCACTCCACGCCCTGCCATATTAGTCGCTATGGTAACCGCACCTTTTTTACCCGCATCAGCGATAATTAAAGCCTCTTGCTCGTGATTTTTAGCATTTAGCACATAATGAGGGATTTTTTCTTTTGCCAACATAGAGTGAAAAACTTCACTTCTTTCAATGCTAGCTGTCCCCACAAGCACAGGCTGTCCCTTAGCATTTGCCTTTTTAATCTCATCAATCACGGCTTTAAATTTTTCCTCTTGAGTTTTATAAATCAAATCGTCCCTATCTTGCCTTTTAATAGGGATATTTGTGGGGATAGAAACGACATCTAAATTATAAATTTGCGAAAATTCAGTCGCTTCCGTTTGTGCTGTGCCTGTCATACCTGCTAATTTATCATACATTCTAAAATAATTTTGAAAGGTAATGTCAGCTAAAGTTTGACTTTCTTCTTGAATTTTCACACCCTCTTTCGCTTCTAAAGCTTGATGAAGTCCCTCGCTAAAACGCCTCCCCTCACTTAAACGCCCCGTAAATTCATCGACAATAACAACTTCATTTCCCCTTAAAACATAATGCACATCTTTTTCAAAAAGATTATGTGCCTTTAGGGCTTGATCGAGCTGATGTGCCAAAATCGCATTATCAAGGCTGTATAAATTTTCCACGCCAAAAAGCTTTTCCGCCTTTGCTATACCCTCTTCTGTGATTAAAATATTGCGATTCTTCTCATCGACTATAAAATCACCACTAGCCTTAATTCCTTTAGCCAAATCCTTAGCCTCTACCGCTTCGCCTTTTTTAAGAGCTTTTGCGACCTCATTTGCTTTAATATAGCCATCTAAAGTGCGGTTAGTAGGACCTGAAATAATCAAAGGCGTTCTCGCCTCATCAATTAAAATGCTATCCACCTCATCGACAATAACAAAATGATGTTCTCTTTGCACCTTTTCAATCTTAGAAAATTTCATATTATCACGCAAATAATCAAAGCCAAATTCGTTATTTGTGCCGTAAGTAATATCGCATTCATAGGCTTTTTTATGTTCTAAATCGCTATTTTGTGAAGATAGCACCGCCCCCACGCTAAAGCCTAAAAAATTATAAATCGCACTCATTTGTTCCGCATCTCTTTTAGCCAAATAATCATTCACCGTAACCACATGCACACCCCTACCACTCATCGCATTTAAAACCACAGGTAAGGTTGCAACTAGGGTTTTACCCTCGCCCGTTTTCATTTCAGCAATTTTACCCTCGTGAAGCACCATACCACCGATGAGTTGCACATCAAAATGACGCATATTAAGCGTTCGTTTTCCCACCTCCCTCACTATGGCAAATACATCATTTAAAAGCTCCTCCAAATTCTTTTTTTCACTTAAAAGCTCTTCTTTAAAGCCTGCAAATTTAGCCTTTAATTCCTCATCGCTCAAATTTTCATAAACACTTTCTAAAGCATTGATTTGTGCTACTCTTTTGAGATATTTTTTAAGCTCGCGTTCATTTTTTGTTCCAAATATATTTTTTATAGCGTTTAAAAGCATTTTAGACCCTTGATGAAATGATTTAAAAGCGTAATTATAACGATTATTTAATTAATTTTATTAGAATATAAAGATAAAATTAAAAACTTTTTGGAGAATTAAAATGAAATTTTTTGCCCTTTTAAGCTTAATTTGTAGCTTAATTTTTGCTTTTGATTATGAAAATTATACAAGTGAATTTATTCAAAGTGTAAGTTCTAAAAATAGCAAATTTGAGTATAAAGGACATTTTATTTTAGAAAAAGATAGAGCCTTTTGGTCCTATGAAAGCCCGAGCAAAAAAGAAATTTATATCAACAAAAATGAAATCGTCATTGTTGAGCACGATTTAGAACAAGTAAGCTTTGCAAGGCTTGAGAAAATCCCTAATTTAAATGTCATTTTCAAACAGGCTAAAGAAATAAGCCCTAATAAATTTAAAGCTCGTTATGAAAATGTCGATTATTTCATCACGCTTTTTAATGACGAAGTTAAAAGCATACAATACATCGATGAATTTGAAAATAAAGTGCTTATCACACTTCATAAACCTCAAAAAAATACCAAAATCAATCCTCAAGTTTTCAAGCCAAAATTCCCGCAAAATTACGATATTTTACGCTAATTTTGTGTCGCATTTGCGTCAAATTCAAGCTCAAAACCTGTTGTGTTATTTTCAAGGCTTAAGCCCCTTTTTATCTCTGCCTCAATGTTTTTAGAAAGCTCAAAAAGCTTAGGATCAATTCTCTCATCTTCTCGCTTTTCTTCATTTTCACTTAAATTTTCAAAGATTTTTGGCAAGGATAAATTATCATTTTGCTGACTCAAATTTGTCTCTATTTGTGGCACTTGCACCTTTGGAATTTCAAGCTTTGGTGCGTTTTCCAAATCCTTTACGCTTTCTTTAACTTCCTCTTTGACATTTTTAGCATCTGTGCTTTCTAAGAAACGCTTAAATTCTTCAATGTCAAATTTCTCCACCCCACTTAAAGAAAGAATATAAATGTCATTGAGCTTAATTTTATATTTTTTATCTACAAATTTACTTAAGGTTTTTTTAAAATTATTTTTACCTAGCTCCGTAAAAATATCCTCATAAAAAAAGCCTGAAATCACAGTATTTACACTATCAGTAAGCTTTTTTTCATTGTGCTTAAGATTTTTACCCTCAAATTCTAAAGAAATTTCAATCTTTTTCAGCACATTTACTCCGCTTTTTGAGTAAAGTTCCGTCCTTAATTTCTCAAGTTCTACTACTTCGGCACTTAAAAATAAAGGTAAAATTAAACTTAATATTATTTTTTTCATCACAAATCCTTATTTACAATTCCAAATCGATAAAATCGTTTTCTTTATAAAAACGACTTACATTTTCATCAAATTTTAACGCTTTTTCAAAATAAGTTCTAAAATCCCAATTTTTAGAATACAAAATTTTAAGATTTTGCGGATTAGTCGCTCTTGAAAGTGCTACATAAAGCTGTCCATTTTCAAAAATATGATCAATATCACACACAAGCTTTTCTATACTCATTCCTTGTGATTTGTGAATAGTAATCGCATAGGCTAATTTTATAGGATACTGCACCACACTTGCTCTAATATTTAAATCAAGCCCATCGCCCTCCTCCTTAAACTCGCTAAGCTCGAAAGTGTAAGGCTCTAAAAGGATCATTTGTCCGTTATTTTTCATAATCTGCAAAAGCACCCCTCTCTCATCTTCTATAATGTCCTCAATCACTCCTTGCTCACCATTATAATAATTTTGCTCAAAATGATTCATACAAAAAATAATTCTAGCCCCCACCTTTACCTTAAGCTCCTCCAAAATCCCAAGCCCACTTGCCCAAGCCTTAAACTGATGCTCACTTAAACTTTCATCTTTCTTTTCAAATTTAGCCTTGAAATTTAACAAAGGAGCGTTGATTTTGGCTAGTTTCTCCTCATTAATAGCATTTGCCCTTTTATTAATCCCGCAAAGCAGGGTAAAACTATCATCTAAATCTTTTAAATCCTGTGTTTTAATGAGAAATTCTTTAAAATAATCTAGCGTTTGTTCCCTTAAATAACCCTCACGCAAAAGGGATAAATGCTCGTAAAATGCAGCATTATTCGTTCTTTTTGGCACAGAAAGTTTGACATTTTTAAGTCTTAATTCCTCCCAAAAAAGTGAAGCAAAAGCGTAGTAAGTATTGACAAATAGGGAATTTTGCCTTTCCTTAACCACAGGGGGTAACTGAAAAAAATCTCCCACAAGCAAAATTTTCCCAGAAAAGCCCGAATTTTTAAGCCTTAACGCTACCATATCAAAAATAGTCGCACTTACCATAGAAATTTCATCAATGATGATTAAATCAAGCTTAGAAAGCACTTTTTCCAGCTTGTTTAATTTATTCTTTTGCAATCTATCATAATTTTTCAAATCCTCAAAATTTTCTATTCGCCCTAAACAAAAAAAGCTATGTAGAGTAACTCCACCAACATTAAAAGCACTCAAAGCACTAGAGCCTAAAGCCACGAGCTTTTTATTTTGTTTTCTATAAGAAAATTTGAGCTGATTCGTTAAAAAACTCTTGCCAACACCCGCTCCACCACTTAAAAAAACATTACGATCTTGCAAAATTTTTTCTAATTTATCAAGCATTATATTTCCTTAAAGTATAATTATAGCCATTTTTTGTAAAAGGTTTATTATGCGTTATATTTTGTGTTTTGTAGCTTTTTTATTTATGGCTTGCTCCACCCACAAAGCCCCTCAAAAAAGTTTAGAAAAACCCATTTTACAAACAACAAATTCTTTTTATGCCAACTTAGAATTTGAGCAAAATTTAAGTATGCTTCCCACCCTAAATAGCACCATAAAAACTAATCCACACAAATACAAAGCATCGTTTTTCGCCCCTTGGCATAGCAATTTTAAACAATTTAAAAAGGTGAATTTATTTTGGTCTTTTAGCGGATATAAAAGCGGAAATTATTATTTTTTCAATAAACAAAAAATCCCCCTTTCGTGGTTCAACACTCAAATCAAAAATGCCAACACAAAAGCACTTAATTCACTCAATCAAAAAGCCCTAGTCGTGCAAAATAGCATTTTAAAAAATTTCCCCACTCAAAAAGCGATTTTGAAAAATCCTTTTTTACAAGGGGAGGGAATTCCCTTTGATTATGCAAGCGATTCTGTTTTAAATGCTGGAAGTGCCGTTTTGATCTCGCATTTGAGTTTAGATAAACGCTATGCTTTTGTGATGAGTGAAAGTGGCTTTGGCTTTGTGGAGAGAAAAAATTTAGAACTTTTTGATGATAAAAGAACAAAAATTTATGAGAGCCTTAATTTCATCACCCCACTTAAAGAAAAAATGCCCATTTTAGATGAAAGGGGGCAATTCTTTTTTGAAACACGCATAGGCGCACTTTATCCCTATTATAAGCAAGATAAAAATTATTATTATGGAAAAATAGGTGCTAGAAAATACAAAATTTCCAAAAAAATCGCTTCTTCTTTTCCATTAAAATTTGATGATACGCATTTAAAACACCAAATTTCACAGCTTTTAACGCGTCCTTATGGTTGGGGTGGATATGATTTTGAAAGGGATTGTTCTTTATTTTTAAGAGATATTTTTGCACCCTTTGGACTTTATCTCCCACGCAATTCTTTAGCACAAAACAAAAGCTTTAAAAATTTCGATATTAGCTTTTTAAATAATGAAGAAAAAAAGGAGCTTTTAAAACGCTTCGCAAAACCTTACGCCACGCTACTTTATATGAAAGGGCATATTATGCTTTATGCAGGAGAGCTTGATGATAAAAGCGTAGCGTTGCATAGCATTTGGGGTTTGCGTTTAGATGAAAAGCAAAGGCTTTTAATAGGACAAAGCGTCTTCACAAGTCTAGAAATAGGCAAAAATCAAATTCCAAAAGAAAATTTACTCCTTAGCAAACTCTCTCATCTTAGCTTTTTAGAACTTAACGACTATGAAGTTTTGGAGCTTAGCAGCTATCTTTCTAAGCTAAAGCCTCCTTTGTGATTTTTTCGACATACTTGGCTCTAAGTTTTGGGACAAATTCGCCCACCTTCCCCCCATTTATAAGCTTTCCGTCTGCCTTTACTACGCTAAGAAGCAAAAGTGTGGCTGCTGAGATAAAGACCTCATCAGCCTCATAAACCTCCTGCATACTAAAGGCTCTTTGTTCGATTTTTAAGCCAAGATCGTGTGCAAATTTAAGGATATTTAATCTTCTAATACCCGGCAAAATCGCATTGGAAAAAGGCTTAGTGATGAGAGTTTGATTTTTAATAATAAAAGCAGAAGCACTTGAAGCTTCATTGACTTTGCCATCCTCTATCATAAAAGCCTCAAATGCCCCAGCCTCAATAGCTTGCTCCTTAGCATAGCACTGTGCTAAAAGAGAGATAGACTTTATATCACGCCTCCTCCAACGCAAATCAGGCACACTAATCACACTCACTCCCTCTTCAAATTCATTTTTCAAAACACTACATTCAAAAACAAAAGCCATAACAGTAGGCTTAAGACTT
Organism: Campylobacter vulpis; assembly: GCF_014217995.1. Lineage (NCBI taxonomy): Bacteria > Pseudomonadati > Campylobacterota > Epsilonproteobacteria > Campylobacterales > Campylobacteraceae > Campylobacter > Campylobacter vulpis. Next base: position 1,119,571 of record NZ_CP041617.1, read on the forward strand.
TTTACAAAGCCAAATTCCCTAGACGCCACACCCCTAGTTATCTGCATATAAACTCCACCCTCTTTAAGCGAATTTTTAGCAATAAGTTCCTTTAAAATGTCTTCAAATTCCTCTCTTGCATAAGGCAAACTAAGCTTAATTGCCCCTAAACTTCTCTCAAATCTATGCCAAAATTCCTCCTTATCGACCATTTTAGAAAAGACAACGGGCACAACCTCATAAATCCCATCACCAAAAATAAAGCCTCTATCAAAAATGCTAACTTTCGCCTTATCTTTTTGTAAAAATTCTCCATTTAAAAAAACTATCTCTTTTTCTTGCATCATTTCAAAGCCTTTTTTGATAAATTATACTCCAAATTTATGCTAAAATACGCCAAATTTAAATCAAAAAGAAGTGAAAATGAAAAAATTTAAAGATTTTACTCTCAATTTTCTTTTTAAAATTTCCAAACACCCTGTGCTTTTGAGAGATTTGCTAGAAGCAAATGTTTTATTTAATGAAGGTATGCTCATAGATCCTGCTAAACTCAATTTTAAAATTAAATCATTTAATGCCTATCTTTATTATGGGGTTTTATGTCTTGTAATTTTATTACCCCTACTTGTAATAACACACTATTTTTTCACACTTTTAGACTTTCACATTAGCATTATTAGTGCGGTTTTAGTAACGGCTTTTGTCTTTATTGGCTTTGACCTTTTTAAACTTTACATAAGAAAAATTATGTCAAAAAAACTTATTTTAAAAGCGTGGCAAAATCACTTCCCCTGTTTTGCCTATGAAAAATATTCCAAAATCGTAGAAGAAATTTATAAACAAGCCCTAGAAGAAGAGGTTCCTAGAAACGCCCTTGAGCAATATGTGCTTGAAAAAATCGTCCATTATCATTCCAAATAATCTAAAATTTGATTTTGAAAACGCCGATTTTCCAAGCGTCTTTTCAGCTCTTTATTTTCCTCATTTAACACACTTTCTTCTGCTTTTAGTGTAGCAATTTCTCTGCTTAAATAATAAATTTGATTACGGATATAAATTTGCGGAACAAATAAAAATAAAGCAAAGCTTAAAAGCAAACTCGCAAAAAGCAGGTGATTTGCATTTAAATTTCTCTCCTCTTTTGTAACCTTACTAAAGCCCTCAAGCAAGGTATCTTTAGCCTCTATAGTTTCGCTTTGTAACTCTTTTAAAGGCTCTATTTGTGGCTGAAGAGTTTTAATATCTAAAGGTTTTTTTTCTTCTTCAATTTCTGGTTTTTTGGAAAGCTTTTCTTGTTTAAGTGGTGTTTTTGGCAGCTGAGTTTTTTTATCTTTAAAAGAAGAATTTTGACTTAAATTTAAAACGGGAGTTTTTATAGTGCTATTTTGCCCTAAAGGCTCCTTTTTAAGTCCTTTCTCTACTTTTTTAAATTTTTTAAAATTAAAGATAAAACTTTTCCTTTTTTCGAGCTTTTCCTTTTTAACTTCATTTTTTTGCTTATTTTTTCTTTTAAAACGAACAAAAAAACGAGAGCTTAAAGGCTGCTTTTCCTCCAACTTTACATTAATTAAGTCTTCCTTAAGATAGATATTTGATTTTTTCGATGAATTTGGCTCAAACAATTCATCATCAAGCAAATTTTGACGCTTATTCTTCACACGCCTTCTTAAAATATCATCACTAGAAATTTCTTTCTTAAGCTCTTCGTCCATAGGAATTCCCCGAGTCATAGCCCGTGAATATTTAAGCATTTTTTGGCGTATATTTTGCTTTTCTTTTAAAAAATCTTCTTCTAACATTCCAACTCACTTAAAATAAAAAGCTCGCATTTTTGCACAAGATGAACGCGGATTAACTTTTATCTCCTCTTGGCTCGGCGTTAAGGGTTTTTTATTTAAAATTGCACCCAAATTATGATTTGCCCCGCACTCGCAACGAAGCGCCCTTTCATCACAAATGCAAGCTTTAGCCCATTTTTTAAAATAATTTTTTACTATCCTATCTTCTAAAGAATGAAAGCAAATTATAGCTAAAATGCAGTCTTTTAGGTGTGCTTTTTCAAGTTTTTGCAAAAAAAGCTCCAAAACCTCAAGCTCTTTATTAACCTCTATTCTTAAAGCTTGAAAGGCTAAAATAGCTTGTGATATTTTGCGATTTTTCAGCCTTGTATCGCCTAAAATTTCACAAAGCTCTTTAGCACTTGCAATTTGCTTTCTTGCCCTAGCTCTAATAATTTTCTCCGCTAAAAAATCTCCATTTTTTAACTCTCCATAAATTTTAAAAATATTTGCAAGTTTTTCTTTCGAGTAGTTATTAATCACATCAAAAGCACTTAAAGGCTGATTTTTATCCATTCTCATATCTAAAAAATTTGAACGCAATGAAAAGCCTCTTTCATCTTTATCTAAATGCAAAGAAGAAACGCCTATATCCGCTAAAATTCCTCTTAAATTTCTCAAATCAATCTGCTCTAAAATTTGCGAAAAATTTGAGTGATACAACTTTATTCTCGTGTCAAATTCTCTCAAACGCTCTTTAGAAAATTTTAATGCCTCCTCATCTTGATCACAAGCGATTAAATGTAAATTAGGATGCATTTTAAGCAAATTTTCACTATGACCACCATAACCCAAAGTGCAATCTAAAAAAACCCCCTCATTGAGCTTTTCAAAAAGATGATTAACTTCTTTGGGTAAAACGGGAATATGTGGAATTTGCAAATTTTATCCTTAAAGCTTTTTGCTCTAATTTTAATATTTTATCTAAAATAAAATATTAATTGCGGGCAAGAATTCAACAAAAAGCTAAAAGCTTTTTATTTATCTTTGGCTAGAAAAAATCTTTAGATATTTTATATCAGCAAGCTTTAATAAATTTGTTTATTAAGTTTTATGTCCCATAAAACAGACTGCAAACTTCATTTTACACTTGTATATTTTTACAAAAAAACAAATAATTTTCTTAAATTATACTCTAAATTAATTTTCAAAATTTAGTAAAAAATATCAAAATATTCTACAATTAAAGCCTATTTAAAACTTAACTTGATAAAATAAAAGCTTTAAAAAAAAATGAGAGGAAAAATATGCTTACTTGGATGCAGCACCATAAAAAGTATTTAGTCGTAACGATATGGATTAGCGTTATTGCCTTTGTTGGGGCAGGTGTTGTGGGATGGGGAGCTTACGATTATAATCAAAATAGAAGCAGTTCTGTCGCCACTGTGGGTGATGAAAAAGTTTCTTTTGTGGAATTTAATTTAAGATATAATCAAATTTATGGCTATTATAATCAAATTAGCAATGGGGGCTTAAGTGAAGAAAATGCCGAAAAATTAGGACTTAAAGATCTTGCTCTAAATTCACTCATTGAAGATAAACTTTTACTTAATTTTGCAAAAAGCTTGGGGCTTTGGGCAAATGAAAATGAGGTTATACAAGAACTTTCTATGGCAGAAGAATTTCAAAATGCCAATGGAATTTTTGATAAAAATATTTATTATGCCATTTTAAAGCAAAATAATATACTTTCTAAAAATTATGAACAGATTTTAAGTGATAGAATTATTCTCAATAAGCTTAATAAAATTTTTGAACTACCTGCTAAGGAAAATGAATTGCAAATGTTGGCAGCAAGTTATTTTATGCAAGATGCTTTAGAAATTGCCAAAATCACTTTTGATAAAAAAGACTTAGCAATCGATGAAAACGCTCTTAAAAAACTTTGGGAAGCACACAAAAACGACTTCAAAACGCAAAAAAGTTACGAGCTTTCTAGCTATTTTATCGAAGCAAAAAAGTCAAATTTTTCCCAAGATGAACTTAGAACTTTTTATGAAAATGAAAATAATAAGTTTAAATACAAAGCTCAAGATGGCAAAATTTTAGACTTTGAACTAGCTAAAGAAATGCTTATAAAAGATCTTAGTCTTGAGAAAACAAAAAATTTAGCTAATGAAAAATTTGTTGCTCTAAGAAATCAAAAAGATAATTTTCAAAAAGATTTTAACATTAGCGAAGAAGATGGAAATTACCCTTTTGAGCTCTTAGCAAAGGCTAAAAATAAGGATATTTTAAAGCCTGTCATTTGGCAAGAATGCGAAAATAAAATTTGCAAAGATGGCTTTATGATTTTTCGTTTAAATCAAATAAATCCTGTGCGTATTAAAAATTTCGAAGAGGCAAGAGCTGAAGTTTTGCCAATGTATTACAGCGAAGAAGCAAGAAAGGCTCTTGAAGAAAAAGCAGAAAGAGCTCTACCATCATTTAAAGGCGTGGAATTAGAGTTTGTCAATAGAAATTCTATCAAAGATGTTAAAAAAGTTGGTGATGAAATTTTGAATAGTGCAGAATTTAGCTATTTTCTCTCGCAGGTTTTTAATACAGATCAAAATAGTTCTTATGTTCTAATCAATGATACAAAAGCTATACTTTATCGTATTAAAAAGCAAAAATTAAATCCAAACAAACAAGATTTTAATCAATATCAAACTATGCTAGAATCAAGCCTAAAAACTCTTAAAAGTAGTGAAATTAAACAAGAGCTTTTAGAAGAATTGAAAAAAACATATAAGATTAAAATTTATCACTAAAGGGAAAATTGTGAATATATTAGGAATCGACTTAGGCTCAACGCAAACTTGTGCCATTATCGCCCAAAAAGATGAAGATGGACTAAAAATTATAGGCTTTGCCAAGACAAAAACAAGCGGAGTTAAAAAGGGTGCCATTACAAACATAGAACTTGCCTCCAAATCCATAGAGGAAGCTGTTAGCAGTGCTGAAATGATGAGTGGAGTGCATTATGATAAAGTTGTTGTATCCATTTCTGGTGCTTACACTAAAAGTGTTGATAGTGTAGGCGTTGTCAATATCCCCAATCACGAAATAGGCATTAAAGAAATTCACAGAGCCGTCAGCACGGCAAAACACACGGCAAATTTGCCAAGTGGATATGAGATTATTCATGTTTTACCTTACAATTTTAAGGTCAATGACTTAGAGCATATTGATGATCCTTTAGGAATGAGTGGAAATCGTCTTGAAGTTTCAACTCACATTGTCATTTCGCAAGAATCGCACATTAAAAATTTAAAAAAAGCCGTAGAATTAGCCGATTTACGCGTGGATAATATTGTTCTTTCTGGCTATGCTTCTTCCATAGCTTGTTTGGATGATAGTGAAAAAGAGTTGGGAGCCGTTTTAATTGATATGGGAGGAGCGATTTGCGATATTGTAATGCATATGGGAAATTCCATTCGCTACAATGACTGTTTGCAAATTGGTTCAATTAATATTACACAAGATTTATCTATGGCTTTGCATACCCCACTAAAAGAAGCAGAAAAAATTAAACTTAATTATGCTGCCTTTTCTATGCAGCCTAATACCCTCATACAAATTCCAAATATAGGCGATGAAAAATTTGATGAAGTCTCGCTTGATGCTATTTCTAATATAATTTATGCAAGAGCAGAAGAAACCTTAATGATTTTAGCCAAAATTTTAAGCGACAATCGCTATACTAATAGCGTAGGTGGAGGCGTTGTGCTAACAGGCGGTATGACAAAACTTGCGGGACTTGATGAGTTAGCACCTACCATCTTCGATAACAAATCCGTTCGTCTTGCAAACGCTAGAAAAGATTTGATTAATGGCTTTAATGAGATTTTTAACGATCCAGAAAATACTTGTGCAATAGGTCTTTGCCTTTACGGAGCTGGACACTTTACTCCTTATGAGTTGGATTCTAATGAAAAATTAAGATATAAAGGTGAAATTGAAAATTTCAATCGTCAAATCAAGCAGGATTTTACTCCTCAAAAAGAGGAAGAGGAAATTCAAAGTGAAATTTTTAACGAAGATTTACAAGAAAATGATGCGATAAGCATACAAGAGCAATTAAATTTTAAAGAACGAAAAGAAAAAAAGCCGAGTGTTTTTAGCAATATTTGGCATAAAATTATGAATCAATTCTAATGTCAATTCATAGCTTACCTAAGAAGCTATGAATCTTTTAGAAATTCTTCCTCTAAAGCAATTAAATCTTCAAATTTTTCTCTCTTACGCACCATTTTGATAATTCCATTTTCTAAGGCAAGTTCGCAAATTCTAGGGCGAGTATTATAATTACTACTCATTGTAAAGCCGTATGCTCCAGCCTCTTTAATCAAAACAATATCTCCGCTCTTACTTTTTGCAAGCCTGCGATCTTTAGCAAAAAAATCGCCACTTTCACAAATTCCTCCAACAACATCACAAGAACTTAGCTCCCCTTTTGTATAAGGCAAAACAATCTCGTGGTAAGCATTATATAAACTCGGGCGAATCAAATCATTCATCGCCGCATCAACAACCATAAAGCGTTTTTTAGGCGTTATCTTTTCATACAAAACACTGCACACAAGCACTCCGCTTTGTGCTACCAAAAAGCGTCCGGGTTCTAAGCCTATCGTTACATCAAGTCCGCTCAAATTCTCCAAAATTCCTTGCGCATAATCATACAAACAAGGTTCTTCTTCCCCCTCATAACCTACACCTAATCCTCCACCTACATCAAAAAATTTAAGCTCAATTTTTAAAGCCTTTAATTCTCTTAATAATTTTGCCACGATAAGTGCTGCCTCGTGTATGGGCGATATGTCAAGTAATTGTGAACCTATATGAAAATGCACTCCCACAGGCTCTAAAAATTCACTTTTTGCTGCGTATAAATACATCTTTCTTGCCACATCAAGCTCTACGCCGAATTTATTTTCATTAAGCCCTGTGGAGATATAAGGATGCGTTTTAGCATCGACATTAGGATTAACTCGTATGGAAATTCTAGCCTTTAGCTCAAGTCTTTTTGCTACACTTTCTAAGAGTAGCATTTCTTCTTCACTTTCTAAATTGATATACAAAATATCAAATTTTAAAGCTTGCTCTAGCTCCTCTTCACTTTTTCCAACCCCACTAAATATGATTTTATAAGGTTTCGCTCCCACCCTTAACGCTCTTTTTACTTCACCTATACTCACACAGTCAAAACCGCTATCAAGTCTTGCTAACATTTGCAATAAACTTAAATTTGAATTTGCTTTCATTGCGTAAAAAATTTGAGATTTTCTTGCTTTAAAGGCACTTTTCAACTCCAAAAAACGACTTTTTATTAAATCAAAATCATAAAGATAAAAAGGGGTCTTAAATTCTTCTTTTAATTTTATATAATCCACAAAATCTCTCCTTAACACTTTTTATATGATATAAATAAGGCAAAAAAAGCCAAAAGTAAATTCGGTAAAATAATGCCAAATTCTCCACTTATAACGCCATTTTCACTCAGTCTTAAAAATACAAATAATCCCCCCCAAACTACCAAAGTAACCACAAAGGCCACAAAGGCCACAAAGGCCAAATTAAAAAAACGCGCAATCACTGGAAAATAATAATACATCATAAGCATCAAAAAGGGTGCAAAAAAGGGCGCAAAAATGAGCTTGTATAAAGTGATTTTTAAATTTCTCGTATTAAGCCCTTGAGAATCAAATAAAATCAAACTGTGATACGCATCATATATGGAATACTCCTTGCCGCTTGCCACGCTTTTAGCAAGTTTAGGTTTAAAGCCTTCTAATGTCTCCAAATTTGCAAATTTTTCACTTTTATAGCCATTTTCCCCTAAAATAAATTCTTTTGGTATGTAGGTAATATTTCCCTCCTCTAAAAGCCAAGAATTTTCATTAAATAAAGCACGATTTGCTTGAATAAAATGACTTAAATTTCCATCTTTTAAAGAAAAAATCTTAAGCTTTTTAGCTAAACCCTCATCTAAACTTTTAATATAAACAAACTCTTCATTAAATTTCAAAAAAATATCACTGCTTTTTTTATTTAAAACACCATTTTTAAGTATGCTTCTTTTATACTCATTTGCATACGCAAAGGAAGTAAAATTAAGTCCAACATAAATAAAACAAAACAATAAAGCCCACAAAAATGGATAAATAATAACTTTATTTTTACTAAGTCCCAAGGCATAAAGACTAACAAGTTCATTATTTCTTATCATAGTTAAAAGGGACAAAACAAGTGCAAATATCAAAGAAATGGGTAAAATATAAGTAACAGCACTAAAACCAACAAATAAAATATAAAGCAAAATCAAATTGGCAGATGCTGGTAAATCTTTAAAATTTAAAAGCAAATCTATACCGCAATAAAATCCAACTAAAGCAAAAAATAAAATGAAAAAATTTTTAAGATAAATGGAAGAAATAAAATGAAAAAATACACCCATTATCAAGCCTTCAAGCTATAGAGTGAAGAAATTTTTGCCAAATCATTACCGCGTATAAGTTCAAACAAGGCCTCCTTAGCCCTCAACAAAACCTCACTTAAAACTACCTTTTCCTCACTTGTAAATTGACCTAAAACATGCGATATGGTATCTTTACCTCTTCCTACACCTATACGCACTCTTTCATAATTGTTTCCATATAGATGATCTATACTCTTAAGCCCATTATGTCCGCCACTAGAACCTCCCTTTTTAAAGCGCAAAGTTCCCAAATTTAAATCTATATCATCGTGAATGACAATTAAACGCTCACACTTGTAAAAGTCGCTAACAGCTTTAACGCTAATGCCAGAATGATTCATATAAGTATGAGGTTTAAGAAGTAAGGAAGAGTCTATCTTATAAAGCTCTCCCCTAAATTTCGAGTGAGATAAAATTCTAACTTGACTTTCTTCACTCAAAATCATATCAATAAGCATAAAGCCTACATTATGACGGGTATTTTCATACTCTCGCCCTATATTTCCAAGTCCTACGACTAAAGTCATCGCGCCTTTTCTACGCCGACAACCGCCACCCTATCTGCTTCAATAATGCTCACTCCCTTCGGCACAACAATATCTTTAACAAGCAAAGCATCACCCACATCAAGCTTACTTACATCAAGTTCAAAGAAATTTGGTAAATTTTCAGCTGCACACTTAACCTTTAAGCGTCTTTTAGATTGAATTAAAACGCCCTTATTTTTAAGACCTATAGCCGTGCCAACGACTTTTACTGGCACCATATATTTAGAAATCACACCCTTTTGTGCAACTTTTAAATCTACATGTTTTAAATCACTCGTAACAGGGTCTTTTTGATAATCTACCACCACAACACTCAAAGTCTTAGCGCCAACTTTAACATCAAAAATAAGAGTGGTCTTTTTACGTACCTCTTTGATAAAATCATTCACCTTAAAAGCTGCGTGGATATTCTCCAAACCTTTGCCATAGATGTTTGCAATTAGATAACCATCTCTTTTTAAAGCCTTAGCCGCTTTTCTGCCGATACTCTCTCTAATGATACCTTCTAACATCTCTTTCCTTTCTAAAAAAATAAAGCGAAATTATAGCTTAAAATCATTTAAAAACGCTTAACTTGATAATTTTGCTAACAAATCATCAAATTCAAAACAAAAATTCTTCAAAGCTCCGTCAATTAAATAATTGCAAGTTTCATCTAAAAGTTCTTTGGAGACTAGCTTGTTAAGTTTTTTTTGAAGCTCTTCATCGCTTAAAGTTGCTTTAAACTCACACTCTCCATTAAAAGCTCTAATAGCATCTAAAGGAGCGGTATTTAAGGCTCTCTCTAAATAAAGCTCCCTAATATAAAAATCTTTTGGCAAATCATCACCTTTTACACCCGTGCTAGCAAATAAGGCACGGATATTTGGCTCATTTTGTGCCATTATGTAATTGTAAGCTAATTTTGCGTTTAAAACGCCGATTTGATTTGGTTCACTCACTCTTTCATTTAATATTCTATCCAAGCGACTTACAAAAACGCTAATCACAGCTTGCGGTTCTTTCGCCTTAGAATAGGCTTGTGCCTTACGAAAAGCCCTTAAGCCCTCATTTAAAGCTTCAAAACATTTTTTATTTTGCTCCCCAGAAAAAATAAGCGTTGCATTAACACTAATACCACTTTTCATCAATTCATACATCACCTCATAAGAAGCCTCAGTGGCTGGGATTTTCATCATAATATTTTGTCGCCCCATAGCACTATGCAACCTTTTTGCCTCTCCTATACTAAGACTGGTATTATCATAAAGTCTAGGGTCTATTTCAAGGCTAATAAAGCCATCGTTACCTTTTTCAAAGTTATAAGCAAGTCTATCTGCCGCCTTACAAATATCGCTCATTGCTATATTTTCATAAATTTCCTTAGATTTTTTTCCTCTTAAGTTTGCAATTTTACTTTTATAAGCTGGAGTTAAAATTACATTTTTTAAAATAAGGGGATTTGAGGTCGCACCATTAATCTTAGAATACAACAACTCAACAAATTCATTATCCAAAAAGCTATCTTCGACAAAATCACACCACAAAGAAAATTGTTTCATTGCATCACCTTTATAATCTCTCTCAAATCTTTCACATCAATACACACACTAGCATTTGCTTTTAAAATTTCCTTAGCACAAAAAGCGATTTTAAAGCCACTATGCTCAAACATCGCTAAGTCATTTGCTCCATCTCCAACACACATTACTTCTTCTTGATTTAAATTTAAAAACTGCTTAAGTCTTTCTAACATTAAACCTTTGGAATTTGAAAACATCATCTCTCCACCCACAAGTCCTGTGAGTTTTCCATTTTTATGATGAAGATAATTTGCAAAGCCGAGTTTAAAATTAAGCTTTTCCATAGCATAATCTACCCCCTCATGAAAGCCCCCGCTAAAAACTACACAAATAATATTCTTAGAATTTAGAAATTCAATCAACTCAAAACTGCCCTTCATTAAGGGTAAATTTTGACTCACTCTTAAAACATCATCGCAAGACATACCCTTAAGCAAAGCCACTCTTTGATGTAAGCTTTCGAAAAAATCAAGCTCTCCATTCATAGCCTTTTGGGTGATGACTTTTACCTCATCACCCACACCATAAGCATTTGCCAAAATATCTATAGTTTCTCCGTCCATTAAGGTGGAGTCAAAATCAAAAACGCAAAGTTTTATCATTAAAATTCACGCTTCAATAGGGCTTCGACCTTTAAAATTGTAAGGATATTTTCATCTCTCTTTCCTATACCATATATCATGCCCTTTTCCTTAGCTAAAGTTTCAGGTGGCGGATCAATCTTATTTCTATGAATTTTAATTGCTTCTGTAAGTCTATCAATAACAAAACCCGCATTACTACTCACACCACTACCATTAATATCGCCACGAAGCACAATATAACGCGTTTGTGGAGTCATTTTAGAACTCCCCAAATTAAAACGCTGAGCAAGATCGATAAGTGGCATTACATTACCCCTCATATTAAATACACCTAAAACATAATCAGGCACACTAGGCACTCTAGTAAATTCAATAGGCTTAATAATTTCTTGGATATTTAAGATGGGAATAGCATACTCCTCATCTCCAACCACGAAACCAACAAGCTGGATAATGTCATCTTCTTTTCTAATTTCATCGCGATCCACCATTTGCGATTGCTGTCTTTGTAAGACTTGATTTAATTTTTCATTACTCATTATCTTATCCTAGTTTCAAATTTTTACGCACAACATTTTCCAAATATTCAGGAGAATAAGGCTTAGTAATATATTCAGTCATACCGACTTCCACACCTCTTAAGCGGTCTGTTTTACTCGTCCTTGAAGTTACAGCTATGAGTGGTAAATTGCGGTATTTAGAATACTTACGAATTTCTCCTGCTAAAGTATAACCGTCCATTCTTGGCATCTCAATATCAATTAACATAGCATCAATTTCATGATCGCCCGATTTAACAATATTAAGCGCCTCTACTCCATTAGTTGCTTCAAGTAAGCTTATGCCTAGTGGCTCAAGAGCTTTTTGCATTAAAGTTCTATCCATTTTAGAATCATCAACTATCAAAACCTTATAATCACTTGGCTGCTCCTTAGGCTTTTTAACGCTCGATTCAAGTTGGGCTTTGATATCAACCTTAATTTCTTTCGCCATATCCATCATAGCACCTACATCGATGATAAGCGTTACCCTACCATCACCTCTTATGGTTGCACCTGCTATACCTTGTATATTTTGCAAATAATCACCCATAGATTTGATAACTATTTCTTCTTGTCCTACAAGAGTATCCACGATGATGCCGAGCTTAGATTCGGCCACACCTATAATAACAACATAAGTTTGATCCCCACTTTCAAGCACTTGTTTTACCCCAAAAACATCTGAAAGCCTTACTAAAGAAAGCACCTCCTCACGCAAACGTAAAACATTTTTGCCTTCTATTGTGTAAATATTATCAATAGGCACTCTCACTGTTTCAAGCACTGAAGCAAGTGGGATAGCGTAGAATTCTTCTTGTGTTCCCACAAGTAAAGATTGAATAATCGCTAAAGTAAGCGGAATTTTAAGCTTAAAAGTACTTCCTTTTCCAAGCTCACTATCTATCTCAATTACGCCGTTGAGTTTTTCTATATTTGTCTTAACAACATCCATACCCACGCCACGACCCGATACATTTGTAACCTTAGCGGCGGTTGAAAAGCCTGGCTTGAAAATCAAAGCAAAAGCTTCTTTATCTGTCATTTGCTCGGCTTCTTTTTCAGTAATGAGACTTTTCTCCAGTGCTTTCATCTTAAGCCCAGCTGGGTCAAGCCCCTTACCATCATCAGTAATTTCAACGACAATATGATTGCCCTCATTATACGCTTTAAGTTGAACAGTGCCTCTTTCTGGCTTACCATTTGCCTTACGCGTAGCAGGATCTTCTACGCCGTGGTCGCAAGAATTCCTAATCATATGCATAATAGGATCGCCTATTTCTTCAACTATGGATTTATCAAGTTCAGTTTCTTCACCTGTAATCTCAAGCTCAATTTGCTTTCCAAGCTCACGACTTAAATCTCTCACAACGCGTGGAAATTTATTGAAAACCTTAGCGATAGGCTGCATTCTCGTTTTCATCACGGCAAGCTGCACATCAGTTGTAATAATGCTAAGTTGCGAAACGACTTGATTTAATTCCTCTAAGAATTTTTCACCCTCATAACGCTCTTCAACATCATCATAAATTTTCAACAAGCGGTTTTTGCCCAAAACAAGCTCACCGATTAAATTCATCAAATGATCAAGTCTCTTAACCTCAACGCGTATGGTTTGATCCATACCTCCACCGCCTCCACCTGAAGCTGGAACTTTCTTTTCTCCACCCGTTTCAGTTGTAGGCTTAGGTGTAGCTGGAGTTGCATTTTTCTTTTTCTGCGCACGCCTTGCTTGATCTTCAGCCTTACGCACTTTAAGTAATCTTTCAATCTCTGCTTCAACCTCAGAATCGCTAAGTTGATTCACATCAACATCAGGTTCAGCACTTGGTTCTGGTGCAACTGGAGCTTCCTCCTTAAGTTCTGCTTTAGGCTCTTCACTTGACACAGATGCAACCGCTGAAACATCACCTTCCGAAATGGCTGTAAGTCTAGCACAAATAGGTCCTATATCCATACCTATAGCAGAATCGTTGCCATTATCACGGATAGAATTTAATAAAGTCTTCATTCTATCGATAGACTCCAAAACCACATCCATAATATCAGGGGTGATCTTAAGCTCACCGTGTCTTGCCTTATTTAACACATCTTCCATATGATGCGTTAATTTTGTCAAAACATCAAAATTTAAAAAGCTTGACGAACCCTTTACCGTATGGGCAACGCGAAAAATTCTATTAAGCAATTCCAAATCCTCAGGATTTGACTCAAGCTCTACTAAATCATGGTCGATTTGCTCGACAAGCTCAAAAGCCTCAACTAAAAAGTCTTCAAGTATTTCTTGCATATCTTCCATATCTTACTCCTCTCCTTGTGCTTTCTTCAAAACGCGTGTTACTTCAGAGAAGAAATCACTTGCATTAAATTTCACTAAATAACCCTCTCCACCGGCTTCTTTTACGCCTTTTTCATTCATAAATTCATTCGATAAAGAAGAATTAAAGATGAGTGGAATTTTTCCAAATCTCTCATCTTCTTTTATGCGGGCGGCAAAATGGAAGCCGTCCATCTGTGGCATCTCAACATCACTAATGATAATTTTAAGATGATCTTTTAAATTTTCTCCATAAACTTGACTAAGTTCTTCAAGCTTATTAAGTCCCTCAACACCATCTTTTGCCTCAATCACAGTAAAGCCCATTTGTTGCATCATATCTCTTACGCGTCTTCTAGCCGTCATACTATCATCTAAAATAAGTGCAATTCCGCTAAATTTCTCCGCTTCTCCTATCTCAAGTTCAGTCTTAGGTGCATAAATTCCCAAGTCCTCAACCACGCTTTCAAGATCAAGTATAAGCAAAACCTCATCATTTTCTATACGCGTAACGCCCGTAATCTTACCCTTATCTAAAGCTCCAGAACCCGCAGAAAAGCTTGCTGGCTCTATATCTTTCCAGTTAATACGGCGAATTCTCTTAGCCTCATGAACTATAAATCCAATAAGAATATTAGAAAATTCCGTGATAATAACCCTAGGCTTTAATAAAGCACTTTCTGGCTCGACGATTTGCATCCATTTAGCAAGATTAACCACAGGAATCACTACACCACGAAGGTCGAAAATCCCCTCAATATAATCAGGAACGCCGGGCAATTCTGTAAGATTAGGGATTTTGATAATCTCTTTAACCTTAGAAACATTGACGCCATAAATTCCCTCATAAATTTTCTCGTGTCCTTGCTTGAAGATACGGAAATCAACAAGCTCCATTTCATTTGAGCCTGTTTTCACAATATTTTCATCAAACATTTTGACCTCTCAATTGTTGTTTTTCGAATTTGACTTCTGGTGCGAATTTTACAACAAAAAAACTTCTCTCATATGCAAAACTTGGCAAATTAAAATATTTCACCCTCTCCTCCTTTAAAAACAAATTTTGATGATAATGCCCCTCTATAACCCAAGCACCTTTAGCTTGGTATTTCTCATACCTTTTATATGCTAAAATTTTGAAATTTTCAATTTTATAAAAAAGATTTTTTCTCTTTTGTCTTGCCAAAATTTGCTTACTTATACTAGAAAAAGTTAAGAAATTTAGCACATTTAAAAAGCAAAGTAAAAATCTATTTCTCAAGCTTTTAAGCAAAAATTGCAAAAAAGGATTTAAAAAAATATCGCCGTGTGCTAAAAAAAATTTTTCTTTTTTACCTTTACTTGTATGCAAAATTAAAGGTTGATTTTGCAAGGGTATCACACGCACTTTTTGAAAAAAACAACTTAAATTAAAGTCGTGATTTCCCTCTAAATAATAAACTTCCATTTTCTCGCATAAGTTCTCAAGCAAGGCTATGTAAGGCTTAGCAAAGGTATGACTCGCACTTATCTCCCCAACAAGCAAATCAAAAATATCACCCATTAAAAAAAGTTGAGGCGTGCAAATTTCGCCCTTTTCTAAGGCTTGTAAAAAATTCCAAAAGCCCCTTCTGTCCTCATTTTCGTGTGCATCGGCTACAAAAAATGCCCCCTCTTTAAGTGTAAGCATTAAAATTTCAAAGGCTCATAAGCTATACTAATGATCTCAAACTCGCTCTCCCCCTTAGGCAAACGCACCTTAAATTCATCGCCCTCTTTTTTGCCCAGCATAGCTCTTGCTAAAGGTGAAGCTATGGAGATATAGCCCTTTTCTAAGTCGCTCTCACAAGTGCCTACAAGAGTGTATTTACTCTCCTTTTCGCTTTCTAAGTCCATAATCACAACACTTGAGCCAAATTTCACGCTTTTATGCTCATAGCTTGCTGGGTCTATAATTTGTGCTCTTGAAAGTATGTCGCTAAGTTCTGCTATACGGCTTTCTATCAAAGCTTGTTTTTCTCTTGCGGCGTGGTATTCGGCGTTTTCTTTTAAATCCCCGTGACTCCTTGCCACATCGATTTCCACGACAACGGCTGGGCGTTGATTATCCTTTAAGTCTTTTAATTCCGTGCTTAATTTTTCAAAACCAAAGCTACTCATCGCTTCTTTTTCCATACTATTTTCCTTTAAATTTCATTAAGTATTTTTGCCATATTTTTCGCACTTCCAAAGCTCAAATACTCTTTTAAAAAGCCCACTTTAGCAAAAAATGGCTTATAGTCAAATTTATTATAAGCGTTTAAAAGATTTTTCACACTCACTTCATCTTGCAAAAATTCAGGATTTAGCGGCTCTTTATTTGCAAAATCGCAAAAAATATTTGCAAGTCCTATATGTTTGAGTTTTACAAAAAGTCGCGCTATGAAAATATCAACCGCCTTTGCCTTGTAAGCTAAAATAAAAGGCGTCCCCACCAAAGCCGCCTCTAAAGTCGCCGTCCCACTGCAAATAAAGGCAAAATCAGCTCTTTTAAGCAAATTTGGCGTATTGCTTTCTATCTTAAAGCCCTCCACATCGCCATAAAGGTGCATTTTGTCTAAATTAAAGGGCGGCACACAAAGCACTTTTTCGCCCTTAAAATGCGTAGATAAATCCCTAAAAATAGGCATTAATCTTATAATCTCACTCTTTCTAGAGCCGGGTAAAAAGGCTATGGTTTTTTGCTCTTCTTTTTTTGTAAGGATTGTTTGCATATCAAAACTCGTTTTAAATTCGCAAATTTCATCAAGCAAAGGGTGTCCTACATAAGTGCTTTTTGTGAAAAACTGCGAGTCAAAGGGTAAGATAGAAGCTAAAACATCAAAATGCTCCTCTATCACTGGGATACGCCCTTTTTTCCACGCCCAAACCTGTGGCAATATGTAATAAATACGTTTTGTTTTTGAATCTGCCCTTTTTAAAGCTTTTGCTAAGGGGATATTAAAGGCAGGTGAGTCTATGCAAAGCACGGCTTTAAAGTCTTTATTCTCTCTTTCTCTTTCTAAAGCTAAACTCACTAGCTTTTTAATCGCTCTTTTTGCCTTAAAAATAAGAGGTAAAACCTCCACAAAGCCCATAGCACTAAATTCGTGTGAGCTATAAAGAGGCTTGGAATCAAGCTTAAACTCCTTACATAAATTCTCATCATATATCCCACAAAGCTCAAATTTTCCATACTCTTTTTGATAAGCCTTTAACACTTCTTTTAGATGCAAATTTGCTGATGGCTCTAAAGCACACACTAAAAAGCTATTCATACAATTTCCTCAAAAAGCTCTTTTACGCTAGATTTTGTATATTTTTTAAGCTTAAAATCGCTTTGTGCGTTTTTATTATAGTAGCGTAAGATAACTTCGATTTTTTCATTATTATAAGTTAAAATTTGAGAAAAAAGCTCCTCGAAAGCATTGATTTTAAATTTAGCATTTTCCTCATAACTTAAACCTTTTGGGTCGATGAAAAGAATTTTAAAACTCTTACCTTTCTTTAACCAAAAAATAAAATCGGGGTAAAATTTCCTTTCTTTTTGCTCCCTTTCATCAAAATAAGGGATATAAATTTCATCTTTTTTTTCCACAAGTTTTGAAAAACACCATTTATAACCTTTTAAAAAAGCCTCATTTTGCAAATTTTTTTCCAAATCTTGTAAAAATTCCCTCTCGCTTTTATGAGTGATAGCGAAATTAATCTCACTTTTTCCGTCATCTTTATGATAAATCACTAAGGGCTTATAATAATGCTCTTTTAGTTTGGCTGAAATAGTATAGTTTTCTTTAAATTGAACTTCGTCTAGTTTCGCCTGTTTTAACGCCTCTTTAAAGCTAATTTTACCTTCTTCTACTTCTTTTTCTAGCTCCGCTTCACTTTTTGCCCTCATAACGCTTTTTATCATTTCATTGATTTTCCTTACTTCCTCCTCGCTAAAATTAGCTTGCATTTCTTTATAATGCTTAATTTCATCTTTTAAATCTTCAAATTTATCAAATTCCTTTAATTTCGCATTTAAACTAGCATTGATGATTTTAAGTGTTCTTTTTGCGTCAAATTTATCTTCATTTCCGCCTGATTTTTGAATTTGAGATTTTTCGCCCTCATTAAATTTCTTAATTTCCTCAAAAGTAGAGTATTTAAACCCCTCATATAAACACTGCTTTACTATCAATACATCTTCATCATAATCTTGCATAAATTCCCTTAAATCCTCCGCCTCTTTTGCAGAGATTTTATACTGCTGATGTAAGCTTGCTTTATTTTTATATTTTGGCACAGGTAGAGGGCTTAAAATTTTTGTTTTTTTAAAGCCTTGAAGGGGCTTTGTTCTCATTACCACATTTAAACCCTCGATGATGCTACTAATCGCCTTATTATCACTCGCCATTATAAAAAGCGTCTCCAAAGCAGGAGCGTATTTTAAACAAGCCTCCTTAAAGTCCATTTCCTCTTTTAAGACACTTAAACGCTTTCTTTTGTTTAAAAAAGGCTCTATCCTCACGCCTCTACCTATGGTTTGCAGGACATATTTTTTCGCATTAATGCTACCTATATTAATGAAAGAGATAAGATTGACCCTATTACTATCCCACCCCTCGCTAAAAACCTTACTCCCTAGCATGATGTTAATGCTTGAATTTTCGCTATTGATTTCATCAAAAAAGCCTTTTGAAACATCTTTGATAGTCTCAACACCAAGCGTTTGTAAAAATTCCTTTTGCCACTCCTTGACATTTGCTATATTTAAAAGCATAAAAGGTTTGTTTGAGTTCTTACTGCAAAAGACTATTTCCTTATCATTTCCCTTTACCATATAGCATTCTAAATTCGCATTTTCGTGCGCGTAAAAAATGTTTTTCCTTAGCTCCTCATTATTCACATTTTTCACAAATTCCAAAAGCTCCTCGCTTAATTTATCAGCTTTAAAATACAATTCTTGCCCTTTTAATTTCTCATATAAGTTTAAAGCCACCTTTTGAATTTCTATTTTATTTTGTAAAATGCTTAAAATAGTCTTAAAATACAGCCTTATCCCCGCATCTTGCGTATTGACCTTATTTGAAACGGCTATGATGAGAGGATTATGATAAGTAAAATTCGCATTTAAACTTAGCAGTTTTTTTCTCGCCTTTTTCATCGCATTAAAGATAATAAAGCTCTCTAGTATAGTTCTCTTTCTATCCTCCTCATTATCCTCGTTTTTATAGTCTAAGCTTTCATTTAGCACGGCTATATTTTTACCATAGCCGTCCTTATTAAATTCTGCTAAATTATAATTATAAGCACAGCTTAAAAAATCTATCTCATCTTCAAAAGTCGCAGAAAAATTTAGCACAAAGCCCTTAGCAAAGTCATCTTCACTCACACTTCCCCTTGCTAGTTCGTGAAAATAGCCCTTTCGTTTTGAATTTGCATTTTCGCCTCTATGTGCCTCATCAAGCAGGATATACCAGCCCTCATTATTTTTATAATTTTCATAGTCTAGCCTTTTTGCCTTTTTATCCTTACCTACATTTTCCTTGCTATCGAGCAAATCACTTCGTGCTAAGTAAATGCAAGGCTCACTAAAGAGGCTATTTTTCACACTTTCATACTCTTTTAGCTCTCTATATTCTAATTTTTTATGATATCTTTTGATATTTTCTTTAAATTGACTTAAAATTTTATCATTAGGCACTAAAAGCATTATAGGTTTTTTAGGGAGTTGCCCCTCTTTCATCAAAGTTAGCATTAAGTCCATAAGCTTTATCATTATGATGGTTTTCCCACTACCCGTTGCCATCCAAAAAGACGCCCTAGCTATATCTTGCTTTTTTAAATTTTTATCATAGTTTTGATAACGCTCTAAAAGACTTTTACGACTATCATAAGAGTCTTTTTTATACCAAAAGCGAAGAAAGGCTAAAGCATTTTTAATGCTCTTTTTTTGATAGTAGTGCAGTCTTATGCCCTTTGAAAAGCTCTCAAGCTCCTCATATTCATAACGCTCACTAAGCCCCCTACCCTCTATAAATTTGCTTAATAATAATGTTTGATTAGTCTCTTGTTTTGCCATTTTATATTCCTAATTATAGTATCTTAATTGTAGGTATAAATAATCTAATTTTTGCATTGTTAAATTCCCAAAAAACCATAAACATTATCTATATTTGCATTCCCACTTGAATCTATTTTTATCGGTTTGGATTCTAGGCTATTACCCGAACAAGAAGTTTTACTCTTTGATGAAATTGAAGCAGGGTAGATATAAATATTTTTCGCATTTTCTAGTGAAATATCAAAATCATCTGCCTTAAAATGTTGTTTATAATTTTTATACAAATATTCTAAAAATATTTTAGAACTATTGATTTGATCTAAGGCTTTTTCGCGATTTTTTTGACTATTGCTTGACTTTATTTCACAAAAAAATATGTGTAAATTTCTATTTTTGCATATTAAAATAATAAAATCACAGCTATCCACTCTAGATTTTTTCTCAAAGAGATTTTCAATAGCCCTACATTTTGTTATATCTTGCTGTATGATTAAAATATCATCATTATTACCCTTATTAAAATATATATCCCCAATCACGCTTGATTCTTCTTGTTCGCTAACACATAAACACCCATTTTTTTCTTTTGCTTTCAAGCTATGATGAATAGAATTTTTAAAGTTAGATAAGCTTTTATTTGTCATCATCACTCCTTTTACCCCTCATAACTTCTTCAAAAATCAATCCCTGATTCTCATTTTGCAAATCAATAGGCTCATCAAAAGTCTCCATAAAAATACCTTGCTCTTGTGTAATCTCTACCGCCCTTAAGGTATTTTTACCTTTGATATTTTCTGCTAAATATGCTCTTACCTTTTTAGATTCTAAGCCATATTCTTTACCATATTCTTGCTTTTTGATTTTTTGAATTTGCTCATCTGAAAGATTGTTTAACATTATACAATTACTCAATTCTCGCACAATATAATCGCTATGCGTTGTGATAAATACCTTAATTCCTGCATTTACAAGTAAAACAAGTAATCTTGCTACAAGAATCTGATTTTTAGGGTGAAGATTAAGCTCTGGCTCATCTATCATTAAAATATCATTTTTATTCGCAATATGAAAAATATAATAATTTAACATCAACAAAGAACGCACAGAGCTAGAAGCTATTTCAATATTATAAGCCTTTTTTGAACCTTTAGGTTGAAATAAAATTCCAGCGTCCGTTGCCTTATATTTTCCTCCAATAATCTTGCCTAAAATTTCAAAAATTATTTTATATTCATCTTTGTGTTTTTTAAAAATACTCTCTTGTTTTGATATTTGTTTAATATCTCTAATGAATGCTATATTATCCCTCACAGGTTTTGGATAGAGCTGTTTTTTCTTATCTAATGTCCTATTGATTTCAAACAAACTAATATCCTCTTCCTTAAGCATTTTTTGCATTGTTTCTAGCTTTGCTATTTTTATAAAATCTAACTCTTCTTGAAATATAGATGCCCCTGTTCTTTCAACACTTAAAATAAAATTTTTCATAAAAATTATGTGAAGTATTGCATCAAGAAATGTCTCCACATACTCAACAAAAGCCCTTTTGTCCAAACCAGCGAAACTTAACCCATTATCATAAATAGTGTGTTGCACTCCTCTTTTATATCTTCTGTTTAAGCTATTGTTTTCTAAATACTTTTTAATAGCCTCTTTAACATTTATCAAAGAAATATTAAACTCTACATTAAAATCTATATCTGAAAAATCCTCCTCTTTTCCTGCCATAATTTGTGGTAAAATGCGAGTAGAATATAATTTAGTTTTTTCTTGCAAGTGTTTTGTTAGTTTTGCCAATATCTCTTCGTATGTTATTTTAATTTCTTGTTGAGATTCCCTTATTTTTTCTAAAAATTCATTATCATCAAAAAGATTTCTTCTTGCCCTTAAAAACATATCACGAATATTTCTCATAAAGTCCAAATACCCATACAAACTATAAGTCGCATAGGTTTTGCCTGTATTGTTTTCACCGCAAATAAGTGTCAAATCGCCTACTTCAAACTCTGCTTCATCAAGCATTCCAATATTTTTAATGTGAATTTTCATTACTTTTCCTTTCTATTCCCACCATATTAAAGTTTTTAATTTTTCAAGTTTGATTAAATCAAGCGTGTTAAGGCTAACAATTTCGCCATTTTCAAATTCGCAAGTTTTTACGCCTTTTTCATCAAGGTAGAGTTTTTTGATTTTCCACCCGTATAGATTACTAAGCGTAAGAAAGGGGTCAAAGTCCGCTTCATAGCCACTCATATCTAGCGTGATGTTTTTACCTTTTTGTAGGGTTTTGATGAGTTTTCTTGATTTTTTATAATCGATAATGTGATTTTCATCAAGCTTATATTCACACTCTCTTAAAGCCTCCTCATAGCTTTCAAGTTCATAATAGCTAAACGCCCCGCCTCCCTTATACCCACACTCTTTAGAAATGCCACTTTCAAAGCCCCCTATGACTTTTTTAAGGCGTGGGAGTATGACCTTATAAAAATGCTCTCCCATTTCCACGCCAAGCCATTTACGCCCTAATTTTTGCGCGGTAGCTAGTGTAGTGCCACTTCCTGCAAAAAAGTCTAAAACTATGCTTTCTTCACTACTCGCTATTTCACAAATTCTTTTTAAAAGCTTTTCAGGTTTTGGAGTGTCAAAAAGCTTATCTCCAAAAATCGCTTGTATTTCTTTTGTAGCGTCCGTTGTTGTGCCAAATTCGGTAAAAATTGTGCGTGTTTTTATTATTTTTTGTTTATCTAGCACTTCATCAAAATAAACTACTTCGTAAGGCGTTAGCCTTCCTTTAGTATCTTCTTGCCAAAAGATATGTTCTTTATCTAAATTTTCAGGTTTTTTTCGCCAACAGCCATCTGCTCCATTTGGTGCTATGGGATAAAAATCGTTTCCATTTGGATCTTTAATCGCATAATAAAGCGTTGGTCTATCTATTCTTAAAGAGTGATTGCCCCATTTTTCAAGCTTTAAAATCTTTGCTTTTTTGCCATTGATAATTTTATTAAAATCTTTTTCATTATACTCTTGTGTTTGCTCGTTTATTTCCCAATTTTGCTTTTGATAACACAAAATATATTCGTGTTCTTTTGCGAAATGTTGAGAATCTTGACTACCTCCTTTTTT
Organism: Campylobacter vulpis; assembly: GCF_014217995.1. Lineage (NCBI taxonomy): Bacteria > Pseudomonadati > Campylobacterota > Epsilonproteobacteria > Campylobacterales > Campylobacteraceae > Campylobacter > Campylobacter vulpis. The sequence goes on from NZ_CP041617.1 coordinate 1,142,570, forward strand.
CTTTTGCCACACAAGATTACTGATAAAATTCTCCTCCCCAAATACCTCATCACATAAAATTTTAAGCCTTGCTTGCTCATTATCATCTATGCTTATAAAAATGCTTCCCTTATCCTTTAAAAATTCTTTTGCTAACTCTAGGCGGTTATTCATCATTGAAAGCCAAGAGGATTGATTAAATTTATCTGTGTAGATAAAGCCGTCATTGCCTGTATTATAAGGCGGGTCGATATAAATCAAATCCACTTTATTTTGATACTTAGGAAGGAGGGAATTTAGGGCTTGAAAATTATCCGCTTTGACTAGTTCGCCATTTAGCACCGCGTCTAAATTCTCAAAAGCACTTAAAAGCTTATAGACATTTTTCTCACTTAAATGCTTTGTATCAAGGGGTAAAAAAGCATAGTTTTTAATGTCCTCTAGTTTAAAGCTCTCTTCGACTAGCTTTAAATCCTGCCATTCTTTAATTTGCTTTTTAAAATTACTATCCTTAAAAAGCTCTTTTAAAAGCTCCTCGCTCTCTTTTGCGTGGGTTTTTATCACATTAAGGCTAAAAACAAAATGCGTTTTTTTAGCAAATTTAGGCTTTAGCCAAAGTGCCTTTAGCTCGTCTTCAAAGGCTGCTATTTTATCTATAAGGGTATGGGCTATTTTTTTAACCTTATTTAAACTCTTTATCCTCACTTCATTCCACTGCGTAACGCCGTCAAGCACATAGCGACAAAACCATAAGTCAAACTGCTCTTTTAAAAAGGCTTTAGCATTTTTATGGATAAAAAAGTCGATTTCATTTTGCTTTTTATAGCTTTTAAAAATGCTTTTAAGCTCCTCTTCTTTGATGATAATCTCATTTTTCTTTAAGGCTTTTAAAAAATCCTCACTAAATTCGCTTGAGTTTTGCTTAAAAACCTTGACTAAATTAAGATTTTTGTCATTTATGACCTTGATATTTAGCTCATTATCCTCTATGCTTTGTAGATAGAAAATAATTTTATTTTTATTATTATCCGCATTTTGTATGAAGTCATCGGTTAAGAAATGAAAGCTGTAACTTTCTTTCTCATCTTTTAGCGTGAGGGGCTTATAAATCGTGTCTGATTTGACATAATATAAATTTTGCGTTTTGTAAAAGAGGCTCACATCTTTGCTGTTGCTATATACTCTTGCGTAAATGTTTTTATAAATAGGCGTTTCGTAAAAAAAGGGTGTGCCTGTCTCGTTTAAATAAGTGCTGAAAAAATCGTAAAGCTTACTATAATCTAAATGTCCTAGCTCCTCTTTTTCTAAATAATCCCTAATGTTTTCAAAATACTTTTGCTTGATGTGAAGAAGATTTGTAAAACCACTTTGCTTAAATAAGCCTCTCTCCCCCTCAATTCTAACACCTAAATAACACTCTTTTAGCTTTGAAAAAAACGCTTGTTGATAGCTTATCATTTTTACCCCTTATTTAAAAAAGGGTATTTTACTAATATAGGCTTAATTAAAGGCTAAACACACCAAAAAAGCGTGTTTAGTTACAAAATGGCTAGTCTCTCCAGCCGTATTTTTTAAAAATTTCTTTTGCTTCTTTAGAGCTTAAATAATCAATGAAGTCTTTTGCTTCTTTGCTAGCATTATTTTTAGCTACAACATTAAAAGTTCTATAAATGACTAAATCTTTTTCTATTTTCACGGCTGTGCCAATGTCTGGATTACTCTTTGACCAATCTATCCAAGTGATCCACGCATCTGCCTTATCTTCTGCAAAAAGCTTTCTTGCACTTCCGCTGTTTGGAACGAAGGCTACGATATTATTTCTAAAATTTTGTATGCTTTTAATATCTTTTGTTCTGCCTATCATATCCTCCCAAACTCCCGTGCCTGAAGTATTACTCTTACCTGCTCCCTCTGGCACGACTATTCTTACTTTTTTGTCGGCTAAATCTTTTAAACCTTTGATTTTAAGAGGATTGCCCTTTTGCGTAAGGATAATCGCCTCTCTAAAATATAGAGGCTGAATTTTGCTTGTGTTAAAATCCTTGCCAAAATCACTCGCTATGGCTAAGGCTGATTGATCAGAAGCTCCAAATAAGATGTCGGCGTTTTTCTTAGCCTTTTCAAACCAAGTCGCTTGAGGACCAAAATGGACATTAACTTTAACACCCGATTTTTTGCTATATTGATTCGCTATGTCTTTTAAAGCTGTGTGAGGACCGCCCGGTCCATAAAGATTAAGCTCTGCATTTGCCACGCTTAAAGCTAAAGCGCACGCACCAAATAGATTGAGAATTTTTTTCATCGTTTTCCTTTAAATTAAAATAAAAGCGGGATTGTAAAGTTTAAACCTTAACAAAGCGTTACTCATCTTTAATAATGGAGATATTTTCTATCGCAACAATTTTGCTAATATTTTTTTCATCATTTAAACCCTGCAAGGTATCTTTAAAACGCACATAAGCAAATTTACTATCTCTAAAAACAAGCTCGCCGATGACAAATTTTTGCTTATCTTTAAGATAAATTTCAACCTTTTTAGCACTTAAGCCTTTTGTTTTTAAAAAACGCTTAAAACCTGTTTCAAAATGATGCGGAAACAAAATCGCCATATAAACTAAAAGCACTAATCCCGCAAATACCGCAATAAAAAAATTCTTAAAATTCTGCCTTTCATAAAAACACAAACAAGCACCGATAAAAAGAAGATAAATACAAGCTATAAAGCCGCAAAACGCTAACCAGTGGAGGTTGATTTCGTCAAATTTTTCATTTAAAACCCAAAGAAAACTTAAAAATACAATCAAAGCACTAGACAAACTCGATAAAAACAAAAAGTCATTTTTCTTTTTTTTATAAAAAATGTAATGTGCCACTAAATTAAAAGGCAAAGCTAAAAACGCAAAAACTAAAAGATACACAAAAGCGAAAAGAAAAAGCCATAAATTATCAAAAGAAAGTAACTCAAAAGAAAAAAATTCATTCACTCTCATATAAGTGATAACGAAAATAAACAAACATAAAGCACAAAAACTTAATGTAAAAGTGATGATAAATTTAAAATATTTCGATGTGAAAGCTGTGAGTTTAAAAAAGTCTTTTTTCATCATTAAACCTTGTGAAAATTTTAAAATGCTTATTTTACACAAACAAAACCAAATATCAATTCATTTAAAAAAAATTTGCTAAAATCTCAATTTTGAAAGGCTTTTAATGAAAGAAATTTTAATCACAAATGATGACGGCTTCGAAAGTGAGGGGCTTAAAAAGCTTGTTAAAATGCTTAAAAAAGAATTTAAAGCGAAAATCACGGTAGTCGCTCCAGCGACTGAAAAATCTGCCTGTTCGCACTCTATTACCCTCACTAAACCCCTGCGTTTTGTTAGGGTGAGTAAAAATTTTTACAAGCTTGATGATGGCACACCAGCGGATTGCGTATATCTAGCTCTAGCCGCACTTTATAAAAAGAAACTGCCTGATCTTGTCATAAGCGGGATAAATATGGGGGCAAATGTGGGAGAGGACATTACATATTCGGGCACTTGTGCGGGGGCTATGGAGGCGGTTTTACAGGGAATTCCCGCCCTTGCACTTTCGCAGTTTTATAAAACAAACGAAAAAGAACTTAATTTTAAAAATGCCCTAAATATCACAAAAGAACTCGTTGCAAAAATCTTCAATCAAGGCTTTCCACTTGATAAAAAAGAGTTTTTAAATGTCAATTTTCCAAGCCCTAAAAGTAAATTTAAGGGCATTAAAGTCTGTAAAGCAGGCAAGAGGGTTTATAACTTCAAAGCTCACGCAAATACCAATCCAAGAGGCGTAGAATACTACTGGCTAGCAAGTGCAAATTTGGACTTCGAGGACGAAAAAAACTCCGATATCGCCCTTTTAAAGCAAGGCTATGCGACTATAACGCCCATAATGCTTGACTTAAGCGCATACAAACAAATGAAAAATCTTAAAAAATGGCTAAAGGATTAAAATGAGATACACACGCATAAAATGGCTTGTCGGCGATGAAAGTTTTGAGAAAATTTCTAAGACAAAGGTGTTAGTTTTTGGACTAGGGGGAGTGGGTGGAATTTGCGTTGATGCGCTCTTTCGCACAGGCTTTACAAAACTAACCCTCATAGACGCAGATAGCTTTGAAATCACAAATCAAAACCGCCAACTTCACAGCGAACACATCGGCGAAAATAAGGCAGAAGTTTTTGCAAAAATTTACAAAGTAAAGAGCGTGGTGGCTAAAGTCGATGAGGAGTTTTTAAGCGAATTTGACTTAAGCGAATTTGATTTAATCATCGATGCCATTGATGATATACCCGCAAAAGTGGCTTTAGCAAATAAAATCGACTTTAAAAAGCAAATTTTCATCTCAAGCACAGGAGGTGCTAGAAAGCTTGACCCCACACTCATCAAAACGGCAAGTATTTTTAAAACTTACGGAGATGCTTTGGCTAAAAAATTCCGCTATGAGTTAAGAAAATCAGGCTTTAAGGGTGATTTTGAAGTGGTGTTTTCTAACGAAGAGGCAAAATGTAAAGCCTTAGGTTCTTTTATGGGCGTAACGGCGTCTTTTGGTTTGGCTTTGGCAAGTTTAGCCTTAAAAAAAGTGTTAAATACGGACAAATTTTAACTCATTTCGTTTAAAAAATGCTTTTTTAGTAAATCTTAAAACTTTTTTTGTTTTAATAAGGCTTTATTTTAAATTTAAGGTTAATCAATGGGTTCTAAATTCTCAAAAATAGGCTTTGTATTAGCAGTCGCTGGCTCTGCTGTGGGGCTTGGAAATGCGTGGAAATTTCCTACTTTAGTGGGGCAAAATGGCGGATCGGCTTTTGTGCTTTTATATTTAGTGCTTACTTTGGGCGTGGCTTTTGTGATATTTTTAGCAGAACTTAGCATAGGAAAATTAAGCGAAAAAGACCCTGTCAATGGTTACAAAACCCTTGCACCAACAAACAAAAAAACTTGGTCTATGGCTGGTTTTACTATGCTTGGAGCGATTTTAATCGTCTCTTTTTATAGCCTTGTAATAGGCTGGGTTGTTAAATATATGTATTTTAGTGCCACAGGGAATTTAAGTCAAACTTTAGAAGAGAGCGAAAAGCAATTTACTAACCTTTTGCTTAACGATTTTTTGAGTCAATTTATCTGCTTTAGTCTTATTTTTCTCATCGTTTTTTATGTGGTTTCAAAAGGCGTTAAAAATGGCATTGAAAGGCTTAATGTATGGATGATGCCAACCTTATTTATCTTGCTTATCTTAATGCTTTTTTATGCTTTAAGTCATACAAATGGCTTTAGTGAGGCTTTACAATTTCTTTTCGTGCCTGATTTTTCAAAAATCAGTGGCACTTCTATCCTAGAAGCCTTAGCCCTTGCCTTTTTTAGCCTTTCTTTGGGCGTGGGGACGATTATCACTTATTCCGCCTCTTTACCTGATAAAACAAATTTCATCACAAGCACACTTAATATTATTTTAATTAACATTCTCATAGGGCTTATGATGGGACTTATCGTCTTTACCTTCATCTTTGAATTTGGAGCCAATCCAAATCAAGCAGGACCGGGACTTATCTTTATCTCACTTACCACGCTTTTTGCTAAACTTGGCATTGTAGGATACATACTTGGAGCGACTTTTTTCTTATCCTTGATTTTCGCAGGGATTACTTCGGCAATTTCGATGATAGAGCCTTTTGCCTTTTATCTTATCAATACCTTTAAAATGAGCCGCAAAAATGCCTTGATTTTAATCGGTGTTATCGTTTATATTTTGGGAAATTTGTGTATTTTATCAACTCTAAGCATAACAGAATTTAAGATTTTAGGAATGAGCTTTTTTGATGTGCTTGATTATATTTCTGGTAAGATTATTATGCCTTTAGGTGGAATTTTAGCGGCAATTTTTGTAGGCTTTGTGATGAAAAAGAAAGCTTTAGAGATATTATTTGAGCCTTATATGAGCGGAGTATTTTTTAAAGTGTGGTATTTCTTTTTAAGATTTATCGCACCTTTGGCTGTTATTATCATCGTTATCAATGCTTTTAAATGAAAAATGTTTTTAAATTCCTAGCATTAAAAATTAAATTGTAAAATTCTTGTAAATTTGAATTTTGAAGGACGATTATGGCAAAAAAATTCATAGATGTGATGGATACAAGCTTTAGGGACGGCTTTCAGTCCGTTTATGGAGCAAGGGTTTTAATGGACGATTTTATCCCTGCTCTTGAAGCGGCAAAAGAAGCTGGGATTAGACATTTTGAATTTGGTGGTGGAGCGCGCTTTCAAAGTCTTTATTTTTATCTTAATGAAGATGCCTTTTTGATGATGGATAAATTCCGTGAAATTGTTGGCGAAGAGGCAAATTTGCAAACCCTTTCAAGAGGGGTTAATACCGTAACGCTAGATACTGGAAGTCGTGATCTTATCGACCTGCACGCTAAACTTTTTGCCAAACACGGCACCACAACGATAAGAAATTTTGACGCACTCAATGATGTCAATAATCTTAAATTTAGCGGAGAGTGCATCACAAAGCACGGCTTAAAACACGAAATCGTCATCACACTTATGGACCTACCGCCAAATTGTTCTGGCGCACACGATGTGCCTTTTTATGAAAAAATTTTAAGAGAAATTTTGAGCGCTGAAATTCCTTTCTCAAGCCTTTGCTTTAAAGATGCAAGTGGCACTTCAAATCCTGAAAAAATTTACCAAACTATCAAAATGGCAAGAAGCATTTTGCCAAGTGAAACTCACATAAGACTTCATACTCACGAGAGTGCTGGAGTTAGCATAGCGTGCTATTTAGCGGCTTTAGAGGCTGGGGCTGATGGCATAGACCTAGCTGCCTCTCCTGTAAGTGGTGGCACTTCGCAACCTGATATTTTAACAATGATGCACGCCATTAAGGGCAAAAATTACGATTTTGGTTTGGATTTAGAAAAGATTTTAAAATATGAAGAGGTGTTTAAGGAGTGTATGGCGGATTATTTTTTACCACCAGAATCAACTATGGTAAGTCCTCTCATACCATTTTCTCCTATGCCCGGAGGAGCGCTAACGGCTAATACTCAAATGATGCGAGATAATAATATCTTAGATAAATTCCCAGAAGTCATTAAGGCTATGCGTGAGGTTGTGGAAAAGGGAGGTTACGGCACTTCAGTAACGCCTGTTTCACAATTTTATTTCCAACAAGCTTTTAATAATGTAATGTTTGGAAAATGGAAAAAAATCGCCGATGGTTATGGGAAAATGGTGCTAGGCTATTTTGGAAAAACCCCTGTCGCCCCCGATGAAGCTATCGTTAAGCTAGGCGCAGAACAACTAAATTTAGAACCTACTACGGAATTAGCCATAGATTTAGCGGATAAAGATGAAAGTAAAAGCCTAGCCTACATCAAAGCCCTTTTGGAAAAAGAAGGCTTAGAAACAAGCGAAGAAAACATTTTTATCGCTGGAGCTTGCAAGGAAAAGGGTATAGCCTTTTTAAAAGGCGAAGCTAAGGTCAATGTGCGAAAACTTAGCACTATGCCAAAGCCCATAAGTGCTGAAGAAAATAAATTTACCGTCTCCGTTAATGGTAATAAATACCATGTCGAACTTCATGCAGGATTTGATAAAGATGTCAATGTTAAAAATATCCAAAAAATCCCGCAAAATGAAAGCATAAGTGAAAACGCCATTCAAGCTGGAATTTCTGGTAATGTCTTTAAAATTCTCATTAAAGAAAATGATGAAGTTAAAGAGGGGCAGGTTGTGATGATTTTAGAAGCTATGAAAATGGAAATAGAAGTGCAAGCTACAAAAAGTGGCATTATAGGGCAAATTTGTGTGGGAGCAGGCGATACGGTAAGCGAAGGTGAAGCCCTTGCCATTTATAAAGAATAAAGGAAAAATAATGAAAAATATGGAAAATTTGGGATTAAGCAACATTAAAGAAGTGTTTTATAATCTAAGCTACGATGAGCTTTTTAAGCACGAAATACAAAATCAAGAAGGCGAATGCACACAAAATGGAACTTTTAGTGTTGATACTGGAATTTTTACGGGTAGAAGCCCTAAAGATAAATATTTTGTCAAGCAAGACCCCTCACAAAAATATCTTGCTTGGGGCAAGGTTAATCAGCCCATTAGCAAAGAGCTTTTTGACAAACTTCTAAAAAAAGCTAGAAAAACCTTAAGTGGAAAAAATATCTATATCCAAGATGCGTATTGTGGAGCAAGCCTTAAAAGTCGCAAGGCTGTGCGTTTTGTAACGGAAGTTGCGTGGCAAGCACATTTTGTCAAAAATATGTTTATCCGTCCTAGTGAAAAGGAACTTGAGAATTTTAAGCCCGATTTTATCGTTTATAATGCTTGTAAATGCGTCAATGACAATTATAAAGAAGACGGCTTAAATTCGGAAGTTTTTGTAATTTTTAATATAGAAGAAAATATCGCAGTAATTGGAGGCACTTGGTATGGTGGTGAGATGAAAAAGGGAATTTTTTCTATGATGAATTACTGGCTACCTTTAGAAAATAAACTTTCAATGCATTGCAGTGCTAATGTCGGTGAGAAAGGCGATGTGGCTTTATTTTTCGGCTTAAGTGGAACAGGCAAAACCACACTTTCAACAGACCCCAAACGCAAACTTATAGGCGATGATGAGCATGGTTGGGACGATGAGGGCGTATTTAATTTTGAGGGGGGTTGCTATGCTAAAACCATTAATTTAGACCCAAATAGTGAGCCTGAAATTTATGCAGCTATTAAGAAAAATGCCCTTTTAGAAAATGTTGTTTTAAAAGCGGATAAAAGTGTCGATTATAATGATGCTTCTAAAACTGAAAATACAAGAGTTTCTTATCCAATTGAGCATATTATTAATCACGAACCGAGCCTAAAAGCTGGACATCCGCAAAATATCATCTTTTTAAGTGCTGATGCTTTTGGAGTATTACCTCCTGTAAGTAAGCTAAGTAAAGAACAAGCGATGTATTATTTTTTAAGTGGCTACACAGCTAAAGTGGCGGGGACGGAGCGTGGCATTACAGAGCCTCAAGCAACTTTTTCGGCGTGTTTTGGTGAACCTTTTATGCCTTTACACCCTACGGTTTATGCACGCTTATTAGGAGAAAAAATTCAAAAACATCAAGTTAATGTCTATCTTGTCAATACAGGCTGGAGTGGCGGAAGCTACGGCGTTGGAAAGAGAATGAGCATTAAGGCGACTAGGGCTTGTATTGATGCGATTTTAAATGGCAGTATAGAAAAATGTGAATTTGAAAATTTAGAGATTTTTAATCTCGCCGTGCCAAAATCCTTAGAAGGCGTAGAAACAAGACTTTTAAATCCTATCAACACTTGGGAAGATAAAGATGCCTATCTAAGCACACGCGATAAACTAGCCAAGATGTTTATAGAAAATTTCAAGCGTTACGAAGATGTCAAAGAGGGCGTTGAATTTAGCAAATTTGGACCTAAAATTTAATGAAAAATCAAATGTGGTCAGGGCGTTTTAGCACTGCTAGCGATACGCTTTTAAAAGAATTTAATGCGAGTTTAAATGTTGATAAAGAGCTTTTTAAGCAAGATATAAAAGGCTCTATGGCACACGCAACTATGCTTGAGCATTGTGGAATTTTAAAACAAAATGAGCTTGAAGCAATTTTAAAAGGCTTAGAGCAAATTCAAAATGAAATTCAAAGTGAAAGCTTTATTTTTAACATTGACGATGAAGATATTCATATGGCTGTGGAAAAACGCTTAAGCGAAATTATAGGCAAGGAAATAGGCGGTAAGCTTCACACGGCAAGAAGTAGAAACGATCAGGTTGCGACAGACTTTAAACTCTTTGTCAAAGAAAAAACAGGGGAACTTATGCTTTTACTTAAAGAGCTCATCATAACTCTCATCGCACACGCTAAAGAACATAAAGAAAGCATTATGCCTTCTTTTACGCACCTTCAGCACGCCCAGCCCATAAGCTTTTCCTTTTGGATTTTAAGCTATGCTTTTATGTTTAAAAGAGATATTTTAAGGCTTGAAAACGCCCTTGAATTAGCCGATGAATGTCCGCTTGGAAGTTGTGCTTGTGCGGGAACTAGCTATCCTACAAATAGAACTTTAAGTGCTAAAATGCTTGGCTTTAAAAATCCTATGCAAAATGCTATGGACGGAGTGAGTGATAGAGACTTTGCTCTAGATTTGCTTTATAATATCGCTGTGATTTTTACTCATACTTCAAGACTTTGCGAAGAACTCATTCTTTTTTCAAGCACAGAATTTGACTTTATCGCTATTAGCGATAGTTTTTCTACGGGAAGTTCCATTATGCCACAAAAGAAAAATCCCGATGTTTGCGAACTCATACGCGGTAAAACAGGACGCGTATATGGGAATTTAATCGCCCTTTTTACCACGATGAAAGCCTTACCTCTAGCTTATAATAAAGATATGCAAGAGGATAAGGAGGGTGTTTTTGATAGTGTCAAAACGGCTCAAAATTCGCTCATTATTCTAAATGCCATGCTTAAGGAAATTAAAGTCAAAAAAGAAAATATGCTTAAAGCTTGTAAAAATGGACATTTGCTGGCAACTGATTTGGCAGATTATTTAGTAAGAAGAAAGAATATCCCATTTAGAGAGGCACATTTTATTGTGGGTAAGGTTGTCGCTTATGCTGAAAATGAGGGCATTGATCTTAGTGAAATTTCAAATTTGGCTCAAATTGATAGCATTTTTGATGAAGAAGCAATGCAAATTTTAGACTTTAAACACTCACTCAACGCTAAACAAAGCGAGGGTTCAAGCTCCACTTCAAGTGTTGAGAAGCAAATTCAAGATTTAGAAGACTTTTTAAAGGCGAAAAGCCTTTAAAAAAGTGTTTTGGGAGGAGTTTTATCCTTTAAACTTTCAAAACCACCCAAAATATGGAAGTGTAAATGAAAAACTTCTTGCCCACTGCCCTTACCACAATTACTCACTAAACGATAGCCCTTTTTATCTAGTTCTAAAAGCACGGCTAATTCTTGGATAAAACGCGTCATTTTAGCCATAAGTTCAGGCTCAAATTCTTGAAAATCCCTAAAATGCTTTTTAGGGATTACTAAAATATGGATAGGTGCCCGTGGGTTAATATCGTGAAAGGCGAGAAAATCATTATCTTCTAAGACCTTATTGCAAGGCACAGCACCCTCAACGATAAGCTCAAAAATCGTCTTTTCTCGCATACATACTCCTTAATTAATATAGCCAGCGACTAAAACTAAAAGATAGCCAAACACACAAGAGCTAGAAACACCAATAAGCCCAGGTATAATAAAGCTATGATTGATAACAAATTTACCTATTTTAGTTGTTCCTGAGCGGTCAAATTGTATGGTTGCTAAATCGCTTGGATAGGTTGGTAAAATATAATAACCATAACAAGCAGCAGCAAAAGCGACGATAATACCCGGCTCCACGCCAATTCCTAAAGCTAAAGGTACAAAAGCAGCAATAGCAGCGGCTTGAGAATTAACAAATTTGGAGATTAATAAAAGCATAATTGCATAAGTCCAAGGATACTCTTTTACCACATCACCAAGTGCAGCTTTCATCATCGGCGTATGCACCGCAAACATCGTATCCGCCATCCAAGAAATTCCAAACACCGCCACAAGTGCTATCATACCTGATTTAAAAATTTCATTTGACGCAATTTTCTTCGCCTCTGTTTTGGTAAAGATGATAATCAAAGAACCGGCGATTAGCATAAACATTTGGATAACCGCAACCATTGAAAGCGTATCAAGCTTAGGATTACCCAAAGCGTCTGTTTGTGGAACGCCATTTTTTACCACTTGACCCCAATTTGGTCTTAAATTATCAAACACGCCAAGCAGTGCCACTAAAGCGATAGCACCTAAGAAAATCCACATTGCTATCCAAGAACTTTTAGCAAGCTTAACGCCTAGTAGGGTTTTGCTATCTCCATAGACATATTGTTTAAATTCAGAGTCCTTAAGTTTGTTTTGAAATTCCTCATCTTTATCCAAATCTTTACCTCTAAACCAAGAAAAAATTCCTACACATAAAACCCCAAGTAAGGTGCTAGGGATAGTGATTTGAAGAAGATTGATATAGCCATCAAAACCAGCTAGTTTATTATCCGCATTTAAGAGTAAAGCGGTTAAACTCACAACAGCCACAGAAACAGGCGAAGCAATGATACCCATTTGAGAGGAAATGGAAGCTGCTGCCATAGGGCGTTCTGGGCGTATGCCGTTTTTAATAGCAATGTCATAAATAATAGGCATTATGGTATAAACAACATGTCCTGTTCCGCAAAGTATCGTTAAAAAGCAAGTTACAAAAGGTGCTAAAATCGTTAAAAATTTAGGATTACGCCTTAAAATGCGTTCGGCAATTTGAAGCATAACATCAAGCCCACCACTAGCTTGCAAAGTTGCACTTGCCACAACAACGGCTAAAATGGTTAGCATCACATCAATAGCAGGTTTTCCCGGCTTTATGTGAAAAGCAAAAACTAACATTAAAATGCCTATACCACCAAGCAAACCAAGAGCGATACCGCCTTTTTTTGCTCCGTAAAATAGACAAATCAATACAACGATGATTTGGATAAGAAACTGAGTGCTCTCACTAAGAGAAGTCAAAAACTCCATCTTAATCTCCTTTAAAGTAAAATAACAACGCTATTATAATCAATTTTAAACCGAATTTGAATAAAAAAATGAAAATTTAACAAAATCTCTAAAAACTTAAATTGATATTTTTAAGGCAAATTTTTGCCCGTTTTTATATCTTTTAATCTTAAATTAAGCTGATAAAACATAAGTTTTTGATAAGATTTTGGGAAATTTTTATGGTATTCGTCAAGCTCAAAAGCCTCATTTGTATCTTTTAAGGTGGTATTATTTTCATAAAAATAACCCTTAGTATTTTCTAAAGGATACACGCCAAAATTATCCGCCCAAACGACTTCATTAAAAGCAAATTCAAGTTTTTCATCGCTAGGAGCGACTAATAAATTTCGACCACCTAAACTATAATAAGTCGTCTCGCTTAAACTTAACTCATAAAGCGTAGGAAAAATGTCCTTGTGAGAGGCAAGGCGGTATTTATCATAATAAAGATTTTTTGATAAATTTGAGGCACATAAAGATAAAATGGAACACTATAAGCAAAGGCTTTTTCACGCAGCGGGTCTATTTTCATATCTCTTACTCTGTGGTCTCCAGTAGCGGCGATGATGATTTTATCTTTTAAATCGCTTGCTTTTATTTTACTTACAAATTTGCCAAATTCACTATTAGCGTAAGCATAATTATTAAGATTTTCATAGGTATTTTTAGGAAGTTTTTCATTAATTTTTCCGCTTAAATTTGCCTTAGAAATGCTTTCATAAACTTTAGGGTAAGGAGGGTGATTACTCGTGCTAAGGGCGATGATAAGTAAGGGTTTTTGTGCTGTTTTAAAAAGCTCATAAGCCTTATAATACATATACTCATCTAAAATTCCATAAGCTGTTTTTTGAGCCTTTGAGTAATCCTTAAGAAGAATAAGCACATCGATAATTTTTATATTTTGATTTTGCAAAAATTTGAGTTGGATTTTGTGTTAAATTTGTTTTTAAATATTTACTTTTTGTTAAAATCATAGGACTATTAAAATAGAGATAAAAAAGCGAAGGTGCAGTCCCATTTGCTGCGCTTAAAAATCTTTCAAAAACAAAATCTTCCTTAAAATGCTTCTCAAGCTCTCCTAAAAGATTAAGCTCTAAGCTATGAAATTCTAAAGCATTATTCGCAAAACTTTCCATAAGATTAAGAAAAATGTGCGGTTTATTTTGGGGATTATAAGGCGTTGTGGCAAAAAGAGAGAAAAGTTCTTTTTGTAAAACTTGCCCCTCCTCCTCGCTAATATAAGGAAGTTCTTGAAGCTCTTTTGAGGCTTTTCTTGCCCAAGAAAAAGCCATAATAGGATTAAGTGCGATATCATTAATCATTTCGAGATTTGCAAAACGATAATTTCGCTCATTCATCAAAATTTGATGATAAGGTCCTCTTAATGCTAAAACATAAATTCCAATCACAATAAAAACATTTAGCCTTAGAAGCTTTAAGCTCATCTTTAAAAATTTTATGATTAATTAAAACACAAACGCCCACCGCCAAAACAAGCGCAAATAAAGCAAAAATAATAGGATAATTACTCCAAATAATCTCAAAAATCGTGCCAAATTCTTCATCTTGGACATTAAAAATAAACATATCAATCTTGCTTTTATACATTTCATAATAGTAATACTTTATAAAAGAAAAAGCCACGCAAAGTATGGCAACAAGGCTAATATAAAGCCCAGAGATAAGAGAGTAAAATCTTACCCCCCCCCCCCTTAATTTTTAATAATGGGGCAAAATAGCTCAAAAATCCGCACAAAAGTAAGGGTAAAAAAGCCGCACTTAAAAAACGCACATCGTGATAACTTCCAAAAAGATACATTTTTAAAAGTTTTGTTGCATCAGCATTTTGCGGGATAAAATGAAGCCACATTAAAAAACGCATCAAATGAGAAATAAGGATAAAAATAGCACTAAAAATAAGAATTTAAAGTAAAATTTTTCGCATTATTTTCTCTTATAAAATGTCTATGTCTCATCACAAAGCTCTAAGCTTTTTAATCTCATCTCTTAAAGTGGCAGCCTTTTCAAACTCAAGCTCCCTCGCCGCCTCAAGCATTTCTTTACGCAGTTCTTTTACGATTTTTGCCCTCTCACTTGCTGGCATTTTTTCTAGCTTCGCACCTTTTCGGTAAATTTCACTCATATCCTCATTTTTAAGACTTTGCTCTAAATTTCTTTTAACTGAAGTTGGGGTGATTTTATGCTTTTTATTATAGGCTTGTTGGAGTTTGCGGCGTTCATTGGTTGTATCTATGGCTTCTTGCATTGATTTTGTGATTTTTTGACAAAAAAGCAAAACTTTACCATTGACATTTCTAGCGGCTCTTCCCATCGTTTGTATAAGGCTTGTCGTGCTACGCAAAAAGCCCTCTTTATCCGCATCCATTATGGCTATGAGTGAAACTTCAGGTAAATCAAGTCCCTCTCTTAATAAATTAATGCCTATAAGCATATCAAATTCTCCGCTCCTAAGCCCACGGATAAGCTCATTACGCTCAATCGCATCAATGTCTGAGTGCATATATTTGACCCTAAGTCCAAGCTCTAAATAATATCTACTTAGCTCTTCAGCCAATTTTTTAGTTAGCACGGTAACTAAAATTCGCTCATTTCTTGCTATGACTTTTTTAGCCTCATCGTAAAGAATTTCGACCTGATTTGCACTATCCTTTAGTTCTATGATAGGGTCAAGCAAACCCGTAGGACGCATAATTTGATGAAAAATATTTTTTCCACTTAGCTCAAACTCTAAGGGTGCTGGAGTCGCAGAGACGAAGAGAAATTGACAATTTTTGTGGATAAATTCATCAAACATTAAGGGACGATTATCAAGGGCAGAGGGCAAACGAAAGCCATAATCAACCAAAGTTTGCTTTCTACTTCTATCCCCAGCAAACATTCCACGAAACTGGGGCAAGGATACATGGCTTTCATCAACGATGACTAAAAAAGGGCGGTTTTTAATCGCATAATAATCAAAAAGCGTATAAGGCGTTTGCCCCTCTTTAAGTCCTGTTAAATGCCTCGCATAATTTTCCACACCCTTACACATACCCGTGCTTTGCAACATTTCAAGGTCAAATTCTACCCTTTGCTTAAGGCGTTGATACTCTACAAGCTTGTTTTCGCTTTCAAAATAGGCAAGGCGAGAATTTAGCTCTTCTTTTATCTCTTTTATCGCCTCCTTAAGCCTTGTCTCCCCTACACTAAACTGGCTTGTAGGGTATAAAATAAAGCGTTTTAAATCCTTTGTTTTTTTATTTTCTAAAATATTATAATGATAAATTCTCTCCAAATCATCACCAAAAAACTCAAGTCTTACCACTTCATCTTCATAATAAGCGGGGTAAATATCTACCAAATCGCCATTGACACGAAAATCTGCGCGGTCAAAAAAATTATCATTGCGTTTATAGCCCATATCTACAAGCTTTTTTAGCAGTTCTTTTTGAGAAATTTGCATATTTTCTTCAAAAATTAAAACCATACCCTCATATTCGCTAGGATTTCCCAGGCCATAATTTGCCGAAACAGAAGCGATACAAACCACATCTTCATAGCTTAAAAGTGAGGCGGTGGCACTTAGTCTTAAACGCTCTAAGTCTTCATTTGTAGAGCTATCTTTTTCTATAAAAACATCGGTGCGTGGGATATAAGCTTCTGGCTGATAATAATCATAATAAGAGATAAAATATTCTATATGATTATGCGGAAAAAAGCCCTTAAATTCGCTATAAAGCTGGGCACAAAGGCTTTTATTATGACTCATAATTAAAGTAGGCATAGCAAGTTCTTTAATCACATTTGCCATCGTAAAGGTCTTGCCACTACCCGTAACACCCAGTAAGGTTTGATACTTATGTCCGGCTTTAATGCTTTTTACTATACCTTTAATAGCTTCTTCTTGGTCAAAACTTGGCTTAAATTCGCTTTGAAGTTGAAACATCTCACACCCTAAAAATAAAGCAAAATTGTAGAAAAAAAAACTAAAATAAAAATAAATCATTAAATTTAATTTGCTAAAATAGCAAAATCATTTAAAAAATTTATAAGAAGGCAAAATTATGTTTGATGATAAAATTATTAATACAATGACAGACAAAGTTAATGAATTAATTGAAAAATACAACGAGGTCTGTGAAATCAACGAAAATTTAAGAAATGAACTTGTCAGTGTCAAGGCACAAAATGAGGCTAAAAGCAATCAAATTTTGCGTTTAGAAGAAGAGCTTAAATCTCGCAATATAGAAAGCGAAGATATTTACAAAAAAATAGAGGCTGTTCTTGGCAAATAATCTTAAACAAGTCATCATCAACATCTCCGCAAAGGATTTTGTGATTAAATGCAGTGATGAATTTGCAGATTTTTTAGAAGATGACATTGCCCTACTTTCAAATGGCACAAAAAAAATGGAGCTTAAAAGCTTTGTTGATGCCTTTGTGAAAAAAAGCTATCAAAATTATACCTTGCAAAAAAAGCTACAAAAACTCATCAAAACAATGAACGAAAACATAAACACAAATTCCACAAACAATGAGTCTCAAAAAAGCCTTTAGTCTCCTTGAGCTTGTTTTTGTCATTCTTATCATAGCCATCTTGACAGGCATAGCCTTGCCATTTCTTAAGCAAAATAAAGAAGAAGCCAAGCTTTTAAGACTTAAAATGAACTACGAAATGCTAAATTCCGCCCTAAGTTTGATGAGAAATGAAGCGGATTTAAAAAATTTAAGCTATATAAGTGAACTAGATAAAGCGGTAATCTTAAAAGAAAATGAAGCCTTATTTTATTGCCAAAACTGCTCCTTTAGCCTTTTAAGCACTCCTATTTATTCTAGCAAAATGGGTTGGATTAAAAACGGAGTCAATCAATATAGCTTTTTTTTAAACCCTCAAAAAAGCGTAGAATTTCACTATGAAAATGGGTTTTTAAAGTGCCTTAAAAACTGCAAAGAGCTTTTATGAAATACTATAAATTAGCCATTAAAGGCTTATATTTAGATAATCTCATCTTTCAAAGTGAAAGTGAAATTTCTCCTTTAAGTGAAGTGATTGTTGATTTAAAAACGCGTAAAAATTGTAAAGCCATAGTGCTAAAACAATGCGAAAAACCAAGCTTTACCACAAAAGACATTAAAGAAATCACGCCCCTTAGTTTAAGCAAAGAGCAATTTATTTTAGCTGAGTTTATAAGCTATTATTACTCCACGAAACTAGGCTTTATCCTTTCTTTTTTTGAAAGTTCCACTCCTTACAAATGTGAAATTTTTAAAACTCAAAATGCACCCACTTTGAGTCCCAAACAAAAAGAGGCTTTCAATTTTTTAAAACAAGAGCAAAACGCTCTTCTTTTCGCAGATACAGGCAGTGGCAAAACTGAAATTTATATCACTCTCATCAAAGAATACTTAGAAAAAGGGCAACAAGTCCTACTTTTAATGCCTGAAATTGCACTCACTCCGCAAATGCAAAAAAGACTTAGTCTTTATTTTGAAGAAGAATTTTGTATGTGGCATTCTAAAATTTCAAAGAAAAAAAAGAAAGAATATCTTGAAAAATTTAATGAAGGCAAAGTCCTTTTAGTCGCTGGAGCACGCTCGGCTCTTTTTTTACCCTTTAGAAATTTAGGACTTATCATTGTCGATGAAGAGCACGATAATTCCTACAAGGCTTCTAATAAACCCTATTATAATGCTAAGGATTTAGCCCTTTTTTTAGGAGCAAAATTAAATATCAAAGTCATCTTAGGCTCTGCCACACCAAGCCTTACAAGCTTTTATAAACAAAAGCATTTCAGGCTTAAGGGCACTTTTTTTGAAAGCAAAAAGCATTTTTTATACGATGAAAGCGATTTAAGTCTTACTCCTATGCTTTTAAATGAGCTTGAAAAAAGCTTAAAAAATCAAAAACAAGCCATTATTTTTTTACCCAACCGTGCGAATTTTAGGCAAATTCTTTGTAAAGATTGTGGCTCTAGCATAAAATGTCCTTTTTGCTCCATAGCAATGAGTTTGCATAAAAAGAAAAAAATGCTTAAATGCCATTATTGTAATTTTAGTGCAGCAATTCACTCTTCTTGCCCAAGCTGCAATGGCACTATGCTAGAGGCTCAAAAAATGGGAACAAGTGAGCTATGCGAGCTTTTACAAAATACCTTTAGTGAAGCTAAAATAGCCAAATTTGATAGAGATGAAATCACAAGCATTAAAAAGCTAAATAATATTTTAAAAGACTTTAACGACTGCAAAATCGACATTTTGGTTGGCACCTCTATGCTTGCCAAAGGACACGATTATCATAGCGTGGATTTAAGTGTGATTATGGGTTTAGATGAGTTTTTAATGCGTCCAAATTTTAGAGCGAGGGAAGAATGTTTAGCTCTAGCGATGCAAGTAGCTGGTAGAGCTGGTAGAAAGGGCGAAGCTAGGGTTTTACTCCAAAGTAAAAATAAGGCTTTTTTTGAAACATATATTAACGATTATGACACCTTTTTGCAAGATGAACTCATTTTTAGAAAAGGACTTTACCCTCCATTTAAAAGACTTTTAAGACTCATCATAGAAGATGAAAATCAAGCAAGGGCAAAAAAGCTTTGCGAAAATCTAGCTTTAAAATTTAAAGAGCTTAAAAGCGTGGAGCTTGTGGGTTATGGTGCTTGTGGAGTTGAAATGATTCATCTCAAATTTCGTTTTTATATTCTTTTAAGAAGTCATACGCATAAAAATCTTATCAAAATCCAAGAATACGCCCTTAATTTTCCTACTCTAAGTGCCGATATTGACCCTATAGACTTTTCTTAAAGGATACTCTTGCTTAACGAACTTTTAAATGCCCCAAAAGATGCTCCTGTTTTTTTAAGCCCTAAACTTGAAGAGGAATTTGTGCTAAAAGCTTATACAGCGGGGCTTTTTCCCTGGACAACTAAGCCTGTTAATTGGTGGTGTCCTGATCCTAGATGCGTGCTAGAACCTCATCAAATTCATATTCAAAAAAATATGAGAAAATCCTTAAATCTTTATGAAATTAGACTAGATTTTGACTTTTTAGCCCTTATCACACTTTGCAAAAATGCAAGAATTAGAAGTTGGATTGATGAAGAATTTATAGAAATTTACCATAATCTTTTTAAAAAAGGTTATGCACACAGCCTCGAACTTTATGAGAAAAATGAGCTTGTAGGCGGAATTTATGGGCTAATTATCGGTAAAATGTTTTTTGGAGAAAGTATGGTAAGCCTTAAAAAAAACGCCTCTAAAATCGCTATAATAAAGCTTTGTGAGCTTTTGGCGCCTTATGATTTCTTAATTGATTGTCAAGTGCATAATCAACATTTAGAATTTATGGGGGCAAAAAATATCAGTCGCAAAGATTTTTTAAAAATCCTTGATGAAAAATGCCAAAGTTCGAGTGGCTTTAAGAGTTTCAAAGACTTGCTTTAAACCTCCTTTTAATTTTAAAATTTCTAAAATAGCTTTTAAACTTTATATATATTAACTAACTAAACTTTAGCTATATAGACTAAATTAAATTAAATAATTTTTTTTAGTCTATACTTGACAAAATAACACTAAATGTTATATAATTATCCTAGCAATTAAAAAAGAGAGTGCTAATTTTAAGGAAAGTAGAGTGATGAAAAGTCGAGATAAGCGAGAATTGATACTTGAGTCTATCATTGAAGCCTATTTGTTAGATAATACACCCATAGGCTCAAATGAACTTAATTCAAATCTTTGCATTCCCGCTTCGACAATAAGAGTGTATCTTAAAAGACTAAGCGATGAGGGCTTAATTACTCAAATTCATATTAGTAGTGGTCGCATTCCTGCAGTAAAGACAATGCAGACTTATTGGCAAAATGAACTAAATATGCGTGAAGAATTACAAATAAAAAATGTCGATTTTTTACGCACCTTAAGCGAGGAATTTGAAATTTATTGCCTTGCTTATGAGGGGCGTGAGTTAATTTTAAAAGAAATTTTGAGTTTAAATAATCGCTTTATTATTTTAGATTTTGGGGCAAATGAGTTGGCTTTAAAATATCAAAACGAAAGTTATAAATTTCTTAAAAGTCTTGTGGGGCTTAATATTTTTGATATAGAAAATATAGCTATAAAGGTGCATTTTTACGAGTTAATAGAAAAAATTTCTACTCTTAAAAAAAGTTTAACTTGTTATAGGGCAAATGAAAAAAAAGCTTATCAAATCTATCAAAATGATGCATTTGTTAAGCTTTTGGACTGCGAAATTCACAAGTATTTTAAAGAGAATTTGCAATTTCAACCCTTATTTAATGAGGGCTATATGGGGCTTAAAATCGATGCGGATTTTTTAGGTAAGCAGGTTAATCTCATATTTGCGGGTAGTGTTTATACAAATTATAAAAAAATCCTAAAACAAATCAAGGAGGTAGCGTGAGCGAACAAAACGAAGAGAAAATAGAAGAACAAGTTGAAGAAAATCAGCTTGAAAACGAAACAGAAGAAAAAGATTTTGAAGCAGAATATAATGCTTTAAAAGATCAGTATTTAAGAGCGAATGCCGAATTTGAAAACATTAAAAAGCGTCTTGAAAAAGAAAAAATAAACGCTATGACTTATGCAAATGAGGGCTTTGCCAAAGATTTGCTTGATGTCTTAGACGCCTTAGAAGCGGCAGTTAAAGTGGAAGCAAATGATGAAGTGAGTTTAAAAATCAAAGAAGGAGTGCAAAATACTTTAGATTTATTTTTAAAGAAGCTTGAAAAGCACGGGGTTAAGGAGATAGAGGCGGCTTGTGAGTTTGATCCAAATTTACACGAAGCTATGTTTCATTTACAAAGCGATGAGCATCAAAGCGGAGCTGTGGTGCAAGTGCTTCAAAAGGGCTATAAACTCGGCGAAAGAGTAATTAGACCTACAAAAGTTAGTGTTGCAAAATAAATTAAATAAAGGATAAAAAATGGCAAAAGTTATAGGTATAGATTTAGGAACGACAAATTCTTGTGTCGCTGTGTATGAGAGAGGAGAAAGTAAGGTTATCCCTAATAAAGAGGGCAAAAATACCACTCCTTCTGTTGTTGCTTTTACAGATAAGGGTGAAGTTTTAGTAGGTGATAGTGCCAAGCGTCAAGCGGTAACTAATCCTGAAAAAACCATTTATTCTATTAAAAGAATTATGGGTTTGATGATTAATGAAGATGCTGCAAAAGAGGCTAAAAATCGTCTGCCTTATCACATCACAGAAAGAAATGGTGCGTGTGCGATTGAAATTGCGGGTAAAATTTACACCCCACAAGAAATTTCGGCTAAAGTTTTAATGAAGCTTAAAGAAGATGCAGAAGCCTTTTTGGGTGAAAGCGTGGTTGATGCTGTTATTACAGTGCCTGCGTATTTTAATGACGCACAAAGAAAGGCAACAAAAGAGGCTGGAACCATAGCAGGACTTAATGTTTTAAGAATTATTAATGAACCTACTTCTGCAGCTTTAGCATATGGGCTTGATAAAAAAGATAGTGAAAAAATCGTTGTGTATGATTTGGGTGGGGGAACCTTTGATGTTACCGTGCTTGAAACAGGTGATAATGTGGTCGAAGTTTTAGCCACTGGAGGTAATGCCTTTTTGGGTGGTGATGACTTTGATAATAAACTCATCGACTTTTTGGCAGAGGAATTTAAAAGCGAAAATGGCATAGATTTAAAAAACGATGTAATGGCTTTACAACGCCTTAAAGAAGCCGCAGAAAACGCTAAAAAAGAATTAAGCTCGGCTAATGAAACAGAAATTAATCTTCCTTTCATCACAGCAGATGCTTCAGGTCCTAAGCACTTGGTGAAAAAAATCACAAGAGCAAAATTTGAAAGTATGATAGAGAAGCTTGTAAGCGAAACCATTACTAAAATCAATGAAGTCGTTAGCGATGCGGGACTTAAAAAAGACGAAATTAAAGAAATCGTTATGGTCGGCGGCTCTACGCGTGTGCCTTTGGTGCAAGAAGAAGTGAAAAAAGCTTTTGGTAAAGATTTAAATAAATCAGTCAATCCTGATGAAGTTGTAGCCATAGGTGCAGCAATACAAGGAGCGGTTATTAAGGGTGATGTGAAAGATGTATTGTTACTAGATGTAACACCTCTTTCTTTAGGAATAGAAACGCTTGGTGGTGTGATGACTAAAATCATAGAAAAAGGCACAACCATACCAACTAAAAAAGAACAGGTTTTCTCCACAGCAGAGGATAATCAAAACGCCGTAACTATCAATGTCCTACAAGGAGAGAGAGAATTTAGCCGCGATAATAAAAGCTTAGGAAATTTCAATTTAGAAGGAATCCCACCAGCTCCACGCGGTATGCCACAAATCGAAGTTACTTTCGATATTGACGCTAATGGGATTTTAACCGTTTCAGCTAAAGATAAAGCCACAGGCAAGGCACAAGAGATTAAAATCACTGGCTCAAGTGGCTTAAGTGAAGAAGAAATTAATAATATGGTCAAAGACGCCGAACTTCACAAAGAAGAAGATAAAAAGCGTAAAGAAGCGGTAGAAATGAGAAATCAAGCCGATTCTCTAGCCCATCAAGTGGAAAAATCTTTAAGCGAACTTGGCGAAAAAGTCGCAGAAGATGATAAAGCTAACATACAAAAAGCCCTTGATGACTTACGCGAAACACTTAAAAATGAAAACGCAAGCAAAGAGGAAATCGAAGCTAAGATGAAGACTTTAAGTGAAGTTTCTCACAAATTAGCCGAAAATATGTATAAAAAAGATGAAAGTGGCGATAAAAAGAAAAAAGATGACGATGTCATAGATGCTGAAGTTGAGTAAGCTTAAAGCCCTAAAATGATTAGGGCTTTTCTACCCAATTTTAAACTTTTTGTGTTACAATCTCTCCTTAAAAAATTTAAGGAAAACAATGAAACTTCTTCTCATAGGCTCTTCCACAGGGGGACCAAATCAACTGAAATTTTTACTCAAAGACCTACATATTAAAAACACTTGCGTTGTCATTGCTCAGCATATGAGTAGCAATTATCTCTCCTCTTTTGTCAATAAATTTAACGAGGAAAGTGTCAATGAAGTGCGTTTGCTTGAGGATAAAGAGCTTTTAGCTAACAAAATTTACATTTGTGCGAAAAACACCATTCTCACAGGAAACCTCTCTTTGATGGCTTTATGGCAAGATGTTCAAAGTAGTTTTAAACCTAGTGTCGATTTGCTTTTTCATTCTGCTGTGGAACTAGCCAAAACAAATAAAATTCTAGCCGTTATCCTCACTGGAATGGGCGATGACGGCGCTAAAGGACTACTTGAGCTTTATAAGGCTGGAGTGAAATGCCTATGCGAAAATGAGACTGATAGTGTCGTCTATGGTATGCCAAAAAGAGCAAAGGATTTAAATCCTAACCTAAGACCGATGAGCTTAAAAGAAATCAAAAGCGAAATTACTCGCTTCATAGAGGAAAACTAATGCAAATAAACAAAGAAGAAAAAATACACTTTAGCGACCTAGAGCTTAACGAATTTATCAAAATCATCAATGAACTTAGCGGTATGGATATACAAGATAAAAAAACAACCCTATCGTTAAAACTTCCAAGCTTTCTTCAAACTATGAAAATTAAAAATTTTGCTGAATTTTTAGCAAAAATTAAAGTCAATAGAATTCTAAGGCAGGAAACCTTAGACTTTATAACCATAGGAGAAACATATTTTCATAGGGAATTAGCACAACTTAAGGATATCGCTTTTTACATTAAAAGTTTAGATAAACGAACAAGCGTTTTAAGTGTGCCTTGCAGTAGTGGAGAGGAAGTATATTCTATAGCGATGCTAGGAGCACAACACTGCATTAAAGATATGTATGTCGTGGGTGTGGATATTAATTCTAAAGTAATAGAAAAAGCAAAGCTTGGAAAATATCAAGGCAGAACCTTGCAAAATCTAAGCGAACACGAAAAAAGAAAATTTTTCAAAGAAGACAATGGGATTTATACCATTAACAAAAATGAGCTTTGTCCTTGCAAATTCACTCTTTGCAATGTTTTTGATAGTGCTTTTATGCAACTCGGAAAATTTGATATTATCATATCAAGAAATATGATTATTTATTTTGATTATGACTCCAAGCTTAAGCTTTTAGAACGCTTTTATAGTCTTTTAAGTGATGGAGGTAGGCTTTATGTGGGAAGTGCAGATTTAATCCCAGAAAATGTTTATTTCAAAAAAGTCTTTTCCGCTAGAGGAACTTATTATGAAAAAATTTAATTTTAAATTTGTTTCAAAAAGTTACATTGTAAAATTTCAAATTGCTAATTTCAGCTTTTTTTGTAAAGAAAAATATTAGAATTTCTTAACTTAATGTTTCAAAAAGGAAAAACTTGATTGAATTAAAAAATGTTAATAAATACTATGGTAAGCACCATGTTTTAAAGGATATTAACCTTACCATAAAAGAAGGTGAAAAACTCGTCATTATAGGACCAAGTGGGAGTGGCAAAAGCACCACTATACGCTGTATGAATGGACTTGAGGAAGTAAGTTCCGGCGAAGTTATCGTTAATAATCTTGTTTTAACGCACAAAAATAAAACTGAAATTTGTAGAAAATATTGTGCTATGGTTTTTCAGCATTTTAACCTTTATCCACATATGAGCGTTTTAGAAAATTTAACCCTTGCACCGATAAAATTGCAAAAAAAGAGTAAAAAAGAAGCAGAAGAAACGGCATATCATTATCTCAAAGTTGTAGGACTTGTCGATAAGGCTAAAGTTTATCCCGCTACGCTTTCTGGAGGACAGCAACAAAGAGTTGCCATAGCAAGAAGTCTTTGCACGAAGAAGCCTTATATCTTATTTGACGAGCCAACTTCAGCACTCGATCCTGAGACTATACAAGAAGTTTTAGATGTGATGAAAGAAATTTCTCATCAAAGTAATACAACTATGGTTGTAGTAACTCACGAAATGGGTTTTGCGAGGGAAGTAGCAGATCGCATTATCTTTATGGAAGATGGTGCCATAGTCGAGGAAAATATCCCTGCCGAATTTTTTAAAAATCCTAAAACAGAAAGAGCCAAGCTCTTTTTAGGCAAAATTTTACAGCATTAAACCAAATTTGAAAGGAGAAAAAATGGTTTTAAAAAATTCTTTACTTAAGTTGGCAACCCTTGCCCTAGGAGCAGCTCTTGCTTTCACTTCAGCAAATGCTGGAAAATTAGAAGACATTAAGGCTAAAGGCACTTTAGTCGTGGGCGTTAAAAATGATGTTCCACATTATGCTTTGCTTGATCAAAAAACAGGCGAAATTAAAGGCTTTGAAGTCGATGTTGCTAAAAAATTAGCTAAAGAAATTTTAGGTGATGAAAACAAAATTAAACTTGTCGCTGTCAATGCTAAAACAAGAGGACCTTTACTAGATAATGGCACTTTAGATGTGGTAATTGCGACCTTTACCATTACCCCTGAAAGAAAGAAAATTTACAATTTCTCAGAGCCTTATTACCAAGATGCTATCGGTTTGCTAGTCTTAAAAGAAAAAGGTTATAAATCTCTAGCCGATATGAAAGGTGCTAAAATAGGAGTAGCACAAGCTGCTACAACTAAAAAAGTTATAGGTGAAGCAGCAAAAAAAGCTGGAATAAGCGTAAGCTTTAGCGAATTTCCAGATTATCCTAGCATAAAAGCAGCTCTTGATGCTAAAAGGGTTGATGTATTCTCTGTGGATAAGTCTATTTTGCTAGGTTATGTTGATGAAAAAAGTGAAATTTTACCGGATTCTTTTGATCCACAAGATTATGGCATTGTTAGCAAAAAAGACGATAAAGAATTTGCCACATTTATCAATAATTTTGTAGGTAAAAATAAAACAGACATTGACGCATTAGCGAAAAAATGGGGCTTATAAAATGAGTGAGAGTGTAGGCTTTGTAGCTTGGCTAAGGGAGTTTTTTAACTCCCTTGGACTTTATGATGAAGAAAGCATAAGTCCTTTTGCCCTATGGAAATTCCTAGACACACTAGAACAAACACAAACTTTTATAGATGGTTTTATCTATACGCTACAAGTGAGTGTTTTGGCTTTATTTATAGCAGTTGTTTTTGGCACCATAGGTGGTGTTATGGCAACAAGCAAAATAGCCGTGCTTAGGGCTTACACTCGAATTTATGTAGAAATTTTTCAAAATACTCCTTTAGTCATACAAATTTTCTTTTTATATTATGGTTTGCCGCATTTAGGGATTAATTTAGACCTTTTTACCATAGGTGTTTTGGGCATAGGAGCTTATCACGGTGCTTATGTAAGCGAAGTTGTAAGAAGTGGAATTTTAGCTGTTCCAAAAGGACAATTTGAAGCCTCCGCTTCGCAAGGCTTTACCTATACGCAACAAATGCGTTATATCATCGTGCCACAAACAATCAAAATTATTCTCCCTCCTATGAGTAATCAAATGATAAATCTCATCAAAAACACTTCTGTGCTTTTAATTGTGGGAGGTGTAGAACTTATGAGCACAGCAGATAGCTATGCGGCTGATTATGGCAATTATGCACCTGCGTATATTTTTGCGGCATTTTTATATTTTATCGTATGTTATCCTTTGGCATATTTTGCAAAATTTTATGAAGAAAAACTTAAAAAAGCTCATCTAGCGAGGTAAAAATGAACGAAGTTTTTAACGCTCAAAATATCAATTTTTTAATGCAGGGCTTAACCCTTACACTCAAAATTGCTCTTGCAACCTGTGTGATTTCTATACTTTTTGGCACTTTTTTAGCTATCACAAAAAATTATGGCGATAAACTAAGTCGTTTTTTGGCAAGTGTCTATATTGACATTTTTAGAAATACCCCTCTTCTGCTTTGGATGTTGGCGGCTTGTTTTGTTTTGCCCGTATTTTTTGGGCAGTTTCCTCAAGCTTTTTGGGGGACGATAGGTTTTTCGCTCTACACTAGCTCGGTTATGGCTGAGATTATACGCGGAGGCTTAAATTCTATCCCAAAGGGGCAGTTTGAGGCGGCGTATTCTCAAGGATTTGGTAAATTTTTTACACTTTTTTACATCATTTTACCTCAAGCCTTTAGACGTGTCGTCCCCTCAATGCTTTCTCAAATCATCACAACCATCAAAGATACAGCTTATCTAGCAGGACTTGGCATAGCAGAGCTTACCTATAAATCTAAAACCATTTTAGCCAATCTTAGAAGTTTTGAGGAAATTTTAGCCATTATAGGGTTTGTGGCTGGAATTTATTTTGTCATTTGTTTTTCCCTCTCTATGCTTGTGCGTTATTATGCAAAAAAAACTGCTTACGCCCATTAAATTTTTATGGGCTTTTTAGCTAAATTTTAATAAAATTAAGCCTTAAATATTTAAACAAGGTTTATTATGCGTGGTTATAAAATTTTTTCAGGTTCAGCAAATTTGGAATTTGCCAAACAAATTTCTAAGTATTTATCTCTACCTTTAAGTGATGCGGGAGTTAAGCGTTTTAGCGATGGAGAAATTAGTGTCCAAATCGATGAAAGTGTGCGTGGAAAAGATGTCTTCATCATACAAAGCACTTGTGCTCCAGCAAATGATAATTTAATGGAACTTCTTATCTTAACAGATGCTCTGCGTCGCTCAAGTGCGAATTCTATTACGGCGATTATCCCTTATTTTGGCTATGCAAGACAAGATAGAAAGGCAAATCCTAGAGTGCCTATAAGTGCAAAACTTGTAGCGGATTTAATCGAAGCTGCTGGGATTGATAGGGTTGCTACTATCGACTTGCACGCTGGACAAATTCAAGGTTTTTTCAATATCCCAGTAGATAATCTTTATGGGAGTATAGTTTTTAATGATTACATTAAGTCTAAGCATTTGAAAAACGCCGTAGTGGGAAGCCCTGATATAGGTGGCATAGCAAGAGCTAGAAGTGTGGCTAAAAAATTGGGGCTTGACATCATCATCGTAGATAAAAGAAGAGAAAGAGCCAATGAAAGCGAAGTGATGAATATCATAGGTGATGTTAATGGCAAAGATGTTGTTTTAGTTGATGATATTATTGATACAGCTGGCACCATAGTCAAAGCTGCAAAAGCCTTAAAAGAAAAGGGAGCAAATTCGGTTATGGCTTGTTGCACTCACGCTGTTTTAAGTGGTGAAGCTTATGAAAAAATTGCGAAAGGCGACTTAGATGAGCTTGTCATCACAGATACTATTCCGCTAAAAAAAGAACACGAAAAAATTAAAGTCTTAAGCGTAGCACCCATTTTTGCAGAAGTAATACGCCGCGTTTATCATAATGAAAGCGTGAATTCTCTATTTATTTAAGATGGATTGCGAAAAAATTTTAACTAAAATTCAGTCTTTTATCCAAGAAAGAGTCACAAAAGCAAAAGCAAAAGGCGTCATTTTAGGACTTAGTGGAGGTATTGATTCTGCTTTGGTAGCAACCTTATGTAAGAGAGCGTTAAAAGATGAAGTTTTCGCTCTTTTAATGCCAACAAAACATTCAAATAAAGCAAATTTAAAAGATTCTTTAAGGCTTTGTGAAAGCTTAAATTTAAAATACAAAATCATCAATATAGAAGCAATTTTACAAGCTTTTCTAAAAGAGAGCGAAATGTTAAATAAAATTCGCACAGGAAACTACGCCGCAAGGATAAGAATGGGTCTGCTTTATGACTATTCTGCATTTAAAAATTATCTTGTCGTTGGCACTTCAAACAAGAGCGAATTGATGCTAGGATATAGCACAATTTATGGGGATTTAGCTTGTGCCTTTAATCCCATAGGTGGGCTTTATAAAAGCGAAATCTACACCCTTGCAAAATACCTAAATTTAGACGCAAATTTTTTGCAAAAAGCCCCTTCGGCTGATTTATGGGAAAATCAAAGCGACGAAGAGGATTTGGGCTTTTCTTACGCTTTAATTGATGAAGGACTAAGAGCCTTAGAAAAAAATGATACCTTACAAATTTCTAAACTAAATCCTTGCCTAATTTCTATGTTGCAACAACGCATTAAGCAAAATGCCTTTAAAAGAGAAATGCCTCCTATTTTATGCTTAGATGAGTTTTTATGAGTTGGCTTGAGCGTTATTTTTTTAACCCCTCCTTTTTTCAAAAATGCCTTGCTTTTGCACTTTTACCCCTAAGCTTTCTTTATGCTTTAATTGCGATTTTAAATACCAAATTTCGTTCTCAAGTCGATTTTAAAAAACCAATTATTAGCGTGGGAAATTTAAGCTTTGGAGGTAATGGAAAAACTCCTCTTTGTAAGGCTATTTCAAGAGAATTTGAGGGCGTTTTCATCGTGCTTAGAGGTTATAAGAGAAAAAGCAAGGGTTTAATCCTAGTCAAACATCAAAACAACATTCTTTGCGAAGTCGCTCAAAGCGGCGATGAAGCTATGGAATATGCCTTTTGTGAGAGCATAGAGGGTGTGATAGTCAGCGAGGATAGGATTAAGGGCATAAAAAAAGCTTTAAGGCTTGGTGCGAAAGTCATTTTGCTTGATGATGCTTTTTCCAAATTTCACATTAAAAAATTTGATATTTTAGTCGAGGGTAAGCCTCTGCCCTATTTTGATTTTACTCTACCAAGTGGAGCTTATAGACTGCCCCCTTATTTTAAAAAAAAGGCAAATTTTATAGCGAAGGAAGGAGAGGAATTTTACCGCTATTCTTTTGTAAAAGAAAATGTTAAAGCCATTTTGGTTACAGCGATTGCTAAGCCGTATAGACTTAATGAGCATTTTGATAAGGCTAGAGCTTGCTATTTTTTCAGCGACCATCATCATTTCACAAAAGAAGAGCTTGAAAATTTACTCAAAAAACATCATTGCCACACTTTAATGCTGACTTTTAAAGACTATGTTAAGATTAAAGATTTTGGCTTTAAGTGTGAAATTATAGAATTAAATGTAGAATTAAGCGAAAATTTTAAAGAACAATTGAAAGCTTATGTGAGGAGTTTTGATGCGATTGGTTGAAAGTCAAGATGCAAATTTTAGTGTAGATTTTAAAGAAGCTTTAATACACCCAAGCACTCCACAAGGGGGGCTTTACACTCCCGCTTTTCTGCCTAAATTTAATGGCTATGCTTATAAAAAGCTATCTTATAAAGATTTTGCACTAGAGCTTATTAAAAGCTTTGAATTTGGTTATGAAGAAATTTTTGAAAAAGCCTTAAAAAGTTATGATAAATTTGACGATAAAAGCTGCCCAATTACTTTGCAAAAAATAAATGAAAAACTCTATATCAACGAACTCTACCACGGACCCACAAGAGCTTTTAAAGATATGGCTTTACAACCTTTTGGAGTGCTACTTAGCAAATTTTGCAAAGATGAAAAAATTTTAATTTTGTGTGCAACAAGTGGCGACACAGGTCCAGCGACTTTAAAAAGCTTTGAAAATATCCCAAACATTAAGGTTGCTTGTATATATCCAAAAGATGGGACAAGCTTAGTTCAAGCTTTGCAAATGAGAACAATGAAGGCTAAAAATTTGAAAGTTTTTGCCATCAATGGTGATTTTGACGAAGCACAAAAAACGCTTAAAAATCTCCTCGCAAAGCAAGATTTTAAAACAAATTTAAAAGATTATCAGCTTTGTGCGGCAAATTCTGTCAATTTTGGACGCATTTTATTTCAAATTATTTACCACTATTATGCCGCTGTTCAAATTGATAAAGAACTTGACATCATCGTGCCTAGTGGGAATTTTGGTAATGCTTTGGGAGCGTATTTTGCTAAAAAAATGGGAGCAAAAATTGATAAAATCAAAATAGCTTCTAATGCAAATAAAATTTTGAGTGAATTTTTTAATGAGGGCATTTATGATTTAAGAGGCAAAAAACTCATAAAAACAGCCTCTCCAGCTATGGATATACTCATTTCTTCCAACATAGAACGCCTCCTCTTTGACAAATTTAAAGATAAGAGAACAAAAGAATTGATAAGCTTACTTAAAAATCAACATTATTTTAAATTAAATCAAAATGAACTTGAAAGCTTAAAAGAAGACTTTGAGGCGGATTTTTGCACAGATGGAGAATGTATGCAATTTATCAAAAACTCAAAAACTCTCATTGATCCTCACACGGCAACTTGCTTCAAACTTTTAGACCAAAATAAAACACAAATTATAAGCTCTACCGCTGAATGGACTAAATTTACCCCAAGTATGATGAAAGCACTCTTTCAGCAAGAATGTAATGATGAAGAAAAAGATATGAAAACCATCGCTAAAGAATTTAAAGTAGGAATAAAGCCTGAAATTTTAGAACTTTTTAGGCAGCAAGAAGAAAAAGTGCAAGGCATAGAAAGTCAAGAAATCGAACAAGAAATTTTAAGGTGGATAAAACAATGATTATTATACCAGCTAGACTCAAATCAACGCGTTTTAAAGAAAAAATTCTTTGTGATATAGGCGGTGTGCCTATGTTTATCGCTACGGCAAAAAGGGCTTCTTTGGTCGATGAAGTGTGTATTGCCGTGGATGATGAAGTGGTGGGGGAAATCGCAAAAAAACACGGCTTTAAGGTTGTTTTAACAAGTCAAAAACACGAAAGCGGAACAGATAGAATTAACGAGGCTTGTCAAATTTTATGCTTAAAAGATGAGAGTATCATCATCAATGTCCAAGCAGATGAGCCTTTCATTGAGATAGAAAATTTAAAATATTTTAAGGAATTTAGCGAGGCTTGTTTAGACAAAGAAGCATTTATGGCAAGCTGTTTTAAGAAAATTAGCCAAGAGCAAGCAAAAGACCCCAATTTAGTGAAAGTTTTATGTGATAAATTTGGCTTTGCACTTTATTTTTCAAGAGCAAAAATTCCTTTTGAGAGGGAAAGTTATGAAGAGGATTTTAAGGGGCATTTGGGAATTTACGCTTATAGTGTAAAAGCTTTAAGAGAATTTTGCACATTTGAAAGCTCAAATCTTGAAAAGGCTGAAAAATTAGAACAACTAAGAGCTTTAGAAAATGGTAAAAAAATCAAAATGCTCGAAATTTCAACACAAAGTATAGGCATAGATACAAAAGAAGATTATGAAAAAGCCCTTAAAATTTATGGTAAGCAAAATGATAATTAATAAAACTTAAGACATTTTATCTTTCAGTTTAACAATGCAAAACAAATATGTGTTAAAATGCTTTTAAAGTTTATTGAGTATAATCCTTATTTTGTAAATAGTGTAAAAATTGCATTTTATGATATGAAAAAGGGTTTTGAAAATCTAAGTAGGAGTGGATGATGAGTGAATTCTCAGTTGAAGAAGCACAGCACAATAAAGGTGCAAAAATCAAGGTAATAGGCTGCGGTGGTGGTGGTGGTAATATGATTAATCATATGGTCAAAATGGGACTTAACGATCTAGATCTTATCGTAGCCAACACTGACGCACAAGCAATTTCTAATTCTTTAGCGAAAACAAAAATTCAACTAGGCGAGAAAAAAACAAAGGGTTTAGGTGCTGGAATGCTCCCTGAAGTGGGTGCAGAAAGTGCTAGAGAAAGCTTTGAAGAGGTCAAAGCGTCTTTAAGTCAAAGCGATATCGTTTTTATTGCTTCAGGCTTTGGTGGAGGCACGGGTACAGGTGCAACTCCAGTCATCGCACAGGCAGCTAAAGAGATAGGTGCTTTAACAGTTTCTGTTGTAACTATGCCTTTTACTTTCGAGGGTAAGCAAAGAAAAAAATTAGCCGAAGCAGGACTTTTAGAACTCAAAAAAGAAAGCGATTCTATTCTTGTTATTCAAAATGAAAAACTCCTTAGTATTATCGATAAAAAAGCAGGCATTAAGGACGCTTTTAAACTTGTTGATGATATTTTAGCACGTGCTGTCAAGGGTATGACATCTATACTTTTAGATAATGGCGATATTAATGTGGATTTTGCCGATGTAAGAACAATTATGGGGCACAGAGGCTTGGCGTTAATGGGTGTAGGAAGTGCAAGTGGTGAAAACGCCATAGAAGAAGCTCTCACTAATGCTATGGAATCTCCACTGCTTGATGGTATGGATATTAAGGGTGCAAAAGGTGTAATTTTACACTTTAAAACAAGCTCAAATTGCTCTTTAATTGAAATTTCATCTGCCGCAAACAGCATACAAGAAGTTGTTGATGAAAATGCTAAAATTATCTTTGGCACGACAACTGATGATAGTATGGAAGATAGAGTGGAAGTTACTATTATCGCAACAGGCTTTGAAGATAAAGTGCAAGAAAATGAAAAAACACGCAATGAAAACGCTCCTAAAAAAAATCCTTACCTAAACCTTAGAAAAGTCAGTGGCGGTTATGATGAAGAAATAATGAATCAGTTAGAAACTCCCACTTGGTACCGTAGGCAAATGGATTGATGAGCTAATTCATCAATCCCTCCTTTTTTAATTAAGTATTATTCTTATATAAAGTCTTAAGATTATCATAAGCGATTTGAATTTTTTCAAACTGCTCTCTACAATATGCCCTTTCTATTGCACTTTTATTTTGTTGAAAATCTGGATGATAAAGTTTAACTAACACAAGATATTTTTGACGAATTTCACTTAAATCATTTTGTGGGGTGCATTCTAGTATGGAAAAATAATTATTAAAAAGTTTAGCTAAGGCGTTAAATTTCCACTTCATATTTTCAGCTTTGTGAATATTTTGACGAAAATTTTTATATTCTTCCTTATCAATATTGAAATCAACACAATATTTTAAATGCTCACTCTCATCTGCAAAAGCCTCAAAAAGCTCCAAAGTGCTTTCATCTTGATACTGCAAATTTACAATATGTAAAGCTTCATCATATTCTTTAAAATGCTGTTTAAAATAATTTTTCATATAGGCGATGAAAAGTTTTTCATTAGAATTAAATTGCATTAAAATGTTTTTTCCACAAAAGCTTATTTTGATGTAAAGCATAGGTCTTAGAGTATTATTTTGCTCAAAATTTAATTTAAAAGTCTTAAAATGCGCATCTTTTAAATCTATGCTTTCATTATGACTTTTGCGATATTTTTGATCAAGAAGCTTTAAAAAATAGCGTCTTTGAGGAATTTCATTTTCCTCAAAAAAAGAAAAAATTTTATTCTTTCTTCCTATAACTTTAGTAAAATTTTTTGTAATCAAATCTTTAAAATAACAAAAAATGGAAATATCATCTGTATTTACATTAATCGTCTCTAAAGTTTGCACAACTTGCATCATCATACTCCCATAAAGGTAATTTTTCACAAGGCATACTCGTGCCTCTTAAAATTTCTCTAGGTGTATAATCGGCTTTATAAGATAAAGATTGACACTTTTTTACAAAATATCCTAAATAAATATATTTTAAATTTCTTTTTTTTGCAAGTTTTATTTCGCTCAATAAAGAAAATTTTCCCAAAGAAAAATCCCTATAATCTGGGTCATAAAAGCAATAAATGCTCGAAATTCCCCCATCAAAAATGTCAATTAAATCCACACAAACTAATTTTTCATCAATATAAAAATCAAGCTCATAAGCAAAGTCCATAGCTCCATCAACATACAAATTAAAATATTTATGAAAATTTAAATCATATCTTTTCCACGCTCTTTTTTTTTCCATAAAGCGGTGGTATTTATCATATAAAAAAAGGTGTTCATTGCTAATTTGTGGAGCTTTTAAAATAATTTTAGTCTTTTCATTTTTACGGATTACTCTTCTTTGACTCTTACTAAATTTAAAACTATCCACCAAAATTCTCATACTCAAGCACTCCTCACACCCCTCACAAATAGGACGAGAAAAATAACAGCCAAAACGCCGCCACCCCCTATAAATAAGCTCTTCGTTTAAGGATTTTGGACAATGTTCTATAAATTTATACTCCGTCCTTATTTTTCTATCTTTAAGATAAGGACAGGTTTCCTCTAAGGTGCAAAAACCGATTTCTCGCATTAAATTTTCTTAATATCTGCGTTTTTAAACCATTTATCAAATTCATTACAAAGCTTTTCTTCCTTTAGAAAAATAGCTCTTAATTCCTCTTCTTCATTTTTAATTTTTAACTCCTCATTTTTTTCTTTAGCTACGCCTTCTAATTCGTTATTTTTAAAGCTAGCTCCACTTTTTTGCGTTTTATTTTTCACGCTTTTTTGCTCTTGCATTTGTTTTTTAATATCCTTAAGGCTTTCTAAAAAATCCATCATTTCCTACTTTCTCTAATCTTTTTCAAAGTCGCCGCTATGGCTGCAACGACTTCTTCTTTATTATCTTGATGTCTATCCTCAGTATTTGCCAAAAGCTCATCTAAATGTGTTTCTATAAAAGAAGTATCAAAATATCCTCTTCTAAATTCACGCGTTTTGGTAATGGCGATTAAAAAAGGTATAGTCGTTCTAATATCATCAATCACAAATTCCTTCAAAGCACGCTCAAGCTTATTAACAGCTAAATCATAACTCGTCGCTTTAATAATAAGCTTTGCAAGCATAGAGTCATAAAAAGGAGGCACAACATAATCCTTATAAATATGACTATCCACTCTCACAGATGGTCCTAAAGCTGGGTAATACTCGCCTATTTTACCCGGACTTGGAATAAAATTTTTCCATACATTTTCAGCCGTAATTCTCACTTCTATGGCAAAACCTCTTGGTTTAATATCACTTTGCTCTAAATCCAAAATTTCCCCATCAGCAATGCGAATTTGACGCACAATTAAATCCACACCCGTAACCTCTTCTGTTACAGGATGTTCAACCTGAATTCTCGTATTCATCTCCATAAAATAGAACTGATTATAATCATCTAGCAAAAACTCAATCGTTCCAGCATTGGTATAACCCACAGCCTTAGCCGCAGCCACAGCAGTAACCCCCATAGTCTTACGCAAATTTTCAGATATCCCCGGACAAGGCGCTATCTCTACGACCTTTTGATGACGCCTTTGGATTGAGCAATCTCTTTCACAAAGGTGGATAATGTTGCCATAATTATCGCCCAAAACTTGAAATTCGATATGACGCGGATTGACAATGTATTTTTCCATAAAAACTTCATCATTATTAAAATATGCCAAAGCCTCTCTTTTACAAGATTCAAAAGCATTTTCAAGTTCTTCTTCTTGATGCACGACACGAATTCCTCTGCCGCCACCTCCACCTGAAGCCTTTAAAATCACAGGGTAGCCTATTCTCTCAGCTTGTTCTTTAAGCTGGGCTAAAGAAAGATCATTTAATTTTTCTGTCCCCGGCACGACAGGAATGCCATTTTTCATCATTAAATTTCTAGCAATATTTTTATTACCCATTTTATAAATCACTTCAGATTTTGGACCTATGAAAATGATATTAGCCTCCTCGCAAGCCTTAGCAAATTCATAATTTTCGCTCAAAAACCCATAGCCTGGGTGGATCGCATCTGCTCCACAAGCCTTAGCAATTTCAATAATCCTAGCAATATCTAAATACCCCCGTATCGCATCTGTGCCTATTCTATAAGCCTCATCAGCAATTTTAACATGCAAACATTCTCTATCAGGCTCTGTAAAAACAGCCACACTTTTAATATATAAATCTCTACAAGCACGAATTACACGCACCGCTATTTCTGCACGATTTGCAATGAGAATTTTTCTTATCTTAATCATCAAAACCCCTCAAATAAATTTATTAATTCTAGCAAAATAAGTTTAAAAATTCGTGTTATAATGGCGATTTGTTATTTTATAAGGGAAGTAATGGTCGCGGACAAAAAATTATTTTATTTAAGTTGTGCTTTAATCACCATAGGTATCATTTTTTCCTATTCTTTAACTACTTTTACCATTTTATATTTTGATTATCATGAATTTCATTTTTTTATCCGCCAACTTTTTTTTGGCATTAGTGGAATTTTAATAATGTTTTTTCTCTCAAAACTTAATCCCGATAATTCAAATTCCTATAAAATCATACTCGCTATCCTTATCTTTTCCTTTTTTGCCATTATCATTTTGCCCTTTCTGCCAACAAATTTAGCCACTGAAAGTGGGGGTGCAAAAAGGTGGATTAGACTTGGTCCTGTTTCTATTTCTCCGGTAGAGTTTTTTAAAATCGGCTTAATTTATTTTTTAGCTTGGTCTTACACAAGGCGTATTAATGATGAAAAAAAGGCGATTAAGCACGAAATTCTCATACTTTTACCTTATTGCATTGTAGCAACCCTAGTTATAGGCTATATTTATATCACGCAAAATGACTTAGGGCAAAGTGTCATTAGTTTTTTTCTTATCCTTGCTCTTGCCTTTTTTGCGGGGGCTAGTAAGAGACTTTTTGCTTTTGGAATTTTAATTGTGATGATGATAGGTATAGCTGTTATCTTTAGCAATCAAAGAAGAATTCAACGCATTGCAAATTGGTGGGGAAACATTCAAGATGCCTTTTTACCCCTACTTCCCGAGTGGATTGCTTCAGCCATTCGTGTGAGTGAAAATAGCGAACCCTATCAAATTTCACACTCACTTAATGCCATAGCACACGGAGGCTTTTTTGGAGAGGGTTTGGGGCTTGGAATTTTTAAGCTGGGCTTTTTGAGTGAAGTGCATACAGATTTCGTTCTTTCAGGCATTACGGAAGAAATAGGGCTTTTAGGATTAGCTTTTATTTGTTTTCTTTATCTTTGGATGATACTAAGAATTTTTAGAATCGCTGGACGATGTGATAAAAAAGAGCATTTTATCTTTTGCTCTGGCATAGCTTTACTTTTACTTTTTTCATTTTTTATGAATGCTTTTGGTATCATCTCACTTACCCCACTAAAAGGTGTCGCCGTGCCACTTTTAAGTTATGGAGGAAGTTCAATGTGGGCGATTTGTATAGGGCTTGGCTATGTTTTAATGATTTCAAAAAAGGTTAAATTATGATAGTTTTAACAGGTGGAGGCACGGGAGGGCATTTAAATATCGTTAAATGCTTACTTGAAAGTGCGGTAAAAAAAAATTTAGACTGCATTTATATAGGAAGTGAAAATGGACAAGATAAGGCGTGGTTTGAAAAAGAAGAGCGTTTTAAGGCTAAGTATTTTCTAAGCTCCACAGGAGTTGTCAATCAAAGCAAATTGAAAAAATTAAAAGCCCTAAAACATATCTTAAAACTTTCCTTTAAGTGCCAAAAAATTTTTAAAGAACATAGCGTAAAAGCCGTTATTAGCGTAGGAGGATATAGTGCTGCACCTGCTTCTTTTGGAGCGATTTTTGCAAGAATTCCACTTTTTATCCACGAGCAGAATTCAAAAAGTGGGGCTTTAAATTCCTTTCTTAAGCCCTTTTCTAAAAACTTTTTTAGTGCCTTTGAAAAAGAAATTATCCCCTACCCTGTGGGAGAAGATTTTTTCACTCTTGCAAGAGAAAGAAAAGAATTAAAAACAATTATTTTTTTAGGAGGCTCTCAAGGTGCTAAATTTATCAACCAACTCGCCCTTCAATTAGCGTCAAAACTGAAAGAAAGGGATATCAAAATCATTCATCAGTGTGGGAAAGAAGATTATGAGCTTTGTGAAAAAGCTTATAAAGAGCTTAATATAGATGTGGATCTATTTGCCTTTCATAATGATTTAGCCTCAAAAATGAGGGAGGCGGATTTAGCCATTTCAAGGGCTGGAGCTAGCACTTTATTTGAACTTTGTGCAAATACTTTACCTACCATTTTCATACCTTATCCTTACGCCGCTAAAAATCATCAATTTTTTAACGCTAAATTTTTACAAGATAGAGCTTTATGTCAAATTTTCACCCAAGAGCAATGTCAAAATGAAAAAGCCCTTTTAAAATCAATCTTCACGATGAATTTAGAATATCTTAGTCAAAAATTGCAAGGTATTACACAAAAAAATGGGGCAAATTTAATGTTAGAAAGAGTGCTTAACTCTCTTTAATTTTGCGTTTAGCAAGTCCCATTTGCTCATAAGCGTCAATTTCCTTTTTATAGGAGTTGGAAAGTTTTTTTAATTCTCTATTCAAAAAACTCACATTTGTGGCACTTGCACTCGCATTTGAAGCGAAACTTGAAACAAATTCAAGCTTTTTCTTAGTCGCCTCATCTAAATCCTTAGAAGTTTTAGAGCCTAATTTATGTGTGGCAATAAAAAGAGTGGCAAGTTCCTTTAAATCGCTATCATTTAAACTTGTATCCGCTGCCTTAGCAATCATTTTTTCCAAATCCGTGCTAAATTTTTTCTTAGAAACAACTGCTTCTTCTGCCTTTTTGGGAGTTTTTTCTTTGCCACCAAGTATCAAAAAAGTCATCAAGGCGAAAATAAAAAGTAAAACTCCAGCCGCACAAAGAACAATAAGGGCAATATGGGACATCAAAGCCTACCGACAAATTTTCGCTTTCTATAAGCCAAAATTCCCAAAACAATCATTAAGCAAAAACCCCAATAAACATAATTTGGAATTTGTGTTGCTTCGCCAGCAGCGTAAGAGTGCATACCGACCAAGAAATAATTAACTCCAAAATAGGTCATAATAATCACCCAATAAGCAAACATACTCCAAAGTGCAAAAATAAATTGATTTGCATATTTGGGAATCATTCTAAGATGTAAAATTGTAGCATAAACAAGTATGCTTATGAGCGACCAAGTTTCTTTGCTGTCCCAACTCCAATATCTCCCCCAACTTTCATTAGCCCAAATAGCACCTAAAAAATTCCCCACGGTAAGCAAACAAAGTCCTAAAATCATCGCCATTTCATTAATTCTAGTCGCTTCTGTAATATTTCGTAAGAGTCTGCTTTGTAAATTTCCGTCTTTTTTAAGAAAGCACATTAAAATTAAGGCAAAAATTCCAAGCAAAGCACTCAAGCCAAAAAAACCATAACTTGCCGTAATTACAGAAACATGGATACTAAGCCAGTAAGAGTGTAAAACAGGCATTAAAGGTGTAATTTGAGGATTCATCTCATTTAAATGAGCCACAGCCAATACAATTCCCGCTAAAATAGATGTCAAAGAAAGAGAAATGGGACTTCTTTTTGAGAAAAATATGCCAGAAAGTGCCAAAGCCCAAGCAATATAAACCATACTCTCATAAGCATTACTCCAAGGAGCTCGCTCGGCTAAATAAGCTCTAATCCCAAGTCCTGCCGTATGTATCATAAAAACAAAAATATTTAAATAATACACAAGCTTAAAAACAAAACCAATTTTAAGCTTATAATTAATCATTTTAGCTAAAACTAAAAGCAAAAGTAAGAAGCCAGCTAAAAGATACACAGGGATAAGCTTGACAAAAATTTGCACCTCATTAATAAAAATTTCCGTGGCAATTTTTCTTTCACTTGGCACAATACTAGAGCCAAATTTAAGCTGATACTGCTTAATCAAATTCAAGCCACCATTTGCCTTTGTCCAATCGCCACTTACCAAAGCTTCATCAACAGAACTAAAATAATTTTTAATCAAAGCCCAAACAACCTCTTGCTCTTTGCCTTGCAAGTCTTTTAAGGCAGAAAAAGGTGGGAGCCAAAGATTGTTTTCGTCATTTTGCTTAGGGATAATCTTAAACAAAATTCCACCAAAAACATAATTAACAATATTTGCTCTCTCATCTAAAGCGATGATTTCCTTATCAAAAACCCCTCTAGCATTTGGACTTTTGCGATTAGCATTTTCGACATAACGCTGGAGTTTATAAAGTCCGTCTTTAGTGAAAAAATCTTTATAGGCTATATATTTAGCACTTTTTATTTCTAAAATTTTAGCAATTTCATCTCTTGCAGTCTCATTTTTAGGCATGATGATAAAAGGTTCTTTTTGCCACTCATTAGGATTCATCATCATAGAAAGCATAATGGCACTTGCTTCTTGATTTTGATAGGTATCACTTTTTCGAATTTTTTCCAAAACCTCTTTTGCTAAGGTATCAAAAGGACTCATACGCCCATCAAATTTCTGCACCACTAAAAAATTAAGCGTTTTAGCATGTTCTTTATCTATGATGGGTAAATTATTTTGTGCTAGAGCCTTACTTGCTCCAAAGCAAAAAAAGAAGATAAAAAGAAAGGTGGCGGTATTTTTCATCGCTTCTTTATTAATCATCTTCGCTAAAGTTCTAAATCTTGAATGGGGATTAAGTAAATTTAAAAACATACCAAGAGAAAGCAAAAAATAACCTATGTAGGTGGGAATTTTACCAGGGTCCTGATTGACTGAAAGTATAGTGCCTAACTCATCTTGATCATATGAGCTTTGATAAAAACGATAACCTCTATAATCTAAAACATTATTCATAAAAATCCTATAATCAAATTCCTTATCCTTATCTTTTACAATCACTTCACTTGCATAAGATGCTGGAGAATTTGACCCTGGATAGCGATCCATTACGAAGTCTTTAAGGTAAAGCGTAAAGGGAAGCTCTTCATAGCTATAAGTCCAAGAGATAAAAAATTTACGCCCAGCAAGTTCTACAGATAGAGGATTATCATACTCAAATACTACAACTTCTTTATTTTGCCCCTTATAATTTAACTCAAGCTTTAAGGCGTTGCGTCCTGTCAGCTTAAGTGCCTGATAATCCTTACTCATCGCAAAATCTTTTAAACCCAAAAGCCAAGAAGCCTTCCAAGTTTGCGGCTCGCCAAAAGAAGAAACTAAAAAAGTGCGTCCCACTTCCAGCCAAGCACTCTTAAACCACGCCAAAAAGCTAGAATCCTGCTCTCTATTAACTCCACGAATGCTTTCCTTTGCACTTAAAGAAGCAAATTTAACCACAAAATTGACACCATTTAATTCATAAAGTCTTCTTTCTTTCACGCTCTCCTTAGCTTTTGCTTTTAAAACTGCACTTGTGCCATCGCCCATACTCAAAAATTTCAAATCTTCACTAGAACTAAGTTGTAAATTTTCGTCAATTTTTACAAAAGGGGCTTGAACCGCATCATTTAAAAAAGCAAAATTAACTCCGCTTAAATTCTTAATCTCTCCCTTTTTAAAGACAACTTCACTCCCTTGCATACCCTGCGAGGAAAGCATTAGGACAAGTAAAGGGGAAGAGGCATTATTTTCTTCAAAAACATACTTCGCGTCTAAAAGTAAGTCCTTATAAATCAAATTTGCCTTTTCGCTCATATTAAGCTGCATATTAAAAGAATTGACAAAAGGTAAGACGCCTATATGTTCGGTATTGACGCTACTATAAATCGCACCATTTTCCACCGCTGAAAAGCGTATGGTGCTTTTTGCACTTTGCATAATGGAATTTTCAGCCTTTTCTCTTATATGAAGCATACCTTCAAAGCCGCCATATCGCGTCATCGCACTACCCAAAAGAATAAATAAAAAAGAAAAATGAAAAATCATTAATGGTAGCTTTTTAAGTCTAAACATTTTATAAGCAAACATCGCACAAAGTAAATTAATGCCAAGTAAAAGTTGAATATAACCAAACCAAGCTGTGCCATAAATCATAGCCCAAGCGGTAGGCGTTCCATAAGCACTTTCAATAAAGGTTGCCAAAGCACAAAAAAGTGCGAAAAGCAAAAATAGAGCAATAGAAATTCGCAAATCTCCCACACTTTTTAAGAAATTTTTCATTTATAATCCCAAATATTTCTTTTTAATCTCATCATTATGAATCAAATTTTGTGCCTCATCTTGCATCACTATATGTCCATTTTCTAAAACATAGGCATAGTCGCTTATTTTAAGAGCTGAAAAGGCATTTTGTTCAACCAAAAGTATGGTAATGCCCTCTTCTTTTAAACGCACAATAATGTCAAAAACCTCACCTACAATCTTAGGTGCAAGCCCTAAAGATGGCTCATCAAGCATTAAAAGCTTAGGCTCACTCATTAAAGCTCTTGAAATTGCTAACATTTGTGATTCACCTCCGCTTAAATTCCCAGCCAAAGTGTGTTTTTTACTCACGAGGCGCGGGAAGAGCTTATACATTTGTTCCCTTAAATGCTCATAATTTTCACTATTATTATAAGCACCTATTTTTAAATTTTCTTCAACAGTTAAATTGATAAAAACCCTACGCCCCTCAGGAACCAAGGCTATACCTTTTTGCACCAAAGTATGTGTCAAATGCCTTTTTGTCTCATAACCCAGAAAATTGATTTCTCCAGTTCTTTTAACAGAATTTAATAAGGCATTTAGAGTTGAAGTTTTACCTGCTCCATTTGAACCTATAAGTGAGACAATTTGCCCTGTTTTCACTTCAAAACTAATTCCTTTTAAAGCCTCAATCAAACCATAATAAACATGTAAATTTTTAACAATCAGCATCAAAATCCCCCAAATAAGCCGCAATAACCTCTTTATGATTAATTGCATCGCTTAATTTACCCTCAAAAATCGTTCGCCCATAATCTAAAACCAAAACTCTATCGCAAAGCTTATTGACAAATTTCATATCGTGTTCTATCAATAAAACGCCCATTTTATAATCTCTTCTCAATCTAAAAATAAGCTCCGCTAAAGCTCCACTTTCTGCACCATTCATTCCAGCAGCTGGTTCATCAAGCAAGAGGAGACTAGGATTTGTCGCCATAGCCCTTGCGATTTCAACCTTTCTTTGCTGTCCATAACTCAAACTTGTTGCCTTATGATAAGCCACATCTTCAAGTTCAAGCTCTTTTAAAAGCGCATAAGCTCTATCTTTAAATTCGCTCTCTACCTTAGAAAAACGCCCTAAATGTAAAAAAGCCTCCAAAATACTATATTTCATTTGATGATTAAATCCTATTAAGACATTTTCAAGCACATTCATACTGGAAAAAAGTCTAATGTTTTGAAAGGTTCTAGCTATACCACAATGCACAATTTTATGAGGCTTAAGCGTATCAATTCTTTGCCCCTTAAATAAAACCTCTCCACTTGTTGGTTTGTAATTTCCCGTAATAATATTAAAAAGTGTCGTCTTACCCGCACCATTTGGACCTATGAGTGCAAAAATTTCACCCTCACTCACACCAAAAGAAGTTTCATTAATCGCCTTAACCCCACCGAAACTTTTAGAAATTTTCTTTAACTCCAAAATCATTTTTCACTCCCTTTAAAACGCTTTTGGAAGGCTTTAAAAATATCTAACAATTCTCTATCGCCCATAATGCCTCTTCTAGCAA
This sequence comes from Campylobacter vulpis, assembly GCF_014217995.1. Lineage (NCBI taxonomy): Bacteria > Pseudomonadati > Campylobacterota > Epsilonproteobacteria > Campylobacterales > Campylobacteraceae > Campylobacter > Campylobacter vulpis. Next base: position 1,187,273 of record NZ_CP041617.1, read on the forward strand.
AAAGCATAACAAATATAAGTATAAGAGAAAAAACGACCATTCTAAGTCCATGCCCCGTTTGAATTTCTGCTCCAAAAAACTCCATTTGAATTTTAAATTCATCTAAAAATCTTAGCCATTCTGCTCCGCCTATGACTAAAATAGAGCCTAAAATCGCTCCAGTAGTCGAACCAAGTCCTCCCAAAACGATAATGATAAGAAGTTGAAAGGTTAGCAAAAAGTCAAATTGCTCTGGCGAAACCGTCGTTAAAAGACAAGCTAAAAGTCCTCCTCCAACGCCCTCTAAAAACGCTGAAGTGCCAAAAGCAAGAGTTTTAATCCAAAAGGTATTAATCCCCATCGCACTTGCTGCATCTTCATCATCTCTTATAGCTTTCATTGCGCGTCCATATTTAGAATAGACTATATTTAAAATTAAAATAACAGCAATAATAGCTATGCCACCTGTCCAATAAATATTAGAATAAGCTGGAATTTCATTAATCCCTCTTGAGCCATTTGTAAAAGTAGGAAAACTAAGAGCTAAAAGTTTAATGATGATACCAAATCCTAGTGTTACAATCGCTAAATAATCTCCCCTTACACGAAAAACCGCAAAAGAAAGAATAAAAGAAAGCAAACAGGCACACAAACCAGCCGCAAGCAAAGCTACAATAAAACTTGGAGAATGTAAGGCTAAAATGAAAGGATTAATCCCATCATAAAAAAACTGCTCCTCTTTTGCCTCCGTGCTTAAAAGCACTAAAGCCGCAACATAAGCACCCACAGCCACAAAGCCATTTGGCTCTAAGGAAAATTGCCCAGTAACACCATTAATTAAATTATAGCTTACAGCTAAGATTATAAAAATGGCAATTTGATTTACTATGCTCATACCATAATCACTAAAAATTCTAGGCGAAACAAAGATGAAAGCAAGTGCTAAAAATAAAAATGTCAAATGTGAAATTTTTGCTCTACTCATCATCAAAACCTACTTTTTTCAAAATTAATGCCTAAAATTCCAGTAGGCTTAAATAATAAAATAAAAACTAAAAATATAAAAGCAAAAGCATCTTTAAAACCAGAAAGTTCTGGAAAAAACGCCACGGCAATAACTTCTGTTAATCCTATAATTAATCCCCCTATCACAGCTCCCACCACAGAACCTATACCTCCTAAAACCGCAGCGGCAAAGGCTTTAAGTCCTATGAGTGTTCCCATGGTTGGGGTAATAGAATAATACATACTTGCCCAAAAGACTCCTCCCACAGCTGCCAAAGCAGAACCTAACGCGAAAACCATAGCAATAATACGATTTGCATCAATTCCCATCAAATTCACAGTTTGCACATCAAAGGCTAAAGCACGAATTGCGATACCATATTTGCTTTTATATAAAATCAAAAGCACAATCACAACAATAATAAAAGTAATTAAAGGCACAAGCAAACTACCAAAGGTAACGCTTATCCCACCCACATTAATTAACTCTTCAAAATAAGCTGGCGGTAAAAAAGCCTTTGGAGTGGAAGTGAAAAGCATATTGAATAAATTTTGCAAGAAAAAACTAATGCCAATCGCAGTGATTAACAAAGAAATTCTAGGGGCTTTTCGTAAAGGCTTATAAGCTATCTTATCCGTAGCTATCCCCACAACCATAGCAAAAATCATAGCTAAAGAAAGTGCCCCTAAAAAAGGCACATTAAGACTAGTAATGCAAAAAAGTGCAGCATACGCACTTACCATCATAATGTCCCCGTGGGCGAAATTAATCAGTCTTAAAACTCCATAAACCATAGTATAACCCACAGCAATAAGTGCATACATACTGCCAAGGCTAAAGCCATTAACAAGCTGCTGTAAAAATAAAGTCGAATCCATAATCTACAAATTTCCCTTAAGGATTAATAATATCTTTAAAAACTTGTTTTTGATTTTTAATCTCTTTAAGCACAACTGAGCGCGTAGCATTGCCCGTTTTATCAATGCTAATTATCCCAGAAACTCCTTCAAAATTAATCGTTTGATGAATTTTTTCATTAACACAAACTGGAGTGAGATTATCCACACAAGCATTAAGAGCATTAAACATTACAAAATAAGCGTCCGCACCCATAGCTGTAAAATTTGGCACTTCTTTAGTGCCTTTTGCCTTTTCATAATTGGCAATGAAGTCCTTACTAAGCTTTGTTGAGGGATTATGAGAATCAAAACTATCGGTAAAGATATAACCCTCGCTTGCACTACCTGCCAATTCTATAAAACTTTGATCGGCTACTCCATCAGCTGAAGCCATAGGCGTTAATAAGCCAGCATTTCTTGCTTGACGCACAAATAAAGATGCTTCACTATAATAAAGTGGCAAAAAGATAAAATCGGGATTTAAGCCCTTTATTTGTGCAATAATAGCTTTAAAATCCTTATCTCCCGAATTAATTCTCAAACTTTTTAAAACCTTACCACCCTTAGCATTAAATTCTTTTTCAAAAGCCCTCGCTAAACCTAAAGAGTAATCTGTGCTTTGGTCTAAAACCAATACAGCATTTTTATAATTTAAATTTTCAAAAGCATATTTTGCCAAGGACGCACCTTGAAAGCTATCCATAAAACACACTCTAGAAGAATAAGCCTTTTTATCCAAAAGCCTATCTCCTGTGGCTGCTGGAGCAATAAGGGGGATTTTATTATCCTCAGCTACACGCATCACTTGCAAAGTATTTGCCGTTGTCATTTCTCCTATTAAACCAAAAACTTTATCTTGCGAAACAAGACGATTGGCTGCACTTGAAGATTCTAATTTATCGCCCTTAGTATCAACCACAACAAGATTGACTTTATCGCCATTTTGTAAAATTGCTTGTAAAGAATTAGCTAATCTAATTCCCTCTAAAGCACTTTGCCCATAAGCTGCCGTTACGCCCGTTAAAGGCAAAACAACACCTACTCGAATTTCCTTAGCGCTTAAAGCAGCCACCAAACAAGTAATTAAAACTAAACTTTTCCTCATCGCTTTGCCCTTATGGATTAATAATGGTTTTATAAACTTGTTTTTGATTTTTAATTTCTTTAATTACCACAGAACGCGTAGCATTACCACTAGAATCTATACTAATTAATCCTCCAACACCCTCAAAATTAGTCGTTTGATGAATTTTTTCATTAATACATTCGGCATTTAGATTATCAATACAAGCATTCATTGCATTAAGCATTACATAATATGCGTCCGCACCCATAGCAGAAAAAGCTGGGAGCTCCTTTACACCTTTAGTTTTTTCATAGTTAGCAATGAAATCTTTGCCTAATTTTGTGCTAGGATTACCAGAATCAAAACTATCTGTAAAAATCACGCCCTCCACAGCATTGCCACCAAGCTCGATGAAGGTTTGATTATTTATCCCATCTCCCGCCGCCAAAAGCTTATCAAAACCCATTTGCCTCGCTTGTCTTGCAATAAGAGCAGCTTCTGGATGATAAATTGGCATATAAACAAAATCCGCATTTAAAGCCTTAAATTGAGAAATAACCGCTCTAAAATCTTTATCGCCTGAATTTATCATCAATTTTTTAAGCACTTTACCACCGTTTGCCACAAAACTTTCTTCAAAAGCCTTAGCAAGACCTAAAGAATAAACATTGCTTTGATCCACGATAAGAACAGCATTTGAAAGCTTTAAATCTTTCGCTACATAATTAGCAAATTTATCACCCTGAAAACTATCTTTAAAGCAAACCCTACTAGCATATTTTTTCTTATCTAAAAGCCTATCTCCAGATGCTACAGGTGCTATAAGTGGAACTTTTTTATCTTCCGCTATGGAAATAGCTTGAATGGTATTTGGCGTTGCAGCTGCTCCTATAATCCCTAAAACGCCATTTTGAGAAATGAGACGATTAACTCCACTTGAAGTTTCTAGTTTATCGCCCTTATTGTCAATCACAATAAGATTAACTTTATCACCATTTGAAAGAGTTGGATTTAATTTATTTGCCAATTTAACTCCAGCAAAAACATCTTGACCATAAGCTGCAATCGTGCCTGTTAAGGGCAAAATAACCCCAACATTAACATCTTTTGCATACAAAGAACTCGCAAGAGCTAAGCTTGTTAAAGCTACAATATATTTTTTCATCTTTTCTCCTTTAAATAAATTTACTTAATAAAAATCCCGTGCTTAGTTTTTTGAGGTGGCTCTTCCTCGAGCAAGTCTTTTACCTGTAACTCCATTGCAAAATCTTCACCTTTGATATAAGCAATAATTTCATCAATTTCGGCGTGGCTTAAATTTCTAGAATGCACAGCCATATTAACAGAATTTCCTCCCTCTAAGGTAAAGTTAATTAAAGAGGATTTAATATCCTCTGGCTTCATATCTTTTAAAGCCTTTCCTGAAATTTTTCTCTCACCAGTATCGCCGTGACAAGTTTGACACTTTTTTTGAAAATACAAATCTTTAGCTTTTTGCATATCATAAGTTTTACCCGAATCAAAAGTATAAGTAAAAAAAGACTTTAAATTAATCCCAAAAAGACCAACGATAAAAATAGAAACTAAAAATACAAATCTTATCATATAAAAAACCTTATTGTATCGTAATATCCGTGCGTGTTTTGGTGCTAGATTTTGAATTTCTATCCTTTAGCTTTGTATTTGAGCTTTCATACCTATAACGCACCGTTCCTGAAACTTCTACATCTTTAAATACTTCATCAAGAGGAGCTGCGTTAGAAACTAAAATATTTAAGCTTAAAAACACGCAAATAAGGGCAAATTTCCTCATCATTTCTCCTTAAAATTTCATAAAGTGAAAGATTATAGCAAAAAAAGTTAAACTCAATGTCCCCCCTTATGCAAAAAATAAAGCCCCACACAAAGTGCCAAAATAGATCCAGCCAAATAAGCCATATCCACAGGAGTAGTAAATTTCATTTGCAAAACACGTTGAAAAAAATTCACCACCAAAACCATAATAATCACCTTTGCAAGCTTATCTTTAAGCTGGTCTAAGCTATGCACTTCCAAAACTCTACTTTGCTTAGTTTGCTTAAATTCCTCTATCTCACTGATAAAAAGCTCATATACCCCAAAAGAAAAAATAAATAAAACCAAAGCCATCAAATATAAATCCACAGCCCCGATAATCAGTCCCACTACATCTTCATGCAAATCAATCTCAACACCAGAAGTAAAGAAATATTGATAAGTGAAAAAAATCACCTTTACAACATCATAACTTGCGATAAAAAATAAAACAAAAGCTCCCACAAGCCCAAAAATAACAGGTAAAATCGTAACAAAGCGACTTTTTACCAATAAGCCCTCAAATATTTTCTCCAACATCATTTTCCCCTTAACTCAAGCCATTTTTGTGCGATTCTTACAGCATTTGTCGCCGCTCCTACGCGAATTTGGTCTGCCACGCACCACAAATGCAAAACATTATCACGGCTAATGTCTTTGCGAATTCTACCCACATAAGTTTCATTTGTATCGCTAGCAAAAAGAGGCATAGGATATTTTTTATTAGCCACATCATCGATAACTACGACACTTGGGGCATTTTTTAAAATTTCTCTTGCTTTTTTAACATCAACTTCTTTTTCAAAATGCAAACTTAAAGCCTCACTATGACTTCTAAGCACTCCCACACGCACACAAGTAGCGGAGATTTCTAGGTTCTTATGGAGGATTTTTTGTGTTTCATTAACCATTTTAAGCTCCTCTTTTGTGTAACCATTATCGCTAAATTCATCAATTTGTGGGATTAAATTTAATGCTAAAGTGTAAGGAAAGGTATTAGCCTTAAATTCATCAAGCTTAAAGGCAAAAAAGCTTTGAAGTCCCTCCACAAGCTCTGCCATACCCTCTTTACCCGCTCCACTTGCCGCTTGATAGGTCGCTACATTAACCCTCTTAAGATTAAAAACCTCATCTAAAGGCTTTAAAATATGCACCATTTGTATGGTTGAACAATTTGGATTTGCAATGATTCCCGTTTTCTTCCAAAGCTTTATATCCTCAGCATTACACTCAGGAACGACTAAAGGCACATCTTGATTCATTCTAAAATGACTTGTATTATCAATCACAACAGCACCAGTCTCCACAGCAAATTTAGCGTATTTTGCCGAGATACTTCCCCCCGCACTAAAAAAAGCTATATCGACAGGATTTTGCTTAAAAACCTCTTCAGTTAGCTCTTTAACCTTATAAAATTTCCCCCCAAATTCCACCTCGCTTCCCGCACTCTTCGCACTTGCTAAGGGCAAAATACTCTCCACAGGAAAATCAAGCTCATCTAAGACATTTAAAAGTTCCTCCCCCACAGCTCCTGTCGCACCCACTATGGCTATTTTTTGCTTTTTCATTTTCTTTATCCTTTTATGTGATATTTTTTCATTTTTTCTTTTAAAATTTTAAGTTCCATACCCAAAAATTCCGCCGTTTTCTCCACATTATAGTCCATATTTTTAAGTCCCTCTTCTAAAAGCTCTTTTTCTAAATTTTTCAACTCTTTTTTCGTGCTTCTTGCTTCTAAAAATAAATCTTCTTTTGTGATTTTCTCCCCCTCACTTAAAATGCAAGCCCTTTGCACTATGGAGATAAGTTCTCTTATATTGCCTGGGAATTCATACTCTAGCAAGGCATTTTGCGCTTCTTTGCTTAATGTTTTATTCTCAAGCTCATATTCTTTACAAGTATCCATTAAAACCTTACTTGCTATGCTTAAAATCTCCTCTTTTCGCTCTCTTAAAGGGGGGATTTGTATAGGTAGGGTATTTAAGCGGTAATAAAGATCACTTCTAAAGTCTCCATTTTTAATCTTTTCCTCCAAATTTGCATTTGTTGCACTGATGATTCTTACATCGATTTTAATGGCTTTTGTGCTTCCAAGACGCGTGATTTCTTTTTCTTGCAAGGCTCTTAAAAGCTTAGCTTGAATTTCATAAGGCATTTCGCCGATTTCATCTAAGAAAAGTGTGCCCTCATTTGCCATTTCAAAAAGCCCTATTTTAGTGGCATTTGCATCTGTAAAAGCTCCCTTTTCAAAGCCAAAAAGCTCACTTTCTATCAAATTGGTAGGAATGGCAGCCATATTAATGGCTACAAAAGGTTTTAAGGCTCTTTTGCTATTTTTATGAATATGTCTTGAAAAAAGCTCCTTTCCCACTCCGCTTTCGCCAAAAAACATCACTGCAACATCTGTTTTTGCTGCCTTTTCGCTCAATTTTAAAGTTGCTTCTAATTTTGCAGAAGTTGCAAAAAAGTCATTTTGTATTAAATTATCTTTTTTGGCACTTTTTTTATCACTTGTTTTTTCGCGTATGATTTTTGCCCTTTTAATTGCCTGAACTAGGGTATTAACATCAAAAGGCTTAGTTAAAAAGTCCTTAACGCCTAAACGCACCGCCTCAATAGCACGGTTAAGTGTAGCATTACCTGTGATAATGATAAAATCATACTTATTTTCACAAGCCTTGACAAATTCAAGTCCATCAAGTCCGGGCATATTAATATCCGTGATAATCAAATCTGTATCATCACTAAGCTTTTTCAAGGCTTCTGTGGCAGATTTATAAGACTTGATTTTAAATTCCTCATATTCACCCAGAGCGATTTCTAAAGATTTTCGCATATTAATATCATCTTCAACGATCACCAAATTCATCATTTCCCTTTAAATTTAAAGCCCATACTTTAGCAAAAACAAGCTTTTAAACAAATTAAGCTCATTTCATCTTTTTTTAAAAAGCCTTTTGCTAGAATTCGCAATTTTTATCACATTTCAAAGAAAGCGATTATGGACAGGATAGTAGAAATTGAAAAATTCTCCCCCGATGAAACCTATGAAAACTCCTTAAGACCCTCAAATTTCGATGGTTACATAGGGCAAGAAAGCATTAAAAAAAACCTTCATATTTTCATCAGTGCAGCCAAAAAACGCGAAGAGTGTCTAGACCATATCCTTTTTAGCGGACCAGCGGGACTTGGTAAAACAACTCTTGCAAATATCATCGCCGCAGAAATGGGAGCAAATATCAAAACAACAGCCGCTCCAATGATAGAAAAAAGCGGAGATTTAGCAGCCATTTTGACAAATTTAAGCGAAGGCGATGTGCTTTTTATCGATGAGATTCACCGTCTTAGCCCTGCCATTGAGGAGGTGCTTTACCCTGCTATGGAGGATTTTAGACTGGATATTATCATAGGAAGCGGACCTGCGGCTCAAACGATTAAAATCGATCTCCCCAAATTCACGCTCATCGGTGCGACTACAAGGGCTGGAATGCTTAGTAATCCTTTAAGAGACCGCTTTGGTATGCAATTTCGCCTTGAATTTTACAAAAATGAAGAACTTGCCCTCATCTTACAAAAAGCCGCACTTAAACTTCATAAAAACTGCGAGGAAAAAGCCGCTTTAGAAATCGCCAAGCGTTCACGCTCCACTCCTAGAATTGCCCTAAGGCTTTTAAAGAGGGTGCGTGATTTTGCCGATGTCAATGATGAAGAAAATATTAGCCTTACAAGAGCCAATGAAGCTTTAAATTCTCTAGGAGTTAATGAGCTGGGCTTTGATAATATGGATTTAAGATATTTAGAGCTTTTAACCTCCGCTAAAGGTAAGGCTATGGGACTTGCAAGTATAGCCGCGGCTTTAAGTGAAGATGAAAATACGGTTGAAGATGTGATTGAGCCTTATTTACTCGCAAATGGCTACATCGAACGCACTGCAAAAGGTCGCATTGCTAGCACAAAAAGCTATGCTACGCTTAAGCTTAATTATGAAAAAACTTTATTTGAGGATTGATTGTGAAAAGTGGGAAAATATTTTTAATTTGTTTTATTTTAGTTATTTTAGGTCTTTTGCTTTATCTTTTTAAAAGTTTTTTACTTGTGATAGCAATCGCTGCTTTAATGGCAGTGGCGACTTCAAATTTACACGCTAAATTCTTAAGCCTTACGAAACAAAAAAAGCTTTTAGCCTCCACGCTTACAACCTCTTTTATGATTTTACTTTTTTTCGCACCCTTTATCTATACAAGCATAGAACTTGCAAAGGCTTTAAAAAATTTCGACATTAATCTCATCACTCAAACGCTTGATTATATTAAGCATTATGAATTTTCTCTACCTGCTTCTTTGGAGTTTTTAGAGCCTAAAATTAAAGAATTTATCGCTGGGATAGACCTAAACTCGCTTTACAAACAAGCTCTTAGCTATGCTTCAAGCTTTACAAAATCAGGAGCCAAATTCCTTATGGATATGGCTTTAATTTGCGTGTTTTATTTTTTTGCAAATCTTTATGGCACAGAGCTTGTCATCTACTTAAAATCCATAGTTCCCATCAACAAAGCCGAGCTTGATGAAATTTTAGGTGAAGTGGGTAATGTTATGGCTGTGGTGCTTTACTCAATGATTATCGTGGCAATTTTTCAAGGTGCACTTTTTAGCCTCATAACATTTATTTACGGCTATGATGGACTTTTAATGGGTGTGATTTTTGCAGTTAGCTCTTTAATCCCTGCTGTGGGCGGGGCTTTGGTTTATGTCCCTGTAAGTCTTTATACCTTTGCTTCTGGGAATTTAAGCAGTGCTATTGTGATATTTGCTTATTCTTTTGTGATGATTTCTTTTGTCGCCGACACACTCATTAAACCACTTATCATCAAGTGGATTAATGAAAAACTTGTCAAAACGCCGACCAATATCAATGAACTTCTCATCTTTCTTGCGATGATAGCTGGAATTTCAAGCTTTGGTTTTTGGGGCATTATTTTAGGACCTGCCATTTTAACCTTTTTCATTTCCACACTAAGGCTTTATAATATTTTAAAAGATAAGAATTTGATTTAAAGTTATGCGTTACAATTACATTTTTAATTAAGGAGTTTGTTTTGGCGAATTTGGAAAATATCGTTACCTATACAGAAAATCCTTACAGAGAAATGTTAAGCATTGCTTCAAGAACGGGTCTTAGTGTGCAAGAGCTTGATTTTAAACTTTTAGCCTTTTCAACTCAATTTCGCTTTGGAGAGGGACAATGGGAAAAAATCGCCGAAAAAGATCTTGTCAAATTTGACGATGATCAAATTTTTTTAAAAAAAGATTTGCAAATCAAACAAGAATATAAAATTGAAATTTATCAAAATGTAGAAAATGACATTTATGCAAATGCTATTAAATTAGTCGCCAATAAAAATCTTACCAAAATCATCGCTCAAATCGACCTTAAAACCCTAGCTTATGAAGACAAAATCGCTATTAAAATTCTACAAAATATCTATAAAAAGATGTTAAAACTCAAATTTCTCATAGGAATTCGCATTTTTAATTTTAAAAAAGACTTACTCAATCTTTTAGCCAAGCATAAAACCTCGCCTATAAAACAAATTGTTTCCATTACCATAGCAAAGGGCGTAGAGCCGACTAAAAGCCAAGATGAAGCACTCATTTTATGTTATAAAGAAAAGGCTAAAAATTACACCTTAGACGAACAAAGGGCTAATATCATCGTCGTTGATGAAAATGAAATTGTGCTAAGGCACATAAAAGCCAAAATCGGTGCAGAAGGTAAAGACTTAAATTTACATCATTTAGAAGTTTTAGAGCCTAAAGAAAATAAAATTAATTTTTCTTGCTCAAATGCCTTTAAAAGCGAAGAAAAGGAAAATATAGTCGAGTATATTGCCCTTAAAAAAGGCTTTGTTGTAGAAAATGCTAACAATTATGATATTGCAAATGAGCTTGATTTTGGAGCGGTTGATTTTAAAAGCGTTGGTAATATCAATGCAAACCTAGATAAAAATGTCAAAATTAACATCAACTTTGCATCCGATATGCAAGATGCCGTAAATTCTGGTGTGGGCATAGAGTGCGAAGAGCTTAACATCATCGGCAGTGTGGCGGGAAACACCCATCTTAAAGCCGCAAGACTTAAGATAGAAGGCACAACGCACAGCAAAGCAAATATTTATGCTCAAAATGGCTACATCAAAACACACAGAGGCGTGGCAAGTGGAGAGAATATCAGCGTAGATTTGCTTGAGGGAGGAAGCATTAAAGCTAAGGAGGTGCGTGTTAAAAAAAGTTTAGGCGGAGTTATCGAGGCAGATAAAATTTATATCGAAGCCCTTGCGACAAATAATACTTGCACCTTTTTTGAAAATGTTACCATTGAGCGTTTTGAGGGGGATAATAATAAATTTTTTGCCAAAGTTAAAACCTTGGATAAAAATTACGATGAAGAATTTAAAAATATAGACGATGAGCTTTTTGCTCTACATAATAAAATTTACAATTTAAAACAAAGCTTATCGGCAGGAAAAGGTGCCATAGATACGCTAGAGGCACAAATTCAAAAATTAAAAGAAGGTGGGCAAAAAATCCCGAATAAATTCACAAAAATGCTGCAAGATTATGCAAAACTCAACGAAGAATTGCAAAAATCTACAAAAATCCAAAAAGAGCTTTTGGAAAAAAAGGCTAGTTTAAACGAAGAATTATTAAGTCTTCAAGACGCACTTTTAAAGGCTACTTTCATTAATAGGGGTGGAAAATGGAGCGATATGAATGAGGTGAGATTTTTTCTTCTCTCTCCTAAAAATGAGCTTTTTTTCGCCTCAAATGTGAATGAAATTGCAAGGCACATAGGACTTAAAAAAATCATACAAAATAACCAAGAATTAATAGAGCTAGAAAAAAGAATCGATTATGATGAAAAGGATACGCAATGGTTGTCGCCATCGAAGGAATAATTACCAAAAAAGAACCTACTTTTGCCGTGCTAAAAACGCAAAATGGCGTAAGCTATGGGATTTATATCTCGCTTTTTTGTGCGGCAAAATTAGAACTTCACGCCAAATGCGAGCTTTTAATCACACAAATCATCAAAGAAGACTCCCATAAACTTTATGGCTTTTTAGAAAAAGATGAGCAAAAAATTTTCGAAATGCTTTTAAAAGTTAATGGCATAGGTGCAACCACGGCTATGGCAATATGCTCAAGCCTTGATAGCAAGTCCTTTTACAAAGCCTTAAGTTTAAATGATGAAAGCGTTTTTAAAAAAGTTCCAGGAATAGGCGCAAAAAGTGCTAAACGCATTATTGTCGAACTTGCAGACGCTAAAACGGCGTTTAATAATGTCAGCGATGATAAAGCTCAAGCTTTAGCCGCCCTTCTTTCCCTTGGCTTTAAGCAGGATAAAATTTTAGGCGTTTTAGCCACTTGTGAGGCTAAAGACACGAGTGAGCTTATCAAAGAAGCTTTAAAAAAACTTGCATAAAAGGACGATGATGAACTTAGCGATACTTTTTGGGGGAAATTCTTACGAGCACGAGATTAGCATAGTGAGTGCTGTGGTGCTTAAAAAGGTGCTTGATAAAGAGGCTTTTTTTATCTTTTGTGATGAGGAAAGAGAATTTTATCTCATTAAGACTTCAAATTTAAATGCTAAAACCTTTAGCTCAAAAGCCTACAAAAAAGAAAAAAAACTTGTTTTAAAGCAAGGAGGCTTTTATTTTGAAAGTTTTTGGGGGGCAAAAAAGCTCGACATTAAATGCGTGATTAATCTTATCCACGGAAGAGACGGCGAAGACGGCAAAATCGCTGCTTTGTTTGAATTTTTTAACATCAACTTCATCGGTCCGCGTTTAGAGGCTAGTGTGCTGTCTTTTAATAAGGAACTCACCAAACTTTACGCTAAAAGTGTGGGTGTGAAAACTCTTGATTACTTCACGCTTAAAAA